>CAWDNB010000008.1:0-905858 GCA_963803585.1 uncultured Alphaproteobacteria bacterium | reverse complement strand
AATCGAGAATGGATTGCATCCGCCGCAGCACGCGCTGTTCGATCTGCGCGCGCCCTTCGCCCGAAAACGTATCGTCCAAAGTCTTTTCCGCGACCGCCGACCGCATGGCGGCTTCGCCCGCTTCCTTCACGGTCTGGACCGGATCGGCCAGCCGGAATTTGAACTGTGCCAGATCGTTGATGTTCCAGCGGATGAGATAGGACAGATCGACCAGGTTCTGATCGCCGGTCAGGATCAGCCGCTGATCTCCGCCTTCGGGGATGCGCACGGCGCGCACTTCGCTGATGTTTTCCACCTCAACTTTTTCAAACGGCCACGGCAGCGTAAAATTGGTGCCGGGATTGAAGAACCGGGAATAGGAACCCAGCGTGGTTACCACCGCCTGTTCTTTCGGCTGGATGAAATGGATGGAAGTAAACCCGATCCACGCCAGTACAATCACGCCGATACCCAGCGGGAGCCAGCTTTTGCCGCCGGGCCGTTCCGGCAGACGGAAGCCGCCACCGGGCCCGCCGAAACCGCCGCCACCGGGGCCGCGATTACGGTTTCTGAAAATATCTTCGACCTTGGCGGAACGGCCACGGCCACCATTTGCCTTCGCGCCATTCTGCGAACCGGATCCCCCGCCCATGCCGCTACCGCTGCCGGGAAGCCAAGGATTGCGCGGGCCCTTGGGCGCGCCGCCTTTGGCCGGGCCATCCCCGTCCGATTTAGAACCGCCGCTGCCGGGGCCGCCGCCGTCATCGCTACCCCCGTTGCCGCCCCAGGGACTTTTACCGGCCATCGCCAATCCGATGTTTTTCGTAATTCCGCCAAATATGCTCATGAACCCTTTATAGGCTTCGCGCGAAGGAAAAACAGGGGTTGCGTGGTCGATTTTGATGCTAGGGCGTCCAGCCATGACCATTACGCCACCACGCGCGCCCACCGGCGAGCCGGACCCTGCCGTCGAAAGGCTGAAATCGCGCCTTCCGAGCGCCGTGGCAGACCGCGTCCGGTCGCTGAAACTGGCGGACGAGATCGTTACGGTCGTTCTGGATGTGTCGGATATGGCGGATAGCGACCGGCCGGGTCTGGAATCCGCGGTTAGGCAGTTGCTGGGCGAAGCGGACGGCGTTGAAGAAGTGCGCGTCGCCATGACTGCCGATCGTGTGCCGGCGATGCCGGAACGTGCCGAACCCGGTCCGCCGCGTCCGGTGATCGTGGCAGTGGGTTCGGGCAAGGGCGGTGTGGGCAAGTCCACATTGACCGCCAATCTGGCCGTGGCTCTTAAACGTATGGGCCACAATGTCGGGGTGGTGGATGCCGATGTCTATGGCCCATCGCAACCCACCATTCTCGCCAGCAAAGGCGCCAAGCCCGTAGCGCGGGACAAGAAGCTGGTGCCGGTTGTGGGCACGCTGGACATTCCGATGCTGTCGATGGGGCATCTGGTCGAACCAGGCAAGGCGCTGGCGTGGCGCGGGCCGATGGCGGGCAATGCGATGGCCCAGCTGGTGGATGCGCATTGGGGGGATACGCAGCTATTGCTGATCGATCTGCCGCCGGGCACGGGGGATGTGCAATTGACGATGCTGCAGAAATTCAAACCCGCCGGTGCGATCATCGTATCGACCCCGCAGGATCTGGCACTGATCGACGCGCAGCGTGCCGCCAGCCTGTTCGAAACCGGCCGCGTTCCGATCATCGGGCTGGTCGAAAACATGGCCGGCTATGCGTGCCCGCATTGCGGCGAGATCAGCCATCCGTTCGGTGAAGGCGGGGTTGAAGCGGCGGCGCAGGCCACGGATATTCCGTTTCTGGGCCGCATCCCGCTGGCCATCGAAATTCGCGTTGCCAGTGATGCAGGGCAGCCACCCGCCGCGGGCGACGGGCCGGAGGCGGCGCCGTTTCGCATGGTGGCGCAAAAGCTCGCCCAATGGCTTGCCGCGATGCCCGTTTCGCAAGGGGCGGTTTGAACGATGCAAGTCAGCCGTCGCGGGGTTTTGATCGGCACGGCGACAGGCGGCGGATTGCTGGTGGCATGGGCACTGCGCCCGCGAACTTTTCCGGTTCCACTGGCGCCCGGCAAGGGCGAACATGGTTTCGGCGCCTGGCTGAAGATTGCGCAAGACGGGGTGATTACCGTGGCCGTGCCGCAGCTCGAAATGGGTCAGGGCATTACCACCCTTTTGCCGCAGATCGTATGCACCGAACTGGGTGCCGACTGGCGCCAGATCGGGGTTGAGGCACCGCCCGCCAGCGGGGCTTTCGCCAATATTCCGCTGGCAGCGCAATGGGCGCCGCTATGGATGCCGCTATTCGCCAGTATGGCGGACGATCCGGGGGATATGCTGGCTGAACGTTTTGCGCAGATCAACCGGTTTACCGCCACTGCTGATGGAACGAGCCTGGCGGCATTCGAAACCCCCTGCCGCGAAGCTGCCGCCACCGCGCGCCATCTGCTGATTGCCGTGGCAGCAGCGCGTTGGGGCGTCACGCCGGAGGAATGCGAAGTGATCAACGGCTTTGTAATCCACCAGACACGGCGGTTTTCCTTCGGGTCGCTGGCGGCGGACGCGGCATCCGGCGAAGCGCCCGATATCATCCCGCTGCGTATCCAGCCAGCATCGGAACAGCCGTTCCCCGGCGCGTTGGAAAGCGAAGGGGCAGATGCAGCGCAGGCCTGGTCGCCGCCCGATTTCCCCCGGCTCGATCTGCCATCCAAGGTCGACGGTACGTTCGTATTCGCGGGCGATGTGCGCCTGCCCGATATGCTGTACGCCGCGATCAAGCATGGTCCGGTAGAACAATCGCAGCTTGCCGCATTCGATGTGGATGCCATCGCCGGCGATGCGCGTATTACCAATGTGGTGAAAGGCAAACGCTGGCTGGCGGCGGTCGCGACCGACTGGTGGTCCGCCGAACGCGCGGTACAGGCAATGAAACCGCGTTTCGACGTGGGCAACGCTATCGACAG
The DNA here is from genome assembly GCA_963803585.1 of uncultured Alphaproteobacteria bacterium. Classification (GTDB taxonomy): domain Bacteria; phylum Pseudomonadota; class Alphaproteobacteria; order Sphingomonadales; family Sphingomonadaceae; genus Pontixanthobacter. The sequence goes on along the minus strand of CAWDNB010000008.1, from coordinate 902,899 downwards.
TATGCGGGTGGAGGAACGGCTGACCGAGGCGCTGACCCGGCAGCCAGCCCATATCATCGCATCGCGCGGTAAAGCAGTGCCGACCGAACCCGAATTTTCCCGCCGCTACCATACGTCCGCGGCGCTGCACGGGACGCTGGAAACGGCAACCGTCACAGCCCGTTTCGCAGACGGTAAGCTGGAACTGTGGATGGCCAGCCAGGCACCCGAAGCCGCGCGTGAAGCTGCTGCAACAGCCATCGGCCTGGATGCGGAAGATGTCATTCTTTACCCCATGGCCGCAGGTGGGAGCTTCGATCGGCGGCTGGAGCATGATCATGCGATCGAAGCCGCGTTGATCGCACGCGAAGTGTCGCAAAAACGCGTCCGCCCGGTGCAGTTGATCTGGTCCCGCTGGCAGGAACATCTGGCCGGATTGCCGCGTAGTGCAGCGACCGCGCTGCTTTGGGCGGAACTGCGCCGCGGCGAAGGGGGCGGGATCGGCGCCTTGCGAACCAGAATTGCCGCACCATCGGCGGGTCTTGAATTCGGCAACCGGCTGTTCGGCAACAAGACCCCATGGTCGGCCCGCAAGGCATCGCTGGGCAAGCCGGACGCGATGGCCGTGGCAGGCGCGATGCCGCCTTATGCCATTCCCCACATCATGATCGAACATGTACCTGTCGATACAGGATATGGCGCCGGCCGGCTGCGTGCCAACGCCCACGGGCAGACAGCGTTCTTCACCGAAAGTTTCATGGACGAGGTGGCTGCCGAACTATCGCGCGAGCCGCTGTCGTTCCGGATCGAGATGCTGGGCGACGATCCGCGCATGGTCGCCTGTCTGCAGGGCGCGGCCCGGCTGGCGCAATGGGATGGCGGCCGCGATGGCAGTGGTCAGGGGCTGGCCTGCCATGTCATGCGAAACGGCGACCGCCAGGGCCGTATCGCCTGTATCGCCAATGCCCGCCGCGATGGCGAAAAATTCAGTGGGAGCGTACGGGTATCGCGTATGTCGGCGACGGTCGATATCGGGCGGATCGTCAATCTGGATATTGCCCGCCAGCAGATCGAAGGCGGATTGATTTTCGGCCTCGGCCTCGCGCTGGGAAGCGCGACGCAATACAGGCGCGGCATTCCCACTGCGCAGCGTCTCGCCCATCTCGATCTGCCGCGGCTGGCCGATTGTCCGGACATCGCGATTACGTTCGTACCCAGTACAGCGCCGCCATTCGATCCCGGCGAACTGGGCGTAGCAGTGTGCGCGCCGGCTATCGCCAATGCCCTGTTTTCCGCAACCGGCGTGCGTTATCGCCGCCTGCCTCTGCTTTCCGAAGGAATCTGACCGCACATGACCTGGCAACACCAACAGCTGCCCACCGATCACCCCCCTGTCAAAAGCGGCAAAATCGGCGTGCTGGTCGTCAATCTCGGCACGCCGGAAGCGCCCACGGCCAAAGCGGTCAGAACCTATCTGAAGGAATTCCTGTCCGACCGGCGGGTGGTGGAAATCCCCCCAATTGCATGGCAACCGATCCTGCGCGGCATCATTCTCAACACGCGCCCCAAGAAATCCGCCCATGCCTATGCGCAGGTGTGGACCGAAGACGGATCGCCATTGGCGACGATCACCAAGGCGCAGGCCCATGGTTTGCAGGCCCGACTGGGCGATGGCGTGCAGGTTGGCTGGGCGATGCGGTATGGCAGGCCTGCAATTGGCGAAATGCTTCAGCAGCTAATGGATGAAGGGTGCGAGCGCATTCTGCTTGCGCCCCTGTATCCGCAATATTCCGGCGCGACGACGGCGACCGTGGTGGACAAGGCGGCAGACACGCTGAAGGCGATGCGGTGGCAAACGGCGCTGCGCACTCTGCCCCCGTATCATGACGATCCTGCCTATATCGGGGCGCTTGCCAGCGATCTTGCCCGCCAGCTGGATGCACTGGCGTTCAAACCTGAACTGTTGCTGTTGAGTTTTCACGGAATGCCGCAACGCACGCTGGATTTGGGCGATCCCTATCATTGCCATTGCCGCAAAACCGCGCGCCTGCTGGAAGCGGCGATGGGGCCGCGCGACGGGTTGCGTTATGTGACCAGCTTTCAATCCCGTTTCGGCCCTGCGAAATGGCTGGAGCCGGCCACCGATAAAACCCTGGAACACGAAGCGGCGGCGGGGACCAAGCGAATGGCTATCGCCGCGCCGGGTTTCTCCGCCGATTGTCTGGAAACGCTGGAGGAGCTGGTTATCCAGGGGCGCGAACAGTTCAAGGAAGCAGGCGGACAGGATTTTGCCGTCCTGTCCTGCCTCAACACCAGCGACGCGGGCATGGATATGCTGGAACATATCGTGCGCCGCGAATTGTCGGGCTGGATTTGAACCGCCACTTTAATAGTGCAGTTCTCAGCCCTAGACTCGTGCGGTTTAATTACTTACAAAAATGTCAGTAAGGAGCATTTTCGATGGCGACACTGGCCGATAAGCCCAACCATGATACCACGTTCCGCCCTGCTCATTGGAGCGAGCGTTTGCCCGACGATGCGCTGGATCATATTCCGGGCGATGGCGGCTTGCCGGTGCTGGGCAATACGATGAAGGTGCTGGCCGATCCGCCGAAATTCGCGAAAGAGGCGGTTGCCCGATATGGCCGGGTTTATAAAAACCATATTTTCGGTGGCTGGCAGGTCGCATTGGTAGGCGCCGAAGCGAACGAACTCATGCTGTTCGACCGCGACAAGATATTTTCGTCGGAACAGGGCTGGGGGCCGGTGCTGGACAAGCTGTTCCCGCGCGGACTGATGCTGATCGATTTCGACCATCACCGGATGGATCGCCGGGCGCTTTCGATCGCGTTCAAGCCGGGTCCGATGCGCCATTATTCCGATGCACTCAACCGCGGTATCGCCAGCGCGGTGGCCTATTGGGGGGCAGGCAAAAACGGCGGGGAAATGCGGTTCTATCCGGCGATCAAAAAACTCACTCTGGATCTTGCCGCCGAAAGTTTCATCGGCATCGAATGGGGACCGGAAGCGGACCGGATCAATCAGGCATTCGTCGACATGGTCCAGGCCTCGGTCGCGCCCATCCGCAGGCCGCTCCCGTTCACCTTGATGCGCAAGGGCGTGAAGGGCCGCGAATTCCTGGTCGATTATTTTACCAAGGAAACGGCGCGGCGGCGCAAGGAAGGGGGCGGGCAGGATATGTTCAGCCAATTCGCCACCGCCACCCGCGAAGACGGGGAATTGCTACCTGCCGATCAGGTCGTCGATCACATGAATTTCCTGATGATGGCGGCACATGACACCATTACCTCCAGCGCGACCTCGCTCGTCTATCTGCTGGCCAAACATCCCGAATGGCAGGAAAAATTGCGGCAGGAAATCCTGGCGGTCACCGGCGGTATGGATGCGAAGGGGCATTCGCGCGCCATCGCCTATGACGATCTGGGAAAGCTTACGCTTTGCGAGATGGCGTTCAAGGAATCGCTGCGAATGATCCCGCCCGTACCGTCCATGCCGCGGCGTGCGCTTAAGGATTTCGAATTTGGCGGCTATACTATTCCTGCAGGAACGCAGGTCGGTATCAACATCGCGATGACTCACATGATGCCGGAATATTGGAACGACCCGGAACAGTTCGATCCGCTGCGTTTCACGCCCGATGCGGTGAAGGCGCGCCACAAATACGCATGGGTACCATTCGGTGGTGGTGCGCATATGTGTCTGGGACTACATTTCGCCTATATGCAGGTGAAAGTGCTGATGGTGCATATCCTGTCGCGATATTCGATCGAAATCGCCGGCGGATACGATCCCGAATGGAAAGCATGGCCGATCCCGCAACCGAAGGATGGACTGAAAGTGGCTTTCCGCCCGCTGTAACACTTTTTTATTAGCGAAAACTTTTGGGTCTAGAAGTCCCAGGCAATTCCGTCTTTTTCCCAGTCACCGTAACGGGTGGGTGATTTTTCGCGCGGTTCGTCCTTCTCCGGATCGACCGCCTTGGGCTCGGGAACGGGATCGTTGGTCCAGCCTGCCGGCTTTTCGAAATTCTTCGCGACCTCGTTCTTTTCGCGCGTTCCACTGGTTTCGCCGCCAGTGTCTTTCAACGGGACTTCCTGACGAGCCTTGCTGCCGATATTGCGCGTTTCCGCATCGCCGCTTTTTCCCGCTCCGCCCGAATGCGTGCCTGTGGTCTGGTTCTTGGTTGTATCGTTCATGTTCCTGCAACGCGCGGGGTGGCCGTTGGTTTCACGCGCGACTAAGAGATAACAATGTCAGACATTCCCGGACTTCCCGCGCGCCGCGCCGCCTTGCAAATGATCGACGCGGTGCTGCATCGCGGCGATACACTGGAACAGGCGGAACGCGATGCATTGCGGCGGGTCAGCAGCCTGGCGGACAAGGCACTGGCCCGCGCCGTGGCGGCGAAACTCTGCGCTGGCTGACCGATCTCGACAGTCTGATCGACAGTGCCACCAGCAAACTACTGCCCCCCGATGCCAAGGCACGCAGTGTCCTGCGGCTGATGTTGGCGCAATGGCTGCGACTGGATACGCCGCCCCATGCGGTGATTGCAACCGGGCTCGCGCTGTTGACCGGCGGACCGCGCCGGCTGGCGCATGGTGTGTTTTCCACCCTGACGAAACGCGGTGCAGCATTGCCCGATGCGCCCACCTTGCCGGCTGGGGTGCAGGAACGATGGGGGGATCGCGCGGGGCCCATTGCGCACGGGCTTGTCATGCCTCCACCACTCGACCTGGCGCTGAAAGACTGGGCGGATACCGATACGCGCGCCACCGCGATGGGCGGCATCAGCCTTGCGCCGGGTCATGTCAGGATGCCGCGCGGCACGCCAATCGACCAATTGCCCGGGTTTGCCACCGGTGACTGGTGGGTACAGGATCTGGCAGCGTCCCTTCCCGCGCGTTTGCTGGGCCGCGGGGATGGGGCCAACGAGCCCAAACGTGTGCTGGATTTATGCGCCGCGCCGGGTGGCAAGACATTGCAACTGGCGGCGGCCGGATGGCAGGTGACCGCGCTGGACATCAGCGAACGGCGGCTGGAGCGACTGCGACAGAACCTGCAGCGCACCGGACTGGAAGCGGAAATCGTCAAAGCAAACGCGCTCACCTACGTGCCGGCCAAGTCCTTCGATGCGATCCTGCTGGATGCATCCTGCACGGCCACCGGCACCGCGCGCCGGCATCCCGATGTGGTCCACCGGATCGGCGAACGCCAGATCGCGGAGCAGGCCGAACTGCAGCATGCCCTGCTGGAACGGGCGGTCGGATGGCTGCCGTACGGCGCGACGCTGGTCTATGCGGTGTGTTCGCTGGAAAGTGCCGAAGGGGAAGCACAGGCGCAGGGCATAGCGCTGGACGCCATGCCGATTGCAAAACACGAACTGCCCGCTGGCCTTTTGCCTAGCGAAGATGGGTGGCTGCGCACCGATCCTGGAATGTTAAGCGATGCAGGCGGGTTGGATGGATTCTTCGTGGCTCGCTGGCGCAAATAGACGGGCTAGCTCTGTAATCAGGACGGTCGGGGCAGTCCGCGTTCGCGCGAATAAGCTGCCGGGATTATGTGTATTGACCGTTATCGAACCCCCTATATACGACAAATCAGGGGGATAGCGATTGCCTGAACCTGCGAATCACTGGGTGCTGTGCTGATTGGGCCAGCAGGGGGATTGGGTCATGACCGACATTCTGATTACGACGCAGGGCGATGAGAACTGGGTTCTGAGCGCCGATGGTGCAGCGATCTATGTTGCCGGGAATGACGGATATGTCCGTATATACAACGCGCAGACGGGTGCTTTCCTGTATCAGGTGCTTCTGGGCCGCGATCTTGGCGCGATCGCATTGTCGCCGGATGGTTCGCAATTGGCCATTGTGGAAGAGATCGCCAGCAATGTACGACAGTCGCAAAACTGGACGTCCAACACCGCCGATGTCAGTTTCTATGTCGTCGATATCAATACTTTCGGCGCAGAACAATACATCTACACCGTAACCGGCAGCACTTACACTTTCGCCGATATCAGTTGGACTGACGGCGATACGCTGCAGGTTTCGCAGAACATTCTTCCAGGATGGAGCGGCTGGACACCGCTTGCCACCGTCGAACTCGACACCGGTGTGCGAACCGAAAATGGCAGTTATTATGCAGGGGGTTACCAGTCCGCGCCATCGTTGCTGACCATTCCCAATTCCGATATCGTCCTGTTGGGGCAGCTTGGTTTGTCATCCGCTGAATATTTCCTGATTTCGCCGACGGGAACATCGCTGACCAGCAACGGGATCTATGACAACAATGTGTATGGTTACGCGCAAGGGATAGAAGCCGCATCGGGTATCACCACCGCCGACCATATCGTTATCGTCACCGGCGGAAGCGCCCATCTTTATGATGGAACGATGCAATATATCGTCGATCTGTCGGAATTTTACCCATCGCTTGGATCATCGTCCGGGGTGGCATTCAGCCCCGATGGTTCGCGCATATTCTTCCTCGATCGCCAGAATGGCGCTGTCGTGGTGATCGATGCGAACACCCAGGGGCTGGTCGGTTCGGTGCAGATCGCCAACGCCGATTACGCGATATTGCAACTGGGTGCCGAAATCGTCGTCGCGGCGGATGGGGAAGGGTTCTATTACAACACCGCAGGCGGGATCGCCTATGCGACCATAGATCTGCCCGATCTTGCAACAGACGGTTCCGATGTCATCCGCGGCACCAACAGTGACGACGTGCTGGATGGCAGGATGGGCGATGACGACATCTACGGACTGGCCGGCAATGACTGGCTTATTGGGGGCCCCGGCAATGACCGATTGTTCGGCGGCGCAGGTATCGATATTGCCGCATATGACGCTGCCCCGGGCGGGGTGAATGTGGATTTGCGCATTGCCGGTTCGCAGGCAACCGGCGGGGCAGGGCGCGATACGCTGGACAGTATCGAAGGCCTCAGCGGTTCCATTTTCGCCGACCGGCTGACAGGCGACGATGCCGACAATTATCTGTTCGGTTTCGATGGCGACGACATTCTCAATGGCGGCGGCGGCGCAGACGATCTGCGTGGTGAGAACGGCAATGATGCGCTTTATGGCGGCAGCGGAAACGACCGGTTGCTGGGCGGCGATGGCAATGATCTGCTGGATGGTGGCACAGGCCGCGATTATCTGGATGGCGGCAATGGCAACGATATCTATGTCGTCGATTCCCCGGAAGATATCATCCTGGAATCGGCTGCCGGCGGAAACGACACCATGCGTGTTTACGGGTTCGACGCGACTATTGCCGCCGGGGTGGAAACTTTGGTCATCATGACCGGCGCCTATAACGCGACCGGCAATTTCGTCGCCAACACCCTGATCGGTTCGGACGAAGCGAATATCCTTACCGGGCTTGGCGGAAACGATATTCTGGACGGTCGGGGCAATATCGACACGGCCGTACTTTCCGGGCGCCGTGCCGATTACACCATTACACAGACCCAGACCGGCGTGTTCCAGATCGTCGGACCCGATGGCCGCGACACGATGACGGCAATCGAATATCTGCGTTTCGATGATGAGACGATGCGGCTGCTTCCGGGTACCGGGGTTGCTGTAAATTTCAGCAGCACCGACCGCGCGACCTACCAAGCGGCGATGAACGCGATACGCGATTTCGATGGTAATATGATGGGCGGCAACGGATCGTGGCTGCGTATCGGGCAAGCCGACGTCAACGGCGATGGCGATATGGACCAGATCATGGTCAATAACGCCATCGGGCGGTTTGCCACGATTGGCACGGCGGCGGACGGGATGGTCTATTTTGCCGATCACGGTTGGGCTGGCGAAACCCGGATTGCGGGCATCTATGTCGATCCGCTGGTACTCAGCGGCGATGTGGTTGCAAACAGCGCGCAGGATAGTCAGCGGCGGTTCGCCAACGATTTGTCGATCGAAAACATCAACCGCGTGCTGGGCGCGGACGATTACGATGGCGACGGTGTTCAGGAAGTTTTCTTCGCGCTTACGGACGGCACGGCCTATCTACGGGCGCTCATGCATCAGGACGGCAACATCCGGTATGCCAATTACCAAAGCCAGCAGGAAGTCGTCGATTATCTGACTGCCAACGGATATGATGCGTCTACGTTCGGCGACTGGTTCGGGGCAGCGGCACAGACGGCCCAGTCGCCGCAGGATAGTGCATTGGCCGAAGTTCTTCCGACTGCGGCCTTATTGCCGGTTACCGAAAACCCACCTGCTCTGCCTGAATATTCCGCGGAAACGCACCTGATGCTGTTACCCGAATTGCAGTCGGAATTCTTTGGCTGAAGTACACCGACCGGGTTTGGCGTCTATCTGCGATCAAGGTCGCCGATGGCGGCAAGGAAGTTCGTAAGTTCCCGCCGTCTGAAGGCTTCTACCGCGAATTCCCCATCGACGCCCAACTGCCATCGCAGGGGAATAGATGCAGGGTCGCGATGAAGCGCCATATAGAGATCGGCGTGCGTCTGCACCTGCGCGGCATCGGCGGCAATTCCTTCGTCGACCAGATCCTGCGCCTGTCTGCGCAAGGCCGCTGCTATTTCCCCAAGCGCAAGTTCGGGATGATATTGGACACCCCAGAAAATGCCGCGTTCGTGACGGATCTCAGCCGCCTGAACCGCGGTAACCCCATTCCCGGCGAGCAGGATCGCGCCCGCTGGAAGGCTTTCCACCTCATCGCCATGCAGGGCGGGTGCATCCCACACAGCGGGTCGTCCGGTTAGAAGCGGGTGGCCGTTACCCGCTGCGCTTCGGGTGATCCCGCGCGAAACCCCCGCTTCCATGCGTGGCTCCATCCGGCGCACCGTTCCGCCTGCTGCCGCGACAGCGACCTGCAATCCGGCGCAGGATCCGAAGGCCGGCGTGCCCGAACGGAACACGGCGCGCATGAAATCCAGCTGTCGGTCCACCGCCGCGTTCCGATCATAGACGTGCAGCGGAGAGCCGGTAATGAATACCGCATCGTGGCGGGCAATGTCTGCCGGAACCATTGCAGGGGTATCGGCATCCGTGGGTGCGACAATCGCAATGGTGCAATCCGGCGAAAGCTGGCGCAAGGTCGCGGCAAAGGTTTCCCCGGAACTCTTGCCGACATCCTCGCGTCTGTTGCGCCGGTCTTCCTGCGTGCCGCTTTCGGCTATAAGCAGGCGGATCAGGCTTTGACCTTGTCCTGAAAGCTTTTGCGCAGCTTCGCGATCTTGGGCGGGATCACCGCAAGGCAATAGGGATTGCGCTGCCCTTCGCCGTCCCAGTATTCCTGATGGTAATCCTCCGCCGGATACCAGGGCAGGCTTTGTTCGCCATTCTGCAATCCTTCGATCGTGGTCACCGCGCCCGTGCCACTGCCTGTTCCATTATCGGCGTTCCAGCGTGCAATCGCAGCCTCCGCCTCAGTGGCCTGCCCGGCATCGAGCGGGAAAATCGCGCTGCGATATTGGGTGCCCACATCGTTGCCCTGGCGGTTCAACTGGCTGGGATCGTGCGTGCCCAGAAACACATCGTAAATTTCAGGCAGGGTAATGACGCCGGTATCGAACGTCACTCTGATGGCTTCCGCATGGCCGGTATTTCCGCCACATACCTCGCGGTAGGTGGGGTCGACGCCCTTTCCGCCGATATACCCGCTTTCAACGGCGCTCACGCCGATGACATCGCGAAACACGGCTTCCGTGCACCAGAAGCATCCGCCCGCGATGATAGCCTGTTGATTGCCAGCCATAGTTTCTTTCTTCCGTTCATCCGTGTTCTGTCCTCCGCCGCAAGATAGGTAGCGGCGGCTGGCTTGTCATCGGGCCATCACCGGCTAAAGTGGACAACGATCGTGAATGAACTGATTTGATGGAGATAAATTATGCGTTCGATAATCGCCGCCTCTGCTGCGCTGGCCGCACTTGCTACTGCCGTACCCGCGCTGGCCGATCATCATGGCGGCGACAAGGCCGCCATGATGATGGAAGCCCGCACGCTGGCATCGGTAATGGCCGATGCGCGCCGCAGCCAGGACGCACCGCGCGATATATCGCGCAATCCGGCAGAAACGCTGGCTTTCTTCCAGGTGGAACCGTCGATGAATGTGGTGGAATACGGTCCCGGCGGCGGCTGGTACACCCGTATTCTCGCCCCCTATCTGGCACCGACCGGCGCCTATATGGCGATGAACGGCGATAGCGACGGTCGCAAATATCGCGACCGTGCCCAGCAGGCATCGGCCATGGGGTGGAGCGAACGCTTCCCCGGTCAGGTGCTGGAATGGACGGGAGTACCATCGGCAAAGATCACCGCTTTCGAAAGCGACGAGATCCCCGAAGCCGTCGCCGGTAAAGTCGACCGCGTGCTTGTGTTCCGATCCCTGCATGGCATGCGCAATGCCAGTATTGCGGATCGTGAAATAAAGGCCATGCGCGATCTGCTGAAGGATGACGGCATGGTCGGCGTGGTCCAGCATCGCGCGCCTGAAAACACGCCCTATGAAATGGCCAATGGTACCCGCGGTTATCTCAAACAGTCGGACGTTATCAAAATGTTCGAATTGCAGGGTTTCGAACTTGCCGGCACTTCCGAAGTCAATGCCAATCCGCGCGACGATGCCAGCTGGGAAGGCGGGGTATGGACGCTGCCGCCAGTGCTGCGAGGGGGCGATACGGACCGCGCGAAATACGAAGCCATCGGCGAAAGCGACCGAATGACCTTGTTGTTTCGCAAGGCAGGCTGATTGAGCCGCATCCGATAATCGCATAGGGCGGCGCGCATGAGAAACCTGACTGTCGCCGCCCTGCAATTGCCATTGTCCGCCCCGGACGAACGGGACAATATCGACGCGGTCGCGCAACTGGTCGAGCGTGCTGCAGCGCAAGGGGCGCAAATCGTTCTGCCGCCCGAACTGTTTTCCGGGCCGTATTTCTGCCGGGAAGAGGACGAAGCGCTGTTCGCGCTCGCCCGGCCGACGACCGAACACCCGTCGGTCATCGCGATGCGCCGGCTGGCGAAGGTGCTGGGCGTGACCATACCGGTCAGTTTTTTCGAGCGCGATGGGCACCATTACTACAACACTGTCGCCATGGTGGACCCTGATGGCGAAATCATGGGGACCTATCGCAAAAGCCACATACCCGACGGGCCGGGATACGAAGAAAAATTCTATTTTCGCCCGGGCAATAGCGGTTTCAGGGTATGGGACGTGGCAGGCGCCCGGATCGGGGTGGGCATATGCTGGGACCAATGGTATCCGGAATGCGCACGCGCGATGGCCTTGATGGGGGCGGAACTGCTGTTCTATCCCACCGCCATCGGGTCCGAACCCTATGATGCGCAATTCGATACCAGTCACATATGGCGCCGTGCGATGCAGGGGCACGCCGTGTCGAATTGCATGCCGGTGGTGGCGGCAAACCGCATCGGGATGGAAGGCGACCAGACATTCTACGGTCACAGTTTCATCGCCAATGAATGGGGCGATCTGGTCACGGAATTCAGCGACAGCGAGGAAGGCTTGCTGGTCGCTACGCTGGATCTCGATCTGGCGGCCAAGCACCGTGCAGGAATGGGATTTTTTCGCGATCGCCGCCCGCAGCTATACGGCCGGCTGTGCGAAGATGTCTGATGGAGCGGCCGGAAGGTCAGACGCAGCCCAGCTTTATCTGATCGCATTGGGATCGAACATTCGGCACCCGCAATACGGGTTGCCGGGCGCAGTGCTGGCAACGGCAGTGAAGCGGTTGGGCAGCATCGGCACAATACACGCAGTATCGCCGATAAGAGGCAGCGCGCCGGTCGGCCCATCGCGCCGGCGTTACGCCAATGCCGCAGCGGTTCTGGAATGCGGCCACCAACCTCGCGCATTGCTGCATCATATCAAGCGCATGGAACGCCAATTCGGGGTCCGGCGCGGCGGGCGCTGGCAGGCACGCGTGCTGGATCTGGACATTATCCTGTGGAGCGGGGGGCGCTGGCACGACCGGACCCTTACAATACCGCATGCGCAGTTTCGCGCCCGCGATTTCGTATTGCGGCCCGCCATGCAGATCGCACCGTCCTGGCGCGATCCGTTTGCCAATTTATCGCTGCGACAGCTCAATGCCCGCTTGACCAAGCCCCGCCCGGTCCCTAGTTGACGGCCCGGCCATTCGCGCCATTCATGCCGATGCCACAGCAATGTGGGCCCTTAGCTCAGTCGGTAGAGCAACTGACTTTTAATCAGTAGGTCGCTGGTTCGAACCCAGCAGGGCTCACCATTTTCCGTCAGAACTCCAAGCAGTCCAGAATGGTGCCGGTGCGGTATCGGGCGGTGCCGGCCGGAACACGGATGAGCGTGTCGGCGATGGCAAGCGCGCGCTGCGCGCTGGATAGCTGGTTGTCGATCGGTGTCACGCAATGACCATCGCGAATGCCGCGAACGAATTGTTCGCGGGGGCGCGCAATGATCGCTGTGCCTGTCAGCTCCAGCCCCGTCCAGCCAAGCGGCCGCATGAAATCTCGCGCAGCCAGCGCGTATAGCAGCGGCGCCAGAAACAGGCGCGCTGTCACCATTGCGGAAACCGGATTTCCGGGAAGACCCAGCACGTAGCGGCCTGCACCGTCGCTTGCACACCATACCGGCTTGCCCGGTTGCATGGCGACTTTCGAAAATACTGTATGGAATTTTCCGTGGGCGGCCGCGTGGCTGGCAAAATCCCGCGATCCGACCGATGCGCCGCCGATCACCACCAGTATGTCGGCTGCGTCCAGCATCGCTTCGGCTTCGGTTTCGATCGCAGAGGGATCATCTGCGGCGTGACGAACCGCCGTAATAGTGCCACCCCAGAGCTGCACGAGTGCAGCAACACCCGGCGTAATGCTTTCCGGAATACGCCCCGTCTGCCCGGTAGCGGTTCCCGGCAGCACCAATTCATCGCCGGTAGCGAGCAGCGCCACCCTGGCGCGGCGCCACACGGGCAGGGTGTCGCGATCTGCCGCGGCCGCCAGCACCAACTGGCCCGGGCCGAGCAGGGCGCCCCTGCGCAGCACCATGTCCCCCTGAGCGAAGTCCGATGCGGCTGGGCGGGTATACATATCGCCGCCCGCATCGCCCTTTATGCGAAGAGTATTGCCAGCGCGTTCGCAAATTTCCTGCACGATCACACGGTCGCCGCCGGGGGGCATCGGTGCGCCGGTAAATATGCGCATCGCCTCGCCGGCTTGCAGGGGCGGGCCAACGGGTGCCGCCCCGGCCGTGCTTTGGCCGATCACGGTAAACGGGCCGGGCAGGTCCCGGCTGCAGATTGCATAGCCATCCATCGCCGAATTGTCCTGTCGCGGGGAATCAAGGCAGGCGACAATATCGTCAGCCAATATGTGTCCCGCAGCGCGGGTCAGCGCAACATCGGTCTGTTCCAGAGCGCGTGCGCTATCGCGAAGGCGGGCAATGGCATCGTCGAACCCTATCATCGGCCAGTCAGCCTTTCGCGCATATTGTCAGACCTGCAGCCACCAGCGGATAATCATCGCCACCGTTCCCAGCACCAGCACGCTGGCCAGCCACAAACCGGCCATCCAGGCAAGCCGTTTCCATAAGGGCGTGTGATCCGCATCAATTTCGTGCGCCATCAATGATACCCTTCATCGCCTGTCTTTCCGCGAAAGACCCAATATGTCCATACGGTATAACCGATGATCAGCGGCATGGTGATCGCCACGCCGACCAGCATGAATATCTGGCTGCGTTCCGGTGCGGCCGCATCCCAGATCGTGATGCCGGGCGGCACGACATAGGGCCACATCGTAACGCCCAGCCCGGCCATCCCCAGAAAGAACAGGGCAATCGAAAGCCAGAACGGCTTGCTGTGGCGTTCCGTGTTCAGCGCCCGCAACAGGAACAGGGCCGCGATCCCGGTCAGAATCGGCACCGGTGCTGCAAAGTAGATTTCCGGCGCCGTAAGCCACCGCGCCGCATATTCGGGGTTCAGGAACATATTGTACAGACTGACCCCGCCCATCAGCAGCAAAGTAGTCCAGGCGGCCCGTTTGGCCAGTCTGCGGGCATGGATTTGCCCCGCGCCTTCCAGTTTCCACACCAGCCAGGTTCCGCCCAGCAGCGCGTATCCTGCCACTGTCCCGAACCCGGTCAGCAAGGTGTAGGGCGTCAGCCAGTCCAACCAATTGCCGGCATAGGCGCGATCCACAATTTCGATCCCCTGCAGCAGCGCGCCCAGGATCATGCCCTGGGCCATCGCCGCTATCAGGCTGCCGCCGGTAAATGCCATATCCCAGAACCCGCGATGCGCCGGATCGCGCCACCGATATTCGAAGGCCACACCACGGAACACCAGCCCCAGCAGCATGGCGATCATCAGTGGGTAGGTGGCTGGCAAAATGGTCGCATAGGCCAGCGGAAACGCGGCGAACAATCCGCCGCCGCCCAGTACCAGCCAGGTTTCGTTACCGTCCCATACCGGTGCGATGGAATTCATCGCCCGGTCGCGTTCGAGCCCCACTTCAAAGGTTGGGAACAGGATGCCGATGCCCAGATCGAACCCGTCCATCACGACATAGGCGAACACCGCGAATGCGATGATGAAAGCCCAGATGACCGTGAGATCCGCATTGGCCACCATTACCGGTCCCCTTTCGTATCGTCGCGCATCGGCTGGCTGGCCAGTGTGCTGCCCTGGCCGGCATCCGTGGGATCCTGCGTCAGGCCCGGGGTGACACCGGCGGTGCGGATCGGGCCGGAATCGCCTCGCTTGACACCCGTTTCGCCGATATGCGGGGTGTTCCCCATCAGCTTCAGAATATACCAGGTTCCGATACCGAACACGGCGAAATACACGATGATGAAGGCGATAAGCGATGCGGCAATTGCGGGCGCGGCCAGGGGGCTGGCGGCATCTTCCGTACGCAGCAGATTATATACGACATAGGGTTGCCGCCCCACCTCCGTAGTGATCCAGCCGGCAATCACCGCGACAAAACCAGACGGGCCCATCACGAGGGCAGTACGGTGAAGCAGCGACCAATCGTAAAGTTTCTTGCGGTATCGCGCCAGCAGGCTCCACATTCCTACACCGAGCATGGCGAAGCCGATGCCGATCATCACGCGGAAGGACCAGAAGACCACACCGACGGGCGGTTCGCGATCGTCTGGAATAGTGTCCAGCCCCGCCAGTGGCGCATCGAGATCGTGTTTCAGGATCAGGGACGACAATTTGGGGATTTCGACCGCGTATTTCACGGTTTTTTCCTCGCTGTCGGGAATGCCGAACAGTATGAGCGGGGCGCCGTCGGGGTGACTGTCATAGTGCCCTTCCATCGCCATTACTTTTTGCGGCTGATGCTCCAGCGTGTTGAGCCCATGCAGATCGCCCGCCACGATTTGCGCCGGCACCACGATTGCCGCCATCCACATTGCCATCGAAAACATTTTGCGCGCATGCAGATTGGCGCGGTCTTTGAGCAGGTGATACGCCCCAACGCCGCCCACGACGAATGCAGTGGTGAGGTAGGCCGCCATGACCGTATGAACCAGACGATAGGGAAAGCTGGGGTTGAAAACGATGTCGAACCAGCTTTCACCCGGCATGAACTGTCCGTTTGCAGCCATTTCGTAGCCCACCGGGGTCTGCATCCAGCTATTGACGGACAGGATCCAGAATGCGGACACGAATGTTCCGATCGCGACCATCAGCGTGGCGGTGAAATGCAGTTTCCTACCGACCCGGTTCATGCCGAACAGCATCACGCCCAGAAAACCCGCCTCCAGAAAAAACGCGGTCAGCACCTCGTAAGCCATCAACGGGCCGAGGATGGGTCCGGTAAGGTCCGAAAACACGGACCAATTGGTCCCGAACTGGTAGGACATCACAATGCCGGATACGACGCCCATAGCGAAAGCGATGGCGAAAATCTTGAGCCAGTACCGAAACAGATCGAGGTAGAGCTGCTTGCCGGTTTTCAGCCACAACCCCTCCAGCACCGCAAGATAGCTCGCCAGCCCGATCGAAAATGCCGGAAAGATGAAATGGAAACTGATCGTGAAGGCGAACTGTATTCTCGCGAGCAGCAGGGCATCGAACTGATCGAACATGACGTTCTCCCGATAGAGGGTTTATCCTTACTGCAACCGGCCCTGCACAAGGAATGTTTTGACAACATGGGAAGTTGCAAAAAGCGCAACTACATATAAGGCAGTGGCATCGGCGCGCCATTGGAGGCACTGACACGATCATGTTCGAACTGCTTGCCGCAGGCGGCCATGTGGTCGCCGATACGATCCGCCCCGCCATCATTCTTCTGGGCCTGGGTATCCTGGCCGCGCTTGCTGCAAAGATGCTGCGGCTGAACCCGATCGTGGGCTATATCGTATTGGGTGTGATCTTGAGCTTTGCGGGTCAGGCGCAATCGTTCGACAGTCCGATCGTGGCGACATTGGCGGAAGCGGGCGTGATGTTCCTGCTGTTCAATCTGGGCCTGCATTTTTCCCTTGCACGAATACGGGAAGAAGCGCGCAACATCTTCGGTTTCGGCGCGTTGCAGATGCTGATTGCCGGTGGTGGTTTTTCCGCACTGGGCCTGGCGTTCGGACTGTCTCCTCTGGCGGCGATCCTGGGCGGGTTCGCCATGGCGCTGTCGTCCACCGCGGTGGTCATCGGCATCGTGCGCGAACGCGATCAGGAAGATTGCCCGGTGGGCCGCGCCGCGCAGTCCATCCTGATTTTTCAGGATATTGCCGCGATTGCGCTGCTGGTGGTGGCAGGCAGTCTGGGCAGTGGGGAGGCGCTGGGCGCTTCGCTGGGGATTGCCGCACTCAAAGCACTGGCTGCTTTTGCCATTGCGGCGGTGTTTGCGCGTTATCTTACCGAACCGTTGTTCCGCATCGTTACCCGCATTGACAGCAGTGAAGTGCTTACCGCGACCGCCTTGTTCATCGCACTTGCCGCCGGGTGGCTGACCGGGCTGGCCGGCCTTTCGCTGACGCTGGGCGCGTTTCTGGGCGGTATGGCGCTGGCCGATTCGCGTTACCGATTGCTCGTCCAGACGGAGATCGAGGCATTTCGCGGCCTGTTTCTCGGCTTCTTCTTCATGACCGTAGGCCTCTCCATCGACCCTGCGGTTCTGACCAGCCAATGGATCTGGGTGCTGGGTGCAGCGGCCGCGCTTGGTGATAATGAAATGCGCGCTGAACATTATGGCCGGACTGGTCAATCGCTGGTCTGTGCCGGGATCGGTGCAGCTGGGCTTTTTGCTGGGGCAGGGTTCCGAATTCGCGCTGGTGCTGTTTTCGCTACCGGCCGTGGCGCTGCTTTTGGGGGCCGATATCATCGCCGTGGCCATATCGGCCATTGCCGTAACGATGGCGATCACGCCGCTTACATCCGACTTTGGCCGCTCGCTTGCCGGCAAATTGCGCAGCGGCCCTGCGGATACCAAGATGGACGGGGACAACGCGCCCATCCTGCTGGTCAATCTGGGCGAGACCGGGCGAAAGATTGCAGACCGGCTGTACGATGCGGAAATCGGCTACATCGCGATCGAGCATGACCGCACTCGGTTCGAGACTGCGCAGGCGGATGGCTATCCGGTGCATTTTTTGCCCGCCAGCGATCCCCGCAGTTTTCAGTCGATCGGGCTGGCCGGGCGCAAGGGCGTTATCGTGACCAGCGGTTCGATGGACCGTATCCGCGAAATCGGCCCGTTGATCCGCGATCATGCGCCCGGTCTCCGGCAGATGGTGGCAATGGACGGTCCGGACCACGATCCCGGCCTGGACGATGACGATACGCAGTTTTTCGACACTACCGAAGACGGCGGAGTGGAAGCCATCAGCGCGGCAGTGCACCGGTTGCTGGGCATGGAACCGTTCGCGAAAACACGCACCGGCTGATGCGCCTGGGCAGCTGTTATTACCCGGAACACTGGCCCCCGGACATATGGGCTGATGATGCGCGCCGCATGGTGGAAGCGGGGCTGAGCCGGGTTCGGATCGGCGAATTCGCATGAGGCCGCATCGAACCTGCACCAGGGTGTTTCGATTGGGACTGGCTGGACCGGGCCGTTGCCGTTCTGCACGATGCCGGGCTGGGTATCATCATGGGCACACCCACCGCCGCTCCGCCGAAATGGCTGATCGACCGGATGCCCGATATGCTGGCTGTCGACCGCGAAGGGCGTACGCGCAAGTTCGGTTCACGCCGCCATTATTGTTTCAGCCATCCCGGCTATCGCGAAGAAGCCGCGCGGATCGTGCGCAGCGTAGGCGAACGCTATGGCCGGCACCCCGGCATCGTCATGTGGCAGACCGACAATGAATATGGCTGCCATGATACCGTCTTGAGTTATTCGGATGCCGCGCGTGACGCGTTCCGCCGGTGGCTGGCCGCCCGCTATGAATCGATTGCGGCGCTGAACGCCGCCTGGGGCAATGTGTTCTGGAGCCAGGAATATACCGGTTTCGAAGCGGTCGAATTGCCGAACCTTACCGTGACCGAAGCCAATCCTGCCCATTGGATGGCGTTCCGCCGGTTCAGTTCCGATCAGGTCATCGCCTTCGACCGCGCGCAGGTCGATATCCTGCGCGAAGTTTCCCCGGGCCGCGACATCATGCACAATATGATGGGTTTCGTGACGGATTACGATCACCACGCATTGGGCGCCGGGCTCGATCTGGTCACATGGGATAGCTACCCGCTGGGCTTTCTTGAAATGTTTGCCTTTTCGGAGAAGGAAAAACATGATTTCGCCCGGCAGGGGCACCCCGATATCGCGGGGTTTCACCATGATCTCTACCGCGGCTGCAATGCGGGCGGGCGCTGGGGAATTATCGAACAGCAGCCCGGACCGGTTAATTGGGCGCGCCACAATCCCGCGCCTCTGCCCGGCATGGTGCGGGTCTGGACGCTGGAGGCGATGGCCCATGGCGCAGAGCTGGTAAGCTATTTTCGCTGGCGGCAAGCGCCCTTTGCGCAGGAACAGATGCACGCAGGTCTGCTTCGCCCCGATGGCGCTGCGGCACGCGGACTGCATGAAGTGACTGCGGTAGCGCCCAAGCGGGCACTGCTGGGCGATGCCGGCGCGCCGGTAAAACACGTGGCGATCAATTTGCCTATAATGCGCAATGGGCCATGCAGACCCAGCCGCAAGGGGAGGGACTATCCGCCCTATGGGCCATGTTCCGTACATATGAAGCGCTGCGCAAACACGGTCTCAACGTCGATATCCTTGCGCCCGATGCCGATCTTTCCAATTATGCGATGGTCGTTCTGCCCTGTCTGCCCATCGTTCCCGATGGTCTGGCTGCATCGCTCAAACGCTTTGCCGGGCAAGTCGTGATCGGCCCCCGCAGCGGTAGCAGGACGCAGGAATTCGCTATTGCCGCCGGATTGGCACCGGGTGCGTTGAAGACCATATTTCCCGGGACTGTCACGCATTGCGAAAGCCTGCGCCCCGGAACCGAACATTGCGGACAGGGCTGGGCCGTCCGGCACTGGCTGGACCATCTGGATACCGATGCGGAAGCGGACCTGATTGCAGGCGATGGAACGGTAGCGTGCTGGCGATACGACAATGTCCGTTATTGCACCGGCTGGCCCGAAGGCGGCCTGATCGAAGCCATCACCCTGGCAGCTGCCAAAGACACGACCTTACCGATCGTGCCATGCGCCGATGGTCTGCGCATACGCACGACGAAAAACTATGTATTTGCGTTCAATTACGGCCCCCGACCGGTCGAACTTCCCGGCGCGTTGCAGGGCAGACTGGCGATCGGCCAGCGGCTGATTGCGCCCGCCGATGCCGCAATATTGCGGCGTGATTAAAATGCGGCGTGGCTAAATGGCGGCGTGGCTAATCGGGCCGGCGGTCCAGCCAGCGCGCAAACTGCACGAAACCGGTAATCAGAAACGGCACCAGCACCAGCGACAATGCGACCTTGGCGATCACCTGCCCGATCAACAAATTGGTAATGTCGAATTCCCCGTAGAACGCCAGAGTCACGAAAATAACGGAATCAATCGCCTGGCTGAGGGCGGAAGCGATGGCGCCGCGTATCATCATGGCGCCCGTGCCACCCGTGCCACCCGTACCATCGCCGCTCAATTTCGAAAATATCCAGACATTGAGCAGCAGGGATACCAGATAGGCCGCCGGTCCCGCGCCCATGACGCGCCACAATTGCCCATGAACCATTTCGAATGCGGCCAGCCCCTCGCCCCGCTGCGCCACCATATCGGGCGATGCCGGCAATTGCAGCACGATAGCCATCAATGCGGCCGATACCGCCAGCGGTATGAAACCCCACCAAACGATCATTTTTGCCTGCGCTTCGCCGTATAGCTGCGTCACCGTGCTCGATATCACCACCAGCAGCAGGAACGCGAATATTCCGGATTCAACGGCCAGATCGGTGAAAGGGATGCGGATCTGCTTGTAGGCTAGAAATCCCGCCAACACCGTCATCCCGCCATACAGTAACAGCATGAACAGCAAGGATCGGGAAACGGGCTTGGCGGTGTCTGTCATCTGGCGGGCGTATGCATTCCCGCGCCAAAAGAAAAGCCACGCGGCAAATCCGGCCTGTGGGTAGCGTGTTTGACGCCATCGGGGGAACAGGCGAATGCATGGCGCAGCGAATCGGCAAATCCTGCCGTGTGACAGTTAGGGCCGACACGAACCGATGCATCCCATACTCACCAGCCTAATCGGCATCGTCGCAATTCTGGCCATCGCGTTCCTGCTATCCACGGGAAAACGCCGCATCAGCCTGCGCACGGTCGGTTCGGCATTTGCGTTACAGGCATTGCTGGCGTTTCTGGTGCTGGCGACAAGCGGTGGGCGCGCGGTGATCCGCACCATGTCGGACGGGGTTGCCGCGCTGCTTTCCTATGCCGATGCCGGCACTGCATTTCTGTTCGGGGCCGACAATCCGCTGGCCAACACGTTTGCGCTCGGCGCGCTGCCGGTCATTGTCTTCTTTGCTTCGCTGGTGTCGATCCTGTATTATCTCGGTGTCATGCAGCGCGTGGTGCGATGGGTCGGCGGCGCTATTGGCTGGGCCACCGGTATCAGCAAGGTCGAGGCGCTGGGCGCGGCCGCGAATATCTTCGTCGGCCAGTCGGAAAGCCCGCTGGTCGTCCGGCCCTATCTCGCATCGCTTTCACCCTCGCGATTGTTTACTCTGATGACGGTGGGCATGGCGGGCGTAGCCGGTACCATTCTGGCAGCCTATGCCGGATTGCTGGGCAGCGATTATCTGCCGTTCCTGCTGGCGGCGGCGTTCATGTCCGCGCCCGGCGGCATTCTGATGGCAAAAATCATCATGCCGGATGATGGCCCGGATCATGTCGCTGTACCCGGCGCTGGTGCCGAACCCGGCGAAGATATTCCGTTACCCAGAGGCCGCATCAGCGCGGAAGGCCCCGCCGCCCTTACCGAAAGCGGTAAGGCGCACGAGGTGCTGATGGCAGAAACATTCGAAGAAGGGCAGCAACCCGCCAATGTCATCGAAGCCGCGGCGCAAGGCGCACAAACGGGGGTCAAGCTGGCGGTAGCGGTCGGGGCGATGGTGCTTGCCTTCGTGGCGCTGGTCGCTCTTGCCAACGGACTGCTCGGTTCGCTTGGCAGCCTGTTCGACCAGCCGGATCTGTCGTTCCAGCAAATTTTCGGCTGGGTGTTCGCGCCCGTCATGTTTCTGATCGGTATCGCCGATTGGAACGAGGCGCAGGTCGCGGGCGGATTGTTCGGCACCAAGATCGTCCTCAATGAATTTGTCGCCTTTATCGAACTGGGGCAGGTGGAGGCGCTGACGGCGCGAAGCCGCGCAATCGTGACCTTCGCGCTATGCGGCTTTGCCAATTTCAGTTCGATCGCGATCCAGATGGCGGTCACAGGTGGCTTGGCACCGAACCAGCGCCCGGTTATCGCGCGTCTTGGCCTTCGCGCACTGGCGGCGGGTTCGCTTGCCAATTTGATGAGCGCGGCATTGGCCGGATTGTTTCTTCCGTATTGATCCGCCTGACGCTACACCCGGCGAAATGAGCCAGATCGCATCCCTGTCCATCGCCCGCCCGCCCGCCGACATTGCGGATGAACTGGGCCGAAGTTTTTCGGAATATGGCTTTGCGATCATTCGCGATCACGGCATTTCGCCCGCATTGATCGCGCAGGCAGAAGCACTGTCGAAGCAGTTTTTCGCGCTGCCGCAAGCGGTGAAGCAATCCTACATCCTGCCCAAAGGCGGCGGCGCACGCGGTTATACGCCGTTCGGTACCGAGAAAGCGAAAGATGCGGCGGTTCATGATCTGAAGGAATTCTGGCATGTCGGCCGCGATCTGCCGTCCGGCCATGCGCTCGCACAATTTATGGCGCCGAACATCTGGCCTGCAGAGCTACCGGAATTTCGTCCCGTATTCGAACAGCTTTATGCAGCTTTCGAACAGGCCGGCGCGCGTGTTCTGCGCGCGATCGCGATCCATCTGGGGCTGGAGGAAAATTTCTTCGAAGCCACTGTGACGGACGGCAACTCGGTGATGCGGCTGCTGCACTATCCACCCCTGGAAGACAGGGAAGCGCAGGGGGCAATCCGCGCTGCGGCCCATGGCGATATCAACACGATTACCTTGCTGCTTGGGGCGGAGGAAGCGGGGCTGGAGCTGCTGACGAAGCAGGGCGAATGGCTGGCGATCGATCCGCCCGCAAACGAAGAAGGCACTGCGCTGGTCGTGAATATCGGGGATATGCTGGACCGGTTGACGAACGGCGTGCTGCGATCCACGACCCATCGCGTGGTGAACCCCACTGGTGCCGCTGCCCATCGTTCGCGCTATTCCATGCCGTTTTTTCTGCATTTCAGGCCGGACTACATGATCGAAACCCTGCCATCATGTGCGCAGTCTGCCGGTTTGGACAGGGCTGCAGCAGACCCTATCAGCGCGCATGATTTTCTGATGCAGCGACTCCGCGAAATAAACCTCGCCTGAACATGTAGTGCGACCGGGCTTTCGCGGGACGACCGATTTTTTGTTCGTGTTGCATTGCAGCAACAGCAGAAATCTGCGTGTTTCCAAGTGTTTAGAATGGCGGTCGGCCGCTGTGGATAACAATTGCCCGTCGAGTCTTCGAGGTGTCATAAATCTTCCTATTGAGCAATCGTCATTGCCTCTATCGGGGCGCGCATCGACTGCCGCGAATCACATCTTATCGTTCGTCACCCCAAGGATCGTTTCATGAAGCTCAAATATCTTCTGGCTGCCAGCGTCGTAAGCCTTTCCGCATCCGCCATGTACGCCGCGCCGGCAATGGCGCAGCAGATCACTTCGGGCATCGAAGGCCAGGTGACGGACACGCAGGGCACGCCGATTGCCGGGGCCGATGTTGTCGTCACAGATACCCGCACCGGTCAGACGCGCACGTTGACTTCCGCGCAGGATGGATCGTTCCGCACCGCATCGCTCGTTCCCGGCGGTCCCTATACCGTGACGGTCACGGCAGCAGGATATGAAGGGCAGTCGGTCGAACGCCAATTCATTACCATTTCGGGCAATTCCGATTACACGTTCGAACTGTCCGCCGCAGCGGGTGGCAGTGAACAGGATTTCATCGTCGTCACCGGCAGTCGCGCCAATGTGCAGCAGCTCGCGGTCGGCCCGGGTAGCGCATTCGGCGTAGAGACGCTGGAAAACTTTCCGTCGATCACACGCGATATCCGCGATATCATCCGGCTCGACCCGCGCGTCAGCCTGGAGCGCGATAACGAGGTGGACCGCATCTCGTGCCTGGGCGGCAACGATCGATCGAACACTTTCACGGTGGATGGGATCGTCCAAGCCGATGTGTTCGGCCTGAACGGCACGCCGTTTGCCGCGCGTAACGCCTTGCCGATCCCGTTCGACGTCATTCGCGAAACCTCGGTCGAATTTGCGCCGATGGATGTCGAATATTCCGATTTCACCGGCTGTCTTGTCAATGTGGTGACGAAATCCGGCGAGAACAAATTTCACGGATCGGCATTCTTCACGCTGCGCAATTCCGACCTGCGCGGGGATTCGCTGGATGGCGTCGACAACATCACATCCGAATTCGAGGAAAAGCGCTGGGGTGCGACCCTCGGCGGCCCGATCATTCCCGATCGCCTGTTCTTTTATGCCGGTTACGAGGAAACCGATCTTGGGAACGCGAACGAATTCGGACCTGCGGGTGGCGGGTTCGCCAACGAAGCCAATTTCGTAACGCAGGCCCAGTTCGACCGCTTTGCCGACATCGCGAACCGGGTATACGGCCAGGATATCGGTGGATATCCGCGGACTCTTCCGGAATCCTCTGTCCGCTATTTCGGTCGTCTGGACGCCTACATCACCGATCAGCATCGGTTGGAAGGCACCTATCAGCGGCTTGAAGAAACCAATGTCGAAAGCGACACCGGCGGACAGGAACTGACCGGTCTAAATTCGTTCGAAGACGAAGGCACGCAGTCCGATTATTATTCGGTAAGGCTGTATTCGGACTGGAGCGATACGATCTCGACCGAATTCCGCGTCAGCAGGGCCGAAGTTTCCGATATTCAGGGCCCGGTTGGCTTTGGCGAGGCACAGTCCGACAACCCCACCGTGCGCCTGAGCGTCGCGGTTCCCGCGATTGCCGGTGAAACCACGCAGCCCGGCTTCCTGTCGACCGGCCCCGGCATTTTCCGGTCGGCGAACCAGCTGGACACGAAAGTCGATCAGGCGAAGTTCCAGATCAATATCGATGCCGGTTCCGGTCACGTCTTCAAGATCGGTACGGAAATCAACGATCTTGAAGTATTCAACCTGTTTGCCATCAATGCGACCGGTACCCTGTTTTTCAACGGTCTCGACGATTTCGAAAACGGACTGGTTGCCGGCCGTGTGGCTCGGCCCAATACTCCCGGTTTGCCCGGGATCAACAACACCTCCAGCGTTTTTAATAGCGGTCCCGGCGATGTCATAAACGGGGTGCTTCAGCGCAATGGATCGACCACTTTCCTTGGCGGCGGCGTTATCAGTGCGACGCCTACTGGCGACATCGGTGAAGCCGCGGCAACTTTCGGTCGGACGATCTATAGTTTCTACGCACAGGACGAATGGCAGGCGACCGATCAGCTGAGCATCATTGCCGGTATTCGCGCGCAGCTTTATACGGGCGATGCACCACGCGCGAACCCGACGTTCCGCGACCGTTACGGCTTTACCAATGCCATCAGTTTCGGAAGCCTGGACCCTGTTTTCCTGCCGCGGTTCTCGGCATCGTATGAATTCGACAATGCGGGCTTCCTCTCCAATTCACGTCTCACCGCCGGAGTAGGCGTATTTTCCGGTGGCGATCCGGTCGTGTATTTCTCCAACGCATTTTCGAACAATGGATTTTCGACTGGTGAAGGCACGACGTTCAACGCTTTGTGTAACGGACAGACTGACGCCAACGGCCAGTTGAGTGTGGTCGACAACGGACAGTTTACAGGCATTCCCGATTGTGCGGTGGCGCAGGGATCGCAGCGTGCTGCAGCTGGCCTGTCCGATACACAATCGACCGATCCGAATTTCGACGTGCCCACTGTGGTGCGCGCGAATGCCAGTTTCCAGACGACGTTCGGGACTGAAAGCGGTTTCGGCAGCGGCTGGCGACTGAACCTCGATTATATCTACTCGCGGTTCAACGACACGCTGAACTTCGTCGATCTGGCCCAAACGCCCGATATCCGCGTCAATAACGGTTTCACCGTCGATGGACGGCCGATTTACGCCGCGATCGATCCGACGGCGGCGGGCTGCGATGCCGTGCTGCAGGGTACGGGAGGCACACCGCCCGTATATGCCAATGTAACCGCGGCATGCTTCGCCACTGGGCGCGACGATGAAATTCAGCTGACCAACGGGCCCAGCTACGACAGCCATGTTGCTTCCGTGCTCCTTTCGAAGGATTTCAACCGCGGTTTGCTGACCGAAGGCGGCGGGGTAGCTCTGCGTTTCGGCTACGCATTCACCGATTCCAACAACAATCGCGATGTCGGTAGTTCCACCGCCACGTCCAGCTACGATATTACGGCAGCGTTCGATCGGCAGAATCCCGCCGTGTCTGCGTCCAACTACGAAACGCGTCACAATATCACGGTTGCGGCGAATTTCCGGGAGCAGTTCTTCCCGGATTACGACACCAGCTTCGGCGTGTTCTTCCGTGCCCGTGAAGGCCAGCCTTACTCTCTGACCTTCGATGGCGGCGCGGTGTTCAACGACAGTTCGTCGGGTAGCGACAATGCGCTGCTCTATATCCCAACCGGGGCAAACGATCCGAATCTGACCGATTTCAGCCAGATTGCGGATGCCACGCTGCGCGCCAATGCAGTTGCCGCACAGGCAACCGCGGTGAACAGCCTTCTTGATTATCTCGACAATAGCGATGTCGGTAGAGCGTGCGATTTCGTACGCGGTCAATCGATTGCCCGTAATACCTGCCGCAACGACTGGAGCTACGATGTGGATCTGCGGTTGAGCCAGGAACTTCCGTTTATCGGCAGTCTCACCGGTATTGCCAATGACCGGATCGAACTGTTTGCCGATTTCGACAATTTCCTGAACTTTATCGATGATGGCGCCAACATCGTGCGTACGCGCAACGATTTCGTCGATCTGGTTGACGGCGGTGTCGATAATCAGGGCCGCTACGCCATAAGCGGTTTCAATCCGGATGATGACAACGACATCGGCACGAGCAGTTCCATCTGGCGCATTCAGGTCGGCGTTCGTTACGAATTCTGATCGGGTTCGGTACAATGAAGCAAAGCGGCGGCGCCTTCGGGGGTCGCCGTTTTTTATGGCGCGGTATGTTTGCGGATGGGCTTTTGCCCGCCACGCGCTAGAACTGCAGACGGTATGGCGAACGAAGCAGGCAAATATTCAACGGTGAGGCGCAAACCCAGGCCGGTGACGCTCCTGCTGATCGTGGGCCTGCACATACTGGCGGCCTACGGCCTCGCCCGCGCCTTCGCACCCGATTTTACGCAAGGCGTTGAGCGCGACATTCTGACCACGTTCGATATTACGCAGCCGCCGCCATCCCTACCGGACATTCCGCCCGAAAACGAGGCGGTACCCGATGAAGGCGCACAGGGCGATGCAGGGCGAAAGGCCGTTGCCAGGCCGGTTACCGCGCCGGACATCCAGATTCCGCTGCGCAAAGACAAACCGGCGCCCAAAACAGCCTCTACCGGGACACAGAACAGTTCCGGCGCGAAAGATCGCGGGGATGGTACCGGTGCGGCGGGGGCGGGTGACGGTACAGGCAGCGGCCGTGCCGGCAGCGGAGCCGGCGGCGCGCCCGTCCCGGTGATAGCGCAAAAGCCGTCCGTCAAATCCGGAAATCTGAATACGGCATCGGATTTTCCCATACCCCCCGGAGGGCGCGAATCGCGTTTTGGAAAATCGGTGACAGTTGCCTTTACCGTCGGAACAGATGGGCGGGCGAAGAATTGTTCAGTGGCCCGGTCCGCCGTCGATGCGCAGACAACTGCGCTGGTCTGCGAACTGGTCGTTCGAAAAATCCGATTCAATCCCGCGATCTCGCGCAGCGGTTCGGCAATGGAGGCGCGATATGGCTACCGCGTCGATTTCGGTTCTGCAACGTAGGGATCGGACTGGGGCGGCGCGAGTGCGAGTGCGGGTGTAGGTGTGGTCGCGGGTGTGGGCAAGCGTGCGGGGCATAAACTCAAACCGCCGATTGGCGGGCAAAGGCATAAAAAGCGATGATACATCCGGTAATTCTATGCGGCGGAAACGGCACAAGATTGTGGCCGCGCAGCCGCACCGCCAAACCCAAGCCATTCCTGCAGCTTGTCGGGCGCGGAACCCTGTTCGAACAGGCGCTGTACCGATGCCGTGACCGGCAAATTTTCGCAGCGCCCATTATTGTAACCGGCGCGGCCCATCTTGGTCATGTTCGCGACCAGTCGGCAGGGATCGCAGATGTGCGCATCATCGTGGAACCTGAAAGCCGAAATACTGCGCCCGCTATCGCGCTGGCCGCCATGGATCTGCCCGATGATGCGACGATGCTGGTCTGCCCCAGCGACCATCATATCGGTGACGAGATTGCTTTCAAGGCGGCGGCGGAAATGGCCGCCAATCTTGCTGCGAACGAATGGCTGGTATCCTTTGGCATTTCCCCGACCCGCCCTGAAACAGGGTATGGCTATATCAAACGCGGGGACGATCTGGGTGGCGGGTTTGCCATCGACAGCTTCGTCGAAAAGCCCGATGCGGCGCTGGCGGAAGAATTCGTGAACGACCCTGCCTATAGCTGGAACGCGGGTATATTTGCGTTCAAGGCCGCTGCCTATCTGGCCGAACTGAACGACCAGCGCCCCGAAATGATCGAAGCTGTCCGCGATTCGTATCGTTACGGTGTCGGTGATGGGGGCGGGGATGGGGGCGGCGACGAAAACGGCAATCGGGGCAGCGACACCATATTGCATCCGTCCGCCGAACATTTTGCCGCGATCAAGGCAGAATCGGTGGATTATGCGGTCATGGAAAATTCGAAGCGCACCGCCATGGTACCTGTTGCCATGCAATGGTCGGACATCGGCAGCTGGAAAAGTTTGCACGAAGCGCGGGAAAAAGACGATGCGGGCAATACGGTATACGGAAAGTCCGAAATCGTGGACTGCACCAACATACTTGTCGAAAGCGACGGTCCGCGTGTCAGCGCCATCGGATTGGACAATGTCGTAATCATTGTCGACGGCAACGATGTTTTGGTCACTACCATGGATGGCGCACAGAAAGTCGGTACGTTGGACGCATCGAGAAACCAGACGTCATGATCGCACTGACTATCCAGACTGCCCTGACCCCGGTTTTCGTGCTGGTCGCCATTGCCAGTATTCTGAACGTACTGGCTGCGCGTCTGGGCCGCGTGATCGACCGGTCACGGGTCTTGCAGGCGCAACATGGCAAAACGCAAGGAAGCGAACATGACATGGTCGTTTCCGAAATGCGCAATCTGGCGCGCCGGATAGAATTGACCAACCGGGCGATCCTCATGCTGGTATTGAGCGGTGTGACGATCGGCGTAACGGTGGTTCTGCTGTTCGTGGCCGGCTTCACCCGCAGCAATCTCGATCCGCTCGTAAGCGGTGCTTTCCTGATCGCAATCGGCTTGTTGATGGCTGGGCTGGTAATGTTCTTGCAGGAAACACGCGAAGCGTTGGCGGCGCTGCGTATCCCGCGGCCCTATCTGGAACTGGACCGCGAGATCTAGGGGCGGTCCTGCGTCGGCGCTTCCAGCATCCTGGTGCTCTGTTTGCGGATGGCGCCGGCAATGACCGGTTCGATGAAACCGAGGGCCAATGGCATGGCAATGTCGATTACGAGTTCGCGATCCTCGATCGTCACGGTGCCGCGCAAATCCTGGCCCATGGCGCTGACGATGATGTTCATGACATCGTCGCTGGCCCAGTCGGTGCGCACCTTGGCCATGCCGCCGGGAATATGATCGGCGATTTCATGCGTGCTCGAACGCATCCGGCGCTGAACTTCCTCGCGCGGAAGGTTATGGGGGACCGCGACGCGCATCAGTCGTTCTCCAACGGTTTGGTATCGTCACCTTCGCCATAGCGATATTCCAGATACCGGGTCTTGATTGCCAGATCGTCCAGCGAACCTTCGGCCAGCTGGCGCGTCACACTGTCGATTTCTCGGCTGATCTTGCCGAGACTTTGCGTCAACTGGTCGTCCGGACTGGTGCCCGCATGTTTTTCGCGGCGCAGATGATCGGGAATTCTGCGGTAGGATTCGACTGTTTCCGGCAACACTTCGCCCACCAGCTTGCGGATTTCGCGTGTGGCCGGATGGCTCTGGTCGACGCTCTGCAATTGCACGCCGAGCGCATCCAGCTGCACGCCCATTTCGCCCAGTATACCGGCCGCGGGCGGGGGCAGGGCCGGGCGCTGATGCTCCAGCCACAGTTCCGTCTTGCCGACCATTTGACGCACATCGCCGTTGGCTAACTCTGCACGTTTGGGAACGGACATTTTGGGGAAAGTCGAAAATACGAAAATCGCGACGATCATGGCCAGCAGGACCGCCATGATCCCGACAAAGCCGATCCCGTCGAACATCAGCCCGGCAACCGATGCTGCCACCAATATGCTGATGAACGCCAGCACCAGGTTTCGCACCTTGCGCATCCAATGCCGCGTCTTGATTTTGGATGATCCCCTGCCGATCGATCCCGCCGAAATCCGGTGTCGCCCACCGGATCGATTATCGTCGCGCAGCCGCCGTCCAGCCATTATCAACCGTTCGCTATCGGTGGTAAGATCATTCATCGTGCTATCAATCCTCCACCGTTAGAAGGTTGGACGTTTCCAGCTGGCTTTGCGCCTGCGACTGGCCTTCGACACGGGCGATATACCCTTTCGACTTCTCGATCTCGCCCGATAGAACGTCCACGGTCTGTTTCATGCTGTCGAGCGCGCGAAGCTTGAACGTATCCACCTCGTCCATGGTATCGTAGATGTTCTGGAAGGCGCGCTGCAGCGTTTCCAGGGGAATGGTGCTGGCAGCGGCCTGTTCATGGATCATGCCGGTCTGTTCTTTTAACAGGGTGGACGTGCTGTCGATAATTCCCGCCGTCGTTTCATTGAGCGCGGTAATCTGCCCCAGCACCAGCCGCTGATTGGTCATCGCTTCGCTGACGGTGACCGCTGTCCGCAGGGCTCCCACCGTCGTCGTGCTGGCCCGATCGACGCCCTTCACCAGTTCCACATTGTTCTTTTTCACGAGATCGAGCGCGAGATAACCCTGTACGCTGACTGCCATTTGCGTGAGCAGATCCTGAGTGCGCTGACGCACGTAGAACAAGGCAGTCTCGCGCACCGCCTTCGCCTTGGCCGGATCGCTTGCATCCAGTTCGGCGGCTTTTTCTTCCAGTTTGGCGTCCAGCGATTTCGATATGTGGATCATCTGTTCCAGATCGCCCATCGCATCCCACAGCTTGCTGCGTTCCACATCGATGGCGGCATTGTCCATCAACAGCTCGTCCTTGCCATTGCCAAGCTTGGACAGGATCTGCTGAATATGGGTCTGTGCGCTCTGATAGCTGCGGAAATAATTCGTCAGCTTGTTGCCGAACGGAATGATGCCGAAGATCTTGCGCGTGCCGGTCAGTTTACCGCGGCGGCCGGGATCCAGATCCTCCACCACATTGCGCAGTTCCTGCAAATTGGCACCGACCCCTTCATCCTTGTCCATCGCACGCACCGGTCGGTCCAGAAAACGGTTGGACATCTGTGCGGCCGCCATGATTTCCTTGCGCCCCATATTGGTCAGCTGATCGACTTTCTTGCCGAATTCGGGCGAATTTGCGTCGATATTTACCAAATCGTTCACAAACCCGTCGACCTTGGTCTGCAGTTTCGTCTTGGTTTCATCAGACACCGGCACCAGACCGGCTGCGTTTGCGGCTTGCACCTGCGGCACGGGATCCGGGGCGGTCAGCTTCAGATCGGTGGCGGTTTGCGTTTCGGTGGCGCTCATGGTTGCAGCTTGGCTCCTTCGGTTTTCCCTTAACTGTATTAAGGCTATAAGACACGAAGTTCAAGAATTGGATGCGCCCCTTGGCGGGGGCGGCACGAAGTTATGTTTGTTCGCGGGCGCAAGCGGGCTATGCGACCGGGGCAAGCCACACCGAGATGGGGGGGCCGAGATGGAGGGCCGAGATGGAGGAATACCCGACGATGGCGCGCCACGACAGTAGACTGACCGCAGTGCAGACCAACAATCTGTCCTTCGCCAAAGTGATCCTCAGCTTCCGCCGGTGGTGGCGCGATGAAGTCATGGGCACGGTGGACCGGGCGGATTGCATCGCGAAACGGCGGGCAGAAGCGTATACTTCCCCGCGTTATCTGTTCATGCTGGCCATGTCCGCTGGTATCGCGGTGCTGGGTTTGCTGCTGTCATCGCCGGCGGTCGTTATCGGCGCGATGTTGATTGCCCCGCTGATGGGGCCGATAATCGGGGCGGGTTTTGCGCTTGCTATCGGAGACTACAGCTGGCTGCGCGGCTGTGTGCGGGCACTGGGTTGGGGTACGCTGCTTGCCGTCGGCCTGTGCGCGCTGATCGTCTATATCAGTCCGCTGCAAACGATTACGCCCGAAATCGAAGCGCGGACGCGGCCCAACCTGTTCGACCTGGGCGTTGCGGTGTTTTCGGCAATGGCCGGCGGCTATTCCATGATTCGCGGCCGGGAAGGCACGATCGTCGGCGTGGCGATCGCGACTGCCCTGATGCCGCCACTGGCGGTGGTGGGTTTCGGCCTTGCCACCATGAACTGGACCGTCTTTTCAGGCGCTCTGTTGCTTTACATTACAAACCTGATGACGATCGCGTTGGTGGCGACGCTGATGGCGCGGCTTTATGGGTTCAGCACCAGCCTGTCCGACCGCCAGACCAATCTGCAAACCGGCATCATTATCGTGGTGTTTGTCGCGCTGGCCGTGCCACTATTCCTGTCGCTCAAGCAGATCGTGTGGGAAAGCAATGCCAATCGGCAAATCCGTGCAGCCGTGCTCGACCCGTTTCCGGAGGCGGCCCAGATTTCCCAGCTGGATATCGATTTGCAACAGGAACCGATCACAGTTTCCGCCACTGTCCTGACGCCGGAAATTCGAAGCGGGGCAGAGTTGCAAGGCCGGGAAACTTTGCAGGCTACGCTCGACCGCGCAATTGCGCTCAACCTCACCCAGTTCAAGGCGGATACGGCGTCTGCCATTCAGGCGGGACAATTGACCGCAGCGCGTGAACGGCGCGAACAGGCAGCCGAGGAGGAAGCGCGGGAACTGACGGAAAAGCTTGCCCTGGTAGCGGGTGTGGAACCCAGCGCCGTCACCCTGGACCGCGGCAACCGGCGTGCTCTGGTGAAGGCGCGCAGACTTCCCGAGGCAAGCTATGCCACCTATCGGGCTTTGGAGCGGCGGATTGCATCGGACGCGCCGGGTTGGACCATCGAATTGCGTCCACCATTGAGCGGCCTGCCCCCCATCGCCTTCACGGACAATACGCCGACATCCGCCGGCCGCACGGCATTGGAGACAATCGGTTGGGCCGCTGAACGATTGGGTCTGCCGGTCGTTTTGAGGGGCGGTACCCCGCAAACACGCGAAGTCGCAGCCGCTGCCTTGATCGAACTGGGGGTGGAAGCTGCTCTCGAAGCGGGCGGGCCGGTAATGCAAGCGCGCTGGGCGACGGAATAAACGCTATTTCGTCACGCTGCCTCCAACGCGGCGATCGGCTGGATCTCGCCGTTCAGATACAGCTTTTTTGCTTTTGCGCGCGACAGCTTGCCGGAACTGGTGCGCGGCAGGGTGCGGGGCGGAACCAGCTCGACGACGCAATTCATACCTGTAATCGAGCTGACCTTGTCGCGGATAAGCTTGTGCAGATTGTCGCGTTCGGCAGGGTCCGACACGCGGCAATGGACCAGAACGGCGGGCGTTTCTTCCCCGCTGTCCGTTTCCATCGAAAACGCCGCGACATCGCCGTGATTAAAACCGGGCAGCTGTTCCACCGCCCATTCGATATCCTGCGGCCAATGGTTCTTGCCGTTGATGATGATCATATCCTTCGCGCGGCCGACGATGAACAGATAGTCTTCGTGCGTATACCCCATGTCGCCGGTGTCGAGCCAGAAGCTTTTGCCATCCCCGCTGGGCACGAGGCATTCCTTCGTCGCTTCCGGATTGCGGAAATAGGAATGCATCACGGATGTGCCGCGGCACCAGACCTTGCCGATTGCGTGGTCTTTCCTGACTTTGCCATTCTCACCGCGAATTTCGACTTCCATGCCGGGCACGGGCTTGCCGCAATTCACGATGGCGCGATAGCGGGCAGGGCGGGACAGATCGCCGCGGGTGCCCGACAGACGCTCTTCTTCCACCAGCTCGACGCGGATACCTTCACGCGGCGGCATTACGGTAACGGCCAGCGTCGCTTCCGCCAGGCCATAGCTGGGGGTGAATGCATTGGCGCGAAAGCCGGCTTCTGCAAAAGCGTTGACGAAATTCTGCATGACATCCGGCCGGATCATGTCCGCGCCGTTGCCGGCGGTTCGCCAGCGCGATAGATCGAATTTCTGCGCGACGTTGCTCTGGCTGGAAATACGCCGGGCGCAGATATCGTACCCGAATGTCGGCGAATAGCTGAGCGTGGTGCCGGCATTGCGGCTGATAAGGGTCAGCCAGGCCAATGGCCGGCGGGCAAAATGTTCCGTTTTCAGATAATCGCCGGAAACCTGGTTGGCGATCAGCGACAGGAAGCAGCCGACCAGACCCATATCGTGATACCACGGCAGCCAGCTGACCACGCGATCGCCGCTGCCGACATCCATAGAAATGGAATGGCCCGCCAGATTGTCCAGCAGGGCGCGGTGGGTCACGGCCACCCCGGTCGGAAACCGTGTCGATCCGCTGGAATATTGCAGATAGCAGATATCGTCGGGTAGAGGGGAAGTCAGAGCGTATTCCGGCGCATCGCGTTTGGCGAAGCTCTGCCAATCGGCGCCTTCGCATCCCTGCCGCGCTGCCGCCGCCTGGCCCAGTTCGGCGATTTCTTCGGGATAGAACAGTATTTTGGGATCGGAACTGTTCAATTGCACGGCCAGCTGATCGACATAACTGTCCTTGCCGCCGAACCCGGTCGGCAGCGGCAACGGCACCGGCCAGGCGCCCGCATAGACCGCACCGCAAAACAACGCCGCGAATTCGGCGCAGGTTTCCGCAACCAGCGCCACACGATCGCCGGGTTCGATACCCGCCGCACGCAGCCGGTATGCGGTTGCCACTGCATCGTCCCGCAATTGCGCGAAAGTATACACGCGTTCCAGATTTGCGCGCATATCATGGAAATTCAGTCCCTTGGCGCTTTTTGCGGCATAATCCAGCGCGTCCGTAAAAGTCGCGAAATCCGACCTTCGACGCGGTAAGGGACAGTCATTGGGCGTGGGAACCAATGGCGCCGAACCGGTCGGCTGAATAGTCGCGTTATCCATAAATGTTGTGAAAACCCGTGAATAGCGCGCCGTTGCGGCGCTTCCCAGAAGCGTGAACGATGGTCTGACCTGTATCCAGCGCGTGTTTTTTACGCGGTAACAGCCCCGTAACCTTTTCCATTTCGCTTAGACTGTGGCACGAATATGGCCGATGAATAAGTCCAAGCCTTTCGAGAAACGCGTCAAAAAGCCGCCAAAGCCTTTGAATTCAGTGCGTTTGAAGGATTTGGCGCTTGCCTATGTCGCGCGGTTTTCCACCAGTTCGGCCAAACTCGAAACATATCTGAAGCGTAAATTGCGCGAACGTGGCTGGGATGACGGTGCCGAAGGCAGCGCGGAACCGGATATCGCAGCCTTGTGCGCCCGTTATGTTGAGCTGGGTTATATCGACGATGCGATGTATGCAAAATCCAAGGCGGGCGGTTTGTTGAACCGCGGATATGGTGCGCGCCGCGTATCGCAGGCGCTGTATGCCGCCGGCATAGAGGAGGACCTGCGCGAACAGGTGGCCCCCGATGCGTTTCACCGGCGCGAAGCATTGCAGATCATGGTGCGCAAACGCCGGTTCGGTCCCTATTACCAGGCCAGGGATGGCGCGGAACTACAGCCTGACCGGCGCGAGAAGCAGATCGCTGCTCTGCTGCGCGCGGGGCATGGATTTACCGACATTCGCACGGTAATGTGCGCACGCAATAGTGATGCTGTGGACGAATGGGTCGAGGAAGCGAGGGAAATTCATGACGATTTTTACTAGGGTTCTTGCGCTGTCATTGACAATGGCAGCCTGCGGCCTGCTCAACGCCTGCTCCCCGCAAGCAGCCAACGCGCCGGGTCCAGCCACGCGTACCGTCGGCACACACCCGGTTTCGTCGCTGGATATCGTTCCGCTTACGGTAACGAGCGGCGATCGGGTGCACCGGTTCGATGTGGAAATCGCGCGTACGGCGCAGGAACAGAGCAAGGGGTTGATGTTCCGGACCGAACTTGGGCCCGATGAAGGCATGATCTTCCCCCGCAATCCGCCGGGCATTGCCAGTTTCTGGATGAAAAACACGCCGCTTGCGCTCGACATCATTTTTGTGGGAACCGACGGGCGCATCTTGAATATTGCGCCCAATACAGTGCCCTATTCGACCGATCAGGTAACGGCTGCAGGCATGACGGGACTGGTGCTGGAACTTATCGGCGGGCGCGCGGCGGAATTGGGGATCGAACCGGGCGACAGGGTGGAATGGCAGGATCGCTAGCGGGATCGTTTGAGGGGGCACGACTTCGTGCTTGGCCGTGAACCGGGAATCGGCTAATTGCCCGGCGCATGAGCTTCTTCGGCAAAATCTTCACATGGTGGGACGGTGCGACCATCGGCACCATGCTGCATACGTTTCGCAAGGGCGATCATATCGGCACGGATGCGCAGGGTAACAAATATTACCGCACCAAAAATACGCGCAAGGGCGGCGTACCGGTGGCCGGATCCTATGTCGGCAAGGAACGCCGCTGGGTCGTGTATAACGGCGCGAACGATTCAAGCCGCATCCCGCCCGAATGGCACGGCTGGATGCATGGTTCGTTCGATGATGTGCCTGAAAGCTTCCTGCCGCCCGCCAAGATATGGGAAGTCGAATACACGCCCAATGCTACCGGTACGCCCGATGCCTACCGCCCGCAAGGCGCGCTGGAACGCGGCGGCAAGCGGGCAAGGGCCGCCGGAGATTACGAAGCCTGGACGCCGGACCGCTGATCATGTGCGGTAGGGCACCCATATTGCGGATCGCCCTTGCGGCGCTTGTCATGCCGTTCCTCGTATCGTGCGGCAGCGATAGGCCTGAACCTGTTGCGCCGCAGGAAACCGAAATTCCCGAAGAATTGCGCCAGCAGTCTGCGCCGCCCCGCCAGCCGGCGGACGAGGCGCGATTGGGTTCGCCGATGGAAGACCGGGTTGCTACTCTGGGCCTCCTCAACAAACGCAACAATCTGTCGCAGGATGTGGAACTGAAACCGGGCGAACAGCGCCGGATCGGCGATGTCGTGTTGCGATTGTCGTCCTGCGAACGGACGGCGCCGTGGGAAATGCCGCGGGAGACGGGCGGCTTCGTACAGGTCATCGTGCGGGACAGTGGCGGTGAACAGGCATGGCGCCGGGTATTTTCCGGCTGGCTGTTCAAGGAATCCCCGTCGCTCAACGTGGTCGAACATCCGATTTACGACGTCTGGATGAAAGACTGCGCAATGACTTTTCCTGGCGACGATGCCGGCTCGCCTGACGCGGAGGACGGCCGCCCCGAACTCAGTCCGGAAGCCAGCCCCGAAACCAGTGAAACATAGGCATCGCGCAGTGTCATGGTGACGATTGGATTGGTATCGGTCCGGGCGGCCATGGTCACCTGTTCCATATAAGCGGCCTGCGACACTTCGATTGCGCCGAGCGACGCCAGATGATCCGTCATGAACTGGCAGTCCAGCACCTGAAATCCGGCATGGCGCAACAGCGCAACCAGCCAGACCAGCGCGACCTTCGATGCGTTGTCCGCCCGGCTGAACATGCTTTCGCCGCAGAAAACGCGGTCGAATGAAACGCCGTACAGCCCGCCGACCAGACGATCTTCGTCCCAGCATTCCACCGAATGCGCGTGACCGGCATGGTGCAGCGCCGCGTAACTGGCCTGGATGTTTTCGCTGATCCAGCTTTCAGGATGGCCGGGCCGCGGTGCCGCGCAGGCGGCTACCACCCGGGCAAACGCCGTATCGCAGGTGACCCGGTACCGGTCCTGCCGCACGATCTTGCGCAGACTTCGGCCGGGCATGAATGTGTCCAACGGAATGATTGCGCGATCCTTGGGTTCGACCCAGAAAATTTCGTTGTCTTCCCGACTGTCGGCCATCGGAAAAATACCGCTGCGGTAGGCAAGCAGGAGCATTTCTACCGGAATGGGGGCGTGAGATACGGACGTCATAACCACCCCTGTAGCGCGCCAGCCGGATCGCGGCCATAAACGGGACCATGATGGGTGCCATGTTTGGGGCCATGGCTAGGGCTATGTTTGCGGTCATGGCCGGGGCCGCCATGTCTGGGGCCGTGATCGCCACCCGTATGGCGCGCGGTGGGTCTTTGCGCCCTATCGTGTCTTGCTATCATCAATTACCCGGATTAAACGCCGCACCACCTGGAGGGGCGTAGCTCAGTTGGTAGAGCGTCGGTCTCCAAAACCGAAGGTCCAGAGTTCGAGTCTCTGTGCCCCTGCCAGGTAAAAAACTTTTCCCCCGTTTTTGAAATATGCCCGATACCATGGCACCGCCGCGCTGTGGGCCACACATAAAGGTTAAGATTTCGTAACCTGACTGTCGTAAACCGGGACAATGCCCTATCGGGGTAGGAACTTCGCGCCCAATCGTGCATTATTGTCGTCAGAACGTTGAACCACCTGAGTTCGATGCCAAGGAGACGATAATGTCCGCACATTCTTACCGCAGCAGTCGCCCGGACGGATGGGTGCAGCCTCGCCCCTATAGCGATGCATCATCGCGTTTTATGAAGCATGGCCCGATCCTGCCGATGGACCGGCCCGGATTGTTTGCGCGGCTGTTCGGCGCGCGCTGAATAGACTTACCGACTATATACGAAGAAAAGGGCCGGTCATTGCGACTGGCCCTTTTCATTTGCGGAAGCCCTGTTCGTGTTTTTGGGACGATGGTCCCTGTTATACGATCAGTATTCCTCCGGCTCTTCCGGCGTGTCGGCATGAAAATCCTTGCCGGCAGTCTTTTCGCCGCGTGCCAGCTTGAACACCACGCCCGACAACAGCGCGAGTGCCAGCAGGTTCGGTAACGCCATCGCTGCATTCGCGATATCGCCAAGGCGCCAGACAAAATCCGATTCCCGTTGCGCCCCGAAGAAAATTACGACGCACCAGGCCACTCGCCACGCCATGTGGAGCACTTTTTCACCGCCGCGTGTCGAACCGGGAAAGCGATCATAAATGAACGTGATCGCGCGTTCGCCATAATAGCTCCAGGTCAGCAGCGTGGTAAACACGAACAGCACCAGAACGACGCTGACGATCAGCGTACCCAAGGGAATGCTCGCAATCTCGAACGGGAACGCCGTGCCGAACGCCATCGATGTCATGGCGAAAGCCTGAAGGTCGGATTCCCACACGTGCCGAACCACTTGCCCACCACCGACGAAATCACCGGTCACTGTCAGGATAACCAGCGCAGTCATCGTACAGATCACGATCGTATCGATGAACGTCCCCAACATCGCCATGCGACCTTGTTGTTCCGGATCGTTGGTTTGCGCGACGGCATGGGCCATCGGGGTCGATCCCTGTCCCGCCTCGTTCGAAAACAGCCCGCGGGCGACACCGGCGCGGATCGCCATGATAATGAGCGCACCTGCAAAACCGCCACTTGCTGCGACAGGATTAAAGGCGCTTTCGAAAATCAATGCGAATGTCCCTGGTATTTCAGGGGCATACATAGCCAAAGCAATCACGGCGAGCACGATGTAAGTCGCCGCCATGAACGGAATGACTTTTTCCGCGACTTTGCCGATCGATTTGATCCCACCGATGATGACGATGAAAACGCTGATCGCCACTACCAGTCCGCCTAACCATTCCTCCCATCCGAACAGTTCAGTAAGGCCGTCCGCCACAGCGTTGGCCTGGATAGCGTTGCCCGTAACCATGGCACAGAACATGACCATCACGCAGAATAATATCGCAAGCCAA
This sequence comes from uncultured Alphaproteobacteria bacterium, assembly GCA_963803585.1. GTDB lineage: Bacteria > Pseudomonadota > Alphaproteobacteria > Sphingomonadales > Sphingomonadaceae > Pontixanthobacter. Next base: position 863,118 of record CAWDNB010000008.1, on the reverse strand, counting down.
GCCCATTTAGGACCAAGACCCATCATGATATAGCTCATGGGGCCGCCACGATAGACGCCGTCCGACGTTTTTTCCCGGTAACGGATAGCCAACGATCCTTCGGCAAAAGCCAGCGCCATTCCGACCAACGCAGTCACCCACATCCAGAAGATTGCGCCAGGACCGCCCAGGCTGATAGCCGTGGCGACGCCGGCCAGATTGCCGGTGCCCACTTGTCCGGACAGTGCGGTCGATAAGGCAGCGAAAGGAGATATCTCGCCTGCCCCATGGCCTTTGCGGCCTTTGAACAAACCGGCAAAGGCACTGCCAAGTTTTCTGATTGGATAAAATCGCAATCCGATCATGATCCATAGGCCGACACCGAGCAGAGCGATCGCCACGGGTGGGAAGGGGAGAATATAATCTCCATCCCATTGTCCGCCCCACAACAGGTCGGCAATGTTCGTCACCAAGCGCAGGCCTGGTGTCATTTCAGGCGTGGACATGCGTGTTTCCCCTCATGCAACCCGTATGGGCGTCCCGTATCAAGTCGCGCACGCTAGGGATGTGCAGGCGCCAATGCCAGCAATAAAACGGCCGCGCCGTGCGGGCAGCAACCCCCGCTTGCAATCGGCCCCTTCGCGGCGTAGGGGAAACACGTCTTTCCGACATCGACGGAGAATACAGCCCTTCCCGATACTTGAATCGGGGTGGCGCCGGGACTTACATGCAGGGCATCCACAGGGTGCGACAATCGAAGGCAGCGAAGGCTTAAGTACGATGGCAGACAAGAAATTCTCAGCGCCGGGCTCCACCGTCGATCCGTCTGTCAAACAGGCACCCAAACCTGCTGCGCCCCGGCCTTCGCCCGGTGAATTCATCCGGCAGGTACGCGCGGAAACCAGCAAGGTGGTCTGGCCCACGCGGCAGGAGACCATCACCACCGCTATTTTCGTGGGCATCATGATGGTGCTGCTGTCGCTGTTCTTCCTCGGGATCGATACGGTGTTCGGCGCGCTCGTCACCTGGCTCATATCGCTGGCCTGACCGGCCTTCATACATTCGGCAAACACAGGTTTTACAGGAATTACAGATGGCTCGTTGGTACATCATCCACGCATATTCGGGTTTCGAGAACAAGGTTCGCGACGCAATTATTTCGGAAGCGGACCGACTGGGCCTGTCCGACGGCGTGGAAGAAGTGGAAGTGCCAACGGAAACCATCACCGAAATCAAGCGCGGCAAAAAGGTGCAGACCGAACGCAAATTTATGCCGGGTTACGTGCTGGCCAAACTGCAACTGACCGACGATATCTATCATCTGGTCAAGAACACGCCCAAGGTTTCGGGATTTCTGGGTTCCGGCAACAAGCCGCAACCGATCACTGAAAAAGAAGCCGCCCGATATTTCGGCGGGGTCGAAGAAGCCCGATCCGCACCCAAGAAGGAAATCCACGTCGATTACGAAATCGGCGACTCGGTCAAGGTGCTGGACGGTCCCTTCGCCAGCTTCAACGGCGTGGTGGAGGAACTTGATTTCGACAAGGCCAAGGTCAAGGTCAGCGTTTCGATCTTCGGCCGCGCGACGCCGGTGGAACTGGATTTCGAGCAGGTCGAACTGGCGAAGTAGGGAATCTACGGTCCCAAAAACTAAGGAGAATAGCGTCGTTTACAAACGCGGGCGCATCCGCTGTTCATAGATATCGACAGGGCTCGATAAGGTGGGAGCGATCATTTGCTGATTTGCGCGATCGAACTGGCTTTTGCGTAGCAAGGCCCGCCAATCGGTTCGTAGCATGAGGATCGCAAATGCGACCACCGCAGCTCCGCCCAATAAATCAACAAGGTAATGGGCTCCGAAAATTGGGGTGCCGGCGATCATCACCACATTAATAGTCAACATAGGGACAAAAAGCCAAGTAGAGCGGCGCGCACAATAAATTGCGATCAAGCCCATAGCGGTGTGAAACGATGGAAATGTAGTCATTCCCGGCAGTTTGTCCAAATCGAATATTTGTGGCAGACCGTTGCGACGTTCGAAAAATGCGTCGACCGCATATGTGCCGGCGCTGGACCGGATATTGTTAAATGTTCCATCCACGGGCGCATAGTGGGCCATAGCGCCGAGCGCCGGCATCGTCATACCGACGGTCGTACAAATCAACGCCGTAAACACAAACAGACTGAGTAGCTCCGCGCAAGATTGCTGCGGTTTCGCGCTAAAAAGCAGTACCATAAACAGAAACGCCGTATAGACCGTAAGTCCGGTATAGGTCTGTGCCATCATTTCAAGAAGCATTGGGTGTCTGTCGAAAAAGCGTAGATAGGCATGCCAATCGAAGCCAATAAGTTGATCCCAATATGCCAATTGAGCATCGGCAGCGGGGAAAGTTATTGTCATAACGAGATGATTAAATATGCGAAGAGCAGGCCATGCAAGCAACAGAAACGCAGTTCCGTTGCAAAAAATGTGCAGCCTTTCACGCTGTCGGAACGCATATGCGGCAACCGCAAACAAAGTAGCCGTTGCGCCTAAATTCAGAAGTCGGCTCCCCATTCCCGCACTCAAGCTATGGTCGGTAGATAGGAGCCAAAGGGCATCTACAAAAGCTACCGCCGCCACAGCTGCCCACCAATACCGCATCTGTCGTGCAAAATACATTTTACGGTAGCCTTATATAAACCTGCATCGGCATTATCGACCGATGGTAAATCTTGCCTTAATTCCTCGTCTCGACTCCGTAATCCTTGCTTTCTACCGGCGGTCCGCTATGGGCCTGCAGTTCCGAGCGACAGCGACGGAAATGCCCGATTTCGGGATGCGGGAGAGTGGCCTCGGTCTGCTCGTTCGACCGCTTATCATGAGGGTTGCGGTCATACGCCGACCCGACAGTGTGAAAGGAGGCTGTTATGGCCAAGAAAATCGAAGGTTACATCAAGCTGCAGGTGCCTGCGGGCACGGCAAATCCATCCCCGCCAATCGGCCCTGCGCTGGGTCAGCGCGGTGTCAATATCATGGAATTCTGCAAGGCGTTCAACGCCGCCACGCAGGAACTGGAAAAAAGCGCACCGATCCCGACCGTCATTACGGTCTATGCCGATCGCAGCTTCACATTCGTCACCAAGACGCCGCCGGCATCCTATTACATCAAGAAAGCGGCCAAGCTGAAATCCGGTTCGGCCGAGCCTGGCAAGGTTGTTGCCGGTTCGATCAAACAGAGCCAGGTGAAGGAAATCGCGGAGGCCAAGATGGCCGATCTGAACGCGAACGATGTGGATCAGGCCATGAAGATCATCGAAGGCTCCGTGCGTTCGATGGGCCTCGAAGTGGTGGAGGGTTGAGATAATGGCCAAGCAAACGAAAATTCAGAAAGCCCGCGCCGAAATGGACAGCGAGAAGCTGTATGGCGTGGATGAAGCGATCGCGACCCTGCGCGAACATTCGAGCAAGAAATTCGACGAAACCGTGGAAATCGCCATCAATCTCGGCGTCGATCCGCGTCATGCCGACCAGATGGTTCGGGGCATGGTCGCCTTGCCGTCGGGCACCGGCAAGGATGTGAAAGTCGCCGTGTTTGCCCGCGGCGAAAATGCCGACAAGGCTACGGCTGCCGGTGCGGACAAGGTCGGCGCCGAAGACCTGATGGAAGATATGCAGGCAGGCAACCTCGATTACGACCGCATCATCGCGACACCCGACATGATGGGTATCGTGGGCCGGCTGGGCAAGGTGCTTGGACCCAAGGGTCTGATGCCGAACCCGAAGCTGGGCACGGTCACGCCGAACGTGGAACAGGCCGTGAAGGATGCCAAAGGCGGCCAGGTGGAATATCGCGTCGAGAAGACCGGTATCGTGCATAGCGGTATCGGCAAAATGAGCTTCAAGGATGCGGATATCAAAACCAATTTCGAAGCCATTACCAATGCGATCGTGCGGGCAAAGCCATCGGGTTCGAAAGGCAAATATGTGAAGAAGGTCTCGATCACATCGACCATGGGACCGGGATTGAAAATCAACCTTGCGGAAATCGAAGGCGCCTGACCCCGCCTTCATACCTTTAACGAAGGCCGGAGGAGCAATCCTTCGGCCTTCCTTGTTTGGCGATGGCCTGGATTGATACAAAGCGCCCGAACCTGGCGATAGCGAAACGGGCATCAAGAAGGCGGAGCGGGCGCTTTGCCTGAACCGGATGACGCCGTCATACCGCCCTGAATGTTCTGCCGCGGGTGTTGCCAGTGGTGTTTTTGAGGTCGGTTGCGCGTGTAAGCCGCCACAATAACCGGAACCCCACCGCGGCCTCCCGCGTTGAGGCAGCATAGTACGGGATTAAGGAATATAAGATGGATATCTGGCCAATCGTTACCATTGTCGGGCCGATCCTGCTCATGGCGATTATTATCTTTGCGTGGTGGCGGAACCGGCAGGCGCCGAAATCGAACCTGCGCGAGGCGGAGCATGGCGCAAAAGAACTGCGCGACGAAATCGCCAACGAACCCGAACCCTGACCGCCCATAGTCGGACTAACAGCCGATACCGCGTTAGATACCGCCGTGCGTAAGATCGTAGCCCGCATCTTCCAATCCAGCGCACAGGGTCTTTACGCAGGTATCGAGAGCATCGGCATCGGTTGATCTGACCACGAAATTCGATCCAATCCTGCCATCGCGAAAGAAGGGATAGCTGCCGATCTGGCAGTTTTCATGCGCAATTTCCGTTTCGCGGAGCAATACAGACACTTCGCTTTCGGGGATCCATCCGCCGATCGTCTCGCTCAATAATTGGGCACCCCCTTCCAGCGTGCCGGTCAGCGCGTCCAGCATTCCCGCCGTGATATGCGGCACGCCCGCCATCAGATAGATATTTTCGATTCTGATACCGGGCGCACCGGATTTGCGATTGGGGATGAGCTGTGCCCCTGCCGGTACGCGTGCCATGCGCAGGCGCCCTTCGTTCAATCCGCCCTTGTCGGAATAATAGCGTTCCAGGATCGCACGCGCATCGGGGTGGATTACGACCTCGACATCCAAGGCGGCGGCGACTGCATCCACAGTAATATCGTCATGGGTCGGGCCGATGCCGCCGGTGGTGAACAGATAGTCGTTGCGCGCCCGCAGGCTGTTCACCGCCTCCACGATCCTGTCTGGAACATCGGCCACCACACGCACTTCGTCCAGCCGGATGCCCTGCACCTGAAGCCAGCTTGCCACTTGCGCGATGTTCTTGTCATGCGTGCGGCCGGACAGGATTTCATCGCCGATTACAATCAGGCCGGCAGTAAAGATTTTTGCAGTCATTCAGCGTCGATAAGCGATAAGTGCGCACTAGGATAGTGGCGGGCAAAGCGCTGCGAAACGCAGTTGGGACATAACGCGGCGCAATTATCCCGCAGGGGCCATCCGCGCGTCCGCCGAATGCGCGGACACATCCGTCTTTGACAGGCGAAGGATACCATCTTCTACCGGACTGTCGCGCATGATCTTGCGGTCGGCCACATATTCCTGGTTCAGCCGCCAGGGATAGCCGACCGCACTTTTGGGCATGATGTCCAGCGCGCGTTTGATATAGCCGGAAGAAAAATCGAAAATATCGTCTTCGACCAGATCGTGATCCGCCGGCAAGACCGGAATTGCGATAGTGTTGCCGGTTTCCGCCATCCGGTTGAGCACGCGGCAGATATAGGCGGAATTGACATCCGCCCGCAAAGTCCAGCTGGCATTGAGATATCCGAACACCACCGCAAAGTTCGGCAGGTTGGAAAACATGCAGCCTTTGTAATAAAAACGGTCGCTGAAATCGACAGCGTCCCCATCCACGCTCACCGCGATCTTTCCGCACACCGCCAGGTTCAGTCCGGTAGCGGTCACAATAATATCCGCGTCCAATCGGGAACCGTCGTCCAGTTCGATGCCGCCTGCGACGAACCGCTTGATCTTGCCTGTCACGACCGCTGCCTTGCCCGCCTTCATGGCGGAAAACAGATCGTCGTCCGGAACCAGGCACAAACGCTGGTCCCAAGGATCGTAAGGAGGTGTGAAGTCGGCAAGATCGTAATCCTTACCCAGCGATTTTGTGATGCGTTTGTGCAGAGCTTTCTTCACTTTTTCGGGCTTGCGTCGCGCCGTTTTGAACGCAAAATCCTGCAGCGCGATGTTCTTCCATCGGGTAATTTTATACGCCGTTTCTTCGGGAAGGAATTTGCGTAATATATTGGCGAACCAGTCCTTTGCAGGGCTGGAAAACATCCAGGTCGGCGTGCGTTGCAGCATGGTCACTTTTGCAGCTTTTTCAGCCATCGACGGCACGATCGTAACCGCCGTGGCGCCCGACCCGATTACGACGATCTTCTTGCCCGAATAATCCAGTTCTTCGGGCCAGAACTGCGGATGCAGGACCTGGCCGGAAAAATCGCCAAATTCGAAACCGGGATCATACGGTTTGTCGTAATCGTAATAGCCGCTGCCAAGATAGAGAAAATTGGCGGTCATCCGGGTCCGGGATCCATCGTCCTTTTCCATGACGACATGCCAGCGCGCTTCGTCGCCGCGCCAGTCGGCGCTGACAACGCGATGCCGATAACGGATCTTGTCGGCGATGCCACGTTCGTCCACGATCCGGTGGAGATATTGCAGGATGGCAGGCGCATCGGCGATGCTTTTTTCATGGCGCCAGGGTTCGAATACAAAACCCAGCGTGTGCATATCGCTGTCCGACCGGACGCCCGGATAGCGGAAGAGATCCCAGGTCCCGCCGAGCTGCGCGCGCATTTCGACAATGGCGTAGGATCGGTTCGGCGTGTGCATTTCCATATGCGCGGCCATGCCGATCCCGGAAATACCGGCGCCGACGATCAGGACATCGTAATCGGGTGCGGTTGCCAACATGCGTTCTTTCTCCAATTGACACGGATGTAAGCACAGGCGCGCTGTGATTGCGAGTCCGGTTGCGATTAAATACTGACGCAGCCTGCGCCGTTGGGTAGGGGACTGGCCATGCGCCTATTGCCTTCTTTTTTATTGTGTTCGCCCGTACTTCTCGCCGCCAATCCCGCATCGGCGCAAAGCGGGGAGAATTACCGATGCGGAGCAGCCGGTCATCGTGGTGACGGGGGAAGGGCTGCCGGATACGCCAGCGACGCCGGCCTATTCCGCAGTGATGATCGACCGCGATCTTATCGAAACGGCGCCGTCGGGCCGGCTGGAAGACGTATTGGGGTCGATTGCCGGGTTCCAGCAGTTCCGCCGGTCTGACAGCCGCAGCTCCAACCCCAGTGCGCAGGGCGTAACGCTGCGCGCATTGGGGGGCAATGCGACCAGCCGCGCGCTGATCCTGCTGGACGGTGTGCCCATCGCCGATCCGTTTTTCGGATATATTCCATTTTCCGCTATTCAGCCCGAATTGCTCAAGAGCATTCGCGTAACGCGCGGCGGCGGTGCGGGACCGTTCGGTGCGGGCGCGCTGGCGGGCACGATCGAACTGGAGAGTGCCGGGCCGGGAACGCTCGATCGTGCAAACCTGTCGGCGCTGGTCAACGACCGTGGGGAAACCGAGATCAGTGGCGCATTGGCGCATCCGCTGGGCGCGGGCTTTGCGGTTGCCAGCGGCAGATGGGATCGCGGGAACGGGTTTTTCACCACACCGCGGGACGAGCGCGTGCCCGCAACGGCCCGGGCCGCGTTCGACAGCTGGAGCTTCGGCTTGCGCGGTGTAACGCCGGTCGGGGGCGATCTTGAATTGCAGGCGCGTGGTCAGCTATTCCGTGACGAACGCACGCTGCGTTTCGACGGGGCGGACAGTTCCAGCGAAGGGGCCGATGCAAATATCCGGCTGGTCGGCCGGGGCAATTGGCAGTTCGATGCTGCGGCGTATCTGCAGACGCGGAATTTTTCGAATATCGTTATAAGCGCCACACGGTTCGTGCGGGTGTTGGACCAGCGCAATACCCCGTCTACCGGAATGGGCGGCAAGCTGGAAGTGCGCCCCCCGGTCGGCGGGGATCACGCGCTGCGGCTGGGCGCCGATTATCGGCGCGCGTCGGGGGAATTGCAGGAAGATGCCTATAGCGCGTTTTCCGGCAATCTGACGGAAAGGCGCCGTGCAGGCGGACGCAATAGCGACCTGGGCTTTTATCTTGAAAACGATTGGACTGCCGGCCCGGTGATCCTGACCGGGGGTGTGCGCGCGGACCGAACCGTCATCGAAAACGGATTTTTTCGCGCAGTGGGCAGCGACGGGATAGTCATCGGCGAAACGGCAGCGCCCGATCGTGCAGACTGGTCGCTATCGTATCGCGCGGGCGCGCTATGGCAGGCGAACGACGCAGTCCGGCTGCGTGCGGCAGCCTATCGCGGGCTGCGCCTGCCTACGTTGAACGAATTGTACCGACCGTTCGTAGTCTTCCCTGTGGTGACACAAGCGAATGCGGAACTGGCAAACGAGGAATTGCGCGGGTTCGAAGCGGGCGTGGATTTCACCCCGACGCCGGGCATCGAAATATCCTTCACGGCATTCGACAACCGGGTTGAGAATGCCATCGCCAATGTGTCGATCACGCCGACCTTGCGTCAGCGGCAGAACCTGCCTGCGATCGATGCGCGCGGGGTGGAAGCCAGCCTGCGGGTCGCGCGCGGGGCGTTCAGCTTTTTCGGCAGCGGCGCCTATACCGATGCGCAAGTGGATGGGTTTGGCGCGTCGGCGGATCTGGACGGCAACCGCCCGCCGCAAACACCGCAATGGGCCTTGGCCGCAACGGCAAGCTGGCGGTTCGGACGCGGCGCGATGATTTCAGCGACCTTGCGGCATATCGGCGCGCAATTCGAAAGCGACCGGGAAAGCGACGTGCTGCCTGCCGCGACCACTCTGGGCATCTATGGCGAGGTTCCGATCACCAAACAAATCGCGCTGGTGCTGCGCGGCGAAAATCTGTCGGATGAACGCATCGTCACGCGCAATTCCGATGGCGCAGTGGATCTGGGCGTGCCCCGCACTGTGTGGGGCGGCGTGAAGATCGGCTTCTAGGCGACCGAACTGCGCTGGTCCGCCATGCCCATGGCAACCAGCAAAGGGTCGCCGTCCTGCGCCGCTTTGAAGGCGTCCTTGCCATCCATGCCCTGCCAATCGGCCAGTATCAGCGATTGCGCCACTGCGCCCCCCAGCGTGGTGCCTGGCCCGGTCACGATAAACAGATCGGGCGCGAATTCACGGGCGGCCACGGCAATGGCGCGCGTAAAATCATATGTCTGAACGACCTGATGGCCCAGCGTGTAATCGTGCAGCGCCGCCGCGTTGGTCGCGTGCGGCCACCAGATCGATCCGCGCCCATCGATCAGTGGCACATCGGGCTGTGCAAACATGTTCATCGGCAGGCGGGCGCGGCCTGTTTGCGCAACCGGTTCCTGCAAGGCGGTATGAAACGCCGCATGATTGCCCAGCCGCATGGGGAAACGACCATCCACCGGCTGCACAGCCCGTTCGAAGGCAGTCAGCCCCGCTTCGTTCCCCGCCACCACCAGCATCCCGCCGAGATAGATGGACGGGGCCAGGAAATGGCCATCCTGCCGGTCGATCTGCGCGATTTGTGCGAGAAGGGCATCGAGCCGCGCAGGGTCAGGTATCCAGCCGTCGCCCATGAAAGGATACACCAACTGGCCGCCGATAAGCGCATCCTGCATCAAGGTGCCCATCGTGTTGGCCAGCGCAAAACCGTCTTGCGGCGTCAGGGCACCAGCGCAGGCAAGCGCAGAATACCAGCCCATCGAATTGCCGGTTATTGCCACCACTTCCACCCGCGCGCGGTCGATTGCGCGAAAATCCCCCAGCGTAGCGGCATAGATGAGAGCGGACGCATTATCGCCCCGTGTATGCCGGGCCAGGCTGAAACGGGCTGCACTGTCCAGTTCGGTCAGCGTTTCCTGGCCCTGGTCACGGCGCTGCGCATCGAATTTCGCGAGCACGGTGCGATCCGCGAAATGGCGGTCGAGATAGCCCAGTTCGCCCTTGTTGTATGTGCCCCGGCCCGGACAGATCACGACTGCCGTTTTGCGTGCGTTGCTCACGCAGTACCCCCCACCAGATCGCGCGCAGCGGCAATGATCGTATCGAGGGACGGCATGGTCGCCGCGTAGGCCGGGCCAGTGGGAATGAAGCTGTCTTCCGCCGCCAGCCGGGCATGCGGCATGGCAGCGCGTTCGGTAAAGAATGCCATGAGCGCTTCGGCAAGCCCGCCGGTCCGGCGCGTTTCATCCACAATCAATATGTGCTGGCATTCCGCAACCGCCGCCAGCAGCGATTTTTCGGGTAGGGGCGACAGCCAGTTCAGATCGATCACCCTTACGTTCATGCCCGTATCGGCCAGCCGCTTCTGCGCCTGCAACGACAGATACGCACCATTACCATACGTGACGATTGCCAGATCGCACCCATCGCCGTGCCGGGTAACCTGCCCCAACGGCAGGTGGTCGCCGGGTTCAGGATAGGTGTGCAGCCATTCCCCGTCGCCCGCCCGGTGCAGGTCGCGCATCGCATATAGCGCGATCGGTTCGAGAAAGACGACCAGCCTTTGTTCCTCACGCGCGAGGCGCACCGCTTCGCGCAGCATCCGCACAGCGTCCGCACCGTTGGACGGGCAGGCGAGGATGATGCCCGGTACATCGCGGATCGCGGCAAAGCTGTTGTCGTTGTGGAAATGCCCGCCGAACCCTTTCTGATAACCGAGACCCGCGATGCGCAGAACCATCGGATTGGTAAACTGTCCGTTCGAAAAAAACGGCAGCGTCGCCCCTTCGCCGCGGATCTGGTCTTGTGCGTTGTGGTAATAGGCAAGAAACTGTATCTCCGGGATCGGCAGAAACCCGTTCTGCGCCATGCCGAGACCCAGACCGAGTATCGCCTGTTCGTCCAGCAAGGTATCGATCACCCGCGCCCGTCCGAACCGCGCCGACAGTTTCTGCGTCACCCCGTAAACGCCGCCCTTGCGCGCGATATCCTCGCCCATCAGCACGATTTCATCATGGTCGAGCATCAGATCGGTCAGCGCCCAGGTGATGAGGCGCGACATGATCTGCGGCTGACCCATCTGTTTGTGATCGGAACCGAATGTCGCCGCGCGCCTGTCCTTCACAGGCGGGATTACCGGCGCACAATCGCGTTTCGGCGGGACGATGCTGGCCATCACCTGGGCCGCCGTTTGCAAGTGAGGGCGGGTCACGATCTGCGCGGCGATACGGTCCACGCGGTCAGCGGTCTCGCAATATATCGCCAGCGCCTGGGCGCAGTCCATGATGCCCGCTTCGACCAGCAGCCGTGCCGAATGCAGCAGCGGATCGTCCGCTTCGTCAGCCTCCACCTCGCTGCGCGAAAGATAGGTGGTCGGCACATCGGCCCCGGCATGGCCGTAAAGCCGGATAGTGCGAATATGCAGCGCGGCGGGTTTGCGCCGGTTGCGCACATAATCGGCAGCTTCGCACGCCACGCGGAACGTGTCGTAAATATCCGTGCCGTCGCAATGAAAATAGCGGATACCCGGGCGGTTCTGAAGATTGGCGGCCACCCAACCCTGGGGCGTTTTGGTCGAGATGCCGATGCCATTATCCTCGCATACCCACAATAGCGGCAGAGGGACGTTCTGATAAGCAGTCCAACCGGACGTGTTGATGGCACCCTGTGCGGTCGAATGGTTGATCGACGCATCGCCGAAACTGCACATTACCAGCGCATCGTCCGCCAGCGTGCGATGGTGCGGCGGGTGCCGGCGCGCCAGACCGATGGAATAGGCGGCACCCAGTGCTTTGGGCAGGTGGCTGGCGATCGTGGATGTCTGCGGCGGAATATTCAGGGCCTTCGATCCCAGAACCTTGTGCCGCCCGCCCGATATGGGGTCGTCCACGGCGCAGGCAAAGCTCAGCAGCATATCCCACGCGATGGTCTGGCCGGGCACCTGTTGTGCGCGCTGTATCTGGAAGGCGGCATCGCGGTAATGGAGGAAAGCCATGTCGCCGGGGCGCAGGGCGGCTGCGATTGCGGCCATCCCTTCATGACCGGAAGATCCGATGGTGTAAAAGCCTTGACCCTGCGCCTGCATGGTGCGGCTTACCCGGTCCAGGGCGCGGGTCAGACAGCCGGAACGATACAGCGACACGGCCAGCGTATCGTCCAGCGGGCCGGCGGGTGCGCGACCGGCCGGCAGATCGCCATCCGCCAGTCGGCGCAGGAAATTGTCGTGAACGATCCGGGCGCGGTCCATCCTTTCGCCTTAGGCAACATGGCGCGAAAAACAAACCGTCCCGATGGGCTTTCGACGAACTGGACCGCCATCGTTCAGCCTAACGTCATCCGGAATAAACGAATTGCACGCGTTCACAGGACTTTGGACATTTATTCATGACAATCAGACCTTTGCTTACCACCGGGATAGCAGCGCTGGCCTGCGCCGCGTTGCCCGCCGCATCCATCGCGAAGGATGCCGAATGCGTTTCGCGTGCCGAAAGCCAGGCCGTCGTCGCGCATCTCATGCCCAACCTCGTCAAGTCCACGGCCAAGCGGTGCGTTTCGCGCTTGGGAGCTGATGCCTATCTGGCCGATAATGCAGCCGGGCTGGAACGTGATCTGTCCCCCCTGTCGCGTCAGGCATGGCCACGGGCGAAGCGCGCGCTGGAGCGGCGCAGCGGCACTGCTTTGCCCGATAATGACGCCATTCTGGAAATCGGCCGGATGGCGATAACCGAAGGGATCGCGAGCGAACTGGATGCGGGCAAATGCGGTATGGTGGATGAATTGCTGGAGCAGCTGGCGCCGTTGCCGCCGGAAAATCTCGCCAGGGTGTTCGCCCTGTTTCTGGAAACGGGCCTGAACAACACCAAGGATGCGCCCTTCAAAGTCTGTTGAGCCAGCATTCCAGGGGTTCAGGCTGGCGGGTTCAGGCCGGCGGGTTCGGGCCGGCAGGCTCGCGCAGTGTGCTTGTGCGCTTATCGGCAACGCACCGTTGCCGGCGCATTCGGCACTGCTTCTACCAAATTGCCGCAGGCCCGGAACGGTCCTTCGCCCGCAACCCGCAAATTCGCCTTTACCTTCGTGCCGCGTCCATTGGGCAGAACGCTGCCGGGGACGGTATAGACCTTGTTGCCGGTGACGATCGAATTGCGGCCATCCATCAATACGATGCCGCTGGGCATACCCACTTTTACGGTATTGTCGGTAATGCGTATCCGATCGAAGCCGCCATCGTTCACTCCGTTACGTTTGCCATTGCCGAAGAATATGCCCTGCATATACCCTTCCATCCGGTTGTTCGATACGATGACATCGCTCACCGGCGGGGAGGAGGGGCGCGACCAGGCCTGTATGCAATCGGGGTGATCGCCATCCTTCAGCCGCTTGCCGTTCTTGTCGTAAACCCCGCGCCGAGGATTGAATTTCGAACAGGAATTGCCGGTCACTTCGACGGAACGTGATTCGCCGATATTGATGCCGTCCGAAATCAGCCGGGTCAGCGTATTGTTGGCAATCCGCACGTCTTTGGAACGGGCGATCACGATACCGCGATGCGCCCCGGTAAGCGTCATGTTTTCGATCCCGATCCCGCGCGACCGATCGATATGCACTGCATAGCTGCGCCCACCCGGTCCGGTAACGGTACCATTCTTGATGATGATCCCGCTGCTTTCGACGATCTTGATGGATGTAAGCGATGCGCGCGATGCGTCGATGGTAATCGCGGGCGAATAGTTCTTGCCGGAAATTACCAGATCGGGGTCGCTGTCTTTCGGCAGCAATATTATCGATCCGGGAACCGGGTCGCTGGGCAGGTTGCTTGCGCCGCTGCTGCTGCTCCACAAAACTCCGATCGCGATCAGCGCCAGCACGCTCGCACTCAATATCGCCAATATCAACCTGTTCATGGGATCCTCGCCTTCGCTTGATCGATAATGTTCGGATTGCCGCTTTAGTCCAAGCGTCAACTGCGGCTGGCCCGAACTTGGACAGTCGCCAAATTATCCACTATTACTCTTCACAAGATCATACAGCGTGGCAAAAGCCAAACCGCACCGCAAAGTTTATGCGTGCGGAATTTGGGCCGAAGCGTCGCTTTACAATTCGAATATGAGTAAGCCGGAAGCATATTCGCGATATGCCGATGGCCAGGGAACTGATGATGGAAACGATTTACGACTGGATGACGATGGCCGTTTTCGCCAGTCTGGTTACCTTATTTCTGCACCGTTCCGCGATGGACGATCCGCCCGATACGATCTGGCACTATATGCCGCCCTCGATCGCCTGCGCGGTTGCGAACTATCTGGGCAACGAAGGCTATCCGATACCGGCCGTGGCGATAATCGTCGGGACGCTGGCCTATATGGTCTTCGTACTCAAAATCGCGATCCCCAAAAAGAAGTAGGGTTTTTTGCAGATGGCATCACGCCCAAATTCGCGTCGCTGTTTCGATTTCACGTATCCTGCCCTACCGTCGGCAGGTAAAATCCATTTTGATATACGCGTACTATAAAAGGCTGTTCCATGAGCTGGTTCAAACGACTGTTTCGCAAACCCCCATCGAACGCTGGCAATCCGGTGTCTTACGATGCGGCTCCGGCCGATTATCGCATGCAGTCACCGGCCGACGATACCATGCGCGCGCTGCCCGGGTTCAATGCGTCGGCAAATGCGCTGGTCGCCACGACCCGGCTTGGCGGAACAGGCGCGACGGACCTTCGGTATCGCCGGGCTTTTTCACCGTCGCTACCGGTTTCCGCCGGTGGGCGTTTTGCCGGGCGGACCGCGATATTGACACGGATCATCGGCGCATTGGAAGACCAGCAACTGCACATCGTGCTGTATGGGGAACGCGGCGTTGGCAAAACATCGACTTTGCGGGTTGTTCAGGAACAGGCGTCGAAGGCCGATTATCTGGTCCAGTATTTTTCCTGCGGCGCGCAGACCGAGCTTGAACCGTTCATACGCTCGGTCGTGGAAAAGATACCAGCGCTCTATCTCGACACGACAGACGATATCGAACGCGATCAGGAGCGCAAGGCGACCCTGGCCGACCATTTGCCGAAAGGCGCGCTGACCGTTTCGCAATTCACCGAAGCGCTGTCCCACGTCGTCGGTACGAAAATCCTGTTGATCCTCGATGAATTCGACCGGGCCGAATCGCCCAGATTCCGCGGTGGTATCGCCGAACTTATCAAGAACCTGTCGGACCGGTCCATTCCGGTGCAACTGGTCATCGCCGGGGTTTCGTCCAATCTCAATGCGCTGATTTCTCAAGTGCCTTCGATCAGGCGGAACATTCTGGGTGTGGAAATGCCCAACATGGACGCTACTGAAATCGCGGAACTGGTTGCCAAGGGCGAACAGCAGGGCGGCCTGCCTTTCGACGATGCTGCCGTGGATCGGGTAGTGACGACATCGGCGGGATTGCCGTATCTTGCCGCACTGCTTGGCCAGCATGCCACTATACTTGCGGTGGAAGGCGGCGCGCGCTGCGTTACGGCCGGTCATATCGATCAGGCTATCGAACGGGCGGCGGAGGATATTGGCGGGCGACTTTCGCCGGCCACCAAATTCGCGATTGGATCGGCAACGGGCAGCGGGGACGGGCACGCGTTGTTTCAAGCGGCGGACCTTGCGGTAAAGAATGGCGGGCTCATCCATGATGCCGAAATCATCGCGCAATTGAACGCCGCGGCTCCGCAGGTTACGCGATTGTTCGAAGTGGATACGAGCGATCCACGGTCGCCCTGGAGATTCGCGGAAGACGGCGCTTCGAGCTACATCTGGCTGAACCACCGGGCGCGATAACTGCGCTCCAACCGTAATTCGCTTGCCTTGCGGACCAAAACTGTGTCAATTCGGCACGGAATTTATGTTTTTCGGCTAATAACCAAAAATTAACACGTTATGGTTTGCTCCCGCGCTGCAATGCGGTAAACGCGAAATCCGACGGCCGTTTAGGGTCGTGGGCATCAGCGCAAGTTACAAGTTTCAGGTCGCAACTCTGAATTGTGTGATTGCTTCGTTAAAAACACTGGAGATTGTTCGATATGAAAATTCTAATGAAAACCGCTTTGGCTGGATCGGTTGCCGCAATGGCATTGGCCAGCACCCCGGCTCACGCCGTAGCCACCATTACCTGCGATAATGTCGCAAACCCAACCTCCTGCACCTACGGTAACGACGATCCGGCTCCCGGACCGGCCACGCGCTTTACCGATCTGTTCACCTTCGTGTTGGCTGTTCCGCGGATTCTGTCCGGTGATATTTTCTCCCAGCGTTCGACCAATCCGGACAATTTCATGGAGAATGTGAACTTCGTAAACCCTCAGGGTGTGCGCGTTCAGGGCGGTTCGCTGGTCAGCCCAGTGAATTTCACGGTCAATTCGCTTGGTGTTACCGAAGCGCGTAGCATCAGCGGACTTCTGCTGGGCGCGGGCACGTATCAAATCCGTGTTCAGGGCACTGCAGGTTCGACTGGCACCTATTCGGGTAATCTGGTGTTCGGATCCGTTCCGGAACCAACGACTTGGGCGTTCATGATCCTCGGTTTCGGCCTGATCGGCGGCGCGCTGCGTTATCGCAAGACAACCGAAGCACGCGTCACCTACGCCTGATTTCGTCCGATAAATAAATCGGGGCGGGGACTATGTCTCCGCCCCTTTTTTTATGTGCGCCACGTGCCGACACCGCGATATTGATGTGTGCTGCCATGGCGAACCGCAATTGTCGCAGGCGCCCGGACGAACACGGCCCGTTCACTTTTGTACCATAAGGCTTACAGCCTTATCATGAGCGCGGGCGACGAAAACCAAACTTCAAGCGCAGACGAATAAAGGCGACTTTACATGGGCAATACCCTGACGGTTGGATTGCTATGGCATTCGGTCAACTCCGGAAATCTCGGCGTCGGTGCGTTGACGATTGCCAATCTGCGCATCGTGCGCGAAGCGGCCCTAAAAGCGGGCGTATCGGTGCGTTTCCTCATATTGGGTTTCGTCGATCCCGGACGCGTTCCGTATGTGCAGGGCGCGGATGTCGAGATCGTCAGGCTTGATACGCGGGCGATGCTGCCCGGCGGAAAATTTGGTGCGGCCTTGGCGCGCTGCGATTGCGTCATCGATATCGGCGGCGGTGACAGTTTTACCGATATATACGGACCAAAACGGTTCGCCTTTCTTGCGGCATCCAAGATTATGGCGCTGCGGCGCAAAGTGCCGTTGATTTTGGCGCCGCAAACGATCGGCCCGTTTTCCCGTCAACCCCAGTCCTGGCTGGCGGGCAGGATATTGATGAAGGCGACCGAAATTTTCGCGCGCGATCCGATGTCGTTCGACGTCGCGCTAGCAATGGCACCCGGTGCACATGTACATCAGGCCATCGACGTGGCGTTCGCGCTGCCATTCGACAAACCTTTACCACACAGTGGTCCGACACGGGTTGGAATCAATGTATCCGGCCTG
Organism: uncultured Alphaproteobacteria bacterium; assembly: GCA_963803585.1. Lineage (GTDB taxonomy): Bacteria > Pseudomonadota > Alphaproteobacteria > Sphingomonadales > Sphingomonadaceae > Pontixanthobacter. Next base: position 845,685 of record CAWDNB010000008.1, on the reverse strand, counting down.
CTGTTCAATCGCGGATATGATGGAAAAAGCAGTTTCGGCATGGATGTCGACTATCGCGAATATACCCTGCGCCTCATCGAAACGCTGGATGCGCGCGAGGACTTTCAGGTCGTGCTGGTACCGCACGTCAATAGCGACGCAGTGCCAATCGATGATGACGGGCGCGTGGCCGATGCATTGCTGGAACGGTTTCCGCGCATAGAACGCGCAGGGCCTTTCGCGGACCCGGTAGCGGCCAAAACCGCCATCGCCGGGCTGGATTTCCTCATCGGAGGCCGGATGCACGCCTGCATCGCCGCGTATTCGAGCGGAGTGCCTGTCTTGCCCATCGCTTATAGCCGCAAGTTCGCCGGCCTGTTCGAAGGGGTGCTGAATTATCCGCACATGATCCCGGTCACCGGGGTCGATACCGACAATGCGTTGGCAAAAACACTTTCCGCCATTGATAATCGCGACGCTCTTCGCGCCGATATTGCAGCCGGTCTGGATGGCGCGCAGGATCTGCTCGCAGTCTACCGCGACCATCTGGAAACCATGTTTCGCCGCATCGGCAAGTCCTGAACGATCATGGCCGGTCCCCGCGTACAGATACTCATCGTATCCTACCGCACGGTGGGCGATGTTACCGATTGTCTGGCCGCTCTCGACCGGCAGACATATAGCGATTTCGATGTCGTCATCTGCGAAAATGGCGGGGATGTAGCGGTTGCCGAATTGCAGGCCGTACTGCCGCCGCATCTTCAGTCCGGCCAGCAGATCGCCCTCATTTCGGATTGCCGAAAATCCGGGCTACGCTGGCGGTATCAATCGCTGCCTCGCTGCCCGACCCGATGCGGAGATATATTGGCTGTTGAACCCCGATACCGTGCCGGATGGATCTGCGCTGCAGCAGCTTCTGCTACGGTACAAGGAGGGTAATTGCGATGCCATTGGCGGAGTGGTTCATCTGCCATCCGGCCGGATCCAGTCCTGCGGCGGTAATTGGGACCGGCATTTTGCCTATTCGCGCAGTATCGGACACGGCGACGACCTTGGCGAACGACCCGACCGGTCCGACGTAGAATCCAGGCTTTCGTTCATTTCGGGCGCAAGCATTCTGTTTTCGCAGCGGTTTCTGCAGACAGCCGGGCCGATGCGGGAAGACTATTTCCTCTATGGCGAAGAAGTCGAATGGTGCCTGCGGGCGACATCCAGGGGCATGCAGCTTGGCTATACGCCCGACGCGCTTATCGGGCATAAGCAGGGAACTTCGACGGGGTCGGACGATTCCATCAACACCCGCGGAAAGCTGCCGATCTATTTCGATGAACGCAATCGTGTGCTGACCGTCAGGGATACCAGACCTGGCGATCTTGCGATTGCCATACCCGGTTCGTTCGCGACGCTGGTGCTGCGTTATGCCCGCCGCCGCGCTTGGCGACAGTTTGGATATGCCGTGCAGGGTTGGTGGGCGGGTGTCCGCAATATGCGCGGCAAGCCTGCCTGGTTCACCGACGGCGAGCGGTAGGGTTCGTCCGGGCGCGGTTTCCTATCGCCGCCAGCCGAACATGAGCCGGTGCCCATCGACGAATCGCCATATGCGTTGCTGGACCAATCCCTTGAATGCGGCGCGTCTATCCTGCGCGTTTTTCAGCTTCGGGGAACGCAGGATGCGCGGCGTATGGGCCACTATCGACAGCGGCATAGCCCAGCTGCGCGCCAGCCAGGCGACATTGTTCCGCAATCCCGATGGTGCCAGAGCCCGCGTTTCCGATTGTATGCGCAGCCATTTCGTTTTCAGTTCCTGCCAGTTTCGCCGGGCGGGGTGGCCGATAGCGGCGCCGCTCACGAACCCCAGCGTGTATCCTAGGGCCTGCGCCCGGTGGGACCAGTCCAGATCTTCGGACATGCCCACGCCAAAACCACCGACCGCGTCGAAAACGTCGCGGCTGGTAAAGAGATTTCCTGAACCGGTAAATGCCTTGTCCCGCACATAACGCTCGTTATCGAACGCGAATACCAGTTCGAACGCCTCGCTGGGTGATAAAGGCCGGTCGTGGTCGATCAGGACATTGACCGGGCCCCCGCAAAAGTCGAACCGGTCCAGTCCGGCCAGCCCCGCCTCGATCCAGCCCGGTTCGGCTACGCAGTCCGAATCGATGAAACACAGCAACCGGGTGGATGTCGCTGCCACCCCGGCATTGCGCGCTGGACCGGCGCCCCGCCTTTGTTCGACTACCAACAACGCCCGGCCGGCTACGACACCCGCGATCTCGGCTGTCGGCAGCGGCGAATTGTTATCTGCCACGACGATGGCGAATCGATCGCGCGCGATGGTCTGGCGTTCAAGCGAATGCAGGCACCGATCCAAAGCGTCCAGATCGTTATAATGCGGGATGACCACGCTGATTTCGGGCTTTTCCATATTTCTCTCTAGCGAACGCAGCGGGTTCGGGCAGTGGCTGGAACGATGAACGCCGTACAGCAAACATGGTGATAGGGCTGTCGCCGATGATCCCGATGGTCGAATATCGTTCCACCATGTGAAGCGTCAAGCGTTCTGCCGATAAGTGGTTAATGCAGTTGTAACACTTTTGGCAATTGCGTAAGCCCCTCGCGAAGGTGGTGTAGATCTGCATCCCGAACGAAACAGTCTTGGAATTCATTGATGGCCAGCGCAGCGGAAACACCCAGCCCGGTTTATAACCCCAAGATGGCACTTGGTATTTTTCTGGCGGTCGTCGGGCTGTTCTCGTTCCTCCCTCATCGCGAACGGGAATTGCTGTTCGGCGGCAGCGACGCCACCGGTTTTGCCGGCAGTGAAGTGTCGGACAACACGTTCTCCTCGGAATTCGCATCGGGGTTCTATGCACCGGAAACGATTGGCATGAAGATATCCCGCAACGGTCTCCGCCTTGCTATGGGTGACGGAGTGCCGCCTGGTGCGCGGCGCACGATCGGCCCGCGAACCGGCGGTCTTACCCCGCCCACGCGGACCAGGCAGGGCGTATTGCCCGGTCTGGCCACACCGGGATCGGACACTTTGGCCGCAGCCGGTCCGACGGTTGTGCCCCTTGGTGGCGGTGTACCGACAGGTGGTTCTGGCGACGGAACCGGCGGATCCGGCAATCCTGGTGGATCGGGTGGTTTCGGACCGGGATCGGGTGGATTTGGCGGAACCGGCGGCGGCGGTTCGATTATCGTGCCACCTGGAACGGGACCAGTCGATCCCACACCGCCTACACCATTACCGGCTATTCCGGAGCCATCGGTCTGGATCGTGATGATTTTCGGATTTGCGTTGATCGGTTCGGCAATGCGCCGCGCCATCCGTCAGCGGAGCGGACTGGCGCCATCACCGGCGTAATCGTTTGGTCACCGACACATTCGGCAAACCGGCAGCAGTCTAGCCGATTGTAATGGTGTCACCCGCGATAGTAATCGTGCCGAGACGTCGTAAGATATCCTGTCCTATTACCGAAACGGGCTGATCACCATCAATTACGGCCAATTGCGGGTTTTCGATAATATGCGAACCGATGCGCAGGCTTCCTACCGTGACATGGCGGTATTGCGTGCTGCCATTCAAGGTTCGGATGGTCGATACCGGTTCGCCGGTCAGATCCACGTTATTCCGCATCTGCTGTAGCACGGGCTGAGCGATGATCGTGACGGACGCGCCCGTATCGACGATCATCTGCACGGTGTGCCCGTCTATATCGACCGGAATGCGAAACAGCCCATCAGCCGACCGGCCGGTTTGCGCGATCGCGGCAAAAGGGGCGTATGGCTCCGTTACCGGCATCGAAACCGCCGGGTGGTTCAAACCGGCGCGTTCGTCGTCCAGATCCAGATATGTCACGCCAAGCCCGCCAAGAATTGCGAGTATGGTGGATAGGGCTACGGACAGACGTTCATACACAAATCCGAAGATGGACAGAATGTGTCAAAACATCGTTAACAGAAAATTGGATGAGAATTGGAGTTCGCTTACGCAACTCCGGCCGGGGCGAACTCGTCGTTTTCGGAATCGCTTGCCAATTTGCGTTCGCGCCGCCGTAGCCAGATCGCCAATGCAAGGGCGAGGATGGAGAACAGCATCGCGGCTGCGAGCGTAGTGTTTATTCTGCGGTTCGCCGAAGCTTCCGATTGGAAGACAATCCCTGCATTGCCGAGCGTAGGGTACTTCGCCTTATCGTACATCACCGCGATTTCGGGTGGCAGCGCGCCTTCGCGAAACAGTCCGTCTGCCTGCGATTCGATGTTTGCAGGATCGGTATCGTTCACTTGAAGAAACAGGTTGAAAGCCTTGGTGCCATCTTCCCGCATCGTCGATCGGATCGGTGCGTAATATTGGGTCCGGCGCATAAACAGGAAATCGTCCGATGATCGGGCAATCGGACCTTCAATCGTGATCCCGGTCAGGCGGACGGGCCCGTCTTCCATCTGCAGGGGGCGCATCGTGCCCAGATCGAAGGTTGCCGCCTTACCGTCCATCCCGGCAAGGAAGAAGGACTGGATGGCAACGGACACGGTAAATACCAGCCCCAGGGCACCGACCCAGAACGCAAATGTCGATAATATCGGTGGTGCGCCAATGGTCTCATCAGAACCGGCATCCGGTTTTTCCGAACGGCGGGACAGTAATTTCTTGACCAGCAGGTAGATCGCCAGAAAAATGCCGATCGGGATCGCCATGGTCAGAATGGGGAAATATTCTCCGAAACTGCGGAATTGCCATTCGGCGAGATTTTCGACCAAACCGATATAGCGGATTGTCTGGAACGCCAGTAACGCAAAAACGACGACCAGACCGATCAACAGCCAACGCCCGGCAAATTGAAAATTCGACATGTAGTTTTTCGTCATATTGCCCCACCTGCAAATGCGCGAAGCTTCGCATTCCCACGCGACCGCCTCACCGCGAAATTATGGATTAACCATGATTTGGTCGTTCGTCCAGTTTCCGCCATGGGCCGGTATAGGGCGCCCGGCATTATTGGTAACCTTCACAGATGTGCCTGTCCCTGCATGAACCTCTTTGACATTTTGTAATTGATTTTTGGATAGGTTTCGGGCCCGGAGGACGAATGCGTAGAATGTTGCAGCCGATAAATCTGGCACTGGGACTTGCCGGCAACCGGAATACCGCGCCGATGGCGGTTTTCGGCAGCTATTCGCGCGCGTCGTTTTTCGAACGCCATGCCAAAAAACTGATGGCGATGCTGTTCGGCTTCGTGTTCCTTTACGTGGCCGCCTTCATGCTGATCGGGCGGTTTATCATCGTGCCGTTCCTGGCCCCGCTGATATTGCTGGCATTTCTGTTGATCTGGGCCTTGCCCAAAACCGATCGTGTTCCGGTCAAGGCGCTGAAATTCCTGTTTTCCGCATTTTTGGCGGTCATCTTGATCTGGCCGGATTATCTGGCATTCGCAGCCCCAGGGTTGCCATGGATCACAGCCGCCAGGATCGTGGGCGTGCCCATGATGATCCTGATGCTTTATTCCCTGTCCGTATCCACCGATTTTGGCGCGAAGATCAAGGCGGTGGTGATGGAATCGAAAGCGATCTTGTACTCTATTGCTGATCTTCACCGGTTTGATGATCCTTTCGGTGGGGTTTTCCGCAAACCCGGGTTTTTCATTCAACAAGCTGATCGTCGGCCTTGTGAACTGGACCGGCGTGTTTTTCGTTGCGTGCTATTTCTTTTCGAAACCCGGCGCGGCGACGCGGTTTGCCTATATTCTTTGGGCAGCGGTAGTTTTCTGGATTATCATCGGCGCCTGGGAATGGTGGAACAGCCAGGTTCCCTGGGCCAACCATATTCCAAGCTTCCTGAAGATCGAGGATGAATCGGTGTTGCGCGTGCTGTCGGGCTCGGCTCGATCGGCGACGGGCATGTACCGCGTCCAGGCGAAATACAACACGTCCCTGAGCTTCGCAGAATTTCTCAGCCTCGCCACGCCATTCGTGCTTTATATTGCGATGTATGCGCGCAAATGGTGGATCGTCATACCCGCAGCGCTGACATTGCCGCTGGTGTTCTGGACCATCATCAACACCGATTCGCGACTGGGTGCGGTCGGTTTTCTGATGAGTTTTATGCTGATGGCGTTCGTTTGGGGCGTTCAGAACTGGCTGCGCGATCGCGAAAGTATTTTTGGCCCGGCCGTGACCCTTGCCTATCCCGTTCTGTTTGCGGCATTCATCGCAGCGACGCTGTTCGTCGGCAGATTGCGAAACATGGTATGGGGCGACGGCCAGCATCAGTGCGAGTAACGACGCGCGCGGTGTCCAATGGGATATGGGAATGAGCGATATCATCAGCCGGCCGTGGGGATACGGTATCGGGCAGGGCGGTATAACGCTTGGCTTCGCCAGCCCATCCGGGGTTCTGACCATCGACAGCTATTTCCTGTCGGTATTGCTTGAGTTCGGGATGTCTGGGATTTTTCGTGTATTACGGAATGTTTGCGGTCGCTTCGGTACAGGGAATGTGGGTCGCGACGGGACGCCGGACCGATGACGATATCGAACTGGTCGCGCCCGCTATCATCGCGCTTATGAACTTCATTTTGATAAAATCGGTGTTGAGCCAGCAGGAAAACCATGCGCTGGTATTCGTCATACTCGCACTTGTTGTCGCATTGATCTGGCGTGCCAAGCAGAACGAACGGGTTTTTGCCGGAAAACCCCAACATGGCCTGTCGACGGTGTTTACCGGCGGCAAAACCCGCCGGTATCGCGCCGGTACGATGTGACCATACCGCTTTCGTCATTGTTATCGTCGTTCCGGATCGACGATGACCAGCTTCGCGCTTCGGGCAACAATTTCACCGTGGCGCGTTTGGTTTTGGCATCGGCTGTAATCTGGACCCATTGCTATTGGACGATCACCGGATTGTCGGGCCAGGATGAAATCGCGTCCGTCCTGGGTGTTCCACTATCGCATCTGGCAGTAAACGGGTTCTTCTTTGTCAGCGGGTTTCTGATTTGCCAGAGCCTCTTTCGGCAGACCGGCCCGGCAAGTTTTGCGACCATGCGGTTCGCCCGGATATGGCCAGGTCTCGCGGTGTGTGTGGGTTTGACGATTGCGGCGTTCGCTTTGCTAAGTGGCCGGGCCGGCGCATATTTGCTGGAGCCGGAGACATTCCGTTTTCTTGCCCGGAACCTTACTCAGCTGGTGGCGTCGTTCGACCTTCCGGCACCGGATGCAGTCGATCAGTCGATCATCGTGAACGGATCGCTCTGGACGATTCCGTGGGAATTGCGGTGCTACCTTGCGCTGGGGATATTCTATCTGATCCCGCAAAGCTGGCGGCGGCAAGCGGTGCTGGGTGCCGTGCTGCTGTCAATTCCGGGAACGATGATCTGGACGGTCCTGCGCGATGCCACGAACGTGATGCCTGATCTTGGTTCGGGTCTGTTGTACAATATCAATATCGCGGCGCGCCTGTGGGGGTGCTTTGCGGCCGGGGCAGCGGTGTGGTTGCTGAAAGATCATGTCCGCCTCCATCCTGCAATGGTGCCGGTGTTGTGGATTGCGGCCCTTGGCGAATATGCGCTGTTTGCGACATCCTTCCTCGCGACCCCGGCGATCGTGATTACGGTTCTGATCTGCGTTTTCATCGGCGGAGCAGGAAGGGCATTCAGCGCCAACTGGCCGGATTTCAGTTACGGCATCTATATCTACGCATTCCCGGTCATGGTGCTGGTCCAGCTGATCTGGCCGCAGGATTCCCATATCGCCCTGGCCGCCATCAATTTCGCGTTGACCGTGCCATTGGCGGCGGCATCCTGGTATATCGTCGAAAAGCCCGCACTGTCAGGCTTCCGCAATTTGCTGAAAAGGCGCGGCAACAGGCGCACGGCCACTGCGGCACCCGATTCGGCGCGTGTGGACCCTGCGGCTTGGTAGGACTGGTTATTTGCGCGTTTACCGTTTGGTAACCCGGCTTTGCCAGACTAGCTGCAAAGGGGCCATCAGCCATGCACGCATATAAAATTCGCCAGCACGAAGACTTCGTCATTCGCGACCGCGGCCCGGTTGCGAAAAATGCGCAAGTGGTCGTCCGTTTGGCGGATGCAGGCGGGAATGTCGACGGCGGTCATGGCAATCGCGCCGTGCGGTCGCCCGCACGCGAATTGCAGCAATCGCTGGAAAGCCAGATGGCGGCGCGGGTCGATCCCGGATTGTCCGCCCGCGCACGGATGGCGATCATCGCCGGTCTGGCATCGGCATTATGGGCGGCTATCGGCACTGCCACCTGGGTGGCCATCGGTTAGCTGCAGCCGATGGGCTAAAAACAACTTTCCTACAGATTGCCAGCTGCAATAGATGCGCTGTTCCATTTTCATCGTTCGCTTCGAACCCATGACAGGAACAGCCATGCAGACCGACCTATTTGCCGATCATTCCACCAGCACCATCAGCCCGGCGGAACACGTTTTCCGCATAATTGCGGGCAACGATCCGTTGCCCTTTGTGACAAAGGCATTGCGCGCCGGTGCGGCCGGAACGATTACGGTGCGAAGCATCGGAGGCGGGGCCGATGTCGAACATCCCGTGCTGGCCGGCGAGTTGATCCCCGCACGGCTGACCCATGTCATCGCGAGCGCGCCGGCGAACATGATCATCATCGGATATTCGTGATGCGGATGTTCGGTTTCGGAAACAGTATCCCGGCCAGAACAGCGGCAGGTCTCCGTTTATTGTCCGGCACAGCCCCACCCGCTGTGGAACCACCCCCCACCGATCCGCCCCCCACTGGGCCACCACAAACCTCGCCAGTCTCCGCAATATCTGGCGACGGCTGGCAAGCGGCGATGCGGGTTCCCGCCGACCTGGCGCTGGCGCCGGTCATGCTGTCACGCGCCGGTTTCGACGCAGCGGGTAACGCGCAATTCACGCAGGAACGGCTGTATTCGACCAAGCTGGTGCGGCGGCCCTATCCAGATCAGGCGCAGCTTACGGCCGACACCGTGGCACTGTCCGATTTCGTTTATGACAGCGACACGATCGCCGGAACGCGCAACGACAGCACACTGGCCAGTCCCAAACCGGTAGCCAACTGGGCACTGGCCGATCAGCGGATCGTGGGCAATTCGCTTATTCTCGAAATTGTGGCATTCCATCGCAATGCGCGGGCGGGACTGCCCGTCGCGGCGGTGATTTTTCGCGCCAGCGATGGTACAAACACAGTGACGCGCACCGTATCGCAACTGGTCATTTCGCCGGAACCGGGCGACCGCAACCCGGTGCCGGTCTATCGGGCGGTGCTGGATATCTCCACACTCAACCCCGGCCCCGTCACGGCCAACGCGGCGGTGTACCCGCATATCGGCAGTTCGTCCGCCATTCTGGACAGCGCCGATCAAAGCGGGGCGCGGCAATTTAGCCCGCAAAAATATATCAGGAACGTCGCCAGCACGTCCGCCCCGATGATGGTTTACGTGGCAAACGGGGGCAGCGACAGTGCCGGTTATGTCGGCAACGATGCCGCATTGGCCGCAGCGTCCCCGGTCGCGTCGGTAAAAGGGGCGATCGAACGCGCCCATGCGGTGTTGGGACGCGGCAACATCGATGGGCTGCGTATCCGCCTGACTGCAGGCACGTGGGCGCTGACATCGTCGGTGGCTACAGCCAGCGCGACTGACAATATCGCGGCTGTCGTGATCGAACCTGCACCCGGCGTGGCACGGCAGGATGCCATCTATAGCTGGGGCGCGGCGAACACCTATCACCGGGTCCGTGCGATACGGTTTTCCGGCATCACACTGTCGCGTGCCGGGCCATTCTATTTGCATTCCGGTGGTGGACGGGCCGATATTCGCAACTGCATCTTCGAAACCAACGGCAACCGGCAGATACCGACAACTTCCGCTGGAACCGGACTGACATTTACCGGCGATACCCAGATCAGGAATGCGGGCGGGTCGCTGCTCAAGGCTGCGGCAAACTGCGAAATCAGGTTGATGCGCGGTGTACAATGCACAAGCGATACCGGATCGGCGGAATTGTGGAATGTGCTGGGCTGCGAACTGCATTCCGTCAGTTCGGACAATACGATCGGGCGCGACCCGTCCGGCACGATCATCGCCTGCAATTCCCTGATGCGTTGCGGCGGCACTTCCCCGGTCCTGAGCGCCGATCACGATGGGACGCTCGATGGTTATGCAATCGTGCAGAATATCGTGGAATATAGCAGTGCAACCGGCAACCCATCGGTCCGGCTATCGGGCGACAGCGGCCGGGCAGGCACACGCCATGTCATCTTGTGGCACAACAGCTTTGCCGGGTTCGACACCTTCGGCCGTGCAAACCTGCTCTATAATGAAACGGATGGCCGGTTGCGCGACCATACCCTGCATAGTTTTGCCGGGAATATTCACGTGCAGATCAATACCAAGCACGATGTGTTTGCGGGTGTGAACAATCTGTCCGTGCCATCCGCACGCATCGGGGGCTGGTCCTACACCCATGGTGTAGGATGCCGGGGCGAGTTTTCGCGATATGCCGATGCGTCGGGCGGCAGTTTTGCGCAGGCGTATCCCGGGATCGGGGCCAGAATCGGAACGTCGAATGCCGGCGGCGGGCTGGATCCCAGGTATATCGCCCCGGCCCATACGCGCGAAGGCCCGGTGGCGGGGCCAGGTGGTGGAACCTATGTCTTGGGCGGCACATCGCCGGCACGCGATATGGTCGACGATACGCCGTTCGGTTTCGATCTGGCCGGTATTGCAAGAAGGGGCGTTTGCGCTGCGGGCGCCTTTGGCTAGTTATACGCGCCACCAAACGGTCCTGTAACGGGACAGACCACGGTTGCCGCTTCCGCGACGCATTGCCAGTGTCGCAAAATCGCATTAAATCCTTTTTATGAGGTCGCACGTATACCACCGGTCTTCCTGATGGATTTCGATCTGTAGTGTTCCGTGATTTTGTGCGAGGTAGCGGCAATCAATCAACACGCATCCATGATGGTCAGTGATGTCCTGCTTACGCCGCGGTCCCGGGGATCGCGGCGTCGGGCACGCTTTGCCGGCTATCTTGCCCTGACCGTGTTGGACGCCATGGCCATCCTGTTCGGGTTCTTTCTGGCTTCCATCTTTCGTCAGGAACAGTTTCTCAATCCCGCCGGGGTCAATCTGGGGCTGGCCACGCTGGTGATGTATCTGGGCGTTTCGCTAAGCCGCAATGGCTATTCCATGGAAGTGTTGGGCAGCATTACCGAAAGCCTGCTGAAATCGCTGACATCTTTGGCACTGGCAGCAATGGTTATCGTCTTCCTGAGCTTTGCGACCCAGTCCGGACTACTGATTTCGCGGTTCGGTTTCATGATTGCGGTCGCCATCGGCGCATTCACGATGGCTTTGGGCCGCATACTTTGCGACCAATTCTATCTCGTCAAGCTGGACGGCAAGATGACCGATGTTCTGTTCATCGTGGATGGAACCGACTGGCCCGGCGATACGGATGGTCACAGTATACTGGACACGGCGGTCGCCGGCCTGCGTCCCGATCTGAACGATCCAGAGATGCTGAACCGGATCGCCCAACTGGTTCGCGATTACGACCGCGTGATCATATGCTGCCCCATGGATGCCCGGCGCGATTGGTCCGTTGTGTTGAAGGGTACCCAAGTCAGCGGCGAATTTCTGCTTGGCGAAACCAACCGTCTGGGTGCCATCGGCGTAGGCGAAATCGGCGGGCGCGATACGATGATCGTGGCACGCGGTCCGTTGAGTTTTACCAGCCGGATGAAAAAACGCGTGTTCGATCTGGCGATTGCCCTGCCATTATTGATTGCGATCGCCCCGCTGTTGATCGTCGTCGCGATCGCGATCAAAATCGATACGCCGGGACCGGTCATCTTCCGCCAGAAACGGATGGGCCAGTCCAACGCGATTTTCGATATTTTCAAATTCCGGACCATGAAGACGGAAAATACCGACGCGTCGGGTGTGCAGTCTACCCTGCCGGATGATGACCGCATCACGCGCGTCGGCAAGTTTCTGCGCGCGACCAGTATCGACGAATTGCCGCAGCTTGCCAATGTCGTGATCGGGAATATGAGCATTGTGGGGCCGCGCCCCCATGCGTTGGGATCGCAGGCGGGCGACCAGTTTTTCTGGGAAATCAGCAGTCTTTACTGGACCCGCCACGCATTGAAGCCAGGCATTACCGGGCTGGCCCAGATACGCGGTTTTCGCGGGGCGACTCACCGGCGTGAAGATCTGGAAGGGCGGCTTCATGCCGATCTTGAATATCTGAACGGTTGGCGTCTCATGCGCGATGTCGCGATATTGTTCGGCACCGTGCGCGTGCTGGTCCACAAAAACGCCTATTAGCGCGCATTGAATTGTGGAAATGGAGCCCGTCACCGTAGCCCATCAGCGGAATCCGTCACCGTTTTCGGGTTTGCGCGATCCACGTTCCCAGCCATTCGTTCAGTGCCGAGGGATCCGAAGTCGCGGATACCGGCACACGATCGCGGCAGGCCGATAGCGCCTGCGCCAGACCGTCTTCATCATAAGCGACCTGGATCAACCCCCGGCTGGACAGGGCATCGGCAACTTCGCTTTGGTGATCGTCGTAATGTTCGCCGGCTGCAAAAGTGCGCGGGATGGCAATCACATGACACCCTTCGCGCAGCGCGGTGATCAACGATCCCGTACCGCCGTGACAGATCACGATATCTGCGCGTTTCAGTATGGTTTGCACGTCATCGAATGGAATAGTGTCGCGGCAATCGATCGTACTGCCGGCCGCACCAGCCAGGTGTTTCGGATGTCTGCCATTTTCCCCGACCTGAAGGATGAGTTCAGCCGGCGTAACGCCCGAACGATAGGCGTTTTCAACCCAATCCACCAAACGCGGGAACTTCAATGTCGCGCCCACGGTCGCAAACAAAAGATCGTCCTTGGCGGGGCGGGCGGTATCCAGTTTGCGGAACGGATCGAATATGCGCGCGCCTTTCCATTTCGCCCCGCTCTGTGCCGATTGGGATATCCGTTCATGCGCGATCGGCCCAAGCAGTCGCGCGAACAGGGACGGACCCTGAAAGCGAGCGAAACTGTCTACCAGAACGATTTTGGCCCCTGCCAAACGCGCAAACAATACGGTAAACGCCATGGAACCTGCCCCGGTCGTGATGACGATATCGGGTCGGTTTCCAGCAATTATCTTCATGCTTGACCACATATTTCGCACCCCATCACGGATCATGCGCAGCGGCGTGCCCAGCTTTGCCTGGCCCCACGCGACATGGGCGACGAAGAATGTCTGGTGATCTTCCGCAATTGTCCGGCCCAAAGCGGTCGGTTCGGTTACGAAGAAATGGTCGTGGTCGCCCCAGGCGGGCTGAAGATCGAGCAATTGTCTCACATGTCCGCCGCCGGATGCGGCGAGACAGATCGTTTGGCGCGTCATGGCTGTGTCTCTTGTTCCTGATCGCTTCCGCACGGGTTCCCGGTTGCCGGGGAGTCGCAAACCCATGCAGTATCGGACCGCTGTAAAATTTTGGCTTAGCAATTCGCGTCCGAATTCACTAGGTCGCCGCTGATGATTTGCAGGACGCCATCCCGATCGCACCGATCGCACCGGTCGACAGGACCATGACCGGTTCCGCCCCGTCCTCCGTCACGCTCGACCGTGTGCTGTCTGCTGAACTGTGTGCCGGCTGCGGTCTGTGTGCAGGTATTTCGGATGGCGCGATCGCAATGACGCTGACGGATGACGGTTTTTCGCGCCCGGTGGTGCAAACCGAAATATCCGACACACTCGATAATGCTATCGCACAAACCTGCCCCGGCGCGGTTGTTGCCGAATGGCCTTCGCCGCAACCATCCCATGTGTCGCTGACGCAACACCCATATTGGGGTCCGTATATCGGCAGCGCGACCGGTAATGCGTGCGATGCGGACGTGCGGTTCAACGGTTCGTCCGGCGGGATGCTGTCCGCACTTGCCATCCATGCGCTGGCAACCGGCCAGGTAGACGGGGTGCTGCATATTGCCGGCGATGCGGAACAGCCCCTACGCAATGCGATCAGGGTTTCGCGAACGCGCAGCGATGTTCTTGGTGCAGCCGGTTCGCGTTATGGCCCATCGCCCCTGTTGGAAAATATCGACGCGATCCTGTCGCACGAGGATGACCGGTTCATGGTTATCGGCAAGCCTTGCGATATTTCCGCGCTGCGGCGCCTGGCGCTCGTGGATGCGCGGGTCGACCGGCGTATCGTTTTCATGCTGTCGTTTTTTTGCGGCGGAATGCCATCGCTTGGTGGTACGCACGATATTCTGCAGGCCATGGGCATGGATGCGAACGATATCACGGCCTTTCGCTATCGCGGTGAAGGGTGGCCCGGCACGGCAAAGGCTGTCGCCAGAGACGGCACGAGCGCAGTGATGAGTTATGCCGATTCGTGGGGATCCCACCTTTCGGGAACGGTGCAATATCGCTGCAAGATATGTCCCGATGCGGTTGGCGGCAGTGCCGACATCGTTTGTGCGGACGCCTGGTACGGGGGCGAAAGCGGCTACCCGCAATTCGACGAACAGGATGGGCGCAGCCTGGTACTGGACCGGACCATGCGCGGGCGCGATCTGCTGCAATCTGCCAGCGCGGCGAACATGTGCGTAATTACGCCGCTACCGGTGGGGGAGATCGACCTCATGCAGCCGTCGCAGGCGCGGCGCAAACGGTTGGTGCTGGCCCGCAGTCTTGCTGCGCGGGCGCTGTTCCGGCGGCAGCCCAAAATGCGCGGCGTGCATCTGCTGGCGGCTGCGCAAACCGCAGGAATGAAGGAACAATTAACGAATTTTCTGGGTAGTCTGCGCCGTATCATAATGGGGCGGCGCTGACGCAAGTGGCCAAAGCGATTAAGCTATTTGCTTAACGCGTTTGGCAATATCCACAATTGCGCCTATTGCAGCGCACTGTCGATAAGTCCAGAAAAGCCAGGTTCAAATCTATGCGTAAAACAATTCTTCTCGCTCTTGCCTGCACGGCGCTTGCCGCCTGCTCGTCGGATGCCGTTCCTACCGGTCAAGTCGTTGCGACGGTCGATGGGGTGGAAATCACCCAGGCGGATATTACCGCGGAATTGCGCGGCATCAATCCCGGCGCCAATGTGAATGCCAAGGAATTGCAGAGCCTGGCGCTCGGCAGCATTATCGACCGGATGCTGATTGCCAATGCGGCAGAGGAACAGGGTGCCGGCGGTACTCCGGAAGCGGCGCTGGCCAAACGGCGCGCCGAACAGATGACGCTGGCCGGGCTGCTGGAAGAACGCCTGGGTGCGAATGTCCCCGAAGTTACCGCGGAAGAAGCGACGAATTTCGTGAATGACAATCCGGCAATGTTCAGCCAGCGGCGGATCATGATGGTCGAACAGATCATCGTCCCGTCGCCCCCGCAGGATCTGATTGCCAAACTCGAACCGTTGCAGACGCTGGCCGATGTGCAGCGTGTGCTGGGTGCGCAGAATTTGCCGACACGCATTTCCTACGGTGTGATCGATGCGGTTCAGATGAACCCGGATGTCGTGCGCCAGATCGTGAACCTGCCGGCGGACGAAGTATTCATGATGCCCACCGATGGATCGTTGCGGATCAACCGGATCCGCGAAACGCAGACCGTGCCGATCCCTGCACAGGAAGCGACGGCGATAGCCAAGGAAATTCTGACCGAAGGCAGGGTACGGCAACAGGTTACCAGCGCGTTCCAGAAGATCGTCCAGGAAGGCCGCGGATCGGTTGTCTATAGCGAAGCTTTCAAACCAAAAGCCCAATCGAAAGCCCAATCGAAAGCTCAACCCAAGCCAGCCGCGGGTGCGGCACCGCAATAGCAGCACCGCAATAGCTTGGGGGCTGGCGAGCGCCGCCTGCCAATCAACTATTAGTAAACCGATACCATATATCTGGCGTGCCACAGGATGGAATTGACAATGAATAAGCGATCTTTGCTGATGCTGCGTACAGCCTCCGTCGCCTGTCTCGGGATCATGGCTGTCCCGGTTGCCGGGCAGGGCGCACCGCAGAAAGTCACCGAAGTCAGTTTCGATCTGGGCGGCCGTTACGACAGCAATGTTGCACGTTCTTCCCGCGAACTTGCCCAGCAGCGCGATCTGCAGCAATCGGATTATGTCGTGACCCCCAGTGTCACAGTGGATGTGGTGCGCCCGTTCGGTCGGTCCAGCGCCTATATCCGCGGGTCGGTCGGCTATAATTTCCACGCCAATAACAGCGAGCTCGATCGTGAGGCGATTGCGCTGCTGGGCGGGGGCACGATCAACGCATCGATCTGTCGCCTCACTCCTGAAATCGGTTTTCAGCGGCGCCAGTCGAACACAGGTGACATTCTGTTGTTCGCCGGCGAAACGCCCGATCTGACGCAGACCGTGCGCAATGCCGAAACGGTCCTGCGGGTGGGAACAGAAGTGTCCTGCGGCCGAAATTTCGGTTTGCGCCCTCTGTTTGGGATTGCTTACGAAACATCCCGGAACAGCGATCTGCTGCGCGACCGGGCGGAATATGATTCGATCGAATACACTGCGGGCCTGCAATATGCGCACCCGACACAGGGCACGCTGACTGCCTTTGCCACCCGCCGCGAAGTGGAACTGCCCAATCTGTTCCTGCCCGATGGGTCCGTCGATGAATACAATACGAAAGATTTCGGGCTGCGGTATCAACGCGATATCGGCACCAGATTGCAGGTCAATGGCAGTATTGCTTACAGCGACCTCAACAGCCGCAACCCGCTGGTCAACGAAACTTCCGGTCTGATCTGGGACATCGGCGCTACCGCACTGCTTGGCGAAAGATTGCAACTGACCGCCAGTACGGGCCGCCAGTTTTCAAATGCGGTGACCAGCGATGCTACTTTTAACGTAAGCAAGCCCAACAGTCTGCGGTTCAATTATGCATCCAGCGATCGGCTGCAATTCGATGGCGGTATCGCCATAACCGACCGCCGGTTCGAATATGGTTTCGTCCCGCTTGGCGATTTTATCGAAAACGATACACGTAGAGTCTATGATGTGGGCGCTACACTGCGGTCGGGCGAACGCCTGCGTTACCGTTTGTTTGCCGGATATGAAGAAGGCGACGCAAACGGCACGCTGTTTGATTACAATTCCACCTTTGTGGGCTTGTCAGTAGGATTGGTTTTATAATGCATATTCGCCGTAATATTTCTGTGGTCCCGCGGGCGTTTTCCGTGTTTTTGGTAACAACGCTGACCCTGATTGGCCTGGCGATTGCCGGTACTTCGGCGTCGGCCCAACCCGCTGGCACCGCTACTTCTGGGCCCGTCAGTCTGGAAGATGGTTATGTGCTTGGTCCCGGCGATACTCTCGAAATCGCCGTGCTCGGGCGTGAGGATTATCGCGCCCGTATCCAGGTTCAGGTCGATGGCACCATACAATTGCCGCTCATCAACGATGTGCAGGTTGCCAACCGTACCGTATTGCAGATCCGCGATCTGGTGAAGCAGCGGCTTACGGCCGGCGGCTATTTCACCGATCCTGCCGTGTCCGTCATGGTGGTCAGCTATGCGAGCCGGTATGTGAATGTTCTGGGCGAAGTCAGCACACCGGGAAATGTTCCGATCGACCGGTCGTACCAATTGTCCGATATTCTGGCGCGGGTCGGCGGAACGACGGCCAATGCGGCTGACACGATCACTGTTACGCGCGAAGACGGGCAATCGGCATCGTACGACATCAGGCAGGTCGCCACCGGGACGGCCGATTCGAATCCCACGATCAATCCGGGTGATCGTGTATTTGTCGACATGGCGCCGCAATTCTACATTTCGGGCCAGATCAATTCTCCCGGTGTCTATCGCCTGGTCAAGGGCATGACCCTGCGCATGGCGCTGGCGCGTGGTGGCGGCGTGGCCCAGCAGGGATCTTCCCGCAGGATCAGCGTTTACCGCGATGGCGTGGAGATGAAAAAATTCGATCCCAACGGCCTGATCATGCCGGATGACAATATCTTCGTGGAAGAACGGTTTTTCTGATCACTTCGGTTCGCCGCGCATCTCTATCGCGCGGCGAACCATCGGCCACGCTTCGGCGCATGGCCATGCGATGTTTAAAAGGATGAATTTGTGAGTATCCATCAGTTCTTTCGTATTTTGTGGGCGCGGCGTTTCATCACGCTGGTAGCGCTGCTGGCGGCATTGATTGCAGGGTTGGCAATTCTCAAATTCGTGCCGAAGCAATATGAAGCCAGCTCGCGGATCATGCTCGATATCGTTCGCCCGGACCCCGTGACCGGAGAGGTCATTCAAGGCTCGTTCTCCCGCGCATATACCAATACGCAGATCGAACTGGTGCGCGATCCGCGCGTGGCAAGCCGGGTGGTTGAGCAGCTGGGATGGACCGGCTCTGCCGATCTGGCAGCGCAATATAACGCTTCGGGCAGCGATCTGCCGTTCGGCCGGTGGCTGGCATCCATCATTACCCAGCGCACGAGTGCCCGGCTGGTCGATGGCAGTACCATTCTTGAAATTTCCTACACCAGCCCCAGTCCGCAAACCGCATCGCGGATCGCCAATGAACTTGTCGATGCGTATGAACAGCAGATCATCCAGTTCAAGCGCCAGGAAGCCAACAGCAGCGGATCCTTTTTCGAACAACAGACGGAAAAGCTGAAGGTCGAACTGGCTGCCGCAGAAGAACGCAAGGCCACATTCGAAAAAGAAAACGGCATCGTGCTGCAGGACGATAATGTGGACGCCGACAGTGCCAAACTGGCAGCGCTCGCTACGGCATCGCCTGCCCCGCCGGCAATGAGCATTCCAGCGGCGCCATCCATGCCGGTGACCAGCCCGTCGCAGGCCCAGCTGGGTCAGATCGACGCGGCGATAGCTGTGGCATCACGCTCGCTTGGTCCCAATCACCCCGATCTGATCGCCATGCGGCAGCAACGCGCTGCCGTGGCCCGGTCGGCCGCAAGCGAACTGAGCGCGGCGCGCGCCGCAGCGGCGCCTGCTTCCACCCCGCAGAATACCGGGCCTTCGATAGGTGCGCTGTTCGACGCGCAGCGTCGGCGCGTTCTGGAACAACGCGGCAAACTGGCGGAAGCCAAACAGTTGCAGGGGGATGTCAATGTCCTGCGCCTGCAGCTGAACGAATCGGCAACGCGTCAGGCCCAACTGGACCAGGAAGCGAGCACCGGCGATGCCGGTATCACGCGCCTCAGCAGTGCATCGTCACCCGATGCCGCAGATTTCCCCAAAACCGTCCCGGTCCTCGCTATGGCGATCATGCTGGGTCTGGGCATCGGTTTCCTGGTTTCGCTGTTGACGGAACTGTTCAATCGCCGCGTCCGCAGCGTGGATGATCTGGCCATCGAAGGTATACCGATCGTAGGGGTTATGGATCTTAACGATAAAAAGCCATTGCTGCCGTTTACGCCGCGCCTGACCGGCCCAAATTGAGGTATCGAGAAAGCTTGTGATGATGTCCGAATCAGCCGAGACGGTGCGTCCCGATATGGACGACCCTATAGTCTATGCAGACGATGTTCCGGTTGTCGGGATCGATGGCATCGATCAGGACGACGGGCAGGACGGTGAACTGCGCCGTGCAGGCGAAATGCTGTTTTCCGAAGAGCTTTATTCGCTGCATGAGCCGCAAAGTCTTGCTGCGGAAACCATTGCCGGATTGCGCAACCATCTGGTCAGCCGTCAATATGCGCAGAACCGGCGGTCGCTTGCATTATGTTCGCCCACCGCAAGTAGCGGCACTGCCGTCATTGCGGCCAATTTGGCGATTGCGATGGCGCAGTCCGGTTTGCGGACGCTGTTGATCGATGGGAATTTGCGAACTCCGCGAATGCAAGAACTGTTCATGGTCGATGAACCGGCAGAAGGTCTGTCGGAATTTCTGGCCAGCCGCTCTGCTGACGGGCCGAAACTGTTCGGCGATGTCGTTCCCGATCTTTCGTTAATGTTTGCAGGCAACCCGGCGGATAATTCCGCGGACCTGCTTGCATCGACCAAATTCAAAACGATGATCGAAGAATCCGTCCGGTCGTTCGACATTACCATAATCGACTGCCCGCCATCCGCCAATTACAGCGACTGTCGGCGAATTGCGACTGTGGTGCGCAACGCGCTCATCATTGCGCGCAGGGATCACACCTTTGCTTCCGATGTGAAAACATTGGCGCAGGATCTCCAGTCGGACCGCGTGCAGGTTGTGGGCACGTTCCTCAATGCAACAAAATAACATCGCCTTGGACGGTGGCGGCGTACAGGCTACCACCGGTGCGACCGGTGGGGGGTCTGGCTCGGCATCGCCCGGATTCGATCCTGTAGCTTTGCTGCGCGAATACTGGTTGCCGATTCTCGGTTTCGCCGCGGTTCTGATACCGACATTGCTGTTGTTGGGTGATGAATATTGGTCGACGGAAGCAGGCAGCCATTCGCCTATCGTCTTGATGACCGGTATCTGGTTGCTGTTCCACATCCGTCCCGAATTACGGGAAGGGGCCTCGGCGCCGCTACCATTGTGGCTGGTGGGGGTCGGACTCGCGCTGTTCCTGCCTGCCTATATTCTGGGCAGCGCGCTGGATTTGCTGTTTGTCAGTTCGGCTGCGGTGTATGGATTGTTCCTGCTGATCGCTGCACGGTTTATCGGTATTGCCGGAATTTTCCGAAACATCTTTCCATTCGCCTATTTCGGTTTCCTCGTGCCGCTGCCCGGTTGGGCGCTGGATATGGCGACCATCAATCTCCAGCAGTGGATTTCCAGCGCGGCCACCTGGATCCTGCGCCTGTTCGACTATCCGGTACAACAGCACGGCGTGGTGATCGATATCGCACAGTATCAGCTGCTGGTCGAAGATGCCTGTTCCGGCATGAATTCCATCGTGGGACTGACCGCCATCAGCCTGTTTTACATCTACATCCTGCACCGTGCCCGCTGGAAACACGTAGTCCTGCTGATGATGGCAATATTGCCCATCGCTATATTCGCTAATTTGCTGCGCGTACTCACTCTCATTCTGGTGACCTATTACGGGGGTGACGCGATGGCGCAGGGCTTCCTCCATAATGTTGCCGGAGTCATGCTGTTCGCCGTGGCCCTGGCAGTGATGGTCGGCGTCGATTTGTTGATCCGGGCCTTGGGCTCGCGTGGTTCGGATGCACCGCGCCGGGCGGACGGGATAATCTGATGGACCGGCGCGATATGATGATCGGGATCGCCGGAATGGCGGCAGCAGCCGGGTCGCTGGCGATGCGGCCGCGCAACTTCGTCGATCTGATGGGAGATGTCGTCATCGAGGACGCTCTGCCGGACCGGTTTGCGGGGTGGGCCATCAATCCGCGTGTAGGATTGGTGCTTCCACCGTCGGAAGGTACTTTGGCGGATCGGCTCTACGCACAGACGGTGGGACGCGGATATGACCGGACTGGAGACGCCGCTAGCAGGACGGTCATGATGCTGATTTCCCATGGCGCGAAGCAGAGCGATTCGTTGCAACTTCACCGTCCCGAAGTGTGCTATCCCGCCTATGGTTTTGCGATCACCGACCGGCGTCTTACCCAACTTCCCTTCACTGCGGACCGGACCATCCCGACCGTGGAACTCACCGCGAAACTCGGCCCCCGCACGGAAGATGTGCTGTATTGGGCGCGTATCGGCGAAGAACTGCCTCAGACCGCAGGAGAGCAGCGGGAGGACCGCCTTCGCGCCGCTCTGGCTGGCTTTGTGGGGGACGGGGTATTGGTGCGTCTGTCCATTATCCGCGAAGGCGACGAACCGCAGCACGCTATCCTGCGGGATTTTGCGCGGACATTGTTACGCTCCGTGCCGAAGCCTTTGCGCGTCGGGCTGGTGGGGTCGAAACTCGGCGCCTGACGGCATATTCACGCGGTTTGTTTCGACAGCGGCCGCCACCAGGTTTCATTATCCAGATACCAGCGGACGGTTTGGGCTATGCCCTGAGCGAATTGTGTCGCGGGCGTATATGCCAGCAATTCACGCGCTTTTGTTTCATCGATCGCGTAGCGGCGGTCGTGACCCTTGCGGTCTTCGACAAAGGTTTTGAGGTCCGCTGTCGGTTTTCCATGTGCGGCCGCCGCATCGGGGAACCTGTCCGCCAAGCCTGGGTCCTGCGCAAACGCATCGTCCACTGCCTGGCAGATCGTATCGATAACGGTTAGGTTCGGCAGTTCCGATCCACCGCCGATATTGTAGACCTCGCCGCTTCTGCCTTGGGTCAGGCACGCCTCGATGCCCCGGCAATGGTCGTTGACGTGCAGCCAGTCGCGTACATTCATGCCATCGCCGTAAATAGGCAGATCGCGCCCATGCAGCGCGTTGATAAGAAATAATGGAATCAATTTTTCAGGGTATTGGAAGGGCCCGTAATTGTTCGAACAATTGCTGGTCGTGACATCGAGTCCGAATGTATGGTGATAGGCGCGAACCAGATGATCGGCCCCGGCTTTCGATGCCGAGTAAGGGGAATTGGGCGCATAGGGCGTGGTTTCGCTGAAAGCGGGATCTTGCGAGCCGAGCGATCCGTAAACTTCATCCGTCGAGACATTGTGGAAGCGGTGGGGGCCACCGGCACCGGCACCGGTACCGGCATCCATCCATTCGGCTTTCGCGGCCTTCAACAGGCTGTGCGTGCCTACCGTATTGGTTTGCACAAACGCATCGGGCCCATCGATCGAACGGTCCACATGGCTTTCTGCCGCAAAATGGACGATCGTGCGCAAATTGTGATCGCGTAACAATTGCCGCACCGTTTCGGTGTCGCAAATATCCCCTTCGCAAAATACGATATCGCCGACATCCGACAGGCTTTCGCGGTTCCCGGCATAGGTCAATGCGTCCAGCACGACGATACGGTCGGCAGGATGATGATCTTTCCAGTAGCGGACGAAATTGCTTCCGATAAAACCGGCGCCGCCGGTAACCAGCATATCAGCCATGATCGGCAATCCTTTTCAAAACTTTTACAAGCGCGTGCCGCCAATGTGGCGGCGTATACCCAAGTGCATCCTGCGTCTTGACGGTATTCAGCACCGAATATGCGGGGCGTCTGGCGGGCGTCGGATATTCGCGCGTGGTAATCGGTCGCACTGTCTGCGGCATGATCGTCCAGCAACCCGACTGCGCGGGCTTCGTCGCGAATGGCAATAGCGAAATCGTACCAGCTTGCGACGCCGCTATCGGTACAATGATATATCCCGACCGCATCGCTTTGCGCAAACGCCCAGAGGGCGGCCGCCAGACTATCGGCCGATGTCGGTGTGCCGATCTGGTCGCAGACGACACCGATCTCGGCGCGTTCGGCCATCAGCCGCAGCATCGTGGACACGAAGTTTCCGCCATCGGCGGAATAGACCCATGCAGTACGGACCAGGATATCGGCGCTGCGCAGGTGCTGTTCGCCGGAATATTTGGTGTGTCCGTACACGCCGATCGGCGCGGCGGGATGATCCGGTTCATAGGGTGACGACCGTTCGCCATCGAACACGAAATCCGTAGAAATATGAACGATCCGCGCATCCACCATGTTTGCGGCGTCGACCAGGTTCTTCACGCCATCTACGTTCACGGCTGTGGCAAGAGCCCGATCGTCTTCAGCCTTGTCGACAGCAGTATATGCCGCAGCATTGATGATCAAAGACGGATGCGAGGCCTGGATCGAAGCGTTAACGGCCCGCGCATCGGTGATATCCAGCGTTTGCGATGTTTCCGCCAGAACCTCCACATCTGCGGGAGCGGATCGCACAAGAGCGCGACCCACCTGACCCCCTGCGCCGGTTATCAGTACTTTCATGCGTAACAATCGCTATCCTGCAAGGTTGCAGCCGCGCTATCCTTGGTGGAGAGTTCTGGAACGATGCCTTCCAGCGGCCATTCGATACCGATCTGCGGATCGTTCCAGCGGATCGCATGTTCATGATCCGGTGCGTAATATTCCGTGCATTTGTAAAGAAAATCGGTGTCGTCTTCCAGACTGAGGAAGCCGTGTGCAAATCCCGGCGGTACCCAGAATAGGTTGCGCTTGGCAGCGCTCAGTTCCACGCCGACCCACTTTCCGAAATGCGCGGAGGAGCGGCGGATATCCACCGCCACATCCCATGCGCGCCCGTTGGTTACCCGAACGAGCTTGCCTTGCGGTTTCGGGTTCTGGAAATGCAGGCCGCGCAATACGCCCCGGGCCGACCGGCTGTGATTGTCCTGCACGAAATCTGCATCCAGACCGGCTTCTGCAAAGGATCGCGCGTTCCAGCTTTCCATAAAGAATCCGCGATCGTCACCGAAGGTGGTGGGGAAGATTTCCAGCGGACCGGGAATGGCGCATTCCGTAATCTTCACTGAAAGGGGCCATTTGTCTGCAACAAGCGAAGAAGATATTCACCATAGCCGCTTTTGCGGGACGCTTCGCCCAGAGCCTGCAACGCGGTGTCGTCGATAAAACCCTGACGCCAGGCAATTTCTTCCGGGCAACAGATTTTAAGATCCTGCCGGTCTTCGGTAATGCGCACATATTGGCCGGCATCCAGCAGGGATGCGTGCGTTCCGGTGTCGAGCCAGGCATAGCCGCGGCCCATAATCTCGACCGACAGGTTTCCCGCTTCCAGATAAAGCCGGTTCAAGTCTGTAATCTCAAGCTCGCCGCGTGGGGATGGGGCCAGCTGCCGCGCGAGTTCAGGGGCCTGTTTGTCGTAAAAATACAGGCCGGTCACGGCGTAGTTGGACAAAGGCTTTGCGGGTTTTTCCTCCAGCGTTTCCGCGGTTCCCCCGGCGTCGAACGATACCACGCCATAAGCCTGCGGGTCGGCCACGTAATACGCGAAGACAGACGCGCCGGTTTCGCGGTCATTCGCTTGCTTCAGCAAATCCACCAGCCCGTGACCGTAGAATATATTGTCGCCCAGAATAAGCGCGGAAGGGCTGTCACCGACAAAATCGGCACCGATGAGATAGGCCTGCGCCAGTCCGCCCGGCTCCGGCTGGACCGCGTAGGACAATTCCACGCCCCATTGCGATCCATCACCCAGAAGATTGCGGAACATCGGTTGATCGAATGGGGTCGTGATGATCAGGATTTCCCGTATTCCCGCCAGCATAAGCGTGGAGATCGGATAATAGATCATCGGCTTGTCATATACCGGAACGAGTTGTTTCGAAATCGCTTTCGTAACCGGATACAGGCGCGTGCCTGAACCACCGGCCAAGACGATACCTTTGCGCGTCACGATATGATCCAGTCTTTGTTCGGTAGGGGAAGGTGCAGTTGCATCGCGGAGACGGATTATGGACCCTATTGGGCAGACAAAACCGTGTCTAGCGAAACATTCGGTCGACGGGCGCCGGCATCAAGGCGTCCCGATATGCAACAAACCGATATGCAACAGGCCCCTGCCGCGAAAACTTTCGGTTTTCGTGCTTCGGCTCAGTCACGCAAGGATATTCAGCCAAGTTTACGGATGTGGGCGGACCAGTGCGAATTGGGTTTACCCGCAGACAGAATACCGTTTGCCAGCATATGTTTGCAGCTGGGCGGTCGACCACCCATCGCAAAAACCCCTTCATATCTCCCACTGCCGACGGCGATTTCCAGAACGAGCCAGTCATCGCCGTGTTCGCATATCGCAACATCGCCGCCACCCCAGCCATACTCATGCCGCGCGCCAATTGCGGACCGGTATTTTTCCGCCACCGCATCGCGTGCGTTCAACAGCCCGCCCCACCGCATCGGCAACCACGGTTTGCCGGTGCTGAAGCCATAGGCCGGGGGTTCGCCGGTCCACGCAACCGGCACCCGTGCACCTTCCCGACCGGGCCCATCGGGCCAGTAAAGAAGATCGAGAGGATCGGTGATTTCCTCCTTCTCGAGGCGGGGCTGGGGCAGGCCCCATTCTTCCCCCTGAAAGACAAGCCACGGACCGGGCAGAAATGCCATAAGCAGTGCGTAAACCGCAGCTGCATCGCCGATATTGTCGTCCAAGCGAAGATGACGCGGCTGATCGTGACTGCTTAGCCAGCTTACCAGCCGGTGCAGGTCGGCGCGCTGGACCATGTCGGCAATGATCGGCGGGCTGCCTTTGTGTTCGGGCATATCGGTGGTGTAACACGCATTCAGCCGTTCGGGGCCGGTGAACGCCATGGCCAGTTCTACGGATTTATTGCCGGATGTAATTTCGCCGATCAGATAGGCATCGGCCCCCGCCCAATCCCGCAGTTTCTCGGTGAATTGTGCGCCATCGCCCGGCAGCATATCGTAAACATGGTCCTGATATTTGTATGGGGAGCCGGGGCTGCCGCTCACCTTGCGGCTGACCGCGCGCGATGCCGGCGGATTGTCTGCAAGACTTTCATCCCACAAATACGATGTCACGGCATCGAAGCGGAACCCATCGACACCGCGGCTGCGCCATAGGCCGATTTGCCTGCGGTGGCTTTCCTGCACTGCCGCATTGCGCAGATTCAGGCTTGGCTGACAGGCGAGAAACTGATGAAAATAATATTGCCGCCGCCGGTGACTGTGTTCCCAGCCTGGCAAGCCGAATTGCGACAGCCAGTTGTTGGGCGGCGTGCCATCGGGCTTGGGATCGCGGAAAAGATACCGGTCGGCATAATCATCATCGCCGGCAAGGGCATTTTGAAACCACCGATGCCGGTCGCTGGTATGGTTCAGAACCTGATCGATCATGACCCGCAAACCCAGCTGGTGCGCGCGTTCGACAAGCCGGTCGAAATCGTCAAGCGTCCCCAGACACGGATCGACCGTTTCGTGATCTATGACGTCGTAGCCCCCATCGACCCAGCCGGAGGTGTAAAAGGGCGATAGCCAAACTGCGTCGACACCCAGTCCGGCAACATGATCGAGCTTGGCGGTTATGCCATTCAGATCGCCCGTTCCATTGCCGGTGCTATCGGCAAAAGAACGGGGATAGACCTGATAGATGACCGGCGTTTGCGGCCATTCACGCGGGAACCCTGCGGTCATGCACCCACGATCATACCGCCATTGGGATGCAGCGTTTGGCCGGTGTAATAGCTGCCGTCGGACGAACACAGGAACAGATACGCCGTGGCGACTTCCCATGGCTGCCCGGGGCGGCCCATTGGCGTTTTGCTGCCGAACCCTTCGACCTTGTCCGCCGGCATCGTTCCGGGAATGAACGGTGTCCAGATCGGACCGGGTGCGACCGAGTTTACCCGTATGCCCTTATCCACCAATTGCCCCGACATGGAGCGTGAAAACGCCAGCGATGCCCCGCGGGTAGAGGAATAGGAGACCAGCGATCCCATTCCGGCAAAGGCATTGACCGAAGTGGTGTTGACGATGCTGTCCCCTTCTTTCAGATGAGGGAGCGCAGCCTGCGTGCAGAAAAAATACGACATGACATTGCTGTCGAACGTCTTGCGCAAGGTGGCCTCATCCAGTTTCGTCAGATCTTCATCCAGCCATTGCTGCGCGGCATTGTTGATGAGAATATCCAGCTGACCGAATTTCGCGACCGTTTTGGCAACCGCATCGTCGGCATGGCTTTTCTGGGCCAGATCGCCGGGGATGAGCAGTGCTTCGCTGCCTTCTTCCTCGACCAAACGCTTCGTTTCTTCCGCGTCCCTGGTTTCTTCCAGAAACGCCAAAGCGACCTTTGCGCCTTCGCGTGCGAACAAAACGGCGATGGCCCGGCCAATACCGCTATCGCCACCGGTAATCAGCGCGACCTTGCCATCCAACCTGCCCGAACCGGGATTGCGCGGCGAATAGTCCGGTGCAGGGTCCATCTTGTACTCGTCTGCCGGCATGGCATCCTGGGACTGGGCGGGGATATCGGACGCGTCGGGAGTGTCGTTCGTTTCGGTCATGGCAATTCCTGGATATCTCGGGTTTATGGGTTCGGTTCTCTGGCCGGTTTAACGGATCGCCTGGCAACTCGTTCCTACCTTTGCGCGCGGGCAGCGGGTGCGTTTCGGTCACTTCGCGAAAAATAGCGCCAGCTTGTCGAACGACCTTCCGGCGGCTGGCAGATCGTCCCCCCACAGCATCCATAGATGGCACAGGCCGGGTTCGATATGCGCTTCGCACGATATGCCAGCCAAACCTAGGCGGCGGACCAAATGCAGGCTGTCATCCAGAAGCACCTCGTTGCTTGCCACTGTCAGCCATGTTGGCGGGAGCGGTGACAAATTGCCGAGCAGGGGCGAGGCATCCGGTATCGTATGAAGGTTCTTCCCGAAACTCAGCTGCGCCAGTTCCCGGTCCGCATCATCGTCGTTCATAAGATCGGCGGGACTGTTCGCCATTCGTGTGCTGCTCAATCCCGTGCGATCCGTATTGGGGGAAATCAGGGCAAGCCGCGCGATCCTGCCCGGTCGCTGCATCGCCGCCAGCAAGGCCAGCTGCCCGCCTGCACTGTCCCCCACACAATCGATCGGTCCGGTCATGGCGTCGACAACCGCCAGAACATCCGCGATGGGTGCCGGCCACATATGTTCGGGTGCCAGGCGATAGGCGGGCAGCCAGACCGGGCGCTGCAATCGCGTCGCCAGGGCGGCTGCCATGCGCGCATGGGTGGTCGGCGAACCAAACACCAGCCCACCGCCATGCAGCCACAACACGGGCGACGCCGATTTCCGGGGCCGGGAATTTTCGTCCAGCGGTGCCACGCACAAGGTGGCAATGCCGCCCAGTTCCATCCATTCATGGTTACGATGCGTCAGGTCCGCTTGCGCCAGCCGCGCAAAGGCCGCGCGTTTTTCAGCAATCGTCCCTTCGACCGGGTGCCGCCTGATATGATCGGCCAGCGTTGGCCAATCGCGAAACCTCACAGGTTGATGGAACCCACCGCGCCGCCATCCACACGCCAGTTCGCACCGGTCACGAAAGACGCGTGTTCGCTGCACAGCATGGCGATAATCGCCGCAACCTCTTCCGGTCTGCCGCGCCGTCCAAGGACGAGATAGGGGCGCTCTTCTTCAAGGAAGCTGTCGACCGCTTCGTCGAAACTGCAATCTTCCTCCTCCGCGCGCTTTTCCATCATGCCGTCGGTCATCGGCGTTTCGATAAAGGCCGGGGCTATGCAATTCACCAGCATTCCCGATTTGGAATGCTGCATCGCCACGCTTTTGGCAAAGCTCAGCAGCGCCGATTTCGCGGAATTGTAAACCGTTTCCTCCGGATAAGGCTGGGCGACGTTTTCCGATGTCACGAAAACCACGCGGCCCCACCCCCGGTCGATCATCGGCGGGCACAGATGGCGGGCAAGCCGAACGGCCGAAAGGAAGTCGATATTGATCGCATCGGCCCATTCATCCTCGGCCATCTGCAACGGGTCGCCTTTTCCCCCGGTCACACCGGTCGCGTGAACCCAGATGTCGAAACCTGTGCCTGCCGCGTCGACAAGCTGTTCGCACCCATCCTTCCCGGACACATCGGCCGCCGCATAATCGGCACCGAATTCCTTCGCTGTCTTTGCCAGCGCCTCCTCATCCAGATCGCTAAGGAACAGTGCGACCCCCTCTTCGGCAAGGAACCGCGCCGTTTCACGACCGAGCCCGCCGGTCGCGCCGGTTATCAACGCGCGCTTGCCGGATATTTTCAGGTCCATACTATCTGCCTTTTTACCATGGGTGGAAACGAACTGATCAACTGCGTACACCCGAATACCATTCTTCGGACGATGTCGGGTGGACCGGTAACAGCAGGTCCGCGCTTTTCAGGGTTGCTTTGGTGGCTACCAGATGCGCCATAAATCCGGCAGCCTCCGCCGCGCCGTAGCCGGCCAAGCCGATCGCCGTAATCGTTTCATCCTGTTTACCGAAATGCCAGGCGTGTTTGCGTCCGTCATCGGTAAGACCCGCTTTCAACGGTTCGAACCGGCCGCTGTGGCAAATCGTATCGACTTGCCCGACTTCGGCGAGAGGCGGCAACAGGAATGCCGTCGTTGCAATATGGTCGGGCGATACGGGGTCAGCACCATCGGCGAACAGGTTCATCGCCAGCACGCGGCCATCGTCGCGGGCAACCGGCGTTAGCGGCAAACGCGTGCCGCAGTCGCCCAGTGCATATATCCCGTCGACCGATGTTGCGAAATCGTCGCCGATATCGATTTGTCCGCTATCGGTTATGGCAATGTCATCTTTCAGATCGCCAAGGCTTTCCAGGTTCGTTTCGCGGCCGGTGGCAAACAACACCCGCTCCCCGCGCACTTCGAAACCATCGGGGCCGCGAACGACAAGACCGCCATCGTCTGCGGCGATCGCGTCGGGTCTTGTATCGGTGTGGACCGTAACGCCCTGCGCCACCAGATTGTCCATTGCCAGTTTTTGCATGGGCTGGGAAAATTCTGTCAGGACGCCGTTCTCGTCGGAAATCAGGGTTACCGCCACGCCCATCGCCGCCATGATCGCCGCAATCTCGCAACCGATATAGCCCGCGCCGATGATGATGAGTTCCCGCGGAAGCGACTGCCATTCCCACAGATCGTCGCTGGTGGCTGCCAGGTCCGCACCGGGTATATCGGGCCGCATCGGCCGCCCGCCCACCGCCAGAACAATGTGCGCTGCGCATAGTTCGTCCGTGCCCACCATCACCGTATTCCTGCCGGTAATGCGCGCGTCCCCGCAGCGCAGAATTACACCGGCATCGTTCATGTCCTGCGCCAGATTGTTGCGAATATTCTCGATGTGCGTGGCGGATTTTGCCTGCAGGGCTTTTATATTCGCGGCGGGTGCGCTCTCCAGCACGCCCTGTTCGGCCAGTTGCCGGGCCTGATCCAGCGTATGTGCGACGGTCCACATGAGTTTTTTCGGCACGCAGCCGCGATTGACACACGTCCCTCCCAGATCCCCGCGCTCGATCAGGGCCACACGTGCGCCATTCGCCGCCGCATGGCGCGCGAACGACAATCCCGCCGAACCTGCGCCGATTACAATCGCATCCAGTTTGGTATCGCTCATGAAAACTCCCTTGCCGGGCGCTGTCGGGCCGGGCGGACATGGGAACAATCGCCGCTGCAATGATCCGTTCCATCACGATTGACAGGAGCCGTTGCGGGCAATTCTGCGAAGTTGTCCATACAACTTACGCTCGACAACGCGCAGCCAGGTAGCCAACATCGATCCGCGCTGACCCGGCGTTACGATATCGACAAGGGCCAAATGGGTGCGATGTAAAAGGGGAAACAGGATATGAAGGCGACCAATCCGCGAACCGGGCTGCAGGATTACACCTTCGACGAAAGTACGCCGCCCGATGTCCGCGCGGCTGCGGTCCGGCTGCGCGAGGCTCAGCCAGCCTAGGAGGCGCTTGGGCCCGAGAGGAGGGGTGCGATCCTGAACCGCGCAGCGGATGCGATCGAAGCCGCCGCCAGTGCCATTGTCGATGCGCTTGCGGCAGATACCGGTCGCCAGTCCATTGCGCGTCTGGAAGTCGAGAGCCTGAGCCGGAATATGCGGGGATGGGCAGCCCGCGCACCCGCCTTGTTTGCGGCTCTTCCGCGCGATGCCGCACCGTCCCTGACGCCGGGGATCGAGATTGCGCCGCGCTTTTCCGCGTTTCCGCTATTCGGTGCCATCGCCCCGTGGAATTTCCCCGCCCTGCTCAGCCATATCGATGCCGTACCGGCGCTGGCTGCGGGGTGTGCCGTTTTGATCAAACCTTCGGAAGTGACGCCGCGTTTCGTGGCGCCATTGCGCGCCGCGCTGGCTACGGTGGCGGAATTGCCGCTGGACTATGTTCTGGGCGGGCCCGCTACCGGTCAGGCGCTGGTCGGCGCGGTCGACTATGTGTGCTTTACCGGTTCGACCGATACCGGCCGCAAAGTGGCCGAGGCTAGCGGCCCGCGCCCTGATTCCGGTCAATCTGGAACTGGGGGGAAAGATCCGATGATCGTGACCGCGACGGCCGATCCGGTAAATGCCGCGCATACGGCTCTGCGCGCAAGCATAGTCGCGACCGGACAGGCGTGTCAGTCCGTCGAACGGATTTATGTCGCACGCGCGATCGCGGAACAGTTTCTGGCCGAGCTGGTCGCGGCGGCAGAGGCCGTGGAGTTGACGGCAGATAATACGTGCGCACGGGCCATCTGGGGCCGTTCATCTTTCCGGCTCAGGCAGACAAGATCGCAGCACAGATCGAAGATGCGCTGGCCAAGGGTGCTACGCTGCTGACCGGCGGCAAGGTGGAAACGCGGGGCGGCGGCGAATATCTGAAACCGATGCTCCATCGGTCAGCCAGGGCGAGATATTGGCCAAGAACATCGTGCTCAAAGGCATCGCGTCTGGCAGCCGCGATATGCTGGTCCAGGCGCTGGATATGGTTGCGGGCGGGAATGTCGAAATACCCACTGATCGAAGTTTCCATTTCGATGACGCTGCGGAGGCGTATCGCTATCTGAGCCGCGGAGAACATTTGGGCAAGGTGCTGGTGAGACACACGACCGAGTAGTCTGCGTAGCGTGTAATTTCGGCAGCTGGAATTATATCCCGATCCGGACAGTCACCGGCAATCCGGCGTCATTCGCTGTTTTCAACGGTGCAACTGGCCTGCATCCAGCGTAGATTAATCCCTACGCGCGATGCATTCTCATCCGCCCAGCTATAGCTTATTGCGCGGTCGGGTTCGTCCGGCGTATGCACATACAGCACCAGGCTGGGGCGGTTGCGGCTGTTCTCCGGCTAATCGACGGCGCGCAGCCGAAGGATCGTTTTCGGGGTACCGGTATCGCCGCCGCCAAAGCGGACCCGGCCACCCTGATCATGAAGCGCCAGCGAACGCACAAACACCCAGTCGTCGCTTCCATCGGCCTGCTTCGTTTCGCGCAGGACCGCGCCCCAGCAGACCACCGGACGCGCACGCCCGAGGCGGCTTTGCCGGTTACCGATACGCGCGATGACGGCGTTTTCGGAATGTTCGAGAATTGTCATATCGCCTAGGGGTCGAAATTTCCGTACCGAATGCGTCGATCACGGTCATACGGTCATCTTCGAAACGAAGGGACAGCTGCGGTGCCGCTGTGCGCCCGGCTTCTGTATCGAAGAAAATTTCTTCGGTGTTGTTATAGACCCGCGGATTGGAACCGGGGCCTGCATCTTCTGCTAGGGCTGCCGATGACAGTGCACCCGGCACTACGCCCAATACACAGGTCAAGACGTTCCGCATCGCGTATCCAGCCCCATCGTTCCTGCCGCTATCGCAGCCCCAGATGTCCGGACAAACGATAGCGCCTGCGTTTGCTTTGTCGAGCAGCCGTGCGTCGGGTGCAGCGCAGTCTGCAATTGGGCTCGGTGTTTTTCGGACTGTATACCCATGCAAACTCGCCTTGGCATTCCCGATCCGTGACGATCGGGATGGTGATAATTTTGGCGATCTTGCGGGCGGAACCATCGCCGCCTGCAGGAAGAACGCTCACAACCTTCGTTCATCGCAATATAATTTTGTTGTTAATTTCTCTTTACCAGAGTTCTAAAGTTGCTTAATTGAGCATCCGAATTACCAGCTATAATAAGAGTGTCGTGAAAATGAACGTAACGTCCAAGCTTCTATGCAGCATTTCTTTGGTAAGTCTGTGTCTGGGCGCGGGCCCGACGGCCTTCGCGCAGGTAGCGCCGAATAACGACACAACCGATCAGAACGAGAATGATGCCTCAGCCGAAGGTTCGCAGACACCGCAAGCGCAGATCGTGGTGACGGGAACGCGGCGAACCGACAGAACGGTGGCCGACAGTCCGGTGCCGATCGATATAATCGGCGGCGATCAGCTGACCCAGGCCGGATACACCGAAGTTAACAAGATCCTCAACCAGCTCGTGCCCAGTTTCAATTTTCCCCAGCCGTCGATCACCGACGGCACGGACGCCCTGCGCCCCGCGACCCTGCGCGGGCTTGCCCCCGATCAGACGCTTGTTCTGGTGAACGGGAAGCGGCGGCACACTTCGGCGTTGCTCAATCTTAATGGGTCCGTCGGTCGCGGCTCGGCTGCGGTCGATCTCAACACGATCCCGCCGCTGGCGATCGAACGGATCGAAGTGCTGCGCGACGGGGCCGCTTCGCAATACGGTTCCGATGCGATCGCCGGTGTTATCAATGTGCAATTGCGCCGGTCGCAGGGAAACCGCGCGCAGGTAACCTATGGCCAATATCGCACTTCGATGGATGGGGTCTTGCAGCAAGGCGGTCCGGTCGTCGGTGCGGATGGCCAGCCGGTTCTGGATACCAATGCCGGAGCGGGCGACGTCTTCCTGCTGACCGATAGCGGCGAAACGCGCGAACGGCGCGATGGCGGAACGCTGACACTGGCCGCAAATTTCGGCCTGCCGGTAGGGCCGGACGGCTATCTCAACCTTACCGGGCAATTCCAGGATCGAAACGCCACCAATCGATCCGGCGCCGATCCGCGTCGGCAATATCCCCGTATCGGTGCCAATGTCGATCCGCGCGAACTGACTTTCGATCGCTACAACCACCGTTACGGAGACGCTGCGATCGAAGATTTTTCGCTGTTCCTCAATGCCGGTTACGATCTCAGCGCCGATATGGAACTTTATACTTTCGCCAGTTATGGCAGTCGCAACGCTGAAAGTGCAGGGTTCTATCGCCGGGCGACGGATGCCCGCAATCGCGATTTCAGCGCCTCGACCACGAATTTCGTACCGTTCTATCCCGATGGTTTCCTGCCGCTGATCACATCGGTAATCCAGGATCTGGCATTTGCAGCCGGTGTCAGGGGGGAGATCGGTGGTTTCAACTACGATCTGTCCGGTGTGTATGGCGAAAACGAATTTCAGTTCGGCGTCGAAAACAGCTTCAACACGTCCTTTGGTCAAGACAGCATCCGTAAATTTGACGCAGGCACGTTGGGCTTCGGGCAAACGACCGTAAATCTCGATCTTCAGCAGACGTTCGATGTCGGTTTCGGGGATGGTCTGTCCGTGGCGCTGGGCGCGGAATATCGCGACGAGAATTTCACGATCGAGGCGGGTACGCCCCAAAGCTACCAAGCGGGTCCATTTGCCGCGTTCGGCGCCCCGGCCGGTGCACAGGTGTTCCCCGGCTTCCGCCCCGGCAATGAAGTGGATGCGAGCCGCGATTCCTATGCCGGCTATGTGGAAGTGGAGACGAAGCTGTTCGATATGCTGACCTTGCAAGGGGCGGGGCGGTATGAAAATTTCTCCGATTTCGGGGACACCGTGAACGGGAAATTTGCTGCCAGGTTCGAACCGTTTTACGGTGTTGCCCTGCGCGGTTCTGTTTCGACCGGGTTCAAGGCACCATCGTTGCATCAGCAATTTTACGCCACGACCAGCACCAACAACATCAACGGCACGCTGGTAGAAATCGGAACATTCCCGGTCAGCGATCCGGTGGCTATCGCACTGGGTTCCCAGCCGCTGGAGCCGGAAAGCAGCACCAATCTATCGGGCGGTATAACCTTCTCGCTGATCGACGGACTGAACATCACTGCGGATTATTACCGGATCGACATCGACGACCGGATTATCGTGACCGAAAATCTTCAAGGCGCAAATGTCGTCGATTTGCTGCGCAATGCCGGGTTCAACAACATTACTTCGGCCCGGTTCTTCGTCAACGGGATCGACACGCGGACCAAGGGGTTCGAAATCGTCGGCACGTACCGCGTCCCCGACGCTGGATTCGGCAATCTGACGGTGACGGCAGGCTACAGCGACAACCAGACGGAAATCCGTAATGTCGCCGCGCTTCCATCGCTGCCGGGACTGACCCTGTTCGGGCGGCAGGAATCGCTCCGGCTTACGCAGGGCCAGCCGCGCACGAAACTGAATCTGGGCGCGGATTGGGATATCGGAATGTTCGGCGTAACTGCGCGCGGCAATCGGTTTGGTGACGTGTTGATACCTGGGCCCGTTGTGGAACGGGACCAGACATTGTCGAAACAATGGGTGGCCGATCTCGAAATTCGCGTGCGTCCCTACGAAGTAATCGAATTGGCAATAGGCGCGAACAATATTTTCGACAGCTATCCCGACCCTGTTTTCGTGGGGCTTCGCGATGGCCAGAATTTTGGACAGAACGGATATTTCCTGCCTTACAGCTCGTTTTCGCCGTCCGGCTTCAACGGAAGATTTCTGTATGGTCGGGTCAGCGTCGATTTTTGACGCCGGGCTACACGATGGCTGACGAAACCTGCGGACCGAATTCAAGCAGCCGATTGGTCATTGGTCGGGGCTGCCGATGCGGTTGGCCACCGCGGTGGTGAGCGGGTTCTGCGTGCTTGCGGTTGCGTCTGTCTAACAGCCGTACACCAGCCCCGATCCAGATCCACCGACCCGTAACCCCAAGTTCCCGGCCTGTCGGCCCGAACGTAATTTTTGGAAAACAGCAGGATGGAGGAGACGGAGGGATTCGAACCCTCGATAGGATTTACTCCTATGGTTCCTTAGCAGGGAACTGGTTTCAGCCACTCACCCACGTCTCCGGATCGCAGCGGACCGGCGTTGTGGCCGGGGTTTCCATTGCGGTGAGGCGCTATAACGGGGCTGCCGGCGGGCGGCAAGCATTGTGCGCGCAATTTCCGTGTGGGGGCAAAATCCGTACCGGGCCAAGGGCTGCTGGGGCGGGGTACTGGGGGACGAATGCTGGGGGAGGGGGCGTGCCCGATCGTGCATTTCCTGCCGATCGCGGCTTCGTTTCGGCCAAACCGGTTCGGTTCGTCGCGTTATCGATTCGGTCTGCCGCCCATTCATTGCCGCTTAAGCGCCAACAGAGTTTGATGGAACGATGGCCGAAATGCGCGGCCCTGGAGGATTTATGAGCATTCTGCACCGGTTCAATGCCGCCTTGCTGGCACTGGCAACATCGCTGATGCTGACGATATCCCCGGCGGTGGGTCAGATCGAAAGCGTCGATCCCAACGACACCTATAGCAACGCTGCCACGAATGCGGGCGAAATCGACGGCGATCTGCAGGAAAGACCAGGGGACGGCCCGGTCTATGCCGACGAACCATCGACAGGGCAGCCAGTAGGGCCGCCGCCATCGCGCCCTGCCTTCGGGGATAATATGGGTGCGCCCAATACATCGGACGATACAGTCGCGCCTAGCTGGAACGATCCCGTCGTTACGGCCAGCGACGCACAAACGGCAGCAGCGCAGGCCTCCGCCAATCCTGAAGTCGCAGCCGCGCAGGGCGATACGTTCAAGGAAGACGATCTGATCGGTGCCGCACAAGGCCTGTTCGGCGATGGTGCGAAGGAAGTGGCCGGTCTTATCCAGGATCTGCTGAAGGATCAGGGCGAGCCCAATGGCTATATCGTCGGGCGCGAAGCAAGCGGTGCATTCATCATCGGCGCGCGCTATGGTTCGGGCACCTTGTACCACAAGGTGGAGGGCCAGAGGCCGGTTTACTGGACCGGCCCGTCGATCGGTTTCGATGCCGGCGCAAATGCCGGCAATACATTTATCCTGGTCTATAATCTGTACGATACCGAAGATCTGTATAAGCGCTTTCCGGCCGGTGAGGGGCAGGCTTATGCCATCGGCGGTATGACGGCGAGTTACATGCGCTGGGGCGATACCGTGCTGATCCCGATCCGCGTAGGGGCGGGGCTGCGTCTGGGCATCAATGCCGGTTACATGAAATTTTCAAAGAAACAGCGCTGGCTGCCGTTCTAGCTGGCCCACACGAAGCTGGCGTTTGGCGGGCGATACAATTCGCACACCGTCCGGGTTCGCAATAGCACTTGCGGCTGCCTCCGCCCCTCGGCATGGGGGGCGGATGCTGGAACGTCTCGAACCCCAATCGCCCGATGCGCTATTGGCGCTTATCAAACTTCACGCCGACGATAGCCGCGCCGACAAAATCGACCTTGGCGTGGGTGTCTATCGTACCGATACCGGCGCTACACCGGTATTCGCCGCGATCAAGGCGGCGGAACGCAGGCTGGTGGCGGATCAGGACAGCAAAAGCTATCTTGGTCCTGAAGGGGATCTGGGTTTCGTCCACGCGCTGATGCCCTATATTTTTGGCCGCAGTTCCGCGAATGGCGGCGCTACGATGGGGGGCCGGATCGAAGGTATGCAAACCCCCGGCGGAACCGGCGCGGTGCGACTGGCCGTGGCGCTGGCTGCCAAAGTCGGGTTCGAAACGTGTGCATCTGGGCATGCCCAGCTGGCCCAATCACGCGCAGGTCATTGCCGATGTCGGACTTGAAACAATGACATTCGATCATGCCGATGGTCAGGGCAATGCCAATGTGGAAACGGCACTGCAGGCAATCGAAACCGCGCAGGCCGGTGATGTCATCCTGCTGCATGGCTGCTGCCATAACCCGACCGGCATGGATTACAGTGAGGACGACTGGAAGCGGCTGGCCGCGCAATTGGCACAAAGCGGCGTCCTGCCGATATTGGATATTGCGTATCAGGGGCTGGGTGACGGACTGGATGAGGATGCGCAGGGTATCCGCACCGTTCTGGCCGCCGTGCCCGAAGCGCTGATTGCCTATAGCTGCGACAAGAATTTCGGGATGTATCGTGACCGGGTGGGTGCGCTGTACGCAATGGCGCAAAATCCTGCTTCATTGCCGCCGATATTGTCCAACCTCAATTCCCTGGCGCGCGCCAATTGGTCCATGCCGCCCGATCACGGGGGCGCAGCGGTGCGGATCATCCTGCGCGACGAAGATATGACGAAACTGTGGCAGGACGAGCTGCAGACCATGCGCGGCCGTATGCGGCGGGTTCGCGACCGGCTGGCCGAAGCCGGGATGGCCGGCAGCGTCGACCTGCGAAACCTGGCGAAGCAAAACGGGATGTTCTCCATGCTTCCGCTTAGCGCGGATCAAATCCAGCGTTTGCGCGACGATCATGCCATTTACATGGCCGGGTCGGGACGGATCAATGTGGCAGGCCTGCATATCGGCAACACGGCGAAGTTCATTGCGGCGCTGACAGACGTAACCGGCGGGACATAGCGGCGAAATTTATGACAAGGGTTGGGTGTTTTTAAGGAATCTTCCGGCATTCCCTACTCTCCCCCTTTTTCTCCCTATGGCCACGGGCTTGATGGTTATCGCTTAGAAGCGCCGGAGTACCCGAAATAGCGCAGGATTGTCGGCCGATCGACGGCTCCCGACCATTCTGCCAATGGTATACAGGCGCGACCAACTCCGCTTCGCTTCGCTCGACAAACGCGCGCAGTGCTGCGTTCCGCCGATCCAGTTTCAGCGCGTGGAGACAGCCTGCGCGGGTGGCGATACGCGGATTAAGCGTAAGGAAGATTTGCAGAATCAGTCCTCGTGGGACGCCGCAATCGCCGTAGGGGCAGGATCGGTACGCGGCATATATGCCCTTGCACCATCTTGCCCGCCCGCAGGACAATTCGATGTCTGGCTGCATAGCCAGGCTGAGCAAAACCGGGTGAGGGTTCAACAACCGAACCGTCATCGGCACGGGGGCGCGCAATTTTACGAATGGTTAGGCATGACGCAGTATAGGCGGGATCGTGCAAACGTCCGTTTTCTTTATTCTGCTGCCCGCCTTTCATCTGGCCTTCGCCGGAATATTCTTCGGCGTCTGGCGGATGGAAAAATTGCCGGCGGCGGGCTGGGCGGGCATATGTTTCGCGGTCGGCGGGCTGGCCATCCCGCTGGATCTGCTGCGCGAACCGCCGCTGAGTTACGGTTTCCTGCTGGCCGTGCCGATGCATTGGGCGATGGTGTGGTTCATTCTCAACGCCTACCTCGCGCGGCATGGCGACGTGTTACCGGCAAAGCGCGTGGCGTGGATAATCGGCTGCGGACTGGTGGGTATAGCTATTGCCACCTGGCCATTCGGCAGCAGTTACATCCGCATCAGCATGGTCACGCTGGTGGCCATGGCGATCGTGGGGATGGGCGCATTACGGCTCCGGCAATATAGCCGGACGCGGCTGGATCGTGCGGTCGCGGCATTGGCGATGTTCAGTTTTTTCAGCTATTTTGCGCGGGGTATAGCCTATCCGATCATGCAGTCGGGTTCCGATCTGGCGCGGCATCCGGTGTTCTCCGCTTATTGGAACATGTTCTATGTCATCGTGGCTCTGCTGGGACTGGTCCATGGGCTGGTGCTGACTGTGCTGATGACGCTGGATCTCAACAACCGGCATCATCGCAACAATGCCCGCGATATTTTGACAGGGGTGGGCAATCGCCGCGCCCTCGCATCGCTCGAACCCAAGGATGTGGGCGCGGTCCTGATGATCGATCTCGATCATTTCAAACGCGTGAACGATGTGCTGGGTCACGCCGCGGGCGATGCGGTGCTGCGTCTCGCCGCGGAAACCATCGTGGATGCCTGCCCCGCCGGCACGGTGATCCGCATGGGTGGGGAAGAATTTGCCGTCATCCTGCCGGACGGGCACGAGGTGGACCAAATGGCCGAACAGGTTCGGGCGGGAATAGAAGCGATGGTGGCGCGTCATGACGGACAGGTCATCCGGATTACTGCCAGCGTCGGCTATGCCCGGTCGGATGGAACGCAAGATACTGCATCCGGTGCGAAGCACGGCGCAGGCGTCGATCAATTGCTGCGCTATGCCGATCGCGGGCTATATGCGGCAAAAACCGGCGGTCGCAACCGTGCGATGAAGGGCGGTGGCCAGGCCGACGGCGTGGTACCGGTCGCCGCCGCAATGTCCGACCGGATCGCTGTACCTTGAAATTGCGGCCCCAAAGCTGGGAGCCCTGAAGCGGGAAGGGCCCTGAAGAAGGGGCCCTGAAGAAAGGGCCATCAATCGCGCAGGCTTTCCATCCTTTTGAGATAGCGTGCCAGAACGTCGATTTCCAAATTCACCTCGTCATCCGGTTGTAACATACCCAGCGTCGTCGCCGAGCCGGTATGCGGAATGATGTTGAGCGCAAAGGTGCATCCGCCCCCGGAATGATCGGTGACATCGTTGACCGTCAACGACACGCCTTGCACCGTGATCGACCCCTTGGGTGCGATAAACGCGGACAGCGCCTGTGGGGCGCGTATCTTCAGCGTGGTCGATCCGCCGACAATGTCCGTGCTTTCGACCGTGCCGACCGCGTCGACATGACCGGTCACGATATGACCGCCCAGCTCGTCACCCAGCCTCAGCGCGGTTTCCAGATTGATGGGTGCGCCCGCATCCCACATACCGCGCGCGGTTTTCGATATGCTTTCGCCCGACACATCCACTGCGAACCACGCACTGTTTTCGCCTTCTTCGCCGATGCTGCCGCCGCGATCGACCACCGTCATGCAGGCGCCCGAACACGCGATGGAAGCGCCGATGGCCATGGTAGCGGGATCGAACGGGCAGGCGATACGCACGCGGCGGTCGCCATGCTGCTCGTTCGTTTCGACCTTGCCGATCGCCGTGATAATGCCAGTAAACATTTATTCTCCGATATTGGGCGATGATACGGTTTGGGCCGCAGTCGAGGACGCAGTTCTTTCATAAGCTTCGTATGTGTCGCTGCCAAGCGTGCGGCGCTCCACCAGCGTCCAGGCGCCATGCGCGTCCGCCAATGCCGGCAACCCATAATCGGCAAGCGCACCGATGCCTGAGCCCAGCAGGATCGGCGCCCGGTAGATATCGATCCGGTCCACCAGCCCTTCCTGCAAAAACGATGCAGCCGCACCGCCGCCGCCTTCGACATACAGATATTGCACGCCGGACAGATTGGCGATGGCGGATGGGGTGTTGATGATTTTTACCCCGTCGGGCGCAATACCGCGGGTCAGGATGATCCGGGCGGGGCTGCGATCTTCCAGACCCGGCAAGCGTACGTCCAGCCTCGGGCGATCGGTGCGCCAGGTTCCCCCGCCGACCAGTATGGCATCGGCCATGGCCCGGCGCGAATGGACGTGGGCGCGGGCAGTTTCTCCGGTTATCCAGCGGCTTTCGCCATCGGGACGGGCGATGAAACCATCCAGCGACATGGCGATTTTCAGGGTGACGTGGGGCCGCCCGTGAATGCGCTGGAAAAGATAGCCGGCCAGCGATGCCCCGCTGCCGCAATCTTCAGGTTCGGGTACTTTGACGCCGGCTTTTCGAAGCGCGGCCACTCCTTGTCCTGCGGTACGCGGATCGGGATCGAGCCGGCCGAAGACCACACGGGCGATGCCGGCTTCCGCAATGGCCGCGCTGCAGGTCGGCCCGCGCGGCGACTGGTGGGCGCAGGGTTCCAGCGTGGTATAAAGTGTTGCGCCCCTGACCTGAATGCCCGCCTGCGCTCCCGTCTGGGCCCCCGCCTGAGCCAACGCCATTGCTTCTGCATGAGGGCGCCCGCCGGGCTGGGTCCATCCGCGCCCGATCACGACGCCATTTGCGACGATGATCGCGCCCACCGCCGGATTGGGCGCGCTGGACGGGCGGCCGCGCATACCCAGATGCGCGGCTGCGGCCAGCCAGCGGCGGTCGTCGGCGTTGAACTCACTCGGTCGTTGCAACCGGTCCATCCGTCAATATCTGGCGTTCGCGTGCGGCGGCGTCCTGTACCCGGGCCGCATCTTCTGCAGCTTCGCGTTCGATTTTTTCCACATCCATTCCGGCGGCCCGGCCAAGGGCGCGGTACAGTTCCTTCTTGCGCTCCTCCCGCTCCGCAAGGA
This sequence comes from uncultured Alphaproteobacteria bacterium, assembly GCA_963803585.1. GTDB lineage: Bacteria > Pseudomonadota > Alphaproteobacteria > Sphingomonadales > Sphingomonadaceae > Pontixanthobacter. The sequence goes on along the minus strand of CAWDNB010000008.1, from coordinate 803,112 downwards.
TGCGTTCCAGATCGTCCTTGCGCCGCTGGTTGGCGAGATTTTCCTGCAGGATTTCGTCGTCCGTGCGCCCTTCGCGGAAGGTGGTGATATAGTCCACTTCGTAAGGGACCGGATCGCCGACCACATTATACTGCGTTATCCACGCCATCAACCCGAAGGTAATGACCATGGATGTCCCCAATATCGGCCAGCGATAGGGGTTGGGACGGCGGAATTCGCTGACGAAATCCGATACGCCTTCCTTCGGGTTCAGTCGTTTGAACAGGCTCATGAACCGAAGATAAGCAATTGGCGCGCATTTCGCCAGACCTTCGCGTCGGCCATGTCAGCCAAAATGCGAATATAGCCCGCGCCCACTGGCCTTCAACCAGCTATTCGCGCCGGCCAGATCGCCTTCGAACAGATCGGCGAGCAATGCGTGAAACGCGGGGCTGTGATCGAAATGAACCAGATGCGCGACTTCATGCGCGACAACGGATCGCCGGACGTGGTCGGGTGCCATGATCAGTCGCCAATTGATGCGCACCACGCCGCTGGACGAACAGCTCCCCCATCGCCGCCGGGCACGCGACAGGCTCAGCCTGGGTGTCGGAACACCGGCATTGGCGCAATATTGGGCCAGATCGCTTTCCATCATCGACAGCCCTTGTGCCCTCAGCCAGCGTTCCAGCCGCGCCGCAATGCCCGCCTCCGGCCCACCGATGCGTATCGTGCCTTCTACCGGCACTGGTGCCCGCGGCAAATGGCGGTCCCACGCGATGACATGATCGGCGCCGCGCAGCGGAATGGTCGCGCCGTGACCCACCGGTCGAACCGACGGGTTGCTGCGCGCCGCGGCTGCCAGTTGCAACTCCAGCCAGCCAAGCCGCGACTGGGCAAAAGCGACCGCTTCGCGCGATTGCCCCCAACGCGGCATGGTGATGCGGATTTCGGTGCCATCGGGCGCCACCCGCATGGTCAGCCGTTTGGCGGCAGGGTGGCGGCGCAAGGCGATGGGCACCGTTCGCCCGGCCACTTCCACCTGCGGGTTTTGCGCAAATTTGTTAAGCCATTCCATCAACGGCTATCCGCGCGCTGGAGTGGCTGCGCCTCACCCCAATCGACCACGTGATGGTCCAATGGCCCCGCATCAATTTCGCTGACAACGCGTTTGGCAGCGGAAACGCCAGCATGTATCACAGCGTCGCGATCGCCGGACAGCAGATAGTGCCAGTCGTGCAAAGGCTCCCCATCCGCGCGCAGGCGATAGGCGCAGGTGGCGGGCAGCCACGCCACATCCTCCACGATTTTGAGCGTCAGCCGCATGCAGTCCGGCACGAATGCACGACGGTTGCGATAATCGCTGCATTGCGCGGTCTGGATGTCGAGCAATTTGCAGGCGACATTGGTATCTTCGATCGCGCCGGTATCCTCATCTTCGATCTTGTGCAGGCAGCAGCGCCCGCAACCATCGCACAAAGCCTCCCATTCCGCCCTGTCCAGCGTCTCCAGGGGAAGTTCCCAGAACCGGTCCCGCATGGTGCCGTTCACGCCAGTCACACTGTTCACCGAACCCATTTGGCCAGTTCCGCCGCCACCGCCTGTGCCCCTTGATCGGTAGGCAATGTGGCGATGGGCTGACCATCGGGCGCAAACAGATAGGTAATGGTGGAATGGTCCATCAGATAGGCACCATTCGGTTGTTCTTCGCCCTTTGAAAATTGCACGAAGAAACTTTTCGCAGCCCGGTCCAGCTGTTCCGGCGTGCCGGTAAATCCGATGAGGCGCGGGTCGAAGGCATCTGTAAATTCGCGCAATTTTTCTGGCGTGTCGCGGGCGGGGTCGACGCTGACGAACATCGGCTGGATCTGTCCGATCAGTTCCGGATGGTCTTTGGCAAACAGTTGCAACCCTTGCGAAAACCGCCCGACATCGGTGGGGCAATAATCGGGACAATAGGCGTAACCGAAATAGATGATGCGATATTTCCCGGCATAATCGGTCCAGTTCGCGGCCTTGCCGTTTTCATCGGTCAGTTCGAACCCGCCTTTGATCGCGCTGCCATACAGGGGGGCTTGGGTGAAGTCTGCCGGGGCAGTCGGCGATCCACAGGCGGCAAGGGCGCCCAGGCTGGCCCCCAGACTGGCGGCGATAGCGGCGCTACGGGCAAAAATGATCGAACGGGCGGCGGTTTCCTGGCGGTAAGTCATGGCGCTGGAGTTCATGCTCTGCTAATTGTCGATGGGCAAGGGGGCGATTTTGTTCGTCACGTAAGATTTTTTGGGAGATTGAGAATGGCCCGTGCCGTTTTCCGCAACATCCGGTCCATCGCCGGTCTGGCCGCTTCGTTCGGCATCGCGCTGGGGTTCGCGCAACCGGCGGCTGCGCAATACCAGTCCGAAGGATACAAGTTTCTGGAATCGATCAAGGATCGGGACGGCGATGTCGCAACAGCCTTTCTGAAGGAACCGGGCAGCGTGGTGGTGAACACCCGCGATATCGTATCCGGGGAAACCGCATTGCATATTGCAGCGCGTCGGCGTGACACCGTGTGGATCCGGTTCCTGACGCAGAACGGCGCCAATCCGAACATCCGGGCAAAGAATGGCGAAACGCCTTTGCAGATCGCCACCATCGTGGGGCCGCTGGAATCGGTGGCCGCGCTGTTGAAAGCAGGCGCCAATGTCGACGATACCAATGCGGCCGGCGAAACGGCGCTGATTTCCGCAGTCCATCGCCGTGATACTGCCACTGTCCGGCTGTTGCTGGCACAGGGCGCTAACGCGGCGCAGACCGACAATTCGGGCCGGTCGGCACGCGATTATGTCACCCTGCAAACCGGCAATATTCTGATGCTGAATGAATTTACCAATGCGGAAAAATTGCGGGCAGATGCGGGCTCTGTAAAATCCTATGGGCCCGAACTGTGATGGCGGGCGCCGGTATGAACGCCGGTATGGGGCCAGATGCAGGCGGCGGTACGGGTAAACCCGATATGTCCGAGCTGACGCTGGACGAGCTACGCGTGGCGCTTGCCCCGGCGGTCGCCGATGCGGCGATCTTCGATGGCTGGACGGATATGGCCGTCGCTTCTGCCGCCGCGTTGGAAGGCTGCGATCCCGATATCGCGAAACTCGCGTTCCCCGGTGGCGCAATGGATATGATCGGCGCCTGGATCGAGGCAGTGGATGCGCGCATGGCGCTGGATTGCCCGCGCGAAACGATGGCTACGCTGCCGGTGCGCGAACGTATTCGCACGCTGGTCCAGTGCCGTCTGGACGCAATCGACGGTCAGGAAGAGTCGCTGAAACGGGCGACTGCAATCATGGCCATGCCGCAAAATCTGGCGGCCGCTGCGCGCCGTTCCTGGAAAAGCGCCGATTTGATGTGGCGATTGGCAGGGGACACGGCGACCGATTACAACCATTACACCAAACGCGCGCTGTTGGGCGGAATATACGCAGCCACACTTGCGATATTTGCGGACGATACCAGCGAAGGCAAAGCCCGGACGCGTGAATTTCTGGATCGCAGAATCGAAGGCGTAATGAAGTTCGAAAAAGCCAAGGCAAAATGGACCGGTTCCGGCAGGGAGAGGTTCAGCCTGCCGCGCTTTTTGGGGCGGCTGCGCTATCCCAGCACCTGACAATGACTATTGATAATCAGTTGCAATTGGCTGGTCCATCTGTCAGCGAACGGGCATGGACAGCACGCCGGCAACGCAACTGACACTCGACCGGATTGCGCGGGGAACCACCGCGCGTATTACCGGCATTAATTGGGACGCATTGGCACCGGATGAAGGCAAGCGGCTTCGCGCGCTGGGGGTCGATAACGGTGCCGTTATATCGGTGGCCCATCGCGGCGTGTTCGGCACGCGCGATCCGTTGGCCGTGGTCATCGGCCGCACCACCATCGCACTTCGACGCATACATGCCTGTGCCATTGCGGTCGAACCATCATGAAGGCGGGTCATGCCGGCGACCAACGCCGTGTCGCCCTGGTCGGTAATCCCAATTCCGGCAAAAGCGCACTTTTCAACGCGCTGACCGGCGCGCGGCAGAAGATCGCAAATTACGCAGGCGTAACCGTGGAACGCAAGATCGGACGGCTTAGCCTGCCATCGGGCGGATATGCCGAGTTGCTGGATCTCCCCGGCAGCTATTCCTTCGATACGACCAGTCCTGATGAAGAAGTCACGCGCCAGGTCGTGATGGGTCAGTTCGATGCCGAAGCGCAGCCGGATATGCTGATAATCGTGCTCGACGCTGCCAATCTGGAACAGCATCTGGTGTTCGCGCAGGAAGTCATTGCATTGGGCCTGCCCACTATCGCCGCGCTGAACATGGTCGATCTGGCGCAGCGGGACGGGCTTACGCTCGATCCGGTGGCCTTGCAGAGTGCGCTGGGCGTGCCGGTGGTGCCCACTGTCGCCGTACGCAGTCGTGGGCTTGGCGAATTGGTAGCGCAGGTGGACGCCTTGTTCTTGCGTGGCAGCGAAATGCCGATCGAGCCGCAGCCGCACATCACTTTGCCCGAACGCAGGCTGGCAGCGAGTAACATCGCGAAAGCCGCGATCCTTTCGCAATCGACACAGCGCCGGGTTCATGCAGGCCTCGATGCGGTGCTGCTGCATCCGTGGATCGGGCCGATCATTCTGTTCGGCCTTTTGTTCGTGGTATTTCAGGCGGTGTTCGCCTGGGCCGATCCGTTCATCGGCCTTATCGAAGGCGCGACGCAATGGTTGGCGGACATGGTAGTGGCGAATGTCGGCGCCGGCTTTTTTCGCGATCTTGTCACCGAAGGGTTGATTGCCGGGGTCGGTTCGGTCGTCGTATTCCTGCCCCAGATCATCATTCTGTTTGCCTTCATACTGCTGATGGAAGCGACCGGATATATGGCGCGCGCCGCCTTTCTGATGGACCGGCTGATGGCTGGTGTCGGTCTGTCGGGGCGCAGCTTCATTCCGCTTCTGTCCAGTTTTGCCTGTGCCATCCCCGGCATCATGGCCACCCGCAGCATCGCCGATCCCAAAGACCGCCTCACGACCATTCTGATTGCGCCGCTGATGACCTGTTCCGCCCGGCTACCGGTATATGCCGTCATCATCGCTGCGGTCATCCCTGCGACTACGATGGGGCCGGGTATCGGCCGGTATATCGGGCTTCAGGGACTGGTTCTGTTCGCGCTCTATGTGGCCGGTATTGCGGGTGCGATGATCGTGGCGCTGGTGCTGCGCCGCACGGTCACGGCGGGTGCTGCCAGCGGGTTCATTATGGAATTGCCGCGGTATCAATGGCCGCGGCTGAAGGATCTGGCCATCGGCCTGTGGCAACGGGCCTGGGTATTCCTGCGCCGTGCCGGGACGATAATCTTTGCAGCGACCATCGCTTTGTGGCTGCTATTGACCTTTCCCAAAGCGGGCGAGGGGGAAAGCCAGCTCGACGCATCCTATGCCGGGCAGATTTCGGGCGTGATCCAGCCGGTTTTTGCACCTATCGGTTTCAGCAAGGAAATGACGCTTTCGCTGGTCCCCGCCATGGCGGCACGCGAAGTGGCGGTGTCTGCGCTGGCGACTACCTACGCCGTGGACGGCGGCGACGATGCGGAAACGGAAACGGCTTTGCGCGACCAGATCGCCGCACGCTGGAGCCTACCGACCGCGCTCGCATTCCTCGCCTGGTTCGTGTTCGCGCCGCAGTGCATTTCCACCATCGCCGTCACCCGGCGGGAAACGAATGGGTGGAAATGGCCGACCGTGATGCTGGTATACCTGTTCGGCCTTGCGTATATCTTTGCGGGAATCACATATTGGGGCGCACTGGCGCTTGGACTGTAAGCATTTCGAAATTCAGGGGAAATAACGATGGCCGGCTCGCTCAACAAAGTCATGATTATCGGCAATCTGGGCGCCGATCCGGAAGTGAAATCTTTCCAGAACGGCGGCAAGGTATGCAATCTGCGGATCGCGACGTCCGAAAACTGGAAGGACAAGAACACCGGAGAGCGGCAAGAACGCACCGAATGGCATACAGTCGCGATCTTTTCAGAAGGGTTGGTCAATGTGGCCGAACGCTATTTGCGCAAAGGCTCCAAAGTATTCATCGAAGGGCAGTTGCAAACCCGTAAATGGCAGGATCAGTCCGGTAACGACCGGTACAGCACCGAAGTCGTGCTTCGCGGTTATGGCGGCACGCTGACCATGCTCGACGGCCCCGGAGGTCAGGGGGGTGGCCAAGGAGGTGGGCAAGGCGGTGGTCAAGGCGGGGGCGGCAATTATGGCGGAGGCCAGAGCGGGGGCCAGAGCGGGGGCGGATCAGGCGGCGGCTGGAACCAGGGCGGTGGTTCGGGAAGCAGCTCCGGCGATAATTCCGGCGGCGGTTCCAATTACGACGATCTGGACGACGATATTCCGTTCTGACCTTTCGCCCCACGCGCGTATTTCGCGTATGCACCGGCAATGAAGGTAGCTATTACAGTTTGAGCCCTGCCAGCAATTCAGCCAGCGGTCCGTCTTCCTCGCCTTCCAGTGCCACACCTGTTTCGCGCCGGACGCGATCCGCATCGGGGCCGGTGGCATAGGGATCGATCAGCAGACCAAAACTTTGCGCGACAGCTTCGCCGAGGTCGAAACTGTCGCCGGAATATTCAATCTCGTCGAGCTGGTGCGCTTCGAGCTCCAGTTCCTCATCCTGTGTGACGCCGAGGGCGAGATCGGGTACGAAGCGGACAAACAGGCCTTCGTCGGCATCCATGGCCAGATCCTCACCCGATATGGCGCAGGGCTGAGTCCAGCGCGCCCGCAGCGTTCCGGACGCTTCCACCCTGTCGCCTTCCGGGGTCAGCGACAATTCGGCGACCAGCCATGCAATCGCACGCAATCCGAACCGATCGGCCAGCGCCGCGCGCTCACCGGCATCGGCTTCGATACGATAGGGTTCTTCCAGAAGCGCCTTGATCCTGACCGGGCGGGACATTTCGCTGGGTGTCACGGTTTCAGCCGTCCTGCCAGCAGATCGTCCTTTGTCATGTTCTGCAAATTTTGCGCGAACGCCATCAGCCGCTGCGCCATGGGTTCCGGCGTCTCACCATCGCGCAGGCGGGCATTGCGGTCCACCACCTGTGCAACCGCCGTCTCGCCGTCCGCAAGGGCAGTACGAAATGCGCCGATCCTGCCGTTCAGCCCGGCCATCAGCTTGCTCATCCGTTTGCCCAATGTAGGGTCACCCAGTCCGGTTTCACGCATCTGCGCTTCCATGTCTTCGGCAAACAGTTCGGTAACCCGCGCACTGGCTAGCAGCATGTCCCCGCCGATCTGTTCCATCCGCAACATGACCAGCGCGGTGATGCTGGCAATCATGTCGAAGCGACCTTCCACCGTGTCCGCCGCGCCGCAATCGCGATACCACTGCGGTGCGCGCGCTTCCCCGATGATTGCGTGCCACAAGGGCTGCAAACCTTCCCGGGGATCGGGGCCAGTGCCGAAAAGGCGGTTCAGAAAATTCAAGCTTCGCGCTCCAATAGCAAACCGCTGTTCAGCGGCAATTCAATCCGCCCGCCCGAATGGCGGTTTCCGCATCATGTGCCCGGACCTTGTTTCGGGAGGGGCAGTTGCATGATTTCGGGCAGCGCCGTAAGGCTGCTGCCTTCGGATATAGGACGTGCGTGCGCTACCGCCAAGTCGGGCGGGAAAACAGCGGCGGAACGACAAGAAGGTTTGCTACGATGAAACGCACGGTAATTGAAAAAGCAATCCGCAAAGCCGCCATGGGCGGCACGATGCTGGCGGCATTGCTGGTGGCTGGCGGATGCTCGTCGATCCAGGAAAACCGCGGTTATATCATCGACAATACGCTGGTCCAGTCGGTTCAGCCGGGGGTGGACAACCAGGCATCGGTCGCTGCCACGCTGGGGCGGCCAACCTTTACCAGCCAGTTTGGCGAACCGACCTGGTATTACGTATCCAGCGTTACCGGGCGCAAGCCGTTCGTTCGCCCTAAAATCGAACAGCATACGGTTCTGGCTGTGCGTTTCGATCCTGCCGGAAACGTCATTGCCGCGGATCGCAGCGGCTTGGAACAGGTTGCCTATTTCACGCCGGATGGCGCACAAACCCCGACTCTGGGCCGGGAACGCAGCTTTTTTGAAGATCTGTTCGGCAATATCGGCACAGTCGGAGCGCCGGGCGCCGGCGGGGCTGGCGGGCCGGGCGGTCAATAATTCCGTTTGGACCCACGCCGGTTGACCCGTCGAACAGGCACCCCATATCCGGTTCATGAACGATAGCGACAACCATGCCAGGTCTGCCCACGGCCTGGTGCAATGGCACGGCACCACCATCATCGGCGTGAAGAAAAACGGCAAGACCATTATTGCCGGCGATGGTCAGGTATCCATGGGCAATACCGTGATGAAGCCCAATGCCCGCAAAGTCCGCCGGATCGGCGCGAAGGACGAACATGGCTTGGAACAAGTCATCGCCGGTTTTGCCGGTGCCACTGCCGATGCTTTTACCCTGTTCGAACGGCTGGAAAAGAAGCTGGAGCAGTATCGCGGGCAATTGATGCGCGCGGCGGTGGAACTGGCGAAGGACTGGCGTACCGACAAATATCTTCGCAATCTGGAAGCCTTGATGATCGTGGCGGACAAGGACAGCCTGTTGGTGCTGACCGGCAATGGCGATGTGCTGGAACCCGGAGAAATCGGCGGAGAGTCGGCAGTGAAATGGGCGGCGCGACGATCACCGCGATCGGTTCGGGCGGCAACTACGCGCTGGCCGCCGGGCGGGCGCTTTGCGAATATGAAGACGATGCGGAACGGATTGCGCGCAAGGCGATGCAGGTTGCGGCCGATATCTGTGTGTTTACCAACGGGAATGTAACCATCGAAACGATTTAGTCGTCACTTCCCCAGCTCATTTGCGGGAGGGGTTTGGTGTGGGCGACAATCGCGCACCTTTCCATCCAAGACACCAACACCAACCCTTCTTGCAAGCGGGAAGGGGATGAGAGAACCATGACCCAGACTTCTGCTACGACTTCCATCAAGGCACTGACCCCCAAAGCCATTGTCGCTGCGCTGGATGAACATATTATCGGCCAGAAAGACGCCAAACGTGCGGTGGCCGTGGCTTTGCGCAACCGCTGGCGGCGACAGCAACTGGATGCCGAATTGCGCGAGGAAGTCACGCCCAAAAACATATTGATGATCGGCCCGACCGGTTGCGGCAAGACCGAAATAAGCCGGCGGCTGGCGAAGCTGGCGGAAGCACCCTTCGTCAAGGTGGAGGCGACCAAGTTTACCGAGGTCGGCTATGTCGGCCGCGATGTCGAACAGATTGCCCGCGATCTGGTGGAAGAAGCAATCCGGCTGGAAAAGGAAAGCCGGCGTGATGCCGTGCGCGAGGCGGCGAGCAAAGCGGCCATGGACCGTCTGCTGGATGCGCTGGTGGGCGACAACGCATCGGAAGCGACGCGTGAAAGTTTCCGCCAGCGGATCGTCGATAATTCGATGAACGATACCGAGGTCGAGATCGAAGTCAGCGACACTGCCGGTCCGATGATGGACATTCCCGGCATGGGCGGCGGTATGGGCATGATCGACCTGTCAGAAATGATGGGGAAGGCAATGGGCAAGTCGAACGCCAAACGCCGCAAATTGAAAGTCCCCGATGCGTGGGACAAGCTGGTGGAGGAAGAAGCCGAAAAGCGGATGGATCAGGACGATGTCGCCCGCGTCGCGCTGGAAAATGCGGAAACCAACGGTATCGTTTTCCTGGACGAGATCGACAAGATCGCGGTGTCGGATGTGAAAGGCGGATCGGTCAGCCGCGAGGGTGTGCAGCGCGATCTGCTGCCCCTGATCGAAGGCACGACCGTGGCCACCAAATACGGGCCGATGAAGACGGATCACATATTGTTCATCGCATCGGGCGCGTTCCATGTGTCGAAACCATCGGATATGCTCCCCGAATTGCAGGGGCGCCTGCCGATCCGCGTCGAATTGCGCGCACTGACCGAAGAAGATTTCGTCCGTATCCTGAGCGAAACGCGTGCCAATCTCGTGGCGCAATACAAGGCGCTGCTCGGGACTGAAGGTGTGACCGTGGAAATTGGTGACGATGCGGTGCGTGAGGTTGCCCGTATTGCCGCGCAGGTGAACGAAAGTGTCGAGAACATCGGGGCCCGCCGGCTTCAGACGGTGATGGAGAAGATGCTGGAAGATCTCAGTTTCGAAGCGGAAGAACATGGCGGAGAAACCATCGTGATCGATGCGGAGTATGTGCGCAGCCGCTTGGCCGACCTGGCACAGGATACCGATTTGAGTAAATATATTCTGTAGAAGCTCGACTGGGTCGGGTAACGCCGTCGCCCCGACATCGGGCCTAACACTGGCACCGACATCGTGAACGCAGCGAAGCGATGGTCAAAATGATGCGCGATGGTGGGTCATGGTGGGCCCCGGTTGCAAAGATCCGTTGCCCCTGTTGGCGGACGCTATCGAAACGCGCTAAACCCCGCCCCCGCCGCCAGTCGATCCATTTCGACCAGATAGGGTGCCACAAACCGCGCATAGTCGTCTTTCCGCTCCTGCCGTAAGTCGCGCCAACCGGTAATGGCACCGCGGCAATCCGCTTCATTGCAATTGCAACTGCCGGGAAAATGCGCGATCCGGAAATTGCGCATTGCGTAATCGAAAGTCGTTTCCTGGTCGTGCATGATGCTTTGCATAGCCACGAAATCATGCGCGCCGGTTTCGTTTACCCGAATACCGCAATTCGGATTGCAGGAATGGTTGAATTTCGACGTAAGACCGGTGTGAAAACCGAATTCCTGCGCGCCCAGTTGGGAAGCGTGGGAATGGTTGGCGATCGTCCTGCCACCCAGCTGCCCCCGCAACACGGTCTCGCCGATTGCAAACGGACGACAGGCAAACATTCCTTCGCCTTTTCCAGGCGTTTGGCGAAGTTCGATATCCGCAGTCATGGCAGTATCCTTAAGATCCGGGAACGCGGAAATCTCGTAGTACATGGCGCGGCCATGATGTTCGTTTGAAACAGTTCGGAAACCTGCGCCGTAGCTAGACCACGAACGCAGGAGCGGACCGGTTCGGCAGCTCCCTATTCGTGAGCGCGATGGTCTCTCAGCCGAAAGGGCGCACATGAGGGGCCTTTCGATAGGTTGGGCATAGCTGCGTTCTTAACAATCATCACGTTATGCGCGTGGGCGGTTTGCTTATTGCGCGACCAGCTCCACATCGTTCTGTTGCCGGAACCACATCTCCGCATACAGGCCATCGCGTCTCAGTAGCGCACCATGCGTTCCGCGTTCAGCCAACCGCCCCTGATCCAGCACCAGAATTTCGTGGGCATCGGCGATGGTCGACAGCCGGTGCGCGATCGAAAGCGTCGTGCGATCGCGGGAAATGCGGTTCAAAGTTGTGAGAATGTCCTGTTCCGTCCGCGTGTCGAGTGCGCTGGTCGCCTCGTCGAGCATCAGGATCGGCGGGTCTTTGACCAGCGTGCGGGCAATGGCGACACGCTGTTTCTCGCCGCCCGACAATTTCAGGCCGCGTTCGCCCACCATAGTATCGAACCCATCGGGCTGGCGCTGGATGAATGGCAGGATCGCCGCATCGCGTGCGGCCTTGATGACCGTGTCGCGATCCGTTCCGCCTTTGCCATACGCGATATTGTACCCAATCGTGTCGTTGAAAAGGACGCTGTCCTGCGGGACGATACCGATCGCCTCGCGCACCGAATCCTGTGTGACCGTGGCAATATCCTGTCCGTCGATCAGAATGCGGCCCGACCACGGATCGTAAAAGCGGAACAACAGCCGTGCGATGGTGGATTTGCCCGCGCCGGAAGGGCCGACGATCGCAATGTTCTGCCCGGCAGGTACTTCGAAACTGAGGCCGTGAAGGATCGTTCGTTCGCGTTCGTAACCGAACACCACATCGTCGAAAACCACTGTTGGCTGGCGTATCGCCAGCGCCGGTGCACCGGGTGCGTCCTCGATCTCCACTTCGGTGTCGATCAGCTTGAACATATTGCCCATATCGACCAGCCCCTGGCGGATGGTGCGATAGACCCAGCCCAGCATGTCGAGTGGGCGGAACAGCTGCATCAGATAGGTGTTCACCAGCACCAGATCGCCGACCGAAAAGCGCCCCGTGCTCCAACCCCAGACGGTGAAAGCCATCGCGCCGGCCATCAGTGCATTGGTAATAAGTGCCTGCGTTATGTTGAGAAAACCGAGCGAGTTTTCGCTTTTCAATGCAGCTTTGGCATAGGCACTGGTGGCGCGTGCATAGCGTTCTTCCTCGCGCGCTTCGGCGCCGAAATATTTGACCGTTTCGTAATTCAGCATCGCATCGACCGCGCGGTCCAGCGCGTGACCATCCAGATCGTTCATCTCGCGCCGCAACTGCGTGCGCCATTCGGTAATCCAGCGCGTGATGGCAATATATACGACCACCGTGACAGCGGTTGCGGCCACCAGCTCCCAACCGAAATTGATCCAGAAAATCACCCCTACCGCGACCAGTTCGATAATCGTCGGTGCAATGTTGAAAAGCAGGAAATAGAGCATGGAATCAATGCTCTTGGTGCCGCGTTCGATCACTTTGGTCACTTCCCCGGTGCGGCGGGACAGGTGGAAACGCAGGCTCAGCCGGTGCAGACGATGAAACACATCTTCCGCCAATTGCCGGGTCGCATCCTGACCCACCTGTTCGAACGTGATGTTGCGAAGATTGTCGAACGCCACGCTGGTGAACCGGCCCAGCGCATATACCACCACCAGCGCCATCGCGAGCAGGAACGCTTCATTGTTCGCCGTGGTCATCCGGTCGACCGCGCCCTTATATGCAAAGGGCAGGGACAGGATCGTCGCCTTGGCCAATAGGACAAATACAAATGCACCGATGATCCGCCGTTTCAGCGACCAATTGTCGCGCGGCCACAGGTAAGGAAGGAATCGCTTCAGCGTTCCCCAGCTATCGTGATCGGCAGGGGCGGCGGTGGCGGGATCGGGCGGCATCGCTGCTATGTGGTATGCCGGGCTGCCAGCGGCAATAGCCCTGGCCAAGACAGCGTTGGACCATACGTCTTGGTTATTTCGGGCGATGGGGGGCGGCAAGGAAAGGCCAGAACCAGCGGAACCGCCGATTGGCTCTCGGTGCGCGGACCCTTTATGGAATAGTGCGCGGCAATGTCTTTCGTCGGGAATTCCGGCTGGGCAGATCGAACAGCACCCTGCGTTTGGCGAAATCGATCGCCACCCTGTCGAACATCCGCATTTCCCGCATACCCAGGATAAGTGCCGGGCGATCCGCCAGCCCAAGCGCCTCGAAAGCCGGGCTGTCCGCAAAGGTGATCGGCAGATCGACCACGTTCAGCCGCTGTATTTTCAGAAGTTTCGCGCGATGCACATTACCGATAACAAGCGCACCGTTGACATCGGTGGAGCTTACTTCTTCCAGCGCGCGTGCCCGCAGCCGGTTTTTCAGTTCGCGGTTGCCGAAACTGGTTTGCGCGCCGGTATCGAGAATAACCGCGGTGGGCACGCGATCGATGATGGCATCTGTAATAATGAGGCGCCCCAGCCGGCGGCGTGCCCGAACGACGATTTCATACCCCCTGTTCCCGCCCAGCAGATCGGCATCGTTGACCGCGATGGTATCGCTCCGAAAATCGATGAGTACGCGCAGATCCTGTAAACTATCGAGCCCCAATATCCCGTCTGCACCGATATTGCGTGCCTCCAGCATCGGGGCGCGAATGTTGTCCAGCAGCCGGTCGGCAAACTCTAATCCGTCCAGCTGGAATATCTGGGCCTCCCGCCGGCTCCCCATGCCCACAATGGTAGCCGAACCGATTGGGTCCAGATCAAGCTTGCGCGCCAGATCGCGGGTTACAACCGTCGCCTGTGCGCCGGTGTCGATCATGAAATAGAACGGGCCTTGACCCTCGATAGTTACCGGCACCGTCATTCTGGCGTAGCGATCCGTCTCGATCGAGACGATCTGATCGGGGGTTTCCGGCGTTGCAGGCGGAAAGTGGGCCTCAGTTTGAACAGTGCTCGGATCATCCGCCCGCGCATCGACAGGGGGATCACCGGGCATGGTGGGCGCCATACCGCTGGCCTCGCCCAGCACCGATGCCAGCATCACCGCCAATAGGAAAGAATGGGCCATTGCGCGTATTCCCTTATATAAAGGCGTGGGCAGATAGGGCTAAGGCAGTTCGAACCACGGCCCCTTAACATTTTGGCTTACAGGCCTTTCCCACGAATCAGACCCAAAAGAACGGCCTAGGCATCACCGGACGCTGGCCGATATAACGGCATCGCGCGGGAAGGCGGGACGAACCTTCTTGTAACCCATCTTGAAATGATGCGCACCACCCCCATCTTGCCTGTCAGAGATGGCCAGAAACGGCGGATATCCGGGCTTTTTTAGTTTATTTGGTTTCTTTTGAAATAAATCTGTAAAAAGGGTTTGACGGAATCGGAAGCCGCCCGTAGAAGCCATCTCACCGACACGGAGCGGACGGTTACACCGCCCCACCGAGTTGGTCGCCAACAGACACAGGACAACCGGCCCCCGGTTTTAAATCGGGGAACCAAACGTTGTCCGCTTTTGTATGTTGGATGGCTCTTTGACATTGTTAGTTTTTGATGAAGGGACATGTGGGCGACGGCGCCAGGTCCAAGGGCTTTTAGGCCTTGGTAACCTGTTTAAATCTAAGTCGATGCCTAATCTTGGTACACGCCAAGACTAAACATGTCTCAGATGTATCCATAAAATACGTTTGAATGCAGGTATCGGCTCCTAAAATTCGGGCTACTTGGTTAGCGGTCGTCAGACCGTGCCAATTGGTTCGTGACACAAACTTGAGAGTTTGATCCTGGCTCAGAACGAACGCTGGCGGCATGCCTAACACATGCAAGTCGAACGAACCCTTCGGGGTGAGTGGCGCACGGGTGCGTAACGCGTGGGAACCTGCCTTTAGGTTCGGAATAACAGTTAGAAATGACTGCTAATACCGAATAATGTCTTCGGACCAAAGATTTATCGCCTTTAGATGGGCCCGCGTTGGATTAGTTAGTTGGTGGGGTAACGGCCTACCAAGACGACGATCCATAGCTGGTCTGAGAGGATGATCAGCCACACTGGGACTGAGACACGGCCCAGACTCCTACGGGAGGCAGCAGTGGGGAATATTGGACAATGGGCGAAAGCCTGATCCAGCAATGCCGCGTGAGTGATGAAGGCCTTAGGGTTGTAAAGCTCTTTTACTGGGGATGATAATGACAGTACCCAGAGAATAAGCTCCGGCTAACTCCGTGCCAGCAGCCGCGGTAATACGGAGGGAGCTAGCGTTGTTCGGAATTACTGGGCGTAAAGCGCGCGTAGGCGGTTTATCAAGTCAGAGGTGAAATCCCAGGGCTCAACCCTGGAACTGCCTTTGAAACTAATAAGCTAGAATCTTGGAGAGGTCAGTGGAATTCCGAGTGTAGAGGTGAAATTCGTAGATATTCGGAAGAACACCAGTGGCGAAGGCGACTGACTGGACAAGTATTGACGCTGAGGTGCGAAAGCGTGGGGAGCAAACAGGATTAGATACCCTGGTAGTCCACGCCGTAAACGATGATAACTAGTTGTCCGGGCTCTTAGAGCTTGGGTGACGCAGCTAACGCATTAAGTTATCCGCCTGGGGAGTACGGTCGCAAGATTAAAACTCAAAGGAATTGACGGGGGCCTGCACAAGCGGTGGAGCATGTGGTTTAATTCGAAGCAACGCGCAGAACCTTACCAGCTTTTGACATCCTGATCGCGGATTAGAGAGATCTTTTCCTTCAGTTCGGCTGGATCAGTGACAGGTGCTGCATGGCTGTCGTCAGCTCGTGTCGTGAGATGTTGGGTTAAGTCCCGCAACGAGCGCAACCCTCATCCTTAGTTGCCATCATTCAGTTGGGCACTTTAAGGAAACTGCCGGTGATAAGCCGGAGGAAGGTGGGGATGACGTCAAGTCCTCATGGCCCTTACAAGCTGGGCTACACACGTGCTACAATGGCGATGACAGTGGGCAGCGAACTCGCGAGAGTAAGCTAATCTCCAAAAGTCGTCTCAGTTCGGATTGTTCTCTGCAACTCGAGAGCATGAAGGCGGAATCGCTAGTAATCGCGGATCAGCATGCCGCGGTGAATACGTTCCCAGGCCTTGTACACACCGCCCGTCACACCATGGGAGTTGGTTTCACCCGAAGGCAGTGCGCTAACCCGCAAGGGAGGCAGCTGACCACGGTGGGATCAGCGACTGGGGTGAAGTCGTAACAAGGTAGCCGTAGGGGAACCTGCGGCTGGATCACCTCCTTTCTAAGGAATTTTACGAAAGCGTCGATGCTGGTCATCGGAAGTGCTTCGTAAGTTTTCAAAGAACATTGCCGTCGTCCTCATGTCCTTTCATCACTGGAGATCAGCGCAAGCCTGTTTGGTTTGTGTTGTATTTGCCTGAGCTGGCTTCTGCCGCCCGCGGCCATTTATGGCCAGTCGGCGAGAGCGGAGGGCCGGTAGCTCAGTTGGTTAGAGCGCACCCCTGATAAGGGTGAGGTCGGTGGTTCGAATCCACCTCGGCCCACCACTTCGCAGTTGGCGCTCTGATATCTAAAGGGGCCTTAGCTCAGCTGGGAGAGCACCTGCTTTGCAAGCAGGGGGTCATCGGTTCGATCCCGATAGGCTCCACCAGATACATGGCGCTGCAGCGATTATACGTTGCGCGCATCAATCTCCAGAGGTGAAATGAAAACATATCCGATCCGGGTAATTCCGGATCCGGTAGGAAGCGATTTGCGCTTCCGTCTTTGACATTGTGAATGGGTTTTTAATCGATGCCGTGGCGCATAGCGTTACAGGTGCGGACGTAAGTTCGTACGTGTACGATATGCATCACAAATTAGATGTAACAATCTGGCTGAGATATCTTCCGCATTATCATTGGACGGCTGGTCTTTATGCAGGCCTGTCGTTGATGGTGTGGATTCTCAAGCGTGAGGTAAGAGCATTTGGTGGATGCCTTGGCACATACAGGCGATGAAGGACGTGGCACGCTGCGATAAGCGTCGGGGAGTTGTGAGCAAACTTTGATCCGGCGATTTCCGAATGGGGAAACCCACCTTCACCATTTCTCTTCGCATTCATTCGTGGATGCGGAGCGAGGTGGATAAGGTATCTCCAAGTTGAATATATAGACTTGGTGAAGCGAACCCGGGGAACTGAAACATCTCAGTACCCGGAGGAAAAGACATCAACCGAGATTCCGTTAGTAGTGGCGAGCGAACGCGGACCAGGCCAATGCCTTTGTATAAATTAGCAAAACTCTCTGGAAAGTGAGACCATAGTGGGTGACAGTCCCGTATGCGAAAGTGATTACAAAGGATTCGAGTAGGGCGGAACACGTGAAATTCTGTCTGAACATGGGGGGACCACCCTCCAAGCCTAAATACTCGTATGTGACCGATAGCGAACAAGTACCGTGAGGGAAAGGTGAAAAGCACCCCGATTAGGGGAGTGAAATAGTACCTGAAACCGAATGCTTACAAGCAGTGGGAGCGCCTTTAGGGTGTGACCGCGTACCTCTTGCATAATGGGTCAGTGACTTAATCTAACATGCAAGCTTAAGCCGTTAGGTGTATGCGTAGCGAAAGCGAGTCTGAATAGGGCGACTGAGTATGTTGGATTAGACCCGAAACCCGGCGATCTAGGCATGACCAGGTTGAAGGTGCGGTAACACGCACTGGAGGACCGAACCGTTGCATGTTGAAAAATGCTCGGATGAGTTGTGTTTAGGGGTGAAAGGCCAATCAAGCCGGGAAATAGCTGGTTCTCCGCGAAATCTATTGAGGTAGAGCGTTGGATGTATGCCGATGGGGGTAGAGCACTGGATGGGCTAGGGCTGCGCGAGCGGTACCAAACCTAACCAAACTCCGAATACCATCGAGTCTTGTCCAGCAGACAGACGGCGGGTGCTAAGGTCCGTCGTCAAAAGGGAAACAGCCCTAACCTACAGCTAAGGTCCCCAAGTCATATCTAAGTGGGAAAGCATGTGGGAATCCCAAAACAACCAGGAGGTTGGCTTAGAAGCAGCCATCCTTTAAAGAAAGCGTAACAGCTCACTGGTCTAAATAAGGGTTCCTGCGGCGAAGATGTAACGGGGCTAAAGATATGCACCGAAGCTTAGGGTTCAGAATTTATTCTGAGCGGTAGCGGAGCGTTCCGTAAGCGGATGAAGCCGAAGGGTAACCGACGGTGGACGTATCGGAAGTGCGAATGCTGACATGAGTAGCGATAAAAAGGGTGAGATACCCTTTCGCCGAAAGACCAAGGGTTCCTACGCAATGCTAATCAGCGTAGGGTAAGCCGGCCCCTAAGACGAGCCCGAAGGGGGTAGTCGATGGGAACCACGTTAATATTCGTGGGCCTGAAGATGTGTGACGGATCGTGGAAGTTGTTTGTTCTTATTGGATTGAGCAGGCAGCCAAGCGGTTCCAGGAAATAGCCTCTTCATATAGACCGTACCCGAAACCGACACAGGTGGTCAGGTAGAGTATACCAAGGCGCTTGAGAGAAGTATCCTGAAGGAACTCGGCAAATTGCCTCCGTACCTTCGGAAGAAGGAGGCCCTCTCACTGGGCAACCAGTGTGGAGGGGGCACAGGCCAGGGGGTAGCGACTGTTTATCAAAAACACAGGACTCTGCTAAGTCGGCTTCAAGACGACGTATAGGGTCTGACGCCTGCCCGGTGCTTGAAGGTTAAGAGGAGGAGTGCAAGCTCCGAATTGAAGCCCAAGTAAACGGCGGCCGTAACTATAACGGTCCTAAGGTAGCGAAATTCCTTGTCGGGTAAGTTCCGACCTGCACGAATGGCGTAACGACTTCCCCACTGTCTCCAGGATATGCTCAGCGAAATTGAATTCTCCGTGAAGATGCGGAGTACCCGCGGTTAGACGGAAAGACCCCGTGCACCTTTACTGCAACTTCAGAGTGGCATTAGGAAAGAGTTGTGTAGCATAGGTGGGAGGCTTTGAAACTTGGGCGCCAGTCCAAGTGGAGCCATAGGTGAAATACCACCCTGCTGTTTTCTGATGTCTAACTAACTACCGTTATCCGGTAGTAGGACCCTCTGTGGTGGGTAGTTTGACTGGGGCGGTCGCCTCCTAAAGAGTAACGGAGGCGCGCGATGGTAGGCTCAGGACGGTTGGAAACCGTCTGCGAGAGTGCAATGGCATAAGCCTGCCTGACTGCGAGACTGACGAGTCGAGCAGAGACGAAAGTCGGTCATAGTGATCCGGTGGTCCCTCGTGGAAGGGCCATCGCTCAACGGATAAAAGGTACGCCGGGGATAACAGGCTGATGATTCCCAAGAGCTCATATCGACGGAATCGTTTGGCACCTCGATGTCGGCTCATCACATCCTGGGGCTGGAGCAGGTCCCAAGGGTTTGGCTGTTCGCCAATTAAAGTGGTACGTGAGCTGGGTTCAGAACGTCGCGAGACAGTTTGGTCCCTATCTGCCGTGGGCGTCGATACTTGATAGGAGTTGCCCCTAGTACGAGAGGACCGGGGTGAACATACCTCTGGTGTACCAGTCATGCCGCCAGGCGTGCCGCTGGGTAGCTATGTATGGACGGGATAACCGCTGAAAGCATCTAAGCGGGAAGCCTCCCTAAAGATAAGGTATCTTCGAGTCGTGATAGACCATCACGTTGATAGGCCGGGTGTGGAAGCGCAGTAATGCGTGAAGCTAACCGGTCCTAATAACTCTGATCATGCTTGATGAATTTGCACCATCAACGTCAGTCCTGCCGGTCTCGGCAATGCTGTTTGTTGATGTCGGAAGACATCCAGCCAGATCGACGACGCCTAATATGTATCGCATCGATTAAACCCGCATCCGCCTGCTTCATTGCTTGGTGACCATAGCGTCTGTGACCCACCCGATCCCATCTCGAACTCGGCCGTGAAACCAGACAGCGCCGATGGTACTAACGCTTAAGCGTTGGAAGAGTAGGTCGTCGCCAGGCATTGTAGCCGGCGGTTGCGCGGTAAAAAACCCATTTACAAGTCAACAGGGCTGACCCTTACCGGTCAGCCCTTTTTGACGTTCAAAGCACTCGCAGCTTTGGCGTCGCTTCAATCGGAAAATGATTCCGATCGAACAGTGCCGGATCGGTTTTCGGCAGCTTATGGTGACGCGGGGTGGAGCAGTCCGGTAGCTCGTCAGGCTCATAACCTGAAGGTCGTTGGTTCAAATCCAACCCCCGCAACCAGTTTTTTTCCTAGACAATCAGTCCCTCAGGTTTGGCTTGGCCGAACGCGACTACGCCGTTCGTCAGCCGTTGTGCCAATATGCGGTCGCGACAGCCGTCCGTCCATAAAAGACAGGGTGCTCTGGTCCGCAAGTCGGACAGCGACGCACGTACGGCGCGGCAGTCTCGGTGGGATCCTGGCGTCAGTGCAGTTGGATATCTAGCGTGCTGGGTAAGATACAGTGCCAGAGCGCGAGTAGTTTACGCCTGAGGTGTGAACCGCGAAATCACCGCTACTGTGCATGAATAGTCCGAAGGGTTCGCGTTGCCGCTGCAGCCGGTATTATTACAACGAAGCCTCGGCGTACCTTGTGTCAGTCGGCCTTATTGCGGAATAAATACCGGAGCGCCCGGGCCGAGCGGCCAGGCAAGCCCAACCCAGAGCATCACCAGCGCGACACCCCCCGCCAACAGCCACAGCGAGTACGGAAGCATCGTTGCCATCAGGCTGCCGATACCGAATTCAGGAACCCAGCGTTGGCAGAATACCAAAATCAGCGGAAAATAGACCATGAGCGGCGTGATAATGTTCGTTGCGCTATCACCAACGCGATATGCGGCGGTGGTCATTTCCGGGCTTATTCCAAGCAGCATCAGCATGGGCACCAGAACCGGTGCGAGAAGCGCCCATTTTGCGCTCGCAGAGCCTACGAACAAATTCAGCATACCGGTAAACAGAACGATGAGCGCCAGCAGCACCGGCGCAGGAAGCGACAAGGCGCGCAGGCCATCGGCGCCATGAACCGCGATGATCAGGCCAAGGTTCGACCAGGCAAACATCGCCACGAAATGCGCAGCGGCAAACGCAAGCACCAGATAATAGGCAAGATCCCCCATGGAATCGGACATCATCTTCACAATGTCGCGGTGCGTGGCAATCGTGCCTGCCGCTTTCCCGTAAGCATAACCGGCCAACAGGAACAGGATGAAGAACCCCGCCACGAGAGACTGATAGAACGGTGTCAGCCGCGCTTCCGGCGTCGCCGTTTCATCCAGCAAGGCGGTGCCGGGCCCCCAGGTCAGCACTGTCCACACGGTAATTACCGCAAGGCTAGCGAGACCGGCCCAGCGAAGCCCCTTGCGCTGCCCGCGGGTCAGTTCGCTTTGCACATCGTCTACCTCTACGCTGTCAGTGGAGGCATCCGACTGTTCAAGCGCGGCCCCTGCGGTAATCGCCTGCGCGCCGGTTGCTGTATACTTGCCCAGTCGTGGTTCGATAATCCTGTCCGTTACGTACCAGATCGTGGGCAGATACAGAAATGTCATCGCGAGTATGAAATACCAGTTGCCTGCGATATTCGCCTGAAAATCGGTAAATACCGTTTCCACCGCGGCTTCGGTGATGCCGAACAGCAATGCATCCAGCTGCCCTGGAAACAGATTTGCGGAAAATCCGCCCGATACCCCGGCAAAAGCGGCCGCGATCCCCGCAATTGGGTGGCGGCCCGCCGCCGCAAAGATCACGCCCGCGAGCGGGATGAGAACCACATAGGCAGCATCAGCCGCCAGATTGCCGACCATCGCGGTCAGTGCGACCAGCGGCGTCAGCAACAGTTTGGGGGCATTGCCGACGGCGGCCCGCATGGCCGTGCCGAACAGGCCCGATCGTTCCGCCACTCCGGCGCCGAGCATCACGACCAGAACATAGCCCAAAGGGTGAAAATGCGTAAACGTGGTCGGCATTTCGGTAAGGAGGCGTTTGATATTGTCGGGCGAAAGCAAGCTGTCCGCACTGATGAGCAGGGGTTGCCCCGTTGCTTCGTCCAGCGTCGTCGGATGCAGCGCGCTGATACCCGCCCAGGATGCCCATAGGCTTATGGCCATAAGGGCTATGACCAGATACAGAAATATGAATACCGGATCGGGCAGGCGATTGCCGGCGCGTTCGACCCAGGCCAGAAAACCGCGGCGCTCCGCTGTGCTTTTATCCAATTTCAATGTCCCCCAACCCGTTCAACAAATCGGGCGCAGATTTTGTAATGCGTCATTCTCGTCCACCGCCGTCCAGAGCAATCGTGTGGCAGACGTCGACAGGTTTTACGCAAATTCGTGTCCGATGCAATCGCCGGTCGTTGATACACCGTATCCAGCGTTCGTCAGCATCGCTGTGGTGACCGGGGGCGAGTTCAGGAAGACCGCCCACATCATTGAATGCTGAACACATGCCAGCCTGCGCGCTATGTTGTACGGTCTCTGGGCGCCGATCAGGCGGCGAACCCTTCTGTTCGCCAGTTTGCCAGCGCCTGGCGTGCCCCGTCCACACCACCGAATTGAAACCCGAGCTGGCTTTGATAGGCCAGTGTCGCGGCAAGTTTTCTCGCGGCAGGTTCGGCCTCGATCTGCTGCCGCTCGATCGCAGGAGGGGGGGCTGGCGCTTTCATGGCATAGGGGTAATCTTCCCACCAAAGTATCGGCGCAGAGGGTCCGACCTGCTCCAACGCCCGGCGAACAACGAGATGATCGACATGTCCGCCGATCCCCCAGGGGCCGTAGATAAGGTCGGGGCCGAAATTATCGACCAGGCTGCTCAGCGCGATAATGAGATCGGCGGCGACCCTGTCCGATACCAGCGGCGCCGCGAACAGGGCATCGGCGCATTCATATCCCCGGTGCGGCGCCTCCAGGAACGGCAGATGCACAGCTTGCGCCCCGATAATGGCGCAGGCATCGCGGTCTTCGGTGCGGCGCAGCGCCATGTAATCGGTTTCCGCGGGCAATCCCTTATCCAGCTGGCACGCCAGCGCGAAGCCGGACGGCTGCGCAACATTGGCGGTAAAACACGTAGCGATGATGACGCGGTCCCCCGCAGACACATGGGCTGCCAAAGTGCCCCCGGCGGAAAAAATCGCGTCGTCCAGATGGGGCGAGACCGCGAGCACGCGTTTCACAGCAGATGCGGTTCGCGCCGGAACCGGCATTCAGGATCGCGCGGCAGCTGCGCATCGACCGATGCGGGCGCGGGCTCCTGCGCAACATCGGCGTAGATATCGGCGATCATCCCGGCCACGATTTCCCAGCTATAGGTCGTGCGACATTCGGCCAACGCCGCATCGGCCAGCCTCCGACGCTCCGCCTCGTCGTCGATCAGCCGCTGCAACGCGTCCGTTTGTGCAGCAACATCACCCGGCTGCACCAGAAGTGCGTTCTCCCCATCGCGAAGGCAGTCCGACACGCCAACCGCGTGGCACGACACGATGGCCAGTCCACTCGCCATGGCTTCGAGAATGGTGTTGGAGAACCCCTCCGCGTAAGTGGGGGACGCGAAGATGTGGTGCTTTCGGTAAATGGCGGGCACATCGGCATAATCCGCGTAACCGGTAAACGCTATCCGGTCTGTCAGGCCCAAGTCGGCGGCGAGCGTCTGAGCCGGGACGAGATCGGGGCCGATACCCGAAATAGTGGCGCGCCAATCCCCGACGAGACGTCCGCACGCGTCGATGAAATCCAGTACCCCTTTGCGGCGATCGACTCGCCCGTGATACAATATGCGTACCGGGACGGGGGGCTGCGACGTGGCAGGCGTAAAATGGTTCGTATCCACCGCGCCGGGGACATAGGTGAAGCGGTCCATGGGCGTGCCCAGCCGCAAGTTGACTTCGCGCGCGAAACTTTCCCCGCCGATCAGCACTCGGTTGGAATTGTCGAGCACGCGCAGCATTGCAAGCCGGTGCGTTTCGCAGCAGGATCCGACCCAATGACCATCGCCCCCCTGGATCGAAACGGCGACGGGCAGTTGCAATCGCTGGCCCGCAAGCAGCGTAGCCCAACCGGTGGGATACCCGTATTGTGCGTGCAGCACATCGAATTTTCCGGCCGTATGCGCAGTGACGATGGCCGCGACCATAGTTTCGATATCGCGTTCGAAATCGCCATTTTCCTGTTCGCCAAGCTGTTCCAGGCCGATAATTTTTACGCCGGGCACAGGCGGCGGCGGTCCCCCGCCATAGACATTTTTGCCGAATTCATCGCCGCGATATTGGCTGATCATCGTCACGTCGTGCCCCTGCGCAACCAGTTGGCGCAGCAGATTGATGGCATAGATCGACATGCCGCTGATCGCGGGAAAGAACCGCCGGCTCACAAAGCATATTTTCATGGGGCGCACTGTTCCTGCAGAAAGGCGATGCTTTGCGGTATGGCCTCGTGTGCACGGGGGCTTTCGCGCGACAGTTCCACCGAAACCAGCCGACTGAAACCCACTTCGGTCAACGCCCGCAGGATCGCCGGCACATCCATATCGCCTTCGCCGAACGGTAGATGGATATGCACGCCGGTTTTCATATCCTCGATCGCTACGGTGCCGAGGTGATCGGCATATAGCCGAACGGCTTCGGCCGGGTCGATATCCTGGCTGACGATGCAGTGGCCGGTGTCCAGCGCCAGTTTCAGACGCGGATGGCGTTCATGCAATTGCGCCCATTCGGCGCAGGTTTCGATCAGCATACCCGGTTCCGGTTCGAACGCCGCATCCACATTGCAGGCTTCTGCGTGATCGAGCACGCGGGCCAGCCCGTCATGCAACCAGTCGATCGCCTGATCATGCCCCACTTCGGGGCGCGGAACGCCAGCCCAGAAACTGACCGCATCGGCGCTCCAGATTGCAGCAATATCGATTGCACGGCTAAGAAAGGCGACGCGTCGTGCGCGCCCTTCGCGTTCAGGAGAGATCAAAGTCGGTTCGTGTTTGGCACGCGGATCCAGCAGGAAACGCGCACCCGTTTCCACGATCGCGGCCAGTTTCAGATCGTCCAGCAATCGGGCAATCCGCTCCGCCTCCGCCTGCCAGCGATCCGCGAAGGGATCGCAATGATGATGGTCCAGAGTGATCGCCGCGCCGGCATAGCCGCTATCCGCGATCAGCCGCAATGCATCGTCCAGCCGGTGATTGGCCGCACCATTTGTGTTGTAGGCGAAGCGCAGGCTCATGACAGGCGTTGCCTCGCGGCTGCGGCAGCATGATGCGCTTCCGGCTCGCGATAGAGCGGGTATAGCTGCCCGACTGTGGCATTCGCCAATTGCGTGTCGAACAATGGCTGCCGATCGAAACCGTCAAGCGCCTGCGGGGTCAATCGCACCGGTTCCAGCCCCTTGCGCGGCGTGCCGAAGCGGATGAGCGGGCTGTCCTGTTCCATCAGCTTGCGAACCCCGCGTTCGCCGATGCGGTAATAGCTCATGGTTTCCACCTCCATTCCCGGCACGATCAGCTTGACTGTCGATACCGGGCACTGATCCGGGCTCATGTCGACATACAGCACATCGAAGCCGGCTTTGCCTACCCGGTCCAGCGCGAACCGCCCGCGATCGCGTGGTCCTTCGCAGGGTGTATGCGGCAGGCTGGCAAAGGATTTGCGGGTCGTTTCCGCCAGCATATTGGAGGCCAGCCATTCGCGGATCTGCCGCGCATCGCGCGATTGCCAATTGATCATCGCATCCAGCGCACGCGTGTCGGAACTTTTGGCCGCGCCGCCGCTGCGGGCGAGAAACCGGTCGACATAGCCTGCAGGGCTCAATGCACGGGTGCGCGTGTCATCGCCATGCGCGTAAGCCTTGCGCGCGCGGCTGGCCGCATATTCCGTCAACGCTTTTTCGAGTGCGGCATGGGCATCGGGATGCGCAGCCTCCCCGCAGCTTGACACCATGATCGGTTCGGCCGGCACCCCGTGTTCGTCCACACCGACGCAATACAGATTGCAGATGCCGAATTCGTCGGTCGCGAACTTAACGATAGGGCGGATACCGGCGGCATCGTATCTCGCCAGTAATGCCGCAGTGCTTGGTGTGGGATCGTCCGGCAAATCCAGGGCAATACCCCGATCCAGGGCGCGAAACAGAAGGCCGTTGCCATCGCGCTGCAATATTTCGCACAGACCGTGGCCGACGGCCCAGTCCAGGTCCGGCCCAGCGCCCATGCCGTTCGATATGATGGTGGTGAAGGGGGTGTAGCCGGGCGACAGTTCCGCCGAATTATACGCCGCAAGATCGATCGGAACGAGCACGGTCGAACGGTCCGCATGGCGCACCGCCTCCACCCATTCCAGCGGTGTGTCGCGGGTGACCGGTGATCCTGCCGGCAGGCACAGCGTCAACGGATCGGCAACCGATCTTTCCCCCAGATTGGCCAGAAGGTCGTTATAGGATGCCCGCGTTTTGGT
Organism: uncultured Alphaproteobacteria bacterium; assembly: GCA_963803585.1. Classification (GTDB taxonomy): domain Bacteria; phylum Pseudomonadota; class Alphaproteobacteria; order Sphingomonadales; family Sphingomonadaceae; genus Pontixanthobacter. Next base: position 776,611 of record CAWDNB010000008.1, on the reverse strand, counting down.
TCGCTGCGAAAGCGACAGGGCCGGAAACACCATTTCCGCAATTTCGCCCATCGCGCCCAGGATTGCCTGCCCTTCATCCGCCCCATAGCCGACGCCATAGGGCATCACGCCATCCAGCAACGGTTCGTTTTCCGCAAACAGCGCCACAATCCATACCGGGATGCCCACCCGATCGATCGGATCGATGGGGAAAGCGACGATCTCGCCCTTGGGAAACGCATCGATATAGGCGCGCGCAGCATCGGGCAGATCGGCGGGCAGGCCGCTTATGTTCATGCCGCCCATGTTCGTGCCGCCCGTGTTCGTGCCATTCGTATTCATAGGGTAAATCTTCTTACTTGGGGTGGGTGGGCCAGGGCATCATCCAGAATGGCGAGAGCGGTTTCGCGCCCGACTTCCGGCGCATATTCGAACGGAGTAAGCACCGCGGTGAACGCCAAGGGCGCAATCGTATCGCGGTATTTGCGCAATTCGCCATGAGTGAGCGGGATGTTCTTGTGAAACGCCTTATGGCTGGACGCATGGGTGGACCGGCCATCCGCGGCCTGATCGATCTTGAACATATCGCCGCAGAACAATCGTCCTGCTGCCGCATCGTGGAGCGCAGCCTGGCCTGCATAATGGCCGCCCACATGATGCAGCGTGCATCCATCGCCCAGTTCCAGCGTATCGTCGTAGGGCGCAGTGACGTGAAACGCCTTGGTATAATTCAGATCATCCTTGTGGATGGCGAGCGCGGCGGGTGCAAATTCGCGCTGCAACTGAAACAGCGCCCCATATCCGTGCACATGGCTGGCGGCGAGTGTTGCAATACCGCCCAATTCCGCGATTTTTTCCAGCATAGGTGCAGAATAATAGGGCGCAGCTTCGAACGCGATGTTGCCGCCGGGCCGCACCAGCAGCCAGCCGGTGCCCGCAAGCCCGAGATGGGGCGTGGTGGTAAACCCCCACAATCCGTCCGCCACTTCGCGGAATGTTCCGCCATGGCTAACGGCGACATCGCTTTCGGGCAGGAAGTTCCAGCCATCCTGCGGCAAATCGTTGCGCACATCGACGCAGATCGGGCAATCGGGCGGGGCGAAATGCATTTGCCAAAAGCCGCAATTGGCACAGGCCCAGTGGGTTAATGGCATCGGCTTGCAGACATTGGCGCTAACATGTGTGGGTGTCCTCCTGAGCGGTTTTATGGGCAGCGTCGAACAGGCGCATCAAGGCGATATCGCGCGCACATGAAAAATCATGCGGCCGGCCCTCGACCGCATCGGCAAACGCGGCGAGCTGCGCTGCGAATGGCGATCCCTGCGTATCGAACGATACAGGTTGCGCCGCACGATCGCGTTTCTGCAATGTCAGCGTTCCCCCCGCAGTCTGGCCCATCGTATCGATGGCCGTCAGAAGCCCGTTTTCGCCGAGCACTTCCAACCGGCGGCGGGGGAGATTTTCCGGGCAGTTATACGCGACATGGGCAGACACCAAGGCGCCCTGCCGGGTGCGCCCGGTCAATATTCCGCCATCGTCCACCGCATAGTCGTGAATGCGCCGTTGCAGCATGATTGCCAGTCGGTCCAGCGGATCGTCGAGCAGCATCTGCGCCAGATCGAGGCCATGCAGCGCCAGATCGATGACCGCGCCGCCACCCGCCTTTTCTTCGGCCATGCGCCAGTTTTCCGCCTGCGGATCGCCCGGGGCGAATAGCGGGTCGACCCAGCAGGCATAGACGATGCGCACCGCAATCGGCCGCCCGATCGCACCGTCGGCAATCAGCGCAGCCAGCCGGCGATGGGCAGGGTGGTGGCGCTGGTCGAACGCGGTTCCGTACAGCGTGCCCGTGTGCCTGGCTGTATCGGCAATCCGTTCCGCATCCGTCAATTGCGCCGCCATGGGTTTTTCGCATAGCACCGGAATGCCGGCCTCCATCGCGGCTATTGCGGGCGCGGCATGAAGATGGTTCGGAGTGGCGACATACAGCGCATCGATATTGCCCGCCGCGATCACGTCGGCGAAATCTTCAAAAGCAGCGATATCCGCGCCCGTTGCTGCCATCCGCGCAGTCTCGGACGGATCGGCAATGGCCGTCAAACGATGACCGGCAGCCTGCATGGCCGGGCCGACATAATCGCGCGCGACCCAGCCGTAACCTGCGATGCCCCAGCGAAATCCCTCTGTCATCACCAGCGCTCCGGCAGATCGACCAGACGCCGGTCGCGTTCGGGCTCCGATCCGCGATCGGGATTGGGCCAGGTTGCCGCTTTGCCATATTCACGCTGGTATCGGGTGGATGGCCAAACCGGCGCGCCGTTTTCGATCAGCGGATTGGGCGTTAGAACCGCATCGGCGGGGGGGTCTGCCAGAACGCCCGTAATCGCTCTGGCCGCTCCGCCGTTTTCGACCACCGACCATGCTTCCAGCGCCGTGTCGTCGTGCCAGCCATTCGCCTGCGGCACACTGCCATCGAGAAATGCCGAACGCAGATCCCGTTCGTCGTAAACCCGTGCTTCGGGAAACAGGTTCTGCCAGTCTTTTGCCGCTTTTGCCGGCCCCAATGCGCCACCGGCCACATTGTCATTGTGCAAATGTCCCACCGCCAGCGTGCCGGCATCGCTTACCGCCGCCCGCAATCGGTCCGCAATTTTCGGCTGGTCCGGCAGGAAGTAGAACGCATCCTGACAATGCACCAGATCGAACCGGCGATCGCCCAGCGGCCAACTATCTTTCGCATCGAACACCACATATTCGCTGTGTGGCGATATCCAGTTCTTTGCCAGCCAGCATTTGGAAAACACGATGTCGCCGCTGGTGCAGCGCACCCCGCGCCGTTCCAGTTCCCGTGCATAATGGCCGATGCCACCGGCCAATTCGAATGCGGTCGCGGGCGCAGTCCAATGCGCTTCCAGCAGCGCCAGCCCGGCAATATAGGTGGGATCGGACCAGCGATGCGCAAAATAATCGGCGACGGGGCCATAGCGCAGCAACTGCATTGCTGCGCGCAGCGTCAGCGTATCGCGATTGGCCACTAGTTCGCGCAATTCATCCAGATCGGTCGCAGGTCCGGTCCACCAGCCATCCTGATCCGTCAGCAATGCGACCAGCGCGGCATCCATATTGCCCGCATCGAGTTCCTTCAGTGCAAGCGCCACCAGCCCTTCGCTTTCGGTGCGCAGATAAGGGATGCCATCAACCACCGGCCAGCGTTCGAACTGCCCGTCACTGAGCGAATGCGGCGTATCTGCGTGCAGAACGCGGCCGGTGGTGGGGGACACCCAAGTCACGGCAGGCCGATCTCTGCCAGCACCTGATCGTGAAAACCCTTCACCGGCCCGTCATGCACCAGCCCGTAATCGTCCAGCACTACATCCATCGTAACGGCGCTTCGTTTCAGATGCTGTTCAATCTCGATAACCCGGTCGATCACATCCGCCGCGTGGAACGCGCGTGCGGCAGGCGTGGCGTCATCGGCGATTGCGGAAAGATGTGTTTGGCATATCTGCGCATGGTCGTCCGGCAGATCATGCAGTGCAATCCGCCGCGCGCGTTCGATGACATCGTCCAGCCTGTCGCCGAGCAGGATTTCCCCGGTATAGCCGGCATCGGGCATGGCTGCGCTATGCAGATGGTGGATCATCCCGTGCCAGAACGCTTCCGCCGGGTCCGCGTGGTAGAACGGTGCCAGCAGTCCCGCGTAAAGCGCAACCACGAAACTATGTTCGGCATGGTTTTCTTCCGGTTGCAGCATGATCCGGGGCCGTCCCGGCCCGGTCACGCCTGCCCGCGGCTGATCGCGAAGCAAGGCGATAGAACGCGGCAAACCGGCGGCGCTGTCCAGAGGCCGGTCGAGAGGTTGGTCAAGATGGTTCTTCAGCGTCTGTACCAGATCGCCGGCCAGTATCGTGGAAACCTCATCGATACTGCGTTCCAGAACCGAAATGCGATCCGCATCGGAAAGGCCCAGCAAACCCAGCGTCCCGTGATCGAGATCGCCTAGCCGCGCCGCTGCCAGACCTGCAGCCATTGCGCGGTAGGCAATCGGCGCGCGTTCTTTTCCGCCCAGCCAGGCAGCCCAGCCTGCTTCGAACAGCCGCGTTGCGATCGACCCGTCATTGCTGGCGGAATGGATCCGCTTGAGATCGCCCAATTCGCGCATCAGCGGCAAGGCGGCCGGGGACAGGCCGGTCATGGCAGGCTCGCTGACAGGTTCACTGGAGAGGCTTTGCGAAGGCGGGCTCATCGGCGATTTCTTTAGCGGTTTCACTGGCCGTTATCGGTCAGCCATCGATCCAGCATGGCCTGCTGCTGGGGGAAATCATGGATCGGGGCTGCGCCTTTTGCGGTTTGCGGCAATTTGAAGAACAGGCTCAGTTCCTCGCGTACACCGCCCTGGCCGCGCTTGGCTGCAAGATCGATGCAGCGAGCAATCTCAATCGCCAGTGGCGCCGCCAGGATGGAATCCTTGCACAGAAAATTCAGTTTCAGCTGCATCTTCTGCCCCAGAAACCCGGTGAGGTCGATATTGTCCCACGCTTCCTTATCGTCACCGCGCGGTGGATAATAATGGATCATGATAATGTGGTTCTTGACCTCGTAACCCAGAATATCGTCCAGAACGCTGCCTTTGGTACCCAACTTGGACGCTAAGGATTTGGGATCGTCCAGCGCCAGACCGTCCGAATTGCCAAGGATGTTGGTGGAAAACCAGCCATCCACGTGCAGCGAGCGTTCGCGCAGGGCAGGGGCGATGACCGTTTTCAGAAAAGTCTGGCCCGTCTTGCCGTCCTTCCCGCCGACAGGCACATTGCGCTGGGTAGCCAATTCGGCAAGCGGCGCCACATCGGCAGCCACCGAAGGCGTGAAATTGGCATAAGGCGTGTCGGATGCGATAGCGGCATAGGCATATAGCATTGCGGGGCTGATCGCTGGATCGTTATCGTCCAGCCCCTTTTCGAATGCGTCCAGCGATTCCAGGCTTCTGGCATCCGCGTCGGGCATTTTTTCGGTCGAAGCCAGATTGATCACCACCACCCGGTCCAGACCGCGTTCCTTACGGAATTTCGCAAGATCGTCGCTAATCTGGGCTACCGCCGCGCGATGGCCGTCCGCCATGCGGTTGTTGCCATCGATATTGGCGCAATGTGCGGTGCTGCCAACGGCGGGCCACGCTTTCATCGAAGACATCGCATCCGCCCCGCCGGAAATTTCATCCGCGCCCAGCACACCGTGGCGTACCGCGCAGGTGGCAAGATCGTCGGACGTCAGATCCCAGCCGCCGAATTCGAGATCGCGGTAGGCTGCCATTCCTGTAATGTCGCGGTCGGCAAGGGGCAGTCCCTTCAAACTGTTGGACCCGGCCTTGATCATTTCAATCCCGGCAACCGCCGTCGTCGCGACCGCGCCGCCCAGACCGATAAACGCCACTCCCAGTTTTTCTGCCATGATTCTGCTCCAGCTTTGATGGGCGCAGGTGCTGCGCCATTGTCGCAGCCATAGACGCCCTGAAACAGGCGCCGTCCATGTTCAGCAATTGAATCACGACAATAAACCGTATTTCAGTGACATAGGTTACCGGCGACAGACACCGGGGTAATCTATGTCACACGGTGCCGTTATCCGGCAACCAGTCGGTCGCGATATGCTGATGCCGATCCTTGAAGTCGACGCGCTTGGCCAATGTGTCGATATCGATTATGCGAATGATCTTTCCCTCACGCTCGACCAGCCCGTCATCCTCCAGCATTTTCAGCGTGCGGCTGACATGGGTTTTGGTCAGGCCCACTGCATCGCCCAGATCCTGCAGCGTCAGCGGCAATTCGAACGTCGCACCCTTGTCGCCATCGATCACCCGCAATCGCGACCGTATGTCGAGCAGCAAGGTGGCGATCCTGGTCATGCCACTGGTGCGTCCGACCGAAGTCAGGCGGTCCGCCATCGCGACCTGTTCCGATGCGCCGATCCCGTACAGGAGGGCACCTAGCCGGGGATGATCGCGGAACAATCGGCCCAGCGCGTCGCGCGGCAATTCATACAAGGTGCAGTCGCTGACCGCAGTCAACGTCGCCGCGCTGTATCCCCATGCGATCGAGAATGTGGTGGTGAGATCGCCGACGAAATAGAAACGCAGGATCTGCCGTCCGCCGCTTTGCAATTCGGTGGAACCATGCAGCCAGCCCGACGTCACGACCTGCAGTACCGATGTCGGATCGCCTTCGTGTATCACGACGTGTCCCGCGCAATATTGGCGTTCGCGCCGTTCCAGCCAACGCAGGGCGTCGCGTTCCGCATAGGTCAGGGTCAGATGCTGCCCGAACCGTTTTTCCAGTGCACTGACCGATCCGTCCTGTGTCATTGCCGAACCTTCCACCGGTTTTCTCGATTGTGCGGCCGTTATGTACGAAGCCTCACCTGTATGGGCCTGTTTTCTCTTACACAGTTTCGGCGGACGCTGTAGCGTGTCGTAACAGAAATTTTCGCCTTAGTAAGGGTGCGTCCGGGCAAACAAACCCCATATGCGACAGATGACCCAATTGACCGTATGGCATGATGGCGGTTGTCCGCTCTGCCGCAAAGAGATCGCTTTCATTCGCTCGCTGGATCGCAGCGGGGCCGTAAAATTTATCGATGCAGCGGATGAAAACGCCGCTTGCCCGATCGACCGGCAAGTATTGCTGGCACGGTTCCATGCGCTTGAGGATGGAAAAATGCTGTCCGGCGCTGCGGCGTTCGCCGCAATGTGGCGCGCTGTTCCCATGCTGAGACCGCTCGGTCTGATGGCGCGGCTGCCCGGTGTGGTGCCGGTGCTGGAGGCGCTCTACCGAATGTTCCTCCGCCTGCGTCCGCGATTACAGAAACTGGCGGCAGGCAAGATGACAGACGAAGATCGGGGTAGGGCAGCATGAGACCGAAACCGGAACCCGTGCTGCCCGGTCAGGAGAGTGTATGGTCATATCCACGACCAGCCATCTGCGAACCGGCGGATGCCCGCATAACGATCGAACATGGCGGGCGTGTGATCGCCGATACGCGGGCCGCATATCGTACCCTGGAAACCAGCCATCCCCCCAGCTATTATCTGCCGCCAGCCGATATTGCCGATGGCGTGTTGCGGCGCGCGCAGGGCAGTTCGCTATGCGAATGGAAAGGCGCCGCGACGTATTGGGACGTGGTGATCGGAGATATCGTGCTGCCGCGCGCGGGATGGAGCTATGCCGCCCCTTCCGCCGCGTTCGCCGGGCTGAAGGATCATGTGGCATTCTATGCGGCCCCGTTCGACCGGTGCCGTGTGAACGGCGAAACAGTCGTGCCGCAGCCCGGTGAATTTTACGGCGGATGGATCACCTCCGACCTGGCCGGCCCGTTCAAGGGTATCGCGGGCAGCCGCTTCTGGTGACACCGGTGGTCTTGCAGCAGCGTTGATGCGCCAATCGGCGCCCAGGTCGCACCCGATCTAGGCTGCCGACCCGCCTTGCCGTACCAGCCGCAGGAAATCGTCCACTTGCCGGTGCAGATCGCCCGACTGGCGTTCGAGATCGGTGGCGGAACCCAAAACCTGCGAAGCAGCGGCACCCGTTTCGAGCGATGCCTGCCGCAGTTCGCCGATACTGCCCGATACCTCGTCGGTACTGCGCGCTGCCAGATCGATATTGCGTGCCAGATCTTGCCCCGCCACGGATTGCTGATCCACCGCCGATGCGATCGAGATGGCCGTGGCTTCCAGCTGTTCTATCTGGCTGCTGACCTGCTGCAACGCTTCCACACTATTGGTGGTCGAGCTTTGCATAGCCCCGATCTTGCCTGAAATCTCGTCTGTGGCGCGGCTGATCTGGGCGGCCAGTTCCTTCACTTCCGATGCGACTACGGCAAAGCCGCGGCCTGCTTCCCCGCCGCGGGCTGCCTCGATCGATGCGTTCAGGGCCAGCAGGTTCGTACGTTTGGCAATAGACTGGATCAACGCCGTTATATTGCCGATTTCCATGGCGGAATTGGCTAGATTGCCGATCGTGTCATCGGCTTCCTGCGCGGAATCTGATGCATTGCGGGCAAGCTGCGCGGACGTTGCCGCCTGGCGGCTGATCTCGCTGATCGACATGGCGAATTCGTCGCTGGCTGCGGCCGCGGCGGTCACCCCATCGGACGCTTCGCTCATATACCGGACCACCGAGCTCGATTGTTTCGATGATTGATCCGCAGTCGACGCCATGCTTCCGGCCGTCGCCATCAATTGCGAAGACGCCGCCGCCACCCCGCCGACAATATCGCCCACCGTGTGTTCGAAACGGTCCGCAAGGTCGTTCAACATGGCGCGGCGTTCTGCAGCCAGCCGATCCACCTCCTGCACCCGGGCAAGCTCTTCCGTGCGCTCGGTCTCCAGCCGCTCCTCTGCGGCTTTGGCATTTTTCACCAAACGGATGTTGCCGAGCTTGAAGACATCCAGCGCCCGGATCATGTCACCGATTTCATCGGTGCGTTCCGCGCCTTCGATCTGGAAATCAACCGAACCGCGCGCCAGCGTATTCATACCCGCGGTAATTTCCGCAATCTTGTCGCCCAGATCGGCAGACAGGTATCTGACCCCGACAATAAGCGTGATAAAAGCAATAAGGGTTAGAATGGTAACCGCATAGACGAGGTCGAAAAAACGCGCCATTCCGCTTGTCTGGTGCCAGCGCACTTCGCGCTGCAATTCGTTTTCGAACGCGTAGGTACGTTGGTAGATCGTATCACCGATCACGGACAGTTGGCGTGCCAATACGCCGGTTCGGTCCGACTGGCCGTTATCAAGCGAAATTTTCATCTGATCGAACGTGGTGCCGTAATTGGCGATTGACTGGTCGATCGGTGCCAACTGGTCCGACAAATCCGGGGCGTACACATCCGTCGCGGTTTTGATTGTGGCGATCCGGCCCCGCGCGGCACGCAGATTGTCTTCTATCTGTTTTGCAGCCCCAATTTCCTGCGACACGAAATAGCCTGCCGCATTATATCGAACCGCGCCTATTTCACTACGCAGTTCGATAGCCTGCGTGGCTGCATCCGTTACCGTGACGGACGCATTGTATCTATTATAGACGTCCTTCATCCCGATGGCGGCGACGGCAACGACGAGTAAAAGGAGAGCAAGAAAGGAACCCAATACCAGGCGCACTTTCGACCTCATGGGGAGGTTCTGTAACTTGAATATCAAGTTCTGGCGGTTGGTTCGCGCCGCACTGGTTTCATCGTCCTGGGTGCTCGCGCCTGTATTTTGCGCAACATACTTCTCCAGATGACTGGGCACCTTTGTGCCTTCCAGAATATAATCGGTCAAATTCATGATGCAGCCTTTCGCAGGGCCGGTTCGGACCAGATGCCGGTATGGCCGACGGGTGTCGATATCCGGTTGAGATGCTGTTCGATTTGGTCTTTGGGCATGGCCTTGAAATACAGCCAGCCCTGGATTTGATCGCAGCCGGCGGCCCGAACGAGGTCGCCCTGCGCCGATGTCTCCACGCCTTCTGCCGTGACCGACATTTTCAATGCCTGGGCCATGGAAATGCTGGACAGCATCATCGCGCGCGAGCCCGCATCTTCGGCGGAGTTCACGACCAGCGAACGGTCGATTTTCAGTTTCTGGAACTTGAACTGGCGCAGGAACCCGATGGATGCGTATCCGGTGCCGAAATCATCAAGAGCAATGTTTACACCGAACGCGCGGATCAAATTGAGGCTGCGTTCCGCAACCACTGGATCGAGCACCAAGCTGGTTTCCGTAATTTCCAGTTCCAGACGCTCAGGCGCGAAGCCGGTTTCTTCCAGTATCTGGCCAAGCTGCGTGGGGAAATCCGGATTGCGCAACTGGGCTGCGGAAATGTTTACGGATACGGCTATATCGCCCCAGTCGCGCGCATCCAAGCAGCTGCGGCGCAGCACGTATAGACCGATCGGATTGATCAGTCCGGACTCTTCGGCAATAGGGATGAATATGTCCGGGCCAATGGCCTTGCCGTCGGGCCGGATCCAGCGGATCAGCGATTCCACCGCCACGACTCGGCCGGATTTGGCATCCACCAAGGGCTGGTAATGCACCACGAATTCATCGTTTTGCAAGGCGTCCCGCAAATCTTCGCAAATGTCCCGCGTTGCCTCCAGATCTCGATCGAAGTCCTTTTTGAACCATGTGCACCGCATCTTCCCGCTCGTTTTGGAAGCATACATGGCCACATCGGCCCGTCGCAACATCTCGCTGCTTTCGACACCGTCCGAACCATCCGACCGGGCCAGTCCGATACTGGCACCGATGGAAAGACGGCGGTCTTCGACGCTGACCGGATGTCCCAGACGGTCGAGAACCCGGCGACAGATGCTTTCCAGAATTGTGCCGGCCAGCGGACCGCCCGTCGCGATCGCAAATTCGTCGCCCCCAAGACGGTAGGATACCGCGTCCTTGCTGCATACATCGGTCAGCATCGCGGCAATTTCCTTGATCACCTGATCGCCAACGCCATGACCATACAGATCGTTGACGTTCTTGAAGCCATCCAGATCGATCAGCGCGACCGCCATTTCCTGGTTCCTGTCGCGATACTTTTTCAGATCGGAATGCACGGAACGCCGGTTAGGCAGAAGACTGAGACTGTCGGTCATCCCCATTTTCTGCAGTCGGGTGATGTTCCGCAGTCCCATGTTGCAGGTCAATGCGAACGCCGCTGCATAGGCGGAGAAGCCACCGACCAATAACGATGTCGCCTGCGCGGAAGAAAATTTATCGCTGTTTTCCACGACCACGATCAGAAATGCGAAAATGCAGGACAACACGACCAGCGGCCCGACCACCAGAAGCTTCGGCATCAGGCCTGATTGTCGCCATATGTTCTGCATCTGGTCCCCCCGCACCATTACCCGATCGGCGCCAAGTCTCAGCTTAGGGAAACGCACCTAATAAACGGTTAATCGAGTGGCTGTCCTACGGCCGCGCAATGTGTCTGTCGCAGGCGTTGCACTATGCGCAGATCGAAGGCCGAAACCACGGTCAGGCCCGAACCGATCGCAAGTTTTTCGCTGCGCTTGTCGGCAGCGGTCACGTGGAACAGTCCCAACCGGTCCGCAGTCGGGGTAAACCGTTCGCTACGATTGTTAACCGTTTCTCCCGAACCCAGCATCAGCCAGCCATCGGGGCGCAGCGCATCGGCAACCCGGTCCAGCGCAAGCGCACGTTTCGTATCGTCGAAATACAGTAACACGTTGCGGCACAGGACCAGATCGAAACGCTGCAAAGTGGGTGGCGGGGCCAGCAGATTTCTCTGTTTGAAACGCATCATCCGCCGCAGTTCCGGTTTCGGTTGCCAGGACCCTAGCGTTTCGTCGAAATACAGCAGCATTTCGGTCATGCCCAAGCCGCGCTGTATCTCGAACTGGCTATACAGCCCGGCTTGCGCCTTTTCCACGGCAGTCGTGGATACATCGGTGCCCAGAATTTCGATTGTCCAGCCGCGCCATGCCGCTGCATTACGCTGGAACAGCATGGCAAGAGACAGGGCCTCCTGCCCGGTCGAACAGCCTGCGGACCATATCGACAGGCGGCGCTGCGCCTGCCGCTTTTGCGCCAGACCGGGCAGAATGTCACGGGCCAGGGCATCGAACACGGGGCGATCGCGGAAAAAATAGGTTTCGTTGTTGAGCAGCGCATCCACCACCTCGCGCGCAAGCGGCGCCGTTGCAGGCTGTGCCAGCATACCCACCAGCTGATCGGTATTGGCGATGCGATGTTTGCGCAGGACGCCGATCAGGGCCGTACCGATACGCCATTTGCGCGCTTCGGTGAGCTGTTGGCCGGTCCGCGCCTCCAGCAGGTCCGCAATGATGCGATAGGATGCGGAATTCATGTCCATCGGGCGGTCCGCAAAAAAGCCATGAGACTGGCGGCAAGCGCATTCGGCGGCAGGATGGCAGAGGTGTAGCCGCCAGTCGCTACCGCCCCCGGCATACCCCATACGGCGCTGCTGCCCTCGTCTTGCGCGACGATGACGCCGCCCGCATCGTGCAGGGCCTTGGCGCCGGCCAACCCGTCCTTGCCCATTCCCGACAGTACGATGCCCACGGCATTGCCGCCGGTGGCGCGCGCCATGCTGGAAAACATGGGATCGACGGATGGCATACAGCCGCTCGCCGCGCGCTGTTTGGTAAGATGGGTCTTGAAGCCGTCTTTGGTCGCAGTGACGCACAGGTGACCTATGCCCGGCGCAATATAGATATGCCCCGGTTCCAGCGCCATGCCTTCGGTGGCGATCAGGGCGCGGCGGGCGCCGGCGATTTCCAGCTGACGGGCAAATACGTCCATGAAGGAATGCGGCAGATGCTGGGTTACCAGAATCGGCAACTGCATATCGGGATCGAACCCGGTCAGCATCCGGCACATTGCGTGGATACCGCCTGTCGATGCACCGATCCCGATAAGTTTTGGCCGCAGGGTGCTGGTTCGTTCGGCACTTCCGGCCGGCCGCAGGGGAACCTGCACCGACGGCGCGCCGCGCAGGCTTCTACGCGATGACAGGGCGCGAATACGCGCCAGCAATTCGTCACGATATTCGGCGTGGAATTCGCCCGGACGCGGCTTCAGCATGGTGTCCGCCGCCCCGATGCGCAGCGCCTCCAGCGTGTGTTCCGCACCGTCGCGCGTCAGGGTCGAAACGACCAGCACCTGAATGTCGGGCTGCGTTTCCAGAATTTTCGGCAATGCAGCCAACCCGCCCATTCCGGGCATTTCCAGATCGAGCAGCAGAACATCCACCGTTTGCCGTCCGAGTTCCACCAGCGCCAGTTCGCCGCTGCCGGTTTTGTGAACCACACACAGATCGGATTGCGCATCGATGATCCGCGCAAACGCCGATCGTACTGTCAGGCTGTCATCGACGATCATGACCCGAACGGATGATACCGCACCCGCGTTCGTCCTGGAAAGCGCGCTGCGTCCCGGGCTGGTGCCGATATCGGGAACCGTTCGAATGTTCACCGCGCTATATGCCTCAGCCCATACCGACGAGCTGCAGTTTCATTTGCAGGGTTTCCTGATCGAAAGGCTTCATGACATATTCGTCCGCGCCGGCGCTGATCGCCTCGCGGATATGCGCCACGTCGTTTTCGGTGGTGCAGAATATCACCTTGGGCCGGTCGCCGCCGGGTTGCTTGCGCAGCAGCACGATGAATTCGATACCGGTCATGACCGGCATATTCCAGTCGAGCAGCACGACGTCAGGCATCTGTTCCTTGCAACGGTCCACCCCTTCCTGGCCGTTCTCCGCCTCGTCGACCCGGAAATCCAGTGTTTCAAGTATGTGGCGGGATACTTTGCGTATCACCCGCGAATCATCGACTATCAGACAAGTTTTCATGTGCGTTTCCCTGTGCGACCAGTTTTTTATTACTTCTTTTGTGTTATCAACTGTTTAAGCGGCTCTATCGCTCGGCCCCCTAATCATGGCCTCGACATCCAGCAGAAGTGCCGGTCCTGCACTTGTTTCCATCATTCCGCGCGCAACGCGGCGCCATGCCTCGCCCAGCCCCCCCGGAACCGGCGTCGGTTCGGACAGGATGGTGGCCACATCGTGAATATCGTCTACCTGCAGCGCATACAGGAAACCGTCGATCCGAACGATCGCGGCCCGATCGCCGCATGGCGTATCGGTGTCCACTCCAATGGCGCAGCGCGCATCGATCACCGTCAGCGACTGGCTGCGCATGGCAGTCAGCCCTTTGACAAAGGCGGGCGTGCGGGGAACCGGATGAATTTGTTCCAGCTCTATCACCGATTGCACATCTGCGGCATTGATTGCAGCCGTCCGGCCGGCAATGTCCATAATAATGCAAAGATCGTTCATGATGCTTTTGCCCGTTTGCGGTCGCTGCCTGCATTGCGCAGCGCGGCGATGATGGATGCCCGATCATGCAGATAGATGGCGCCCGAATTGGTGTCGGAATATGCGGGATCGTCATGCAGCAGGATCGTGGCTGCCGACATTGCCGCATCGTGATATTCCCTCTCGCCATGCCCGTCCTCGTTCGCCATTAGAATGCGGATGGCCGATGGATCGGGAATGTCGCGGCTGGCCGGATCGGCGACCCGGTAACCCGCTGCCTCCACCAGCGGGCGCAGGATGCGGTCGCTCCATTCATTGTGCACGGGCAGATGGCATTTGGGGCGGCGGCGATCGGACTGGCGCCGTCCGGCGAACAACGCGTAACCATCGATCAGCGGTATCGGCGTTCCATCGACCAGGGCGATACCCAGCAAGCGGGAAGCCGGATCCACCGGGCTCAGTTCGCCGCCATAGGCAATGCTTTCGCCAAGTTTTGCAACCGGATAGGCAAGCTGGGTGGTGCCGTCGCTCAGCCGCAGCACTTTCACCGGTGCGCCATCATCCGAACCAGGACATTGGCCTGCAACATCGACAATATTGTCGTCTATCACCATGTAATGGCGATCGTCATCGCGATGCAGCGCGCTGAACGCCACCTGATCGATCCGGGCCACAAGGTTGAGGTCGAGGGCGCGCAGCTCATCGTTGAAATCGGTAAAGGTCATGATGCTGCGCGTCGGCACGGCCAGGGCCGGACTGGCTTTCGCAGTCGTGGAATTCAGACCAGCCAATTTGTCGATGCTCAAGCCGTTCAGTTCCGCGATTGCGGGTATGTCCAGCATCGGCACCGGGCGGCCATCGTCAAGCAGCGTCGTGCCGGAATAAATCCGGCTGCGCATGATGACCGGCGGCAGGGGTTTGATAACCAGATCTTCCTGATCGTGGATTTTGTCGACAGCAAGCGCGAACAGCGCGCCATTTCCAAGCCGGAGCACAACCAGCCTTTGGTCCATACCGGCGCGGCGCGGATTCAAATCCAGCACGTTGTTCAACGTCAGACAGGGAAGGCGGCTACCTCGGAACGTCAAAAGATCGCTATCGCCGATCTGTGCAAATTCGACATTCCGCGATTGGCCATGAGTGATTTCCTCCACATAGGAATGCGGAATTGCGAAAAGCTGTCCGTCAATACTGACAGTGAGTGCCGAAATAATGCTGAGTGTCAAAGGCAGCTGCAGTTCGAACCGCGTGCCGCGCCCGGGCGTGGAGGAAACGGCAATCGTGCCGCCGATCCGTTCGATATTCGCTTTCACCACGTCCATGCCGACACCGCGGCCCGAAACGGTACTGACAGCGGCGGCGGTGGACAGGCCGGGCTGGAAAATCAGATCGGCGATGCCGCTGGCGCTCAAGCCGTCGCATTCTTCCTGAGTGGTCAGACCGGCTTTGACTGCCTGCGCGGCAATTCGTTTCAAATCCAGACCCCCGCCATCGTCCGCGATAATCATGCTGATGCGGTTTCCCGACTGGCGCGACGCGATGCGCAACATACCATCCTGGCTTTTACCGGCCGCTTCTCGAACCGAAGGCGCTTCGATACCGTGATCGACGCAATTTCTGATAAGATGCATAATGGGATCGCGGATCATTTCGATCATTTCGCGATCGAGTTCAACATCCCCCCCTTCGCATTCCATGCTGACCTGTTTGTTCAGTTCTGCCGCAATGTCACGGACCAGCCGGGGCAGGGCCGAATACAGATGATCGATCCGCTGCATCCGCATCCGCGTGATATTCTCGCGCATTTCGGACAGCATGGCCGACAGCCGTTCGAATGGGCCATCCAAAGCCGGTTCATTCCCGGATTCGCGCAGCCGGCGAGCCAGATCGTTGCGGGCCAGAACCATGTCCGACATACCGCTCATCACCCGGTCCAGCAATTCCACCGGAAGGCGCACGGAACGAAGGGTCGGTGCGGTGTTCTTTGGCCACAGCCGCATTGCCGGCCAGTTCTTCCAGTTCGATGGCGCCCGGTTCGATGGGGCCCGGTTCGATGGGGGCCGGTTCGGTGGGGCTTGATTCAATGGGTGGGGAGACGATAGCGTCCGGGATGATGGCACCAGCGTCCAGTGCCGCGATCAACCGGTCGCCGGTGGCGGGATCGCCTTCGATAGTGCCAATGGCAGCGCCGCCTTCCGCGGTTTCCCTACCCGCATCGATCGCATTGGTCAGTTCCACGATTTGGTCGATAATGGCCAGAATGGCGCTTACCAGCGCACTGTCTGCTGTCCGGCGGTTCGCCCGGACTTCGGCCAGAACGCTTTCGGCGGCATGGCTGAGCCGTTCGAGCTGGGGAAAATCGAAAAACCCGCAATTGCCTTTAACGGTGTGCACGAAACGAAAAATTGCATCCAGCCGCGCATGGTCGGCGGGATCGCGTTCCCATGCGATCAATTCGCCTTCGATAGCGCTTGCCATCTCGCGCGTTTCCGCAACGAATTCTTCCAGCAGATCGTCCATACGCTTACCCTTATCCGCTAACAGATCGGGCTTTGCGGCAAGATGGTTAAGTATTAGTCACTATTGCCGCACAGATCGCATGCGGGCCCGGTCAATTTGCCGTGCCGGGTGCCCGATTGCGGCCCAGCAGGCGCCAGACCAACAACAGCGCCACACCGCCGCCGACGATGTTTGCCGCCAATTCTGCGGTATAGATCGCTGGCGAGCCCCATGATCCCCGCAGCAGATACGCAATCGGCAGCATGACCAGGAAAACCCGGCCGAAACTTTGCGCCAGCGCCCAACCGGCCCTGTCGACCGCATTGAGCGCACCGTTGCCGACGATCAGTAAACCGTATCCGGCATAGCCCCATGCCGCGATGGCTAGATATCGGGCAAATTCGGCTATCACCTTCGCATCTTGGGAGAAGAACGCTGCGAACCATTCGCCGGCAACCGACAGGACGGCGGCAATCGCCAGTCCATAAATCATACAGAAACCGCCTGCCCATACCATCGCCTGCCGCGCCCGATCGGTTTCGCCCGCACCCCAATTCTGCCCGACGATACCGCCAATGGCCCCCGATAGCGCCAGCAACGGCACGACAGCGAAGCTTTGCAGACGGCCGGCCGCGCCGAAGCCGGCGACCGCATCCTGACCCTGCGCCGCGATCAGCGCCGTCAACACCGAAAGACCGACCGGATTGATGGCGTTCGAAAAGGCGGCGGGTCCGGCCACGCTGCCAAGCGCCCGGATCGATGGCCGCATTTCGCAGTCGCGCACCCGGGCGAGTTCGAATGGGATATCGGTCCGCGCAAGAAGGCAGAATGCCACAACCGCACCGACACCCCAGCCGATAATGGTCGCATAGGCCGCGCCCGCTATCCCGAACCCTTCGAACCCCAATGCACCGGTGATGAAGATGGGATCGAGTATCCAGTTGGCGACGGCGTAACTGATTGAAACAAGGGATGTCTTGCGGGCTTCTCCCTGACCGCGCAACACGCCGTTTACACCCATGATCAGCAGCAATAGCGGGAAGCCGAGTGCATAAGGTACCATGTAAATGCGGATAAGCGGCAGCAGCGCCTTATCCGCCTGCATCAATGTAAATAACGGATCGAGCAGCGCCAGCAAAGCGACCGCCAGCACAATGCCCGTACCCGCCGCGAACACGATGCCGAAACTCGCGCGTTCCCTTGCCCGGTCGCGGTCGCCTTCGCCAAGGGCGCGCGCGACGATGGAATTGATGCCCACCATGATCCCGACGCCCAGGCTGGACAGCGCGACGCCGATGGGAAAGATGAACGATATCGCGGCGAGCGGGTCGCTGCCCAATTGTCCGATAAAATAGGAATCGACGAGGCCGATCGACATGATGGCGGCAACCCCCACGATCATCGGCAATGTCTGCGCCACCAGATGCCCGCGAATATCGCCGCGCGTAAGTTTGGCGTCTTCGCTCATCCCCGCGCCCTAGCGATGGGGGAGGGCCGGGGGAAGGGAATTGTCGCCTGCGTGCCCCTGTGCAATAGCAGCGTCCCAGATCGCAGGAAATTTTCGTATGCCGCGCATGACAGTCAACGGTCAGCCGCTTCAGTTTTCGATGGACCCGGACACGCCGCTGCTGTGGGCGCTGCGCGATGCCGCCAATCTGACGGGCACGAAATATGGCTGCGGAGTGGGCGATTGCGGGGCGTGCATGGTGCACGTGGATGGGGAGGCGCTGCGAAGCTGCCTGATCACCATCGCCGAGGCGGAAGGCCGCTTCGTCACGACCATCGAGGGGTTGAGCCGCGACCGGTCGCACCCGGTGCAGCAGGCCATGGTCGCGCATCAGGCAATCCAGTGCGGGTTCTGCACGCCCGGCATCGTGATGGCGGCGGCGGCGCTAATTGCCCGCAATGCACAGCCTTCGCGCAAGGAAATAGAGGATGCAGTGCCCAATCTGTGCCGCTGCGGCGTGTATCCCCGACTGGTCGAGGCCGTGCAACGCGCCGGCCGCGTCGCTCTACGTCAGGAAACGATCAGCGCCGCCCCTGCGCCCGCCATCAGCGCCGCCGATGCGGCAGATGCGGTTCCCGCGTTGCGCGTATCTGGTCCGCGTGACAACGACGATTAGATCGTAACACGCACCCCGATCCGGGCGCTCAGCGGTGCGGCTGGCTGAATATTATTGTCCCCATGCGCACTGGGATAGTAATCTTCATCCAGCAGATTTTCGACATTGAGCTGGAATGCGAGGCGATCGTTCACTTCGTAAAAGGCGGCGATATCGACCCGCCAGTAATCGGGCAGGGTTACCCGATTGGTGAAGGATGCAAATTGTTCGTCCTGATGGATGATGCCCAGACCGAACCCGAACCGGTCGGTCAGATCAACATGGTTCCAGGCGGCAAACTGGTGTTCCGGCAATTGCTGAAGCCGGGTGCCCGCATCGGCGAACGCGCTGTCGCTTGTAATCTCGCCGTCGAGATAGGTGTAGCCGATATTAGCCTGCCAGCCCGGAACGATCTCGCCCACCAGATTGAGTTCGATCCCTTTCGTCCGACTGGCTCCGGTAAGAAGCGTCAGGCCATCTTCGTTGGTAAACTGCGTGTTCGTCCGCTCCAGCTGAAAAACGGCGCCGGTTACGAACAGGCCGGGCCGGGCCGCCCATTTTACCCCGAATTCGTAATTGGTGAATTTTTCGGGCGCAAAGGCCGCGTCGGTAGGCGACAGCAACAGGAACTGGTCGCCGGCTTGTGGCAGGAAACTTTCCGCGTAACTGCCATAGATCGACAGGGCTGCTGTGGGTTTTGCCACGATTGCGAACCGTGGGCTGAACTTTTCATCCACCCGGTCGCCCGCGACATTGCCCAGCACATCCAGCGTATCGAGATCGAAACGGTCGAAACGTACGCCGGCGATAAACTGCAGGTGATCGCCGATCGCGATCTGGTCCTGAAGATAGGCGGAAAAGACGTGCAGTTCGCTGTCTCGCGATCGGACCGGCGCGGTCAGCCCCAATTGGGGGAAATCGAAAATTCGGGCCAGCGGCGCATCGAACCGCGCAGTCGTTCCGCCCATGCCGTCGGCAAAGGTCAGATTGGCGCGGCCGTTCTGCGTGTTCTGGCGGCTGAATTCCACGCCGGTCAATACGGTGTGCTCCAGCGCGCCGGTGGCAATATCCCAAACCAGATTGGCCTGTCCGATCAGGTTTTCCCGCTGCTGCGTATCGCGATATCCTGAAAATTGGACGTTGCCGTTTGGCAGAAAACCGAGGGGGACGACGTTGGCATATGCCTTGTCGTAATCCGCATATTGCACCGACACATTGCCAGTCAGACTATCGGTGAAACGATGATCGATACGGCTGCGCGCAATGTGCACCTTGGCCCGCGCGGTGTTGAAATCAGGATCGCCGAACAGGGTCTTATCGAAACCGCGCAATGGACCGCCATCGATCGAAGGAACGCCGCGATCGGTCAGGCGGCGATCGTCATCATAGGAATAATGCGCGGTCAGGCGGGTATCGACACCCAGATCCACGGAAATCGTAGGCGCAATGCCGATAAAGCGACCTTCGTAGAAATCGCGGTGGTTGCCGAATTCTTCGTAGGTGGCATTCATACGCAAAGCGGCGGTGTCGCTCAAAGCGCGATTGACATCGCCGCTTATGGCGAATGCACCGAAACTGTCGAGGGACGCATCGCCGCTTATGAAATCATCCGTAAGATCGGCGGTTTTGCTGACCCGGTTGATCACGCCGCCGCCGCCGCCACGTCCAAAGATCAGCGCGTTGGCGCCTTTCAGAACCTCGATCCGCGATATGTTATAGAGCGGGCGGTAATATTGGGCATCGTCGCGCAGCCCGTCGAGATAGAAATCGGCTGTGCTTTCCTGTCCGCGAATGAACACCTCGTCCCGATGCCCTTCGCCGGTTTCCAGGCTGATGCCCGGTATATAGCGCAATGCCTGCCCCAATTGGCGGACCGCCTGATCGTCCAATTGATCCTTGGTGATAATCTGTACGGTCTGCGGCACGTCGATCAATGCAGTCGGCGTCTTGGTACCCGTGGAACCATCGGTAATCGCATAGCCATCGGGTTGCGCCACGACGAGAATTTCCGCTGGCAGATACTCGCGATCCTCATCCAGCGTCTCCTTGGCCGACAGCGCGGTGACGGGCGCTATGAAGGCGGCGGTAGCGAAAAATACGGATGGACCGATGCGATTGGTCATAGAGCCCCTTATTGCGAATGATTCGCGATTTGCTTATCGCAGCCGCTGCTATTGCGAACCAATCTCAATTGCAACCGCCTTGAGGCAAACGGAGCGTTTTATTTCAAATGCAGCTGGCGTAGGATCTTCGGCACACCCGATTACGAAGGAGCATTCATGCAAGCAACCATCTGGCACAATCCGAATTGCGGGACATCCCGCAACACTCTGGCCATCCTGCAGCAACGCGCCGACGTGGAAGTGCGCGTCGTCGAATATCTCAAATCACCGCCGACACGCGACAAGCTGGTGCAATTGTTCGCCGACGCAGGAATGACGCCGGCAAATGGTTTGCGCCTGCGTGGTACCGATGCCGAGGAACGCGGGCTTGCCCAGGCCGATGGGGAAATTGTGCTCGACGCGATGATGGCAAACCCCGCACTGATCGAACGGCCTTTGGTCGAAACGGAAAAGGGCGTGCGCCTGTGCCGGCCGAAGGAAACTGTCGAGGAAATTCTTTAATGTGTGTCCACGGTCATCACTTCGTCACGTGCGAGGTTGGTCCAGGCGATCAGCCATACGGCAGCGCACAGGCCGATGACGATTGCGAAACCCAGCCATTGCGACCAATTGTATAGCAATACCCCGAAAGCCGGCGCCACGATGAACGCAGCGCCGGTGACCGATGCAACCACACCCGATGCCTCCCCCTGTTCGGCCCGCGATACGGCCAGCGATGCCCCGGCATTGAACCCGGGGCGGAACAGCCCGAAGCCAAGGGAGGCTATCGCGTAACCCAAGGCGATACCGTGCAAATCGCGGGCAGCACCGAACAGCAGCACGCCGACCGCCGCCAGTGATACACCCAGAAGGATGGCGGCACGCGGCCCTAAATTCATGCGCGGAATGATGCCCCATTGCGCCAGCAAGGTCGCAATGGCGCCGCACATCAGCACGATCCCGACCGGACCCGCGCCGGCCATCGGCGTATCGCGCAGCCCCAGCCGGTCCAGCACCAGAAATCCGGCAATACCCAGGATCATGGCGTGGGCGTGACCGCCCAGCAATCCAGTCAGCACCCATGGGCGCAAACGCGGTTCCCACCAGCCCATATTCCTTGCCGGTCCTGCGGGGCGCAAAGGCGCGGTGGGTTCGCCGTCTTCATCCGTATTCGCCGAACCATCGTTGGAAGACGCGCCATAGGGTGCGCCGTAAGCGAGCCCGCGCGCCGCGAATTGCGGTTCGTCATTGGGCAAAAACACTCGCAACGCGATCAGTGTCGCTACCCCGAACAGGGCAAACGCCAGAAACGGGCCGGTAAGGCCCAATCCCGGCAACACCAGCAACGGCGCCAGAGCCGGGCCGATTACGGTGCCGAGCCCGAAACTGGATGCAATCAGCGATAGTGCCTGCGTGCGCTGCGACCGCGCGGTGCGTGCGGCGACATAAGCCTGGACCGCAGGCGGGGCTGCCGATCCAAAACCGCCATACAGGCTACGGGCGACGGCAAACAGGATCAGTGTCCACAAGGCGGGGATCAGCCCCAGCAATCCGAACCACAGGATAATGCCGCACAGCCCCATCGATGCGATGAAGCCTACCAGACCCAATGCCATCATCGCCTTGCGGCCGCGCCGGTCGCTGCGCCGGGCCCATATCGGGGCGCAGATCATCCACAGCAAGGCCGACCAGGTATACGCCAGGCTGATCCATACATCGTCCACTTTCAGCGCGGTGCCGATCGACGGCATGACCGACTGCATCGCCGTATTGCCGGCAGCCGTCACCAGCATGACCATGAACAGCAACGCCATGCGATTGCGCGAAATGGGTCTTGTGGTCGATGCCGTATCATCGGTGTCGGGTTCGGCGGGGGGCGCTGCATCAGCCATCGCCGTCGGCTAGGCGCGGTTATCCATTGTGGCAATGACCCGCTTGCATTCACCCTGCGAATTTGCGAACGGGCGCGCACAGGGCGCGGGTATCGTTTCACCTAT
Organism: uncultured Alphaproteobacteria bacterium; assembly: GCA_963803585.1. Classification (GTDB taxonomy): domain Bacteria; phylum Pseudomonadota; class Alphaproteobacteria; order Sphingomonadales; family Sphingomonadaceae; genus Pontixanthobacter. The sequence continues at coordinate 754,091 of CAWDNB010000008.1, read as the reverse complement.
GTCGATACAGGCCGCTTTGATGGGCCTGTCATGTTTCGGGGTTGTTTCTCAGGTGAAAAATTTGGCGGGCCAGTGGGCCGTGTTCTTTCGGGGGTTTCTGGAACATCCCAAGATGGTCGGATCGATTATCCCGTCATCGCGCTTTACCATCGCAAAGATGCTGGCCCCGGTGAAGTGGGACGAATGCCGCCTGTTCGTGGAATACGGCCCGGGTGTGGGCACGTTTTGCGGCCCGGTGCTGGAACGTCTGGCGCAGGATGGCGCATTGATCGTGATCGACACCAACCCATTGTTCATCGAATATCTCAACCGCACGATAACCGACCGGCGATTTATCGCAGTGCTGGGATCGGCCGCCGATGTCGAGGCGATCGTGCGCAAACACGGCCATGACCACGCCGATTATGTCCTGTCGGGATTGCCGTTTTCGACATTGCCGGACGGTGTCGGCCCCGCCATCGCTGCGTCCACCCACCGTATTCTGCGGCCGGGCGGGGCGTTTCTGGTCTATCAATTCAGCGCGAAAGCCCGCGATTTCATGGCCAAACATTTTGCCCGGATCGATTCCGGGTTCGAATTCTGGAATATTCTGCCCTGTCAGCTTTTCTGGGGCTGGAAGGACTGATCCCGGCGCGCGGGCGCCCATCCATCATTCGAAGGTTTGCAGATCGCTTGGCATGGTGCCGCCGGCAAGCTGGCGATAGATTGCGGTATAGGCAGCCAGCAACAGCACCGTCGTGATTGCGCCCAGGATGGCGCCCAGCACGCCTTCCACCCAGATTGCAGCCGCCGGTCCCATCATCGCCCCGATCCCCGCAAACAGAAACCCAAGTACGATCGATACCACGATCAGTGCGATCATCAGCAGGACGATGAAAAAGAACACGCGCCGCGTATTGCCTTTCACCATCGCCCATGACCGCTTGAGCGCAGCCAGCGGGTTCATTTCGCCTTCGATCGCGATGATGGGCCCGGCGAGCAGCACGCGGATGGCGACGACCAACACGATGAACACAAAAACCAGACCGAACACAAAGCCCAACGCGGCAATACCGGTCAATCCTGCAATCAACCCGATCAGCAAGGTCACCATGCCAATTGCGATCGCCAGTATCACCGATGATCCAAGATAAGGCAGGAACCCCTTGATACCGGCCGAGATGGCTTCACCGATAGTGGGGCTGGGGCGCCGTCCGAACAAGGCAAACACCGCCAGCGTGCCTACTATCGTCAACAGCACGTAAACGATCAGTACTGGCCATGCGCCGGCCAGATATACCATGAACGCTTCACCCATCTTGGTGGGATCTTCCACCTGTTCCAATTGTGTGGCCGGGGCGAGTATGCTTACCATCAATGCGGGCAGGAAGAAAAACACTGCGGCCACGATGCCCAGCGTTTCGGCGTTGCTTTTCAGCATGGCTACCGTGTCCGCCCATGCCGTGTTCAAATCGAATTTCATCGCTGGTTCCTCCATCCCTGCACACCGCTTTTCAAAACCGGCCCGCTTTCCCTATCCAACCATTTCACTCTTGATAAGCGCGACCATCCACCCCACGCAATGGCGATGGACGCGAAAGCCGGGCAGCAATTCGAAATAAAACGGGAAACGGCACCGATAGCCTACCGCACGGCCCTGTCTGCGATGGATGAACGCAACCGCGCCATAACCGCCGGCAAGGCGCCCGAATTGTTGTGGCTGCTCGAACATCCGCCGGTCTACACGGCCGGCACCAGTGCGGACCGTGCGGAATTGCTGGATCCCCGGTTCGACGTGGTGGAGGCCGGGCGTGGCGGGCGATACACCTATCACGGTCCCGGCCAGCGGATCGGTTATATCATGGCCGATCTGGGGCGGCGCGGCAAAGATGTGCGCAATTTCGTGCACAATATGGAAAACTGGGTGATCGAAACACTGGGCGATCTGGAAGTGGAGGCGTGGGCGGCGGAAGGGCGCATCGGTATCTGGACACGCGATATCGACGGATGCGAAGCGAAGATCGGTGCGATCGGCGTGCGCGTGCGAAAATGGGTCACCATGCATGGTTTCTCCGTCAATCTGGACCCCGATCTGTCGCATTTTTCCGGCATCGTGCCGTGCGGTATCGATCAGTTCGGTGTGACCAGCCTGGCGCGGCTGGGCAAACGGGTAACTGCCGCGCAGTGGGACGAGGCGCTGCTTGCACGCGCGCCCGGTTTCATCGATAGGATCACGAAACCTGCCGGAGCCGATGCATGAAGTACCCGAACGCGTTTCGTGAATTAGCGGCGATCATGCCCCTGGCGCTGGCGCTGGCGGCATGCGGCAACGAAGCCGAGCCTGTCGCAACGGAGGAAGGTACGGGGATCAAGGGCGATGTGCTGCCAGGTTCGATATCGGATGCCATGCTGCCTATCGACACTGTCACCTCCACTGCGCCGCTGATGGGCGGCACGGCCGATGGCGAGGGTGGTGATGAGGGTGATGGTGAGGGGGGCGATAGTGCGCAAGGCGGCAGCGCACCCGACGTCGAAACGCCCGCTTTGGAAGTCGAGCCCGAAGTCGAATAATCGCCGCCGGATGCGATTATCGCGCAGATGTCAGATAATGATGCGCATCTGGTGCGGGCGCACCGCAGCCGGTTGCGCCGGTTCGTCCGGCATGGTTTCAGTCTCATCGCCGCCTGCGCGTGGCAGCAATTCATTCTGCATGGCTTCCTTCAACGCCGCGAACTGATCCAGCACGGCGTCGGCTTCCGCGCGTTCGGTGCTGGTAATGGCGTACGCATCCTCGATCGCGGAAATCTGGTCCGGACAGGTCGCGAACATACCGGTGAAGCCGTCATGCTTGGCGCTTTGTGCATCGTTGAACACGGTGTCGTAGTCGGATTCATGCGATGACGCAGTTTCCAGTGCGGTCACGCCCATTGCCTTGGCGAGAAGGATCGTCATGGACCGGACATGCTGCAGCACCCCTGTCCAATTGTCGGTAATATCATGCGTCCGCTTGGCACCGATCGCACGGGCCAGACTGGCGCCATTCCAGGTAAAACCAGTGAGGCGCGGCTGCCGGTCGCTGGTAAGCTGCGCGAGATTGAGCGCAGCCATCGGTGTTTCCCCGATCTGGGGCACGATCTTGGTGCTGTTTTGTTTAAGGCCCAGTTTCTGTTCGATCTCGTACAGTTCCGATGCCAGCATCCGGATCGCGTCGGGCCCCTGGATGCGGGGCAGAACCACACCATCGGGTGCCGCGGCCATCACCGCAACCAGATCTTCGCGCCATAATGGCGTATCGACCGGCTTGATCTTTACCCACCGGGCGAACGGTTTGGTCGCCAGCATCGGATCGGCATAGGTGCGCAACCATTCGCAGACGTCCTGCCGGGCATCTTCCGCATCGTCGCCGACGGGCAGATCGGTAAGATCCACCACGATAGCATCGGCACCGGCCGCGGGTGCTTCCCGCAATTTGGCAGCGTCCCCCGCCTCGATAATCAGCCATGATCTCATGACCACAGGGGTTAGCCGCGATTGATTAAAATCCCCTTGCTGGCAGGATCGTGCCGATCGCGGGCATCACTCCGCCGCCTGCGCCGCCTCCTGTGCCGCCCCCTGTGCTGCTGCCGTTTCCTCATCCAGAGTGGGATAATCGATATAGCCCGCCGGACCGGGTAAATACCAGCTTTGCGGAACATTCATGTTGGGTGCCAGGGGCGCGCCTTTCGCAATCCGGTCCGCCAGATCGGGATTGGAAATATAGGGGCGACCGAAACTGATGGCGTCGCAAGCGCCGGCCTCTATCTTCGCTGCGGCGTCTTCGGCGGTATAGTCGCTGTTAAGGACCAGCGGACCGGAATATATTCCCCTGATATGCGGGCTTTGCTTGGGCACATCGGTTGCGCCGAAGGTGCCGTCGGGGCCCGGTTCGCGCAGTTCCACGAAACTGAGTTTCAGGTCTTCAGCCACTTTCGCCGCTTCGCCGAAAATGGCCGCCGGGTCGCTGTCGTCGGCCCCTTGCGTTTCGCCATTGGGCGACAGGCGCACGCTCACGCGGTCCGCGCCCCAAACGTCGATCAACGCGGTCAACACCTCGCGCAGGAAGCGCGTGCGGTTTGCTGGGCTGCCGCCATATTCATCCGTTCGCAGATTGGTGGTCTCACGCAGAAACTGGTCCACCAGATAGCCATTGGCCCCATGCAGCTGCACGCCGTCGAAACCGGCTTCTTTCGCATTGGCTGCTGCGTGCCGATAATCTTCCACTACGCGGGCAATTTCCGCCACCGTAAGGGCGCGGGCGGGCTGGTAATCCTTGCGCCCTTCATATGTGTGCGCATGGCCCGGCGCGCAGGTATCGCTGGCGGAAACCGGCGCTTCGCCGCCCAGGAAATCGGGGTGTACCAACCGCCCCATATGCCACATCTGCAAGACGATACTGCCGCCTGCATCATGCACGCCCTTGATTATCGGTTTCCATCCTTCGACCTGCGCCGCGCTCCAGATACCAGGAGCGGCCGGCCAGCCAAGACCTTCCACGCTGATACCGGTAGCCTCGGTTATAATCAGGCCGGCATTGGCGCGTTGCCGGTAATATGTTGCCATCATCGCATTGGGGACCGATCCGGGCTGGGTGGCACGTCCGCGCGTAAGCGGCGCCATTACAATACGGTTCTTTGCTGTGATCGCACCCAATTTGAGCGGCTGGAACAGGGGGTCGTGCATAGGATGGCCTTCGTTTGATGTAGCGGGATGGGATGGCTTCCAGCTAAGGCGCGGGCATGACCGGCGCAAGTCCATCCACAGCCAATTCGCGCGATAGCACCACCTGGCCGCGCTGGGTGCTGCTGGGTGGGCTGCTGCTGGGCAACGCAGCCCTGGCGCTGGGCCCCTGGTCCGTACGGCTGGCCGATAGCGGGCCGGTAGCGGCAGGTTTCTGGCGATTGTTTCTGGCGCTGCCGTTTCTCGCGCTGTTTGCCCGCATGAACGGCGAACGGCTGGGGGCAGTACGCGGGCCGGTGCTGGGTTTCGTATTGCTGGCCGGTGTGGCTTTCGGTTTCGATCTGGCAAGCTGGCATATCGGTATCGAAGCCACGCGGCTCGGCAACGCGACCCTGTTCGGCAATGCCGGCAGTCTGATCCTGATGGTGTGGAGCTTCGTAATGTTGCGGCGCCTGCCTGGTGTCCGCGAATGGATCGCGATTGCAATGGCGCTTGCGGGGGCAGGAATATTGCTGGTGCGATCATCCGAAATATCGGCCGCGACCCTTACAGGCGATCTGTTCTGCCTGCTGGCGGGGCTGCTTTATGCGCTGTACCTTGTGCTGTTGCAGCGTTCGCGCAGCGCTCTTGGCAGCTGGAGCCTGCTGTTCTGGGCGAGTTGCGCAGGGGCACCGGTGCTGCTGGGGCTGGCGCTGCTGCGGGCAGAACCGGTTGTTCCGACAGACTGGACGCCGGTGCTTGCGCTCATGATCCTGAGCCAGCTGATCGGGCAGGGGCTGCTGGTCTTCAGTCTGCGCCATTTTTCGCCGATGGTGATCGGACTGGCGCTGTTGACGCAGCCGGCGGTCGCGGCGTTTTCAGGCTGGTATGCGTTCGGCGAGGCGCTGGGTCCGATTGATCTTGCCGGTATGGCATTGCTGGGTCTGGCGCTGGCGATGGCGAAGAACAATCGCAGCCAGCGCGCCGATCCGCCGGTGTTGCACGGTGCGAAAATTACCTAGCCATGGATTTCTGGAACCGCTGATACCGCGCCTCCACCATTTCCAGATCGGGTCCGGACAGGTTTTCGCGCGCCTGCCGCATCAGCTGCTGGCCTTCGGTTGTCAAAGCATGATGACGCTGTTCGTCGTCCAGCGCGGTGGCCGCGTTGGCCAGCGCATCGAACATGACCATCGCGGCAGTCGTGCTGGTTGCCACTGCGGATCGCATCGCACCGAAACCGCGGCGGATATAATGGTCGTAATCATCGTCCCGCAGCACGATGCAATCCTCATCGGCATCCTTTGCCCCGCCGAAGCTGCGGGTAAGATCGCGATGCCCGATTTCCGCAGTTGCAGCACCCAGCCAGTGGATCGCCGTAATCGCAGTGAAAGGATCGTTGATGCCGGGCGACAGGGCGCGCAAACCGATCTCCACCAGCTCGTCCATCAAGAAATGCAGATCCTGACTGGGCGTGCGCATTCCGCCCAGTGCAAAACAGTTGCGCACTGCGTCACCGACATCGTCGGGGCGCGAACCGGTATCGTCGTCCTTGTCCGGCCAGAATGCGAGCGGCAGCTGCGGATGCACGAAATCCCCGGGTCGCACCGACAATCGCAAAACGCTATCATGGCGTTTGGCAATGTCGTGCAATCCTTCGAAATTGATCACCTGCACATAACCGGTGCCGGTCGCCATGACCGGTTGCCCTTCGGGTGTTTGCATTTCCACCCGGCCGGTATCGGTATTCGGGAACAAGGTCTTGATATCCCTGATCAACCGTTCCCCGATCCCCTGCAACACCGTGTTGATGCGGATCGAAGACGGGATATGGTTGAGGAAAAACACCAGCACGGCCACCGATATCGCCATCAGGATATAGGCGGTCAGCAGCGACAATTGCGGCACGAAACCATTCGATCCGCCGGTATCCGCAGTAATTGCCATCAGGGCCTGTTCCTCCCCCGTGCGCACCGTTCGCAATACCGTCAGCGCGTAGACGAATGTGCCCAGAAACGTCGCCAGGCTGAGCTGGTTGCCACGATCTTCCATGAAATTGGTGAGCAGGCGCGGTCCGTATGTTCCGCTGGCATAGGCGACCGCGGCGATGGTTATGGAAAATACGGTTGCCGCCACGCTGATCATCACGGTAGCGATAACGGACAGCATATTGCCCGCACCTTCCGGTCGGGCAAGCTGATACCAGCTCACGTCGGTCAGAAAATCGCCCCAGCCGATCCGGTCCATCCAGGTAGTGGTAAATGCCAGAATGAGGGCGAGGATCACGAATATCGCTGGCAGAAACCAGTAACTGGCATTGATATTCTGCAAGGTGGCTTTGAAACGGGTAAGCATCGGTACGTCCTGATCGATAGGAAAAAACGCGGTTATGCGCGGTATCTTTAAGTGTTCATCGCATGATTAGCCATGTGAAGGCGCATCGCTTGGCCCGTTCCTGCCTACTGGTCGTACCGCTCTTCGGCACCTGCAAACGCAGCCTGGAACGCAAGATAGGCGGCTGCGATATCGTCTTTGTCTTCCTGGACATCTGCCTTGAGCTGCGCATGTTCGTTCAGCGTCGAGGCAAGACCTTGGATAAACTCACCCAGTTCTCTGGGCGTTTGTTCGCGGTTCAGGTGGCGGACCAGCCGTGCGAAATTGTCGATCATGCGGATGGAGACACTGGGATACTCGCAGGCAGCTTGCCGAAAAGCGTGGATGGGATCTTCGAACAGGCTGCGAAAATCGCGGCCCTGCAACGCAAATCGTGGCCGGTCGGCGGCAAGTGCGACCTTGTCAGCGTCGATCCAGGTGTTCGTCTGGTCGGCCATCACAGCCACCAGTCGATCGGCGCAGGTAAGGGCGGTGTAAAAATCGTTGACCGCAGGGGATAGCGCACGTGCCGCGATTTCGACCAGCAGACGGATGCGGAAAACCACACCTTGGCTGTCGGACCGGTAATCGCCCAGCGCAATGGCATTATGCAGGCCGGACGTGTCATGCAGTGCGTTCTGCGCGAGCAGGATCGGTTCCCCCCGCATAACGTGCCGACCGGGCGACGCCAGCACGCAGATCCGGCCCGCATTATCGGGGATGATACTCGCCAGATGTTCCATATCCAGCCCGTTGACATAGCCATCACGCTCTGCCCGCACGGTTTCGCCCCATGGTCCGTCGAACCGATCGCCGGGTATCAGGTCGATTTCCCGTCCGGAGGCGTCGCGAAACAACGCATCGATCGATGTATCGACAAACATCGTGCGCCCCAGTGCGTGCAACGATACGCTGAGCATCGACACGTTTACCACCTGAAGGATCATGCTCAGCGCGATCAGCGCCAAGGGCACCTGATCGAGCGGACTTTCGCCATCGACTGCCAGCATCGCGATCAGGCAGACGACCAGACTGAACGACAACCCGCCTAGCGATACGCGTATCAGAGTCTTGCCCAGCCAGCGATCGATCAGGCGCACACCAAGATTGCCCGCCGCCATGCTGAGCACGATCAGAGTGATGGAGAAATACAGGGTGATGAAGGCGGCGCTGATCCCGCTGGCCACGCCGGCAAAATCCTTTGCCGTATCGGCAGTCGCGACGGGAGAAAGATCCTGCGCAATCAGCCAGTCGGTCAGGCCATGCCGGTCGAAATACAGCACCGCCAGTGATACGGGAACAGCCGCGATGGCCGCCAGCACCGCCAGCGACCAATAGCTTGCCCACAACCGATAGAACGTCCAGCCCAGCAGGCCCTTTAGCGGCGTGGCTATGCGCATCGCTTCCTTTGATGTTCATGAACGATATTTACATGGTTTCGCGGAACCTAATGCGTGGACAGGGCTTTGGTTGCAACGCGATATGGAGATCTGTTGGGGGCAACGATCACGACGCGGGGACCGATAGCTTAAGGACTACGCTATGATCGCAACTTCACCCACTTCCGACCTGGCCGGGCAGCTCGGCAATATCGAAAATATCGTCGCGCTTACTGCGGGCCAGTACACTATGGGGTCGTTGATCCTGATGGTCAGCTATGGCGCGCATTTCGCCTTTATCCTTTATTTCCTGATGACCAGCCTAAGCCTGGCGCCCCGTTACCGGGTGGTCGCCGTGATGTCTGCGGTTGTCATGACATCCGCGGGCCTCAGTCTGATGCGCGAATTCACGCTGTGGCAGGACAGTTACGCCTTTATCGACGGGCTGTACCGGCCGCTGGCGGAAAACGAGACGTTCACCAATGCCTATCGCTATGGAAACTGGACGATTACCGTTCCAATCCTGCTCGCCCAATTGCCGATTGCGTTCGCCCTTTCGCGTCCCGATCTGCACAAGCGCGCCCTGCGTATGGCAATTCCCGCATTGCTGATGGTCTGGACCGGCCTTTACGGACAATTCGGCGAGATCGACGATTGGACGCAATTGAATGTGTGGGGTGTAATTTCCACGGTGTTCTTCGTGTGGCTGATTGTGGAAGTGCGCGGTACGATCACTGCCGGCATCGCCAACAGCCCCGCCGAACTGAAGGCATGGCCAAAGAACATCTGGTGGTATTTCCTTGCTACCTGGGGTCTGTATCCCATCGCATACGCATTGCCGCAGCTTGGGTTTACCGGCGATGTGGTGGTAACGCGGCAATTGCTCTATTCGATCGCGGACATATCGTCCAAGCTGATCTATGGTGTGATCCTGTCGCGTTATGTCCTGCGCCGCAGTGCGCTGGAAGGTTATGCGCCGGCGATGGAGGCTCTGGATACCACCCCGCTGGCATCGAAAATCGCGTCCGAACGCGGCGACTAGGATGCCGGCATCCGCTTTTGCGAAAAAGGAAGGGCTCCGGCACTATGTCGGGGCCCTTTGCGCGTGCGGGGCGCTGCTGGCTGCGATCATAGCGCAACTGGCGGGAGATGGACCGGCGCTTGTGCTGGGTTTGCTGTTCTTTTTGCTGGGTATGTCGCACGGCGCGGCGGACGACGATGGCGATCGCATTGCACGCATCGGCCTGTTTCAGGCTTTTGCCTATCTGGTCGCGGGCGCTGCAATGGTCGGTATATTCATTGTGTTTCCCCTGGCTGCATTGTCGTTGTTCCTCATCCTGTCCGCATGGCATTTCTGGCATAGCGATTGCGCTTTGCCGCCACTTGCCGCTGGCGCCATCGCCCTGCTTGCGGTGGGGGGCAGTGCCCTGTTCAAAACAGCAGTTACGCAATCGGTCTTTGCGTCCATACTAGGCGTGTCGATACCTGCCGCCTTCATGTACGGCCTGGCTGCGGCAGGATTGACGGGTCTGTTGCTGGCTTTTGCGGTAATGATCCGGCAGCGCGCGGCCGTACCCGAAATTGCAGTGACGGTAGTCGCGGTCGCCATCTTGCATCCTGCGCTTGCGGTCGGTCTGGTATATCTGGTCGGCCACGCACTGCCTGTTCAATTGCGCCAGATCGACCGGTTCGGGCTGTCCGATGTCGTTGGCGCATCGGCGGTGCCGACAGTCATCGCCGCAATCGGTGCGATCGGTCTGGTGGCGGTGTATCTCGCCGGCATCGCCGCATTACCGATAGTGGCCGCCATCGCTTTCGGCCTTGCGACACCGCATATGCTGGTGGACCGGATACAGGCCTAGTCGCCCGAGAACGGCACCGCACCCAGATCGCCCAGTCCAACCGTGCCGCCTGCCATCTCCATCATCCGGTCCAGGCTCCGCTTCGCTTTCAGCCGCAGCCCTTCCTCGATTTCGATCCGCGGTTCCAGATCGCGCAGACAGGTGTAGAGTTTTTCCAGCGTATTCAACGCCATATACGGGCAGATATTACAGTTGCAATTGCCATCCGCGCCCGGCGCGCCGATGAAAGTCTTGTTCGGCAACGCTTTTTCCATCTGATGGATGATATGCGGCTCCGTCGCCACGATCAGCGTGTCGCCGGAAAAGCTTTCCGCGAATTTCAGAATGCCGCTGGTCGATCCGACATAGTCGGCATGATCCACGATAGTCGGCGGACATTCAGGGTGCGCGGCAATCGGCGCATCGGGATGCTGTTCTTTCAGTTTCAGCAGTTCTGTTTCGCTGAAGGCTTCGTGGACGATGCAGACGCCCGGCCACAACAGCATTTCGCGATCGAACTTGCGGCTGAGATATCCGCCCAGATGCCGATCGGGGCCAAAGATGATTTTCTGGTCCTTCGGAATTTGCTGCAGGATCGTTTCCGCGCTGGAACTGGTCACGATCACGTCGGACAGTGCCTTCACCTGCGTCGAACAGTTAATATAGGTGAGCGCGATATGGTCGGGATGCGCTTCGCGAAATGCGCGGAACTTGTCGGGCGGGCAGCTGTCTTCCAGACTGCAGCCCGCGTCCATATCCGGCAGCACCACGATCTTATCCGGGCTGAGGATCTTGGCCGTATCCGCCATGAATTTCACGCCGCAAAACGCAATGACATCCGCATCGGTTTCCGCCGCCATCTGGCTGAGTTGTAGCGAATTGCCTACGAAATCGGCCAAATCCTGTATTTCCGGTTTCTGGTAGTAATGCGCCAGAACGATGGCGTTTTTTTCCCGCCGCAGCCGGTCGATTTCGGCCAGCAGATCGTCGCCGGCAGGGGGTGTTTGGTGAACGCTCATCGGGCCGGTGCTTTCTCGCCGTCGAAACGGACATTTACGGTGATATCGTCATACCCAGCCATTTGCAGCGGGATGGTAAGGTTCTGTGCGACCGCACTTTTTGCAGCTTCGCGCGCAAGTGCGAGGATTTGCGGATCGCGTGCAAGCTGTGTCGCCTTGCGTTCGGCCTGGACTGCGTTGCTGCGGTTCAACTGGCGTGACGCATCGCGGGTCACCAGGCGCCCCTGGGTCACGCTGTCGTGCGCTTCGCCAAGGTCGACCGTGGAAATCTTAACCGGCGGCAACGTAACGTCCAGCGTTTCGCGGTCCGCATCCCAGGCCAGCCGGTCCCGCCCGACGGAACCAAGGTTCACATCGTATGTCACCAGCGCGGGAAAAATATCGGCCTGACGCGACCGGGCAAGATCGACCGGGCCAAGCGAGGTGGTATTGCGGCTTTCCGCAGACACTTCGAACCGGCTGCTGAAGACGGTGAGCGTATTCTGTTTCTCGAATACGGAAATGGCACTGCCGACGGGATCGCTGTTTTCCTGATAGAAAAACGCGCGCCAGCCCAGCCATGCGGTGGCGGCTATCAGCAGGATAACGATCAGCCAGGGCACGGCCTGGACCCGCGCAAGATTTGGCTGCTTATGCGTATCGGCAACCGGCTGGTCTGCTGCCGGTGTACCCGAGATCATGATCGGATCGTCATGCGAATTCATAGTATCGTCCATATATTGTTAGAATGCACGATCGTACCGCGCTGTTCCAGATCGATGAGATGCGCCTTCACGCTCATGCCCGCCGCGCCGGTCAGTCGTGGGTCCAGCCCCTTATACATGAGCGGCACCAATTGTTCTATGCTGCGCGGCGCTTCGCCCACCAGCCGCAGGATCTGGTTTTCCCGCTGGCGGCGATGGCCGATCATGCCGCGGACCAGCTGACGCGGTTTTTCGATGGGCGCGCCGTGCGCCGCATAATAGACGCGGTCGTCACGGGCCTGCAACCGGTCGAGGCTTGCCATATAATCGCGCATATTGCCATCGGGCGGAATGACGACGCTGGTGGACCAGCCCATCACATGATCGCCGGTAAACAATGCGCCGCTTTCCTCCAGCGCGAAACACAGATGGTTCGATGTATGGCCGGGCGTATGCACCGCCGTCAGGGTCCAGCCGTCGCCCGTCACCCGTTCGCCATCCGCCAAGACGCGGTCGGGCGTATAGGTCCGGTCGAAAGCCTCGTCCGACCGGGGGCCGGCCACGTCCAGCACCAGGGGTGCACAGCCGATCACCGGCGCGCCGGTAGCTTGCGACAGCGGCGCGGCTGCAGGCGAATGGTCGCGGTGGGTATGGGTGCACATGATTGCAGCCAGCTTCGCATCCTTTACCGCGGCAAGGATGGCAGCGATATGGTCCGGTTCGTCCGGTCCGGGATCGATCACCGCGACATCCGCACCAGCGCCGACGATATAGGTCTGCGTGCCGGTGTAGGTGTAAGGGGACGGGTTTGGCGCCAGCACGCGGCGGACCAGCGGTTCGGGCTGTTCGACCAGCCCGGTCGGCCACGGTTGTTCGGGCAGTTGCATCGGTCCGATATGGTGGCTTGGACCGGCGCTGTCCATAAACAGTTGCTTTCGCACAATCGCGGTTTGTGATTATGGTCGGCGCATGACCGACCATATCCTCGTCCTCGATGAAGGAACCACTTCGACCAGAGCCATGCTGTTTCATCGCGGCGGCACACAGATCGGCAGTGCGGCGCAGCCTTTGACGCAGCATTATCCCGCGCCCGGAAGAGTCGAACACGATGCGGCCGAAATCTGGAACAAGACGCTCGCCTGCGCACAGGCCATGGTGGCAAAAGCGGGCGGCGCCGAACGGATCGCCTGTATCGGCATTGCCAACCAGCGCGAAACCGTGGCGGCGTGGGACCGGGCTACGGGACAGCCGCTCGCCAACGCTCTGGTCTGGCAGGACCGCCGGACTGCCGGTTTCTGCCAGGAACTGAAGGAGGCGGGCCATGAGGGCGCAGTGCAGCGCACCACCGGCCTGCTGCTCGACCCCTATTTTTCCGCTACCAAAATGCGCTGGCTGATCGAAAACGAACCGGCGGTACAGGCAGCCGCAAATGCAGGAACCCTGTGTCTGGGCACTATCGAAAGCTGGCTGGCGTTCAAACTGACCGGCGGGGCGTTTATCAGCGATGCCAGCAATGCCAGCCGCACGCTGCTGCTGGCGCTGGATGGTCCGGGGTTCGATGCGGGTCTGTGCGATCTGTTCGGGGTGCCGGTTGCGGCGCTGGCACAGGTGGTCGACAATCATGGCGAATTGGGATCGACCGACGCGGAACTGTTCGGCGCAAAAATCCCGATTACCGCCATGGTCGGCGATCAACAGGGCGCAACCGTGGGGCAGGGCTGTCTGGATGCAGGCGATACCAAGGCCACTTACGGCACCGGTGCGTTCGTGCTTGCCAATAAGGGGCGCGAGATTCCGCGTTCGAAGAACCGCCTGCTGGGCACGGTTCTGTATCAGGAAGGCGGCGAACGGGTTTATGCGCTGGAAGGGTCGGTGTTCGTGGCCGGAAGCCTGATCCAGTGGCTGCGCGATTCCCTGGGGCTGCTTGGCACGGCGGCGGAAACCGAAACCCTGGCGCGGTCCATTCATGACAGTGGCGGCGTGGTCATCGTGCCCGCATTGTCCGGTCTTGGTGCACCGCACTGGCAGCCGGAGGCGCGCGGCGTCGTTACCGGCCTCAGCTTCGCTACAGGAAGGGCGCAGATCGCACGCGCAGCGCTGGAGGCGATGGCGCATCAGACGTTCGACCTGGCGCAGGCATTCGCGGCGGACGGTGCGCCATGGGCGGCATTGAAAATCGATGGCGGAATGAGTGCGAATGACTGGATGGCGCAGGATATCGCCGATATGATCGATCTGCCTGTAGAGCGACCGGACGCTGTGGAAACCACCGCGCTGGGTGCGGCCATGCTGGCTGCGACCGGGGCCGGGCTATACACGTCACTGCACGACGCCGTTCGGGCGATGCGCGGGCCATGCCGGACCTTTCGCCCCGATCTGTCCGATGATTTGCGGCAATCGCGTTTGACAGGCTGGCGCAGGGCGCTGGCCGCGACATAACCCGCTTTTATCGGACTGATTTGCCCAAACGCTGCTGCAGTTCGCGGATAGCGCTTGGCTGCGTGTCGAGCCGGCCCCGCCACGCTTCGTCCAGCCGGGCAATCCGGGAATGCAGGCGAACGCTCTGGTCGATCAGCACGCGGGTTTGTTCCTGCAGATGCGCCAGATTGTCAGGCTCCGGCGCGCGATCGGTCGGCAATGTGCCATGTCGCCGCAATTGTTCGCGGGTAAGTTCGCCCGCATAGAATGCGCGATAGTTCAGCAACCACGCAAGTGTGTGCATTACCCGCGTGGTGGTCCGCAAACCTTCAACCGATAGCGCCAGACGCGCAGCATCGGCAGCCACACCCGTTTCGCGCACCGGATCGAGATCGAACACCTGCCGCACTTCGTCTGCCAGCATCAGCGCCTCGCAGTACAGCGTTTCGATAATCGGTCGGTTGATATCCGTAGCTTGCCTCATCGCCCCTGCCAGATAGGCGTGCGGACTGCTGACTGCCAGTCGGCGTGCGCACTAACCCCCATCAATTTGCGCACAACCGATCGCATGCCCGTTCAGATGTGCGGCAAACGGGTCGAGGTGCCTGTGGCCGCGTCATGCGATAATATCGGGCAGCAAGGCATCCTCGACCATACCGATCTGGTCTTTCAGCCCCAGCTTGCGTTTTTTAAGACGGGCGATCTGCAACTGGTCGGTCGATCCGGAATTGCGCAATGCCTCGATCGCGGCGTCCAGATCGCGATGTTCCGTTTTCAGCAGTGCCAGGTTTTTTCGCATTTCCGCTTCGTTCACGGGGCCGTTTCCTTCCAGCCTGCAGGCGCCGACGGCAACGGTCGGTCGTATTCAGGGCTGCGTTGACCGATTACGGCCAAATAATCGCTTCGCAAGGCAAACATTATATGTTTCATTGCAAACAGGGCGGTTCGTCCGGATATGACGAGTCGCCTTTTTCGTGCTGAACTTCACAGGAGAGCAAGATGGCAACGTCCCACGTCCACGCGCTGGAAACCAAACATGCCGGCATCGACGCCCGGCTTCGCGATGAACAAAGCCGCCCCGCGCCCAACACTGCGACGATCCAGGCATTGAAGAAAAAGAAACTGCGCCTGAAGGAAGCGATCGCGACGCAGTAATCGCGACGGGTACGGTGCGCGCGGCGCGTCTTTTCCGATGCCTGCCCCGCGCGCGCCAGCGTCTTTTCAGACATTCGGCCATTAACTTCTGCGCGCCGATGCGGTAGCTTGGTTCCCATGACCGCAGCCGCCGATGCCGCCCGCCTTATTCTCACGCAACTGCATGACGTGATGGCATCGCGTATGCACGCGCAGGGTAAGCTCGACCGTGTGGTCGATATCATCGCTGAAAACCTGGATAGCGAAGTCGTATCCATCTACCTGTTGCGCGAAGGGATGCTGGAACTGTTTGCGACCCGCGGTCTCAACAAGGAAGCGGTCCACGTAACGCGGATGGCGATCGGCGAAGGGCTTACAGGCACGATCGCCGCGAATATCGAAACGCTCAATCTGGCCGAAGCCAAGGCGCATCCCGATTTCCAGTATCGTCCGGAAACCGGGGAAGAGAAATTCCATTCCTTTGCCGGGGTGCCGATCGTCTATCGCGAACGCGCCGTCGGCGTCGTCTGCGTGCAGCACGTCGATCCGCGCCGTTACGAGGATATCGAGATCGAGGCGCTGCAGACCACCGCGATGGTATTGTCCGAACTCATCTCCAACAACGATTTGATCGACGAGCAGGAGGCGGTGGGTCAGCGGCCCGAAATGACAGGACCCGCCACGCTGACCGGTCTGCCGCTGGTCAAGGGCCTGGCCAGCGGTATCGCCGTGTTTCACCAGCCCCGGATCACCATCGACCAGGTCATGGCCGACGATACCGAACTGGAACGCCAGCGTGTCTATCGTGCGTTCGACCGGATGCGCGAACAGATCGACACCATGGCGAGCCAGGCGGAATTCCGGTCGGGGGGGGAGCATGAAGAAGTGCTCCAGACTTACAAGATGTTCGCCTATGACGAAGGCTGGGGCCGCCGCATCAACGAAGCGATCGATTCAGGGCTTACCGCGGAAGCTGCGATCGAACGGGTGCAGCAACGCACGCGGATGCGGATGCGCGAAATCGACGATCCGTTGCTGGCGGACCGGATGCATGATCTGGAAGATCTGTCCAACCGCCTGCTGCGGATCGTTTCCGGGCAGCTGGGTACCGCGGCAACGCAGGGATTGCGCAGCGATGCGATCCTGATCGCCAAGAATCTGGGTCCGGCAGAATTGCTGGAATATGACCGGCGCCGATTGAAGGGAGTGATCCTGGAGGAAGGGTCGCTGACATCCCATGTGGTAATCGTGGCGCGCGCCATGGGCATTGCGGTACTGGGCCAAGTGCGCGGCGTGCGCGGGATCCTGCGCGAAGGCGACGATGTGCTGCTGGATGCAGATGCCGGTGCGGCGACAGTTCGCCCATCACAATCCATCGCCGCGGCGTTCGACACCCGATTTGCCAAAACCCGGGAAAAACAGGCGATCTATGCCGAATTGCGCGACGTGGAACCGTTCACGCGCTGCGGCACACGTATCCAGGTCATGATGAATGCCGGATTGCGAGACGATATTTCCAACCTCAATCTGGTGGGCGCGGACGGGATCGGCCTGTTTCGAACGGAATTCCAGTTTCTGGTATCGGCTACGCTTCCCCAGCGCGAACGTCAGCTGCGGCTGTACCGCGATGTGATGGATGCCGCTGGCGACCGCCCGGTGATTTTCCGTACAGTGGATATCGGCGGCGACAAGGCCGTACCCTATCTCAATTCCGATAATTCCCATCATGAGGAAAACCCGGCGATGGGCTGGCGGGCATTGCGGCTGGCGCTGGAACGTAAGGGACTGCTGAAATCGCAGGCGCGTGCTTTGCTGGAAGCTGCATCGGGCCGCCAGCTTTACGTCATGTTCCCGATGGTGTCGGAACCGTGGGAATTCGATGCGGCCAAAGCGGTTTTCGAAGACCAGCTGGCATTTCTTACCGCGCGAAAGAAACGGCCGCCGCAATCCGTCCAATACGGGGCCATGCTGGAAGTGCCGGCCTTGGCCGAAGTGCTCGACCTGCTGATCCCGAAGCTGTCCTTCATGTCGGTCGGCACCAACGATCTTACCCAATTCCTGTTTGCGGCGGACCGCGCCAATCCGAAGCTGGCGGAACGATATGACTGGCTCAGTCCGGCCATCCTGCGCTTTTTGCGCCGTATCGTGCAATCGACCGTTGGGCAGAATGTCGATCTGGCTGTTTGCGGAGAGATGGGCGGGCGCCAGCTGGAAGCGCTGGCGCTGCTCGGTCTCGGTTTCCGGCGATTGTCGATCACGCCGGTATCGGTAGGGCCGATCAAGGAACTGGTGCGGCAGGTCGATCTGGCGCAGATTACCGACGCGATGAATGGCTGGCTGTCCAATCCCCCGCCTGATATGCGGGCGGCATTGACGGCCTGGGCGACGGAGCGCGGTATTGCAACCGATTGACGGCAGAACCGGTTTGGCCCCGCGATACGGGCGTTTTGCCGAATTTGGCGGCTTCGCAACTAGAGATTGCTTGACTTGCCGATGACGAATGCGTCTTTCGCCAATGTCGAACCAACGGGCCGAGGGTAATTCATGAGCGTAGAAACCAATGAGCCCGAACAGCAGTTGCCGCTTGTCGGTGCCGGTCAGCAATTGCGCGATGCCCGTGAACAGGCAGGCATGACGATCGAGCAAGTGGCCAAGGAAACCCGCATTCCGATCCGGCATCTGGAACTTATCGAAGCGGGTGATTTCGAACATCTTCCCGCACGCACTTACGCCATCGGATTCTCGCGAACCTACGCAAGGGTAGTAGGTCTGGACGAACGCATGATCGCCGACCGGGTGCGGGAAGAACTGGGCGAAAGCCGGTATCATGAGGCGCACCGGGCGACGAAATTTCAACCGGGCGATCCCGCGCGCGTGCCATCGCGCGGGCTGGCGTGGTTCAGTGGCTTCGCAGCGATCCTGTTGATTGCGGGTGGTTTTGCATTCTTTCGCCCGTATTTCTTTTCCGGTTCCGGACCGGGGCCCATTACTGCGGCGCCAACCGCGCCCGAAGGCGTGGCGCAAGCCGGGCGTGTTGATGGCAATCAGAGGGCGGCATCCGCGGCGGTGCCCGCCGGGCCCATCGTGTTCACCGCGCTGGAAGACGGGTTGTGGGTGCGTTTCTATGACGGGTCCGGCGAACGTTTGTTGGAAAAGGAACTGGCTCAGGGGGAACGCTATACGGTCCCGGCCGATGCGGACAACCCGCAGCTGTGGACCGGGCAACCGGAATCGCTGGCGGTGAGCATCGGCGGGCAGCGGCTTGGCAATCTGTCGCTGGAAAGCGAAATTCTGCGCGACATACCGCTAAATGCACAATCGCTGGTCGAACGTATTCGGGGACGCGGGGCCGATACTGGGGCCGATACTGGGGCCAACAATGGGGCCAATACCGATACCGATGGAAACACCGGCAATCGTGCCGGAACTGGCGATACCAGCAACAATCCGTCGTCCGAAAGAGTGGATGTGCGTGACACCGCGCGCTGATTTGCGGCTGCAACCGGTTCGCCCGCGTGGATGATTTCCCCCATATCGGTGCGCGATCATCTCGACATGGCGGCTGGCTTACGGCAGGCTTTGCAGGATGTTCATTAGGCGTTTTGGCGACCTTGCGTAGGCTTGGCCGCCCTTAGATACGGAGTTATCGCATGAATTTGAGCCGATCTGGCCGAAAGATTTTTTCCGGGCTGGCCCTGTTCGCAGTGGTCGGCACCGCAGCCCCTGCATTTGCGCAAAGCAGCGGCGACGAACCGCGACTGCGCAAGCTGGAGGCTGAGGTGCGCGCCTTGCAGCGGCAGGTTTTTCCAGGCGGGGATGGTCGGTTCTTCGAACCTGAAATAACCGGCGCGCCAGCGGCGACCCGTGCGCCTGTTCCGTCCACCACGGCCGTGACCGATATTCTGGTCCGGCTGGATGCGCTGGAATCGCAGATTGCTGCGCTGACCGCACAGACGGAAGAAAATTCGAACGGAATCAGCCAGCTGGGCGCGCGGATATCCGCACTGGAAAATACGGGTATATCCAGCGGAACGTCGCCCACTGGCTCCGACGCCGGCCGGATTATAGCAGCACCGAACGTCAATCCTGCGGCGGCACCGCGCCCGTCCGGCACGCCAGCGGCGTCCGCTCCCGTGCAAGTGGCTGCCCCCACGCCGGCGCGGCTTGCCGCAGTTCAGCAGATCGCCAAACCGCAAACGGATGATGCGGGCGATGACGAATATTCCTATGGCTTCCGCCTGTGGGAAGCCGGGTTCTTTCCCGAAGCGCAGCAGCAATTGACGATGTTCGTGGAACAATACCCCAATCATTACCGCACCACGTTCGGGCGAAATTTGCTGGGCCGGTCCTATCTCGATGCCGGTCAGCCCGACGATGCCGCGCCATGGTTTCTCAAAAACTATCAGGCCAACAAACAGGATGCGCGGGCCGCAGACAGCCTGTTATATCTTGCTGAAACCATGATTGCGATGAACGATACATCCCGGGCGTGCATCGCACTTGCGGAATTCAGCGAGGCTTATCCGGCAATTGCGTCCGGCCGCCTGTCTGCCCAATATCAGCGCAATGTCGGGCGGGTTTCCTGCAATTGATAAGGCTATCGAACCCGAACTGACCGCGCGTTTCCGGTCCGACCTGGCCGCGATCTGGCACGGGCCGGACCGGCTCGGTATCGCCCTGTCCGGCGGTCCGGACAGTCTGGCACTTCTGCTGCTCGCGAATGCAGCCCGGCCCGGACGCATCGCTGCGGCAACCGTGGATCACAATCTTCGTACCGGAAGCGCACAGGAAGCGGAGGCTGCGGGCACGGTTTGCGCCCAATTGGGTATACCGCACCGGATCATTCGGGTCACGGTTGGCAGCGGTAATTTACAGGCCGAAGCGCGCAAGGCCCGTTACGCCGCGCTCGGCGAATGGGCGACCGAATGCGAACTGGGTGCGATTGCGACTGCTCATCATGCCGACGATCAGGCGGAAACGCTGATGATGCGTCTGAACCGCAGCAGCGGCCTGTCCGGGCTGGCCGGTGTGCGCACATCGCAAACCATGCCCGGTACGGCGATACCTGTCGTGCGCCCGCTGCTCGGCTGGCGCAAATCGGAACTGGTCGAAATCTGCGAAACCTGGGGGCTTCATGGCGCGGTCGATCCATCCAATTGCGACATGCGTTTCGACCGCGCGGCAATGCGCCGTAATCTTGCCGTGGCAAACTGGATCGATCCTCTCGCACTTGCGCGCAGCGCCGCGTTGCTGGGAGAAGCCGACGCCTATGTCGCCGAACGAATCGAAGCGGTTTACGCAGCGCGTGTAGAGCAGAACGGGACTGTCATCCATTACAAACCCGGCGCATCGATTTTCGAAAATCTGGAAATTGCAGGGCGGATTGTTGCGGAACTTGGCGGGGATGTCGGACGCCGCGAATTGCGGGTGCTGATCAACCGTCTGCAAACGGGCGTCCCGGCCTCGCTTGGCGGCGTGCTGGCACGTCCGGTCAAGGACGGGGCATGCCGTGTCATGGAACTTCGCGCACGAACCGCCGCGCCGCTGATTGCTGGGCGATTCGTGCCTCCGCATCCTACCCCCGCCAGACGCTGCCTAACCATGCGCGCCGAATTCATGGGCGATCGCACCGCCGATCCGCAATATGAGGCGGTAAGCCTGGTCGATAGGGTCGATATAGTCGCGGTGAATGCCGGTGTACCCTTCGCCCGCACCGTCGGGATAGTCGCTCGGTTCGTCGACATCGAAATCGTCCAGTTGCGGAAAGCTGACGGGGTAGGCGCGGCGCATCTGTGCCAGCGCTTCGTCCACCCGCAATGTGAAAACCATTTCCAGCACATCGTCGCGGCTGATGTCGTTCGCCCTGCTGAATGCGGGAATAGACACCGCTTTCAGGAACATATGCTGCAGCAAGGTCAGTCGCAGCGCCTGCAGCGCGCCGATGGAGCGACGCGTGTTTTCGCGGTTCGCGCTGCGGGTTTTGCTGCTCACGCTGGGGGTTTCGCTGTTCGCGCTGGGCGTTTCGTCGGGGATCAGGTCGAGCAGACGATGCAGTTTCAACGCATCGACCCGAAGGCGCGATGCCAGCCTGCGAAACACGCCCGTTCGATCGTCCTTCGTCAGATATTCGGCAAGGGTTCGGCAGGCATCGGACAGATGGCTCTCGGTGCCGCGATAGGGGCGACTGGCCCAGAACGCGGAATTGAACAATTCGCCGAACGCCGCCACCGTTTTGATACTGGCCAGGGCATTGGATGAACGCACCAGCCGCACGATCTGTCGGCCCCGCTCGCTATCGTGCAGAAGCTGCGCCAGTTCTTCGTAACGGCCATCCGCCGCGCTGCCGATCCCGGCGATCACATTCACCGGATAGCCCAGTTGCTGCAGCACGGCATTATGCGGAATGGCGCGGATTTGCCGCAAATTCATGTCGCGATCGGCATTGAGATCCGACTGGCGGCGGGACACCCTGCTGCCCGTATTGTCGATGAGACCAAGGCCGAAAGCAGTAAGCGCACGGCTGTAAGTCTGGCTTTCCAGATGATCGCGTTGATGGCTGCGGACCGCACGATAGAAATCGAGCGAAAGGTCGGTGCGGCGATAGAACGGATCGGTCGGCGCGTCGGGGTTGCCGATGGCCGGCGATTGCACGGCGATACGGGTCAGCGTCGCCAAAGCGAGGTCCGGCGATGCGAAATGCAGATAGCCATCGCCGCCCTGAAAACTCACTTCCGGTTCCAGCCGGATCGCCGCGCGCGCAAACCGGCGCCGGGTCCAGGCACTCAGCGGCCATGCCAGCCGGTCGTCCATTCCGCCGGGGTGGGCGCCGCGACCCATACTTTCCCCATGCGTATTGAAAATCAGGGCCGCGACATCCGTCAGCCCATTGGTGCGCATCGCGTCCGCCATGCGTCCCTGCAACCGCTCGATCGCGAGACTGGCAGGTATCTGCCCGACAAACCGGCCCGCGTCGGAAAAGCCGGTCTGGATCGCGACCCGGCCCCGCTGCCGCGCGTAATCCTGATATGCAGGCTCCGCTATCAGCGCATCCAGAAACCGTCCCCCATGTTCCAGCGCGCTTTCCGTTTCGAACAGGGGGGATACATCGACCTTGTCCGCAATGCCGAACAGCTTTGCGAAATACAGCGCGGCAAGAACCGTGGATGGCTGTTCGCATTCGGCAATCAGCATCCGGATCGGCGCATCGCCATCGATATGATGCAGAAATTGCGTCATCACCAGAAACTGGCGGATTGCGGTGCTGCTTTCGATGGCAAGCGCGGCGAAATTGCTGCGTAGCGGCTGCACGTTTCCCAGAAGATCCCGGAGTGTGGCCATCGCGCTCTGGCTGCCCAAATCCAGCGTGTTGTCGGGATCGATCCGGCGGCGGATGGCATTGTGCAACTGGCTGGTATTGACGCGGAAATGCACCTGGCCCATTCCCAGACCGTCCGCACGCATCGCCGCCGCCAGCGTTTTGAACGCAATAGCGCGCTGTTGCCCAGGATTTTCAGCGTCGTGATCCGTACGCTGCTGCGCCTCTGTTTCCAGTTGTGCAATGATCGGGGCGAGCGACAGCAGCTTGTGCGGATGGTCCGCCGTCAGCCGATTGGCGGCTTGCGACAGGGCCGCCGGCTGCGACAGGTCCTGCTGGAAATCGGCAACCCGATCCTGCGTATAGGCCGCAGCATCGCGCAATGTCTGCACCGCCATATGCGCGGCGTCGATGGCGGATAAAGCGTCGGCATAGCGATCCAGCCGCTGTGCCTTTTCGGAAAGGCGAAAGCCGATGGAATCGAACCATTTTATGTCCGTTCGCCCATCCATGTCATACCCGACCCAACTGGCAAAACGGAAGGGCATGGGGGCAAATCCCTGCCAATCATCGGGCGAGTTCTCAGGCCATTTTTCCGCAGCGTGGGCCAGGATCTCACGCACGATCCGATCGCGCGCACCCTGCGCGTTGGCAATGGCCGCCATCGCGCAGCCATGTTCGTAAACCAGCGTTATCTGGGCGCGCGCAGATGGATCGGTGCAGATGCTGGCCGATATCGGTGCCCGTCCACCAGCGGCGTCGGCCACCGCTTCGCGCTGATCGGGGGTCATCAGGAAAGTGGGGTGCGCGGTGAATACGGCGTGCAGGGCCGGGTTTTCCCATTGCGCACGAAACGCCGTGAAATCGCCGGTTTGGCAGATGTCGCGAATGGATTGAAGGTTGGCGGCGGCATCGACCGGACCGATACGGTCGCGCAGCTGCCGCGATCGCATGTCGAGAGACTGGCATTCCAGTTGGCCGATCATGCTTTCAACAGCGCCTAGCGACAGCGCCCCGCTTTCCAGATTGCGGGACAGGTCCAGCGACAATTGGAACACGGGATTGAACAGCGGTGTCTCGCGGGTCTGCAGATGCAGTTCCTGCAGCCGTGCAGTCAATTCGGTTACGGTTTTCATGGCCGTGATGCCTTACATGGAAATGTCGGTATGGTGCGCGGCAAATGCAGCTGCTGCGCCGAACAGGCCGGGCTGTTCGTGTATCATCAGTTTGACCGGAATAGTCTCCATCAGGCTGCGAAACCGACCCTTGGCCGCAAACCGTTCTGCAAAACCCGATGTGGCGAGCGTATCGCGAATACGATATCCCAGACCGCCGGCGATGACGACACCGCCAAAACCGCCCTGCGCCAGCGCCAGATCGCCCGCCACACTGCCCAGCGAAAGGCAGAAACGGTCGACCGCAGCGGCAGCCAGGGCATCGCTGCCATCCTGTCCGTTTGTCCAGATCGTGACATCGTCCTGCTCGACAACCGCACGGTTCTCCAACGCGGCAAGGGTCTGGTAGATGTCGGCGATCGCGGGTCCGGCCACCACCCGTTCCACCGACACGCGATTATGGCGTTTGCGCAGGCGCGCCAGGATCGCATCCTCGATCTGGTCGAGCGGGGCGAAATCCATATGGCCCCCTTCGGTCGCGGACACCCGGTATCGTCCGTCCGCCTCACGATAGAGGTGCGCGACGCCGAGACCGGTGCCGGGGCCAAGCACGGTCAGCCGCCCCGTCGATGCCAGCGGCTGGTCCGGTCCGGCAAGATGCGTAAACTGATCGTCGCCCACGCGCGCGACGGCATGGGCGACTGCTTCGAAATCGTTGACGATGGTGTAACGATCGACGTCCAGCTTCTCGCGTATGAGGGGCGGGCGGATAATCCACGGATTGTTCGTGAAGCGGATGATATCGCCGCCAACCGGCCCGGCAATGGCCATGGCTACGGCGCGGGGCAGGGTGCCGCCCTTGCGCGTTCGGTAATCCTGCCACGCGGTCTGGAAACTGGCGTGATCGCGTGTGTGCAAGGTCTGCGGGGCGTCCATGGCGACCACGCGGCTGCCGGATATGGTCGCGATGGCGAAGCGGGCATGGGTCCCGCCAATATCGACAGAAACGATGTCCATCAAAGGTTCGCCTGTGCCAGCATCGACGATCCACCCCGTTCGGCGCCATCGGCATGGGCGCGAAACATCGTGAACAATTCGCGGCCGAAACCCGTATCCGGTTCGGGATCGGGGGCCGCCATGCGTTCGGTCAGATCGGCATCGGTGCTGAGTGCGCCCGTGACCGCGCATAGCCGGACCACATCGCCATCGCGCAGACGGGACAGGGGGCCACCGCCCAGCGCTTCGGGTGTGCAATGGATCGCGGCCGGCACCTTGCCGCTGGCACCCGACATCCGCCCATCTGTAACCAGTGCGACCCGGTAACCGCGATCCTGCAGCACGGCGAGGGGCGGGGTCAGCGAATGCAGTTCCGGCATACCGTTGGCGCGTGGCCCCTGAAAGCGGACCACCACCACCACATCGCGGTCAAGTTCGCCCGCCTTGAATGCAGCCGCAACAGCGCCCTGCGTTTCGAAAATACGGCACGGCGCCTCTATCGTATAGCGTTCCTGCGAAACGGCGCTGGTTTTGAAAGTGGCCCGGCCAAGATTGCCCTGCACCAGCGCCATGCCGCCATCGGCATGGAACGGATCGGCTGGTGGGCGCAGCATCGTATCGTCCCCGCTCGGCCCGACCGTGCGCCAGACCAGCGTATCGTCGCGCAAGGCCGGCTCTTCGCCGTAGCGCTCCAGATTTGCGTCGCTCACGGTCAGCACATCGGCATGGGCCAGTCCCGCACCCAGTAATTCCTGAATGACATAACCCATACCGCCAGCATCGTGAAAATGGTTCACATCGCCGGACCCGTTGGGATATACGCGCGCAATCAGCGGGACTGCACTGGAAAGTTCTGCCAGATCGGTCCAGTCGAACTGCACGCCCGCCGCCCGCGCCATAGCCGGGATATGGATTGCATGATTGGTCGATCCGCCGGTGGCCAACAGACCGATGGCGGCGTTGACGATAGCCTTTTCATCGACGCAGCGGCCGATCGGGCGGTAATCATTGCCATCCCTGCCGATCGCGGCAACCCGGTGCATGGCGGCCCGGTCCAGCGCCTGACGCAATTTTGTGCCCGGTTGCGGAAACGCTGCGCCGGGAATGTGCAGCCCCATCATTTCCATCATCATCTGGTTGGAATTGGCCGTGCCGTAGAATGTGCAGGTACCGGGCGAATGATAGCTGCCCAGTTCGCTCGCCAGCAGTTCGGCGCGAGTAGCCTTGCCTTCGGCATAAAGCTGGCGCGTGGCCTGTTTCTGCTGGTTCGAAATGCCGCTTGGCATCGGGCCGCTGGGTACGAAAATTGCAGGCAGATGGCCAAACCGCAGCGCGCCGATCAGCAGGCCAGGAACGATCTTGTCGCAGATGCCAAGCATCAGCGCACCGTCATACATGGCATGGCTGAGCGCAATTGCCGTGCTCAGCGCAATGACATCACGGCTGAACAGCGACAGTTCCATCCCGGTTTCGCCCTGTGTCACGCCGTCGCACATAGCCGGCGTTGCGCCCGCCACCTGCGCAGTGGCGCCGATTTCCCGCGCGTAAATCTTCAGCCTTTCGGGATAGCGGGCATAGGGCTGATGCGCGGACAGCATATCATTATAGGCGCTGACGATCCCGATATTGGGCCCGCGATGCGCCATCAACGCTGCCTGATCCCCCTCTGCCCCGGCATAGGCGTGCGCCAGGTTGGAACAGCTGACCTGATTGCGGTCCGGCTGGTTATCGCCCTCGCGCTGGATGAGATCGAGATAGCGGCTGCGGCTGTCGCGCGAATTTTCGATCACGCGGCGGGTCACACGATGGATAGTGTCGTGAAGCGCGGTCATCGTTCGTTCCGCCGCGAAATGCACCTGTACAGCCTATTCGTCATGCCAGCTTACTCCATCGCGTTCCGCCAGTGCGATTGCCGCGCTCGGCCCCCAGCTTCCCGCCGTGTAGGATTTGGGCGACTGCCCGTTATCATCCCAGACGGCGCGGATCGCGTCGATCCATTCCCACTGGGCCTCGACCTCGTCCCGCCGCACGAACAGCGTCTGGTCGCCTTCGATCAGATCCAGCAACAAGCGTTCGTAAGCGATCCGCCGATGCGTCCCGGTAAACGCGTCCGGTATGGCGATGTCCAGCGGAACGGATCGTAGGCGGATACCGTGGCGGTCCAGCCCCGGCATTTTGGCCATCATGGACAGGCGCACGTTTTCTTCCGGCTGGATGCCGATGACCAGCCGGTTCGGGGTCATCTTCGCGCCTTTATCTGCAAAGATCGAATGCGGCACGCAGCGAAACTGCACCACGATTTCGGTCACGCGTTCGGGCAGACGTTTGCCGGTCCGCAGGTAAAACGGCACGCCTTTCCAGCGCCAATTATCGACAAAAGCCTTTATCGCGACGAAGGTTTCGGTGCCGGACGGCGTACCCAGTTCATCGTCGTAACCCGGCACCGCCACCCCGTCGACGGCGCCCGCGCCATATTGGCCGGTTACGGTCTCGCCATCGTCCACTGCGCGCAAGGACCGCAGAACCTTGACCTTTTCATCGCGTATCGCAGTCGCGTCGAAATCCGATGGCGGTTCCATCGCCACCAGTGCCAGCAATTGCAGCATATGGTTCTGCACCATGTCGCGCAGCGCGCCGGCATCGTCGTAAAATGCGACACGCCCTTCCAGCCCCACGGTTTCGGCGACCGTGATCTGCACATGATCGATATGCGCGGCATTCCACAATGGTTCGAACATGATGTTCGCGAACCGCAGGGCAAGCAGGTTCTGCACCGTTTCCTTGCCCAGATAATGATCGATGCGGAAAATCCGGTCTTCCGGAAAAGCGGCGGCGACCGCATCGTTGATCTGCCGGCTGCTGGCAAGATCGGTGCCGAGCGGTTTTTCCAGACACATCCGCACATCCGCGCCGTCCAGCCCGGCATGCTGCAACCCCGCGATCGTAGGCCCGAACAGGCTTGGCGCGGTGGACAGGAAGATTGCCAGACCCCCTTGCGTGGAACCGACTTTGGTGGCCAGATCGCCGAACCCGTCCAGCGTGGTCGCGTCCAGAGATTGGTAGGACAGGCGGTTCAGAAAATCGGCAAGCCCCCCGCGGCGATCGGCGGGAAGGTATTTTTCCAACGCCTCACGCGCGAAATCGCGATAGCCCGCATCGTCCATGTCGGAACGGGCGGTCCCGATGATCCGGACCCTGGGGTTCAGCAGCCCGTCGGCGCACAGGGCGCACAGCGATGGCAGCAACATACGCCGGGCCAAATCGCCGGTCGCCCCGAACAGCAGCAATTTGTCCGCCGTAAATCCCATGACCGATTGTTCCCGTTCCCTGATCTCCACCCGCTTGTTAGCAAATTGCGGCATATGCGAAACCCTGCATGGACCGGGCTGCATATGTATTCACGGGGTGTTGGCGGCGGAAACCAAATGCGGGCGGTCAGGCCTGCGAAACGGCCACTTCACTCATCAGAAAATTGCTGGCGCCGAAACTGGTCATGAAGCTGACATCGGCAGCATCGCGCCCTACACCGATCTTAACGATGTCTTCCGCATTCGCCATATTGGTCGCATCGATCAGATACCAGGCGCCGCCGTTTTCAATAGTCGGATCGGACAGGAAAACCTCGGCCACCGCGTGAAAATCCTGCGGCGTTACCTGCGGGGCGAAACAGCTGACGAACCGCGCAGGAATGGCGCTGGCCCGCGCCAGGGTGACCATCACATGGGCATAATCGCGGCAGATCCCGCGCCGTTCGATGAAACTGTCCACCGCGGTCGTCGATGCGTTGGAACTGCCGGGCGTATAGGTGAAGTTGGAGGCGATCCAGTCATGCATTGCCATGATCCGGGCCCCGCCTTGCAACTGGCCGAATTCATCCTGGACGAAGCTTTGCATCCGGTCTGCCTGGCAATACCGGCTGTCGAACAGATATTTCACCGCTTCTGCCGGCAGGCTGTGGGGCGGAACGCGGTCGCGCTGGCTGATCGGGCTCAACATCCGCGCCAGTTCGACTTGAGCGGTATAGTTTACTTCAAACCGCCCATCGACGCTCAGCCAGATACGATGGCCGATATCGTCCCCTGCCATCACCCGCGACTGGTGCAGCCCTTCGGACATTTGCGTATCGGCCGTCAGCACCTGTTGTTCAGGGATATGCGCGGCTTCGAACTGAAGCAGGATGTCGGTTGGTTCCGAGGTTTCGAACGCGAAACTGGCAGTGATGTCTATAGGCATGATGTTTCAACGCGCAGATGGCGGTTACGTTGCGGCGCATCAACAATATATCTGCAAGGTAAAATGGATCAAACGAAAGGTTTTGGCCCATCTGGTATATTCAAGGCTGGCAATGCTGCCGCTATCCGACCCCCATCGAAGACAAAAAGGGGTTCGTATCATGAACAAGACACTATTTACCGCCGTGGGCCTGGCCCTGATGACGGCCAGTTTTTCCGCACCGGCCGAAGCCGGCCCGTTCGACAAGCTGAAGAGCAAGATCAAGAAGGTCGAAAAGAAGGCAAAGGAAGTCGAACAGACTGCCGCCGAAGCCGAAGCCATCGTGGAAAGCGTCAGCGGCAAGCGCGGACGGGCAACCACCAATCGCCGTGGCGGGGTCATGCAATATGCCGGGCAACGCCGCCCGCAGGCTGCCAAGGGTCTTGGTCACGCCGGCCGCGCCGGGCCGGCACCGGCAAAGTTCACCAGCCTCACCAAATGTGCGGGCCTGTCGATCCAGAATGCGATGATCGGACAATTGGGCCGTTACACGTATCAGGACGGGTTACAGCAGGAATCGCTGACCGGCCTCATCAACCGCGAACAGACCGCGCCGGTATCCGGATGCGTCATGCCATCGCTGGGCACGGGCGATGTTCTGTATCTGGAAGTGCCCGCCGCACAGTTGAAGGCATCGGGCAATAATTTCCGGATGCAATGCGTGGACATGAATACCGGCCAGAACGCCAATTCGGCGGCATTCCCTGCCGCGCATAATATCGCGGGCAAGGACATCATGCTGCATACCGGCAATTCGGCAGGCTATACCCCGACCCATGCGGGCAGCATTTCCGACCGTTCGGGCGCCTGGGACAAAGATCTGAAACGGCGCGGCATGGCCATGATGGGCTTCAACATGCCCAATCTGCACACCGACAGCGGTACCGATTTCTATTGCCAGTATTACAGCAAGGAAACCGGCAAGAGCGCAGTGGCCTTCGCCTATCGTCGCAGCGCCGGCGCCTGATCGCGCGCAACCGCCATACTGAATTTCGATCCGGCAGCCGCGACCCCGCCGGATCGATCGGGATGGCCGCGCCTTCGTGCGCGGTCATCCTATTTTCCCATATCGTCGTAAAAGGTGTTACCAATGATGCGCTTCGTTTCAACCATATTTGCCGTATCCCTGGCCATCGGCACCGCGCCGATTGCCATGGCGCAGTCCAGTTCTTCAGAGGTCGAACGGGATGGATCGTGCCCAACGGGTTTCAAAGCATCGGGCTCAAGCTGCAAATCCTCGTCCGGGAAGGTCGCCATTGTAAAGATGGGATCGTGCCCCACCGGGTTCAGCGCGTCCGCCAATTATTGCGTCGGAGACAAGGGCGAATATGCCGAAGTGCGCAGCGGCAGTTGTCCGACCGGTCTGAAAGCGTCAGGTAAATATTGCATAAAATAAGCCGACGCAAATCCGCAGCAGGAATGGGCCGGATGTGATGATCTGGCCCATTTCTGTCTGACCGCCTAGCCCGTCATATCGTGATATTTACCTGGGCCTGCTTGGGTGACCGAATCCCGCTGGCCTGATACACAAGCCTCCATGGAGAGCAGAAAGACCCATGCCGCAACGCACGCCTGACGAGGAACTGGAAGATGTGGTGGCGAAAGCCTATGCCGCGATCGCCAAGCCTCATGGGCTGGCGGATCTGATCGACGCGCTCGCTTCTGCCGAGAAACGCAATATCGATTTTTCCGACCGTGCGGGTGGGCATTTGTTGAATGCTGCCGACATAATCGACAACGTCTATCCGCTGGACGATCGCGATTACAGTATGCTCAACACCGGACAGACGCCTGATGTCGATTGCGACCTGGCCCTGGACGGCGATCTGTCGGTCGTTTCCTTCAATTCCGAAGTATTTCGCGTCCAAGGCGAGGGACCGGACCATGGCATCATGGCCTGGCTGTTCGATCCGGTGACGGAAAAAGAAAATCGCAAACGCCTGCTCATGTTATCCGAAGACGGTGACGATGCGTTTTTCAAACTGCACATTTCCGCCGACGATGAGTCAGGCCGATGGTTTTTCGCGCGGCAACTTTCCGGCGCCGGTCCTGCAAGGATCGCACTGCATGTCGTGCGGCTGCGGTGGAGCGAGACCGCCGGGCGTTCGTTCCAGCTTGCGCTGGGGCTGACGGAAACGGAACTTGCGCTGCTGCGTCACCTGGTGGTCGGCGGAAAGATCCGCGGCTTTGCCGAGGCGCGACACCGCTCTATCGGGACGGTGCGGAACCAATTGAAGGCGTTGCAGCGAAAACTTTCAATCAATTCGAAGGAGGAGCTGCTGCTCTTATATGCAGGGTTCATCGATACGTCCCAACTGCGCAGTGAAGCGGCACCGGAACAGGTCCATGATTGCCCAAACAGGTTTGAAGATGCGCCGGGCAAAGTAATAACCTGGGAAGAGTTTGGCGACCCGGCAGGCATTCCGGTTCTGTATCTGCATCCGCTGGAAGGGCCGCTCTTTACCCCCACGCTGGAACGCAGCGCAGTGGCACACGGATTGCGCTTCATCGCGCCCTGGCGGCCTTATTATGGTGACACCAGTGGGGAAGGGTTCGGGATCGAAAGCGCCAGGCGGTTCGCGCCGCGCATGGCGGCTTTGCTGGAACATCTGGGCATCGACCGCTGCCTTGCCATGACGACGCAGGCGGGCACCCCTTACGCGATGGCGATGGCGCAGGGCGAGCCAGATCGCATTGTGGAACTGGTCGGAATTTCCCCGTTCGTCCCTGTAGTGGATGCGGGCGATTTTGCCTTTCTCCCGAAAAACCAGCGGCTGGAACTGCGCGTTGCCCGTTTCGCCCCGGCCTTCGCCCGCATCTATCAAAAAGCGATGCTGGCCAGCTTGAAGACCGGCAATTTCTATCGCTTTGTCGAAAACTATTTCAAGGATTGTCCGCAGGAACTGCAAACGGTGCAGCGCCCGGACATGATTCGCAATTTCCGGCGCAGTGCGGGTTATACCATCCGCCGCAGCCATGATGGGCTGATCGACACGATGTTGATATGGTGTGCGGAATGGAGTGCGCTGTGCCATGGCCTGCAAGTGCCGGTGACTGTGATGGGCGGATTGCAAGATCGCACCACGCCGCCCGATATGCTGCGTCAGGCCTGTACGCGATACGGTTTCGGCGAACCGCAATTCATCGCCGGCGCGGGCAGTTTCCTCCTGAACGAGGAACCGGACAAGACGATGCGTGCCCTGCGCGAACGGATTGCTGCAAACGCCTGACCGGTCAGGCTGGTGTCGCTACCGGCACCGCAAACAGATCGTGCGCATCGGCATCTTCGACTTTTACGTCCAGGATATCGCCCGGTGCCAGCGTTGCGGCTACATTTCTCAGGAACACATTACCGTCGATTTCGGGCGCGTCGGCCTGGCTGCGGGCGGTCGCGCCGATATCGCCATCCTCATCGGGATTGCCAACCTCGTCCACGATAACGGGAATGATACGCCCGATCCGGTTCTGCAGTTTGGCGGCGCTGATTCGTTCGGTCACTTCCATGATCCTGGAATATCGTTCTTCCTTTACCGCTTCGGGAACGGGATCGGGCAGGGCATTGGCCTGTGCGCCTTCGACCGGTTCAAACCGGAACGCGCCGACCCGGTCCAGCTGCGCTTCTTCCAGCCAATGGAGAAGATACTGGAAATCCTGTTCCGTTTCACCGGGAAAGCCGACCACGAAGCTGCTGCGGATAGCGATCTGCGGACAGATGGCGCGCCAGTTCCTCAGCCGTTCCAGCACCTTGGCTTCGTTTGCCGGCCGCTTCATGCGTTTGAGAACGGTGGGGCTGGCGTGCTGGAACGGGATATCGAGATACGGGGTCAGCAATCCGTCCGCCATCAACGGAATCACCGCATCGACATGGGGGTAGGGGTAGACATAATGCAGGCGCACCCATGGCGGAACGCCCGCCGGGGTTCGCAACCCACCCAGCTCGCGGGCCAGATCGGTCATATGGGCGCGAACCGGGCTGCCTTTCCAGTCGCGTGCGTCATGCCGGATATCCACGCCATACGCCGACGTATCCTGACTGATGACCAGCAATTCGCGCGTCCCGGCCGCGACCAGCTTTTCCGCTTCCCGAAGCACCGCGTCGATCCGCCGGCTGGCCAGTTTGCCGCGCAGATCGGGAATGATGCAAAACGCGCAGGAATGGTTGCAGCCTTCCGAAATTTTAAGGTAGCTGTAATGGCGCGGTGTCAATTTGATGTCCGGTTGCGGGATCAGATCCACAAACGGGCCCTGGCTGGGCGGGGCGTGGATGTGCACCGCTTCCACCACCTGTTCGTATTGATGAGCGCCGGTGACCGCCAGAACGCGTGGATGGGCGGCCCGGATCGCGTCGGCATCCTCGCCCATGCAGCCGGTCACAATCACCCGGCCGTTTTCCGCGATCGCTTCGCCGATGGCCTGCAGGCTTTCTTCCTTGGCGCTGTCCAGAAAACCGCAGGTGTTTACCAGCACCACGTCGGCGCCGGCATAATCGGGGCTCATCGCATAGCCATCGGCACGAAGCCGGGTGAGAATACGTTCGCTATCCACCAGCGCCTTGGGGCAGCCAAGGCTGACCATCCCGACCTTTTTGGCAGGCGAAAGGGCGGTGGGAATGGGGCCAGAGCTAGAGCTGGGGCCTGGAAGTATGACATTATCCATGATTGCGCGGTTCCTTACACGCCTCGAGCGGCCTATGCCAGCATTCGCGTAGCGAAGGAGTGTTGGCGATGGGTGACGTAAATATGCTGGCCGTGTTGCTGGGCGCAGCGGCTTTCTTCGTCGTGGGCATAATTTGGTATGGGATGCTGTTCGGCACGATCTGGCAACGCGAAGCCGGATTGACGCCGGAACAGCTGGCGGCTGGCAATATGCCGCTGATCTATGGATTGTGCTTTGCGTTCGAACTGCTGATTGCGCTGATGCTGGGGCATAATATCGCCCGCGCCGATCCCGCGCCCCATGTCATCATGATGATGGCCGTTGGTTTCGGGGTTACGATCATGACGCCGGCATTGGGTATCAATTATCTGTTCCTGCGCAAATCGGGCATCCTGTTTGCGATCGACGCCGGGCACTTTCTTGTCGGAATGGCGGCAATGGGCGGGGTGTTCGTGGCGCTATCGTAAGGGATAAGGCGTCAGGATGCAGATACGAAGGGTTTGCCATTATGCCCGTCGCCGCGCTTTTCGCCGCTTTCCGTAGGCACGATTTCCACCACGATATCGCCGGCCTGCAAGTTCTGGCATTCATCTTCCCAGAAACCCAGCGCAACGCCATTGCGGTACACGCGCAGCCCGCGCCCGCCAGTGCGCAATTCGGTAATGGCACAGCCGCATTCTTCGGCGGTAATTTCACGTTCCACCAACTGGACCCGCCCCGTTACCGAAGCCAGATCGGCAAGATAATCGGCGATATGCGCGCCCTTGGCCGACCCTGCCAGCAGCAAACCGGTAAACCGCACCGGATTGATGACATTATTGGCACCAGCCTGCCGCGCCAGCCGTTCATTATCGTCGGCGCGCACGACAACGCTGATCGGCACATTCGGCGCTAGGTGGCGCACCGTCAGCACGATCAGGATGGACGTATCGTCCCGCCCTGCCGATACCAGCACGTTCTTCGCTTTCGAAATACGGACCGCATTCAGCGTCTGATCCCGCGTGGCATCCGCGGCCATCACGTTGCAACCCAGCTTTTCAGCTTCCGCCAGACGTTCCTCGGTCGGATCGATAACCACGATTTCATGCGGTTCGGTGCCACGTTCGATCAGTTCGTTGACCGATTCCGATCCCGATACGCCGTAACCCAGCACCACGATGTGATCGGCGAGTTGTTCCTGAATACGCTTCATGCGAAACTTCTCCCAGCTACGTTTCATGATGAAATTATATGCGGTGCCGACGAAAATGAAGAACACCGCGAACCGGATCGGCGTAACGATGACCGCCTCCACCAGACGTGCCCGGTCGCTGATGGGTGCAATATCGCCGAACCCGGTGGTCGTTACGGAAATCATGGTGAAATAGACCACATCGAGAAAGCTGACTTCCCCGTCCAGATTGTCGACCAGCCCGCCGCGATCCCACCAGTGGATGAGGACCACCAGACCCAGCAGCAGCATGGCGATACCCAGCCGGATGCCGAGATCCCCCCAGACGGGTATACCCACGGCCCGGCGCAATGGCTGGAATGTCGGCCCGCGCACGCGCCGGCCGCTCCCCGGCTCTCCGATACGATCCAATTGTCCGCTCATATGCTGCCGGCGTTTAAGCGGCTGACGCGGCGGGTCAATCCGCTTGTGGTCGAGATGCCGTCAAATCCTATCGCGAATACCGGTCGGCCAGCGCACCCAGCGATGCGTGATGCGTAAGGTCGAGCTGGAGCGGGGTGACGGAAACGAACCCGTCATCGATGGCTTCCAGATCGGTGCCGTGATCCAGCGTGTGTTCGATCGCGTGCAGGCCGAACCAGTAATATGGCGATCCGCGCGGGTCGCGCCCTTCCACGACGGAGCCGCGCGAATAATCGTGAAACCCCTGCCGCACGGCGCGAATGCCCTTGACCATGGAGGCCGGAAGCGGGGGGAAATTCACATTGACCAGTGTGCGCGCAGGCAGCGGCGCGTCGAGCAGGGGGGCGATGGCCCTGGCACCCCAATTGCGTGATGCATCGAACAGATCGTGGTTAGTCGTCCGGTCGTAAACCTGGCTCAAGGCGATCGATCGTATACCTGCCAGCGCACCCTCGATCGCAGCGGATACGGTGCCGGAATAGGTCACATCGTCGCCCAGATTGGCGCCGCGATTGACGCCGGAAAGAATAAGGTCCGGCGGACTGTCCAGCACTTTGCGCAGACCCAGCATAACGGAATCGGTCGGCGTTCCGGTGACCGAATATCGCCGCTTGCCATGTTCATGCAGCCGTACAGGCGCATTCAGCGACAGGGAATGACCAGCGCCGGACTGTTCCTCGTGCGGGGCGCACACCCAGACATCGTCGGAAAATTCGGCGGCGATTTTTTCCAGCACTTCGAGCCCCGGGGCGAAAATGCCGTCATCGTTGGTCACCAGTATTTTCATGTGCGTATCGCCATATACTGTCTCTTGCCTGTTCGTGCCTGATGCGATGCAGCCCTATGGCGCAAGAACATCCACGCCGCCCATATATTCCGCCAGCACCGCAGGCACTGTCACGCTGCCATCTGCCTGCTGATAATTTTCGATCACCGCAACCAGCGTGCGGCCGACCGCCAGCCCCGAACCATTGAGCGTATGCGGAAAAGTAGTCGCTTTTTCGCCATCACGCTTGAAACGGGTATTCATGCGCCGTGCCTGAAAATCGCCGGTGTTGGAACAGGACGATATTTCGCGATAGGCGTTCTGGCCCGGCAGCCATACCTCAAGATCATAGGTTTTCTGCGCACCGAACCCCATATCGCCTGCACAAAGCAGCATGGTGCGATAGGGCAGACCCAGCGCTTCCAATATGCCGGTGGCGCATCTGGTCATCCGTTCATGCTCAGCCTCGCTGTCTTCGGGACGCACGATGCTGACCAATT
Source organism: uncultured Alphaproteobacteria bacterium (assembly GCA_963803585.1). Taxonomy (GTDB): domain Bacteria; phylum Pseudomonadota; class Alphaproteobacteria; order Sphingomonadales; family Sphingomonadaceae; genus Pontixanthobacter. The sequence continues at coordinate 717,317 of CAWDNB010000008.1, read as the reverse complement.
CACATTTTTCGAACTGGTGCTGGCGGATGAACCCGCGCGTGTCCTTGCCCGCCGAACCTGCTTCGGACCGGAAACATTGGGTAAGGGCGGTCAAGCGAATGGGGAAAATGGCATCGTCCAGAATGCGGTCCTGCACCGAAGCAGTCAGACTGACTTCGGCTGTGGGAATAAGCCACCGGCCATCTGTAGTCTGGAAGCTGTCTTCGGCGAATTTCGGCAGCTTGTCCGTCCCATACATCGCTTCGTCGCGAACCAGCACCGGGGGCATACACTCCCCGTAACCATTTTCCTGCGTTTGCCGGTCGATCATGAACTGGCCCAGCGCCCGGTGCAGGCGTGCCATATTGCCGCGCAGAAACGTGAAGCGCGCACCCGACAGGCTGGCGCCGGTTTCGAAATCCATGCCCAGTGCCGGGGCGATATCGGCATGTTCGCGCGGTTCGAAGTCGAAAGCGCGCAAATCGCCCCAGCACGCAATTTCGACATTGCCGCTGTCATCCGCGCCATCGGGTACATCGCCAGCGGGCAGATTGGGCAGCCGCGCCAGCAGATCGCGCAGTTTCGCAGCCGCGCTGCGATCCGCGTCTTCCAGCGCGGGCATGGTCTGTTTCAGGGTCGCGACTTCGGCCTTCAACGCATCGGCTTTCGCAGTGTCGCCCTGGCCCATCGCCTGACCGATCGCCTTCGATGCATTGTTGCGGTTTGCCTGCGCTTCCTGAACCGCAGTTGCCGCCGCGCGTCTGACTTCGTCCAACGCCACGATCGTGTCGGCCACCGGGGCGTGGCCGCGCCGCGCCATCGCTGTATCGAAAGCCTGCGGATCGGCTCTTATCGCTTGTATATCATGCATGGGTCCGCGCTATGAACGCGTTTTGCGTTGGCCTCAAGCGGGCGCAGGGCTATCCTGCGAACCCTATGCAATCGCTCACCCATTTTGTCGGTTTCCGCGACGACCGGTACTGGGCAGCCGTGCGGATCTGGGGCACGCCGGACATGATCCACGAAGCGTGGGACACATATGCGGCCGGCGATATCGCACCCGGCGATCTGGTGGTGTTCGCCGATGGCCCGGCCGACCGCGAACCGCGCAGCTTTCACGGTGGAAGCCGCGCAGTCGCGGGCCGCGCGCGCTTCGGGTCAGAAGCGCGCTTCGCCAGTTACGAAAAAGCGCCGGGGATCGCCGTAAAAACCGGTCAGCGTGCCTTCGAGTCCCAGCGTCGGTGTGAACGGCTGGCCATTTACCCCGCCGGCCACGAAATTATAACCCGCCACGATATAGCGCTTGTCGGTCAAATTCTTGCCATGCACGCCAATCGAAAACCGATCGTCGTCGGTCGTATAGACGATGCTGGCATCCAGCAGAACGAAACCATCCTGATCCAGAAACGGATTGGGAGTTTCGAACTGGCTGGCATCGGACCGCAGGCTGGCCGAACCGAGGAAGTCCATATTGCCGCCGCCCACCGGCACACCCAGCACGAAACCCATATTGGCCGTGAATTCCGGCGTGTTTTGAAACACACGCGCATCCGCCACATCATTGCCGAAGGCGTCGATGAACTGATTATATTGCGCATCGACATAGCCGAGCGACCAGTTGACGTTGAACCGGCTGCCGAACCCGGCGAAATCACGGCCGACCAGTGCATTGCCTTCAAATTCGAACCCGTTCACATCCGCGTCCCCGGCATTGGACGTGATGCCGATGAAACTTTCGTTCACACCGTCGCCATTGGCGTCCACCCCGATCGAACCGGGGATCTGGATATCGGTATAATCGCCTTTGAAAATGGCGAAGCTCATGTTCAGGCGGTTGTCCAGCAGCGACGTTTTCCAGCCGAGTTCGTAACTGTCCACCGTTTCGGGGTCGAACCGCAGAAATTCGAACTGGTCATCGAAATCCCTGTCCCCGTCGCCATCGAGATCGGGTGCCTGGCTGGTCTGGCCACGCGGATCGAAACCGCCACCCTTGAACCCGCGTGAGTAGGTGAAATAGATCGTGTTGTTGGCATCCGGTTTGTAGCTGACGGAAGCGCGCGGTGTGAATTCCTTGAAAGTTTCGCTGCCTTCGAAATCCGATGTGACCGCAATCGGAACGGCACCTTGTGCGAACAGATCGGAATACCCGCCGATAAAGGTGGTGCGCAACACGCGGCTGCTGCGTTTGTCATTGGTATAACGGCCACCCACCGATACGCTGAACCGGTCGCTGAAATCATAGGTGAAATCGCCGAACACCGACCATGTCCTGGTTTCCACATCGCCCAGGGTCTGTGCGTTCAATCCGGGCAGCCCGATCAGCGTACCGGTAGTGAAAAGCGCCACGTCGAAAGCGGTAAAGGCGTTGGCATCGAGATAATATACGCCCAGCACACCTGCCAGATTTTCCCCTTCATAAAGAAGCTGGAATTCCTGGCTGAACTGGTCGTTTTCATAAATTGCAGGCACGTCGAGATCGGCGGCGGGCAGGCTGTCGAAATCGATGGGCGATGTCGAACGGTCCTCGCGGTAGCCGGTAATGCTTTTGAGTGTAATCGTGTCGCTAAGTTCCAGCGCCACGTTCAACGCCCCGCCATAGGCTTCCACTTCCTGATCGATCACGTTCAGCCCGGCGCGCGTGTCGTATACATCGTCCAGCACAGGCGCGCCGGTCAGCAGCCCGGGAATGAGGCGCGCACCCTGCCGCGCTTCGCTGTCGTCTTTCACATAATCGCCGGACAGGCGCACGAAAAGGGGGCCATTGTCGAATTCCAAAGTGGCGCGCGCAGCCCATTGGTCCTTGTTGTAGTTTTCGGTGCCCAGGTTGATATTGTCTCCAAAGCCGCCGCGCGACAGCCGGGCCGCACTCGCGCCGAAGGTCAGACTGTCGGAAACGGGCGCCGATCCGCTGACGATCAGATCGGCCTGATCGTAGGATCCGTAAGTGCCGCGCACTTTAACCTGAAGTTCGTCAGGCAGGCGGCGCGTTACATATTTGATTGCCCCACCGATTGTGTTGCGTCCGTAAAGCGTGCCCTGGGGACCCCGCAGAACCTCGATCCGCTCGACATCGTAAATATCGAGAACGGCGGCTTGCGGGCGGTTGATATAGACATCGTCCACATACAGACCGACTCCCGCTTCGAAACCGGCCACGGGATCCTGTTGGCCCACGCCGCGGATGAATGCGGTCAGCGTGGTGTTGGTCCCGCGCGACACTTCCAATGTGAGGTTCGGCACCTCCTGCGCAATTTCGGTAATCTCCAGCGTACCCGAGCGGGCCAGCGCGTCACCGCTGATCGCCGTAACCGACAGCGGCACGTCGATCAGCCGTTCTTCACGCCGACGGGCGGTTACGATGATGATGCCCGTATCGTCCGCCTCCTGCACGCCGGCGGGCGTGGATGATACCGGAACGCGGTCCTGCGCAGTGGCTGGCGCGGCGAGTACGGCGGTGCCGGCAACTCCGGCCAGCAGCAGGGACATATTAAAACGGGCGGTCGATTTCATGAGTGTTCTCCCAAACAGCATTCCTGCCTATATTGAAACATGAACCGTGTTTCAAGTTATACATTGTGCCGGGATGGTATCATGGCTATTTCACGGCGAATGGAAATCAGCAGTTCTACCGCGCCAGCTCCCACCAAGGCACCGCGCACCGACCGGGGCCGGCGCACGATGCGAAAGCTGCTGGACGCGGCAACGGCGGAGTTTGGAAGCCAGGGTTTTCACGACGCGTCGATCAGCGGTATCACACGCCGGGCGGGCGTGGCGCTGGGCACGTTCTATACCTATTTCGATTCCAAGGATGCGATCTTCCGCGCGCTGGTTGCCGATATGAGCCACGCGGTAAAAGCCGCCGCGAGGACAGCGATTGCCGACGTCGAACCGCCGCTGGATATCGAGCGGGCGGCGCTTCAGGGATTTCTCGACTTTGCGGCCGAACATAAGGAAGTCTACCGGATCATCGACGAAGCCGAATTCGTCGACCCTGCCAGCTATCGCACCCATTACGAAACCATTGCGGCGCGTATCATGGAGCGGCTGGAAGCAGGTGCCGGCTACGTGGGCGGGTGTGAAGCCAGCCGGGCCGATGGCCATTTGCGTGAAAATCTCGGCGAGGTCCATGCTTGGGCGATTATGGGAATGAACGTGTTTCTCGGCCTGCGCTTCGCCATCTGGCGTGACGATGGCGACCCCTCATCCGCCGATGTCGCGCGCGCAGCCAATACGATCCTGGCGCGCGGTATTTCCGCGTAGCTGGGCCAGCGTAACTGGACCAGCGCAGTCGGGGCCGCCAGCCGGTGCAGGAAAAATCATAAAATGCGGTCTTCGGTGTGTATTGCCGGGGAACCAAGGTGGCCCGCCCTCCGTTGCTTTTTACGATATGCAAAACAATGGAGTAAAGACATGATCGGCAAGTTAATCGGCGCATTCGCCGGCAATCAGATTGCGAAATCGACCCGCGGCGGCGTGGGCGGCCAGGCGGGCGCAGCGTTGGGCTTTATCGCTCCGGCGATATTGCGCCGCATGAGCCTGCCCATGATGGCAGTGCTGGGTGCAGGTGGCTATTTTGCGAAGAAATATATGGACAAGCAAAACGGATCTGCGGACCGCGAGACGTTGACGCCTGTCAATTCGACCGCAAACACGCCAGTGCCGCCCGTAGTGACAACGGATACTGCCGGCATCAACTGACACCAGTCTTTTACGGTATATTACGGGGCGCGTTCGGTATTTCCGAACGCGCCCTTTTTTCGTGTCAATCGGCCAGTCTGGCTAGCATCTGCGCCCACCAGCCGACAGGTTTTACCGAAACCGCAGAACTGCGGGGCGCAACTGGACATTCCAGACAATAGACCTGCATTCCGCGCGTGCCGAGCAACCGTTCGAAATCCGTTTGCGCCTGCGATACGATCCTTTGTTGCCGCCCCGCGACCATGGCGAACATATCGCCGCCGCGCGGCGCGGATTTTACCGATGCGCTGAACATCCCGCGCAACAGTTCATCATACGGACCCGGCGCATCGACCAGATATTGCGCGTGCCATTCGCCCTGCGCCAATCCGGCTTTGTTCGCGGCGTAGGCTATCGCATCCTCGATCCCGCCATAGCGATCGACCAGACCGATCTGGCGCGCAGTACCGCCATCCCAGACCCGGCCCTGGCCAACCGCATCGACCTGCGCCAGCGTCATCTTGCGCGATGCTGCCACACGCCGCAGAAAATCGCGGTATCCGTCTTCGATCGTGCCTTGCAGGATCGCGTCCACTTCCGGTGTGAAGCCTGAGACAAGATCGGGCTGGCCGGACAGCGGGGTGGTGCTGAAACCGTCGCTGCTGACCCCGATATCCGCGGCCGCGCGTTCGAATGTCGGAATGACTGCAAAGATCCCGATGGATCCGGTAATCGTTTCCGGCTCCGCGAAAATCTGGTCTGCGGGTGTCGCGATCCAATAGCCGCCGCTGGCCGCGACATTCGCCATGGATACCACGACCGGTATTTTCTTCGCCTTATGGCGCAGTATCGCCTGCCGGATTTCTTCGGACGCAAACACCGATCCGCCCGGCGAATCCACGCGCACGACCAGTGCCTTGAATTCGCTTTCCAGCGCATCGTCCAGCAGGGCAGCGATCCGTTCCCCGCCGGCCACACCCGGTCCAGCGTCGCCATCGACGATTTCGCCCGCTATCGTGATTACACCGATCGCATCACCGGCGGTGTCTATCGGATTGTCTGCCAGCCATGGGCCCAGTTCGGTAAAGGCATAGGCACCCGGTGCATCGTCGAGATCGTCCTTACCCGCCACCTGCGCCACCCGGTCGCCGAATTCCTCCCAGGTGCCCAGCTTGTCGACCAGACCTGCGGTCATCGCTGCCTTTGCCAGATCGCCGCCAGCCGCATCCACCCATTCCGCGGGTGTTTTGGTAATCCGGTCGAGATCGATGCCCGGCCGCGCCTTTTTGACATTGGCTTGCCATTCTTCCCACAGCGCGCCGTACAATGCCTGCGCATTTTCGCGCGCTTCGGGCGACATTTCGTTCAACAGATAGGGTTCGACTGCCGATTTGTACGTGCCCACCTTATACACGCGGGCATTGATCTTGAGCTTTTCCAGCAATTCCCCGAAATACAGTCGCGAACCGCCCGGACCGGCGACGAAAGCACCGCCCAGCGGATTTAGCCAGACCTCGCTGGCATGAGCGGCCAGCATCATACCATCGTCGCCATAGCCGACGGCATAGGTGAAGACCGGTTTTTCAGCCTTGCGCACTACGTCGATCGCTTCGCCAACGGTCTGCAGATGTACCTGACCGCCGCCCATGAACTGGCTGAGATCGAGCACGACCGAATTTATCCGATCATCCGTGGCCGCAGTGTTCAACGCGTGAACCACATCGCGTGTGGTAAATTCCGCGATCGGCTCCTCCCCGCTGATCAGGGCTGCAAACGGGTCCACTACGGAGCGTTCTTCGACAAGTACGCCGTTGAGTTCGAGCAGCAACGCACCTTCGTTTACCGCCGCGGGGTTGGGCCGCGCAGACAGGGCGGCAAATACTAGAGCGAAGAAAATCAGCAGGAACACCAGGCTCAAGCCATCTTTGATGCCAACCAGTAACCGCCAAACCTTGCCTGCGAATGCCATTAAAATCCCGTCCTGTTCTGTATACCGCGTGATGGTTAGGCGCAGTTCGCACGATGTTCCAGTCGAAACCGCTTGAGCGGCCGACATCGCTCGACTAAGAACTTGCCTTTAATGACATCGACGCAAAATCCGAACCCGTCGGCCCGCGCCGGTGGCCGCCTCAGGGATTATCCGCCCGGTGGGGCCGCCTTCGCCCATCGCGACCTGCTGGGCATCGCCCATCTGGAACGGCATGAAATCCTGTATCTGCTGGACGAGGCGGAACAGTGGGTTGCGCTCAATCGGCAACCGGCGAAACATTGCGATGCACTGGCCGGGCTGACCATCATCAATGCGTTTTTCGAAAACTCCACGCGCACATTGCTGAGTTTCGAGATCGCGGGCAAACGGCTGGGTGCGGATGTGGTCAATATGCACGCGGCAACATCCAGCGTGAAGAAGGGCGAAACGCTGATCGACACGGCGATCACCCTCAATGCCATGCGTGCCGATGCCATCGTAATCCGCCATGGATCGAGCGGCGCAGTTGAACTGATTGCCGGCAAGGTGGACTGTCCGGTGCTGAATGCGGGCGATGGCAGCCATGAACACCCGACACAGGCCTTGCTGGACGCGCTTGCGCTGCGTCATGCGCTGCGCGAACGGGGCGAGAATGCGGATGATTTCACCGGTCTTACCGTAACCATCTGCGGCGATATCCTGCATAGCCGCGTTGCACGCTCCAATATCCTGTGCCTGACTGCGCTGGGCGCCAGCGTGCGCCTGTGTGCGCCCCCTGCATTGATGCCGAGGGACGTGGAAGCCATGGGGGCGCAGCCGTTCAGCAATTTCGATGCCGCACTGGATGGCGCGGATGTGGTGATGATGCTGCGCCTGCAAAGCGAGCGGATGGCGGGGCAGTTCATTCCTTCGGCACGGGAATATCATTTTCTGTTCGGGCTGACCCGCGAACGATTGGCGCACGCGGCGCCCGATGCGCTGGTGATGCATCCCGGCCCGATGAACCGCGGAGTGGAAATCGACAGCGAGGTGGCCGATATGCTGGACCGGTCGATCATCACCCGGCAGGTGGAAATGGGCGTGGCGATCCGCATGGCCGCGCTGGATGTTCTGACCCGCAGGGCGCGCGGTGTGTCGGGCTGGTCCGCGCCGGAAGGGCGCCGGACATGAAACAGCAGCGCCCGCTGACGATCGTCAATGGCACGATCGTATATCCCGATCGGGTGGAACCTGGCGCGGTTCGGTGCGTGGATGGCCTGATAGCCGCTACGGGCGCCGCCGAAGCGGGTAGCGATGATATTATTGTCGATGCGAAGGGCAAATTCATTACGCCCGGTATCGTGGATTTCGGCGTGTTCGCGATCGACAAGCCGGCGTTTCATTTTGGCGGTATTACTCGTGCAGCGGTGATGCCGGATCAGAACCCGCCGCTGGACCATCCATCCCGCATAAAATTGACCGCGATGAGCGGAAAACCCGATTTGTGGGTACATCCATTGGCAGGCGCGACGCGCGGTCTCGATGGGCGCGAACTTGCAGAGATCGGATTGATGCAGCAGACGGGTGCACGCGCCGTTGCCACCGGTCGCCGCTGGATCGCGGATAGCGGCGTGATGCTGCGGCTGCTGCAATATGCCGCGATGTTGGACCTGGTGGTCGTCAGCCATGCCGAAGATAGCGGCTTGACCGGGGATGCGGCCGCCACTGCGGGTGAAATGGCGACCCGGCTCGGCCTGACGAGCGCACCTGCCGAAGCCGAAGCGCTGGCGGTCGCGCGCGATCTGGCCCTTGCGCAGATGGCGGGCGCGCGGCTGCACATCCGGCAGGTAACGACCGCATCCGCCCTCGATCTCGTCCGCGCCGCGAAAGCGCGCGGGATCAAGGTAACGGCGGGGGTCACGCCAGCGCATTTCATGCTGTCCGATCTGGCCACTGCCGAATTTCGCACATTCGCCCGGCTTTCCCCGCCGCTGCGCCATGAAAGCGATCGCCATGCGGTACGCGCTGCGATTGCGGACGGGACGATCGACATCATCGCATCCGGTCACGATCCCCGCGGGCCGGAGGATAAGCGGTTGCCGTTCACCGATGCGGCGCCAGGTATGGCGGGCGCGGAAACGCTGCTGGCGATGGTGATGAATTTGGTGCGCGACGATGTAATCGGCATGGCGCGTGCTTTTGCAATGCTGGCAACTGCGCCGGCCGATCTGCTGCAAGTTCCGGCGGGGCGCATCGAAATGGGCTACGAGGCGGATCTGTGCGTAGTCGATCCTGATAAACCATGGGTAATCGACAGTGCGAAGATGGCGGCAACCGCGGGCAATACGCCGTTCGACGGGCAGCCGACGCAGGGAAGGGCCGTGTGCGTCATTAAGGGGGGCCGGCGCATCGCCGGATAGATCTACTACCGTTTTATCGCAAATATCCGCCCATAGGTCAGGCAGCGCCACAGCCATTCCAGCGGTCCGTACCGGAAACGATCGAGCCACGGTTTGGACCACAGCAGCATGATCGCCCAGGCGACCAGTACGATACAATACAGTTCCAGGCGCGATAATTGTCCATACAGGCCCAGGCCCCAGCCATGGAATACGGCGATCATCAACAGCGAAGTGCCCAGATAATTGGTAAACGCGCTGCGCCCTGCCGCCGCCAGCCGCTGGCCGAGCCAGCCGGTGGCACCGGGCGCAGTTTGCACCAGCAAAACTGCCAGACCCACAGTCATCAGCAATTGGGGTACAGGTGCCAACCCGACAAAGGCGGCCAGGGTGGCGTAATAGGTAAACCCGGCCTGTTTCGCCCATAATCCGATCGCCAGGCTCAAAATCGCGCCTGTCGCCAATGCCGCTACGCCCGCTGCCCGGTATTTGCCAGAACCCGGCGCAATGCTGAAGAAACCCAAGCGGTAAAGCGCCATGCCGATCAGCATCAACGGCAGGCTTTCCAGAACGAACAGCAGTGTATTGACCGCAACATCCCACCGATGATCGGCAAGATTGTGGGCGACATATGCGCCATAGTCACCGGCCCGTATTATTGTGGTTTCCACAGCATCGTCCGTCTGGGTTTCGGCCACCGACTGCGCCAGCCCCGAACGCATTTCCGCCATCGGACCGCTTTCGCCGAACCGGGTATCGGCGACCAGATGCATGGGCACCATCATCGCGGCGTAAAGAAGTGCGCCCGCGATATAGCCGATCAGGCCCAGGACCAGCTGGTTCGTCGCCTTCATCTTCATGAACAGCAGCGCGATCAACCCGACCAGCGCATAGCCGCTTAAAATATCGCCTTTCCAGATCAGGAAAAAATGAACAAGGCCGAACATCAACAGCCAGCCAAGCCGCCGTGCCTGCAACCATCGGTTCGATCCACGCGCCCAAGCGTTTTCCATGAAAATCATCATCCCTGCGCCGAACAGCAAAGTGAACAGGCCGCGCATCTTGTTGTCGATCACCACGAATTGCGCGATCCACATCCAGCCGCCGTCATCCCCGTGTGGCACCAGAAAGGCATCCGGCCACAGATAGGCCGAGAACGGTTGGCCAAATGCGACGATATTCGCCGCCAATATGCCAAGCACCGCAACACCGCGGATGAAATCCAGGCTGGCTATGCGGTCGCTTTGCCGCGGTGTACCATTCATCCCGGCGTCGGGTGTTGCTGTATTGATCCCGTCGCGCATTCGTTATTCCCCCGGTGGATGGGACAGTCGGTGAGACAGTCAATAGCAGTGCGCGCATATTTGGCGAATGGCATTCTGGGGCCGATGCGTTGTCTGACGCGGGGTGCGATAAGTATGGCAACCGCACGCAATATTGCCACGCACGCAACGCTGTTAACTCTAAATTAGGGGTATCCTGCGATTTCAGTTTCCGGACCGCATTTGGGCGGCTCGGTTAAATTGTATTCAGGGGGACCAGACCTTGCGCGTACTGGCATTGGCATCGCAAAAAGGTGGCTCGGGCAAGACCACGCTTTCGGGACATCTCGCAGTACAGGCGCAGCGCGCCGGTGCCGGACCTGTGGTCCTGATCGACATCGATCCGCAAGGCTCGCTTGCCGATTGGTGGAACGAACGCGAGGCGGAATACCCAGCATTCGCGCAAACCACCGTAGCCCGGCTGGCCAGTGACCTTCAGGTGTTGCGGCAGCAGGGTTTCAAACTTGCGGTCATCGATACGCCGCCTGCCATCACCATGGCCATCCAATCGGTTATCGGCGTGGCCGAACTTATTGTGGTTCCCACCCGCCCAAGCCCGCACGATCTGCGCGCCGTGGGTGCAACTGTCGATCTGTGCGAACGGGCCGGCAAACCTCTGGTGTTCGTCGTCAATGCTGCGACGCCCAAGGCCAAAATCACATCGGAAGCCGCTGTCGCGCTGTCGCAGCACGGCACCGTGGCACCGATCACCTTGCACCATCGCACCGATTTCGCCGCATCCATGATCGATGGGCGCACGGTTATGGAAGTGGATCCCGATAGCCGCAGCGCTGCCGAAGTCACCGCCTTGTGGAGCTATATGGCCGACCGTCTCGAAAAGAATTTCCGACGCACTGTTTTTGCAGCACCCGGTTCCGTTTCTCAGGTTGCTCCGGCGCATCGTCCCGGCGGAGGCTTCGGCCGCCGCGTGGCGCAATAGGCCGGGAATGCAAGCGGAGAACCGGACAATGAACAATTCCAACTTTGCCTCTTTAAGTTCGGGTCTGCTCGCCCGCAAAGGCGGCGCAAAACCGGCCATGCGCCCGCAAGTGTCCATGATGCCCGGCGACGGCGCGGCTGCCCACAATCTGGAAGATCTGGGTTGGAACGACATGGGCGAAGATCTCGACACGCCGCGCGAAGCGACAGTATTGCAATTGACGCCCGAACCCACGAACCGCGCGGCGCAGGACGAGGCACGCGAAATCGCCCGCCAGGCCGATTCCGAACTGGTCGACCGTGAAACGCGCAGACCGGTGGTACTGGAACAGCAGGAAGCGATCGCCTCGCGCGTCGCGGCCAATACGCTATCGGTCGACGATCATCAGCCGCTGGATAGTCAGCAGGCGAGCGAAGTCTCGCGCATCGCAAGCGATGGCCCTGAAGATCGGCCAGTTACCGAAAACGCATCGGGTCAAACGCCGGTGTCGGCGTCCGCTCCCGATAAAGAGCCGATCGATCCGGCCCGGATGAAGGCCGCCGTGCGGATCGCCAATCCCCGCAAGCGTCGTTCCGCACTGTCACGCGGCAAACGCGCAGCATTCACCCTGCGGCTCGATGCGGACCGCCATCTCAAATTGCGGGTTGCCTGCACGTTGCGGAACAAGAGCGCGCAGCAATTGGTAACCGATGCTCTCGATTCGCTGCTGGCCAATATGCCCGATGTAAATACGCTCGTCTCACAGGCGAACGCACCCGAATAAGTAAGGAACGGATTATGCCGAAGATCGCCATCCACAACAGGGCCGTCATGCTGGCGGTAACCACCGCGCTTGCATCCACCGCACTTTCCGGCTGCACTACCACATCGGCTGCACCGGCGGGCATTTCCGCTGCAAAAACCCAGGCCTCCCTGGCGCAGGGCAATGCGACAAAGGCAATCACCCATGCTGAAGCAACGGTGCTGGCCGATCCCCGCAACCCTGAATATCGCGCGATGCTGGGCGGCGTTTATATGGAAGCCGGGCGGTTCTATTCCGCAGCGCAGACATTTGGCGATGCGATGGAATTGGGCGATACCAGCGCACGCACCGCGCTCAGCTATGCTTTGGCGCAGATTGCCGCAGGCCAGGCCGACATCGCGCTGTCCGTTCTGAACGAATATCGCAGCGTGATCGACGCGCCCGACATGGGGCTCGCATTGTCATTGGCAGGACGTCCGGAACAGGGTGTTCACGTGTTGAGCAATGCCCTGCGCGGTGGCCAGTCGACGCCGAAGGTTCGGCAGAATCTGGCGTATTCCTATGCGCTGATGGGCGATTGGCGGTCCGCCCGCCTGATGGCCGCCGAAGATGTACCTGCCGATCAGCTTGGCCTGCGGATGAGCGAATGGGCGCACACCGCGTCGCCCGAATATTATCAGGCGCGTATCGCGGCACTGCTCGAAGTTCCGCTGGTCGCCGATAGCGGACAGCCTGCCATGCTGGCACTGTCCAACAATCCGACCATGGAACAGATGGCAGCCGCCGCTATTGCCGAACCGGCACAGATGGGCGGCGAATTGCCTGCTACCGATACTCTGTCGGCCGCGTCACCGGCGGCCCGCCCGATCCCGTCCGAAATCACGGCTGCGATTGCGTCGGCTGCACCCGAAAGCGTAGTCTTCGCGACGACGCAGCAGACCCAGGCACCAAAGCTGTTCGAAGATGCCTTTTCCGCGCCGATTGCTTCGTCCGCACGGGACAGCGCGACCAAGGCGTCCGATCCTGTCGCACGGGCTGTTGCGCAAAACCGGATTGCGCCCGCGACCGTTTCGGCACCGTCGATTGCTGCAACCGGCAATCATCTGGTTCAGCTTGGCTCCTTCACTACCGAAAAATCGGCAGAACGGGCGTGGAGCATCTATACCAAACGCTACCCCCAGCTAAGCCGGTATGAAATGGTCATCACGAAGGCGCGGGTGCGCGGCAAAACCTATTACCGCGTTTCCGCCGGTGGTTTTCAGCGTGCCAGTGCAGCAGCGATGTGTTCGACAGTCAAGGCCGATAATCATGGCTGTTTTGCCTGGGCGGCCAATGCGCCGATGCCCGGCGCGCTGGATCGCAGTACCCGCATGGCCAGCCGTTAGGACGAGCCCTCCGCATCTGCCTTCTCAGCCCATCAGGCGTAAGGGTTTTTCGCGCTTTTCAAGGTGACGCGCACCGGTACCGCGTCGAACCCGAGTTCGCGCCGGATGCCGTTCATCAAATAGCGTTCGTAACTGGTCGGTAGCGCATCCAGCCTCGTCCCGAATACCACGAAACGCGGCGGCCGTGTGCCGACCTGGGTGATATAGCGCAATTTGATCCGGCGACCTTTCGGCGCGGGCGGGGGGTTGGCGTCCAGCGCGTGATCGAACCAGCGATTGAGCGCGGCGGTCGGCACCCGTTTGGACCAGCTGGCGCGGATTTCAAAGGCACCCTTCAACATGGCTTCCAGACCCTTGCCGGTCTTGGCCGAAACAGCGAACAACGGCACGCCGCGGACCTGCGCCAGGCCTTCGTTCAAAGCTTCGCGAATACCATTGAACAGGCTGGAGGCGTTTTCGGCCACATCCCATTTGTTGATGGCAATCATCAGTGCCCGCCCTTCCTGAAGGCACATATCGGCGATTTTCAGATCCTGATGCTCCAACCCCTGGGTTGCGTCCAGCAACAGCACGACGACTTCGGCAAAATCGATGGCGTGGCGCGCATCGTTGACCGCCATCCGTTCCAGCTTTTCGACGACTTTCGCCTTCTTGCGCATCCCCGCCGTGTCGATGAGGCGGATATCCCGTACATCGCCGCTTTCCGGATCGGTCCATTTCCAGTCGACCGCAATGGAATCGCGCGTAATGCCGGCTTCAGGCCCGGTCAGCAGACGGTCTTCGCCCAGCAAGCGGTTGATCAGCGTGCTTTTCCCCGCATTGGGCCGGCCTACGATCGCCAGCTTCATCGGGCCTTCCATATCCTCGAAAATATCTTCGTAGATCTCGCCGGCATCTTCGGCCGCGTTTCGCGCGCGTTGAATTTCGGCAGCCCTTGCCTCTGCTGCGGCCTTTTCCTCAGCTTCGATGCGTGCTTCGCTGTCGCCGATAATCGGCCATAGCGCGCCAAACAGATCGGCGATGCCTTCGCCATGCTCGGCCGAAACCGGCACCGGATCGCCGAAGCCCAAGGCGTAACTTTCATAAATGCCGGGCTCGGCGGATTTGCCTTCCGCCTTGTTGCACACCATCACCACAGGTACTTTCTGCGCCCGCAGCCACAGGGCGATTTCTTCGTCCAGCGTCGTAATGCCCGCGCGTGCGTCGATGACCATCAATGCCGCATCCGCGCCGACCAGGCTGACTTCCGTCTGCGCCCGCATCCGGCCAGGCAGGCTTTTGGGATCTTCGTCCTCCCAGCCTGCGGTATCCACGATAGTGAATTTCAGACCTGCAATTTCCGCATCCCCACTGCGCCGGTCGCGCGTTACGCCGGGCTGATCGTCGACCAAAGCCAGTTTCTTGCCCACCAGCCGGTTGAACAAGGTGGACTTGCCGACATTGGGCCGACCGATGATGATGACTTGCGGAAGCATGATGCGCTGCCAAGTGGAGTGTCCCATCCTGATTGGCAAGCATTGTCGCGCATGAACCTATCTGCAATTCGGGACACGGACTATGGTTGGTAAGGAAATAGTAACCATCCTTCGCGACAGTCGGCGGCATGAAAACTGCCGCATTCCGTATCGCCGCCGCAGCTTTACTGTTGTGGGCGCCGTCAGCTGTTCTTGCAGATAGTGTGACACATGCTGGCCCTGCCGATATCGAGCGAAGTGCCGGCGAACTCGCCCCCTATCTTCAATGCGTTCCCTATGCGCGGCAGGTGTCGGGCGTATCGATCTATGGCGATGCCCATAGCTGGTGGGATCGCGCGGAAGGCAAATATCCGCGCGGCAATCGCCCGCGGCGCGGTGCGGTAATGGCCTTCCGGCCCCATCGCAATATGCAGCTTGGCCATGTGGCCACGGTCAGTCAGGTAATCGACAACCGTACGGTTTTACTACGGCACGCCAACTGGTCGCCCATAAACGGGCGGCGCGGACAGATCGAAAAGGATGTGCAGGCGGTGGATGTATCGCCCGATAATGACTGGAGTCTGGTACGGGTCTGGTACGACCCTATCCAGACGCTCGGCAAAACGGCCTGGCCGATCCACGGGTTTATCTACGCGGAACAGTTGCCCGCGACTGATACAAGCGGCGAGCTGGAGCGTAAACGGTCGCGCACCCGATCGCGCGAGCTGGCGAAGAAGTTCGACCAGACCTTTGACAAATTCACCGTCGAACAGGGGACCAGCAAGGCTTATAACGCCAATATTCGACGGGCCGCAAAGCCATTGCGCGTAAACCGCGACCCCATACGCTCGGCCGTTTCGTTATACGATTGAAGAAAATTACGATTAAAGAAAATCAGGCCTTGGCCACGGGCGCATCATCGCCAAGATCTTCGAACCACGCCTCTACCGGGCCTTTCAATTTCAGCGTCAAGGGATTGCCCTTGCGGTCCATGGTCTTGCCGGCCTGCACTTTCACCCAGCCTTCGGAAATGCAATATTCCTCAATATTGGTGCGTTCCGTTCCCTTGAAGCGAATGCCGATACCGCGTTGCAGCAGTTCCCCGTCGAATAGCGGGCTGCGCGGGTTCACGGAAAGCGTATCGGGTGGCACATCAGAACCACTGACAGCGCTTGTTCCTGCAGAATTGTCGGCAGGTTCGGGGGTTTCTACATCACTCATGCGGGGCACTTAATCATGTCGTCATGTGGCCGCAAGGTGAAACACCGTCATTGCGGTAGCGGCGGCATTTCTGCGGGGCTTTCGGATGGCACGTCGGTGTCCGGCGCAGGTGGCGAGAACTCCGGCGGATCGTAAGTCGGGGCTTCCTGCGGCACCGGCGTGGCCGGCGTTTCGGGCGGCGCTGCGGGTTCGATAATGTCGGGTTCGGGTTGCGTGGCCATTGTGATTATCCTTGCATATACGATGGGCAGGGTAGGGTCAGTCGGGCGGAAACAGCGTTGCCGGTGCCATGGAATCGAGCGCCTGTTCGCCCGCACCGTCCATGTCCCGACTTGCGCGAGATCGCACGATTGGCCGCCTCTATTTCCTCCGCCTTCACGTTCGTTTCGCGCGAACCGTCATGATCGCTGTCCCCATCATGATCCGCTTTCGTGCGCGCATCTTTCGCGCTTGCGCCGCGATTTACGACTGGCGAAGTCGCTGGCGGGATCTTGGGGGTCGTGTAATCGGTCATCGTACATTCCTTGTTCTTCGCTTTGTAAACGCGCGATGCGGGCACTGCGTTCCACCGACACGCCGCGTTGATCGGCCATTCCAACGCTTGCCCTTTGCCCCGCAGCCTTTTAAGGGCACGCCCTTGCTCGCGGACGGTAACGCCCGTGCGGCTTCGTTCGGGTTGCGGGCGTGGCGGAATTGGTAGACGCGCTGGTTTTAGGTACCAGTATCTTACGATGTGGGGGTTCGAGTCCCTTCGCCCGCACCAGAACGTCTAGCGATGCAACTGGAAGCACTCCCTTCGGACCGCGCGGCAGGCTGCGTCATCCGGACACATCGAGATTTGTAAAAAGGTTTAACGGCGCATCATGCAGATTAAAGAGACCACCAACGAAGGCCTCACGCGCGGCTATCGGATCACCATTCCCGCAGCGGATATTTCCGGCCGGATCGATGCGGAGGTCAAGAAGATCGCGCCGCAGGTCAAAATGCCCGGATTTCGCCCTGGCAAGGTTCCGGCCAATCTGGTCAAGAAAATGCATGGCGAACAATTGCATGCGCAGACGCTGAACGACGTGATCCGCGAGTCCATCGACCGGTTGATGAAGGAGAAATCCCTGCGGCCTGCGATGCAGCCCGAAGTCAGCCTGGAAGATGGCTATGAAGAAGGCAAGGATGCCGTGGTTACTGCGGATCTGGAAGTGCTGCCGACCATAGAAACGCCCGAAATCGAAGGCTTGAAGCTGGAGCGTCTGACGGTTCCGGTAAGCGACGATGCGGTGGACACTTCCCTTCGGAACATTGCCGATCAGCAGAAAAATTACCAGGACGCCCCGAAAGCCCGCAAGGCCAAGGATGGCGATCAGTTGATCATCGATTTCACCGGATCGATAGACGGGGAGGAATTTGAAGGCGGTAAAGCCGAAGATGCACCGTTGGTGATCGGGTCGGGCACATTCATTCCCGGTTTCGAAGACCAGTTGACGGGTGCCAAAACCGGCGATGAAAAGACAATCGATGTTACTTTCCCGGAAGATTATCAGGCGGCGCATCTGGCCGGTAAAAAGGCGCAGTTCGCGATTACCGTCAAACAGGTGAAAGTGGAAGGCGAAGCGAAACTGGACGATGATTTCGCGACCTCGCTCGGTCTGGAAAGCCTGGACAAGCTGAAAGAACTTCTGCGCGGCCAGCTGGAACAGGAAACCAACGGACTTACGCGCACGCAAATGAAGCGGCAGCTGCTGGACAAACTGGCCGGAACCCATGATTTCGAAGTGCCGCAGAAGATGGTCGATGCAGAATTCGAACAGATCTGGGCGCAGCTTCAGCAGGAAGCCGCGAAAGACGAGAATCCGGAAAAAGCAGCCAAGGAAATCGAATCCGAAAAGGATGATTACCGCCATATCGCCGAACGTCGGGTGCGGCTGGGCCTGTTGCTGAGTGAAATCGGCCAGAAGAACGGGGTCGAAGTGACCCAGCAGGAAATGTCCATGCTGACGCAGCAGGCTGCCCAGCAATATCGCGAGGAAGACCGTGAACGCTTCCTGCAATATGTCGCACAGGAACCGATGGCAGCGGCCCAGCTTCGTGCGCCTCTATATGAGGACAAGGTTGTCGATTTCCTGTTCGACAAGGCGGATATTACGGAACGCGAAGTGACGCGCGAGGAACTGGAAGCAGCCATCGAGGCGGACGAGCAGGCGGAGGAACAGGCAGCAAAGAAAGCGGGCAAGAAAAAGCCGGCTGCGAAGAAGAAGCCGGCACCGAAAAAGGACGCGGCCGAAAAGGATACGGCGCCCAAAAAGTCGGCGGCCGACAAGCCGGAGAAAACCAAGCCGGGCGCGAAGTCCGATACGAAGGCTGCTCCGGCTAAAGCGGGCGCAGCTACAAAGGATGCGACCGAAAAGAAATCGGTGAAAGCGGAAGGGGCCAAGAAGGCTCCCGCCAAAAAGCCAGCAGCCAAAAAGCCTGCCCCCAAGAAGCCGGCTGCCAAACCGTAACCAAGCCTTGATATAGCAATCGCCTGAAAGAAGGGCGCCACAGACAAGGGGCGGCTCGTGCAAACGGGCCGCCCTTTTTATGTGGTGCCCGCATCTGTCAGGGCAGCAGCTTTTCCTTCACGATTTTCTCGATTGTTTTCGGGGAAAGCGCCAACATCTGTTCATCCTCGTCGCGGTGAATATGGCCGCGGCGTTTTTCCACCAGTTCGATCAACCGCCCGGCTGAAGCACCGTGGATAATGATGGAGGCGAGGATGGTGAATGACAGCGTAGCCCAGAGCAGGTCGATTTCCTCGAAATTGCCGTGGTTCTGGCCATACGCCAGATAATAGATCGATCCCATTCCGCGGATGCCCAGAAAGGCCACGGCGAATTTGCCGGGCCAGGGCATCGGGCTGAACCATTCGGCCAGCAAACCGCTGATCGGGCGCACGACAAGGATAAGCGCCAGTCCCACCAACGCGGCCGGCCAGGTCAACGCATCCAGCACGCCGTCCGCCAGCATTCCCCCGAAGGCAAGAAGCACGGCCACCAGCACGATATTTTCGATCTGGTCGATGAAGTGATGGCTGATCTTGTGATAGCGGCTGGCGTTTTCCCGCTGGCGCGCGGTCACTGCGCCTACGAACACGGCAATGAAGCCGTATCCTTCAACCAGTTCTGCCGCACCGTAAGCGAGCAGCAATGTTCCCAATACGATGAGCCCTTCGCGCGTCGAATAGGCGGCCGGCGTTTCCTCGCCCTCGGCCCCATTATCAGTCCCGCCATCGTCCCCTTCCTTGGCCGGTCCGTCCACTTCGCGTTCGAAGACATACCATGCGCCCAGTCGGCCGATCGCAAATCCCATCGCGACCCCGGCGGCGATCCGCCAGACAAAATCCACCGCGAACCATTCCACGGTCCAGAACCCCACCGATCCCATTCCGATCGCCGCAATGGCAAGATAGGTAAAGGGAAAGGCCAGCCCATCGTTCAGCCCGGCCTCCGCCGTCAGACTGAAGCGCACGTCATGGCGCTGTCCATCACCGGGCGGGCCAACCTGCACGCTGCGCGCCAGCACCGGATCGGTCGGCGCAAGGGCAGCGCCGAGCAGTATCGCGCTGGCCGGTGCCAGGCCCAGAGCCCACCAGCCAAGCAGGGCGACGCACAGGATCGACAGAGGCATGGCGAAGATCAGCAACGGCCAGATTTGCCGCCAATTGGCCCAGGTTACCGGCCGGTCGATCGCGATCCCTGCCGCTGCCAGCGAAGCGATAACGATAAATTCGGTTGCGTATTCGACGCTCAGCGCATCGAGCGAATCCGATACCGGGTTCAGGTCCGGCAGACCGAGCGGCAGCGAGAATACGAGAAAACCGACAGCCACATACAGGATCGGCATCGGCAAAATGCTTCGCGCCAGCTTTTTTTCCAGGGCGACGGCCAGCATCAAGCCAAGACCGAACAGGACGAACAGAAAGATACGGGGTTCCATAGCCGGCCTTGTGCGCCGATTTGCAGGGCCGGTCCAGCGTAACAGGCAGCAATCGCTCGCCTTTTGCGGTTTAATTCTCAGAAATTGCCGGAAACACTGAACCGGAAAATTGGGCCGATGCGCAATGCGCGGTCTTCGATAAACGCAATAGTGCCCAAGGTTCGCGGCCCGTCGAAGACCGTGCGGATTTCGCGTTCGCGCCCGCCCAGAAGGTTGGCGGCGGTCGCGCGAACAGTCAGGCCGAACACATCCTTGTGTTCGACAAATGCATTTGCGAAGGTCGGACCGTCGAACCTGCGCCTGATCTGCGACAGCCGGAAGGCGGGGAGCCGGCGTGAATAATCGATCCCTGCGCCATAGGCAAAATCGCTGCGCGGAATATCGTGCCGGTAATCGATTGCGAATTCGCGATCTTCGACGGAGGAGAAAGGCCGGGCGAAACCGTCGAGCGGGTCGCGCACATTGCTTTCGAACAGTTCCGCCCGCACATCCAGTTGTCCGCCCGGGATGCCCAACGTGTCGAGGCGCAAGGTCGTGTTCCAGTCGATCGCCAGCCGCTGCGCATTGTCGATATTGCCGCGCGATTCGCCGCCACGCGCCAGCGGAATGATGTCGATATAATCTTCAATCCAGCGTTGTTCGATGGATAGGGTGGTGGAACCCAATCGGCCCAGCGATGCGTTGACTTCCACGTTTACGCCCCAGCTTTGTTCCGGGACAAGTGCGTTGTTTCCTGCATTTGCGTTGTCCTGGTCCAGAAAAACCTGCGCCAGAAAATCGCCGAACGACAATTGACCGACCTCGCGCAGAATTTCGACGGACAGATCGAACCCGTTACCGGGCCTCCATAGGAGGGATGCGGCCCCTTTGGGACGCTGCGCGATGCGGGAATTTGCGGCAACGCCGGTCTGGCGGATCGCGGAATATTCCATACCCAGCGTTGCCTGCGCAGACAGCCGGGCCGATAGCGGCCGGCTGACGCTGAGTGTTGCTTCGTAGCGGTCTTCCGTAACCCCGCCGGTTCCGCCCGGGAAATCGATCGGGGTAAAACTGCCGTCGGGCGCCAGTGCAAACAGTCCGGCGATACGTTCCAGCCGGTTGAATGCCGCTTCGCCTGACAGCTGGAAGTTCGCGCCCCACATCGGCCAGCTATATTCGCCCCGGCCGATCCGTTCGCCCGATCCGCCCGTCTGCGTAAATCGGCTACCAACCGACCGGGCGCCATCGAAAGGGCGGTCGATCAATTGATCGGTGGAGACATCGGCATCATAGCGTTCCAGCCCGATCAGCTTCAAACGCCCGGCACCCAGCGGGAATTCGACATCGATGCCGATCTCGTATTCCGGCGACCCTCCAGTTTCCAGGTTTTCGCGAAAAACACCCGGCAGGTCCGCCCTGATACGGATTTCCGCATCGCTGCGCCGGAAGAACGAGCGCGCGAGGTTGAGGTTGAGGTTGGCTTTTACAGTTTTGCTGAAAGCATAACCGAATGTGCCGGTTACTCTTGGCACGTCGAACGCGCCGGCGGAAACGACATCGATCGTTTCGATAATTCGCCCATCGCCATCGGTTACCAATACCGGGCCGCTCGCGCCGAACCGGTTATTGTTGTTGGCGAACGCAAGGGTATAATCCAGCGCGCCGCTGCTGCCCGACACCGATATCTCGCCGCCATACCATTCGGGATCGACCGCAGTCGTGCGCACCGCTCCTTCATAGGTGAACTGTCCGCGCAATCCGGTTCGGTCGGTCACGATGTTGGCAACCTGCCCGGTAAGACCAGGTATCTTGAGCGCGATGCCATCGACGATTTCGATCCGGACCACATTATCTGCGGGAATTCGGGCCAACTGGTCGCGCGCGCTTTCCGATTTGCTGGAAAGCCGCGCCCCGTTGACGATCACGTTTTCGCTCGCCTGCCCCAATCCCCGGCCGCCATCGTCATTGGATATTGAAAAGCCCGGAACCCGCACCACCATATCCAGCGCGGATCGCGGCGCGAATTGGCTGAAATAGGCAGGTTCGAATATGCGGCCGCGGCCAGATTGGTCTGGCTGGGCGGATTGGTCGGTAGGCACCGCCGGTGTGGTCCCGTCGCCATCGGGATCTATCTGCCCGCCGCTTGATCCATTATCATCCTGCCCGATCGCGGCGCTGGGCAACAACACCGTCAGGGCCACAGCGAAAATCAGCGCCGACCTGCGTTTCTGTGGCCTCCACAATGGCAAATTCATGGTGTCTTTCATTCGATACGGTCAGCGCTTGGGTTTGAATGCGCAGACGCCGTAACCCTCTATCACGGTCGGGGCCAGCCCTGCGTTGCGCGCAGCTCGAACGAAGTTTTTTGCAGGCCGTGTGCCAGCCAAGGTTAACGCACTTGAACATCGCAGCGCCAGTCGCGACATAGGCGACCAACTCGAATGCACAGTCTTGACGATGGGAACAGTTTGATGATCGATCTTTCAGCGCAGCTTGGCGACACTTTTGGCACGCAGGGGCAATTTTCCCGCGATCCTGTAACCGGCGCGCTCGTCCCCATGGTCGTCGAACAAACCAGCCGCGGTGAACGCAGCTTCGATATCTTCAGCCGGCTCCTTCGCGAACGGATCGTGTTCGTCACCGGCCAGGTGGAAGATGGCATGGCGTCATTGATTACGGCGCAGCTGCTGTTTCTGGAAAGCGAGAACCCGTCGAAGCCGATCAGCATGTATATCAATTCCCCCGGCGGCGTGGTGACGGCGGGCATGGCGATCCACGATACCATGCAATATATCAAACCGCGGGTTTCCACGGTCTGCATGGGGCAGGCTGCGTCGATGGGAAGTTTCCTGCTGGCAGCTGGCGAACCGGGTATGCGCGTGGCATTACCCAATGCGCGGATCATGGTGCACCAGCCATCGGGCGGTGCGCGCGGCATGGCGTCCGACATCGAAATCCAGGCCCGCGAAATTCTTCGGATACGCAAGCGCATGAACGATCTCTACGTGAAATATACCGGCAAGAGCCTCAAAGATATCGAGAAAGCCATGGACCGCGATACGTTTCTGGAAGCCGATGAGGCGATGAAGTTCGGTCTGGTCGACAAGGTGTTCGAAACCCGCCCCGAAGGCGAAGACGAGCCCACTTCCGATGCAGAAACGGGCGCCGGTAAGAGCAGCGACAAGAGTGACGACAAAGACAGCAAATAAAGCCGGGAGCGGCGTTGACCGCACGGTATTGCAGCAATGCGGCGCTCTCGCGGCCTTCAGCCTTGCGTAAGGGCTTTATGCTAGAGAGTGCCGGTTGATTATCGAATATCCGGCCCTAGAGTCGGACGAATCGGTTTGCCCGACCCGCGACGGGTCGAAACGGGCAGGGACGATTCGGGAAAACGGGATATGACGAAATTGAGCGGAACCGACTCCAAAAGCACGCTGTACTGCAGTTTCTGCGGTAAGTCGCAGCATGAAGTGCGCAAGCTGATCGCCGGACCCACGGTGTTCATCTGCGATGAATGCGTGGAACTGTGCAACGATATCATTCGCGAAGAAACCAAGGCCGGTATCGCGGGCAAGGGCGAAGGCGATGTGCCCACGCCGATGGATATTTTTACGACGCTGAACGATTACGTCATCGGGCAGGACCGGGCCAAGCGCGTCCTTTCCGTGGCCGTGCACAATCATTACAAACGGCTGAAACATGGCGGCAAGGCCGGCGAAGTCGAATTGGCCAAATCCAATATCCTGCTGGTCGGCCCGACTGGCTGCGGCAAGACATTGCTGGCGCAAACCCTGGCGCGCACGTTCGATGTGCCGTTCACCATGGCGGATGCAACCACGCTGACCGAAGCGGGTTATGTGGGGGAGGATGTGGAGAACATCATCCTGAAACTTCTGCAATCCAGCGATTACAATGTCGACAAGGCGCAGCATGGCATCGTCTATATCGACGAGATCGACAAGATTACGCGCAAGGCGGAAAACCCGTCGATAACGCGCGATGTTTCGGGCGAGGGCGTGCAGCAGGCCCTGCTCAAACTGATGGAAGGGACGACCGCTTCCGTTCCACCGCAGGGTGGGCGCAAGCACCCGCAACAGGAATTTCTGCAAGTCGACACCACGAATATCCTGTTTATCTGCGGCGGTGCGTTTGCGGGTCTTGAAAAAGTCATTGCGGACCGGTTGCAGAAACGCAGCATCGGGTTCGGCGCGCATGTTGCCGATCCTGACAAGCGCCGTATCGGCGAATTGCTGGAGAAATGCGAGCCGGAAGATCTGCTGAAATTCGGATTGATTCCGGAATTCGTCGGCCGTCTGCCGGTCATTGCAACCCTGCGCGATCTCGATATCGAGGCGCTGGTAAAAATTCTCAGCGAGCCGAAAAATGCGCTGGCCAAGCAATATGCCAAGCTGTTCGAACTGGAAAATGTCGAACTGACATTCACCGACGATGCGTTGCAGATGATTGCCCAGAAAGCGATCGAACGCAAAACCGGTGCGCGCGGGCTCCGATCCATCGTCGAAGGCATCCTGCTCGATACGATGTTCGACCTGCCCGATATGGATGGCGTGACTGAAATCGTGATCGACAAGGATGTCGTGGAAGGTCGCAAGGAACCGGTCCGCGTGGTCGGCAATGAGGCCGAGAAGGAAGAGGCGGCGTAAAGTCCGCTTATCGTGTCGGGATGCACAACCCCGACACGCCGATGTTCAGGCCGTTCGACAATAACAAAAAACCCCGCCGGGCAGTATGCCGGGCGGGGTTTTCTTTTGGCGTCCTGTAAACCGGACCGTGTGGTATCTGTCGGTTATCCCGGCAGAACTACGCTGTCGACAACATGGATGACCCCGTTTGCCTGACGCACATCGGCCTGCGTCACGGTGGATGTTCCGCCATTGGCATCGGTCAGCACGACCTTGCCGTTCACCACACGTGCGGTCAGCGTACCGCCGTTCAGAGTATCGAGCGTTGCCGAACCGCCGCCCGCGCGGATCAGTTCGATCAGATCGGAAGCCATAACATTGCCCGACACGGCATGATAGGTCAGCGCGCCGATCAATTGGTTGCGATTTTCAGGCTGCAGCAAGGTATCGACTGTCCCGGCTGGCAGTTTGGCGAAGGCCGCATCGGTCGGCGCGAAAATGGTGAATGGTCCCGGCGTCGAAAGCGTATCCACCAGTCCAGCTGCCTTGATCGCGGCAACCAATGTGGTGTGGATCGGCGAATTGGACGCATTCTGCACGATGGTGCGCGTCGGCAGCATGGCGACGCCGCCAATCATCGGGGCCTTGGGTGCCATCGGTGCGGCAACCGTAGTGGTTGTAGTGGCCGTCGATGTGGCCATATCGTCCGCATCATTATTCATATCATCGTTCATATCGGTGGTCATGCAACCGCTTGCCAGCGTTCCCGCAAGTGCGATGGCAATGACGTTGCGTGTGGTATTTCTAAACATGTAGTCTCCTGTTTCAGACAGATCAGATTGGTAGCCTTGTGAAGACTACGCACGAACCGCCGTATGGGTTTCAAGAAAGGCGCAAGAAAACAGCTTTGCCGCACGGGATGCGCGGCAGATGCGCGTTTGGCCAGCGGGCTCGTGGTCTAGCGCACGCAAGCGGCATCGTGGGTGGCGCATGGACCACCGCGTTCGATCTGGATCGTTATATGGTGGATACGATGAAGCTGCCGCAATTCATCCGCAATGTCTTGCAGGAACCGGTCATCGTCCGCGGCGCTGGGCATTACAGGGACGGGCATTACGGCAATGGGCATCACGAGATGGGCGGTCAAAGCGGTCTGCGTGGTGCTCATGGGCCAGATGTGCAGATCGTGCACATTTTCCACGCCGCGCAGCTGCATCAGATAGTCGCGGACGGCCTGTTGATCGATGCCCTGGGGTACGGCCATCAGGCTCATCTTCACGCTGTCTTTCAGCAGGCCCCAGGTGCTCCAGGCGATAACAAGGACGATCACGAAACTTACCGCAGGATCGATCCAGTCCGCGCCGGTGAAAAGGATAGCGATCCCGGCCAGCACTACGCCTGCCGATACCATGGCATCGGCCACCATATGCAGATAGGCTCCGCGGATATTGAGATCGTGCTGGCGACCCCGCATGAACAATAGCGCCGTGCCGGCATTTATCGCGATCCCGATACTGGCGACCACGATCACGGTCATACCCTGCACCGGTGCAGGATCGGCCAGACGGTGCACGGTTTCGAACGTAATTGCGCCGATGGCGACCAGCAGCAACGCGGCATTCGCCAACGCGGCCAATATGGTGGAGCTTTTGTAACCATAGGTAAACCGATCGGTAGGCGCGCGTTTTGCGGCAACACTGGCGCCCCACGCCAATAGCAATGCCAGAACATCGGACAGATTGTGACCGGCATCGGCAACCAGCGCCATCGATCCCGATAGAAATCCATACGTCGCCTCGACCACGACGAAGCCCGCATTCAGAACAATCCCGATGGCGAAAGCGCGGCCGAAATCCGCCGGGGCATGCGAATGCCCGTGGCCCGAATGCCCATGTTCCGGATGCCCATGTTCCGGATGCCCATGTTCCGAATGGTCATGGCTGGTGCGATCATGCGGATTTGCGCCGTTCATCGGTCTACGCAGACTTATTCATAGATGCAGGCGTCCAAACCGTCCCGCCGGACTACGCCGATGCGCGCGGCGATGGTATTTCCATAGCGGCGGGTAAAGCCGGTGGGATTGGAAACGGAGCGTTCCTTTGGCAAGGGCAGTGCCGCTGCCATGCGCGCTGCCTGGGTCGCGTCCAGCACAGCGGCAGAGCGATCGAAATAACGCTGCGCACCCGCTTCCACGCCGTAGGTTCCAATGCCTGTTTCCGCGACGTTGAGATAGACTTCCATGATCCGGCGCTTGTCCCACAGATTTTCGATCAGAAACGTAAACCAAGCCTCCAGGCCTTTGCGCACGTAGCCGCCACCCTGCCACAGAAAGACATTCTTGGCCGTCTGCTGGCTGATGGTCGAACCGCCACGGATGCGGCCGCCCTGCGCATTGCGCTTCATGGCATTTTCGATAGCTTCCCGGTCGAACCCGTCATGGCTGCAGAATTTGCCATCTTCCGCCGCGATCACTGCGCGGACCATATTGCGGTCGATATTGGAAAGCGGTTCCCAATCCTTCGTAATGCCGTTGCCGTCCATGATCATGGTGGCGGTAACCGGCGGCGGAACGAAACGGAATGCGATCACCAGCAGCACGCTGAGCACGACGAAATACACGACCAGCTTGGCAATAAATCTGAACAGGCCGGAAATCATCCTGCCGTCATTAGAACGCCCGCACTGTGCGCGCAACGCTTTGCCGCGATATAGTCGTGATATGAAAACGCCCGGTTCTGCAGTTCGCAGCACCGGGCGTTACGTAACGGTTTTACGCGTTGGTTTTTCGAAGGGCTTATGCCGCTGCGGGCAAATACCGTTCGCCGGCGATGGTCTTCATCGCCTTTTGCAGTTTTTCGAATGCGCGCACTTCGATCTGGCGGATACGTTCGCGGCTGACGGAATATACCTGGCTCAATTCTTCCAGCGTTTGTGGATCGTCGGTCAGGCGGCGTTCGGTCAGGATATGTTTTTCGCGTTCGTTTAGACCGTCCATCGCCTCCACCAGCATCTCGCGGCGCACGGTCGCTTCTTCGGCGTCGGCCACGGTTTCATCCTGGAGCGGGCGATCGTCGACCAGCCAATCCTGCCACTGACCGCCATCATCCTCATCCCCGCGCATTTTGGTGTTGAGCGATCCATCGCCCCCCATCATCATGCGGCGGTTCATGTTGACGACTTCCTGTTCCGCAACGCCCAGGTGAGTCGCGATCTTCGTCACATCGTCGGGATGCAGATCGCTATCCTCATACGCTTCCAGTTCTTTCTTCATCCGGCGCAGGTTGAAGAACAGTTTTTTCTGCGCAGCGGTGGTGCCCATTTTGACCAGGCTCCACGACCGCAGGATGAATTCCTGCATACTCGCCTTGATCCACCACATTGCATAGGTCGCGAGGCGGAAGCCGCGTTCGGGTTCGAATTTCTTGACGCCCTGCATCAGGCCGACATTCCCTTCCGAAATAAGATCGGAAACGGGCAGACCATAACCGCGATAGCCCATCGCGATCTTCGCCACGAGCCGCAGATGGCTGGTGACCAATTGCGCCGCTGCTTCGGGGTCTTCATGTTCGGCATAGCGTTTGGCGAGCATATATTCCTGCTCCGCCGTCAATACCGGGAATTTCTTGATTTCGGCCAGATAGCGGTTGAGGCTCTGCTCACCACCAAGGGCCGGGACTTTCGCTTTGACGTTGCTCACTTCTTCCCTAACCTTTCTTCAGCCAACCGCATGATTGCCGGACCCCTTATGGGCATCCGATCTTTCGGTCGCTTCGTCTCTTATACACGTTTCGTCCGTCCGATTGCAGTGATTTCATCGATTTCAACGATAGGTTCGGTCGATTAGTTCCTGCATATCTGTGGGCAGAACGGCTTCATATTCGGCATATGTCCCGGTTATCGGATGATCGAAACCCAGCGACGCCGCGTGCAGCGCCTGTCTCGCAAACCCCAGTTCCTGCAATAGCGGACGCAGTTTCGCAGTGGTTCTTCCATATGTTGGATCGCCCAATAGCGCATGACCTATTGATGCGCAGTGAACGCGGACCTGGTGGGTTCTGCCTGTTTCCAGCCTGCATTCCAACACGCTACAATCATTGAGCTTTTGTAATATGCGGTAATGTGTGACGGCGTGTTTTCCGCGCGCGGATGTGTCAGGCAGAACCGCCATTTTCTTACGGTTGCGGTCGGACCGGCCAAGCCGTCCGGCAACCGTGCCATCGGCGGGTTCGGGATGGCCGTTGCAGATCGCGATATAGCGGCGGTGAATGGAATGATCGGCGAATTGCCGTGCCAGCCCTTCATGCGCGGCCATAGTTTTTGCTGCCACCAGCAAACCGGAAGTATCCTTATCGATCCGATGGACGATGCCGGGCCGGGCAACCCCGCCGATACCGGACAATCCGCCCCTGCCGTTTACCGCGCAATGATGCAGCAACGCGTTGACCAGCGTGCCGTCCCGATTGCCTGCCGCCGGGTGCACCACCATGCCGGCGGCCTTGTTGACGACGACGAGATGGTCATCCTCGAACACGATATCCAGCGCAATGTCCTGCGGCTGTGCGTCCGGTTCCGCAACCGGTGGCAGATCGATGCGGAAATGCGCGCCGGCCTGCATCTTGGCCGATGGATTGCCAGCGGTGGTTTTGCCAATCGTCACGGCGCCTTGCGCGATGAGCGTTTTGATACGTTCGCGCGAAAGCGCAGTCGCCTCGGCCAGCGATTTGTCGATGCGGCCGGACATGGTAAGTGTACCGGTTATGGGGGTGCCGGTGATGGGGGTAGTGGGCATGATGCCATGATACAGCAAAGGTCGATCTTTTGACAGGCTCGGAAATTGGATCGGGAGCAAGCCCGAAGACGGGTCAGAGGACCGGTCATAAGACGAGCCAGAAAACGCAATGGCCACAGAACGCGGTAAGAATTGCGAAGCGAGCAATGAACGACCTGCTTGCGGAAGCGGCCGCAAGACATCCCGACGAATGTTGCGGACTGTTGTTGGGCGACGCGCAGGCCATTACCGCGATCCAGCCTGCCGCGAACGTCCATCCCACCCCGCAGACCCATTTCGAGATCGACCCCGCCAGCCTTATCGCGGCATACCGTGCCGAACGCTCCGGTGGTCCGCAGATTGCCGGTTACTACCATTCGCATCCCGGCGGTTGTCCCGAACCGTCCGCCACGGACCAGGCAATGGCTGCGCGTGACGGGAAAATATGGGCGATCGTGGGCGAATGCGAGGTAGGGATGTGGCGCGATGCCGCCGGCGGGTTTGCGCCGCTTTCCTACGCGATCGGCGAGGGGTAAGACTTCGCCCGGTGCCCATTACCTTCCGTTACCCGGCAAGAGCGTAAAATGCCGGATGCAGAGCGATCATTTTTGCCCTAGGACCGTGTAACACCCGTAACATCCTGTCAGGAATAGCTTCGATATCATGAACGAGAATTCTCCCGTCGATCTCGCCGCGCTGATGTGCTCGCGCTTGTGCCATGATCTGCTCAGTCCTGTCGGCGCGCTCAATAACGGGCTGGAACTGCTGGCCGATGAAACCGATCCGGAAATGCGCCGTCAGTGCATGGAATTACTGGAACAGAGCGCACGGACCAGCGCGGACAAGCTCAAATTCTTCCGTCTCGCTTTTGGCGCGGCGGGCGGTTTTGGCGAAATGGTGGAAGTGGACGAAGCGCGTTCGGTCATCGATACGCTGGTCCGCAACGCCAAGCGCGTCGAAGCAAACTGGGCGCTGGATGCGACAAAATTGCCCAAGGATGCGGTAAAGGTTCTGCTCAATCTGGCGCATATTGCACTGGAAACGCTGGTGCGCGGCGGGACTTTGGATCTGGGCGCAGAAGTTCTGGATGGCAACACTGAAATCGTGGTGCGCGCCACCGGTCCGAAAATTGCATTCGATGAAACCATCGGACAGGCGCTGCAGGGCGATTTGCCGGTGGCGGAAGTCGGTAGCCGTACCGCGCCAGCCTGGATGATCGCGCAATTGGCCGAACGGATCGGCGGGGGCCTGCAATATCAGTTGACCGACGACGCATTGGTGCTGGGCGCGGTTCTGCCCCAGCCAACCGGGTTGATCGGGTAATGCCCGATGAACTCGTCCATCACGAGCGCCCTTCGCCCAATTTCAACGATCGCAATCTGCCGGTAAGCATGGTCGTGCTGCATTACACCGAAATGGCGAATGCAGCGGATGCGATAAGCCGGTTGTGCGATCCCGAATCCGGGGTCAGCGCCCATTACCTCATCAGCGAAACGGGCGAGGTGACGCAGATGGTGGCGGAAGAAAATCGTGCCTGGCACGCGGGTGTATCCTATTGGCGCGGGCACAAGGATGTGAATTCGGCCAGCATCGGTATCGAACTGGACCATCCCGGCCATCATCTCGGCTATCGCGAGTTCGCGGATGCCCAGATCGACGCATTGGTGCCGCTGCTCCACCGGATAGTCAAAACGCACGATATTCCGCGCGCCAATATTATCGGCCATTCCGATGTCGCGCCTGCGCGCAAAGCCGATCCGGGGGAACTGTTTCCTTGGGATCGTCTGGCGCAATACGGGCTGGCCCTCGCCAAACCGAAGATCGAAGTGGGGGACCCGTTCGATAATGACGGCGCCTTCTACCTCGCCATGGAACGCTTCGGCTACGATATCACCGATGGCCACAAGGCCGTGACCGCATTCCAGCGGCGCTGGCGACCGCACCGGATCGACGGCCAGATCGACGGCGAAATCAGGGCGATCCTGTTCCAGCTTTTGCTCGACAGGGATCGCGGGGCCGCTAGATAGGGCGATGCCAGGGGGCCGGGCAGCCGCGTTGCTAGCAATAGTGCCGAGGAAAGTCCGGGCTCCACGAAACGAGGGTGGCGGGTAACGCCCGCCATGGGCAACCATAGGGAAAGTGCCACAGAGAGCAGACCGCCGGTCGCTCCATTCATTGGGAAGACCGGCAAGGGTGAAAGGGTGCGGTAAGAGCGCACCGCGCGGTCGGTAACGGCAGCGGCATGGCAAACCCCACCCGGAGCAAGGCCAAATAGGGGCGGCGCGCCGATGGTCTTAAGGGCCGCAGGCAGATACGTTTCGTATCGATCGCCCGGGTTGGCTGCTTGAGCGGCGGAGCAATCCACCGCCTAGAGGAATGGCTGCCCCCGCAGGGCCGGTGCGTTCGCGCAAACCGCCTGCGGGACAGAACCCGGCTTACAGGCCCCCTGGCACTTTTGTCCAAACCGCGTCGGTAATCGGCTGCGAACAGGGATCGGAAAGACAATGAATATGCAAATCGCCAAACGCAGTATGTTCCAGCGACTGGCTATCGTCGTCGCCGTGATCGTGCAAATCGGGGCCACTTTTCTGCCGCAACTTGGCTTGGGCGATCCGATTGGCGACCGGTCGGATTCGGTGCGTACTTTGATTACGCCCGCCGGCTGGGCATTTGCGATATGGGGCGTATTGTTTCTGGGATCGGGAATTTTTGCCATCTGGCAGGCGCTGCCTTCGCAACAGTCCAATGCTCTGGTGGATCGGATCGGCTGGTATGCGGTGGTCGCCCTGGCGATGCAGGGCATCTGGGCAATTTATACGCAGTTCTTCAATCTTACGGTAATTTCGGCCATTATCATCCTGATTTCGCTGGTTTGCCTGCTTGCCATCCTGCGCGAACTGGCCGCTTGGCGCTATTCGTTCTCTTCTGCAGAGCGATGGATTACCGCCACCACTTTCAGTGCGCTGGCCGCTTGGCTGTCTGCCGCAGCGATCGTCAATATTTCGGCGACGTTGACCTATTATGGTGTCGGTGGTGGTTTGTCGCACCCTTATGTGACCGCTTTTGTCATATTGGTCGGCGGAATCATTGCGGCATTCGCTGTTTGGCGAAGTCGCGGCAATCCGTGGTATGCGGCGGTATTCTGCTGGGCGCTGCTGGGTATCGCGATGAAGGGCGGAACCGCTTATCTCGTTATCATGGTCGCCTGCGTCGTAGCGGCTACGATGGTCATCTATGCCATGCTGGCCCGGCTTAGCGACCGGAAAGACCGGCACCATTGGCTAGGCGGTGCAACACCGTAAGTTCCGCCCATCCTATGGCCGATCCTTCGTAACGATGCCGATCCTGCCTTTCTTGTCTTCGACAGCCTGGATATAATTGCGCTGTTCACCGTCCAGAACCAGCGCGGTCAGAATACCGAAACGATAGGCACCGGTGTCGATGCCGATGCGGTTTCTGCGTTCCTCGACCTGTTCGGAGATGGTGTGGCCATGCACAACCATATGCGAATGATGATCCTTGTGACCCAGAAACGGTTCGCGGATCCACCGCAATTCGCGGCTCCGCTGATCGGACACCGCACGTTTGGGATCGATACCGGCGTGCACGAACAGATAGTCGCCCAGTTCAATCATGTCTTCCAGCCCATCCAGAAACGCAATATCGCCTTTTGGAATGGCAGCCCGCATCAATTTCTGCAGGTCCTTCAGGTCGGCATCGTCGAACTGTTTGCGGGTGATGTCGTAACTCAAAACAGTCTCGCGTCCGCCATGTTTCAGAAACTGACGCAGAACGCTGGTATCGTCGAACGATTCCAGAAACATTTCTTCGTGATTGCCCTTCAACCCGCGCATTTTACGCCGCGCCTGCAATGCGCGCGCCGTGCGGATTACGCCGGCGCTGTCCGGGCCCCGGTCCACCAGATCACCGAGCAGGATGACGGATGTGTCCGCGCCGGGCGCCGCTTCGTCGTGACGCTCGATCGCTTCGATCAGTGCCTCGAACAGATCGCAGCGCCCGTGAATATCGCCGACCACATAGGCGCGTTGGCCGGGGGGCAATGCCGCAACACGCCTCCGCTTTGTTCCGGCAAAAATGTTTCTCAAAGGTTCGAACATCGAATTGCTTGCATTTCCTGCTGCTACGCATGAGGCCATTAGTCGGTCTGCCCGAACGCGGCAATCGCGGGCCGGCACCGCAACGGTGCACAAACGCACGGATCGCGGTTGGACAAGGGCGCAGTAATAAAACCCTCTTGTGCAACGCAGCATTAATAGGCATCATCATAAATATAAAGACCACGGATTGCCACGATCAACCGGCAACGGGTCTTTACGCAGGCGGGACGAAGCACCTCCACCAATGTAAGGAATTGGGTATGCTCACGTCCATTCGCGGCTTTACGGCCGCTTCGATCGCAGCTGTCGCTGTCCTGTCGGCAACCACGGCAAATGCGCAAAATACCGGGCTTGACGCCGCCCAGGATGCCGGGGCGGCCACCGGCGCGGACACCGAAGCGGCCGGTCCGATTACGGTTTCCGCCAATGTAACCCTGGCCAGCGAATACCGGTTTCGCGGTGTCGACCTGTCTGGCGGTAACATCGCCATACAGGGCGGTTTCGATGTCGCGCACGAAGCCGGTTTTTATGTCGGCAGCTGGGCATCTTCGCTCGATGAAACCACAGTCGGTTACGGATCGACGGAGCTGGATGTTTACGGCGGCTGGGGCGGCAAGCTTGCCGAAGGCCTCACTGCCGATGTCGGCGTGATCGGCTATCTCTATCCAGATGCGGGTCCCGGCGATTTCGATTATGTCGAATTTTACGGATCGCTGACTTTTGCCATCGGTCCGGCCGAAGCGACGACAGGTGTCGCCTATGCACCCAAGCAGGATTCGCTGGGCGGTACGGACAATATTTATGTCTATACCGATCTTGGGTTAGCTGTGCCGAACACACCGGTCACCATAAAGGGGCATCTTGGTTACACGGACGGGTTTTTAACCTTCACCGACAATGGCAAGGCATTGGACTGGTCAATCGGCGCAGAGGCGGCGATCGGCGGAACTCCGCTTACGATCGGGGCTGCCTATGTGGGCGCGGACGGGGATATTACGCCGCCGGCCTATGATTTTACGGATGATGCGTTCGTTTTCACGGTAAGCGCAAGCTTCTGAACCCTCGCGAAATCCGCGTTCGCCGCAGGGCGGCGCGGATTTCGCTTTTGCCGATCGCCATGACCGGACTATGCTTCAGTATGGGCGATAGCGCCATGAGAAGAGTAGAGCGATAATGACCAGATTTTTGCATTCCATGATCCGTGTGATCGATCCGGAAGCGACTGTTGCGTTTTTCAGGCTGATAGGGCTGGAAGAGGTCCGCCGTTTCGATGTGGAGGCAGGCCGTTTCACGCTGATATTTCTGGCAGCACCCGGACAGGAAGGCATTGCGGAAGTGGAGCTGACCCATAATTGGCCGCCCGCCGATGGCACGGCGCCAGAACCCTATGACGCAGGACGCAATTTCGGTCATCTCGCATACCGCGTCGATGACATTTACGAAACCTGCCAGCGGCTGATGGATGCCGGTGTCACTATCAACCGTCCGCCGCGCGACGGACATATGGCGTTCGTCAAATCGCCCGATGGCATTTCCATCGAGCTTTTGCAGGATGGCAATCTGCCCCCCCAGGAACCGTGGGCCAGCATGGAAAACACCGGAACCTGGTAGCTGACAAAGCTGCGGGCTATCTACGCCGTATCGGGTTCATGCGTGCGGTCATTGGGATGTTCGGTCGTAAGGCGCAAAATGATGAAACCCAAAATTGCCGAAATTACCGAACCTGCCAGAATACCGATCTTCGCTTCTTCCTTCAATATCGGATAGGCTGGAAACGCCAATTCGCCGATAAACAGCGACATGGTGAACCCAATGCCGCACAACACCGAAATACCCCAGATTTCCGCCCAGCTCGCACCCTTGGGGGGCTTGGCAAAGCCTAGTTTGGCGGCGATGAAGATGGTGCTGAAAATGCCCACTTGCTTACCGATCACAAGGCCCCCGGCGACCGCGATCGGCAGCGGCGCCAATATTTCGTCCATCGTCAGTCCGGACAATGAAACGCCTGCATTGGCGAAACCGAAAATCGGCACGATGGCATAGGCACTCCACGGGGCCAGCCCGTGTTCGATCGTTTCGAGCAGGCTGTTCCCGTCTTTGCGGTGCATCGGTATCGTAAGTGCGGCCGCCACACCCGCGATGGTGGCGTGCACACCGGAATTCAGCACGCAATACCACAGCACAAGCGATACGACGATGTAGGGTGCGATATGGCTGACTTTGAATTTGTTCATGCCGATCATGAATGCCAGAACCGCCAGCGAGATCGCCAGCCACATCACATCGACATCCGGCGTATAGAACAGAGCGATAACCATGACGGCACCGATATCGTCGACAATGGCCACGGTAAGCAGAAACAAACGCAGCGATGCGGGAACGCGGCTGCCCAGCAAACCCAATACGCCCATGGCGAAGGCGATGTCGGTCGCGGCCGGAATGGCCCAGCCTGCGGCCAGTTGCGGCTGGGCGCTGGACACCGCGAACATATAGACAGCGGCAGGTGCGGCCATTCCGGCGATGGCCGCCAGAACGGGGAGGCGCCGCTGTTCCGGCGTGGCAAGCTGCCCGCAGATAAGTTCACGCTTCACTTCCAGCCCGACGACGAAGAAAAATATCGCCATCAGGCCATCGTTGATCAGATAGTGAAGATTGCTCAGCTTGGGGTGCGGATACCATGTAAATTTGTCGTAAAACAAAGATTTGTATTCAGCAGCCAGACCGGAATTTGCCGCGAACATCGCTGCCACAGCAACCACGATCAGCAAAATCCCAGCCGATGCGTCGCTTACGAACAGCGCGCGGACCGGCGCAAATGCGGAACGAAGTGGCAATCTGGTTTTGGACATGATGGCGCCCCTCTTTCGCATATTTTTGTTCGTTGCAAGGGCCAGGCCGTTTCGATACGCGTATTTGTCGATGGGGCTTGACGGTGGGATCGGTTTACGATGGAGAATTTTTCGTCGTGGCAATGGCTTACATTGCTGCAACACGAATTACTGTTGTTCGCGTGCGTATTTTTTCTGATCGGTGCCGTCGACGAATTGCTTGTCGATCTCGCCTGGCTTTGGCTGCGCCTGACCGGGCGTGCCAATACGCCTTGCCTGTCCCGCGACGACCGGCGCGACGCAGCGCTTCAGGGGCCGGCGGCGGTCCTGATACCTGCATGGCGGGAACATCGGGTGATCGGGGCCACGGTTTCGCACGCTCTGCGGGTCTGGCCCTATCCTGATATGCGTATCTATGTGGGCTGTTACCGCAACGACCCGCAGACGAAGGATGCCGTGATCGCCGCCTGCGGTCATGACGAACGGGTGCGTCTGATCGTCAACGATCGGCCCGGGCCCACCACGAAGGCGGATTGTCTCAACGGCCTCTACGATGCGCTATGCATCGATGAGGGGCGCGAAGGGCGAAATTATCGCATGGTCGTGCTTCACGACGCAGAAGATATGGTGGATCCTGCCGGCCTTTACCTTCTTGACCAGGCAATTACCGACGCCGATCTTGCACAATTGCCTGTGCTGCCGGTGCCGCAAGCGAACTCCCGCTGGATTGCGGGGCATTATTGCGAAGAATTCGCGGAGGCGCATGGCAAGGGTATGGTCGTGCGCGATGCCCTGCGAACGGGGATGCCGCTCGCAGGGGTGGGATGCGCAATTGCCCGGCCCTTGCTGA
Source organism: uncultured Alphaproteobacteria bacterium (assembly GCA_963803585.1). Taxonomy (GTDB): domain Bacteria; phylum Pseudomonadota; class Alphaproteobacteria; order Sphingomonadales; family Sphingomonadaceae; genus Pontixanthobacter. Next base: position 680,095 of record CAWDNB010000008.1, on the reverse strand, counting down.
CCCGACTGGCCCATGCGAACCAAACCGGCCAACCGTTCGCCGCCGAATGCCTTACCGAAGATTACGAACTGGGGGTCGGTGCCGCGCAATTGGGGGGCACCGCCCGTTTCATCCGGCGCCGTCATGCCGATGGTTCGCTGGTTGCCACGCGCGCCTGTTTCCCGGCCACGCTGGACGCATCCGTCCGGCAGAAAACCCGCTGGATACACGGCATCGCGTTTCAGGGTTGGGATCATCTGGGCTGGGCCGGCAATCCGGCACAATTGGGAGCCGCGGAGTTCTGGATGCGGCTGCGCGACCGGCGGGGGCCGTTTACCGCGCTGGTTCTGGCAGCGGCCTACACGTTGCTGATACTGTCTGGCGTGATTTGGGTGATGACCTTGCTCGGCCACGGCCCGGCAATGGCCGTTTCGGGCATCTTCAAACTAGTGATAGCGCTCAATTTCGCCAGCCTGGCATGGCGCGCCATTTGGCGGTTTGCCTTTACCGCGCGCGAATACGGCGTGGGCGAAGGGTTGCGGGCTATCCTGCGAATCCCGGTGGCCAATATCATCACGATCATGGCGGGCCGGCGCGCATTCATGGCCTATCTGCGCAGTCTTTCGGGCCAAAAAGTGGTATGGGACAAGACGGATCATGACGCGCATCCAGCGTTGATGGCCGGGCGCGGCGTGCCATGACCGCGACGGGCGTGGCAATTTCGGCTGGAACCGGGCGGCCCAATAGCACGGTCGCACAAGGCGAGCAGACAGGCAGGCGGGCGGGGCAACCGATTGTCGTGCTGGCGCTTATCCTGGCGTTATGGACGGCGGTGCGCATGCTTTTGTGGACCTCGCCATTTCCCGTAGATATCGACCGGATCGGTCCGATATTTGCCGCTAAAGAAAATCCGGCCCTAGCCGACAGGACTACAATTGGAACGGATATTGCCAATTATGGCGCCCGTCATGCCGCCCATAACGGGCCGTCAGGCGACCGTATTTCCGTCCGATATTCCGCAGGCGTGTCTGGCCCTTACCCTTTGCCGGATGGACCCGGTATGCCTGCGCTCGGCCATGCAAATGCGCAAGGGATCGCTATTGCAGCACAGCGGGTCTTTCCAAATTCGCAAGCTCCGTCAACGGCTTCCGGCTGGCCAGAGGGTGCCGCAGCTTCGCCATTCCCGCGTTCCGTTCCGATCCTTTCCGGCAGCACCCCGCAGCGGTCTGACCGGTGGTCGCTGGCTGGCTGGGCGTTCTTCCGTCAAACTGCATCTACCCGATCTTTGATCGGTCCGGCTCCGGCAAGTTACGGCGCCAGCCAAGCGGGCGCGACGTTGCGTTACCAGCTTTCCCCAGATAGCACTCTGAAACCGGCAGCCTATATTCGTGCAACTTCGGCGTTGGATGGGCCATCGCAAAATGAATTGGCTTTCGGCATCGCGATGCGTCCATTCGCCCGTATTCCGATCGCCGCTCTGGCGGAAATACGCGCCAGCGAGTTCAGCGGCAAGGTGGAAGCGCGGCCGGCCATTCTGGCAGTCAGCGAATTTTCGCCAACGAAACTTCCCGCCAAATTCCAGGCGATTGCCTATGGTCAGGCTGGCTATGTAAGCGGCGAATTTGCAACTTTTTTCGCCGATGGTCAGATTCGAGCCGACCGCGAAGTGGCCAGTTTCGACAGAGCCCGAATACGGATCGGAGCGGGGGCGTGGGGCGGTGCGCAGCGCGGTGCCGCACGTGTCGATGTTGGACCTACGATCAGCGCGGAGCTGACTGGTGTGGATGGCAATGTGCGCATATCGCTGGACTATCGGCAGCGGATTGCCGGCGAGGCAGAGCCGCAATCGGGTGTGGCTGTGACAGTTTCGGCGGGTTTGTAGCGCGCGGCATCTTTAACCCGCGGCATACGTGCGATAGGGTGCAGCGATGGACCTTTACCTTCCCATCGCGAATCTTTCCGTAAATGGGTTGGTCATCGTGCTGCTGGGTGGGTTGACCGGGATATTGTCCGGCCTGTTTGGCGTTGGCGGGGGTTTCCTGACAACACCGTTGCTGATTTTCTACGGGGTACCGCCCACGGTGGCTGCCGCTTCCGCTTCTACCCAGGTGACCGGTGCCAGCGTTTCCGGCGTGTTTGCGCACAGCAAACGCAAGGGCGTGGATTACAAGCTGGGCGGTGTCACCGTGGTGGGCGGCCTGATCGGGGCCGGAATCGGGGCGGTATTGTTCAACTTTCTCCAGTCGGTCGGCCAGATCGATGTGGTCATCAATGTGTTATATGTCGTCATGCTCGGCACCATCGGTTCGCTGATGGCGAAGGAAGCGTGGGAGGCAATTTCGCCGAAACCGGCGGCGCAGGCGAAATCCGCGCCCAAGCGCCGGCATCACCCCTTGGTTACCGCCTTGCCGCTACGCTGGCGGTTCTATCGATCCGGCCTGTATATTTCCCCGCTTGCGCCTTTGATACTGGGCGTTTTCGTAGGTATTCTGACGATGCTGATGGGGGTTGGCGGCGGTTTCATCCTTATTCCCGCGATGCTGTATATTCTGGGAATGAGCGCCAGCGTAGTGGTGGGAACATCGCTGTTCAACATTCTGTTCGTTACGATGGCAACCACGATGATGCACGCGCTTACCACGCAGGCGGTGGATATCGTTCTGGCGGCTTTCCTGCTGATCGGATCGGTCACCGGCGCGCAGATGGGCACCCAGATTGCGCAGCGGGTCAAACCGGAATGGTTGCGTCTTGCGCTGGCGATCACAGTGCTGTTGGTTGCGATGCGCATGCTGTTCGGGCTGGGTGTCCAGCCGGACGAGATATATACGGTAACGCGGTTGTGACTCCATTGTGACGCGTATCGCATTCATCATATTGTGTTTCCTGTCGCTCAGTGCGCAGCGCGATCCGATTTTGGTGCCCGAAGTTTCGCAGGACGAAATCCAGGTGCGGCAGGGTTTCACCGGAACAGAACTGCTGTTGTTCGGCGCAATCCTGGACCCGTCGGGCGCGCGGGCCGGCCAGGATTACGATATCGTGGTAATCCTGAAAGGCCCGACGCAGCCTATCCGCCTGCGTGAAAAGGACCGGTTCGGCCCGATCTGGATGAACGGATCCAACACCGATTTTCGTTCCGCACCGTCATTTTTTGCGGTGGTATCTTCGGCAAGGATTTCGGACATAGTGGATGACAGGACCGCCGCGATCTATGAATTGGGTCTGGATTTTATCCAGCTTTCGCCCAGCGGCATAATCGATCCCGGCGAACAAACCCGTTTTATCGAAGGGCTGGTGGATCTCAAAACCCGCCAGGGCCTGTTTACCGAACAGATGGAGGGCGTCCAGATCAGCGGACAAGTGCTGTATCAGGCGCGTATTGCCCTGCCATCCACTGTCCAGACCGGCACCTATACCGCGGAAACCTTCGCCATTGCGCGAGGGCGGGTGATTGCTTCGGCAATTGCGGAGGTAGAGGTTAAGAAGGTTGGGTTCGAAAAATATGTGGAAGATTATTCGCAACAGCAATCGCTGCTCTATGGGTTATTCGCGGTGTTTCTGTCGGTTAGCATGGGTTGGCTGGCCGGGCGGCTGTTCGCACTGATCTGACCGCTGATCGGTGATCGACAGAACCGGCGCGCCATGTGTGATGTCCCACCGCGATTGATACGATCTTAACCACTGACCCGTAGCGGTTTGCCTTAACCCACAAACAGCAGGCGGAGCGTGGATCGATGAGCGATATGAGCAATCACGATTTCGGGCGCGGGCACCCTGTCCGGCAACCCGAACGCACGGCAGCCGCACCTGCGGCGCCAACGATCGTGGACCGGGGTCCGTCGCAATCCGCCCCGTCTCTGGATAGTGCGCAGGTCGAAACCCGCGCGTCGGCCCCAGTCGCCGGGCGTCCCGTGGTCAAGAATAGCGAACCGTCGTCCCAGCCCCAGGGCAACGCGAAACAGCCGATCGGCGTGGTCCTGGAAATTTCAGGCTCCGGTTCGGAAATCGCGCTCGATCTGGAACGCATCAACGAATGTATGCTGGACGATGATCCTTCCATCGCTCTGGCCGGGCAGGTTGGTAGCCAGATCAAGATCCGTGTCGGCGCAAACTGGTTGCTCGCCAATGTCCGCAATCAGCGGCAGGACCGGCGTGCCAATGGCAGCATCATGGCGAATATCGATTTCCTTGGCGAAGGGCAGGAAGAAAAGCTGACCGGAAGGATATATGGCTTTCGCCGCGGTGTGACCCGTTACCCGATCCCCGGTTCGCTGATCTATCCTGCCTCCACCGCCGATCTCAAACAGATCTATGCGAGCGACGGGCGGTCCAATATCCAGATCGGTACAGTCTATCCGACCAAGGATATCCGTGCAGGCGTGTATATCGATGCCATGCTGGGCAAACATTTTGCGCTGCTCGGCTCTACCGGCACCGGCAAATCGACCAGCGCCGCCCTGATCCTTCACCGTATCTGCGAAGCGGCGCCCGACGGCCATATCGTCATGATCGATCCGCATGGCGAATATTCCGCCGCCTTCAAGACCAACGGGCAGCTATTGGACGTTACCAATCTGCAGATGCCGTATTGGCTGATGAATTTCGAAGAACATTGCGAGGTACTGCTGACCAGCACCGGCAACGACCGGCAGATGGATGCCGATATTCTGTCGAAATGCCTTTTACGGGCGCGATACAAAAACCGCCTGGCGGAAACGATGGGCAAGATCACGGTCGATTCGCCGATCCCCTATCTGCTGTCCGACCTGTCCGCCGCCATTCAGGACGAGATGGGCAAGCTGGACAAGGCGACCAACACCGCGCCGTTCATGCGGCTGAAAACGAAGCTGGAGGAATTGAAGGCCGACCCCCGGTACCAGTTCATGTTTTCCGGAATGCTGGTCGGCGATACGATGGCGGATTTTCTGTCGAAGGTGTTCCGGATGCCGGGCGAAGGCAAACCGATCTCGATCATCGACGTATCCGGCGTTCCGTCCGACATTACCGCTACCGTGGTTGCCGTTCTCAGCCGACTGGTATTCGATTTCGCCATTTGGGGGCGGGATGAAAAGACCCGCCCGATCCTGCTCGTATGCGAGGAAGCGCATCGTTACGTCCCGAACGAAAAGAATGCGGACGGGTCCAGCGTCGGTAATATTCTTGGCCGGATCGCGAAAGAAGGCCGGAAATACGGGATATCGCTGGGGCTGATCACGCAGCGTCCCTCCGATCTGGCGGAAGGTGTGTTGTCGCAATGCGGCACGATCATCTCCATGCGCCTCAACAACGAACGCGATCAGGCATTCGTGAAAGCCGCCATGCCGGAAGGCGCGCGCGGTTTTCTCGATTCCATTCCCGCTCTTCGCAACCGGGAATGCATCATTTGCGGCGAAGGCGTGGCAATCCCGATCCGGGTCAGCTTCGACAATCTGGAGGAAATCAAACGCCCGGCATCCGAAGATCCCAGCTTCGTCGATCTGTGGAACCAGCCGGGCGGCGAGGAGGATGCCGTCCAGCGAACCGTGCAACGCTGGCGCAGCCAAGGGGTTTGATCAATTCAACCTTGCGGATACGGGCGGAAGGGGCGGTCCTGCTTGTGTCGTTTGGGGGCCAAAACCGACACACGACAAACCAGACCTGTCATGTTCCCCGCGTGTCGCCGAACAGATGAATATGCAGCCGGTCGGTCATGCGAAAACCATGTTCGAGACACGCCTGCGTCAACCATGCCTGCCTTGCGCGCAATGTCGCGCTATCCGTGCCTTCGGGCATCAGGAATACGCGCGCTATGGGCAGGGCATGGGCGCGAACAAGCTCGGCGACTTCGGCGACATCGGCGGGTGTGGCCACCACGAATTTGAAAAACGCCCGCGGGTCCGCCGCATAGGCGCGCAGCCGTTCGGGTATTAGCGCCAGCGTCGCTGAATTGCCGCTATGCGCGAGTTTGGGGCTGACATTATATTGGTCGACGCGGATATCCACCCGGGGCGGCGCGGCGGTGGTCCCGTTGGTTTCGATTTCCACCGTCATATCGGGCAGCAGGTCGAACAGATTGCCAAGCGCCGCACCCTGCAACAGCGGCTCTCCGCCGGTTACGATCAGTCGCCGCTGGCCCAGCGCCAATATGCGCGCAGCGACCTGCGTTTCATTCATGACGATCTGGTTGGCTTTGCGGGCAAAGGTTTCACCACTGCGATGGGCGCGCCCGTCGCCCTCGAAATGCCAGGTATAGGCCGTATCGCACCATATGCAGGCAAGATTGCAGCGAGACAGGCGAAGGAACGTGCAGGGCGCGCCAATGCTCGGCCCTTCGCCCTGGACGGAGGCGAATATTTCCGGCTCTCCCGGAGTGGTGGTGGCAAGGGTCAAGGGCATGGTCGGATGCTTTTCCGGATCAGCCCAGCCGTGCCAGCGCCGCCGTCAATCGCGCCATTTCCGCGGAATGATGGGCAAGATCGGCCGTGGCTTTTTCTACCGCTTCGGGCTTGGCACGTGCGGTAAAATTGGCATTGCCCAGCCGCCCTTCCAGCGATTTTGCCTCCTTGGCGGAAAGGTCCAACGCCTTGGTCAGGCGGGATCTCTCGGCATCCACGTCGATCAGCCCGCCCAGCGGTATGACCAGATTGTCCGTTCCCGCGCCGATCTGCATGGCAGCACCGGCGGGCGCAACCGACTGATGGATGGCGCCGATGCGTGCAATGCGTTCAATGGCGGCGGCGTTGCGGGCGATTGCCTGCTGCGCAACCGCACCGGGTGTTTCGCAATAGGCGGTCAGCTTATGACCCGGAGCAATTCCCAGCTCGTTTTTCGCACCGCGTACGGCGCTGGCCAGCGCAATCAACCATTCCACCTCTGCTGCGGCATCGGCGTCGAACGCGGTGTTCGGTACAGGCCATTTGGCAGTGATCAAAGGGTAATGCGCCCGGTCGCCCTGCGCCGCCCATAGCTCTTCCGTCACGAACGGCATGAAGGGGTGGAGCATGACCAGTATCTGGTCGAGCACCCAACCGGCGACCATACGGGTCTCGTCGTCGAACTGACCCTTGATAAGTTCGATATACCAATCGCAAAAAGTGTCCCATGCGAAGTGGTAGATGATCCCGGCTGCCGCATCGAAGCGCAGGTCGGTCATTGCCGCTTCCAGTTTCGTTACGGTTTGCCCGACCTGGCCGATGATCCAGCGATTGACGGCGTTCGTTGCGGCGGGAGCTTCCAGCGTGGTCGATGCACCGATGCCGTTCGCCTGGCAAAAACGTGTCGCGTTCCACAGTTTGGTCGCGAAATTGCGATACCCCTCAACCCGTTTGTCATCCATCTTGATGTCGCGGCCCTGGCTTTCCATCGATGCCATGAAAAACCGCAGCGCATCGGCGCCATATTTGTCGATCAGGCCGAGCGGATCGACGACGTTGCCTTTGGATTTCGACATTTTGGACCCGTCGGCCGCGCGGACCAGACCGTGCAGATACAGACGCGGCCACGGATTGAGACCGGTAAGGTGGGTGCCCATCATCATCATCCGGGCGTTCCAGAAGAACAATATATCGAAGCCGGAGATGAGGAGGGAATTGGGGTAATGGTCCGCCAGGAGCGTACCGGGTTGCGCATCCGCCATTTCGTTTTCGGGCCAGCCCAATGTCGCAAACGGCCACAGCGCGCTGGAAAACCAGGTGTCCAGCACGTCGTCATCACGGCGCAAGGTCACACCGTCGCCCGCCAGACTTTGCGCCGCATCTTGCGTTTCGGCAACGAAAACGTCGCCATTATCGTCGAACCAGGCCGGGATGCGGTGCCCCCACCACAGTTGCCTGGATATACACCAGGGCTGGATGTTCTCCATCCAGTGGAAGAATGTTTTTTCCCAGCTTTTCGGGACGATCTCCACATCGCCATCGCGAACTGCGGCAATTGGTTTCACAGCCAGTTTTTCGGCATCGACATACCATTGATCGGTCAGCCACGGTTCGATAACCACCCCGCCGCGATCGCCGAAGGGGGTGGCGATGGTGCGCGGTTCCGCGTCCATTACCACCGTCTCTCCCTTTTTGGTCCTGGCGATGTGCGGGATGAGTTGACCGCTCTCTTTCAGGCGCTGCACGACCAATTCGCGCGCGCCGTCCGTGCCATCCCGCCTGAACCGGTGCAGGCCCAGATATTCTTCGGGCACAAGGCCATCCGCTGTCTGCGCGACATTGCCTTCCGCATCCAGCATGTTGAGCATTTCCGCAGGCGTGAACCCAGCGCGTTTACCCACATCGAAATCGTTAAAATCATGACCCGGAGTAATCTTGACCGCGCCACTGCCCAGTTCAGGATCGGCGTGCTCGTCCGCCACGATCGGCACGCGCCGTCCCGTGATGGGCAGCACGACATGGTTTCCAACTACCGATGCATAGCGTTCATCGGACGGGTGCACCGCAACGGCCATATCGGCAAGCATCGTTTCCGGGCGGGTGGTCGCAACTTCAATGAAATCGCGGCCATCGGCCAGCGTGACACCGCCTTCCAGCGGATATTTGAAGTGCCAGAACTGGCCTGCAACCGTCTGCGTCTCGACCTCCAGATCGCTGATTGCCGTTTTCAGCTTGGGATCCCAGTTCACGAGCCTTTTGTCGCGGTAAATCAGGCCATCATTATACAGATCGACGAAGGTTTTTGTCACCGCTCTGGTAAAATGTTCGTCCATCGTGAACTGTTCACGGCTCCAGTCCATCGAACAGCCCAGGCGGCGCAATTGCCGGGTAATGGTGCCACCCGATTCTTCCTTCCACTGCCACACCTTGGCGATGAAATCCTCGCGACTGTAATTGGTGCGCTTGTCCTGCCGCGCTTCCAGCTGGCGCTCGACCACCATCTGTGTGGCGATCCCGGCATGATCGGTGCCCACCACCCATAGCGCATCCTTGCCGCGCAACCGTTCATAACGAACGACGATATCCTGCAACGTATTGTCCAGCGCGTGGCCGATATGCAGGCTGCCGGTTACATTGGGCGGCGGGTTCACAATGGTGAACGGTTCCGCATCCGGCCTGTCGGGGCGGAACAGGCCGTTCTCCTCCCAATGGGAATACCATCGCTGTTCGATGTCTGCGGGTGCGAAATTCTTGGGGAGTTCTTTGCGCATCGGGGCCAGTATCTTGGGAAAGGAGACGGGTGAGGCAAATCCCTTGCCAGTCCAGTCAGGGCGAGGCAACGCCTTGTCCTAATCAAGTTTTCACGACATAGAACGTGGCCAATGAGCGATCAGCCGACTTTTCTGGTGGAAGATGACGGTGCGGGGGGCCTGAAACTGGTCTTGGCCGGGCGTTATCTGGTGTCCACGATGTCCCCGCTGGAACGTGATATGCGGCGGCTGGATGGTCCGTTTTCCGCCATCGACATGGCCGGCGTTACCGCGATCGATACCGTCGGCGCGTGGGAAGCGAACAAGCTGGCGCATGAACATGGCGCGACAATAATCGGAATAAGCGATCGCGGCGAACGGTTGCTGAACGCTGTGCGCGAGATCGAGGATGGCGCGGAAGAGGACGCACCGCAGGAAATCGCACCGTTCTGGATCGCCATACCTGCCGCGATCGGGGTTTCGGTCGTGAACATGATGGGCGGGATCGTCCGGGTCGTCGGTTTTCTGGGACAGATACTGATGGCGCTCGGCAGCGTAATTCGGCACCCCCGGCGTTTCCGCGGGCAGGCTTTGATCCGGCAGATGGAACTGGTGGGAGTCAGCGCCCTGCCGATCGTGGGGTTGATGAGCTTTCTTATCGGCATCGTTATCGCGCAGCAGGGTGCCGTGCAATTAAGTCAGTTCGGCGCGGAAACGCTTACGGTCAATCTGGTCGGGCGGATTACCCTGCGCGAACTGGGCGTGCTGATGACGGCCATCATGGTTGCGGGCCGGTCCGGTTCCGCCTTCGCTGCCCAGATCGGCACGATGCGCCTGACGGAAGAAGTGGATGCCATGCGCACCATCGGGATTTCCCCGGTCGAAGCGCTGGTGTTGCCCCGCATTCTTGCCGCATTCTTGATGATGCCGCTGCTCGGTTTCTATGCCTGTGCTGTGGCAATTATCGGCGGTGCGGTGGTTGCCGATGTCGGGCTCGGCATTCCGTTTCTGACTTTCATCTCGCGTATTCAGGATGTCGTGCCGACATACGATCTGTATGTCGGATTGATAAAAGCACCCGTATTCGGCCTGATCATCGCGCTCGCCGGCTGCTATCATGGTATGCAGGTGGAAGGGGATTCCGAACAGGTCGGGCGGCGCACGACTCAGGCGGTGGTTTCTGCCATATTCGCCGTGATCGTGCTCGACGCGTTTTTCGCCGTATTCTTTACCGAAACCGGGTGGGCGTGATGGATCAGGAAACCGCCGCCATCGCCGGTATCATGGACGATTCCGGTCGAAACGCACATTGCCCGCCGCGAAACATCGTACGATACACCCATAAAAGTACGCGGTTTGCGCAACCAGTTCGGTAGTCAGGTCGTGCATCAGGATCTGGATCTGGACGTTCGGCGCGGTGAAATCCTGGGTGTAGTCGGCGGATCGGGTACGGGAAAGTCCGTGCTGATGCGATCCATAATTGGGTTGCAACGACCACCCGAAGGACAGATCGAGATTTTCGGGCAGTCGATAACCGATGCCGAACCCGATGAGGAAATCGGCGTCCGGTCCCGCTGGGGCGTGCTGTTCCAGGGCGGGGCGCTGTTCTCCACTTTGACGGTGGGCGAAAATGTGCAGGTGCCGCTCAAACAATTCTATCCCGATTACAGCGCAAAAATGCTGCGCGAGATTGCAGAATACAAAGTCATGCTGTCCGGCCTGCCACGCGCAGCGGCAGACAAATTCCCTTCGGAACTGTCGGGCGGGATGAAGAAACGCGCCGGGCTGGCCCGCGCATTGGCACTCGATCCCGAATTGCTGTTTCTGGATGAACCCACTGCCGGTCTCGATCCGATCGGTGCCGCGAAATTCGATCAGTTGACGCGCGAATTGAAGGAAACTCTGGGTCTGACCGTTTTCCTCATCACCCACGATCTCGATACGCTGTACGAAATCTGCGACCGGGTGGCAGTGCTGGCGGACAGACAGGTCATTGCGGTCGATACGATCCCCAACCTGCTGGCAACCGATCACCCCTGGATACAGGATTATTTCATGGGTCCGCGCGGCCGTGCGGCGCAATCCGCGCAGGATCGCGAGGAACGCCGGGCAATTTCCAGCAAATCGCGCAATATCACCAAACCCAAATTGGACAAGACGCGCCGAAGGCGGACATAAGGACACGATATGGAAACCCGCGCAAATCATCTATGGGTCGGCGTCGTAACGCTGATATTGCTGGCGGCGCTGGCTGCCGGCATCATCTGGCTGGCGCAGCTGGGCAAGGGCGCGCAGAAGGAATATGATATATTCTTCAAGGAATCCGTATCCGGACTGGCCAACGGTTCGCAGGTGTCTTTCGCCGGTGTGCCCGTAGGCCAGGTGGCGCTTATCACATTGTCCGAACAGGACCCCGAATTCGTCCGCGTGCGTATCAATGTAAAAGAGGATGTGCCCATCCTGGTGGGCACCACTGCAACCATCCAGGGTTCATTTACCGGCGTATCGACCATTCTGCTCGACGGAGCGCGTCAGGGCGCAGCGGCGATCACGTGCGATACTACCGCCTGTCCGCAGGGTGCGCCGGTTATTCCACCGAAATCGGGCGGCATCGGCGCGTTGCTCAACAGTGCCCCGGTTCTGCTGGAACGGCTGGCCACCTTGACGGAGCGGTTGACATTGCTGCTGTCCGACCAGAATCAGGGTCAGATCGCGGGCATTCTTGCCAACACCAACCGTATCACCGACCAGATCGCCGATAACGCCCCCGAGGTCGAGCGAACGCTGGTTGCCCTTCAAGGCACATTGAATGAAGCGGCAGCGGCGCTCAACGCGTTCGAAGCCGTTACCCGGTCCACCGATACGGTGATCAACCAGGAAGGGACGGCACTGGCCGCCGAATTGCGCAAGACCTTGGGTTCGGCAAACCTTGCAGCGCAGTCTTTGAGCGCCACGCTGGAAGATGCGCGCCCGGCTGCGCGGCAATTGTCGGAACAGACGCTGCCCGCGGCCGAGGCGACGTTGCAGGATCTCAAAGCCACCAGCAAGGCGCTGCGCAATGTGACGGAACGGCTCGAGAATGAAGGAGCGAGCTCGCTGCTTGGTTCGCAACCACTTCCGGATTATGAGCCAGGATCGGCGAAAAAGGACAGATGATGAAAGCGCTATTCAAAACCGGTGTTGCAATCGGCGGTGCGGCTCTGCTTGCCGGCTGCATCAGTCTGACGCCCGACCCGCCCGAAAGCCTGCTAACACTAACGGCAGCGAATGTTGCACCTGCCGGTGCGGCGACACTGGGTAACGCGACTACGGCCATCGCGATAATGGAACCCGAAACGCCGCAGCGTCTCAACGTCACCCGTGTCCCTGTTCAGATCGACGATACCGCCATCGCCTATGTGGTCGACGCGACTTGGGTGGAGAAGCCCGCACGCCTGTTCCAGCGATTGCTTGCCGAAACCATCCGCGCGAAAAGCGGACGGCTGGTCATCGATGGAGAGGAAACCGCCATTGTGCCTGAAACACGGCTGCGTGGTACCTTGCGCGAATTTGGCTTCGATGCGCGCACCGGTTCGGTAATCGTGCAGTATGACGCGCTGCGAACGCGCGCTGAAGGTGGGGTGGAGACACGCCGGTTCGAAAGTGTGCAACCGGGCGTTTTGCCGCAGGCGGCGCCGGTTGGGGAGGCGTTGAACCGCGCTGCCAATGATGTGGCCGGCCAGGTTGCCGACTGGGTCGGATAAGCCGGTGCTATCAAGCTGACCCGTTACCGGGCCAGCAGCGGTAGAAATGATGGGCATTGGCAAAGTCTGCAGTACGGCGTTTTCGAACTGCGGCTGCTTCCGAATCGGCGCCCCATTGTTCGATCTGCCAGTCTTCTTCCAGATTGGCGGCCGACCATAGACTGTCGATATCGGCGCCGCGTTGAATGGCGGCCATGCCGATGATGAGCGAGCTGGAAAGCGACGTCATCGCCAGCATTGCGCCCAAAGCAAAACTGTCCTGTCCCGCCAGCACCTTGCGTATCGCCGCAATGGTTTCAGCGGGTTGCGCATGGTGCATGACGCCGCATATGCGTTTCATCATGACATTTTCGCGGTGTTCGAACGCGGATACCAGCGGTTCCCAGCGCTCTTCCTGCCGTTCGAAAAAGGGCGTGCCGCAATCGGCGCGGTAACACAGCGTGTCCGTTTCCAGGAACGCCACCAGCTTTTCGATATAGGACGTGGGATCGGACGCGACCAGATCGATGGCAAAATCCGCATGGTCGCGCAGTTTGAACAGGTCGGCGTCGATAGTCGACGGCTGGGCGCGCCATTCCTGCGCCATCGCATCGGCTAGTACCCGCGTCGGCACGATCTGCGTTTTACCGGTACGCTGTTTTGACCGGTCGGCCATCCAGTTCGATGGCCAGGCCGCCCGACATTTCGACCACCGCGACCACCGTGTAGAACCGTTTCATTCAGGCGGGCTCCGCCATTTGCGCACCATGAAATGCGGGATGACCAGCATCGCTGCCAAACCTGCCGCCAGCAGCAGATAACCGAATATGTCGGACCAGCCTGAAACATCCTGCAATGTCATAATTGCCAGAACGATCACCATCGCGCCTGCCAGCCGCGTGCCGGCAATGGTGAAATAGCGGCGTCTGGCCGTAAGCTGCGCGGACTGTTCTTGCGTCATGACAGCAAGGCGCCAAGTTCCTGCGGTGACCCCGCAACATGGTCTGCACCTTCCGACCGAAGCTCGGCTTCAGTATGGTAACCCCAGCCGACGCCGATCGCCCGCACGCCTGCGGCCTGCGCCATCGCCATATCGAACGTCGTATCACCGATCATGACTGTGGACTGTGCGTTTGTCCCGGCTTCCGCGATGGCTGCTTCCAGCATCGCCGGATCGGGTTTGGAAGGGTGGCGATCCGCCGTTTGCAGCGATATGAAACGATCTGTCAGACCGTGGATGGACAGGCAGGAAAACAATCCGCGATCGGATTTTCCCGTGGCAACCGCCATGGTCCAGCCTGCATCGCGCAGCGTATCCAGCAACGCTTCGATCCCGGAAAACAGGGGTTCCTGCAAACGGCCCTGCAAGCGGTTCGTTCGAAAATTTTCCTTATACGCATCGACCGCCACGGCATGGGTATCGCGGCTGGCATCGGGCGCGAGCATCCGTACTGCCTGCGGCAAACTCAGCCCCACGATCCGGCGGATGTCATGCCGGTCCGGGGCGGGAAGGGCAGCGGCAGCGAAGCCTGCTTCCATCGCCTCGCAAATGCTGGCTTGCCCATCCACCAGCGTACCGTCGCAATCGAACACTGCGAGCCGCACGTTCATGATCGCGGTCCGCGCGGTTTTTTAGCAGCGGGCCCCTTGGCAAATTTCGCCGTCGATTTTTTGCCGAGCTTGCGTTTGGGTTTGGTATCTGCAGCCCGGCCCCCTCCAGCACGATCCCGGCGTTCCCCGCGCTGATCCTTGCGCATTTGTTTGGAATGCTGCCGGGCGACTTTCTTTTTCAGATCTTTCGGCATTGGGCCGCGTTCCGCCTCCGGTGCGGCATCGCTGTCAGCTTCGTCGAAGCCCAGTTGCACCATGCTTCCTGCGAAATGTTCCGGTAATTGGGCCATTACATCCAAGGGTACGCCATCGGGATGTTCGATAATCAGACGGCGCGCATGCAGATGCATTTTGCGGCTGATACTGCCTGTCAAAAATGCGTCCGGTCCGCCATATTTGCCATCCCCCACAATAGGATGCCCGATTGCCGCCATATGCACGCGAAGCTGGTGGGTGCGCCCGGTGAAAGGCTGCAATTCCACCCATGCCGCGCGGTTCCCCGCCCTGTCGACGACACGGTAACGGGTTTTCGCCGATTGCCCGTTTTCCTTGTCGACACACATCTTTTCCCCGCCGGTGCCGGGCTGTTTGGCAATCGGGGCTTCGATAATGCCATCGGCAACTTCCGGCACACCGACGATAAGCGCCCAATAGACCTTTTTCGCAGAACGTGCGGAGAACCGTTTGGAAAAAAACGCCGCGCTGCCGGGTGTTCGCGCCGTCAGCAATACGCCGCTGGTATCCTTGTCCAACCGGTGGACCAGCCGTGGGCGGGGATCGTCGTCACCGGCAAACGCATCCAGCAGGCGGTCGACATGGTTTTTGGTTCCGGTCCCCCCCTGGGTGGCGAGCCCGGGCGGCTTGTTCAACACGATCGCCGCCTTGTCCTGGGTAATAAGCATGGCTTCGGCCTGGGCAATTTCCGCATCCGTCAGTTCCAGGCGTATACGCCGACCGCGCGGCACCGTTTCTCCACCAGGTGGCACACGCAGGATGTGACCGGTGCGCACGCGATCTTCGGGTTTGGCCCGTTTGCCATCCACCCGGATCTGGCCCGTGCGCGCCCAGCGACTGATGATGCCAAAACCAATCTCGGGCAGATTGCGTTTGAACCAGCGATCCAGCCGGATATCGTCATCATCCTTGCCTACGGTGAACTGGCGGACATCATGCGATGCCTTGGCCGTGTCCCACGGGTTCGATCCCGATCCGTGCGCTTCCTTCTCGTCATTCATGTCGCCAGCCTTATGAAAATCAGTCCGACATACAGGCCGGCAAGACCCGCCAGTACGGATACCAGGGCGTAAGCGAGTGCTGCCGTCGCCTGGCCGCGATCTATCAAGGTCACAAGTTCGAGGCTGAAGCTGGAAAATGTCGTGAAGCCGCCCAACAGGCCGACGCCGATCAGCAGGCGCCACTGTTCGGGAGCCCCGGCACCGCGGCGTGCAAGCCAGCCAGCCAGCATTCCCATCATCAGGCTACCGGCCACATTGACGCTCAAGGTTGCCCAGGGAAACGCGCTCATCGTGCGTGGGCCGAACAGATGGGTAAGGCCGCGCCCGGCCTGATAGCGCAAGACCGCACCGGCAGCGCCGCCTGCCGCGACATTCAAAGTTGCAGCCAAAGGTGTAAGGGATGACATGATCCTGCCCTTAGCGCCGCTGGACCGTGCTGGAAAGCGCAAGGGGAGGGTGCGAGCAGGTTTTGGGACGGGTTTCGATGCAGGCTTCGTGCTTGCCATGATGGCCATGTTCGGTTAAACCAAGGGCAATTCGCGCCGGTCCATATTGGATTCGGCCTGTTTTCGTTGAAAATTTTTGGGCACTTCCTGCTTTGGTCAGGGTTGGTTCCGTTTGTGCCATCAGTTTAAGGTTTTAGAATATATGCAGATCATGGTTCGCGATAACAATGTCGACCAGGCCCTCCGCGCGCTCAAGAAGAAGCTGCAGCGGGAAGGCGTCTATCGTGAGATGAAGCTGCGCCGCCATTATGAAAAGCCATCGGAAAAGCGCGCCCGCGAGAAAGCGGCGGCTGTGCGCCGTGCCCGCAAGATGGACCGTAAGCGTATGGAGCGCGACGGAGTATAGGAATTTACCTTGTCGGCGGCTCGTGTTGAAAGAGTTGCTTGAACCGGGGGCCGCAATAAGACATCAGGGCGCGGAGCAATCTGCGCCCTTTTGCTATGGTTCGCGTCTTACGCTGGCGCCCCGTACACCGTGCCGAACAATCAGGACGAACCCATGACCGAGATTACCCGCGTACCCATCCACCCGATCGCAAAGGGATCGCTGGCCAAATTGTGGATCGGCATCGTCGTTGCCGTGTTGGTCGGTGCCGGGATTGCCTGGGCGGCGACGCCGAAGGGCGTGTCCATCGAAACCCTGACGCAGGGAACCGGCCCCAATCCCGAAATCGGCGATTTCGTGTTCGTCAAATATGTCGGCAAGCTGGACGATGGCACCGTGTTCGACCAATCCCAGCCGCTGCCGATCCCGGCTGGTATCTTTCCGGAAGGCAATCCGTTTCCGGTAGAGGATGGCGCAACGATCCCCGGTTTCTTCGACGCGTTGCAGAAAGTCCAGAAGGGCGGAAAATATCTCGTCGAAATTCCCGGTGCGCTGGCTTACGGCGACAGTCCGCCGGAAGGGTCGGACCTGCCGCCCAACGCCAATCTGACTTTCGAAATGGAAGTCACGGATTTCATGAAACGCGATGATTTCGAACAGCGCATGGGCGCCCTGCAACAAATGATGCAGATGCAGCAGCAGCAGCAGATGCAGCAGCAGGGCGATGCCGCCCCGCCGCAACCGGGCCAGCAGGTCCCGGTCGCGCCGCCGGCGACATCCGCACCCGCACCCGCCCGATAGGCCCTGCAATCATGTCGGTAGACAAAGCAACCGTCGCCAGGATCGCCGCGCTCGCCCGGATCGAAATGGGCGACGAAGCGCTGCAACGTATGGTACCTGAACTCAATCAGATATTGGGTTGGGTGGAACAATTGGCGGAGGTGGATTGCACCGGCGTCGAACCGATGACTGCCGTCATTCCGAATGCGCTGCGCCTGCGACCGGATGCCGTAAATGCAGATGCGAAGACCGGCGGTGATCGCCGCGCCGATATCCTGGCCAATGCTCCGGCGGCGGAACATGGATTTTTCGGTGTGCCCAAGGTGATCGAATAATGGTCGATCTGACCGATCTGGGTGTTGCATCGATCCGTAACGGTGTGCGGAATGGCGATTTCAGCGCTCGCGAAATTGCCGAAGCGTTCAACGCCAATGTTGCCGCGGCATCCGATCTCAACGCGTTTATCGTCACCACGCCCGATCTGGCGCTGGATGCAGCCAACGCAGTCGATGCGGACCGGGCGGCTGGCAAAACGCTAGGCAAAATGGCGGGCGTCCCGATCGGGATGAAGGATCTGTTCTGCACCAAAGGCGTGCAGACAACTGCGGCCAGCCACATTCTGGAAGGCTTCGTGCCCCAATATGAAAGCACCGTGTCGGCCAATCTGTGGGCGGCCGGGGCAGGTATGCTCGGCAAGCTCAATCTCGACCAGTTCGCCATGGGTTCCAGCAACGAAACATCCTATTTCGGCAACGTGATCTCGCCCTGGCGGCGGGCGGACGGGTCGAACGTACCGATGAGCCCTGGTGGATCTTCGGGCGGCAGCTCCACTGCGGTGGCGGCGCGCCTTGCCCCGGCCGCGACCGGCACCGATACTGGCGGTTCGATCCGGCAGCCGGCGGCGTTTGCCGGCATTACCGGCGTCAAGCCGACATATGGGCGGTGCAGCCGCTGGGGTGTGGTGGCCTTCGCCTCATCGCTGGATCAGGCGGGGCCAATGGCGCATGACGTGCGCGATTGCGCGATCATGCTGGGCGCGATGGCGGGTTTCGATCCGAAGGATGCGACCAGCCTGGATATACCCGTGCCGGATTGGGAGGCGTCGCTTGAGTTCCGACCTGCGCGGCAAGACCATCGGCATTCCCAAAGAATACCGGATGGACGGCACCGATGCCGATATTATCGAAAGCTGGGACAGGGGCATTGCCTGGCTGAAAGATGCCGGCGCGGATATCGTGGATGTCAGCCTGCCGCATACCAAATACGCGCTGCCCGCATATTATATCATCGCCCCGGCCGAGGCATCGAGCAATCTGGCGCGGTATGACGGGGTCCGGTACGGCCTGCGCGATCTGCCCGAAGGGGCCGGTTTGCAGGATATGTACGCAGCCACCCGTGCGGCGGGTTTCGGGGACGAGGTCAAGCGCCGCGTGCTTATCGGCACCTATGTGCTCAGCGCCGGGTTCTACGATGCCTATTACACGCAGGCACAGAAAATACGCACTCTGGTCGCGCGCGATTTCGACCGGGCCTGGGCGCATTGCGATGCCATCCTGGCCCCCACCACACCCACCGCCAGTTTCGGCCTGGGCGAAAAGTCGGACGATCCGCTGGCCATGTATCTCAACGATGTGTTTGCAGTTCCCGCATCGCTGGCCGGATTGCCCGCGATGAGCGTACCGTGCGGCGTAAACGGCGAAGGCCTGCCGCTCGGCCTCCAGATCGTGGGCAGGGCGTTCGACGAACTCGGCGTGATGAACGCAGGCCTGGCGATCGAGGAACGTGCAGGCTTCACCGCCAAACCGGAACGATGGTGGTAGCCATGCCCTCAGGCGCTCGCACGATCGACCTGAATTGCCTCATCACCCTGCCGCTGACCAATGGCGGGCCGAGCTACACCTGCGAACGGATCGTTCACGCGATGGCGAACAGCGGGGTGGATGACCGCACGGTCGATTGCACGCTGTTCACACCGGCCGACCGGCGCCGCGATTTGCAAACCGATATTGCCGTAGACGCCGTGCTGCCCAGATGGGCACGCCGCGTGCCCTTTCGCATATCGCGCCATGGTGCGGTTCCGCGGGCGGAACGCAATCTGTTGCAGGCGTGCCGGAATAACGGCAGTCGGCAGCAGCAGCGGGCGGAAATGCCCGGTCGGTTGCGTTCCTGTGGGGAAATGTCTCCGGCGAATTGTGCGATGCGCTGGCCGATTCGGGCAGTTTCGTGGTGCGGGAGAAATACAATTGCGCCAAACGCTATTCCCGCGACATCCTGCGCGATGCGTATCGCGGGCTGGGTGCCGACGATCTGTATCCGGCAGAACTGTATTCCGACACGCTGATAGAAGAAGAAATGCGGTCCCTCCACCGGGCCGACATGATATTCTGCCCATCCCCGATGGTCGCCCATTCCCTGCAGGATTGCGGCGTGGACGAAGGGCGGTTGGCCATGACCAGCTATGGTTTCGACCCGTCGCGTCTGGATGGCGACAGCAAGGCGTTGCCACCCGCAGATGGTCCGACATTCCTGTTCACCGGCTATATCTGTGTGCGCAAGGGCGCGCATATCCTGCTGGAGGCATGGCGGTCGGCAAATATTCGCGGCCGCCTGGTTTTGCTCGGCCAGCTGGAGCCGTTTATTGCGGAACGCTACGCCGATATACTCGCCCGCGACGATGTGGAACACCATGCGTTTTCGCCTGATGTCGGCAGCTATTACCGTTCGGCCGACTGCTTCATTTTTCCGTCGCTGGAAGAAGGGTCGCCGCTGGTCACTTACGAAGCGGCCTATTGCGGTCTGCCCTCGCTCGTCACGGCGATGGGCGCGGGGCCTATCGTGCGCGACGGGATCGAAGGGACGGTCGATCGATGGGGATCGGGCGGACGTATGGGCGGAAGCGATAGTGGACGCAGCACAGAACCGCGATCGTCTGACGCATCAGGGCGAAGCGGCGCACCAACGGTCACTGGATTTCGTTTGGGATAAAGTCGCCGCCGAACGCATGATGCAATTGAACGCGCGATTATGAGTGCTGACGGGGAGAAGCGCCCTTCGCGGGTGCCGGGCGGTCCGTTCGCAACTTTCCTGACCGGTTTGCCGCTGCTGGTGCAGACGCATCGCGATGCCTTCGGTGCGATCATCCTCAAACTCAGTGCGGCGTTTTTCAGTTTCCTCATAATCTTCATCGTCGCACGTGCCAGCGGTGCGGCGGTCACCGGCGATTATGCGATGGCGGTGGCCACGGCCAATATGCTGTCGCTGCTGGCGCTGCTCGGCCTCGACCAGATCGTGACCCGCTCCATCGGCGGGGATTTGCGCGAAGGGCGCCCCGATCTGGCACGCGCTGCCTTGTTTGCGGCCATAAAACTGGTCGCCCCCCTCGCGGCAGTGCTGGCCATCATCGCCTTTGTCGCCGCGCCGCTGGGTGTCGCGATCGATGCCACGCCCGATGCGGTGCGCGCAATCGCCGTATCGGTCGTCGCCCATCCGCTTCTGCGCATGGCGGTGGTCACCTTGCGGGCGAGCGGATCGGTCCTGCTCAGCCAGTTTTTCGACGGTGCGCACAGCCTGATTATCCTGACCGCCATCGGCATCCTCATCCTTCAGGGCGAAGTGGCAATCGGGTCTGCCATGCTGTCGGCGATCTACTCGCTGGCTTTATCGGTCACGATGGTCTGCGCATGGGCGATGTTGAGCCGGCGAACGCGCCACTGGCCCAAAGGCGCCATGAACCAGTCCCCTCTGGTCAGCAAAAGCTGGCCCATCCTGCTGGCCGGGTTTTGCCATGTGTTTACCCAATGGCTGATTCTGGCTGTCGTCGGGGCTTCGATGGATTCCGCGCAGGTCGGGGCGTTCCGGGTCGCCAGCCAGATCGTGGTGATTATCGCGCTGATGCTGACCACCATTGAATCGCTGGTCAATCCCGATCTGGCCGGCGATTTCCGGACCAACGATATTGCCGGTGCCTGGCGGCGCCATCGTCAGGCGAGCATCATCATGCTGCTTGCCGCGATTGTGCCGATTTTCCTTTGTCTGGTCTTTCCCGTGCGAATTCTATCCTTGTTCGGCCCGGAATTCGTCGGCGCGGCAGGGGCGCTGATGATCCTGGTAGGCGCGCAGATCGTCAACATACTGACCGGCCCCATCGGCGGCATCATGGTGATGAGCGGGCATGAGCGACTGTCGCTATATCTGTCGCTGCTGGGACTGGTGCTGTCGGTGGCGTTGTGCCTGGCGCTGATCCCGGCTTTCGGTCTGCTGGGTGCGGCCGTCGGGGCGGCCAGTTCCACCATAATGCGAAACATCATGGCTTTCGTGATCATGAAGCGCAAATTGCGGGTCATCGAACCCGCAGCAGATCATAGCGTATAAGGTGGTCTGTTGACGCGCCATTGGCGGTATTTCATTCTCACAGCCAACGACAACGCCTTGGGATCGGTAAGGGTGTTGAACCACCCCCGGACCGGTGCGTGCTGACGGATGACGCGATATTCGTTCAGTCTGTGCGACGCTAAAAACAAATCGCGGCATTCGAACATCTTTTTGCGGGCCAGCCCTGCGATCCGGTCTTTGCGCCGTTCGAACAGGGCGTCGATCCGGTTTGCGATACCGATAAAATTCATGTTCGTTCGGGAGCTTTTGTTCGTCTTTTTGCTGAACCCGCCGACCCTGGCGGAATAGATGTAATATGCGTCGGCCAATACAATGGCCTGCGCACCGAGCGCCAGAGCTTCACCCTGATAGATGGCATCCTGACCGTTCCCGCATTCGGTATCGTAAACCAGTCCGGTATTCTCGATGAAGTCGCGGCGAATGATGGGTTTGAGGATGGACAATTGCGGGCCACCCAGCTTGGTCTTTTCCCAATATGTCGCCTGATCCAGCGGTAAGACATCCCATTTGGGCGCCATCATCAGGCGGTGATCCCTGCCTGCGTCGATATCGTGAAGTAATCATATTGTCGATGACGTAATTTGCGCCATGTGCGTGCGCAGCGGTCAGCATTTTTTCGATACGATCCGGGCGATAGGCATCATCCGCATCCAATATGGCAATCCAGTCTCCGGTCGCTTTTTCGTTTCCGATATTACGGACTGTGCTGACACCGGCGTTCCTGCTGCAAAAGACGCCTTTGACGATGTCGTGTTCTTTTTCGAGTGCGCGGATCATATCCGCCGAATTATCGGTCGATCCGTCGTCGACAAGGATCAGTTCGTGGATCGGATGCGTCTGACCCAGAACCGATTCCACTGCACGGCGGGCGACATGCTCGCCATTATATACCGGCATCACGACCGAAACTTTATCTTGCAACATTTTCAACCTCAGACTGCACTTGCGTAGCGATCGCATGGCATATTGCGCCTTGCGAAGCGACCGCAATTCGAAGCTGTCCGATTAAGGCACTGCCAATTGCGCCAGTCGGCCATGTCCACTCCCTCATATCCGGCCCGCCATAAAACTTGCGCCGGTCATGCAGTTTTGCAAAAGCAGCAGGCATGAACGACAACACATCCAACTATCGAATTCAGGGCGCAACCGGCGAATGGGAGGTTGTGATCGGGCTGGAGGTTCATGCGCAGATCGCCACCCGATCCAAGCTGTTCAGCGGGGCGGACACGACCTTCGGGGCGGAACCGAACACGCAGGTCAGCCTGATCGATGCGGCGATGCCCGGAATGCTGCCGGTCCCCAATGCCGAATGTATCCGCCAGGCCGTGCGTACCGGCATGGCGATCGAGGCGCAGATCAACCCATGGTCCCGGTTCGACCGCAAGAATTACTTCTATGCCGATCTGCCGCAGGGCTATCAGATATCGCAGCTGTATCACCCCATCGTGGGCGAAGGGCAGCTGCTGATCGAAGCGGACGAGAAAGCGGGCATACCGCAGGACAAGATCATCGGCATCGAACGTATCCATGTGGAACAGGATGCCGGCAAGCTGATGCACGATCAGCATCCCACTATGTCCTATGTCGATCTCAATCGCTGCGGCGTTGCCCTGATGGAAATCGTCAGCAAGGCCGATATGCGCAGCCCGGCGGAAGCGGGCGCCTATGTCCGCAAACTGCGGTCCATCCTGCGCTATGTCGGATCGTGCGACGGCAATATGGAACAGGGATCGATGCGGGCGGATGTGAATGTCTCGGTCCGCAAACCGGGCGGGGAACTGGGCACGCGGACGGAGACGAAGAACGTCAATTCCGTTCGCTTCGTGATGGCGGTCATCGAAGGGGAGGCGCGGCGTCAGGTCGATCTTATCGAAGATGGCGGCACGGTGGTGCAGGAAACCCGCCTGTACGATCCCGATCGCGGGGAAACACGGTCCATGCGCAGCAAGGAAGATGCGCATGATTACCGCTATTTTCCCGATCCCGACCTGCTGCCGGTCGAACTGGACGATGCGTTTCTGGAGGAATGCCGGGCCTCCCTGCCGGAATTGCCGGATGCGAAGCGCGCGCGCTATATCGGCGAGCTTGGGCTTACCGATTACAATGCCGCCATTCTGACCGCGGAGGTGGAAAATTTCGCGCGGTTCGAAACATTGTTGGCGGTTACCGCGAAATTGCTGGGCAAACCGGAAAGCGCGGTGGCTACGACTGTCGCCAACTGGTCCATGTCCACCGCGCCGGGCGTGGTCAAGAACCTGGGCGATGCGGCCAGGATGGAATATGCCACGGCACAGGCGCAGGCGGCGATCCTGAAAATGCAGGACGCAGGCGAAATCAGCGGCGGGCAGGCGAAAGAGATCTACGAAATCGTCCTTACCACCGGCCGCGAACCTGCGGAAATCGCCGATAGCGAAGGGTTGAAGCAGCAAAGCGACACCGGCGCCATCGAAACCCAGATCGACATCGTGCTGGCCGCCAATCCCGACAAGGTTGCGCAATATCGGGACGGGAAGGACAAACTGTTCGGCTTTTTCGTGGGGCAGACCATGAAAGCGATGCAGGGGAAAGCCAATCCGCAGGTCGTGAACGAATTGCTGAAGGTTAAACTACAATAGGAAACACCGAGGGGTGAATGAGACGGGACACAGTATCGCATTGGTTTCGTGGCAAGCGCGATGTGGCGTTACGCAAGTTTCTGGCGGGCACGCCACGACAGGGGAAGTTCCTGCGCGTGATCGATGTCGGCGGGCGCAGCGCCTATTGGCAACGTGTCGGCATCCCGTTCCTGCGCGAACATTGCATCACGGTCGAACTGGTCAATCTGTTCGAAACGGAATTGCAACTTTCCGATGATGAAAAGGATGTGCTGACCTGCCGTGTGGGTGATGCCTGCGGACTGGATTATGCCGACGATGCGTTCGACCTGTATCATTCCAATTCGGTGATCGAACATGTCGGCCAATGGGATGCCATGAAGAAATTCGCATCCGAAGCGCGCCGGGTCGCGCGCCATCTTTATGTGCAGACGCCGAATTTCTGGTTCATCGTCGATCCGCATTTTCCCAGATTGCCCTTTCTGCACTGGCTGCCCCATCCGTTGAAGGCGCGGTGCATGATGTGGCTGCCATTGGCGGCAGTGGGACGTGCGAGAGACCTGGATACCGCATATCGGTTTGTGGATTCGTCGATTCTTTTGAGCAAGAAGCAAATGCGCCTATTGTTTCCCGACTGCAAAATTGTTCACGAAAAGGTTTTCGGTCTGCGAAAATCATTGATCGCGATGTCAGCAGCGGAAGTCGCGTATAGGTGACGAACTTCGCAACGCGTGGGTTACTGGCTGCCAACCGGCAGAAGCCCCGTCGGTCGGCCTGGCAGGGGGGCATGAAAACGGCGGCGAGGCATCAAGCCTCACCGCCGTTAAACATTGTGCGATTGATGGATCAGCCCTGGCGTTCGCCGGTCATCGCCATCGAACCGAAGGCACCAGCGTTCACGTTACCTGTAAGCTGATCGCCATTGATGTTGGCTTCGCAGTCAAGCGTCATCGGCATGGGCACGGTCATGTTCATCTTCCACGACAGCTTGTCCCCGTCGATAGTGCCATTTTCCACGTCCATGCTGCCCATGGCGCCCTGGTTGGTCCCGGTGAAGGTCTTGCCATCATCGCCCGGCACGACGGTAAACGTGCTTTTCTGGTCGCCCATGGGGCTTTTGGTTACGCAATCGTAGGTTCCTGCAACGGACATATTATTCTCCTTTGTTCGTTTGTTGAATTTAACGCGTCACTCGCCGGAAGTTTCCCGCACTTCTATGGGCAAACCCAGCGCATCCAGTTGCGGTCGAACTTTCGCCGCATCGCCGACCACCACCCATACGAAACGGTCGATATTCACGGCCTCACGCAGCGCGGCATCCAGGCTTTCGCGGGTCTGCAACCGGTATTTGGCTTCCAGCGTTTCGTAATAATCATCGGAGCGGCGGAACAGCGCGTTCGTCTGCATTGCGGAAAGAACCGCGCTCGAAGTTTCGAACTGGCCCGGCAATTCGCCGATTTCGGCCGTGACTATGCGGGTCAGTTCTTCCTGCGTTACGCCATTATCGCCCAGAAATTCAGAGGTTTCCCGGATCAGTTCTGCCAGTGCATCGCCCGTTCGGTCTGCCTGCACTGGTGCCGAAATTTGATAGGATACCGCATTTTCACTGATACGCGGGCCACCGCGCACACCGTAACTCCAGCCCTTCGTCTCGCGCAAATTCATGTTCAGGCGGGCCAGAAAATTACCGCCCAAGGCATTGTTGGCATTGGTCAGATCGGTGATCGTGTCATCGCGCCCGCTGGCCGGTGTGAGCACGCCCCCCAGAATGTAGGATTGCGGGGAATTGGGCCGGTTCAGCAAAATGATGCGGCTCGATACCGGTGCCGCCTGCGCCGTGCCGAAGCGTTTTACCCCTTTCGTTGTCGAAGGCGCAGTCCAGCTACCGAGCGTCGCGTTGAGACTGGGCAGGATGTCCGACAGCGGACGGTCGGAAACCACGAACAATTCCGCATTGTCCGGCCGGATCCAGCGTTGTTGAAACTGCACCAGATCGTCCCGCGTGATACCGTTCAGCGATTCGACCGTACCGCTGCCGGTGTCGCCATAGGGATTGTCGGCGCCATAGACGATCGGGGTAAGCACGCGCGACGCAATCACGGCCGGGGTCTTGTCCCCCTGCTGTACGCTGGTGACGAGCTGCGAACGCACCCGTTCCACTTCCGCCTGTGCGAATGCGGGATTGCGTACGATGTCGGCCATAAGATCGAGCGAGGGGGCAAGGTTGGGGGTCAGTGCGGTCAGGGTAAAGGTGGAACGGTCCATGCCGCCGCCGGTGCTGATGATTGCGCCCAGCCGCTCGCGCGCCTCCGCGATCTGTTGCGACGTCAGTGTGGTGGTGCCTTCATCGAACAGGCCGAGCGCCATGCCTTCCAGACCGCGCTTGTCGACCGGATCGGCGGCTGAACCTGCGTCGAAGGAAATGGCAACGCGGGTGACCGGCACTGCGTCGCGCCGGGCATAGCGGATGGCCATGCCGTTATCGAGCAAGGCGCGTTCAACCTCGGGAAAGTCCAGCGATGTGCCAGCCGCGATCGGCGGTGCAGGGCGCACTTTGGTGACAATCAATTCGTCGCTGCCGGACATGGACGCCGCAGTATCCACCGAAGCGACCGATGCCGCTTCTTCATAGGTATCGTCGCGTTCCCCCGGTTCCAGGATCAGCGTCATCGCCGGTTTTGTCATCCAGGTCTGCATCGCCGATTTGACATCGGCGGGCGTGAGCCCGGCCAGGATTTCCAATTGGCGCGCATAGAATTCCGGGTCGCCGGAGAAAACTTCTCCCTGCGCCAGCGTAACGGCCTTGCCGCCGAAACCGCCGACCTGTTCCAGGCCGCGGATGGTTTGCGCGACACTGTCGGTCGCGGCGCGCCGTACTTCATCTTCGGTCGGGCCTTCGGCAATGAATTGCGTAACCAGTTCGTCAAGCCGCGCCTCGACAATTGCCGGATCGACACCCGGACGCGCCACCGCCCCGACATTCAGGATACCGACACGCTGAAACGCAAAATTGCCCGCCGATACGCTGACCGCCAGTTTCTCGTCACGCACCAGCGTCTGGTCGAGACGGCTCGATGCCAGCCCGCCCAGGATGTCGGCACCCACCGTAAGTGCCGTCAGTTCCGCATCAAGCAGACCCGGGACCGACCAGTATTTGCTGATGTCGGTCGCCGCCACCTGGTCTTTCATGACCACGCGCACATCTTGTGCCAGTTGCGTAACCGGCGCCATTGCAGGATTGTTTACCGGACCGCGTGCGATCGCACCGAAATATCGTTCGACCATCGGGCGCGCTTCGGCTGGCGAAATGTCGCCCGCAAGCACGAGCGTGGCATTGTTCGGACCGTATTTGTCCCGGAACCAGTTGCGAACATCATCCATCGATGCCGCATCCAGATCGGCCATCGAACCGATCGGGGTGTGATCGTAAGGGTGGCCATCAGGATACAGCGTCTTGACGATTTCGTAGAATACCAGGCCACCTGGCTGGTTGTCGCCCTGTCGCTTTTCGTTCTGCACCACGCCGCGCTGGTTATCCAGTTTCTCCTGCGTTACGGCGCCCAGCAAATAGCCCATCCGGTCGCTTTCGAGCCACAATGCGCGTTCCAGCGCGCCGCGCGGCACCGTCTGGAAATAATTGGTCCGGTCGAAACTGGTTGTGCCGTTGTAATCGGTGGCGCCCATTTCCTGCAGATACTGGAAATAATCGTTGGGTGCGTTCTCCGATCCGTTGAACATCAGATGTTCGAACAGATGGGCGAAACCGGACTTGCCATCGGGTTCGTCCTTGCTGCCGACATTATACCACACCGCGACACCCACGATCGGCGCCTTGCGATCGGTGTGAACGATGACATCCAGCCCGTTTGCCAGCTGGAACTGTTCGTAAGGTATCGCCACCTGCCCCACCAGATCGGACACCGGCGCCGGTTCGGCGGCAGCCATCGGCGCGCCGCTGACCATCGGCTGCGTTCCGGTGGCTGCACAGGCACCCAGGGACAGGGCGATGATGCTGGCGGATGCAAACCGGGTAATGGAGGTCAGGCGCATGGTAATTCCCCTTGAGTATTCATGATCATCAGTGCGCAGAGCACGGCACTTCTATCTATTCGATACAGTGACACGCGAACGGGCATTATTCAACACATCCGCCCGCCAGAAATGAACCGGTTTCACCTGATGCCGGACGAAAAGCGGCGCCTGATCGGTAAAATGCCTGCTGCCGGGCCGTGTTGTCGCGGCGCCGAAGGGCTGGATCGATTGGGAGCGCACGCGTTTGCCACGTTCCCATTCCATGAACATCAGGAAACTGTCGCCATGACGCACGGACAGGCGCCCGTCCGCATCCACATCCCACAAGGTGGATGCACGCAAAGTGTCGCTGCCACCATCCAGCGGCAAATCGACGGCGTATCGGCCCACTCCCTGTCGTAGACGCAGCAATTCGGACATGGGCGGCGTCAAACTGCCGAAATGGGTAAGCAGATGGTCACTGGCTTTCGTAAGTTCTTCCAGCGCATCGGGTAACGGCTGGTTTTGATATTCAGCCGCCATCCATGGCCGGATCATTAGCAGGGCCAGGGAATCGGCTGCGCCGATGGAATCCGAATTGAGATCCCAGGTCGCGAGCAGAGTTTGTGCCTTGCGAAGCTGCGATTGCCTGGCAAGATCCAGCGCGGCAACGCTGTCGAGCATATCGGCGACGTACCCTTCGCGGATATAGCCGGTATCGTATTTGATGCTTTCCAGTGTCTGGCGGTCGATCGTGTCGTATTGTGCCATCAACTGTTCGGTCCGCCGGGAACGGTTGGTCTCTTTCAATTCCACCCCAAGCCGGGCAGGAATGCGTGCCGGGTCGATATTATCGGCGGGCGCCGTAGCGGAATAGGGCATATTGTTGGCATTATAGACCCAGCCGCTGGGCGGATTGATCACTTTAGGCAACTGCGCGTAATCGACACTGCCCTGCCAGATCAGCGCCGACCGGTCGCCGGGCAGAATGCTGCGCCAGTCAGGCCCGTCGGACCGGTCCGGAATGGCTGCGTTGTAGATCATCGCGATATTTCCCGCCTGGTCGCCATAGATGAAATTGGTACTGGGAATGTCCATCCGCGCCAGAATGCCTTGCCATTCTGCAAAATCACTCGCCTTGTTCAGCCGATAATACGCATCGAGCTGACCCAGATTGTCGATCCCGCCATAACGGATGGCAAAGGCACCATCGTCATTGACGATGACAGGACCATGGACGCTGCGATAGATCGTGCGGCGGACGGGCAGCACAAGCGGGCCGAACTTCACCGGCAGCGTCACGGTCTTTCGTTCCAGATCGCGCCATTCGCCGTCGAGCCGGTAGCGGTTGCCGCTATCGTCCAGTTCGAGCCGGTACACATCCGTCATATCCGGACGGTTGACGGTATTGGTCCAGCCCAAATTTTCATTGTGACCGAGAAAGGGGAAAGGACTGCCGGGGAAATTCGCCCCTGCGAAATGCCACCCTTCGCCGCTTTCGACGACCAGTTCGTACCATGCCACGCCGCCACGCCAGGGCTGGTGGCTGTTGGAAACGACGCGGGTTACCCCATCGCCTGATTTCTGCGGTGCAATGGCCCAGGCATTGCTGCCCGATAGCGCCCCTTCCGTTCCCAGATGAAGCGGCAGGGCAACCGGTGCGCCGGCCGGGTCCGTCTGTTGCATCATCGGGGCCGCATCGGGGGACGGTTCGATATCCGTGATCGGCGGCCCAAATTCCGGACGCAGTCCCGTGCCGGCCACCAGATCGCCGATAATATTGCCAAGACCGAAGAAAAACGGCTGACGCAGCGCGAAACCTGCGGCGACATCCTTGCCATCGACCGGGAACAGATTGGCCAGTTTCACTTCGCCCGGATGCTGCGCGGCAAATTCGTTGAGACCGGTCGCATACGCTTCGAACAGGGCGCGCGTGTCGGCGGGCAGCGCACCATAATGCCGGTCGGCGGTGCCGCGCGCGTCGATAAGATGGTATGCGTAATCGACCTGCGCACCCTCTTCGCCGGCGATCGCCCCGTACCGCCCGCGCGCCATGGCGATAACGTCCTGCAGCGTAAAGAAATCGTCCTGCGAATGCGCGATGGCAACGCCGTAGGCCACATCGGCGTCGGTCTTGCCGTAAATATGCGGAACGCCGAACTCGCTGCGGATGATCTCTGCCGTATAGAGTTTGTCGTCGGCTGTCAGGGAACGGTCGCCACGTTCGGCAAAAAACGGTTCCCAAACCATCAGTGCGACGAGCGCCGCGCCCAACAGACCGATGATGACAAAACCGATACGCACGGCCCACAGCTTCATAGCAATCCCCTGTTTTAAACGGGCTTAGCGGCGCGTTTCCAAAGGTTAAAGCGATACCGGCAAAAATTTTCCCATCGGTTTCAGTGTCAAATCTG
The DNA here is from genome assembly GCA_963803585.1 of uncultured Alphaproteobacteria bacterium. GTDB lineage: Bacteria > Pseudomonadota > Alphaproteobacteria > Sphingomonadales > Sphingomonadaceae > Pontixanthobacter. Next base: position 649,426 of record CAWDNB010000008.1, on the reverse strand, counting down.
GCCGTTTGCGGTTGCGCTGGATCGAAGGTCGCCTATCTCACTAACACACCTGTGCGATAGCAGCGAAGGCCGATCACGCCCATCGGCCAGCCCGTATCGCGCGGACATTATCAATGATTGGGGACTGAACCGTGAATCTGGAAAAATTTACCGACCGTGCCAAGGGGTTCCTGCAATCCGCGCAGACGGTCGCCATCCGCAACAATCATCAACGCATCACGCCGACCCATTTGCTGAAGGCGCTGCTGGAAGATGATCGAAGGCATGGCCGCCGGGCTTATCCAGCGGTCGGGAGGAAACACCGGAACGGCGCAGGAACTGGTGGACGAAGCGTTGGGTAGAATTCCAGCCGTTTCGGGCAGCGGGGCGCAGCAGACCCCGGGCCTGGACAATGATGCCGTCCGCGTATTGGATCAGGCCGAACAGATTGCGGACAAGGCGGGCGACAGCTTTGTTACGGTGGAGCGACTGCTGGTCGCGTTGAGCCTGGCCAAAAGCACGGCGGCAGGTCGGGCATTGGCTGATGCCGCGGTCGATCCGCAGGCCCTGAATACCGCTATCAATGAACTGCGCGGTGGGCGATCGGCCGATAGTGCCGGTGCGGAAAACGCCTATGATGCCATGAAGAAATATGCCCGCGACCTGACCCAGGCTGCACGCGACGGGAAACTGGATCCGGTCATTGGCAGGGACGAGGAAATCCGTCGCACCATTCAAATTCTGGCACGGCGGACCAAGAACAATCCTGCCCTGATCGGCGAACCGGGTACCGGCAAGACTGCGATCGCGGAAGGGCTTGCCCTGCGCATTGCGAATGGCGATGTGCCCGACAGTCTGAAAGGCCGTACCTTGATGAGCCTCGACATGGGGTCGCTCATCGCCGGGGCCAAATATCGCGGCGAGTTCGAGGAACGGCTGAAGGCCGTGCTGGACGAAGTGAAGGGCGCGGATGGCCAGATCATCCTGTTTATCGATGAAATGCACACGCTCATCGGGGCAGGTGCATCGGAAGGGTCGATGGATGCATCCAATCTTCTCAAACCCGCTTTGTCGCGCGGAGAGCTTCATTGTATCGGCGCCACCACTCTCGACGAATATCAGAAATATGTCGAAAAAGACCCCGCGCTGCAACGCCGTTTCCAATCCGTTTATATCGACGAACCGACGGTAGAGGACACGATTTCGATCCTGCGCGGACTAAAGGAAAAATACGAACTGCATCATGGTGTGCGCATCACCGATGGTGCGATCGTGGCAGCTGCAACACTCAGCAATCGCTATATCCAGAACCGATTTCTGCCTGACAAAGCCATCGACTTGATGGATGAGGCGGCAAGCCGTATCCGCATGGAAGTGGAATCGAAGCCGGAGGAAATCGAGAGCCTGGATCGCCGCATCATCCAGCTGAAAATCGAAGAATCCGCGCTGTCGCGTGAAACCGATGGGGCTTCGAAAGACCGGTTGACCACACTGCGCGGCGAACTGGCCAACCTCGAACAGCAATCTTCGGAACTGACCACGCGTTGGCAAAACGAACGTGACCGGCTTGCCGCCGAAGGGCGCCTCAAGGAAGAGCTGGATCACGCGCGCATTGAACTGGAACAGGCCCAGCGCGAAGGCGATCTGGGTAAGGCCGGCGAATTGTCCTACGGCAAGATACCCGAACTGGAAAAAGCCATTCTGGCAGCGTCGGACCAGACCGAAAATGCCATGTTGCGCGAAGAAGTGACGGAAGATGACATCGCCGCTGTGGTAAGCCGGGCGACCGGAATTCCCATGGACCGGATGCTGGAAGGGGAACGGGAAAAATTACTCCAGATGGAAGTCATGCTGGGCAAGCGCGTGATCGGTCAGCAGCAGCCGATCGAGGCGGTATCGAAGGCCGTGCGGCGTGCGCGCGCCGGGTTGCAGGATCCGAACCGTCCGCTTGGCAGCTTCCTGTTCCTTGGCCCGACCGGCGTGGGTAAAACGGAACTGACGAAGGCGCTGGCCGGATTCCTGTTCGACGATGATGGTGCAATGGTTCGCATCGATATGAGCGAATTCATGGAAAAACACGCGGTTGCCCGCTTGATCGGTGCGCCGCCGGGATATGTGGGTTACGAAGAGGGCGGTGTGCTTACCGAAGCCGTCCGGCGTCGGCCCTATCAGGTGATCCTGTTCGACGAAGTCGAAAAAGCCCATCCGGACGTGTTCAACGTACTGCTCCAGGTTCTGGATGACGGGCGGCTTACCGACGGGCAGGGCAGGGTCGTCGATTTCGCCAACACGCTGATTATCCTGACTTCCAATCTGGGCAGTCAGCATCTTGCGAACATGACGGATGAACAGACGGTAAGCGATGTCGAACCCCAGGTGATGGAGGTGGTGCGCGGCCACTTCCGCCCGGAATTTCTGAACCGGCTGGACGATATCATTCTGTTCCATCGTCTGGCGCAGGAACATATGGCCCCGATCGTCGAAATTCAGGTCGGAAGGGTCCAGAAATTGCTGGACGACCGCAAGATAACGCTTGTTTTGACCGACGCTGCGCTGCGCTGGCTGGGACGGGTCGGATATGATCCGGTTTACGGGGCCAGACCTTTGAAGCGCGCGGTTCAGCGTTATCTGCAAGACCCGCTGGCAGACCGGATTTTACGTGGCGATGTGCCGGATGGTTCGACGATCGACATCGATGAAGGCGATGGGGAGCTTCGTATGAAAGTTGCCTGACGAACCGGAATATTTACCAAAAGGCAGCTGGGCAAACCTTTCTGTGTGATTAACGCAACACTGGATATAAAAAAATAACAACGCTTTGACATCATTCTGTCGCTATTGCAGAACGCTGACATCGAGGGACTCGGGGGTCGATTTTTTCGAAAATTTTTGCGGATAGACAGGTGGGGGAGCCGGTCGACGCGAAATTTTCAACCGTCTCCAGTCTCGATCTTTCGCGTCTGGAGTAGTTCATGATGAAGTTTCACGAAACATCGGTTAAAGGCCTGGCAGTGTCCGTTTCGGCGCTTGCTCTAATTTACGGTGCGCCCGCATTCGCGCAGTCGAGCGACGCCGATTGTCCGGTCGGGCAAGAGGAAGTGGACGGCAAATGCGTCATTCAGGATCAGGGCGCCGACGGCGTAACCAATAACGATCCTGGCTCCGAAGATGTCGTGGACGTGACAAGCACCGGCGCGGATGGCGGTCAGGACTCGGGCGCAATCGTGGTCACCGGATCGCGTATCAAGCGCGATACTTATTCCAGTATTTCTCCGCTGCAGATCCTGACGCGGGAAGCTTCCAACGAAGCAGGCCTGTTCGATCCGTCCTCGATCCTTCAGCGGTCCGAATCGGCCGCCGGTCAGCAGATCGACGCGACGTTTCAGGGTTTCGTGCTCGACAACGGCCCGGGTTCGCAGCAGGTCAATCTGCGCGGCCTAGGTGCAGACCGCACGCTGCTTCTTATCAATGGCCGCCGTTTGGCACCTGCCGGCGTTGAAGGCGCCCCAACGACCCCTTCGATCAACTTGCTTCCCGGCATATTGACCGAGCGGAACGACATTCTGCTGGACGGTGCGTCTTCGGTCTACGGATCGGATGCTATCGCCGGTGTTATCAACGTGGTTTTGCGGAAGGATTTCGACGGATTCGAGATCGAAGCCAGCGGAGACGTCAATCCCCAGGGTGGTGGTGACGACTATCGTATCGGTGCAGCATATGGCTTCAATACCGATCGCGCTTTCTTCGGTATCGGCGCGGAATATGATTACATTGATTATATCCGTTTGAACGATCGCGATTTCTTTAGTGGGTGCGACACGAACCGGGAAATCGATCAGAACGGCAATATTCTCACTGTCGGTCTTCGCGACAATGCGCTGGTTCGCCGCGACAGCAACGGAGCGATCAGCGTTTCCGAAAGCGAATGTAAAATCGCCGGAATAAGCGGCCGTATCTTCAATCCGTTCACGCGGATCGGTTCGGTGTATTTCCAGCCCGGCGGCGGCAACATTCCCGGATTGCCAAACTTCGGTGACAGCACTGATGCGCGCGGCCGCCCGGTCGATGTCAATGGCGACGGTATTCGTGATGTCGACTTCCAGGATGTAAACACGAACGGCGCCGATCTTACGCAGGTTTTCCAAAGCCAGCAGGAGCGGTACAACGTGTTTGCCTATGGCGAATATGTGTTGCCCGGCGAGGCAAATCTGACCCCCTATTTCGAAGCCAGCTATAGCCGGGTCGATGTTAAGTCCGACAATAGCGGTGCGGGACAGTTGTTCCCAAGCGTACCCGACCTCAACATTTTCAATCCGTGCAACAGTGAAACCAACCCGGATGGGGTGGATTGTCGTGCGGCGGACAACGCATTCCAGCGTTTGTTCCCGAACCCTCCCGGCGCGCTCAGCACCGGGTTCCCGACTCCAGTAACCCCGATCACATCGATCCAGGGCGATCGTGACAATTTCGACACGACTTTGCAGCAGTATCGCGGCATCATCGGGATAAAAGGCGATTTGTCGTTCATTTCGCCAAGCTGGACCTTCGATACCTATTTTTCCTATTCACGTGCTGACGGGTCATCCAGCCGTCGCGGAATTCGTGAAGACAAATTGGCGCTGGCGCTCGGTCTCGATCCGACGGCTGAATATGGCGACGATGACATCGTAGATAATGACGGCGATGGTATTGCCGACGATTACGATAACAACATCGACGTTTTCGGCATCTTCGGCGACCCGCAGTATATCGGCGAATGTAACGGGGCAGGCCTGGCAAACCCCGATCTGGCCGCGCCCGATTTGTTGCAAGGCTGTGTGCCCGTAAACCTGTTTGCGGCGAGCGTGCTGGGTTCGCCAGTGGGTACTTTGTCGTCGCAAGCGGAAACCGATTATGTTTTCGGCCTGCGTGAGTTCGATACGCGGTACGAACAGCTTGTCCTGTCCGGCTTTGCTACCGGCGATCTGTTCGATCTTCAGGGTGGAACTGCGGCGGCCGTGCTCGGTTTCGAGGTTCGCGACGATCGTATCGATTCAGCGCCGAACTTCGTGGCCCAGAACGGGCTGTTGTTCGGGTTCTTCGTCGATCGGGGTGCCGTGGGCAGCAAGCTCATCAAGGAAGCGTTTGCCGAGATCGATCTGCCGCTGGTGTCCGGGCGTCCGCTGGTTCAGGAATTGACCGTCAACCTGTCCGGCCGCGTTACTGACGAGGAATTTTACGGCACAAACTTCACCTACTCTCTCAAGGGTGGGTGGCGCCCGATCGAGCAACTGCTGTTGAAATTCAGCTACGGTACGTCGTTCCGTGCGCCGAACTTGCGGGAAAACTTCCTGCTTGGTCAGTCGGGCTTCCAGACCCTGTTCGATCCCTGCGCAGTCCCGACAAACGCGTTTATTCCTGCGACGGGCCAGCTGGATCCGACGCTTGATACACGGGCGCCGGAAATTCTGGCCAACTGTATCCGCGAAGGGCGCGATCCCACCACCGTTGGTATTGCCCAGAATGGCCTGAGCACCAACCCGAACGCTTCGGTTCAGGTATTCCGGCAAGGTAGCTTGGAAATCGATCCCGAAACGTCGCGCTCCATCGCGACAGGGTTCGCATTCGAAGACACGTTTGGGGACGGTTTCGACGTGAGCCTCGGTGTCAATTACTACGACATCAAAGTGAAGGATGCCGTGGTTGAATTGTCGTCCCAGTTCGCGCTGAACGATTGCTTTACGCGCGATGATGGCACGAGAAGCCCGTTCTGCGATCTGCTGGAATTTGGTACGTCGCCATCGACAGCCGGCCGTATCGAACGTGCCAACCCTATCTTCCTCAACCAGGATCAGGAAAGCGTTCGAGGGATGGATTTCAATGCCACGTTCGGCAAGGAAGTCTTGGTAGCGAGCAGGAACATCGATCTGGGTCTGAATATTCGCGGTAACCACGTGATCGAAAGAAGCAGCCTGTTCATCGATGACCAGGGAACACCTCTTTTCGATGATGATGCCGGCGAATTCGGTTTCCCGAAATGGTCCGGAACTGCGACATTCACTGCCGATATCGATGATTTCCGCTTTACCTGGCAGACCCGCTATATCGGGCCGGTGGAGCAGGATGAGGATGGTATTGACGAATTCAGCGATGCGTTCGGCTTCGGTCCCGATGGTCAATCAACCGGCTTCTTCGCGGACACCTGCCTCGGTGGCGGTTCGCGCAATGCGGCCGGTGTGCCGGATGGGCGGGTTGCAGGCGATGGTGTCTATTGCCGTGATGTCGGTTTTGCGGACAGTTTCGTCGAGCACGCCACATCGATCCGTTATCGCAAGGATGGCCTGACGTTGTTGGCCGGGATATCCAATGTGTTCGACAAGGGTGCACCGCAGGTCGACAGCGATGAAGTGCTTGCCATTTCCAACACGGCAATCGGCAACGGTTACAACAATGATGGCCGGGAGTTCTTTTTCCAGATTGGCAAGGAGTTCTGATGCTGAGTCAGGTATCGCAATGAATTAATGAGCAGGCGGCTCCACGACCGATTTGGTTGTGGGGCCGTTTTGCGTTAAGCTGCGGTTTAGTTTCAAGTTTATAGGAATGGTCGCCATGAAAAAATTCAAAACAGCACTTTTGTCCGCCTGCGCCGGAGCCTTGATGCTCGGTGCGCCTCCCGCCATTTCCCAAACAAAGCAAAACCCATCGATTCCGATCGAGGCGTGGGCGCTTCGCGATGTCATGCCCACCGCACAGATCTCGCCCAGCGGGAAATATCTCATGCTCATGAAGCTGGAGAGCAAGGAGGGCGAGTATGTCATGGAGATATACGAAACCGACGATCTTCAGAAAAAGCCGATCCGCACCAACGCCGATCCGATGGAGCTGCTCAGCGCCACCTGGGTAAACGATGATACGCTGTTTGGAACGGCATGGCAGGTAAACCGCAAGACGGTGAAAGGTCCCGAAGAGGACGTGCGCGATTACCTGGCGTTCAGTTTCAATGTCGAGACGAAGAAGTTCACGAAAGTGGATGGTGAGTTCGATATCGTGAACGTCCTCCCCAACGATCCCGACAATGTTCTGGTGCAGAGCGTGCTGGCCAATCCAGGCGGTGCCGGCGTTGACCCGTTGGCGGCGTTCCGTCCGCGCTCCTACTTCAAGTTCAACCTGAAAACCGGTCGCAATTCGCTTGTTCTGAAGGGTAACGATACTTTCCCGACCGCCAGTTTCGACAATGAGGGGAACCCTCGTTTCACCAGCAATTTCGACGACGGAACGAACGAGCAGCGTTTCTATTATCGCAAGCCGGGGGACGGATCGTGGACGCGTGTCAACGACATGACGTATGATCTGGACGACGAACAGAATCTGTACCGCGTTTTGGGCGGTATTCATGGTTTTAAGGGTTTCAAGCAGGGTGACCCGAACACCGGATACATCATCGACAATCCCGATGGCGACAAGGCAGCGCTGTACGAGTTCGATTTCAACACCGGAACGCTCGGCAAGAAACTGTACGGCAACGACACGGCCGACATACTCGATATTCAACAAAGTTCCATGGCTTGGGCTGGCGATACGTCTCTGGTCGCAGCAGTCTATTCGGGCGCTAAATACGAACGCGAATGGTTCGACGAGGCTGAAAAGACGCTTTTCAAGAATCTCGAAGCTGAAATTCCCAACGCGCATCAGATCAGCATCAGCAGCCGGTCGCGTGATGGCAGCACCATGATCGTCAGCAACCGTGGACCGCGCGATCCGGGCTCTTGGTGGCTCGTCAAGGGCGATTCGATGGTCAAGGTCGGCAGCCGAAATCCGCTGCTTCCTGCCGAGCAATTGTCCGATGTGAAGTTCATTCAATACCCTGCGCGCGACGGGCGCTCGGTTCCGGCCTATGTGACTATGCCCAAGGGTGAAGGTCCATTCCCCCTCGTGGTGCTGCCGCATGGTGGGCCGCATGTGAACGAAGTCATTGGCTTCGATGAATGGGGTCAGCTTCTTGCCAATGCCGGGTATATGGTGCTGCAACCGCAATACCGCATGTCCGTCGGCTGGGGTCAGGATTTCTTCGATAGTGCCAGTGCCGGCGACTATGGCCAGCACGGTCTCGCCATGCAGGATGATAAAGACGACGGCGCGCTCTATCTCGTGAAGGAGGGGCTGGCTGACAAGGATCGCATGGCGATGTTCGGCTGGTCCTATGGCGGGTATGCCGCGCTGGTCGCCACCAGCCGTTCGCCACAAATCTACCAGTGCGCGATTGCGGGTGCTGCCGTTGCGGACGCAGAAAAGGTGTATCTGAAACGCAGAGGTACGGGTACGGCGAAGCCGCTAGACGACTGGAGCAGAAACCGGGGTTCGACCACAATCAATCCCATTAAGGAAATCGGCAAGACGAATATTCCCCTGCTTATGGTGCACGGCGATGTCGATGCGCGCGTGATGCGTTTCAATTACGACGATTACAAGAAAGAGATGGATCGTCAGGGCAAGTCGGCACAATATTTGCTGCTGGAAGGCGCCGACCATTTCTCACGTACGTTGATGTACAACCATCAGGAGCAGTTTTACACGAAGCTGCTCGACTATCTGGCAAACGATTGCGGGCCCGGCGGTTTGTAATCTTTGGCTGCAACAGCAAGAAGCCCGTCTGATTGAATTCAGGCGGGCTTTTTTGTGAGGCCCAGAAATTATATAGTCCGTCTGCCGATCCAAACGATAGAGTGTTCCAGTGTTACCACGATATCGTGTTCGTTGAATGGATATCCGTCAAAAAGGAGGCGCTTAAGTCTGGTTTAAGGCGCGTGCTCAACTGTGTGTCACCGCGTAGAATTCGCACGGGTATTGACCACGCGTTAGCCATTATCAGGGCCGGAAAGTCGACTCAAAGCGGCGACCAGCCCATAACTTACTGTAAGAATTTACACTGCTGGATGCCTAGGGCCTGCGAAAATCGCATCGTATGGCGTATGATCTCATGCTCGCACAGATTGTGGCGTTCAAACCGTATTACCTGAACGGCTCGTCGCCGGTTCCTACGTAGCGATCAAAGCTGAAACGGCTGCCTGAATGCGCGTGGCAGTTATTCATGGGTTAGGCAAAGGGGTGCGTCGTTCAGGCGGAGGAGACGAGATCTGCCCAATAAAGTCATTCTACGCCTTGGGGATTAAGCATAAGGTCCAGGAACCGACGTTTGAGTGGAACGTGGCACAAGAACCAGAAAATTGCGCAACGCATTTTACAGCGCTTCCGATTGCTTTTCGCATAAATCCTTAAATCAGATTAGCATCGGCGAACATCCGTAGTCGCTGAACGCCACGTTTCGGTGGCAAAATTCGGTCATGGTACCGTTCACGATCGCAAAACAAAAAAAGGCGCGCCGTGGAGAACCACGGCGCGCCCTATTTATCCGAGATCGGTACTTAGAAAGTAATCCGGCCCGTAATCGAGTAACGGCGACCCAACGGATCATAGGTCGATGGGAAGATATTTCCCGAGTTGAACGCTGTCGAACCGATATTGCTGCCGACGACCTTCGGCTGATTGTCGAACAGGTTGTTTACGGTTGCAGTCAGCTGGAAATTTTCGACCACGGTGAAACGTGCGCTCAGGTCGAAATAATGTTCAGCCGGGATGCTTTCGAATTCGTCGAGAAATGGCGCCTGGCCAGCATCGTTGAAGTTCGAACGTTCCAGATCGACACCGTCGATATAGCGCCACAGAAGCGACAGAGCGATATCATCGAAGCCAAGCGTGGTACGCTGACTGAACGAGTATTCCGGAATAATCGATCCACAGTTGGAACCGAAGAAGCCGGAACATTCGAAGATGATGTTATCGGGATCGTTCTGGTTGGCATCGAAGGTGTTGGAGTTCGTCCAGTTACCTGCGAAGTTCAAGCCGAGCAGAGCGCGGCCGATTTCCCGCTGATAATTGAAGACGACATCGATACCGTCGGTCTTGATCTGACCCTGGTTCGTAAGAACCTGCGGAATACCCGGCGTTGTCGCAACGCTACCGAACAGGTTACCGGTCGCCGGGTTACGGCGAATAGCGGTACATGCTGGGTCGGCAGCGGAACCAGTCGGGCTGGTCCGGAAGTCAGCACCGAAGCAATTGGCGAAAACATCATCCACCGTCGGGTTGGTGATCGCGTTGGTCAGGTTGATATTGTAATAATCGACCGTGACCGAAAGACCAGGAACGAAGTCTGGCTGGAAAATCGCACCGATCGTGTAGGTATCCGCATCTTCGGAATCTAGGAACGGGTTACCACCACCAGTGACGTTAACCTGACCAGCTGGATCGACAATGATATTACCGATCGAACCCTCTGGCGCACCCTGTGCAAGACAGATTGCACGAAGATTCGCATTGTTTACCGGAGCTGCACCGACGCAGGGATCGGAATCGAAATTGTCGAGACCGGTCGTCTGTGGATCGAACAGTTCCAGAATGTTCGGCGCGCGGGTAACCTTCTGATAGTTGCCGCGGATCTGCAGACCCGGAAGAAGAGTAGCCGTTCCGCCGATTTTGTAGGTATATTCCGTACCCGTGGTGGAATAATCGGAGACACGACCCCCTAGAAGCAGCGTCAGTTCAGGGATGAAGCTGTCTTCCAGCAATGGAATGGCCAGTTCGCCGAAAGCTTCCTTGACGTTGTAGGTACCGAAGGAATCAGGGCTCGCTGCGCCGTTACCGAGAACTTCGCCCGGTGTTTGGGTCAGAAGGTCGGAAGACGTGCCCGCTTCATACTTACGATACTCGCCGCCAACAACAACGCTGATCGGCGTTACCGCTGTTGGGAAAGCAAATCCGAAGTCGCCGGTAACGAAGCCCTGGACCTGCGTAAGCGAGGTTTCGGTCTTGCCGGAGTTACCGACATCGAGGAACGCCTGAACATCAGGCGTCAGGCTCCCGATCGGGCCGAACAGGTTGATGGGAACACAGCCATTGGCGGTATTGGTGCAGGTGTCAGGGTTGGTTGCACGGATCGACTGTTGCAGACGGGAAAGCGTACCGTTGCCCGACTGGCGCGAATCGACTTCGCTTTCGCCATAGGCACCGAACACTTCGAACTGCAGGTTGGAAACGATGTCGCCACGGACGCCGCCCTTCACCTGGAATAGCTGCGATTCATATTCGTTGTTACGCGTACCGAATTCCACGAAACGGCGCCCGAAATCGAGGCCGACTTCACGATAGTTGGGATCGTTGGGATCGGTCGCAACGGCAGCGGCATCACATTCCGCCTGCGAGAAACGGCGTTGAACGCCGAGCGATGCAGGAACTTCTGGATTATCGACTACCGTATCCAGACCACAGATCTGGTTGCGGATGCCAGCGTTCAGGAACGGGTTGGAAAGCGGTGTCTGCAACACGTTACGGAAAGTACCCGACGGCGCGATGATCGTGCTGTTGGTGCTTTGAACAAACATGGCTTCGGAGAAGACATCGATGTTGTCGACGATTTCGTAACTACCCTGAGCGAACAGACGGTACTGTTCCAAAGGCAGCTGGAAAATGTTGAACGGGTTGAAGTTGAACGGACGGTTGAAGGGAACCAAGGAGTTGCCGTCAGGAGCAATCTGCAGCGTTCCGCCCGTGGTGCCGGGAACGGTAATGACCGATGGAACCGTGGTAGAAGAACCGCCGGGGTTGCCGGAGAACGAGCTCAGATTGAAAAGCGAGAAATCGCGATCACCCTGAAAGATAGTGTCACGGTTTGTGTAACCAAGGCTCAGGGTCGCATTACCGCGATCGTCGGCAAAATTTCCGCCAACGGTCAGGTCGATACGCTGCGTGCTGCCGTCACCTTCTTCGGTGATGTTCTGCGTCGCGCTGAGTTCCGCGCCTTCGAAGTCACGCTTGGTGATGAAGTTGACAACACCGGAAATCGCATCGGCACCGTAAGTGGCACTTGCGCCGCCGGTCAGCACGTCAACGCGCTCCAGCAGGGCGATAGGAATGATATCGATGTTGGTACGGCCGGTAAGATCGGCCGGAACGATACGCGTGCCGTTCAGCAGCGTCAGGTTACGGTTGCTGCCGATGCCGCGAAGGTCGACAAAGGTCGAACCGCCATTGCCGTTATTGACCTGCGCGCCGATGCTGGGCGAAACGCCAGGAATTTCGCGAAGGAGGTCTTCGATCACGGTAGGCTGACGAAGATTGATTTCGTCCGATGTTACCACGGCAACCGGGCTGGCCTGCTCCAGGTTGGGGTTGGTGAAGCGCGAACCGGTTACGACGATGAAGTTTTCATCAACGGGAGCCGGAGTCGCTTCGTTTTCGGAAGCGTTCTGCTCGCTTGGCTGGATTTGTGCCACCGCAGGCGCGGCGAAAGCGGCAATGCCGAACGCCAGAGGCGCTGCACTGAGCTTTAGAGTTGCTGACATTTTCATATAATTACAATACCCTCTATTAAACCCCCTTGGTACCAATTCCGCGGTACAGAGAGGGCAGATTTCTAGCACCCAGCCTTAGGCGATTTGCCTATGGTGCGGTGTCCACGGGGCCAAATGCACCGGGATGCATGATGATCACAAGGTCATAATGCGTATTTGGTGGTTTTTCGCCATCTAGTGTGTTGTTGACGACACAGTTTATGGCGCGATGCAGCAATCTGGTCGTAGACAGTGGTTCGCGGATCCCTGGGTACAAATAGGATTACTGAAACCAGGACAGGTGGTGCGACTGGCGAACTTCCGGATCATTACAGGCGCCAAGCAGTCCCTTGACCGGCGCCCGTTCGCTCCGTTACGCCATATCGCGCAATCAGGTAGCAATTCGCAACCTCATGGAGTTCTTATCATGCCCACCGCCTATATCGTCGACGCAGTACGGACCGCCGGTGGCAAGCGTGGTGGGCGGTTGGCGGGGGTGCATCCTGTCGATCTGGCGGCCAAGTCCCTCGATGCGTTGATCGCGCGCACCGGTGTCGATCCTGAGGCGATCGACGATGTCATAATGGGGTGCGTCAGCCAGGCGGGGGAACAATCGATGCAGGTGGGCCGCAATGCGGTGCTGGCATCCCGATATCTCCCGCAATCCACGCCGGCCGTCACTATCGACCGGCAATGCGGGTCCAGCCAGCAGGCGATCCAGTTCGCCGCGCAGGCGATCATGTCGGGGACGCAGGATGCCGTCATCGCCAGCGGCGTGGAGAGTATGACCCGGGTTCCCATGGGTTCGACCGCCACATTGCATATGAAGGAAGGGCTAGGGATGTACAAATCCCCTGGTCTGGAGGAAAAGTATCCCGGCATCATGTGGTCGCAGTTCACCGGTGCGGAAATGATCGTGCAAAAACATGGCTTCACCAAGGACGACCTCGACCGGTTTGCGCTGGATAGTCACCACAAAGCGATTGCCGCGACCAAGGCGGGTGCGTTCGATGCAGAGATCGTTGCCGTATCGATCGATACGCCGGAGGGTGAAGAGCGGCATACTATTGATGAGGGTATCCGTTTCGATGCGACGCTCGACACTATATCTTCGGTCAAACTGCTGAGCCCGGACGGGACGATTACCGCTGCCAGTGCCAGCCAGATCTGCGACGGGTCGAGCGGTGTGCTGGTGGTGTCGGAACAGTTTCTGAAGGATCACGGGCTGGCGCCGATGGCCATCATTCATAACCTTACGGTTACCGCCGGCGATCCGGTCATCATGTTGGAAGAGCCGCTGTTCGCAACCGACCGGGCGCTCAAGAAGGCCGGCATGACGATCGGCGATATCGATCTGTTCGAGGTGAACGAGGCGTTTGCGCCTGTACCCTTGGCCTGGTTAAAGCATACGGGTGCCGACCCACAAAAACTGAACGTGAACGGTGGCGCAATCGCGCTGGGTCATCCGCTGGGCGCATCGGGCACGAAACTGATGGCCACATTATTGCACGCACTAAAGGCGCGTGGCCTGAAATATGGGTTGCAGACCATGTGCGAAGGCGGCGGCGTCGCCAATGTCACTATCGTCGAAGCGCTATAATTTTCAAACTCCAAGTTTTGATTTCGGAGCGAAAAAATCGTTCCGTTCGATTGGCTTGAACGAATTTCTAGGAATGGAGAAATACATCATGGAAGTAGGCAACAATACCCCCGCAGTCGTAACCGGCGGTGCATCGGGCCTTGGCGAAGCCACTGCCCGCGCGCTTGCGGCAAAAGGCGTGCAGGTCGCTATTTTCGATCTGCAGGAAGAAAAGGGCCTGGCTGTTGCCAAGGATATCGGCGGCGTGTTCTGCGAAGTGAACGTGACCGACGATGCGTCCGTCGATGCAGGGTTTGCCAAGGCCCGCGAGGCACATGGACAGGAACGTATTCTGGTAAATTGCGCCGGTACCGGAAACGCGATCAAGACTGCAAAGCGGGACCGTAAGACAGGCGAAATCAGCCATTTTCCGATGGATGCATTCAACTGGATCATCCAGATCAATCTCATCGGCACGTTTCGTTGTATCGCCAAATCGGCTGCCGGAATGATGACGCTGGACCCGCTGACCGACGATGGCGACCGTGGTGCGATCGTGAACACGGCAAGCGTAGCGGGCGAAGACGGGCAGATCGGCCAGGCAGCATACGCCGCATCCAAGGGCGGTGTCATCGGTATGACATTACCGATCGCCCGCGACCTGATGAGCGAAGGCATTCGCGTCAACACGATCCTGCCGGGAATTTTCAACACCCCTTTGATGAATGCCGCACCCGACCAGGTGAAGGAAGCACTGGCTGCGTCCGTTCCGTTCCCGAAACGGTTGGGCAATGCCGAAGAATATGCGCATCTTGCCATGACCATGATCGAGAACGGCTATTTCAATGGCGAGGACGTTCGCCTCGACGGCGCGATCCGCATGGCGCCGCGCTAGAATACGAAACCTGATAACCGCCGCTTCTTTCGGTGCGACCGGAATTTTGCTGCAAAGCGAAACGGGCGGCGGTTTTGGGGTACAGGTATCGTTTACCAAACGGTTTTCGTGTCGAACAAATAGCTGGAAAGTGTCCACCACAAACAAGGAACGACGATGGGCGATTACACGCAAATTCTGGTTGAAAAAGACGGTGCAATCGCGACGGTGACTTTGAACCGGCCCGAAAAAATGAATGCCTATACCCGCATCATGATGGGGGAAATCATCGCGGCGATGGATGATCTGGACGGCGATGACGCGATCCGTGCGATCATCTTTACAGGAGCGGGCGAACGGGCATTTTGCGCAGGCGCGGATTTGACCCCCGACGATGGCGCCCGGCCGTTTTCCAGCGAAACCGAAGTGGTGGACCTTTCCGACGAAATCGTGCGCGATGGCGGCGGGCGGCTGGTGCTGCGCCTGTTTGAATCCACCAAGCCTTTGATCAGCGCCTGCAACGGCGTGGCAGTGGGCGTAGGTGCGACCATGCAACTGCCGATGGATATAAGGCTGGCATCCGACAATGCACGTTATGGTTTCGTATTCGCGCGGCGCGGTATTGTCCCCGAAGCCTGCTCCAGCTGGTTTTTACCCAGACTGGTCGGCCCGCAGCAGGCTTTGGAATGGTGCATGACCGGGCGGGTTTTCGATGCGGAGGCTGCGCTGCAGGGTGGAATGATCCGGTCGGTCCATACGCCTGGCGATCTGTTGAATGTGGCGCGTGGTCTGGCGCTGGAGATTGCGGAGAATACGTCGGCCGTTTCGGTCGCCATGACCCGCGCAATGCTGTGGCGGCTTCCGTCGGCGGACCATCCCATGATGGCCCACCGTGTGGATAGCCGCGCGATTTATCGCCTGTCGCGTTCACAGGACGCGGCGGAAGGGATCCAGAGCTTTCTGGAAAAACGCGCCCCGCAATTTCCGGGCAAGGTTACGCAGGATATGCCTAATTTCTATCCATGGTGGGAAACGCCGGCCTACGAATAGCGACAAGCCGACGATGGGCAGTGGGCGATACAAGGTCGTGCCTTGCCAAGCGATATGGTTTCCGTAGAAATCATTTTCATGG
The DNA here is from genome assembly GCA_963803585.1 of uncultured Alphaproteobacteria bacterium. Lineage (GTDB taxonomy): Bacteria > Pseudomonadota > Alphaproteobacteria > Sphingomonadales > Sphingomonadaceae > Pontixanthobacter. Next base: position 633,497 of record CAWDNB010000008.1, on the reverse strand, counting down.
GAACCAACAATTTCAGTCTCGCGAATTTTCTGCCCTATCAGCTGTCGGTTTCTTCCAATGCCGTCAGCAACCGGATTGCGCGCGTATACCGCGACGAGTTCGGGCTGAAAGTGACGGAGTGGCGGGTGATGGCCATGCTCGGCGATGCCGGTGCGCTGACGCAGCGCGAACTGACTGCGCGCACGCTGATGGATAAGGTGGCGGTCAACCGGGCGTGCAAATCGCTGGAGCTGCGCGGGTTGGTGGTCAGGGTGCCCAATCGTGATGATCGCCGGTCCCATCATCTTGAGCTAAGCGGGGAAGGGCAAGCAATCCATGCTGCCATCGTGCCCCGTGCCCGTGCCGAGGAATACGCCATGATGGCGACTATGGATGCTGATGAACAACGCGTCTTTCGCGATATTCTGGCGCGCCTGCGCGATCACGCGGAATAAAGCGCCGCGCATGATGGGGGGGTGCATCCAAAGTCGATGCCGGCCCCCCCATCATGCGGGTATCGTGGTCCCCAGGCGTGTATGCTACCCGGCGAATGCATCGCTGATGGAACAGGCGGCCGGGCCCAGAATAACGATAAACAGGACCGGCAGAATGAACAGAATGAGCGGAATGGTCATGATCGCGGGGAGGCGTGCGGCCTTTTCTTCCGCGCGCATCATGCGTTCGTTCCGGAATTCGGCCGACAGCACGCGTAGGGCCGACGCCAGCGGCGTACCGTAACGCTCGGTCTGCACCATCGTGGTAACCACCCCGGCGACCGAATCCAGATCGACGCGGTATGCCAGATTGTCGAACGCATGTTTGCGTTCGGTAAGGAATGACAGTTCGATCGCGGTCAGGGCAAACTCGTCCCCCAGTTCGGGATAGGCCCGCCCCAGTTCCTTCGCGACCCGGTTGAATGCGGCATCGACCGTCAGGCCGGCTTCGGCGCAGATCACCAGCAGATCGAGCGCATCGGGCAATCCCTTGCGGATCAGATCGGTTCGCTTGCCGGTCAGATTTTTAAGGTAAAGTTCGGGGCCTTTGTATCCAAGAAACAGCATTGCCGCAAAGGCGCCGACACGTTTGAAGCTGCCCCAGTCCGGAAAATAGTCGATAATATAGATTACGGCGAAACCGATTGATCCAAGTATCAGCGGCAAGGCCAGTCGTAGAGCGATGACATAGGGCGCCAGTTCCTTATTGCGGATGCCCGCATGAGCCAGCTTCTGCTGGATTTCGGCAACCTGACTGTCCTGAAGGACTTTCATACCCGACAGGGTATCCTTCATCCGTTCCGTCCGGTTGGTCTTGCGGACCAGGCTGGTACGCTTCTTGGCCGAACTGGTTACGATGCCGGCCTTGAGCTGTTCGCGCCGTTCGCCCAGCGCCTTCACCCGTTTGGCCATCGGGTCTTTCACCGTAACGGCGGCATAGATGGCCATGATGATCGCCAACGCCGCGACACCAGCCAGAATCGTGCCGATGAGGATGACGTCGTACCCGAGCAGTTGCGGGCCAGGAGCTTGACTAAGCATTGTTTCTGTCCTCGCTTAAATTTCGAAACTGACCATCTTGGCCATGATGAACGCCCCCATGGACATCCAGACCAGACCGCCCATGCCGATCACCATCAGTCGTTCGTCGACGAAGAAGCCGCCGATGTAACCGGGATTGATCATGTAGATCATCGTAAACACGATGAACGGCAGCGCGCCGACGATATAGGCGGATGCTTTGGATTCCGAACTCATCGCACGGATTTTCAGTTTCATCTGCATCCGTTTGCGAAGAACGTCGGACAGGTTGGATAATGTTTCCGCCAGATTACCGCCCGTTTCGCGCTGGATTGCCAGAGTGATACAGAAAAAGTTGAATTCGGAGATGCCGAGCCGGTCCGCAGTTTCCTGAAGGGATTCCTCCATCGTCCGTCCAATCCTGATCCGTTCGACAATGCCTTTGAACTCCACGCCGACCGGGCCGGGCACTTCCTGGGCAACCACGCCCAAAGTTTCCGTAACCGGCAAGCCCGAACGCAGGCCGCGTACCAGAAGATCGATCGCATCGGGAAACTTGGCGTTGAACTGACCGGTACGTTTGTTGATCAGGAATTTTACCGCCATATGCGGCACACCCGCACCCACTACCAATCCCACGCCCAGCGCCAGCAAGGCAGCGCCGGTTTGCAGATACATCAGCACGGCAATAGCCAGTCCCAGCCCGAGCGAAGAATAGAGATATTGGGTGATGGTCCAGTTCTTGCCGGTCCTGTCCAGACGCATGGCCAGCGCAGCGGATCGCGATCCCGAACCGGCCACCTGGTGGCGTTTGGGTTTGCGCGATGCGATCGCTTTTTTCAGCTGCGATTCAACCTTTGTATCGGTGCTTTCGGAATGACGGTAGCGCAGCGCATCAAGCCGCCGTTGGCTTTCCTTGTTGGCAGACGGGCCGGACACGATGAAATATCCCAGCACCATCAGCAATACGAGACCGCCGATTACCAAAACTAGCTGAATGATTTCCATGGGTCTTTCTGCCTTTCGAAGGACTTGGGTATAATCGGCCCGCAAATGAAGCCGGTAACTGGACTGGCAAGTGAACCAAGCGATGAAGCCAGTCGGGGCCGCGCCGGAAAATATCCGGCACGGCTTCCCGGTGGCCTATTGCGCGGGCACCTTGGCTTTGGTGGTTTTCTTTTTGGCCATCAGCGATTTGATATCGAAGTTGCCGAGCAACGATTTTTTCGCGGGTTCGCTGTCTTCCATATCTTCTTCGCTGGCGCCCAGAATACGTTCGGCGACCTGTTTGATGATCGCGGTCGGTTTGGCCGAACGGTTCGCTTCCACGAATGTCTGGCCAAGTTTCGCGCCGTTACATGCGGCTTTGAAATCATAGGGGATGGTGAAATCGATCTTGCGTTCGATGGAAGCTTCGAAATCCGTCTTGCTGATTTCAGAAGCACCGGCCTGCACCTTGTTGGCCACGATGATCGGTTGCGCGTGGGCCGCATGGCTTTTCAGCCAGCTCAAGATGCGGATCGTGTCGCGTGCGGAAGCCAAAGTCATTTCCGTAGTCAGGACGACGACATTCACATCGGCCAGCAATTGCGGAAAATTGATCAGCATGTTTCGCGGCATATCGATAACGGTCATTTCGAACGACTGGCGGAACTCTTCTTCCAGTTGCAAGAACGCTGCGCCATCGGTCATCAACGGGGAATTGATGGGCGCCTCCGCAGACAGGATCGCCAGATTGTCGCTGGCGCGGATCATGGCGCGTTCGATGAACAGGCCATCGATCCGGCTGGGATTGTCGATCGCATCCGTCAGGCCGCGTCCGGGTTCCAGATCCAGTGCCAGGGCGCCGGTTCCAAAATGGACGTCGAGATCCAGCAATGCGGTAGGCAGGGCGTGATCGTCACTGAACAGCCAGGCAAGCGACGTTGCGAGGGTAGACGCCCCGACACCGCCGCGCGTGCCCACCACCGCGGTCGAGACATGACGTTTCGCCGTTTCCGGATCGCTGGCCCGCGGTGCGCTGAACACGGCCTGCGCCTGGGTCAGGGAATCGCGCAATTGTGCCGCCGACAGGGGTTTCAGCAGATAATCGTGGATGCCGCTGGCCTGAAGGTCGCGGTACAGGCGAACATCGTTGACCTGACCGATTGCGATGACCACGGTTCCCGGCTCGCACACTTCGGCCAGACCATTGATATCATTCAGCGGGTCGCCGCTTTCCGACAAATCGACCATCAATATGTTCGGACTGGCGGCAACCGAAAGCGATTGCACGGCATTACGCAATCCGCCCTTTGCACATTTTTCCGGCTGCCAGCCCAGTTCGACCACTACGGGACGCAAAACGTCCAATGCGGTTTCGTCGCAGATGAATGCCGCGAAGGGATCGCGACTGCCGGAACCATTGGGTTTCCAAGGTGCGTTCATGACTTAGTTTCCTCCCGTGCTTGGTGCCTTCAGGCCACCTTGGCCGGTCGGGGTCTGTTCGCGATAGGCGTCGATCGCCTTGGTCGAGGTGCTGACCATGGTCTCGCCGGTTCCCGTCTGGCCTTTGATCAGGTCTTCGGGATTGGCGATCATCGCCGCCATGTTGCTGTTGATCGCGCAACCATAGTTGGGACTGGCAGCATTGTTGTAATTGAGATCGGAACTTTCGCTCCAGTCCGGACATCCCGGAACCATTGCGGTGGACCGTGTCAGGATCACTCTGACGCTGCCGGGCGTTACGTACCCTTCCGTCACCGGCGCGCCGTCCTGAACCAGAATACCGTGACGCCCGGCCAACTTCGCAATGGAATCCCGAGCCGCTGCGTTGATCATCGGATCTTCGATGGAAAGCCTGTCGCCATATCGCAGGTCCATGGCTTCGAACCAGCTGGCCAGACGCTGCTGTTCGGGGATCGAAAGGCCGCCGGCACCGGCTGCTACGTCCATCGTATAGTTGGTCCGCTCGACGACCGGCTGTTTCAGACTTTCCAGTCCGCGATTGGTGGGCATTCCGCCGCACGCGCTCAGCGTAACGCCAAGCGACAGCGCCAGGATACCGGCGAACTTGCGTGATTTTGCAATAGGCATGATGATCGCCTTCCTCACTTCAGATTGAAACCGGGGGCCGCCGCGACTGCGGTGCCATCGGAATTACGGTTCTTGTCATCGGCTTTGACGCTGCGTGCCGGCACCGGAGCAGGCGCGCCATCCGGCGATATGCCCTGCGCATCGGTGCGCGAGATGCCGGGTGAGATACCGGGTGAATTGGCGGATCGGTCCACGGCAGTCGGGCCGGGCCGCGATGCACCGGACTGGCCGGCATGAACCTGATAGCCGAGCAGCGATTCCGCTTCGTTCGCAGCGCGGAAACCGTCCGTCGGCAGACGGATGTCGCCGTCGTTTACCGGCTTCACCAGATAGGGTGTGACAACGATGACCAGCTCCGTTTCGCCCTTCTGGAAGGATTTGGAACGGAACAGATTGCCCAGGATCGGCACATCGCCAATGCCCGGCGCCTTGGTCAGTGTGGACTGGGCATTGTTGCTCATCAATCCGGCGATCATGAAGCTTTGACCAGACCCGAGTTCCACCGTCGTTTCCGCCCGGCGAATGGTAAGGGCCGGTACCTGGAAGCCATTGAGCGTCACTGCGCCCTGACTGGACAGTTCGGACACTTCGGGGCGAACGCGCATGGAGATGCGGCCATTGGCCAGTACCGTGGGCGTGTATGCCAGGCTGACGCCGAACTTGCGATATTCGATGGCGGTGGTGCCCAGACCCTGACTGACAGGAATAGGGAATTCGCCGCCGGCGAGAAAATCCGCCGTCTCGCCCGACAAGGCGGTGAGGTTCGGCTGCGACAGGGTCGTTACCAAACCCTGCGTTTCGGCAAGATCGAGCGCGCCGACCAAGTCGAGGCCGAGAAAGCTTCCGGCTAGGCCCAGCGTCGTGCCGGGAGAAATCGGCGAAATGCTCGTACCTTCTGCCGGCAGGAACTGTGGATTGCCCGGACTGACCGGGGCGAGCGTATTGAAATTCGGATTTCGTACGAATGTTTCCACTACACTGCCCAAGCCAGTAGCCGAATTGGGCCGAACGCCCGGAAACGCGCCGACGCGTCCCTGTCCGACACCACCCTGAATGCCGCTCGTGCCGTCGATGCTGGTCAGGTTGACACCAAGCGACCGCACCAGAGACCGGCTGACTTCGGCAAAGCGCACGCGCAGATTGACCTGCAGCGGCGTGGCCATTTTCAGACGGCTGATCACATTCGTCTGTTCGCCCAGAAATGCCTGCACCAGCCGTTCGGCCTCCGCTGCATCTTCGGGTGCGGCCACGGTGCCGGTCAGCAGCACGGTGCCGGTGCCCATGGTGGATACGGCAACCTTGGCTTCGGGCATGGCAAGGGTAAGCATCTGGTCGACACTGCCGATATTCGATCCGACCCGCACATTGGCGGACCAGACCACATCGCCCGCGCCGTTGCTGGCATAGATGGTCGTTTCGCCGCCGGCCTTGCCGAAGACATAAAGCTGGCGCTGCGATTTGATCTGGACATCCGCCACACCGTCATTCGCGATGAACACATCGGCCATGGAACTGGGAACGGTTATCAATTCGCCCCGTCCGATTGAAAGAACGATGTCGGAAGCCGGGCTCAATATGCTTTGCGCATTGGCCGGGCCGGCCGGCAGTCCGGCGAGCGGTGCCATGGCGATCCCGGCCATCAGCATGGTTGCAGTTAGGCGTTTCATTGTAGTGCCCCCTGATTTCGGAACTGGACTTGGCAAAACTGGGTTTTGCGGAACATTGCGATTGGTCTGTGCGATCTGGGTCATGGCCATCCGATCAGTCATTATCGATCATCGGGCCGGTTCCGCGGGTTACCGGGACTGCTTCCGTCTGCTTGCCGCGGGTTACCCTCACCACCGGGCCGGTCGGTGCGGCGGGCCGGGTTTCCGTTACTTGACGGGGCGGCGGATCATAGCGGACATTGTTGTTGCCATTATCGCTGGGCGCAGTGCTGCGGCTTGCCGGTTTCGTGCGCCGCTGGAAACGCGACACATCGCCGCCGGTCACGTAGGTCGTGCTTTGATCGACCGGCCGCGCCATGGCCTTGCGCAACAGTGCTTCTTCTTCTTCGGGTGTCGCGTCGTCGGGGACTTTAATGTCACCCGAAGCAATCGCTTTTTCCAGCTCGCTTTGATTATCGGCAATGGAACGCAGCGACAGGCTGAGCGTGCCGATGGTCTGTGCCACCGCCACTTTTTCGGCGATGCGCGGGGTGACTTCAAGCGTGACCGTGCGGAACGCGCGAACGACCGTATCGCCGCTTTCGGTGGTTTCCTGACTGGTCGACTGATCGGTTGCCAGCACGCGCAAATTGCTGAGAATGGTTTCCGAAGCCTTCAACGCCTCGCCTTCGCCCGATACGCTTTGGGTGAGGACTAGGTCGACCCGGTCGCCCGGAAATACAAACCCGCCAACACCGGTTTTCGCGGATACGGGAACGGTCACGGCGCGCATTCCCGGGCCGAGAGCCGCGGCCAGGAAGCCGCGATCGCCGGGTTTCACCAGCGATCCTTGAGTGACCGGTTCGCCTGCCGTGATCGGATGGCGGACAACGGTACCCAGAAGCTGCGTCACGTCGGCCTCGCCATCGATGAAATAGGCATCCTGAACCAGTTCGGCGGGCCACATCTGGTAACTGATGGCGTCGGCCGTGATGATCGTGCCGACGGGCAGACCGCGCTGTGCCACCAGAACCTTGGGCCCTTGCGGCACGGGCGCCGCTTCCGTCTGCGGTGCCGAAGCGCCTGCAAACATGCTACGCGCTGCCAATGCGGTACCGATCGCGATGATCAACGCCCCGATGAGCAGAACCAGTTTCTTCCTATCCATGGCTAAGCTAGCCCCCTAAAATTGTCCCTCGCAGTGAAGGACACGTGTTGAATTCCACCGGACTTACGGTCCGAATGGTTAAAATCAGGTTCACCCCGCCGCGGACACCACGCCTGCCGCAGGGAAATAATGTGTCGAGATTACCCACAATCCGGCGGCCGCAATCGCCACTCCGTAGGGAATGACCAGGCGTTCGCGCTGCCGGCGGATGACGTGCCAGCCGCCCATCGCAATAGTCAGCACACCGCCGACCAGCGCCATCACGACGAGCATTTGCAGAAACCAGGTCGGTTCGATCCACAGCGCCAGCGCGGTCAGCAATTTTACATCGCCGCCGCCCATCGCACGCAGGGCGAACAGTATGGCCAGCACCGCGAAAGCGGCCAGCGCGATGCCGAACTGTATGGCGATGTCCGGCCATAGCGACAGGCCGTTTACCCACCACCATAGTGGCGCCGCCATGGCGATACCGCCATTCAGCCAGTTTCCGATATGCCGGCTGCGAATGTCCGTGAAAGCTGCAACCAGCAGCGCAATTGCCAAGGCAATCAGCAATCCGTATTGGCCGAACTGGAAATATTCACTGTGCATCCGTGCCCCCAAAATTCCTCGGGGCAATCGCTACAGATTACTACTTACCAAATAGTAACCACGACCGGGAGGGCGGCATTAGTCACGTAGACCAGCAAAGCGGACATGACGCCATGGCGGCCTCGGCCCAAGGCGGTGCGCCGGGAATGGACCGGCGCCGTATTCCGTCCGAAGCGCGCGAAACAATTTGGACCGCGGCCGATGGTCAGGCGATCCGCCGTATCGATTGGCCGGGCGCCAGCGAAAACCCGATCGGTGCCATCCTGTTTTTCCCCGGAAGAGGGGATTCGTACGAAAAATACCTCGAAACCCTGCATTGCTGGCACGTAGCAGGATGGCGGGTAACCGCATCCGACTGGCGGGGGCAGGCGGGTTCGGGGCGGTTGGGCGATGACGCTGTGACGGGTCATATCGCCGATTTTTCGGTCTGGGTGGATGATTGCGCGTATCTGTGGGCGCAGTGGAAAACACAGACGCCGGGGCCGCATATCCTGGTCGGGCATTCGATGGGGGGCCATCTGGTCCTGCGCAGTCTTTGCCAGCAGCGGGTCGACCCCGACGCGGCCGTTCTGTCTGCCCCGATGCTGGGTTTCCACGGGACTGTATTGCCGATTGCGCTGATGCATGGCGCATCGCGCATCATGGCGGGCCTGCGCGGACGCAAGAGGCCGGCCTGGAAATGGAGCGAGAAGCCGGGCGAGATGCCGGCAAACCGCATCGATCTGCTGACCCATGACGAAGCGCGTTACGACGATGAGCTGTTCTGGCGTGACCATCGCCCGCAGCTGGTGATGGGGCCGGGTAGCTGGGGCTGGGTGGAACGCGCCTATGCGTCCATGCGTGCGATGTTCGCCCCCGGTACGCTCGAAGCGGTGGATACACCCGTTCTTCTGATTGGCGCCCGGAACGACAGGCTGGTGGACCGGCGGGCGATCGAACTGGCGGCCGCGCGATTGCCCAATGCACAAATGCTGATGTTCGGCGCGGAGGCCCGCCACGAAATCCTGCGCGAAACGGACGCGGTGCGGGATCGCGCATTGCACGCGATCGACGAATTTCTGCACCGGATCGCCGCGCCTGAATGACCGGCCTGTCTGCCGATTTTGCAATTGTGGGAGCGGGCATGGCCGGGGCCAGTCTGGCTGCGGAACTTGCACCCTTCGCCGCAGTCATCCTGCTGGAGGCCGAGGATCAGCCGGGCTATCACGCAACCGGGCGTTCTGCCGCGTTCTGGGAAGAATGCTATGGCGGACCGCGTATTACACCATTGACCCAGGCGTCGGGCGCGTTTTTACGGGCAAACGATATGCTGCGCCGAAGAGGGGCGGTTTATATGGGGCGCGATCAGGACCGCGACGCGCTGGATCGATTTTTGCACAATTACCGCGATAGCGGCATCGCATTGTCGCGGCTGGACCGCACGGCCCTGGCAACCAAGGTGCCGGGTCTGCGAGACGAGTGGACCAGCGCAATATGGCAGCCCGATTGTGCCGATATCGATGTTGCGCGGCTGCACGCGCATTATCTTGCCCAGGCAAAAGCGCACGGTGCGCGTTTGCTTACCGCCGCCAGGCTGGTCCGGGCGCAATTCGATGGATCGCGGTGGACGCTCGATTACGGTCGAGGCTGTGCACTTACCGCCAAATATCTGGTGAATGCCGCCGGAGCATGGGCCGATCCGGTTGCGCAGATGGCGGGCGTTCAGCCTTTGGGAATTGTCCCCCATCTCAGAACCATTGCGCAATTGCAGACAGCGCCGTCGCCGCATGGCGATATGCCGCTTGCGCTCGACATTTCAGGGCGGTTCTATTTCAAACCTGAAAATGGTCGGATCTGGCTGAGCCCCAATGACGAAGTGCCGGGCACGGCTTGCGATGCCGCACCGGACGACATTGCTGTTGCCGAAGCTATCGACCGGTTGGAACAGGTGGTGGATTGGCAAGTCCAGCGGGTCGAAGCCAAATGGGCCGGGCTGCGAAGTTTCGCACCGGACCGTCTGCCCGTATATGGTGCGGATACAGCCAATCCGGCTTTCATATGGTTTGCCGGGCAGGGCGGGTTCGGTATCCAGACGGCGCCTGCTGCGGCTGCGCTGCTGGCCAGGCAGCTAGTCGATGGTGCAGGAACGGTGGATGTGACTTCGATCGACCCCCGAATATATGCGCCGGCGCGTTTCGACTAGAGCGATACGCAAAGCGCGGTATTATCAACGCGCGCCATCTGCCTGATCGCTGGCAAGCCGGTCCGCCCGCTCGTTTTCCGGATGGCCTGCATGGCCTTTTACCCAGTGCCAGTGCATATCGTGCCGTTCTGCCGCCTCGATCATGGCGTGCCACAGATCGGCATTCCGCACCGGTTTTTTGCTGGCGTTGATCCAACCGCGTTTCTGCCATCCTTGGACCCATTTCGTAATCCCATCGAGCACATATTTGCTGTCCGAATACAGATTGACCGTGCACGGTTCGATCAAGGCTTCCAGTGCCTTGATCACGGCCATCATTTCCATGCGGTTATTGGTGGTTTCCGGGTCTGCGCCGGAAAGTTCCTTTTCATGTTTTCCCATGCGCAGGATCGCGCCCCAGCCACCCGGGCCAGGATTTCCCTTGCAGGAACCATCTGTAAATATCTCGACATTCTTCATCGCAGTGCTGTCATCCATTCATATCTATAGATCGAAGACCGTGGCGCCGTTTGCGTGGTAGAACAAGGCACGGCGGGCGAACTCCATCGGATCTTTGCGCGTTACCAGTGCATCGACCGGCGTGTCGATCCAGTCGGCAGTCCGGGTCGCTACAAAACGCATCGCCGCGCCTTGTGCCAACAGAGGCATGGCGGATATTTCCGCGGCTGTAAGCGTGCGTTTCGATGTGTAGCCAGCAATCAGCGCTGCCGAATTATCGCCGAAGAACCGGGTGCCATCCGCGCTGAAACACCATGCAGCATGCGTTACCGCCAGATCGTAAGCCGCAAAATCCGTGCACGCGAAATAGAAATCGATAAGCCCGCTGACCGTGTCTCCCAGCAGCAGCACATTGTCGGGAAACAGATCGGCATGAATGGTTGCGACAGGCAGATCGGCGGGCCAGTCACGCGCAATCTGCGGCGCATGGTCCGTTACGATACGCGCCAGTTCGCCATCGATGTCCGCGATACGCGCCATTCCGTATCGATCGAACAGGGCCTGCCAATCGGGTGGGCGCAGCGTGTTGCGCCGGGTAAGCCCGAAATCCGCCGTTTCATGATGCAGATCGGCCAGCGCCCGGCCTACCGCATGGGCCTGCGCTGGGGTCGGGAGACCGACCGACAATCCCGGCAGAAATTCGATGAGCGCGACCGCCTTGCCGTCGACCATTCGATAGGCCGACCCGTCGCGGTCGTGAATGGTGGCGGGTACAGGGCAGGCGCGGGCGGCCAGATGGTCCAGCAGGTTCAGGAAAAACGGCAGATCGGCAATGTCTATCCGCCGTTCATACATGGTCAGAATATATCGACCACGCGTGGTTTCCAGCAACCAGTTGCTGTTTGAAACACCTTCCGCAATACCTTTGGCACACACCAGCTGGCCGACATCGTAATGATCGATCAGCGCCGCCATCCGCTCTGCGCTCAAATGGGTGTAAACTGCCATCCTGTCCTGCCGCTGTGGATCAGTCCAGCAGCTGACGGGGCAGCTTGAACACCATCTTTTCCTCGATGGTGACCAGCGTCTGTTCCTCCACCGTTCGCCATTGGGCCAACCGGTCGATCACTTCACGCACCAGCTCTTCGGGGGCCGATGCGCCGGCGGTAAGACCCAGCGTGCCTACCCCGTCCAGCCAGGCGGGATCGATATCCGCAGCCCGCCCGATCAGTTTCGCATCCGTCCCGCATTTTTCGGAAACCTCCACCAGCCGGACCGAATTGGAACTGTAGGATGCGCCGATTACCAGCACCAGATCGCTGCCCGGCGCGATCTGTTTGACCGCCGCCTGACGGTTGGATGTGGCGTAACAGATATCTTCCGCCTTCGGGCCGATGATCTGCGGAAATTTGCGTTCCAGCGCAGCAACGATTTCTGCCGTATCGTCCACCGACAGAGTCGTCTGCGTCAGAAAGGACAAAGGCGTGCCGGGCGCAAATTCCAGCCGTTCCACATCGCTGGCGGTTTCGACCAGCGTCATCATGCCATCGGGCACCTGACCCATCGTGCCGATCACTTCGGGATGACCGGCATGGCCCACGAAGATGATATGCTGGTTCTTTTCGATCTGCCGTTCGGCCTGGCGGTGAACCTTGCTGACCAGCGGGCAGGTTGCATCCAGATAGTCGAGACCCCGGCGGTTCGCCTCCGCCGGGACGGATTTGGGCACCCCATGCGCGCTGAAAACGACCGGTGCGTTATCCGGCACCTCGTCCAGCTCTTCCACGAAAATCGCACCTTTTTCGCGCAGACCATCGACCACGAATTTGTTGTGGACGATCTCGTGCCGGACATAGACCGGTGCGCCATAGCGATCGAGCGCGCGTTCGACGATTTCGATCGCCCGGTCCACCCCGGCGCAAAAGCCGCGGGGTGCCGCAATCAGGATCTTCAGCGCGGGTTTGGCCGCCGATGGCGCCGGTTTCTGCAAGGGAGCGTTCATATCAGTGCCTCTAGCGCTTTGGCCCACGGGCCGCTAGGGGGCAGAGCGGCAATCGAAGCCTGCGCGGCCGGTCCACGCCATGGATCGGCATTGCAGGCGCCGCCATATTCGGATTTGTGAAGGACGATAGCTGCATGAAATTTTCCCGTTCGTTTATGGCTCTTGCATTGTCCGGCGGCGTTTTGGCGGGATGCAACAATTCCGGCGAACTGGTGGTGGATCAGGGTGTCGGTGTAACGGCAGTGCGCACCGCCTGCCCCGCGGTCGGTGTGCCCGACTATACAGGCGACGTAACCATGTTCCGCGCACCCGCAGCGCGCACGGCAGATCAGATGGATTTCGTGGCGAATATCACCAATGTCCGCTCGACGTGCAATGAAACCGGCGAAAAAGTCTATTCGGAAGCGACCTTCGATGTCCTGGTAAGGCGGATGGACACACGCGGTGCGCGCACTGTCGACATTCCATATTTCTCCACGGTGCTACAGGGCGGATCGGCAGTGCAGGCCAAACGGGTCGGCACGGTTCGGGCGGTGTTTGCCGATGGTCAGGAACGTGCGCAGGCGGTGGGGAAGGCGGGCGCTTTCGTGGATCGTTCCGCCGCAACCCTGCCCGACGATATTCGCGCCCAGATCACACGCAAGCGCAAGGCCGGCGATCCCGACGCCGCGCTGGACCCATTGGCCGACCCGCAGGTGCGTGCCGCCGTTCAGCGGGCCACCTTCGAATTGCTGATCGGTTTCCAGCTGACGCAGGACCAGCTTTCCTACAACGCCACGCGCTGAGCCGGGTAGTCGACGGGATTATTTGCGATTTCGCAAAATTGGGTTAGGCGCGCTGTATGTCCGACACCACGCAAACGATCTCGCCTGAAACCATCTCGCCCCAAACTATCACGCCCCAAACCATTACCTTGCATTCGGCGTTTGCCGACAAGATCGATGCCGTGCTTGCGGCGTTGGAGATGGAAGGCGTGCTTCCGCCCGATACGCCGCGCACCGGTGTAACGGTAGAGCCGCCGCGCGATCTTGATCATGGCGATCTGTCGACCAACGCGGCGATGGTGTTGGCCAAACAGGCGAAGACTGCGCCACGCGATCTGGCGGCCAAGATCGTCGAGAAGCTGGCCGCCGATGGCGAAGTTAGCGAGGCGAGCATTGCGGGCCCCGGCTTCATAAATATGCGCCTCACGGATGCGGCATGGCTGCGCGAATTACGCGCAATCGCCGAATTGGGCGCGCAGTATGGCCGGTCCGATATGGGGCGCGGCGCGCGGGTGAACATTGAATACGTCTCTGCCAATCCCACCGGGCCGATGCATATGGGCCATTGCCGCGGTGCGGTGGTGGGCGATGCGCTGGCAACCTTGCTGGAATTTGCAGGACATCGTGTGACGCGCGAATATTATGTCAACGACGCCGGCGGGCAGGTCGATACGCTCGCCCGGTCGGTGCATTTGCGTTATCGCGAGGCGCTGGGGGAAGAAATCGGCCCGATACCGGAAGGGCTGTATCCCGGCGACTATCTCGTGCCGCTAGGCCAGGCGCTGGCGGCGGAATTGGGCGATCGCTACAGCAATGCGGACGAAACCGAATGGCTGGCCCAGTTCCGGACCCGTTCGGTCGATGCGATGATGGCCATGATCAGGAACGACCTGGCGCTGCTGGGTATTCACCACGATGTGTTCGCGTCGGAAGCGGACTTGCAAGAGGCCGGAAAGCCCGAACAGGCAGAGGCTTGGCTGCGCAGCCACGATCTGGTGTATGATGGCGTACTGGAAGCGCCGAAAGGCAAGACCCCTGAAGATTGGGAGCCGGTAGAGCTGCCGCTGTTCCGATCCACCGCATTCGGTGACGATCAGGACCGGCCGATCCGGAAATCGAACGGGCAATGGACCTATTTCGGCGCGGATCTTGCCTATCATATGCAGAAAGCCGAAAAAGCCGATGCGTTGATCGACATCTGGGGGGCGGATCATGCCGGTACGGTAAAGCGCATAAAGGCAGCCGTGGCGGCATTGTCGCAGGGTCAGGGTGCCGCCATCCCCTTCGACGTGAAGCTGGTTCAGATGGTCCAGCTGATGCGCGCGGGCGAACCGGTGAAGATGTCCAAACGGTCCGGCAATTTCGTGACCCTTGCGGAAATGATCGACGAAGTGGGGCGCGATGTGGTGCGGTTCACCATGCTGACGCGCAAACCCGAAGCCCAAATGGAGTTCGATTTCGCCAAAGTGGTGGAAGCGTCAAAAGAAAACCCGGTGTTCTACGTGCAATATGCCCATGCGCGCATCCATTCGACCATGCGCAAGGCAAAGGATGAAGGGCTGACGCCATCGGTACAGGCAATCGCGGAACTGGGGCCGGAAGAACTGGCACTGATCAAGCAGGCCGCGCAGTTTCCGCGTATCGTCGAGGCGGCGGCGCAGGCTCGCGAACCACACCGGATCGCATTTTTTCTTTACGATTTGGCAGGGGCTTTTCATGCTTACTGGAATTTGGGTAACGACCGGCCGGATAAACGGTTCATCGTTTCCGGAGAACCGGGCCTGAGTGAAGCAAGGCTGTTTCTGGCATCGCAGATCGGGCAGGTCGTTCGCAATGGGCTCGCCCTGCTGGGTGTAGAAGCCGTCGAGGAGATGTAACGGCAATGAGCGTGCAGAATGGTTTTCGGAACAACAGCGACCATCCCGATCATAGCGATGATGCCTTCGAGACGGACGGGGATCGATCCGGCGCTACGAGCGGGAATTCGGGCGGATACACGCCGCAGGACGATTATATCGAAACGGCGCAGTTCGAACTGGCTGACGACGATGAACGCTTGCCTTGGCTGGAATCCGATTACGACGACGAAAATACGGGTGTCGATACCGGGCGGCTGATCGGTTTCGCTCTTCTCAGCCTGGTGGGTCTTGCGATGATATTGGGGGCGGCATGGTATCTGCTTCGTGATACACCGAACCCCGATCTGCAGCCCGAAGGCACTTTGATCGCCGCACCGCAAACGCCGGTGAAAGTGCGTCCCAGGGATGCTGGAGGAAAGACTTTCGAAGGGACCGGCAATGTTGCCCCGACCGTGGGCGAAGGGCAAAGCACCGAAGGCCGGCTCTCGGCAGACGACGCGGCGAGGCCCAGCATCGATCTGGACAGCGCCGATCGGGACAGTACGGGCCCGGTGACCGCCGGCACTGCAGCCAATATTGACGCCGACGCTGCGGAAGCATCGCCGGCAGTCGCCAGTGGCGTTGGCGTTCAGGTTGGCGCCTATAGCAGCCGCAGCGGCGCTAATGCCGGATGGACGACGCTGACCGGCCAGACGGAACTGTTGCAGGGGCTGAAAAACCGGATCGTTCAGGGCCGGGTCGATGGCAGCACTGTCTACCGGTTGCAGGCCGTCGTCGGCGATGCATCCGCGGCAGAGCGGCTTTGCAACGCACTGAAAGCGGACGGCGTTGCCTGCCAGGTCAAACGCTGACACTTTCGTGGAACCGGCGCGTTGTCGCCGCGCATTGCTGCTGACTTTCCACATGGCCTGCGTGTGGCGCGCTTGCCTGTTCTATCGGCTGCTGTAACCGTGATGGTATGACACCAGCAATATTCGGCATGAGCGGACCGGTTCTTACGCCCGAAGAAACGGATTTCTTCAAGGATGCCGATCCGGCCGGCTACATCTTGTTCGGCAGAAACTGCGAAACACCCGCCCAGCTGCGGCGGCTGACCGACAGCCTGCGCGACTTGCACGGGCGCGAACATCTGATGGTCTCGATCGATCAGGAAGGTGGCCGTGTTGCCCGGCTGCGCCCGCCCGTTTGGGCCGACTATCCACCTGCGGGGGTTTTCGGTGCCCTGTACCAGATTGCCCCCGCCAGCGGGATCGAGGCGGCGCGGGCGAATGGCCATGCGATGGGTCTGGAACTTGCGGAAATGGGTATCAGCGTGACCTACCATCCGCCGCTGGATGTGCGCCAGCCATATGGGCACAATGCCATTGGCGACCGTTCTTTCGGTTCGGACCCGATGCAGGTCGCGGCGCTTGGCCGGGCCACGTTGCACGGGCTGGCTAAAGCGGGTGTCGCTGGCTGTATCAAGCATATGCCCGGTCAGGGCCGTAGTCTGGCCGATTCGCACAAATCATTGCCGACGATTACGCATACTGCCGAAGAACTTGAAATGGATATGACACCGTTTCGTGCACTCAATCGGACACCAATCGGAATGACGGGCCATTTGCGGTTTACGGCGTGGGACGAAGAACACCCCGCCACCATGTCCGCCACCATAATCCGGGACATCATTCGCGGCGATATCGGTTTCGATGGACTGCTGCTGACGGACGATCTCGATATGGATGCGTTGTCCGGTTCCGTTCCCGACCGTGCAGAGGCCGCCATTGCCGCCGGTTGCGATATCGCGCTCAATTGCTGGGCGAAGATGGACGATATGGTCCCGATCGCCGAACGGCTGCCACCCTTGACCGAGAAGGGGGCTGCGCGGCTGGCCCGAGCGCTCGATATTAGCGGCGCCGTAACCGACGGCCCCGGTAAGCACGAATTGTTGGCCCGCCGCGATGAATTTCTGTTGATCGTCAACGCGCAGGCTTGAACGTCTTCTACACGATACGCCCGCGTCCAGCCGCTGGGCGTAACAGTGGATGGTACGCGTGCGTTTGAGCTATAAGTCGGGCTTTCGCCATGGCGTGATCTGCCGCGAATTGCGGAACTGCGTGCATCTAAAATACCGAATGTTTTGGCTTACGCTTACCGCGCGTTAACCATTAATTGCGATGCTCCCCGGACGGCGGAACGCAATACGCTGGCAATGCCAGTGCGTGACGCCTATGTTTGTCCGACATTGCAAAAGAAAGATTTCCCATGGGTATCGGTTGGCCGCAGCTTCTCATCCTCGCACTCGTCATCCTCGTATTGTTCGGGCGAGGGCGGATTTCGGAAATGATGGGCGATTTCGGCAAGGGAATCAAAAGCTTCAAATCCGGCATGAATGAAGAAGATGCCGCCGATAACAAACCCAACGCCCAGATCCAGCCGCCCGCTGCATCAGGCCCCTGCCCATCAGGCCAAACCGGCATCGGAGGGGCTGGCCGAAGATCAGGTCAAGGCGCCTTCCGAAAAATCCTGATCGCGTACGGGCCAAGGCACATTTGGGATGTTTGATGTCGGCGCGATAGAAATGCTGGTTGTGGTGATCGTTGCGATTATCGTGATCGGACCGAAGGATATGCCGCAGGCGCTCAGGATTGCCGGGCGTTGGGTGGGCAAGATCCGCCGCGCCTCCGCTCAGTTTCGTTCCGGTTTCGATGCGATGGTTCGCGAAGCGGAAATGGAGGACATGGAGAAGAAGTGGAAAGACCAGAACGCCCGTATCATGGCCGATAGCGGCGGTTCGCAAATGGAGCCAAACAAGGCCGCCGGCGTGGCGGCGGAAGATGCCATGAACAATGATCCGCACCGATGCTGCGAAAACGCCTGTCTCGGTAATTGCGCCGGTCACGGTGGAGCCCGTAGTGCCGCAAAGTTCCAAGGCCGACACACGCTGGCGATGCAACCGATGCAGAACCGCTGCTGCCCCTGGGCCCGCAGGACAAGCGACCGGTCTGATGGCAATCGGCATAAAAGATATCGACGAAAGCCAGGCACCGTTGATCGACCACCTGGTGGAATTGCGCGGACGGCTGGTGCGCTGTGTCATCGCCCTGGTTCTGGGATTTGGCGTCGGTCTGTATTTTGCCGACGATATTTACGGTTTTCTCGTGCGTCCATTGGAAGCCGCCTTTCCGCCGGGTGAAGGCAGGCTGATCTACACCCAATTGTACGAGGCATTCTTCGTGGAACTGAAAGTGGCCCTGTTTGCCGGTTTCTGCATGACGTTTCCGATTATCGCCAACCAATTATGGGCGTTTGTTGCGCCGGGCCTGTATGCGAAAGAGAAGAAGGCGTTTCTTCCTTTCCTGTTTGCAACACCGATCCTGTTTCTGGCCGGCGCGTCGCTCGCCTACTTCGTGGTCATGCCCACTGCGTTCAAATGGTTCATCGGGTTCGAGGGGGTTACCGGCGGCATTCCATTGCAGGCGCTTCCCGCTGCGGGCGAGTATCTGTCGCTTGTGATGCAGTTTATCCTGGCATTCGGGGTCAGTTTCCTGCTGCCGGTGCTGCTGTTGCTGTTGAACCGCGCGGGAATCGTTACGCGCACCCAATTGGCCGGCGCGCGGCGTTATGTAATCGTGGGCGTAGTCGCGGTAGCGGCAGTGATTACGCCCCCCGATCCCGGTTCGCAATTGATGCTGGCCTTACCCTTGATCCTGCTGTTCGAAATTTCGCTGTTGATCATGCGGTTTGGCGAAAACCGGAAAGGCAAAGATGATAGCGACGATGCTGTCGCCGGGGATAACGAACCCGCTGCTTGAGTCGGCAGAACATCGGACGATGGATTCAAAAGGCCCTTACGTTTGTGCCTGTTCAATAGTTGCATCGATCGGATGGTTTGAAGATCGCACCACGGGCCGGGCCAATACTGGTGCGGTATGGAACAGCACCTGCCTGCTGCATTTGAGACGCCCATAATTTCCGCCGCCCATAAAAAAAGCGAGGCACATGGCCCCGCTTTCTTAATACATATGTTCCGACCCGATTATGGGCTGGTAGGCGTATCGTCGTCATTGTCGGCAGCAATCACGATGCCAGCAATGATTGCAGCAGCCGCCAGAAGTGCCAGAATGACACCGGTGCCGCTACCTTCGCCGCCCAGTTCACTCTCACCGGTTACCGGTGCTGCGGCACGATCGGCCTGAGCGATTGCTGGCGATGCTGCCAGCGATACAGCTGCAGTAGCAGCCAGAAAAGTACGAAGTTTCATTCAATTGTCTCCTTAAGAGCTCGTAATAGTTCGAATTCGCGTTGCTTTTAGCGGGCAAGATACCCGTAAGCAACCCCGGTATTCAACTCATATGCCCAGCCTGTTACCAATATGTAACAACAACCAGACGAACACTGCGCTTACTGCCATGAACCCGGTATTGACAATCGACAGCCGGGTATACGGACAATCCAACCACAGAAAAAGAACTGCCGAAGCCGAACTGTGTTCCGGATATGGATAGATATCGTTTCGGTACAGTTAAAGTTTTGTATTTTGAGCAACGACTGGCCGAACGGACACGAAAACGCGACGAGCAGCGCTTTGTGTGCCCGCTTTGCCACTGTCACCGCTTTCGTCAAACCGTGCTCGCGGCCTATTCAGCACGATAAACGGGAACGCCCCCCACCCATGTTTCCATAATTCGCGTGTTCCGCAAATCTTCTGCCGAAACCAGCATCGGATCGCGATCGATCATGACGAAATCGGCAAATTCCCCTAGTTACCAGCCGTCCGAACCGGCCATCGGCAAATCCGGCAAAAGCGCCTGCCGAGGTGAAGCCGGCCAGGGCCTGTTCGCGATCCACGCGTTCTTCCGGACGCCATCCGCCAAACGGCTGTCCATCCGGCCCGGTCCGGGAGATTGCGGCAGCCAGCCCGGCAAACGGGTCCGGCGATTCGACCGGCGCATCGGATCCAAAGGCCAGCGGCGATCCGCGTTGCTGCAACGTCTGCCAGGCATAGGCGCCCTTTAATCGGACGGGATCGAGCCTGGCTTCTGCCATGACGCGATCCGACGTCTGGTGCACCGGCTGCATCGACGCGATGATGCCGTTCTTCCCGAACAGATCGAAATCGGCAGGGTCGACGATCTGTGCATGTTCGATGCGCCATCGCCGATCACCCCCATAGGTGGGTGCAAGTTCGCCGATGGCCTGAAGCACTTCTGCATTGGCGGCATCACCGATCGCGTGGATCGCCAGCTGGAACCGGTCGAACGCCGCACGGCTCATTAGGTTGCGCAATTGGGTGCCCGTTCGCAAAGGCAGGCCGGTATTGCCCGGATCGTCGGCATAGGGCGCTTTCAGCCAGGCCCCGCGCGAACCCAGCGCACCGTCGAGATAGAGCTTGACCCCGTTCAGCCGCAGGCGATCGTCGTACAGCCATGGGGTCGGGCCGGAACCCCCGATCAGTTCCATCGCCTCCACCCCTGCGGCATAGGCCATGATCCGTATCTGCAGCGAACCATTGTCCCCGGCGCGGCGGAATGCCTGCCAATCTTCGATGGTTGTGCCCATATCGGCGGCTGCGGTAATGCCGGACGATAACAGGATTTGCTGCGCCTTCGCCAATGCCAGATCGCGGTCCTTGGCTTGCGGCTGCGGCACGAATTGCTGGATCAGTGCCCCTGCATTATCGACAAAAATTCCCGATGGCTGCCGGGAACCGCCGATCCGTTCGATCCGCCCCCCTGCAGGCGCTTCGGTTGCGGCCGTTACGCCCGCCAGCTGCATCGCTGCACTGTTGGCCCAACCGGCATGACCATCCACCCGTTCGAGCCAGACGGGTCTTGTGGCTTCCACGCCATCCAGGTCTGCCGCAGTCGGAAAGCGGCCCAGGCCCCATTTTTCCTGGTTCCAGCCGCGTCCGATAATCCAGCGCCGATCGGGATTGGCCGCGGCATAATCGCGGATCGCGGCCAGCGCGTCTTCAAGCGAAGTGGTGGCCGACAGATCGAGCGTCAGTGCGCCAAACCCCAACCCCAGCATATGCAGATGCGAATCGATCAGCCCGGGAATGAGCACCCGGCCTTTGCCGTCCATGCGAAAATCGGGGCTTTTCGGGCGTGCGTCCTTCGCGTCCAGAACCTGTTTGATCCGCCCATCATCGTCGATCCACAATCCGGTGAACCGGTCCAGTTCGCCGTTCCTGTCGATCGTCATGCCCTGCACATTGTCGACAAGCGTATCCGCCATGGCCGGGGTAGCACACAGGGCCGTTGCGGCCAGCAGACCAAGGGTAAAGGCTTTCATGGGGTGTCATGTCCTTTTGGCAAACGGCGGATCAGCGAACTGGTGTCCTGCCTGCCGCCGCCCAGTTTTTGAATATCGTTGTAAAAGCCGTCGACCAGCCGGGTGACCGGACTTTCTAGGCCGAGACGATCCGCTTCCGCGAGGGCATAACCCAGATCCTTGCGCATCCAGTCGACGGCAAAACCGAAATCGAATTGGCCGTCCACCATGGTCGCCCAGCGGTTTTCCATCTGCCAGCTCTGCGCGGCGCCGCCGGAAATCGCCTCCAGCACTTTTTCCGCGTTCATGCCCGATGCCTGAACCAGCCGGATCGCCTCGCTCAATCCGCCCAGCACGCCGGCGATGCACATCTGGTTCGCCATTTTCGCGGTCTGTCCGGCCCCGGCACCACCAACATGGACAATGCGCGCGCCGTAAGCCTGCATGACCGGCTCGGCACGCGCAAATGCGTCTGCCTGTCCGCCGCACATGATTGCCAATGCCCCTTTTTCCGCACCGGTCTGCCCGCCCGATACGGGCGCATCGATTGTTGCGATATTGCGAGTTGCGGCCAGCGTTTCGATCTGCCGCGACTTGCGGGCCGATACCGTGGTGTGATCGATCAGCAAAGCATGGTCAGCCACGGCGGACAACGCGCCCTCATCCCCTTCCAGAACCTGCGCCAGATCGTCATCGTTACCGACACAGGTGATTACGATATCGCAGCCGTCCACGGCCTGCGCCGGACTGGCCGCGATCGCAACATCCAGGCCGGCGTGCCGATGGTCGTTCAACCAGGCGTCTGCGCGGGAGCGTGTTCTGTTGAAGGCGACGATGCTATGGCCGGCGCGGGCCAGATGCCCGGCCATCGGCGCGCCCATGACACCCAATCCGATAAATGCGATTTTTTGCGCTACACCCATCCGCCTGCGATTACGCACTTTTGGAGGAATTACAAATCGCCAGATGGCAGGTGCGGTGGACGCAGCGTGCGGCGATACCACGCTGTCCGCCAACCCATTGCGAGTATCCGCCCGCCGGGGTCGCCCAACGCGATCGCCTATAACCCCCGCTATTCGCACCGGCTGATAGCAAAAGCATGAACGGCCAAACCCATTGCCCGGTTCACGGCGGCATTGTTTCGGTATACCCGGTCGCACCATGACGAAAAACCCTGCCGATCTGTTGACACTGGACCATGTGCGCGCCGCTGCCGCTGCGATTAAAGGGGCTGTGGTTCGCACCCCCACCATGCACAGCATCACCCTGTCGCAGATTACGGGTGCGCAGATCTGGCTGAAATTCGAAAATCAGCAATTCACCGCCGCTTACAAGGAACGTGGCGCGCTGAATGCGTTGCTTCAGCTGACGCAGGAACAGCGCAATCGCGGAGTTATTGCAGCATCGGCGGGCAACCATTCGCAGGGTCTATCCTATCACGGGCGACGTCTGGGCGTGCCGGTAACCATCGTCATGCCCAAACCGACCCCGATGGTGAAGATCATGCAGACCGAAAGCGTCGGCGGGAACGTGGTTCTGGAAGGCGAGACATATGACGATGCCTATGCCCACGCCTTGCAGCTGGAACAGGAACGCGGCCTCACATTCGTCCACCCGTTCGACGATCCGATAGTTGCAGCGGGGCAGGGTACCGTGGCGCTGGAAATGTTCGAAGATGCCCCCGATCTCGACTGTATCGTGACCCCCATCGGCGGCGGCGGCCTGCTGTCGGGGATGGCCACCGTTGCACGTGCATTGAAGCCCGATATGGCGGTCATCGGCGTGCAGGCAGAGCTTTATCCGTCGATGTATGCGCGGATGAAACGGTGCGATATGCAGAGCGGCGGAGATTCGCTGGCGGAAGGCATATCGGTAAAGACGCCGGGCACCTTTACCGCGCAAATCATCGAAGAGCGGGTCGACGATATTCTGCTGGTTTCCGAACCCGCGTTGGAACAGGCGGTGTCGCTGCTGCTGCAAATCGAAAAAACGGTGGTGGAGGGGGCCGGTGCGGCAGGGCTGGCAGCCGTGCTCGCCAATCCGGACCGGTTTGCGGGCAAGACGATCGGCCTGGTTCTGTGTGGCGGCAATATCGACACACGGCTGCTTGCCAATGTTTTGCTGCGCGATCTGGCGCGCACCGGTCGGCTGGCGCGTTTGCGCGTGACCTTGCAGGATCGGCCCGGCGCGCTGTACAAGGTGATGGGCGTGTTCGATGCGCATAATATCAACATCATCGAAATCTATCATCAGCGGGTGTTTACGCATCTTCCTGCTAAAGGTCTGATTACCGATATCGAATGCGAGGCGCGCGACCGTAACCAGCTCGACGGATTGATCGCGGCATTGCGCGAAGCGGGTTACAGCGTGGACCAGGTCGAACTGAACTGAAATCCGATAGGCGCGATACGGTGCGGGCAGCAACCCAAAGCGCCCGATTGTGCAAAACCGGTCTGCACGATACCATTTTTATGGTTAAAGACCTTTTACCAATGACCTATGCAAGCCATACAGGTGGAACCTAACCCGCCCAATGCAGCTGCCAACAGGATGAGCCCACACCGTGACGGCCCCCGTACGTTTCCCCCGATTTTTCGTGACCACCCCCGCACCATGCCCGTATCTTCCGGGGCGTGACGAGCGCAAGGTCTTTACCGAATTGAAGGGCAATCAGGCGGATGATCTGAACGACGCGTTGAGCCGTATCGGATTTCGCCGGAGCCAGACGGTGGCCTATCGGCCCAGCTGCGCGGGCTGCAATGCGTGTATTTCGGTGCGGGTGGCGGCGATGGATTTCGAGCCCAGCGCCACGCAGCGTCGCAATGCCCGCCGCAACGCCGATCTGGTGGTGACCGAATGTCGCCCCTGGGCGACGGACGAACAATTCGAACTGCTGCGCAGCTATTTAGGGGTGCGGCATCCCGGTGGCGGCATGGCCACGATGGAAGAGGTCGATTACGCCGACATGGTCGAACATACGCCTGTCAATAGCCATGTGACCGAGTATAGGGAGCCTTCCGACGGGGTCGAACCGGGTCGTCTGGTCGGGGCGTGTCTTACCGATCGCCAGGCCGATGGTCTGTCCATGATCTACAGCTTTTACGACCCCGAGCACGAGGCACGATCAGGTCTTGGTAACACCATCATCCTCGACCATATCCGCCGTGCGGCCAGGCAGGGTCTGCCCTATGTCTATCTGGGTTACTGGGTCCACGGTTCCGAACGGATGCGCTACAAGGTACGCTACCGCCCGCTCGAACGGCTTGGCGCGGACGGATGGCGGCGAATGTCCCGCAGCGAACAGGATGCGCTCATCGCCGAAGCCAGTGCATCGCCCCGTACCGGCACCGGCACAGACCGTCAGCCGGCCATCGGCAGCAAGGATGGGGCAGGCGGCGTGTGCCGCGCCGCATAAAATCCGCCCTAGCGCCAGATTGCGCCTGTCCACGGCGATTGCGCTGAGTTGCGTTCTTGCGCCGGCTGGGACCATTGCCCGGGCGCAGGATGGCGAAGGGCAAGTGCGGCTGGAAGATCTTATTCCCGATGCGGCCATGGACGATCCCGACGCGTGGGCGCTGGAGGGGGCAGGACCATCGCCCATGGCAACGCAGGAGGATCCGGTCCTGGCGGAATTTCCGATGGACCCGATGCCTGATATTTCCATCGATTGGCCGGACGAACTGGTCCTGCCCAACATAGCCCGACCCCAGACCGCGGACCCGGCCGCATTTGTCGGCCCCGACCAGACTGAACTGCTCGCCGGCGCAGACGCGGTTCAGATTACCGTCAACAGCGACTTGATCCTGTCTTTCCCCGACAATGCGGTCGCGTTTCCCATGCGCGATGCATTCGTCGAACGGTTCGAGGCGCTGTCCACTATCCAGGAATTGTCCGACGCAGGCGAAAACATCGCCCAGCTTTCCGCCCGCGCACGTGCGGATGAAGAATTGCTGGCCGAGATGCTGCGCGTCTACGGGTATTACGATGCGCGGATATCGCGTTCGGTGATCGCCGCACCGCAGGGGCAGGACAGCGAACCGGCAGACGCGGATGGGCAGGTCCGGTTCGATATCATACCCGGCGCACGTTACAGTTTTGGTTCGGTGGACCTTGGCAGTCTGCAGGAAGCGCCCGATTACGAAACCCTGCGTGCCGCGTTCGGTATCCGGGGCGGCGATCCCCTGTCCAGCGACGCCATCGTCACCGGCACATACGATCTCGATCTTGCACTGGGCGAAAACGGCTATCCCTTCGCCGCGATCGGGGAGGCGGAACTGCTGATCGATCACCGGACCGCTATCGGAAATCTGACGCTGCCAGTGGACCCGAACGGCAAATATGTCTTCGGCGAAATCACCAGTTCGCTGCCGGATTACCTGCCAGGCAGGCACTTGGCTGCAATTGCCCGGTTCCAGCCGGGGGATGTGTTCCAGCGCAGCCGGCAGAGCGATCTGCGGCGCGCCATTACGGCCACCGGGCTAATATCCTCCATCGCGATCACGCCGCGTGAAATTACCCAGCCGCAGGGCGATGTGCCCGGCACGGTCGCAATCGATGTGGCGATGACGAAGGCGCCGGTACGCACGCTTGCCGGGGCAATCGGATACGGATCGGAAGAAGGTTTCCGATTGCAGGCCAGCTGGGAACACCGCAATCTGTTTCCACCCGAAGGGGCGCTCAAATTCCGCGGTATTGCAGGCACGCAGGAACAGCTTGCGGGCATTACCTTCAGGCGCAGCAATCTGGGGGGGCGCGACCGGGTTCTCAATCTGGATGCCTATGCCACCACGATCGACAGCGACGCCTTCGATGCGCGGACGGTTGCTTTCGTGGGTTCGTATGAACAGGCATCGACGTTCCTGTATCAAAAGCCGCTGAGCTGGAATGTCGGTTTCGAAATTATCGCCACGCAGGAACGCCCGCCGCTGGTCAACGACATTCAGCGCCCGCGCCAGACCTTTTTCATCGCCGCGACCCCGTTCGGCGCCTTGATCGACACCAGCGACGATTTGCTGGATCCGGTCCGGGGCTTCCGGATCGGGGCCAAATTTTCGCCGGAGGTGTCCCGCACCAATGGCAGGGAAAGTTTCTATCTGCGCGCACAGTTCGATGCGAGCCATTATCGGCAGATCAACGACCGGGTCGTGATTGCCGGCCGTACCCGGCTGAGCACCATTCAGGGAACTGCGCTGGTCGATATCGCGCCGTCCCGCCGGTATTACGCAGGGGGGGG
This sequence comes from uncultured Alphaproteobacteria bacterium, assembly GCA_963803585.1. Lineage (GTDB taxonomy): Bacteria > Pseudomonadota > Alphaproteobacteria > Sphingomonadales > Sphingomonadaceae > Pontixanthobacter. Next base: position 606,788 of record CAWDNB010000008.1, on the reverse strand, counting down.
TGCATCCGTCCGCGGCTATGGATTCCAGCAGATCGGGCCGCGCGATATTGCCGGCGAACCCAATGGCGGGCGATCCGTCGTGGAATTTTCGCTGGAAGCGCGCGTGAAAACCGGGATTTTCAATGGCGCCGTATCGCTGGTACCGTTTGTGGATGCAGGATCGGTCGGGACGGGATCGATTCCGGATTTCGAAGAGATCAAAATCGGTGCCGGTATCGGCCTGCGCTATGCAACGGATTTTGGCCCTGTCCGGGTCGATCTAGGGGTGCCGATCAACCCCGGACCGGGCGATAATCCGGTAGCTGTCTACGTCTCGCTGGGTCAGGCGTTTTGATGACCGACGGCGATCAAGTCGGCCCCTACGATGCTGCCGATGAGGGCGCTGTAATTGCCAGGCGACATACACCGGTGCGTCGGCTGGCGAAATGGTTTTTGGGCGGATTGGCGGCGCTTGCCATATTGGCCGCGGTGGCTATCGCTTTTTTGCACACGCCGCCGGGCAAGGATTGGGTACTGGACCGTATCGCCGCCGCTGCACCGGCTTCGGGATTGCGGATCGAAATCGGCGACATTGACGGCAGTCTTTTTAGCCAGGCCAAACTGCGCAATGTCGTTTTGAAGGATCCGGAAGGGGAATTTCTCAGCTTCGCAGTGGTGGAGCTGGACTGGAACCCGCTGGCCTGGTTCAGCAATAGGCTCGACATCGAGAGCCTGATCGCCCGCGATGGCACAATGGGCAGGCTGCCCCGATTGCGCCCCGGCGATCCCGACAACCCCATCCTGCCGGATTTCGACATTCGCATTGCAGACTTCAAGATCGTAGATCTGACGCTGGCGTCCGGCATTGCCGGCACCGGCAGACAGACTGTGGGTCTGGATGCAAAGGCGGACATCCGCAGCGGACGAATGATGATCGAAGCCACGGGCGATCTGGGTACCAGCGACCGGTTTGCACTGAATTTGGATTCGCAGCCCGACCGCGACCGTTTCGATGTAAAGCTGGATTATGCTGCACCGTCCGGCGGCGTGCTGGCCGGGCTGCTGGGGGCTCGGAACGATTATCGCGCCTCTATCGACGGTGAAGGATCGTGGGCCCGCTGGGCAGGCGATATCCGCGTCGATCGCGGCACGGCCCGTTTCGCTACGCTGAAGCTCGTCAACCGCAGCGGTCGCTACAGTTTGAAGGGCAGGCTTGTGCCGCAGGATATGTTTACCGGCATTGTAGCCCGCGCGCTGGGACAATCGGTGACGATCGGCGCGGTCGGCACTTTTCGTGATCGTGCGTTTACCGGCGGGCTCGCAGTCGGCGGGGAAGGGGTGCAGGGGACGGGATCGGGCACGATCGATCTTGGCGCGAATGCGTTCCGCCGGTTTGGACTGAAGGCCGTGGTCCGCGACCCTGCCTTGCTGGCGGGCGACGTGCGGATCATGGGCGGGCAAGTTGCGGCAACGCTGGATGGCGGTTTTCGCGACCTCACCGTCGATCATATGTTTCGCGCCAGCCAGGTTCGGATCGGTGACATCGCCCTGCAGGATCTGCGGCAATCGGGCGCGGCGCGCTTCGATGGCAGTCGGTGGTCCTTGCCATTATCCGCCACTGTCGGCGCGGTCGACACCCCCGGGGAATGGTTCGATGCCCGGCTGAAGCAAGGGCGCGTGGCGGGCACCGTCATGTTTGCCGGAACGCGGCTTTTATCCGATGATCTGCGGATCAGTTTCCCCCAAGTGGCCGCCGATCTGTCGCTGATCGGTGACCTGGCCGCCGGTGATTTTCGCGTTGCCGGACCCGTCGATATGCGCAACCTGCCCATCGACGATCTGGGGCGCGTGGATGGACGCGCGCGGATCGACTGGGCTCTGGCGAAGGGCGGGCGCTGGACATTGCGTTCTGCCTTCGATGCGCGTGTGGCCGCCATTACCAATCCCACCATCGCCAATTTGGCGGGTCCGTCCATCGCAGCGGGCGGTGCCGTTTCTCTTGGATCCTCGACGCCGATCGATTTTCGCGCCGTCGATATTCGATCCCAGAAACTGGCAATTGTTCTCGATGGCCAGATCGCGCGCGGGCAAACGACGCTGGCCGGTCGCGGCCGGCACGCAGACTTCGGCGCCTTCACGGTCGAAGGCGCGATCGGCGAAAGCGGTCCCGACGCGGTGCTGGTGTTTGCCGATCCGCTGCCCGCCGCGGGACTGCGCGATGTGCGCGTGGCCATCAAACCTGCCGGAAATGGTCTGGCGGTGGAAACGCGCGGGCAATCGCTACTCGGGAATTTCGCAGGCACGCTCGGTATCGATGCGCCGGATGGCGGGCAGACGCGGATTACCATCGCAGCCCTGAACATCTGGAAAACCGCCATTGCCGGGCAACTCACCTTGCGGGACGGGGGGGCGGACGGGGATCTCGCGCTGGCCGGGGGCGGACTGGATGGCACGGTGCGTTTGCTGGCACGCGATGGCGGACAGGGCTTCATCGTGAACCTGGTGGCCGACAGGTCGCAGTTCGGCGGGACTACACCGGTGTCGATCGCCAGTGCCGATATCGACATCGATGGCTTTTTGAAAGCCGGGCAAAGCACCGTGAACGGCAATATCGCCGCTCAGGGCATCAGCTATGGCGCGCTGTTCATAGGCAGGCTGGCAGCGACCAGCACGCTGCGCAACGGCACCGGTGGCGTGACCGCCGCGATTGCGGGGCGGCGCGGCAGCCAGTTCGATCTTCAGCTCAATGCGGATATCGCGCCGGATCGCATCGCTGTGGCGACCCGCGGCGCCTATGCTGGCAAGCGTATCGTGATGCCCCGCCGGGCTATCGCAATCCGGCAACCGGGTGGCGGCTGGCGGCTTGGCGAAACGCTGCTGACCTACGGCGACGGCGCTGCGCTGATGGCTGGCGAGTTCGGCGGCGGACGCACCGCAATCGATCTGGCGCTGGACGATATGCCGTTGGCGATCACCGATCTGGCATTGGCGGATATCGGCCTCGGCGGCACGATATCGGGCCGTGTCGAATATGTGAACGCTGCGGGTCGTATTCCCACCGGCGCGGCGCGCGTCATGGTCCGGGGGTTGACCCGGTCCGGACTAGTGCTGACGTCGCGGCCGGTCGATCTGGCGCTGGTATCCCGCCTTGGAGTGGACGATCTGGAGGCTCGCGCCGTCCTGCGCGAAGGCGGCGAACAGCGCGGCCGCCTGCAGGCGCGCATTGGCAGATTGCCTGCGGGCGGTGCGCTTATGAACCGTTTGCGCCGCGGCGATCTGCACGCGCAGATGCGGTTCACCGGCCCTGCATCCGCTTTATGGAGACTGGCGGCGGTGGAGGCGTTCGATCTGACGGGGCCGGTATCGGTTGCCGCCAATATCACCGGCACGCTGGACGATCCGCAGGTTCGTGGTTCTCTTGCCAGCGACGATCTGCGTATCCGCAGTGCCGTTTCCGGCACGGATGTTCGCGAATTGCGCGTGCGGGGCAGCTTTGCCGGATCGCGCCTTCGCCTGACCCGGTTCTCCGGCACCACATCCAACGGCGGATCGGGTAATCGGCAGCGGCACTGTCGATCTTCAGGGTCTTGGTCCCAAAGGGCCGGCGCTGGATATTCGCCTGTCCGCCAGCAACGCCAATCTCCTGGCCTCCAACGGTTTGCGCGCGACGGTGAGCGGGCCGATGCGCATCGTCTCCAGCGGCAATGGCGGCACCATTGCGGGGCGGGTCACCATCGACCGTGCCAGCTGGAAACTGGGGACCGCCGAGACATCCGCGACTTTGCCCGCTATCGCCACGCAGGAGATCAATCTGCCTGCGGACATCATTCCGGTGCGGGCCCGCCGCCAGCCATGGCGTTATCTGGTCGATGCCCGCGCCCGCAACCGGGTGGACGTGGAAGGAATGGGGCTCGACAGCGAATGGAGCGCGGATATCGTGCTGCGCGGGACCACGGCCGATCCGCGTATCGGTGGCACGGCCAGTATGGTGCGCGGCACTTACAGCTTTGCCGGCACCCGTTTCGAACTGACGCGCGGGCGCATCGATTTCGATGCGAATGTGCCGATCGATCCCCGGCTGGACATTGCCGCCGAAACCACCGGGCCCGGACTGGACGTGATCGTAACGGTACAAGGCAACGCGCAGTCGCCGGAACTGGCGTTCTCCTCCACGCCCTTATTGCCAGAGGAGGAGATTCTCGCCCGCCTGCTGTTTGGCGGGTCCATCACCGATCTTTCGGCAACCGACGCGCTGCAACTGGGCACCGCGCTGGCCGGGCTGCGGGGCGGGGCAGAGATCGATCCGATCAACCGGCTGCGCACCGCGATCGGGCTGGACCGCCTGCGCATTGTCGGTGCGGACCCCGCTTTGGGCCGGGGCACCGGCGTCGCCATCGGCAAGAATTTCGGGCGGCGGGTCTATGTCGAACTCGTAACCGATGGCCGGGGTTACAGTGCGACGCAGGCGGAATTCAGGGTGACCGGCTGGCTGTCCCTGCTGGCGTCGGTTTCCACCATCGGCCGCGAAAGCGTGGTGGCGGAAGTCAGCCGGGATTATTAGGCGCCGCGACCTTGCGATAGGACCGCGCCGCGGGTGCGTCTTACACGGTCATGTCCGACTTCTGATAAAGCCGTGCCTCCGCGGCCCGTCTGCGCACCAGACCCTTCATCACCCGCCCGCCTGCGTGTTTCCAGCGCGCGAACTCCCGGGCAGCGCCCGAATGATCGCCAGCACGATGCCTGCGGGTCAGCGTCGCGCGCGCAATTGCGCCGGTGTTGTAATGAAAGCTTACCAGCGCATCGAACTGGTTCTGCGTCGTCACGCTGTCGCCGATTGCGGTAGCGACGTCGGCGGCATAACGCGTCAGATCGCGGGCCAGCCGGGCATCGCATTCGTCCTGCGTCCATACGGTATATGGGCCGATACGCGCATGGCCTTCCAGCCCCGGCCCGGTCGCACCCCAGCCGATGGTCCACGGATCGCCGCCCGTGCCGGGATCGGGATAGGCCTGTATCAGCCCGTCCGGCCGCAACCGCGCGCAGCCTTCGAATTGTTTGATCAGCGCAATGCCGGCCTCGCCGATCCGGCGTATCGGCTTGGGCGAACAGACGGCATCGTCGCCTGCCGCACAGTCGATCGCACGGTCGAGCGCGGTAATTTCATCACGGCGAAACCCGCGTCCGATCATCCGGCGGACCTGGTTGAAAATGGTTTTGCGGTTCATGGCTGCTTCCCCTTGTTGATTGTTCGCAAGGGGGCAGCGAGTAGGCAGAACATGGGCAGGTAGGAAAACGGTTTCTGCGCCGCCGCCTCCACCGATCCCATTACATGTCAGTTTGGTGGGTTGTGCTTTTCCATAAATGCCATTGCCGCATGTAGCATCTGCAGCCGTGTCTCCTCGCGCGAAAGCCAGTGATCCTCGCCCTCCAGCGTGACGAGCTCATAAGGTTTGCCGGCATCCTTCAAAGCATCGGCCATGGCGTAGCTCTGGCTGTAAGGAACGACGATATCGTCCTTTCCGTGAATCAGCAGAACCGGCGCATCCGCCCGGTCGGCGAAGCGGCGGGGGGAAACGTCCTTCAAATCCCGACCCTTGCCAATCTGCAGTTCCAGATTGCGCCGGATCATACGATCATTGCCGCTTTCGCGAATATCGGTGCTGACCATTCGCGACAGGTCAGCCACCCCGGCCACTGATACGGCGCAGCGATAGATGCCCTGTTGCAGGGTCACCCCAGCCAGCGCTGCATAACCGCCATAGCTTGCGCCCATGATGCAGGCACGTTCGGGGTCCGCAATTCCTTGCGCGACCAGATGTTTAAGGCCATCGGAAAGGTCGGTTTGCATCTTACGCCCCCATTCGCCATGCCCCGCAGCCAAGAAGGCCGCATCGCGATTGGTGGACCCGCGAAAATTGGGTTGCAGCACGGCATATCCGCGCGAAGCAAACGCCTGCGCCCACCAATCGAAGCCAGGTCGGTCTTCGCTGGTCGGCCCGCCATGGGGCAGGATAACGATAGGCAGGTCGCGCGGCTCGCGGCCCGGTGGCATGGTCAGCAAGGCATCGATGCGCAAACCGTCCGCCGCATTGTAGCTGATGGTGCGAACCTCACCGACATGCACAGGCGCGATCGCCGGTCGTTCGTAACCCACTGCGTCGGCGCGCAACGTCGCGAGGTTGACGTCGAACCACGATCCGGAATCCTTCGCACCATCGGTCCGCACGATAATCCGGTCGTAATCGTCGCTCGACGACCGGATTGATACGTTGAGACCGCCGAACGCTTTCGCAACAGCGGCAACCTTCGTATTGGTTTTGGGATCGAAATAAGTGCGTTCGAGAACGATCTTGTCGTCCACGGTTTCATCGTAATAGCCAATCAGGCGATTGGTTCGCGGGTCGATATACAACCCGTCCACATCGATATCCGGCATGAATTCCTTGGCTTCACCGCCGACCAGCGGCGTTTCCATATATTTGCCGGAACTGTCGTCATCGGTCAGGCGATAGATGATGGTATCCCCTGCCGGCCCGAAGGCAAGCAGGCTGACATAGCCATTCTGCGACTTGCCGGTGGTCGCCACGGCGCCATCGGCACTTCTAATTTCAAATTCACCGGCGCGACGATCCATATCCAAGGTAGCACCGACATTGCCTGTTGCGTCGAGCAGCCAGTGGCGCCGCGTATCGCCGCGCGCCGGGCGATCAATAAAATCGATACTCATATCGGTTAGGTCGATGCGATAAAGTGATGCTTCCCCGCCGACATAGACATATTCCACCATACGTCCGATGCCGCGTTCCTCCATCGACACGCCGCCGGCGAACAGATAGGGTTTGCCGTTCAGTACGCGCGTTCCGTAAAGACCGAACGTGCTGGACAGTATGTGCTTCTGCCGGTCGAAAACTACCCGTGGTTCCCCGCCATCCATAGGTATGACCAGCGTTTGATAGAATTCGGCCTGCGGAACATTGAAATTATAAAGCTCCTTGGTAACCGAAGTACTGACCAGCAGATAGTTGTTTCCGGCCCAGGACAGATCGCGAACCTTGGTTTCAGTCACGTTGAGGCGGGAGAGTAGCTTATCGCCCTGCTTCACTACGATCATGCGCTGCCCCTTCACCGTCAGCAACATGGCGATACGGGTGCCGTCGGGTGACATCGCCATTTCCTGAAAATCGGGCAACCGCCCGTAAGCCGCGATCGAGGGGACGTCTATTGCAACCGTAGCGGTCTGCGCTGCGGTCTGCGCATGGAGCGGCGCCGCTAACCCGCCGGCCAGCATCACTGCCACCATACTACGGAGCAAACCCGCGCGAACCATCTTAATACCGTTCATTACAAACCTATTTTACTGCGGAGCAATGGCTGCGATATTTCTGCGCGCTTGCCAAGCAAAAAGCCGTCCAGTTTCCCGAACGGCTTTCCTTATTGTAGCTGATTTTCCGGCTTTTACATGCTATAATACAGATCGTATTCGACGGGATTGGGGGTCGTGTCCACGCGCATGACTTCTTCCCATTTCAGTTCGGCATAGGCGAGGATCTGGTCCTGACTGAACACATCGCCTTTCAGCAGGAATTCGTGATCCGCCTCCAGCGCTTCCAGTGCTTCGCGCAGCGATCCGCATACGGTGGGCACTTCGGCCAGTTCGGTGGGCGGCAGGTCGTACAAGTTCTTGTCCATCGCTTCGCCCGGATGGATTTTGTTGGTGATCCCGTCGATCCCCGCCATCAGCAGCGCCGCGCTGGACAGATAGGGGTTGGCGAGCGGATCGGGGAAGCGGAATTCCACGCGTTTCGCCTTTTCTCCCGCACCATAGGGGATGCGGCACGATGCCGAACGGTTGCGCGCGGAATAGGCGAGCAGCACCGGTGCCTCGAAGCCGGGGACCAGCCGTTTGTAACTGTTGGTGGTCGGGTTGGTAAAGGCATTCAGTGCCTTTGCGTGTTTGATGACGCCGCCGATATAATACAGGCAATTGTCGGACAGGCCGGCATAGCCATTGCCCGCAAACGTGTTCTTGCCATCGTTCCAGATCGACATATGCGTGTGCATCCCCGAACCATTATCGTCCTTGATCGGTTTGGGCATGAAAGTCGCGGTTTTGCCGTATGCATGGGCGACCTGGTGGACGACATATTTGTAGATCTGCATATTGTCGGCAGTTTCCAGCAGACTGGCGAAGGTCACGCCCAATTCGTGCTGCGATGCGGCGACTTCGTGGTGATGCTTGTCGCAGGGCAGGCCCATTTCCAGCATCGTAGCCACCATTTCGCCGCGAATGTCCACGGCGCTGTCCACCGGCGCGACCGGGAAATACCCGCCTTTCGCGCGCGGGCGGTGGGCCATGTTGCCCCCTTCATATTCGCGGCCCGAATTGGTCGGCAATTCCACATCGTCGATCTGGAAGCCCGAACCGGCATAGCCATCTTCGAACCGCACATCGTCGAACATGAAAAATTCCGCTTCGGTACCCACGAAGATCTGATCGCCCAGGCCGGATGATTTTACATAGGCTTCGGCGCGTTTCGCAGTCGATCGTGGATCGCGGCCATACAATTCGCCGGTGGAAGGTTCCACGATATCGCAGAACAGGATCAGCATCGGCGTGGCGCTGAACGGATCGACATAGGTACGGCTGAGATCGGGCCGAAGGATCATGTCGCTTTCATTGATGACTTTCCAGCCTGCGATGGAAGACCCGTCGAACATCAGGCCTTCTTCCAGCTCGTCTTCGCCCATGGCGCTGGCGACCATGGTCAAATGCTGCCATTTGCCCTTGGGATCGGTGAACCGAAGATCGATCCATTCGATCTCCTCGTCCTTGATCTGTTTCAAAACGTCTTTTGCGGATGCCATAGGGTGTTCCTTGTTCGAATTAATGGATTGTTCGCGTCAGATCTTTGGGCTGGGGATAGGAGCGTCAGACCGCGTCGTCGTCACGCTCGCCAGTGCGGATACGCAGGGCACGTTCGACGGGGGATACGAAAATCTTGCCATCGCCGATACGGCCGGTCTTTGCGGCGGCGGCGATTGCTTCCACGGTTCGGTCCGCAATCGCATCGCTGACGATCACTTCCAGCTTAACCTTGGGCAGGAAATCGACCACATATTCCGCGCCGCGGTACAGTTCCGTGTGGCCTTTCTGCCGTCCGAACCCCTTGGCTTCGGTAACGGTAATGCCGGACACGCCGATTTCATGAAGCGCTTCCTTCACCTCGTCCAATTTGAAGGGTTTGATAATCGCTTCGATCTTTTTCACATGGGTCCCCGATCAGCATGGCCAGTTGGCGACGCCCCAGCGCCGCGGTTGCTGACCTTACTACTATCCAAAAACCGTGCCAGTTCCAAGGGGGTGGCCGCAATCGGCCCCTCGCCCGGCCAATATGCAGTGGAATACGCCCGACATTGCCCAATAAGGCGGCAGTCGCTGCCTGTTAATCAGGCAACCAGATCGAGCCCGGTTTCTTCGGGCAGGCCGCATAGCAAGTTCAGCGATTGCACGGCTGCACCGCTGGCGCCCTTGCCCAGATTGTCCAGCCGGGCGACCAGCCGGACCTGATCGCCTGCCGCATCGGCAAATACGTGCAGCTGCATACCGTCCCACGGCGCCGCATCTTTCCGCAGTACCAGTTCCTGGGGCGCCGGGCATAGCGGTGCCACGTCGATGATTCGCGACCCTTCATAGAATTCAGCCAGACAGGAATGCATCCGGTCGGGGCTCGTGCGCGTGCCCGGTGCAGCCATGGAAATGGGCACTTCCACAATCATGCCGCGATGGGCATCGATCACGGCGGGCGCGAAGAGAGGCGGATGGTCGAGGCCCGCATAATGCTGCATTTCGTGCAGATGTTTATGGCCGAGCGAAAGGGCATATCCGCGCCACGCAATATTCGTATCGGCGTCGAACCTGTCGATCATCGCAGTGCCTCCGCCCGAATATCCCGAAACGGCATGCACGCTAAGGGGTAGGGTCCGGGGCAGATGTCCCGCCTGTATCAAGGGCGCGATCAGAGCCAGGAACCCGGTGGGGTAGCAGCCAGGATTGGCGATGCGCGTGGCCGATGCGACCCGCTTCGATCCGACCAGTTCGGGGAAACCGTAAGTCCAGCCATCGGCCACGCGGTGCGCCGTGGAAGCATCGATGATCCGCGTCGTGGGGTTCTCCACCAGCGCGACCGCCTGACGGGCCGCATCGTCCGGCAGGCACAATATGGCGATATCGCAGCCGTTCAGTGCATCGCGCCGGGCCGCTTCATCCTTGCGCATGTCATTGGGCAAAACCATCAGTGCAAATTCGGAACGCCGCGCCAGACGCTGGCGGATTTCCAGACCCGTAGTGCCCGCCGCCCCATCGATGAACACAGTGACGGCCATACAGTCAGTCCGCAGCTACAAGCGCGCTGGACGGGCAGATAGCCGCTCGGCCCGCCGGGACCGACACAGCCCCAATACCAGTCGCCTGCCAGATCCAGCACTTCGAACTGCGATCCACCGGCCAACAGGATTACATCCGCAGCCGCGGCATCGGCGGTCAATTTCAGCATCGCCCCATTGCCCGCCAGAACGAACATCTGCGGCACGACGTAATGCGGCACGAGATAGCGGTCGGCCAGGGCGATATGCGCCAGGTCGCCGCGCAGGGGCAAGGTGCCGGGTGCGGGGCGATCGACCGGGCCCTTCAGACCTAATCCCCCAGCACCGCCATCGGGAACGTCATAATTCGCCGATTTTGTCACGTCCCGCTCACGCCCCCGATCTGCCCGATATGCCATATGCATCGATCATGGACGCGCTTATCCGCTGCGTTTGGCGGCGGCAAGCAGGTGCGCCCGGCTGTGCGCATTTCGTACATATACGAGGGCGCGCTATGGCCCTGGATGGTGCCAGCGCCCCGGATCGCGCTAAGGTCAGCTGCCAAAACGCGCTTTCAGCATATGGAACGTGGCGCGCAAACCATAGGCGGCGCCGCCCTTGGGTCGGCCCGGTTTGGGGAAAGGGCGCCATGCGAATGTGTCGAAATGCGCCCAGTCGATGCCTTCGCCCACGAACCGGTCGAGAAAAAGACCGGCTACGCTGGCCCCGGCATAGGAATTGCCATGCGCGTTGTTCATATCCGCAATATCGGAATTCAGCCATTCGTTGTAGATGGCGGGCAAGGGCATACGCCAGGGCTCGTCGTCATGGGCCTTGCCCGCTTCGATCAACTGCGCCGCGGTTTCATCGCGCCGCGCCATCAATGCCGGAAGATCGGGGCCCAAAGCCACCCGCGCTGCCCCGGTCAGCGTGGCGAAATCGATCATCAATACGGGCGAACCCTCGCTCGCCTTGGTCAGGGCATCGCCCAATATCAGGCGTCCTTCGGCATCGGTGTTGCCGATTTCCACTGTCAGCCCGTTGCGGGAATTGAGCACGTCGCCGGGGCGAAACGCATTGTTGGAAATGGCATTTTCGACTGTGGGTACAAGCAGATGCAACCGGATTTTCAAACCCGCTTCCATGATCAGGCCGGCCAGTGCGATTGCGTGGGCCGCGCCGCCCATATCCTTTTTCATCAGCTGCATGCCGCTGGCCGATTTGATGTCCAGCCCGCCACTGTCGAACGACACGCCCTTGCCGATAATGGCAACGCGCGGCGCGGTTTCATCGCCCCATTCCAGTTCCACCAGCCGGGGCGCGTGATGGCGCGTGGCAGCACGCCCGACCGCGTGGATCATGGGATAGCCGGTTTCCAGCGCATCGCCCTTGATTACGGAAAAACGCGCGCCGTGCGTCTTGGCAATTTTTTCCACCTCGCCTTCGATGGCGGCCGGACCCATGTCTTCGCCAGGCGTATTTACCATGTCTGCCACCAGCAGAACGGCGCGCGCTTCGGCGATGGCCATATCGATGGTACCGGCCTGCCGGGTCAGCAGGATCCTGTCGCCCGCGGCATCGGGGTCTTTCTTGTACCGATCGAACCGGTGCTGCGCGGTCATCCACCCATGGACGGCAGGGCCAGGATCGCCATCGGCAATCCGATAGGTGCCCTGCGGCAGGGTTTCCGCCAGCTTGGCCAGGCACCAGCTGGACAGTTCGGCAGCATTGGCCACACCGCCTACTGCAAACCAGCCATCGGCGTCGGGAACGATGCCGGTTTGATAGCCTGAACCTGTAAATTTCTGCCCGTTCAGCAACGCACGCTGCGCCGCGGACAGCCCCTTGGCAAAAGCATCGAACCCGCTTTCGTCGACAAGATGGATGGGGATCGCGTCTTGCCCGCGATCGGCTTGGATAAGGTCGGATGAAATGGTCATTTGCCGCACATAGCGCGATCGGCAGGATTTTCACCCGCTTATTCGTGCAATCTGCAGGCTCTGTCCTCTCGCAATTTCGGTTCGGGGCCGCTAAATAGCCGGAATGAACGAATATCAACATATCGAAGGCGCCGAAACCGTCATTCGCGACGGGTCGATCAAACTTCACGGGGCCGCCGGGTTCGAAGGGATGCGTAAGGCGGGGCAGCTCGCCGCGCGCATCCTGGATGAAATCGCGCCGATGGTGCAGCCCGGCATTACGACCGCCGCAATCGACGACAGGGTACGCGATCTGATGCTGGCGGGCGGATCGGTTCCGGCGACGCTCGGCTATCGCGGCTATACGCATAGCTGCTGTATTTCGATCAACCATGTCATCTGTCACGGTATTCCGTCGGACAAGGCGCTGAAGGACGGGGACATCGTGAATATCGATGTGACCCCGCTGCTCGATGGCTGGCATGGCGATACCAGCCGTATGTATCTGGTCGGCGATGTCCCGTTGAAAGCGCGGCGGCTGGTCGATGTCACCTACGAATGCATGATGCTGGGTATCGAACAGGCACAGCCCGGCAACCGGCTCGGCGATATCGGCGCGGCCATATTGGAGCACGCGAACAAACACCGTTACGGCGTCGTGCGGGAATTTTGCGGGCACGGATTGGGGCGGTTGTTCCATGATGCACCCGAAGTGGTCCATGCGGCGAAGGCGGGAACCGGGCCGGAATTGAAGCCGGGCATGTTCTTTACGATCGAACCCATGATCAATATCGGCAAACCATGGGGCAAGATGCTGAAAGATGGCTGGACCGCGGTAACCCGCGACAAATCGCTAAGCGCGCAATTCGAGCATTCGCTGGCCATTACCGAGACCGGCAACGAGATTTTTACGCAAAGCCCCGGCAATCTTCATCGACCGGGCTGAATAGGCGCGTAGGGTTGGCAGTTGGAGATTACAGATCATGCATAATGCAATTCGTATCATTGCGGCCTTCACGATGATGTCGGGCACGACCGGCTGTGTGGGAATGGCCATGGACGACGCCCGGCAGGAGGCATTGGCACAATGCGACCGCAAGGGGGGCGTGTTCGAAGAAACCGAAGCGGTCAGCCAGGGGGGTGTGTTCGGGACAGTGATGGTCACAGGCGAATGCTACAAGCCGGGCGACGATGGCTATGAAGACGCGCTTGAAAGAGCCGGAGGCGTAAAGCCGAAGGACGACTGACTGTTGGTCAACCGCGCGCAGCCCGCAATGCGGCGCCGCCCGCGAACGGGGTGATGGCAACCAGTATCAGACTGATCGCACCGCATAGCGCGATGCCGGACAGATCCCCGCGTGCCAGACTGCCCGCGCCGAAAATCAGGATCGGGACGGCCAACGGTATCAGAAGCAATCCGGACAAGGCGGCACCGCCGCGCAATCCTGCGGTCAGCGCTGCGATCAGCACTCCGATGGCGGCAAGACCGGGCGTTCCGGCGATCAGACCCAGCAACACGATACCGATGGTTTGCGCGCCGATCCCCAGCAGGGCCGAAGCGGGCAGGGTAGCGACCAGCAATAGCGGCGCGAAACTGATCCAATGCGCGACCATCCGCACTGCGACGATGGTTTCCGCCGAAATTCCGCGCAGTGCCAGCTGATCGAAAAACCCCAGTTCCAGATCAGGGCCGATAAGCCGATCCAGAGGCAGAATGGCTGCGAGCAGAGCCGCCACCCAGATAATGCCGCCACCGGTGCGCGCCAGCAATGCCGTGTCCGGGCCCACAGCGAAGGGGTAAAGCATGGCGACCGCCAGAAAAAACAAGAGCGGCAGGATCGTTCCACCGCGCCCGCCATCCCTTCGCCCGATCGGCAGCAACAGGGCCAGATCACGCTTCAGCAGGCGACCGATCATGGGATGTATTCCATCAACGCCAGCCGGTTGCTGCCCGGCAACGGGATCGGCTGGTGGGACGCGGCAATGCAGATGCCGCCCGCTTCGCAATGCGCCGCGATGCATCGTGCGATCCGGCTTTGGGCATCGGTGTCCAAACCGTTCAGCGGTTCGTCCAGCAGCCAGATCGGTGCGGATTGCTGCAGAACACGGGCAAAAGCCGCACGCTTGCGCTGGCCGGTGGACAGGTAGCGGAACGGCACGTCATGCAGTTCGGCGATACCCATGATATGCAGCGCGCTGTTGTTGTCGCCTACCCCAGCCAGTGTCTCGTTCGGTGCCCCGTTCGGGCGCCTGTCCAGCGAAGCCCAGAAAGCCAGCCCATCGCCCAGCGAAATTTGCGGATCGAGTGCGGGCCGTTCGTCCAGCAGGGCGATTGCGCCGTCATGCGTCACGTGACCCGCAAATGGGGGAAGCAACCCGGCCAGCATACGCAGCAGACTGCTTTTACCGACGCCGTTCGGGCCGGCGATATGCAGCGCCTCGCCGCCCGCCATATCCAGCGTCAGCTTGCGGAAAAGCAGCCGCTCCCCGCGCCGGCAGGCAAGATCGTGGGCGGAAAGGGAGCAGGCTTGCATCGCAGCGCGCGATAGGGGAAAGCCGCATCGCTCACAAGAACCGCGCGGCCACCGGCGACGCACTGGCAATGGGCCGGCAGCGAAAAGGACATAGTATGGCAGTCACCGAACTCACCGGAAAAGAACGCGACATCGCGATGCAGCGCCTGGAGGATTGGACTATCCGCGACGATGGCAAGGCAATTCAGTGCGGCTTTGAATTCGACGATTTCGTCAACGCGTTCGGTTTCATGGCCAGCGTGGCGTTGCTTGCGGAAAAACACGATCACCATCCCGAATGGTTCAATGTTTACAACAAGGTGGAAATTACCTTGACCACGCACGATGTCGGCGGGCTGAGTGAACGCGATATCCAGCTGGCCGAGGCGATAGACGCACTGGCATAAACACGCATTCGGCATTTATCCGGAACCGAAATCGCGCTCAGCCATTGGACGAACATATTCAAAAGCATAAGGAAACTATAATATGTCCGGTTATAACGCCAATCTCGCTTCTGCCGTATTCAGCACACATGATGCGGCCGACCGCGCCATTCGCGACCTCAAGGCTGCAGGGGCGAATAACGACCATATCTCCGTAATCGCGCGTGAAGATGGGGAAACGACCACGACCGACGGTGCCGGCGCCGAAGCGACCAAGGATGTGATCGGCAAGGGCGCTTTGGGCGGCGGTATCGGCGCATTGCTCGGTGTGGCGGCACTCGCCATTCCGGGTGTAGGCCCGCTGGTCGGGGCGGGCGCCATTGCCGCAGCGGCAGCGGGAAGTGCTGCAGTCACCGGGACCGTAGTCGGTGTAGCCGCAGGTGCAATTGCCGGTGCATTGGAAAATCACGGTGTCAGCAAGGAAGATGCCGATTATTACGAAGGTCGGCTGAACGAAGGCGACACGCTCGTCACCGTCGATACCACCGATGCGGGCATGACCATGGCGCAGGCCAATGACGTGCTGGCACGTTCGGGCGGACATTCGAGCACAATTTCGCGCACGATGTGATCTGCAGAAGGTGGCGCGCATATAGCGCTACCGCCAAATACCGTAATTGCAAAAATTTGAAAAAGGCGGGTTGGACTTCAAAGTCCGGCCCGCCTTTTTGCCGGCGCCGTCGCTAATTGCCCATTGGGCGAAATGATTCGCGCACATCCCTGCGCAACCGGTTCGGCATCCAGCGATTGGCGAAACCCATTCTCTTCGCCGTTTTGCCAACCAATGTGTGCAGGCGATCGCCATGCACCGCGTCCCAGGCAGCCTGCGCGACTTCGAGCACGGGCGTGATCTCCAGTCCGGCGTCCTGAACGCGCGTCCGGATCGCTTCGTTGGAACCTTGATTGGGCGTATGTTCGAGCAGCGGCGTGTCGATAAAACTGGGGCATATGGATCGGACCTTGATACCCCAGTCCGCCCATTCCGCATCCAGACTTTCCGTGATCCCGCGCACCCCGAACTTGGTCGCGCAATAGACCGAAGCGCCCGGCGCGCCGTAAATTCCCGCTGCGCTCGCGGTGTTGAGCAGGCACGATCCCGGTGCCGTATTCTTCAGATGGGGCAGCGCCGCCTGCGCGCCGAATAATACGCCTTTCAGATTGATGTCGAGACAGTCCGTGATTTCCTGAACTGTATTTTCCTCGATCCCGCCGCCGATCGGGATACCCGCATTGTTGGCCAGCACATCGATCCGGCCACCGGCCGCCTGCGCGAACCCGTCCAGCGCCACATCCCATGCGGCACGGTCCCGCACATCGAATTTATGTGTGAAACACGCACCATCGCCCAGTCCGGCGGCCGTTTGCGCCATCCCCGCGCTGTCCACATCGCCAATACCGATGAACCAGCCGCGTCCGCCGAAATAATGGGCAATCGCCCGCCCGATACCCGATCCGCCGCCGGTAATGAAAATCGCCTTGCGTGTTGTCATGCCTGTCGCTCCATTCGCTCCATCTGTCTGCGAACATGGCGGAGACTGACGATAAACGAAAGCCCCGCGATGTGCGGACAGACAACGCGCGCGAACCTAGCGGCCTGCCGGCTGCACCAGTCCCTGCACATATTGCGCCCCTTCGACGATCTGCGCCGTCGAATTGGCAACCGTATCCCCTATCGGTTCCGCGCGCCCGCCAAGACAGGTCGCCAGAAAATTCTCGGTCACGGCATTGAACGCAATGTTGTTGTTCGGTTTCGCAAATCCGTGCCCTTCGTCGGGGTAAAGGACATAGGTGACGGGAATGCCGGCATCCTTCATCGCCCCCACGATCTGGTCGCTTTCCGCCTGTTTGACGCGCGGATCGTTGGCCCCCTGACCGATCAGCAACGGCTTGGAAATTGTGTTGGCCGAATAAAGCGGGCTGCGTTTCTTCAGCAGGGCAAGCCCTTCCGCCGTGTTCGGATTACCCATCCTTTCATGGAACTGCGCAATCAGCGGTTCCCAGTAAGGGGGGATCGTTTCCAGCAGCGTTTCCAGATTGGAAGGGCCCACGATGTCCACGCCGCACGCGAACGTATCGGGCGTGAAGGCAAGCCCCGCCAGCGTGGCATAGCCGCCATAGGAACCGCCCATGATCGCCACCTGGTCTGCGCCGGTAATTCCGCGCGCGATGGCCCAATCGACCGCATCGATCAGATCGTCATGCATCCTGGCGCCCCATTCCAGATCGCCGGCGGAAATGAATGCCTTGCCGAACCCGGTGGAGCCGCGAAAATTCACGCTCATCACCGCATAGCCGCGATTGGCGAGCCATTGGTGGTAGGAATTATACCCGAAATTGTCGCGCGCCCACGGTCCGCCATGTACCAGCAGCACCATCGGCACGGCCTGATCGGGTATGCCGTTGCCGTCGCTATCGCTGCCGGGGGGCAGAGTCAGATAGGTCGGCAGCACCAGCCCGTCGCGGGCGGTAAGCTCCAGCCCCTGCATCGGCTGCAAGGGCGCGCCTTCCAGTTCGGGGCGCGAGGTATAGAAATCGGTCAGCGTCCTGGCCGCGCGGTCGTAAATGAAAGTCTTGCTGGGCGTGGTGAGCGGATCGTTCCAGACCAGCCATTTGGTATCGTCTTCCGTACGCGACTGAACGCCGAATTCCCCCGAAAGCCTTTCGCCCAACCAGTCGAGCGATTGCTTGATGTCGGGATCGATCGCGGTCCATTGCGTTTCCAGATAGGTGAAGCTGTAGGCCTCTATTTCCCCGGTTTTGGGGTCCGACATGGCGCCGCCGATATCGGCCTTGTCGTTTTCCGCGATGATCGTGCGGGAACCTGTCGCCATATCCTGTGCAATCAGCGCAGCGGTGTTGCGCCCGCGACTGTCGATCCAGTACATGGTCCTGCCATCGGTGGTGAAACCGGCGGGCTGCGTGGTCAGACTGTCGGCCAATTGCGTATTATCGCTGGGTTCCGCCGCAATTTCGCCATCGCGGATAGGAAAAAAGTCCATTCCGCCTGCAGCATTTGGGCGCACGGCCAGACGCAGGTCGAGATTATCGTCCGCCAGAAATCCGGCATAGCTGTCGTTCTGCAGCACGAGGGTAAGCGCGCCGGTAGTGAGATCCAGCATATGGGCATCGTGAAAACGGGCATCGCGATTGTTGAGACCGACCAGAATCCGGTCCCGGATGGTTTCGGATGTGCCCATGATCTGCACCCGCGTATCTTCGAACGGGGTCAGGCTGCGTTCGGCGCCGGTTTCGATATCCACGCCGTAAAGCAGGAAATTCTCATCCCCGCCGCGATCCTGGAGATACAGGATGCTCTGCGCGTCGGGTGCCCAGAAATACTCCCGGATCGGGCGGTCGGTCGCAGCCGTCATGGTGCGTTCGGCAGCGGGATCGGCGCTGGGCGCGATCCACACGTTCATGACGCCATCCTTGGGCGCAAGCCAGCTCAACCATTCGCCATCCGGACTGATCTGACCGCCGGACCGCGCGGGGTTGCCGAACAGGGCGTCCCGCGGGATCAGGGGGGCGGCGTGTTGCATGGTGGTCATTCCTAAAATATTCTCCGCAAGGGTTTCGGCCATTGCCGGCAGGGTTAGGGGCAGGGGTAGGGGCAGGGTCAGCGCAGCCGACTGCGCAGCCCGCCAATAGCGATTTTGCACTGTTTGCAAACATCATCGTCTCTCTCCCATAGATCATGCTACCTATGATCGTACACAATATCCGTTCTCTCGCCACCGCGTCTCGTGGCGCGCTTGCCGGGGTTGGGGGTGCGGATCAGCCGTACCGATAAAGAGGATAACCGCAGTGCGGCAAATTAAAGAATTCGCAAGTTTCCCAGCGATGCAGCCCGCGCGGATTTTCAGGCAGCCATCAAAACAATTCGCCCACCATCCGCAAGCCGAACGTCGGTTTCCGGTACCTGTAACCGCAGAAACGAATGACCGAAATTGGGGTGGGGAGCGGACAGCTAGCCTCTCGAACGAGTTTGATAGACGTCTAGGCGACGAGCAAGAAGCTGCGCCGGATAGATGCCGATCATCGCCAGTTCCCGCCAAGGTAAGCCTAGGACTTCGTATCTCAACATCTTGATCGAAGCCGTCGCCACGCGTGGTGCGTTTCCACTCGAGACAGAACGCCTGAAGCCAGCCAGCGCATCCTCATAAATGCAACGCGCAAGCCCAGCGAGAGTAAAAAGGATCCAAGTCAGGCCGAATTCTCTTGATACTATATCGACAGCGATCCAATGTCCGCAATTGGGTCGTTAGCGGAATGTCCGCTTTGACTCTATAAAATGCGTTTACCCGACATTCTGCTTTTGTGAACAGCATGGCGAAAAGAGCGAGTACCGGCGGTAAGCCGATGCGCAATTACATGGCGTAAAAATGCCAGGTGAAGATACCGACTGCGCTCCGGTGCGGGCGCCAGGGTTCGCCCAGCGCCCGGGTCCGCTTTTCATCCGGGCGTTCAGGCAGACCGAGTATCCTGCCGATACCCGCCTGTACGGCGAGATCGCCAGCCGGCCAGATATCGGGACGGCCTTCGGCAAACAGCAGGTAAATCTCGGCAGACCAGCGGCCGATGCCCTTGATCTGCGTGAGCTGTGCGATCGCCGCTTCGTCGTCCGCTGGGAGGTGGTCCAGCCGCAACTGTCCGCTGACCACCAGTTCGCATAACGACCGCGCATAACCCTGTTTCTGCCGCGACAAGCCGCAGGCGCGCAAGGTGTCGAAATCGCGCGCAAGCAATTCCGCGGCTTCCATATCCGTGCCCAGTTCCGCCTCCAGCTTTCGCCAGACGGACGCGGCCGCAGCCACGCTGACCTGCTGCCCGACAATCGTGTGCAGCAATGTTCTGTAACCGGTCGGACGAATGCGGGGCTCCGGATAACCCACGGCTTTCAACGCTCTGGCGAAAGCGGGTTCGATCGCGGCGGCGTGGTCGACGCCATTCCTGATCTGCGTTGCAGTCAAACCCATAGTTTGCGGCGCCTCCCGGTTTTTGTGCGACCTTGCAAAACCAGCCATGCTCTTTTAGCTGCGTCGAAAAAGGGGGCGCATCGGCCCCGGTTCTTGTTCGCTTACGTTATCCCGCATCTTATTCATGGAGCCTTCCCATCATGCCCAAGCTGATTGTCGTCAACCGTGCCGGTGAAGAAACATCCGTCGATGTGGCCGAAGGCCTGACCGTTATGGAAGCCATCCGCGATAACGGCTTCGACGAGTTGCTGGCCCTGTGCGGCGGATGCTGTTCCTGCGCGACCTGCCATATCCATGTCGACCCGGCCTTCGCAGATAAATTGCCCGCCATATCGGAAGACGAGGACGATCTGCTGGAAAGCAGCGAATATCGCAGCGAACATTCGCGCCTGTCGTGCCAATTGCCGTTCGGCAGCGATCTCGACGGGTTGAAAGTCACCATCGCACCTGAAGATTGACGGGGCGGGCGGACAAGTTTTCCTTCATTGCGGAAATGGCGACCGGTTTCTAGGCTGGTTTCCATGAACATTACCGCGCCCAATCCGGATACGCTTGCCCTTATCGGCAACACGCCGCTCGTGCTGCTGAAGGGGCCGAGCGAAGCGGCGGGATGCGAGATCTACGGCAAGTGCGAATTTGCCAATCCCGGCGCATCGGTGAAAGATCGCGCGGCTCTGGCCATCATCCGCGATGCGGAACTGTCCGGCGAATTGAAACCCGGCGGCACTGTCGTCGAAGGGACGGCAGGCAATACCGGTATCGGCATCGCGCTGGTGGCCAATGCGCTGGGCTATAAAACGATCATCGTGATGCCGGACAACCAGTCACAGGAAAAAATGGACACGCTGCGGGCGCTGGGGGCCCGGCTGGTGACCGTTCCGCCGACCAAATTCGCCGATGCCGGGCACTTCGTCCACACCTCCCGCCGTCTGGCCGCGGAAACAACCGGCGCAATCTGGGCGAACCAGTTCGACAATCTCGCCAATCGCAAGGCGCATATCGACGGCACGGCGGAAGAATTGTGGGTCCAGCTGGATGGCAGGATCGATGGTTTCACCTGCGCTGCAGGGACCGGCGGCACGATTGCCGGGGTCGGCATGGGGTTGAAAGCGCATGACGAAACCGTGATGATTGCGCTGACCGACCCCCATGGCGCGGCGCTCTACAGCTATTACGCCGATGGAGAACTGAAAGCGGAAGGGTCTTCGGTGGCGGAGGGGATCGGCCAGGGCCGGATAACCGCCAATCTGGAAGGCGCACCGATCGACACGCAGTTTCGCATCGCGGACGAAGACGGATTGCGCTGGGTGGCGCGTCTGCTGCGCGAAGAGGGGCTGTGTCTGGGCCTGTCATCCGGGATCAATATTGCGGGTGCGGTTGCGCTGGGCCGGCTGCTGGTGGGCGAAGGGCGCGATAGCCCCCGTGTCGCCACCATTCTGTGCGATACCGGTTTTCGCTATCTGTCTACGCTTTATAACGCGCAATGGCTGGCATCGAAGAACCTGCCGGTATTCGAGTGGCTGACCGACTGAGTTTTCCCTTGGCCATGGGCACGCCGCTGCTATAGTTTGGCCTATGGCGAACCGCTTCCTGACCCGGATAATGCATGGCCCCTCCACCGAGCCGATGGCCGGTTCCGGGGGAACCCGGTCGGAAACAGTGCAGCGTCTGCAGATCGGGCTGTCGGGCATTACGGCCATCATCATATTGATATTGCTTGCCGATACCCTGCGGGACCGCGCCGACCAGACCGATGCGGTCACAGTCGCGGAGGCGGAAATGCCGGTCGATGCAGGTGATGCACCCGCACAGCAAAGCGACCCCCTGGCCGAAGCGGGCGTAGTACCCGATCTTCCTGCGGACACCGCGGAAGCGGCCGCGCAGAACACCCCCACTCTTCCGGAACAGGGCACCGGCACGCGCAAAACCACTGATGGCACCCCGCAGAACTAGGCTTGCGGTCGGCGTGGCCGCGTTGTGTGCGGGCATCGCTGCGGTGGCCGGTGTCGTGGTGGGCGTGGTGGCGATGGCGCCCGATCCGGGCCCGCGCGAACGGGTGGGACTGGTGACGTCGCTGCCGATCTACTGGAACGATGGGGCTGCATTCGAAACCCTCGCATCGCCCGATGCCGCGCCGCATTGGGTGCGAACGGCCCTGGAAGAACGATACGATCTGGTGCCGGTCGACGGGTTGGCCGCAGCGGACGACACGGCCGCCGCAATTGCGCCATCGGCCGAACTTGCCGGGCTGGACTTTCTGATCCTGGCGCAGCCGCGTGCACTGCGCCCTGCCGAATATGTCGCGCTGGACAATTGGGTGCGCGGCGGGGGCCGGGTCATGATATTCGCCGATCCCTTATTGACGGAGCATTCGGAATTTTCGCTGGGCGATCCCCGCAGGCCGCAGGGCGCCGCGCTCCTGTCGCCGATATTGGCGCATTGGGGGCTGACCCAAAGCTACGACCCGGCGCAAGCGCCCGGTATCAGGCTGGTGGATAGCGGCGATGGGCAAATTCCGGTCGAGGCGGCGGGGCAGTTCGCGGTCGCGATCTCGAAAAATGCCGATTGCCGGATCATGGGCCGGGGCGTGCTTGCCGATTGCACGGTGGGATCGGGCCGTGCCCTTATCCTGGGAGATGCCGCCGTTCTGGACGGCGAAACGGAAGCGCCGGCATCGCGAAATGCGCTGGACACGCTGATCGAGAGCGCATTTCGCAGCCGAGACGCGTCGAATTAGGAATTTTAGGGAAAAGACGGGACCGATCCGCATCGCCTATTCTATAGGGCGGGACATTACAGGAACATCGTGATTGTCGACCACTTGCGGCTTGAAAAGACGCGATGCTGTCATTTTAATTAACGGTAAAACTCTAGATATTTTAAGCAGTTAGCAGCAAATCCCCAGAATTTCCTTAATTTCCCCTTCCATCCCCGGATGACGCGAGGTACTACCTGGTCATCAGGCATTTCGTCCTTTGCTACGGATCGTTCCGGCGATGCGAGCCACCTGCGCAGTCGCGCGGGTGGGAGCGGGGAGGCTGTGTCCCGGTTGGGAAGCGAACAGAAAGAGCGGGCCGAAGTGGCGGGAGCACTTCACAATTATAGCGGACAAGCCTTGACCCTGCTGGGTGACAAGGGTCGCTATGTCATACCTTCCGATTTTCGAAAGACTGTGAAGGAATCGAGTGGGGGCAACCGCACGCTGTGCCTTGCCAAACATGATCGCTGGGAATGCCTCGTCGGTTTCGGCCTGTCTCGCGAGGCCGAGCTGGAAGCGCAATTGGACCGCGAGGAAGACGGCGCTCTTCGGCTGGGCCGTGAATATGATCGCGAATTACGGGCCATCCAGCTGTTCGGCTTCGAAAAAATTCCGTTCGACGATAGTGGCCGATTTACCATGCCCGATTTCATTAAGTCGGACGGCGGAATTGATGATGCGTTGTTCTTCCGCGGCGGCGGCCGTTTCTTCACCATCTGGAACCCGGAAATTCTGGCGCAGCAGAGCGACGAATTTCGCACGCTGAAGGCCGGATGCGCCAGCCTGCTGACCGAAGCGCAGACAAAGGCGGCACGCAAATGACCCCCGCTGCTCCCCTCCGCCCCCATATTCCGGTCCTCCTTGCCGAAGTTCTGGCCGCACTTGCCCCGCAGCCTGGCGCGGTTATGGTCGATGCGACGTTCGGGGCCGGCGGGTACACCCGTGCCCTGCTGGATGCCGGCGCGACCGTTCACGCATTCGACCGCGACCCGGATGCCATTGCCGGCGGACGCGACTGGCCTGAAGCGGACGAGCAGCCACCACGGCTGGTCCTGCACCAGCGCCGTTTCTCCGAAATGCGGAACGCGCTTGAAGAAATGGGCGTGCTTCATGTCGATGGTGTGACCATGGATATCGGCGTATCCTCGATGCAGCTCGATCAGGCGGAGCGCGGTTTTGCATTCCAGTCGGACGGGCCGCTGGATATGCGCATGAGCCAAAGCGGCGACAGCGCCGCAGACTTCCTGAACCAGGCTGACGAAACAGCCATTGCGGATGTGTTGTATGCGTATGGGGAGGAACGCCAGTCGCGCCGCGTCGCCCGCGCCATCGTTGCGGCGCGCCCGTTAAGCACGACGGGCGAACTTGCGCGTATCGTGCGCAAGGCGCTCGGCTATCGGCCCGGTGCGCCGAAAGATCCCGCGACCCGCAGTTTTCAGGCTGTCCGCATTCATGTGAACGCTGAACTGGATGAACTGGATGCCGGGCTTGTTGCGGCAGAACATTTGCTGCGCGACGGCGGGCGGCTCGCCGTAGTCAGCTTCCACAGTCTGGAAGACCGTATCGTAAAACGCTATCTTCGCGATGCGGGCGCGCAGATCGCCGGATCGCGCCATCTGCCGCAGATCGACAGGCCGCGCGCGATCTATCGGGACATCTCGAAGGCAGTGCGCGCGGGAAAGGCGGAACTTAACGACAATCCGCGCGCCCGGTCGGCCACTTTGCGCCATGCCATACGCACGGACGCCAAGGCGAGGGCGGCGGCATGATCCAGCATGGAAGCCGCCTGCGTCAGATCGGTTGGGCCGTAGCCCTGTCCATCTGTGTGACCGTGTTTCTGGCGCTTACATTCCGGGTCAATGCGGTAAAAAGCGAGGTCCGTCTGGCGGAACGCGAAATTATCGCGCTGGAACGCGAAAAAACCATGCTGGAAATCGAATTCCAGACCCGCGCCAGCCAGCAACAGCTTGCCAATTACAATCGCGTGGAATTTGGATACCGCGCGCCTACCGCCGATCAATATCTGGAAAACGAACGCCAGCTGGCCAGTCTTGGTATGCCGCGCAACATCAATGCGCCGGATCCCATACGGGTGGCGCGGGCGCCGGTTGCCGATGGCGAAAACGCCTTCGCGCCCATGGTCAGTCCGGTAACCGGCGACCGCGCGTTTACAAATAGCACGGATAAATTCGAAACAGCGCGCGAAAATACTGGCCGCGATGGCATGGGCCGCGGATCGGCCAGATCGCAATCCCTGTCCGAACGGCTGGCGATGGAAAACCCGCTGCGTGGCTCGGTCGGGGATATGAGCGAATGACGGGGCTTTTGGTCGGCGGAATGCCAGCGGCGGGCGGCGGCAAGGCGCAGGCACGCGTCAATCTCACCAGCCTGCGCGCCAGCCTGGTCGCCAATGCCCGGCTGCGCGTGTTGTGGGTGGCGATGATTTTCGCCTGCGTCGCCGCTGCAGCTGTATTGCGCATCGGTTTTCTGGGGTTGAGCGATCAGGCCACGCGCACGACTTCGCTGGCGGAGGCGCTGCTTCCGCCCCGCGGGGAGCTGACCGACCGGAACGGCGTCCCGCTGGCGCGCGCATTCCCGGCCTATGCGCTGTGGTTCAATCCCGACGCGCTGGGCGATCCTGCTAATCCCCTTATCAAATCGCCGCGCGCGGTGGCGACAGGCCTCAAGCGTATTTTTCCGGCAATCAGTGTCGAGGACACTATCGACAAGCTGGCTGCCGGTCGCCCCGTCTACCTTCAGCGCCGCATTCTGCCCGAAGATGCGAACAGGGTGATGGCGCTGGGCGAACTGGCGCTGGAACTGCCGCGGGAAACCGACCGGCATTATCCGCAAGGGTCGATGGGGGCCCATGTGCTTGGGTACGTGGACCGGGAGGGCAAAGGCCGGATCGGCATGGAGCAGGTGCTCAATGACCGGCTGATGGATCCCGCACGGCGTGGCACATCCGTGGCGCTATCGATCGACATGCGTGCGCAAGGCGCGCTGGAGGATGAACTTGGCCGCGGTATGCTGGCGACCAACGCGGTCGGTGCGGCGGGTATCGTGCTGGATGTGGATACCGGCGAAATCATGGCGCTGGCGTCGTTGCCGGAATTCGACCCCAATCGGGTGGAAGTCGCAGGATCTGCTGCAATCGGACGCGATGCGGAAGAGCGGCGAGGTTCCCAAAAGCTTCAACCGTGTGACCAATCAGGTCTACGAACTGGGTTCGACCTTCAAACCGCTGACCATTGCCGCGGCAATCGATGCCGGAACCGTCCGGGATTTCGGGCGCCGTTACGATGCGTCGCCAGTGAAATCGGGCCGTTTCAGCATCAAGGACAGCCATTTCATCGGCAACCATCTCAACGTGGCCGAAACGCTGATCCATTCATCCAACACCACTACGGCGCGGATTGCCGATGAGCTGGGGCCGGAAAAAATGCGCCGGGTGATGATGGATCTGGGTATGCATGAACGCCCCTATATCGAATTGCCGGCCAAGGGGCATCCGATCTGGCCGGGCGACAATTGGCCGCGGCTGCGCAATATGACGGTAAGCTACGGCCATGGCATCGCGGTTACCCCGCTGCATCTGGCGAGCGCCTATGCTGCCATGGTAAATGGCGGCGTCTGGCGGCCGACGACTCTGCACCGGCTCGCACCCGGTGCCGCGCCGAAGGGCCGGCGTGTGTTCAAGGCTTCCACATCGTCGCGTATGCGGCAACTGCTCCGCATGATCGCCATCTACGGCACCGGCAAGAATGCCGACGCGCCGGGTTTCCGGGTGGGCGGGAAAACCGGATCGGCGGAAAAGCCTGGCAGCGGCGGCTATCGGCGGACGACGCTGGTTTCCACCTTTGCCGCCGCGTTTCCGATGGACAAGCCGCGCTATGTCGTGATTGCGATGCTGGATGAGCCCAAAGGCACCACTGCCAGTTCCTTCCAACGGACGGCAGCCTGGAATGCGGCCCCGATCGTCGGCAATCTGATACCGCGTATCGGACCCATTCTGGGTGTCCGCCCGGATGAAACGCGCGACATCGATATCAGCGATCTCAAGCCTTTGATTGGGGGTGGCTGATGCGCCTCGCCAACCTTGCCGCGGCCGCGAATATCCCGATTGCCGATGCGGGCGAACTGCGCGTGACCGGCTTTGCCATCGATCATCGCAAGATTGCGCCGGGCACGGTGTTCGGTGCGTTTCAGGGTTCGCAGACAAATGGAGAGGATTACATTCCCGCTGCGATCGCGGCAGGGGCGGTAGCCATCGTGGCCCGCAAACAGGCAGAAGTTCGCGGTGCGGTTCATTTGGCGGCGGCAGAACCACGCCAGGTTTTTGCGCAATTGGCCGCGCAATATTTCAGGCCGGTCCCTGCAAACATCATTGCCGTTACGGGTACGAACGGGAAAACTTCCACGGTCGAAATGACCCGTCAGATTTGGCGTATATGCGGGCACAGCGCCGCGTCCATCGGCACGCTGGGCGTAACCACCCCGGACGAATCCGTTGCGACCGGTCTGACCACTCCGGATATCGTCACGTTCCTGTCCAACATGAATGGCCTGGCCCGTGAAGGTGTCACCCATGTTGCCTACGAAGCGTCGAGCCACGGATTGTCGCAACATCGCAATGAAGGTTTGACCGTGGCGGCGGGCGGCTTCACCAATTTCAGCCGCGACCATCTGGATTATCACGCGGATATGGATGCGTATTTTGCCGCCAAAATGCGTTTGTTCGATACTGTAGTGAGCGGCGATGGCACAGCCGTCATCTGGAACGGGCCGGGCGAATGGACCCGGCGGGCCATCGATCACGCCCGCAGCCGCGGATTGTCCGTATTCCTGGTTGGCGAAGGGGTTTCTGTGGAAGCGCCGGGGATATGCCTGCATGCGCAAACGCCGACCCAGCTGGGTCAGGATATCGACATCGAACACGCAGGCATCCGGCGCATTATCAAACTGCCGTTGATCGGTGCCTATCAAAGCGCCAATGCATTGGTGGCGGCCGGTCTGGCGATTGCGACCGGCTGCGATGGACCCCAGGTTTTCGATGCGGTTGCCCGCCTGCAGCCTGTTCGCGGGCGGCTGGAGCGCGCGGTGATTACCGGCAAGGGGGCCCCTGTCTATATCGATTACGCCCATACTGCCGACGCATTGGGATCGGCTATTGCCGCGCTCAGGCCCCATGTCGAGGGCCGGTTGATACTGGTATTCGGCGCGGGCGGCGACCGGGACCGGGGCAAGCGTGAAGCGATGGGAAAAGTCGCCGCCGACATGGCCGATCTGGTCATCGTGACCGACGACAATCCACGTGGTGAAAACCCGGCAGATATTCGCGCTGACGTGCTGCGCGGTGCGCCCGGCGCGCATGAAATCGGTGATCGGCGCGAAGCGATCGAGGCGGCGATTGGCTACGCAGGACAGAACGACATCGTCCTGATTGCGGGCAAGGGCCACGAACAGGGCCAGATCGTGGGTGCCGGAGAAAATATGCGAATTTTGCCTTTCGATGATGTGACCGTGGCGCGCGAATGTGCCGCCACGGCAGGAGCGGACCAATGAATGCATCCCCTGCAACGAATGCCCTGCGCCAATGGCCGGTGGAAAGCCGCGATGCGCTGCCGCTTGCCTTGTGGGATGCACAAGCGATTGCGCAGGCGACCGGCGGCAGGGCCAGCGGGGCGTTTCAGGTTTCCGGCGTGGAGATCGATTCGCGCGATGTGCGGGCGGGTGACCTGTTTATCGCTCTCAAGGGTGAAAACATGGATGGGCACGCTTTCATAGACAAGGCGTTTGCCAACGGCGCTGCTGCCGTAATGGTCGATCGCCCGATCGAAGGCCCGTCGAAGGCCCGCATATTCTCGTAAGCGACACCGGTGCTGCCTTGGAAAAACTGGCCGAAGCAGCGCGTGTCCGGTGCCGGGCGCGCCGGATCGGGGTGACCGGATCGGTCGGTAAGACGGGCGTGAAGGAAGCCATATTCGCAGCGTTGGACCGGACCAGCCGCGGCGCGACGCATCGCAGCGTGCGCAGTTACAACAATCATGTCGGCGTTCCGCTCAGCCTGGCCAGAATGCCGGCACGCAGTGAATTTGCGGTTTTCGAAATGGGTATGAACCATGCAGGCGAAATCGCCGCGCTGACCGCACAGGTGAAGCCGCACGTCGCCATCATCACCACAATCGCCCCAGCCCATATCGAAAATCTCGGACTCCATCGAAGCGATTGCCGATGCGAAGGCCGAAATTTTCGCAGGGGTGGAGCCTGGCGGGACAGCGGTAATCCCAGCAGACAGCCCGCAATTCGAACAATTGCGACTGGCCGCGCAGCGACATGGCGTCAAAACCGTTTCATTCGGGCGCAGCGACGCTTGCCGATGTCCGCTCTGCTGGATGCCATACCGTCCGCCAATGGCGGTTCGCTGGTTACTGCCGATCTGGGCGATACACGCATGTGCTTTTCCGTGGCGGAGCCGGGCGAACACTGGATCGGCAATGCGCTGGCCG
This sequence comes from uncultured Alphaproteobacteria bacterium, assembly GCA_963803585.1. GTDB lineage: Bacteria > Pseudomonadota > Alphaproteobacteria > Sphingomonadales > Sphingomonadaceae > Pontixanthobacter. Next base: position 577,326 of record CAWDNB010000008.1, on the reverse strand, counting down.
TGATGGCCGCAGTCAAGGCGGCAGGCGGCGATCTGGGTTCGGCCGGGCTGGCGCTGGCGGAAATGGGTGGTCTGAAAGGGCGCGGCGCCCGCCACCGGATCGCGGCACATAGCGGCAAGGCGCTGTTGATCGATGAAAGTTACAATGCCAACCCCGCTTCCATGCGCGCAACATTGCGCCAGCTTGGGCAAACGCCTGCGACCCGGCGCGTGGCCGTGCTGGGATCGATGAAGGAACTGGGTGATTTCAGCCCGCGTTTTCATGAACAGATTGCCGAACATCTTGCCGAAGCCAAAATCGATTATGCTATTCTGGTGGGGGACGAGATGACGGTGCTTGCGCGGCACTTGGGGAAGAATGCTCGTGGTGCGCTTGCGAGCGGCTTGTCCTTCGCCCATTACGACAGCCCGGGCGCAGCCATTATGGCTTTGGAAGAATTCGGCATAACCAATGGCGACGCAATCCTGGTCAAAGGGTCCAATTCCGTCGGCCTGGGCAGCGTTGTAGCGCATCTTACCGCGAGGCAGTGATATGGCGGCGTTTAAGAAAATCTGCGCAATAGGCCCGGTGTCGCAAATTATATCGGAAATTCAGGAAGCCTGAATGCTGTATCTCATCGCCGAATGGCTCAATTTCGAAGGTATTCTGAACCTGATCCGGTATCAGACCTTCCGTGCCGGTGCGACATTGATGACTGCACTGGTGATCGGCCTGATTATCGGACCGCGCTTCATCCTGATGCTGCGCATCCGGCAGGGCAAGGGCCAGCCGATCCGTTCCGACGGGCCGGCGAGCCATCAGGCGAAAGTGGGAACGCCGACCATGGGCGGGCTGATGATCATCATCGCCTTTGCCATTTCCGTCCTGTTATGGATGGATCTGCGAAATCCGCTGGTCTGGGCCTGTGTCGGCGTGACATTCGGCTTCGGACTGATCGGCTTCATGGACGATTTCGACAAGGTGACGAAGAAAAGTCACAAGGGCGTATCGGGCAAGGTCCGCCTGCTGCTCGAATTCATTGTCGCGGGCGCGGCGGCATGGCTGATGGTCAGCCAGATCAACACCAATCTGTATATCCCGTTTCTGGTCGACACCGCAATTCCGCTGGGCCCGGTCTATTACCTGTTCGCGGCAACGGTCATCGTGGGCGCGGGCAATGCGGTAAACCTGACCGACGGGCTGGATGGGCTGGCCACCATGCCGGTCATCATTGCAGCAGGTACATTCGCATTGATCGCCTATCTGGTGGGGCGGGCGGATTTTTCCGAATATCTGGGCATACCCCATGTGCCGGGCGCGGGCGAACTTGCCATTCTATGCGCGGCCATCATGGGCGCAGGGCTGGCATTCCTGTGGTTCAACGCACCGCCCGCCGCCGTTTTCATGGGTGACACCGGTAGCCTGGCACTGGGCGGGGCTTTGGGGGCGATTGCCGTTGCATCCCACCATGAAATCGTATTGGCGATCGTGGGCGGGCTGTTCGTGGTGGAAGCACTGTCAGTCATTATTCAGGTGTTCTGGTTCAAACGCACCGGCAAGCGCATTTTCCGCATGGCACCGATCCATCATCATTTCGAACAGAAGGGCTGGGCCGAATCCACCGTCGTCGTGCGGTTCTGGATCGTGTCGATCGTGCTGGCGCTGATCGGCCTGTCGACCCTGAAGCTGCGGTGATAAATCCATGATCGTATCCCCCGTATTTGCCGGAAAACGATACGCCGTTCTGGGCCTCGCCCGCTCCGGCTTGGCCGCGGCAGAGGCGCTGCTGGCCAGCGGGGCGCACGTGACCGCGTGGGACCGGCAGGACGTGGCACGCGAAAAACTGGAAGGGCGCGCCTATCTGGCCGACCCGCTGGACATCGATCTTTCGAGCTATTCCGGGGTCGTGGTGTCGCCGGGCGTGCCGCTGAACAGTCACCCCATCGTGGATCACGCGGCGAAATGCGGCGTGCCGATCATTGGCGATATCGAATTGTTCGCGCTGGCGCAGTCCGATCTGCTGCCGCACCGCGTAGTCGGTATTACCGGCACCAATGGCAAATCCACCACTACGGCGCTCATCCATCACATCTGTGAAACGGCCGGTCTGTCATGCCTGATGGGCGGCAATATCGGCGTTCCCATCATGGCGCAGGATGCCTTGCGCGATGACGGTGTGTATGTGCTCGAACTGTCCAGTTACCAGATCGACCTCACATACAGCCTGCAATGTGCGGTGGCGGTGTTACTGAACATTTCGCCGGACCATCTCGACAGATATGACGGGTTTGACGCCTATGCGGCATCCAAGGCACGTTTGTTCGCCATGCTGGCCGATGACGGTGTGGGTCTGGTGTCGGGATCGGATGAACAATCGCAGGCTATCCTGGCGCGATACCGCGATGCATTGGGCGCGGACCGGATGGAGGATTTAAGCTGCGTATCGCTGGCAGGGCAGGAGGAATGGCGCGCCTTGCAGGGGCCGCATAATCTCCAGAATGCGATCGTGGCACGGCGCGCCTGCCGGCAACTGGGCATTGCGGAGGATGCGATCGAACGCGGGCTGAAATCCTTTACCGGTCTGGCCCACCGGATGGAAATCGTCTGCGAGACGGATGGCGTGCTGTTCGTCAATGACAGCAAGGCCACCAATCCGGCGTCGACCGCGCCCGCCCTTGCGGGCTACCCGCCCGATCCCCATCCGCGGATTCACTGGATCGTGGGCGGTCTGGCCAAGGAAGACGGGCTGGGCGAATGCGCAAGGCATCTCGGCAATGTGAAAGCCGCCTATACCATCGGCGAATCCGGACCGCATTTTGCCGAATGGCTGGATGGCAAGGTCCAGGCAAGCAATTGCGAACTTCTGGGCGAAGCCGTGCGCAAGGCGGTGGCAGAAGCCGTCGCCGGCGATGTCGTGCTGTTGTCTCCGGCCTGCGCCAGTTTCGACCAGTTCCGCGATTACGAAGCGCGCGGCGAGCTGTTTCATTCCATCGTCGGCGCGCTCACTGCCTGCGACGGGCCGGACGATATTCGCCTGCCGGGTGCGCGTTCGGCATGAATGTTTCACAGCCCTATATTCCGCGCTCCCCCCATTTGCAGCGCGGCATGGCGCAAGATAGGTTCCGCAGTTCTTGGCGGTCCGAACTGAAAATCTGGTGGCGCGAAATCGATCGCGTCTTGCTGTTTCTGATCGTGTTGTTGATGGCGGTCGGCACGGCTGCTGTCGCTGCCGCATCCCCCGCCAGCGCCAGACGCCTCAGCACCGCCAGCGTTACGCTGCCCGATCTGTATTTTTACTGGGCGCATCTGCGTTGGCAGTTTCTGGGGTTGCTCACGCTGGCGGGTGCATCCCTGCTATCGACCGAGAACGCCCGGCGTTTCGGCGTAGTGCTGGCGGCCGGTATGCTGGCGATGCTGATCCTGGTGCCGATGATCGGGCATGAGGTGAACGGGGCGAAACGGTGGATCAATCTGGGTATCCGGTTCCAGCCATCGGAATTTCTGAAGCCCGGTTTTGCCATCGCGCTCGCCTGGATATTGTCGTGGCGGCTGCGCGATCCCAATCTGCCGGTTCTGGGCATCGTAACCGGACTGATGGGGTTCGTTGCACTGCTGGTAATGGCGCAGCCCAATCTTGGCGAAACATTGCTGTTCGGCGGCGTCTGGTTCGTGCTGGTCCTGCTGTCCGGCGTATCGGTGCAGCGGATCGGCGCGCTGATCGGGCTGGGCGTGACGGCCATGACCGCGACCTATTTTCTTTATGACAATGCCCGCAACCGGATCGATTCCTTTCTGGGCGGCGGGACTGCATTCGATCAGGTCGATCTGGCGCAGCGCACGCTGCTGGCCGGCGGCTGGACCGGCAGCGGCTATGCCCTGGGCGTACGCAAGCTGAATTTGCCGGAAGCGCATACCGACTACATCTTTTCGGTTATCGGGGAAGAATTCGGTCTCATCACCTGCGCGATCATCGTAATCCTGTACCTTGCGGTCATCGCCCGTGTGCTGGTTCGGCTGGCGGAGGAGGACAATCTGTTCAAACTGCTTGCCGGGGCAGGCCTGGTAACGCAGATCGGCGGGCAGGCGTTCATCAACATTCTGGTAAACCTCCAGCTGTTTCCATCCAAGGGAATGACATTGCCACTGATATCCTATGGCGGGTCCAGCACCATTGCGGTATGCCTGGGGGCAGGCCTGTTGCTGGCGATAACGCGCAGAAATCCGTTTCTGACCCGCGAGACTCCGGGCCTGAAGGGGGTTTTGCGGCGGAAAGGGGGCCGGGCATGAGCGGGGCGAACCGACATTACGTGCTGGCCGCGGGCGGCACCGGCGGGCATCTGATCCCGGCATTCGCGCTGGCGACCGAACTGGATCGGCGCGGCCATCACGTGGCGCTGATTACGGATGATCGCGGCGCGCAAATCCCCGGCAAACCCGATTTCCTTCCCGCCCATATCCTGCCCGCCGGGCGGTTCGGCAAAAACCCGCTGAAATGGTTCGGCGCGCTGAAAGCGCTGTGGGGCGGACGGCGAATGGCGCTGCGCCTGTTTGAAAGTTTCGAACCCAGCGCGGTCATCGGGTTCGGCGGCTATCCCGCGGCACCTGCCATCCTGGCGGCGACATCGGCCGGCATCCCGGCAATCGTGCACGAACAGAACGCGGTACTGGGCCGCGTCAATCGATTGGTGGCCGGGCGGGTGAATGCCATCGCCACCGCTTATCCGCACATCAAACGCCTGAAAACGAAACATGATGGCAAAGTCCATCTGGTCGGCAATCCGGTTCGGGCGCAGGTGCTGCAATTGCGCGAGGAGCCTTTTCCTGCGTTCACCGAAGACGGTCTGCTGCGTATCTTGATAACCGGCGGAAGCCAGGGTGCGACAGTGCTGTCCGAAGTGGTGCCGGATGGGCTGGCGATGCTGCCGCCCGCCTTGCGTTCCCGATTGCAGATTACGCAGCAATGCCGCGCCGAAGATATCGACAATGTCCGTATGCGATACCGCAATCACGACATACCCGCCGAACTGGGTACCTATTTCACCGACATGGCAGCCCGCCTTGCGGATGCGCATATTTTCATCGGGCGCGCTGGCGCATCGACGATTGCGGAATTGACGGCGGTAGGCCGCCCGGCGATTTTAATCCCGCTGCCGATCGCGACCGATGATCACCAGACTGCAAACGCCCGCGAAATGGCCAAGGCAGGCGGTGCGCGCGCCATTCCGCAACCCAATTTCACGGCCAAGGAACTGGCCAAGCAGATACAGGCGCTGGCGCAGCGTCCCGAAACGCTGGCCAATGCAGCCCACGCCGCATGGAATTGCGGTCGGCCGAAAGCGGTGCAGGATCTGGCGGATCTGGTCGAAAGCTTCGGCGGCAGCGAATTGATGGATGTAATCCATGTCGGCCAGAACAATGCCCGCGGTGCATCGCAGGGGGTTCAGGTCGCCCAGGGCGCAGCGAAGGACGCGGTGCGATGAAGGGCGTCGGTACGGATATCGGTATCATCCATTTCGTGGGCATCGGCGGCATTGGCATGTCCGGGATCGCGGAAGTCATGAAAAATCTCGGCTACCGGGTCCAGGGCAGCGACCTGTCCGACAGCCCGAGCGTGGCGCGCCTGCGCGAACGGGGCATTGCCGTGACTATCGGCCATGCCCCGCAGAATGTGGAAGGCGCCGCCGTGGTGGTCACATCCACGGCGGTAAGGCGCACCAATCCCGAAGTCGCCTTTGCGTTGGAAAATCGCGTGCCGGTGGTCCGCCGGGCCGAAATGCTGGCAGAACTGATGCGGCTGAAAAGCACGGTCGCGGTGGCCGGGACGCACGGTAAGACCACCACCACCAGCATGATCGCCGCCCTGTTGGATGCCGGCGGGATCGACCCGACGGTCATCAATGGCGGCATCATCGAACAATATGGCTCCAATGCGCGGCTGGGCGATAGCGACTGGATGGTGGTGGAAGCCGATGAAAGCGATGGCAGCTTCCTGCGGCTGGATGGGACCATCGCGGTCGTCACCAATATCGATCCCGAACATCTCGACCATTATGGCGATTTCGAAGGGGTGAAGACTGCATTCGTCGAATTCATTCACAATGTTCCGTTTTATGGCGCCGCAATCCTGTGCATCGATCACCCCGAAGTGCAGGCCGTGATCGGCAAGGTTCGCGACCGGCGCGTGGTCACTTACGGATTTTCGCTTCAGGCGGATATTTGCGGTGTGAACATCCAGCCCTACGAAGGGGGCAACCGCTTCGATGTGGTGGTTCGCCAGCGGGGGCGGGAAGATCGCCGGATCGAAGGGGTGACCTTGCCCATGCCGGGCAAACACAATGTCCAGAATGCGCTTGCCGCGATTGCAGTAGCCATCGAAATGGAATGCCTGGACGATGTGATCGTAAACGGTTTTGCGAAATTCGGCGGCGTACGGCGGCGGTTTACCAAAATCGCGACGGTGGCAGGGGCGACGATCATCGATGATTATGCCCACCACCCGGTGGAAATCCGCGCGGTGCTGTCCGCCGCGCAGGAAAGTGTCAGAGCGCGCGGCGAAGGGCGCGTAATCGCCGTGATGCAGCCCCACCGCTATTCCCGGCTGGGCGATCTGATGGATGATTTCCAAAGCTGTTTCAACGATGCCGACAGCGTGCTGGTCACACCGGTTTACGAAGCCGGCGAAGATCCTGTTCCGGGCATCGATTCCGCAGCGTTGGTGCAGGGTCTGAAATCGCGCGGCCACCGCGATGCGGCCCGTGTCGATACGCTGGAAAATCTTGCGGAAATTCTTGCGCGCGACATGGCGCCCGGCGACATGATCGTGTGCCTTGGGGCGGGGGACATCACCCGGTGGGCCGCCGAACTTCCCGCGCATCTTGAACGTAACATCGGCGGTGCTGCGGCATGATCCAGCCTGACGATCCCGCCGCAGACCTGAATGCCGCAGCTCCGCAGGCGAGTTTCGACGACGATACGGATGTCCTTGTCGATACCGCCGGTATCCGGGGCAAATTGACGCCCGATGCGCCGCTTGCCAAGCTGGTCTGGTTCAAAACCGGGGGGACGGCCGATTTTCTGTTCGAACCTGCCGATATCGACGATCTGCGCGAATTCCTGGGGCGTATCGGCGGGGGAATGCCGGTCATGCCGCTCGGCCTGGGGTCCAACCTTATAATCCGTGATGGGGGCGTGCCGGGCGTTGTGATCCGGCTGGGAAAGCCGTTCGCGCAGGTTGCGGCAGGTGCGGATTCCACTATCGCGTGCGGCGGCGCGGCATCCGGCATTCTGGTGTCGTCGACCGCGCGCGATGCCGGTATTGCCGGGCTGGAATTTCTACGCGGCATCCCCGGCACGGTCGGTGGTTTCGTCCGGATGAATGGCGGCGCGTATGGGCGCGAAGTATCCGACATCCTGATCGATTGCGATGTCATAATGGCGGATGGGCAATGCCACACATTCCCCGCGTCGGATCTCGATTACAGCTATCGCCATTCTGCCCTGCCGCCGGGCGCAACCGTGGTTGCGGCGCGGTTCAGGGGCGTGCCGGGCGACCCACAGGAAATTGGCGCGGAAATGGACCGGATCGCGCAGGCCCGCGAGCAATCGCAACCGCTGCGCACCAAGACCGGCGGATCGACGTTCAAAAATCCCGAAGGGCACAAGGCGTGGGCACTGGTGGACGATGCCGGCTGCCGCGGTCTGACCATGGGCGGCGCACAGGTCAGCGAAAAACATACCAATTTCCTCATCAACACCGGCGGGGCGAGCAGCGCGGACATAGAAGCGCTGGGCGAAGATGTACGCCGCCGCGTTCGCGCGCAGTCCGGCATCGATCTCCAATGGGAAATCCAGCGTGTGGGGCGCCCCTGATATGACCATCGAACCGATCATTCCCAAACTGCACGTCGCGGTATTGATGGGCGGCTGGGCGAATGAACGCGAAGTTTCCCTGATGAGCGGAAACGGCGTGGCCGACGCTCTGGAGGCGCGCGGACACCGGGTGACGCGCATCGACATGGATCGCCAGATCGCCGCCCGCATCGCCGAAGCGGCGCCCGATGTGGTGTTCAATGCCCTTCATGGCGTACCGGGCGAAGATGGCAGCGTGCAGGGCATGCTCGATCTGATGGGGCTGCCCTATACCCATGCAGGGCTGGCAGCATCGGTTATCGCGATCGACAAGCAATTGACGAAACAGGCGCTGGTGCCAGCCGGTATACCCATGCCGGGTGGCCGCATCGTAGCCAGCATCGATCTTTTCAAAGCGGACCCGCTGCCGCGCCCCTATGTCCTGAAACCGGTGAACGAAGGTTCGTCCGTAGGCGTCGCGATCATCACGGACGACAGTGATTACGGCAACCCCATCGCCAGCGATGCCAAGGGCCCATGGCAGGATTTCGCGGTCTTGCTGGCCGAACCGTTCATTCGCGGACGCGAACTGACGACTGCGGTGATCGACGGGGCGGATGGCCCGTATGCGCTGACCGTTACCGAATTGGTGCCAAAGTCGGGCTTCTACGATTTCGATGCAAAATACACCGACGGTATGACCGATCACGTCTGTCCGGCGCAAATACCCGACAATATCAGCCGCCTGTGCCTGGATTATGCAGTGCGTGCGCATCGCCTGCTCCGGTGCCGGGGAACCAGCCGTACCGATTTCCGCTGGGATGATAATCGGGGCGAAGACGGATTGTTCGTGCTGGAAACCAACACCCAGCCGGGAATGACCCCGTTAAGCCTGGTGCCCGAACAGGCGAAATATTGCGGCATGGATTACGGCGATCTGGTGGAAACGATCATTGCGGATGCTTTGCGCAATCATCGCGTAGCGGGAGGGGTCGATGGCGACGCATAAACGCACGGTCAAACGCAGCGCGCAGGGTGTGCGCCGTTCGGCTGCGGCAACCAGCCGGGCTGCCACGGCGCGCCGGGCCCGGGCGCACACGACGACATTCATGGATTCTGCCATGGCGATCCTGCCTTTTACCGAAGCGCAGCTGCAGCGCATTTTCCTGGCCATCATCCTGGGCGGCGCGGTGGCTCTTGCCTGGCTTGTCGCCAGTCTGGCGGGTGTGCCCACCATGGCCCGGCAGCAGGTTGCGGCTGTGGCAGCGGATTCAGGTTTCGTCGTACGATCCGTCACCCTGCGCGGGGCGGATCGGATCAATGAACTGAAGATCTACGAACGGGTCCAACTCAACCAGCCGATGCCGCTGGTCGATGTGGCGCAAATCCGCGCCGAACTGCTGGAACTGCGCTGGGTCAAGGATGCGCGGGTATCGCGCCAACTGCCCGATACCGTCGTCGTCGATATTGTGGAACGCGCCCCGCACGCGGTGCTGCAAAGGGCAGACACGCTGGTGTTGATCGATGCCACGGGCGCGGAGCTGGAGCCTGTATCGGCTGCCAATGCCAGGGGAATGCTGCGAATTTCGGGACCGGGCGCGCAAAAGCAGGTGGCGGCCCTGCGCAAGCTGCTGGACACCGCGCCGGCCATGAAACCGCGGGTGAGGCGGGCGGAATGGGTTGGCAATCGCCGCTGGGATGTGGCGTTCGATACCGATCAGGTTCTGGCATTGCCGCAGGGCGAACGCGAAGCTGCGGGTGCATTGGTGGCTTTTGCCAAGCTGGATGGAACCAGCCGGCTTCTGGGGGGGAAGGTGGCGAAGTTCGATATGCGCGCACCGGACCGGATTTATATGCGCATTCCAGGCCGCGCGCAGGCGGCAGCCGATGCGAAGGCTGCGCAATAATGCCCCTGCCGCGTATCAGCCGCGTGTTCGGCGCAGTCAATGTCGGGTCGTTTCGCATTTCCGCAATGATCATGGGCGTGTCGGAAACCGGCGAAATGATCGTGCTGGGTTCCGGCCACCGTGCAAGCCAGGGTATCAAGCGCGGTTATATCACCGACATGGCTGCGGCGACCTATGCCATCAGGGATGCGGTGGAACGGGCGGAAAAGAATGCAGGCACCAGCATATCCAGCGTCTGGGTCGGATGCGCGGGGGCCGGCCTGACCAGCCGCATCGCCAAGGTTGAAATAGACATCGGCGGAAGGCGCATCGAAGAAGAGGATATCGATGAATTGCTGGTTACGGCCCGCGATGCTATCCAACCTGACGGGCGCATGGTGCTGCACGCGCAACCTGCGCATTATACGCTGGACGGCGCCCATGGCGTTGCCAATCCCAAGGGACTTCATGCCGAACGGCTGGGCGTGGATATCCATGTGATGCTGGCCGAAGGCGCACCGGTGCGGAACCTGATCGAAGCGGTCCAGAACGCCCATCTGGAAGTCGTCAGCGTAGTCGCTGCCCCCGTCGCCGCGGGTCACGCCTGCCTTTCTCATGAAGAACGCGAACTGGGCACCGCATTGATAGAAATCGGCGGACAGACCACCAATGTGGCGGTGTATGCGGCCGGAATGCTGGTCGGGCTGAAAGCCATTCCGATGGGCGCCGCCGACATTACCGATGCGATCGCTTCCGCCTTCGGGGTCCGCCGGTTTCAGGCCGAACGGTTGAAATGCGTGGCAGGTTCGGCCATCGCCAGCCCTACCGACCATCGCGAAATGGTGCCGGTAAACGGACCCGGCGATGAAGGCACCGGCCCGATCGCACGCGGGGCCGACGATCAGGGGCGCATTCCGCGCGCCGAACTGGTTTCCGTCGTCACCGAACAGCTTTCCGTTCTGTCGGACGATATGAACCGTGCGCTGAAGGAAATGGGTTTTGCAGGGGCGCGCGGCGGACAGGTGGTGTTGACCGGCGGCGGCGCGGAACTGGCCGGTATCGCGGAATTTATCGAAAGTGCGCTGGGCCGGCCGGTGCGCATCGGCAAGGCCCAATCCCTTCGCGGGTTACCCGAAGCGCACGCCAATCCCGGTTTTGCGACTCTGTCCGGAATATGTATCTATGCCGCAGACGATCCATTGGATATCCGCACGATCGACGCGGGATACCAGCAAACGGTAAAGGTCGGCGGCATGGCGATCGTCAATCGTATCGTCCGGGCCGCACGGGAGTATTTCTAGATGGAAGCGCCAGTTTCGCGAGCGGACTGTTGTTATTCCCGCAGGATTAACCACTGTGGATAAGAGGATGGCGCCTATGCACGGTGAAAAATGTTTGTGGCAAGCGTAATGAATATCTCTGAAATTCGAATATTCCCTTGGAGGGACATGTAAATGAGCATCAGTATCGGCCCTGCGGCATCCGACGAACTCCGCCCGAAAATTACCGTCATCGGGGTGGGCGGGGCAGGCGGCAACGCCATTGCCAATATGATCGAGGCGCAGATCGAAGGCGTCGATTTCATCGTGATGAACACGGATGCGCAGGCGCTGAATACGGCCGTCGCCGATACCCGCATCCAGCTGGGGCCGGATATCACCGGTGGACTTGGCGCGGGCGCCCGTCCCGAAGTGGGGAAAGCGGCAGCGGAAGAAACCGTGCAGGAAATCGAAGATGCGCTGGATGGCGTGAATATGTGTTTCATCGCGGCCGGAATGGGCGGCGGTACGGGTACCGGCGCAGCTGCGGTCATCGCGGAAGCTGCACGCCGCAAAGGTGTGCTGACAGTGGGCGTGGTGACCAAACCTTTCATGTTCGAAGGCACGCGGCGGATGCGCGCGGCAGAGGCCGGCATTACCGAATTGCAGAAACACGTCGATACGTTGATCGTCATTCCCAACCAGAACCTGTTCCTGATTGCGAAAGCCGATACCACTTTCAAAGAAGCGTTCCAGCTGGCCGACGAAGTGCTGCAGCAGGGCGTGCGTTCCATCACCGACCTGATGGTGATGCCCGGCCTGATCAATCTCGATTTCGCGGATGTCAAATCCGTGATGGAGGAAATGGGCAAGGCGATGATGGGCACTGGCGAAGGCGAGGGTGAAAACCGTGCGCTGGAAGCCGCCGAACGGGCGATCGCCAATCCGCTGCTGGACGGTGTGTCGATGCAGGGCGCGAAGGGGGTCATCATCTCCATAATCGGCGGCGAGGACATGAAGCTGCTGGAAGTGGACGAAGCCGCCAATCACATTCGCGAATTGGTGGACGAGGATGCAAACATCATCTGGGGCTCCGCCTTCAATCCCGATCTGGATGGGAAAATCCGCGTATCGGTCGTTGCGACCGGTATCGAAGCGGATGCGGCATCCGTCGAAACCCGCCGCGGCGCGCAATCGATGCCGCCTGCAAATGCGCGCGCACCGCAGCGTCCGGTTCTCGATCTTCCCGAAGAAACCGAAGAAGCTGCCGAAACTGCGGAAGATTATTCGCCTATCCTGAAAAACCCGGGCGCCAAACCGATCGGCCTATCGGGTCTGTCCGGTTTGACCGCCGGTTACGGGAATGCGGATGATGGGGAAGACTACGACGAGGATGACGACGGCGATGTCGACGGAATTGTCGATCCGCTGGCCGGCATCCGGCAAAACTTTGCGGCAGACGACGATGATGCGGACCTGTCGTATAAGCGCGATGGATCGAATACGCATGAGCCGGCGGACGGCGGACCGACCATTCCGATACCCGCCAGCGACGATCTTCACGGGACGGCCGAAAGCCAGGGAGGTTTTGCAAAACCCGACAATGGCGATGAACCGTTCGATCTGGTTTCGGAAGCGCAAGGCACTGCTGCAGACGAAATATTGTCGAACGCCGACCGGCTTGCCGACGAAGATGGCCCGGTCCAATCGCGGCGTACCGGCCGCGACGATATGGTGCAGAACGCGCAGCCGGATGTGGACTCCGCTCAGGCATCGGGGCGGTCATCCGCGCAGGATGCCGACAAACCGGCAAGTTCGGCCGCCGGTGCCGGCAGCACCCTTTTCGAACGGATGGCCAATCTATCCAGGGGGTCCAGCGATTCGAAAGGATCGAACCGCTCCGACGACGACGATGACGATGACAGCTCGGCCTTGAATATCCCGCGTTTTCTGGGGCGACAGAACAACCAATAGGGCTGAATACGGTTCGTTTGGGCAAGGTTCACGTACCCAGCGTTAAGCGTGCCCGGTCCAATGGGTGCGCCCGTTTGATGAACGGGATCGCTGCCGGGCTTAGCCGATAATTGGGGCCAATAATCGGGAAACGACAGTTTATGAAAGCTACCGCTTCTCTTGCAGCCAGGCTGCCACTAGGTCTTGTTGTACCCTTCGCCCCCCTGGCCGGGTCGACGGCGCTGGCAGGTGCGGTGGCGGGCGCAATGATGGGGGCGATGGCGGGGGTCGTGGCGGGGGTGATGATGCCGGCACCGGCTTTCGCGCAGGAGGTGGTGCAGCCGCTGCCACCGCAAAGCGTGTCCGACCTCAGCAACGCGTTGCAGCGCCTTGCACGTGATTCGCAGAATGTCGCAGCGCTGATCGATGCCGGAAATGCATCCATCCAGCTTGGCGATATCGACGCGGCAATCGGATTTTTCGGGCGCGCCCAGGAGCTGTCGCCGCGCAACGGGCAGATCAAGCTTGGCCTTGCATCCGCCTATATTCGCAAACAACGCCCGCTGGATGCGCTGCGCCTGTTCGACGAAGCGCAGACACTGGGCGCGCCGATTTCCGCGATGGCAGGCGATCGCGGGCTGGCTTACGATCTGGTGGGCGATACCGCGTCGGCGCGCCAGCAATATACGGCCGCGCTTGCCGCGCGCGAGGATGCGACCGTGCGGCAGCGGTTGGCCCTGAACCACGCAATTTCGGGCGATCGCCGTGCATTCGACGCGGTGCTTGCGCCATTGCTCGCCCAGAATGCGACCATGGCTTACCGGGTCCAGGCATTCGGTCTGGCTATCCTGGGGGACGATGCGGCGGCAATCGACGTGGCCGGCCGGGCCATGCCGCAGGACCAGTCCGCACGTATCGCACCATATCTGCGCTATATGTCGCAGCTTACCCGTGCGCAGCAAGCTGCCGCGGCCAATTTCGGCGTGTTTCCGCAGGCGGCGCAGATCGGTCAGGATCGGCCCCGTATTGCCCAATATACCCCGGCATCCGATGATCGCCTGACTCCGGTCGGGCAGCCGCTCGGCAACGCCGCGCAGCGCGCGCCTGCGGCAACGGCCCGGTCCCGCCCCCGCGCCGAACCGCGCAATTACCGGACCCCCCGATCGGAGCGCCGCGCCGCCCGGACGGCGACCGAGGCCAGTACGGACCTTCGCAAGCAAAGCCGGTCGAGGCCCGCCACCCAGGTTGCAGTGCCGACCGTGCAGACTGCCAACCCTGCCGAGGTCGCAGCCGTCTTGCCGGACAATTCGCCGGGCGTTAGGTGCGCGCGGAACGCAGCTTGCCGGAGTGCGCAATACAGGGGAACTGGCGCCGGTCGACAATGTCGCCAATTCTTCCATCCCCCAGCCTTCCAGCTCCCAAAGTCCCAGTTCCCAGCCTTCCGATTTCCAGCCTTTCAGCCCGGCGCGGGCCGGCGTAGGGGACCCGGTGCCTTCTGCCGCCACGGTCGGTCCCGATACAGGCACGGCCCCAGCCCCCGGCTTTGCTCTTGCACAGGGAACGTCTGCCGCGTCCGGCATGCCCGTTACCGCTGCGCAGCCGATGGTTCAGGAAGCGCCCGCCTCCGTTGCATCAGCATTTGCGGATTTTACGCTGGAGCCGCGAGCAACCGATCGGCGCCCAGCGGGGGGCGTGGACATTACCGCGATCCGCCCGCCGCGCGAAATCGCTGCCAAGGCACTCCCCAAGGCCGAAGCCGAGCCGGCACCACCTGCCAGTCCGCGCCGGTTCTGGGTGCAGGTGGCCACGGGCCGCGACCGGGCGGCGCTTAAATTCGACTGGCGGCGAATCAGTCGCGCCGCCGCCGACACGCTTGCCGGGAAGGAAGGCTTCGTGGCGCAGTGGGGGCAGACCAGTCGCCTGTTGACCGGTCCGTTTGCCAGCGCCCGCGCCGCGAATGCGGCCGTTGCGGAACTGAAGCAGCAAAACATCGACAGTTTCGCGTTCACCAGTGCGGAAGGCGAAAAGATCGATCCTGTTTAACTATCGCAGTTAATCACGTTTCTGGCCTGCGCCTTTCCCCTGATCGGCGATTTGTGCACAGGCTTTGAACAGCTGAAAAGACTTCTCCCCAACCATCGCAATGCCCATGATTGCGGGAAAGCGGGCGGGCCTGCACATCCCGGACATGCCGCGCAGACCCAATTCATGACCGCCAGTCAGCCACTCTATCCGTTGCATCGCGACGCGGCCCCCGTGGATATGCTCAGCGCATTGTTCGAAGCGCGCGGCTGGCCGTTTACCACGAATTCGCCGGAAGAAATGTCCGGCGAAATTCAGGGCAGCTGGACCAGTTACCAATTGCGCGCCATCTGGAGGCGGGACGATAACGTTCTGCAATTGCTGTGCCTGCCGGACGTGCGGGTGGGGAAGGACAGGCGCAGCCCGGCGTGCGATTTGCTGGCTTTGGTGAACGAACAATTATGGCTGGGCCATTTCGACATATGGTCCAGTGGCGACATATTGGTGTATCGTAACGCCGCGATGCTGGGCGACGATGGACTGCTCAGTCTGGATCAGGCGCAGGCGATTGTCGAAACTGCGGTGGAAGAATGCGACCGGTTCTATCCCGCGTTTCAGTTCGTGCTGTGGGGCGACAAATCGGCACAGGAAGCGCTTGCGTGCGCCATGGTGGATGCGGCGGGCGAAGCATGATCTTTGGCAAGATCCTGATTGTCGGTTTCGGCACGATGACGGGTGCGATGGTGGATGGCTGGCTGCGGGCGGGTTACGACGCATCGCGGTTCGAAGTGTATCACCCCCGGCGGGAACGCGTTGCTCATGACCTGAAACTTCACCGCGAATGGCCGGACGGTCCCTACGATATGGTGTTGCTGGGGATCAAACCCGGCATGATCGGCGACGTGGTAGATGGCCTGACGCCGATCTGTGGCGCCCATACCGTTCTGGTTTCCGTGCTGGCGGGTGTGAAGCTGGACACGTATCGACAACATTTTCCCGAAGTGGGCGCAATTGTGCGCTTCATGCCGAACCTGGCGTGCGCCATTGGAAAATCACCCAACACTCTCGTTGCACAGGGCCTATCCGATGCGCAGGAAGCTGCCGTTGCGCAGCTTGCCCGGGATATCGGTTCGGCGGAATGGCTGCGCGACGAGGATCGCTTCGATCTGGTTACGGCGCTGGCAGGATCGGGACCTGGTTTCGTGTACCGGTTTATCGAAGGGCTGGCTGCCGGTGCGTGCGATCTTGGGCTGGAGCCCGCGCAGGCGCAGCGACTGGCGGTAGCCATGGTGGAAGGCGCAGCTGCCCTGGCGGCATCGTCACCATTATCGCCAGGGGAACTGGCCACCCGTGTCGCAAGCCCCGGCGGGATGACGCAACAAGGTTTGGACGTGCTTGACCGCGATGGCGCATTGAACGATCTGCTGCGCGATTGCCTCAAGGCTGCGCATGATCGCGGGACCGAAATGGCAAGGCAGGCAGACGGGCAGGCGGACGGGCAGGCGGACGGGCAGAATTAACCATAAGCGCGATTTTCGATCCGGTTTTCCTTGAAAACTACGGCTAAATCACCGATATTGTATATAGAGCCCGCAGCCATAGGGGTGCGGGAAAAGGAGTTAGACTGAAATGGCCAATTGGAACGATAGCCGCAGCACGCGGACGGGTTTCACCACCACGCCCGGGATGCAGGGCGAAATTTCCGGTGTCACTTTCGACGCGGGCCTGCGCAAGCATATGCTTTCGATATATAATTACATGGCATCCGGCGTATTATTGTCCGGTGTGGTGGCGTTGCTGTTCGTCAATTCGCCGCTGTTTGCATCCGCTTTCGAAATAGTGCGCACGGCACAGGGCACGGTGGCTTCGCCGAATATCCTCGGCTGGATTATCGCGCTGTCACCGCTCGCATTCGTATTGTTCATGTCGTTTGGACGTAACAAGTTCAGCGCTTCCGCGCTCCAGATCATGTTCTGGGGTTTCGCCACGGCGATGGGTCTGTCGCTCTCGACGATTTTCGTAACTTACACGGATACATCCATCGCGTTGACATTCTTCGCCACTGCCGGTGCATTCGCGGGCCTCAGCCTGTGGGGCTATACCACGAAGAAAGATCTTTCCGGCTGGGGCACGTTCCTGATTATGGGTGTCGTCGGACTGATCATCGCATCATTGCTGAATGCCTTCCTGATCGGGTCGCCCGGTCTGGAACTGGCCATTTCTGCACTGGGTGTGCTGATCTTCGCCGGTCTTACCGCCTATGATACGCAGCGGCTGAAAACCGAATACAGCTACGTTCGCGGAACGGCAGAGGCTGCGAAGTCCGTCATTCTGGGCGCACTTTCGCTGTATCTCGATTTTATCAATATGTTCCTGTTCCTGCTGCGTTTCCTCGGAAATCGCGAATAGGCGACGTTTACAATCGCGCAGTGTTGCGCGGGGGACTCACCAAAAAATGCCCGGAGTGCGAAATGCATTCCGGGCATTTTCTTTATGCAAAGCAACGGTTAGATAGGCCCTTCAGACTAGCGTAATGCTGGCCGCGCAATACATTGTGCGGGCTTTTGGAGATATTTATCATGGCGCAGACACAACCTGCCAAATTCCGTCTTATGGCTGCGTGCGTCGGACTGACGATGATTGCAGGTTGTCAAACACCCCCGCCGCCCGTGGCAGCGCCCGTACCGCCGCCGCCCGTCAAGATTATTCCCGCACGCCCGTTACCGCCAGGCAATGCCACGGTGAACATGTATATTCCGCCGCGTGATCTTAACGGTATCCGGCGCACGGTAAATTACGGTTTGTCGACCCCGCAGACCGTCTGGAACCTAAGATCCGGATTGAATGTCGCGGCACTCAATTGCCTCGATCCGAAATATGCCCCGATCCTGCCCGCCTATCGGATCTTTCTGGATTCCAGGAAGCGGGAGTTGCGCAAGGCGAGCGACGATGTTCAGGCGTTTTACCGCAAGGAACATGGCGCACAGTGGCGGCCGAAATTCGATGGCTACATGACGCAGGTCTATAATTATTACGCGCTTCCGCCGGCAAAGGTCGCATTTTGCGATGCGGCGCTGGATATCGCCAATGATTTCGTGATGCTTCCCGATAGCGAGCTGGAAGCCTTCGCGATGGCCAATCTGCCACGGCTGGAAAACGTGTTCGACAGTTTCTACACCGCGATGGAACAATACCGTATCGCCGTCGCCAATTGGGATATGGAATATGATCCTGCAGCGGCACTGCGGTCGCCTACCTATTCCGCGTCGGGGGGGGCATCCGGCTTTGGCAATTTTGCACCGTCGGGCGATCCCGTCATCCGTGCGATACAAGTTCCGGCATCCGACGCGGCGAATATGCAGCCCACCCCAAGATTGCCCGACCCAACTGCGCTGACGCCTACACCTTCGCCCGCCCAGTCCGGCAGCGGAACGGTTCAGCCTTTACCGGCTGCTGATACAGCAAGGTCGCCATACGCTGATACTGTTTTTCCGATAGCAACCCCGGATTATACGTTACCGCCGCAGGGCGTTTCGGATGCAACCCCGGTGTTTGTTCCCGGCACCACGAATACACCTGTGTTCGTCAGCAATCCCGTCGTCGAACCCATTCCGGCTGTCGAGGACGCTCCGGATCCGGAGTAGCGGCGCAGCATCGGGAAATCCGCCGGGTCATCGCTGGCTTATGATCGCATTTGCCCCTAAAGGCGGGCCATGCATTTTCTCGATCAGGCCAAGATTTATCTGAAGTCCGGCGGCGGCGGCCCCGGCGGTGTCAGTTTTCGGCGGGAAAAATACGTCGAATATGGCGGACCCGACGGCGGCAATGGCGGCAAGGGCGGCGACATAATCTTTGAAGCGGTGCAAGGTCTCAACACGCTTATCGATTTTCGGTATGCGCAGCATTTCAAGGCAAAACGCGGTAATCATGGCATGGGCCGCGACCGTACGGGCGCCGGCGCGGACGATCTGGTGGTAAAGGTGCCGGTCGGTACGCAGGTTCTGTCGGAAGACAAGGAAACGGTCCTTGCCGATTTTACCGAAGTCGGCCAGCGCGTGACCTTTCTTGAAGGCGGCATGGGCGGGCGCGGAAATGCCAGTTACAAAAGCAGCACGAACCGCGCGCCGCGCCAGCATCAGCCCGGCGAACCGCCGCAGGAAATGTGGGTCTGGCTGCGTTTGAAACTGCTTGCCGATATCGGTTTGCTGGGTTTGCCCAATGCCGGCAAATCCACCTTCATCAATGCGGTGTCGAATGCCAAGGCGAAAGTGGGCGCGTATGCCTTCACCACGCTGGTGCCCAAATTGGGCGTGGTCCATCATAAGGGCCGCGAATTCGTTCTCGCCGACATTCCCGGTCTGATCGAGGGAGCGGCCGACGGGGCCGGGATCGGCGACCGGTTTCTGGGCCATATCGAACGCTGCCGCGTGCTGATCCATCTGGTCGATATTTCGGGTGACGATCCCGCTGCTGGAATGCAGACCGTGCGGGAAGAACTGGCGGCATACGGCGCTGGGCTGGAACAAAAGCCGCAGCTCATCGCGCTCAACAAAATCGACCTGGCCGATGCCGAACTGGTCGAAGGGTTCGCTGCCGAACTGATGGAAGCAGGCGCCGACGAGGTGTTTGCGGTTTCCGGCGCCACCGGGCAGGGGATCGCGCCATTGCTCGACCGCGTCCTGTCCTATCTCCCCGATCGCACTTCGACGGAAACCAACGCTGCGGAACTTGAAACGGTCGACGATACCGTGCCCTGGTCACCGATTTAGCCCCGGCCCGCGTCACGCAGTTGGATTGTCGCCGAACGCAGGGTATCCATGCATCATGACTATCGAAACGCTAACAGGATTTGGCCGATCCGCAGAAATGCGGCAGTCTGGTGCTGAAGATCGGATCGTCGCTGCTGGTCGATGGAACGGGCGAGGCGCGGGTGGACTGGGTGCGATCCTGCGCGGCAGAGATTGCCGAAATGCGCCGCATGGGGCAGAATGTCGTGATCGTCAGCTCAGGTGCGATCGCGCTGGGCGCGGCGCGTATGGGGCTGGCCCGCCGCAGTCTGAAAAGTCTGGCCGATGCACAGGCCGCCGCTTCGGTCGGGCAAATCGCGTTGGCGGCATTATGGGCGCAGGCTTTGGCGCAGGAAGGGCTGGCTGCGGCCCAGATATTGCTGACCCTGGGCGATATGGAGGACCGGCGGCGTTATCTCAACGTATCGGCCACTTTCGCCCGATTGGCGCAGGCAGGTATCGTACCGGTCGTGAACGAGAACGACAGTGTCGCGACGGAGGAAATCCGCTTCGGCGACAATGACCGGCTGGCCGCGCGCGTGGGCCAGGCCTCCGGCGCGGATGCGGTCGTCCTGTTATCGGATGTGGACGGCTTGATGGACCGCGATCCTTTGGACACCGCCGCCAGGATCGTACCGGTCGTGCGCGGCATGGACGCCGGGATCTATGGCATGGCGAAGGATGCGCTGGGTTCAGGGCTGGGCACGGGCGGAATGGTATCGAAATTGCAAGCGGCCGGAATTGCCGAACGTGCGGGCATTGCGCTGGCCATCGTAAACGGCACGCCGGAACGGCCGGTATCGCGCGCGATTGCCGACGATCGCGGCACGGTGTTCGTACCGATCCGCCGCGACGATGCGCGCCGGTCCTGGCTGGGTGGTCGCGCGCCCCCCCCCGCGACGATTACCGTCGATGCGGGTTGCATTGCCGCGCTGTGTTCCGGCGCAAGCGTTCTGGCGGCGGGCATCGTCGATATCGGCGGCAGCTTCGAACGCGGCGATCTGGTGGCGGTAGCAGGGCAGGACGGTGTTATGGTGGCGCAGGGTCTGGTCGAATATGATGCGCGATCCTGCCATGCGATCATGGGCAAGCGACACGATGAACACGCGGCGGTTCTGGGCCATGCCCCGCGCGCCGCCGTGATCCACCGCGATCATCTGGTGATGCTGTGACCATCGCCATATCGGGCGGGACCGGCTTCGTTGGCCGCGCCGTACTGGTCGCGGCCACCCGTCAGCCTGCCGGCGTGCGCGCACTGGCGCGGCAGCTTCCCGCGCAAATGGATGGCATTCACTGGGTGCAGGGCGATCTTGGTAATGCAGGCGCGCTCGATCGCCTGATGGAGGGGGCAGACACGGTCATCCATATTGCCGGGTTGACGACTTGCCCCGATGTCGACCGGTTCGATATCGTGAACGTGGATGGAACGGCAGCGATGATCGCTGCGGCAAAACGCCAGTCGGTGGACCGTTTCATATTCGTATCGTCCTTATCTGCGCGAGAGCCCGCGCTTTCGCGCTATGGCAGTTCGAAATTTACGGCCGAAGGGCTGGTCCGCAATAGTGGCTTGAACTGGACCATCGTGCGCCCGCCTGCTGTTTACGGGCCACATGATCGCGATCTGTTCGAACTGTTCCGGGCGGCGAAGTTCGGCGTGATACCGCTGCCCCCGCGCGGCGCGACGTCAATCATCCATGTGGACGATCTGGCGCAATTGCTACTGACGCTGATCCCGCCCTCGTCGCACACCAGACACGCGCTTTTCGAACCGGATGATGGACGGATCGGCGGCTGGTCGCACGTGGAAATGGCGGCGGCGATAGGGCGGGCGATGGGGCGGTCCGTCTATCCGCTTTCACTACCGGCATGGGCACTGCACCTTGCCGCGCATGGCGACCGTATCGCGCGCGGAGACAAGGCCCGGCTTACCCAGGACCGGATTGGCTATATGCTGCATCCGAACTGGGTCGCACGGTCGAACAATGCGGTGCCCGCGACCATCTGGACACCGCGCATCGCGACGCCGGACGGGCTGGCTGCGACGGCACAATGGTATCGGGAACAAGGTTGGCTCTAAAGCGGATTGGGAGCGGCTGAATGCAAAACACATGTCCTGGACTGTGTATCGAAGATAGATATTCACGGCCCGGGGTTTTGCATATCGAAACATTCGGGCGACGAATACGCTTCTTTATACGTTTGGGCCCAACAGCGGTCCAATGCTTGCAGCACTTTCATGTTCGGCGGCCAGCTATCGAAAATCGGTGCGCCGTCGCCATCGAACCATGCGGGATCGGTCGGCACGGGAATTTCTGCCAGCCGCCCTATGGCCGTTTGCAAACCGGCGCGGTCGCGTTCCAAAAATGCAATCGTCCCGTCCATGTAGAAATTCCAGCCGAAATCGCTATCCCAGTCCATCGGTTTGTATGTCAGCCGCAGCAGCGCAATTGCCTGATCCGTTTGACCGGCGTAGGCCCGCATCTGACCTTCATGGGTGTACAATATCTGGTCATGCGCCCGGTGGTGATGGCGCCAGATACGGATAAGCTCAGCCACTTCCAGCTCGCAGCCTGCCTGTGCCAAAGGCCGCCAGCCACCGTTCATATCCTGATCGAACGCTTTCAGATCGAGCGAGAGCATCGTGCCTAGATCGTACCGGCATTCGTCTTTGATGGTCGCTTGCGGCGCAGCGGCGAGAGACAGGATTGCGAACACATCGAATATCATCGCCCCAACCATATCGAACGATGATCCCCGTGCAAGCGCGCCGGATTAAAATGCCGGATCGTAACCCGGTGGCAGGTCGGTTTGGGATACCGGACCCGTTATCCTGATCTTCGGTGGGAACGTGAATACCGCATTCGGTTTTGTCCCAACCCTTCCACCGTCCGGACCGTGGATCTTCGCCAGGTGCGACCTTGTTGGTGCAGGGGGAACAGCCAATCGATGGATAGCCCTGCGCGATCAACGGATGGCGCGGCAGTTCATGCTGCGCGAAATAGGCGGCGATGTCGTCTGCCGTCCAGTCGATCAACGGATTGATTTTCATGCGCCCCTGCGCGTCGGAACTGTCCACTTCGAACCGCGGCAGATTGGCGCGGGTGGCGGATTGAAAGGCCTTGCGCCCGGTCAGTGTGGCATCGAACCCGCGCAAGGCATCGGCAAGAGGCGCCACTTTGCGGATTTCGCAGCAACCGTCCGGGTCGTAGGACCATCGCAGCCCGCTTTCATCCTTCGCCGCCAACAACGCCGGTTCGGGGGCCAGATTGCGCAGATTGGTCAATTTCAGCTGCGCGACCAGCCTGTCGCGATACAAGAGGGTTTCGGCAAAATGTTTGCCTGTATCAAGAAACAGCACCGGCAGATCGGGCGCGACTTCGCTGATCAGATGCAGCAGAACCGCACTTTCGGCGCCGAAGCTGGACACTGTGGCAAGCGCGCCGACCAGATCGTCTTCCACCAGATTGTGCAGCATCTCGCGCGTGTCCTGCCCGCGAAACATCCGGTTCAAACGGATCGCATCCTCATCCGAATAACGCGGGCCGGTGTCTATCCGGTCGATGGCGCGCATTTCGTTCATGCAGAAACGTGCCGCTTGTTCCAGATCGGATCGCGGCTGTCTGCTGCGGGTTGATAGACCTGCGGCCATCGGGACAGTGCAGCATCCAAGACATCGCTATCGAATGGCGCATCGGGTTCGAATACGTCGAAACCGCAGCGGCGCATATTGTCGATCTGATCGACCAACACGTCGCCAACGGCGCGCAATTCGCCGTCATACCCGGCTTCTCGCAAGATACGCGCAGCGGAATAGCCGCGCCCGTCGCCGAAAACAGGAAAATTCACTTCTATGCGGCGGATCTGGCCAAGATGCGGCAGCAACGCCCGCGCATCGTCGCCCGGTTCGATCCGAACGGCGTCGGCATTGGTCTGCTGCGCGAAGGCATCGACCGTGACTGCCGGGTCGCCAGACGGCTCATCGGTGCGAAAACGCAGCAGCGTATCCGATCCCGGCCCGCGCCCTTCCGCCGGCGAATTGGTGGATGGCGTATGGTCAGTCATAAAGGGCATCCTTGAACGGCGCCATGCCGATCCTTCGGTACGTATCCAGAAACCGTTCGCCCTGATCCCGTTTCGCCAGATAGACATCGGTCACGATGTCCACTGCGTCGATCACCCCCGCTTCATCGAAGCCGCGGCCGGTGATCTTGGCCAGCGCAGTATCCTCCGCCTCGCTGCCGCCCAGCGACAATTGGTAATTCTCGACGCCTTTCTTGTCGACGCCCAGAATACCGATATGGCCCGCGTGATGATGCCCGCAGGCATTGATACAGCCGGAAATCTTCAGTTTCAGTTCGCCCAGCTTATTGTCCTTGCCCGATGCGGCGAAACGTTCGCGAAATCTTCTGAGCCAGCGGAATGGAACGCGCATTGGCAAGGCTGCAATAATCGAGACCGGGGCAAGCGATAATGTCGCCGATCTGGTCGAGATTGGGAGTGCCGAGCCCGGCTTCGTCCAGCTTTGTCCACAAATCATGCAGATCGGCGATGGCGACATGGGGCAGTACGATGTTCTGGGTGTGCATGACCCGCAATTCATCGAAACTGTATCGCTTCGCCAGATCGGCCATCAGATGCATCTGATCGCCGGTCGCATCGCCCGGAATACCGCCGACGGGCTTCAGGCTGATGACCGCGCTGACATAATTGTCATGTTTGTGTCGGTGCGTGTTGCGATCGACCCATAGGGCGAAATCGGGATCGCTACGGTCGGTGGTTTTTGTACCGTCTTCGAATGCAGGATCTTCGAAGAACGCGCGGATACGGTCCAGCTCCGCAATCGGCGGTTCAATATCCTGATCCAGCAGATGTGCGAATTCCTCCTCGACCTGCCGCGTGTATTCATCGGCGCCTAGTTCGTGGACCAGAATCTTGATGCGCGCCTTGTACTTGTTATCCCGGCGGCCGTAGCGGTTGTAGACCCGCAAGCAGGCTTCCGCGTAGGTTATCAACTGATCCAGCGGCACGAAATCGCGGATGTTCGGCGCGATCATCGGGGTGCGGCCCATGCCGCCGCCGACATAGAAACTGGCGCCCAATTCACCATCGCGCTGCACGATCTGGATGCCGATATCGTGCAGCCGCATGGCCGCCCGGTCGGTTTCGCTGGCAATCACGCAGATCTTGAACTTGCGCGGCAGATACATGAATTCCGGATGGAAACTGCTCCATTGGCGCAGCAATTCGGCATAGGGGCGCGGATCGACCAGCTCGTCCTGAGCGGCGCCTGCAAAATGATCGGACGAGATGTTGCGGATGCAATTTCCGCTGGTCTGGATCGCATGCATTTCTACCTTGGCCAAATCGGCGAGAATGTCCGCCGCATCTTCCAGTCTGATCCAGTTGTATTGGATATTCTGGCGCGTGGTAAAATGCCCGTAACCGCGATCATATTTGTCCGCGATGTCCGCCAGCGCGTGCATCTGGGTGCTGTTCAGCGTGCCATAGGGAACCGCGACGCGCAGCATATAGGCGTGCAATTGCAGATACAGCCCGTTCATCAGCCGCAGGGGTTTGAACTGGTCTTCGGTCAGCTTGCCATCGAGCCGCCGCTGCGCCTGATCGCGAAATTCCGCCACGCGTGCATCGACCATCGCCTGGTCATATTGATCGTAAATATACATCAGATTACCTTCTGGGCGGCAGCTGCGTCGCCAGGTTTCAGCGTCAGGTCGGGGCGCACGGTCGGTCCAAGTGCGCGGATGCGATCCTTGATATGGTCGGGGCGGGGCACGTCGCCATCCATCGTGGCCTGCACGGCGTAAGGCACATTGACCCGCCGCGCGCTTTCTTCCGCCCCCATGATGGTTTCGGCTTCGGCCTGGGCGCCGACATCGATGGCATCTTCGATCCTGCGCGACCATTGCGCGCCGTCCCACCACACCACGGCGCCGCTTTTCAGATCGTTGCCGGTAAGAATGATCATGTCGCAGCCTCCAGCGCAATCTGCGCAACGATGCGGTTTTCGCGCGCCGTAACCGCGCCGATCACGATGAGTGCGGGGCTGACCACGTTTTCGCGAAGTACCATTTGCGGCAACCCGGCCAACGGTGCGCGCAACACCCGCATATTCGGGCGGGCAGCATTTTCGATTACGGCTGTAGGCATATCGGGCGCGACCCCGTCCGCCATCAGCTTTTCCGCGATCTGCGGGGCGGTTTTTACGCCCATATAGATGACCAGCGTACGCTGCTGTCCGGCAAGCCCGGCCCAGTCCTGATCCTTCAACCCCTTGCACTGGCCCGCTACGAAGCTGACGATGCTGGCGCTGTCCCGATGAGTCAGTGCGATCTGCGCCGCCGCCGCCGCGCCATTGGCGGCGCTGATCCCGGGCACAATTTCGACCGGTACGCCGGCGGCATGGCAATCCTCCATCTCCTCGCCCCCGCGGCCGAAAATGAACGGATCGCCGCCCTTCAACCGCACGACATCGCGGCCTGCCCTGGCTTCCTGCACGAGCAAGGCGTTGATACGGTCCTGCGGCAACGTGTGCTTCGATCGTTGCTTGGCGACGCAAATCAATGTCGCACCTGGTTTCGCAAGCGCCAGGATAGCCGGATCGACCAGCCCGTCATGCACGATAATGTCGGCCGCGCCCACCAATCGTGCGGCGCGCACGGTCAAAAGGTCGGGATCGCCCGGCCCCGCACCGACGAGATAGACTGTGCCATAATTTTCCATATCGGCCCAAATGGTCGCACGCGGGCCAACACTCCAGCGAGAATGGATTTTACGCGGGGTAGTTTTCTTTGCGCTGCTGCAATTCTTGAATACGCAAAGAACTAGCTCTTGCTGTCGATACGCTGGGAAACTGCAGCGATAAGCTGGTCGAACTGGCGGTTGCCACGCAGATTGAGATCGCGCTGGGGGAACGGGATTTCGATACCGTTTTCCTGAAAAAGATCCCACAATCGCTTCAGGACTTCGGATTTGATGTTCCCCACCCCGCCTTCGGGATCGGAAATCCAGCAATGGATGAGGAAATCCACCGAACTGTCGCCATACCCGTCCAGCCAGCAGACCGGGGGCGGCGATTTGAGCACGCGGGAACAATCCCTGGCCGCTTCCAGCATCAGTTTTTCCGCCAGCTTGATATCGCAATTATACCCTATGCCGACGGGTATCTGCATGCGCACGTTTTTCGACGAATACGACCAGTTTTCAACCTGGTTGACCATCAGGTTTTCGTTCGGGATGAGATATTCCTTCTGATCCCTGGTCGTGATCGACACGGCCCGGATACCGATTTTACGGATTTGACCGAAGGTCGACGTTCCCGCCTGGTCTGCGACGGCGATAACATCCCCCGGCTTGATGGACCGGTCCATCAGCAGGATGATGCCCGCGATCAGATTGCCGAAAGTTTTCTGCAGGCCGAAACCGATAGCGAGGCCGAAAGCGCCGGAAAACACGGCCAGCGCGGTAAGATCGATGCCCAGCACGTCGATCCCGATCAATATGGCGAGCACCCAAATCATGAGGGAAATGATCTTTTCCGCCAGCAACCGCTGCGTCATATCCAGCTTGGTCACGCGTTTCAGCAGGGCCCGTGCGCCCCGGCTGATCGCCCATGCCAGCGTGAATACGCCCGCGAGCACCAACAAAACGAAAATTCCGTCCCATAGCGAAACCTCATGGCTGCCGATCTGCACCGACGCGGCGTCCAGCGTGTCGATAATGCCGCTCACGACTTCGCTTTGGGACGCGACGGAATCGCGCGCCGCCTCCGCCCCGCTTACCGGATCGCCGATGGCCTGCGCCGGACCATCGGCGGCTTCGGCTATCTCAGGCGCGGGGATCGCCATGATCGGTTCGCCTGTTTCCGGGTCCAATATCGGTTCCCCCGTCACAGGGTTCAGGACACGGACCGGGTCCTGCATCGGGATACCCATGATCGGTTCCCCCGTTTGCGGGTTCAGCAATGGTTCGCCGGTTTCGGGGTCGAGCAATTCGACCGCTTTTGGCGCGGTATCACCGCTATCTTGTGCAGCTGGCGCAGGCGCGTTGTTCCGGGAGGCTTTGGTGGCGGAAATCATTGTTGTTCCATTGCGATGAACGCCTGTTCCAGATCGTCGATCAAATCGTGTGGATCTTCCAGCCCGATTGCGAGCCGGACACCGGGATGGCTGCCTGCGCCCCACCGTTCCGGGGGCCAGTGCGTGGCGGTGCGGATCGGTGCGGGATCGAACGGGAGCGCCAGACTTTCATAGCCGCCCCAGCTGTAGCCGATGCCGAACAGGTTGAGCCGGTCCACGAACCGGTCACGTGCTGCATTGTCTACATCTGCCAGGGTGAAGCTGAACAGCCCGCAACCCCCGGTAAAATCGCGCTGCCACAGATCATGACCGGTAGCGCCGGGGAGGAGGGGCACAGCATATGCGATACTTCCGGCCGCTGTTGCAGCCATTTCGCGACGGCAAGCCCGCTTTGCATGGTTCGCTCCAGCCGCAGATGCATCGTGCGCAAACCGCGCAGTGCCAGTGCCGCATCATCGGGTGATACGATGTGCCCCAAAGTCTGCGCGGTCCGGCGAAGGCGGCGATAATGCCGCTCACCAGCACTGGCGCTACCCATCATCAGATCGGAATGGCCACCGACATGCTTGGTGAGCGACATTATCGCGATATCGCAGCCATGGTCCAGCGCCGCAAAACCCAACGCGGTGGCGTAGGTATTGTCGATCAGGCTGACCGCGCCGCGATCGCGCGCAATGGCAGTCAATGCGGGAATATCGCAAACCTCCATCGTCAGACTGCCGGGACTTTCCAGCATGACCGCCGCCGTCCTGTCGCAAAATTGTTCAGCGAACCCGCTTACGTCAAGGGGATCGAAAAACCGTGTTTCCATCCCGAGATTTTTGAAAAAGCCCGTGGCCATCGCCCGTGTCGGTTCATAGGCGTTATCGGTCACCAGCAATACGTCACCGGGTTTCAGCACGCTCAGCAAAGCACCGGCAATCGCTGCAACACCGCTGGGATACAGGACCGTACCATATGCGCCGGGTTCCAGCGCAGTCAGTGCATCGCACAATGCCCATTGGGTAGGCGCGCCGCGGCGGCCATAGAAAAATTCGCCATCCGCATTGCTGCGGGTGCCCGCCCGCAAGGCCGCAGTATCTTCATACAGATGCGTGCTGGATCGCCAGATCGGCGGGTTGACCACCGGCCAGCTGTAATCGCGGCGCCGCCCGGCAGTGGCGATGCGCGTGTCGCGGCGATGCGTATCACTTGGTTCGGTCATATTGAGGTGGCCGGGCCCTGTTCCTTGGGCGTTGCGGGATCGGCGCCCCATTCGCTCCAGCTGCCATCATACAGCGCGCCGCGATGGCCCAGCAATTCCAGCGCGAACAACACCGCCGATGCCGTCATCCCGCTGCCGCAGCTGGCGATGACGGGCGCATCCAGGTCGATCCCAGCCTCTGCAAATACGGCGCGCAATTCCGCCTCGGAACGATAGGTCCCGTCCTGCGCAAACAAGGCGGCAAAATGCAGATTGCGCGCGCCGGGAATATGCCCGCCGGCCAGGTTGTGGACAGTGTCCTGCGTTTCGCCGGTAAAGCGCGCCGCATCGCGGGCATCGACCATCTGGGCCGTGCCCTTGTCCAGATTGGCGATGACATCGGCTTTGCTGCGCAGGCGCGTAATATCCGCCTGACCGATGCTGAAGGATGATTGCGTGACGCGATGGGTGCCGCTTTCCACCGGAAGCCCGGCATCGCGCCAGTGCGCCCAGCCGCCATCCAGTATCGCGACATTGCGGAAGCCGAACATACGAAACATGAAATAAGCGCGTGCCGAACTGTGCAGGTCGCTATCGTCATACAGCACGATTGCATCCGACGACCCGATGCCCAGATCGCGCATACGCGCTGAAAACTGTGCCGCAGACGGAATATTGCCGCTATCGTCGCGCAGGCTGGGAAGATCGAGAAATCTTGCGCCGCTGATATGGGATGCGGCGAATTCCTGCGCTGCATCCCGTTGCGCCGAGGGAAGATGCGCCGATGCGTCGAGCACCGTCAACCCATGCGTATCGCGATGCGCGGCGAGCCAGTCTGATGAAACGCGTATATCCATAGCATCCGCAAGTAGCGCGCCCGCTCGCCCGCGTCGAGCCGCCAGCCCGCGCCATGCCGTCAGTCCAGCAGACGCAAACCGATATTGCGGTATGTCTGCGCCATTTCGTCGAGCCGGAACGGTTGCAGTTTGCCCTGGCCGGTGGCTGGCAGGATGCCGAGAACGTATGTCTGCACAACGCTCGTCTTGCCCGGCATGACCGCCCTGACCCGCAGCAGCGGAACGAACAAAGTTGCCGCACCCTGCGAAATGGTGCGTATCTGGTTGACCGGCAAACGGAATTCGCCCGTTATGGAATAGACATCCTGCCCCTTTATTTCAGGGATTATTTGCAGGGACGGCAGTTCGCTATCCGCGTTTGCCACTTGCTGGCCGACCGGTGCCTTGCCATGCGCGGTCACGAGATCGGCATCTATCGCAATGTCACGAATGGTCTGCGTACCCAGATTGCGGATATCCAGTTTGAACGTCAACGTCGCGGCCATCAGACTGCGGCTGAGCGATTGCGCTTCCGCTTTCAACTGGATCGGCACGCGCGGTGCAGCGGCGGTTTTAAGATTGTGCGGGGCAGGCGGGGGCGTGTCAGGCAGGGGCGAGGCAGGCGGGGGCGGGGACGGGTCCTGCAAACGGGCAAGAGGCGGCGCGATAATTGTTGTCGTTCCGGCGGGCAGCAGGTTCTGGCGCCGTTTCAACAGGACGAGTCCGACGATGCCCATGGCGGCTACCATCAAGGCTGCCAGCCACCAGATGGGGACAGGAAATTCATCGTTGTCCGCGACCGGAACCGTAGCTGTAGCGGGCGCTACCGGGGCCGGGGATAGCGCTGGCACGGCAAGATTATTATCGGGAGTTTCCGCCGCAGGATCGGGCCGGCCGGTGTCCGCCACGGATACATCGGTTGCTGGCGAGGGAGCGGTGGCCTGTGACGGAGCAGGCGCTGACCCCGACCGTGACGTTGAACCCGACTCGGCCCCGACCCTGGCCCCGACGCCGGTTCAGATCTACGGTTCGATGCAGGCAGGCGGCTTGTTTGCGGTGCAGTGCGGGTTTGCGGTATCGCCGGTTCGGCGCGGGCTGGCTGCTGGTTAACGGAACGTGGAAGCACCGGGTCCGAACGTGGTTCATCCGGCGCAATTACGCGTGGCGCCCGCCGTACCGGACCTTCGACATCGACCGGACCCTGGGCCTGGGGCGCGGTATCGCGCTGTTCCGCGGGCGGCAGACGGAAATCGCGCACTGTCCCCGGAGATGCGGCCAATGGCGCGTTCATCCCGAACATCGCAGCAACGATGGTAGTGGTTGCAGCTTTCGCGGGATGCGGAAAAATCATGGACGGTTTCATAATGGCGACAGGTACATATTTGTGGAGGTTCGGTGAAGATTTACGGCGGATAATCGAACGCGCGCTGAATAGGCGGTGAAGCGCCCGATAGCCACAGGCGACTTGTGCGAATTGTCCGATCGCGGCATCAGCGCACCATGAACGATACACCGACAGCCAACCCGAACGTGCAGTTTCTTGGCCAACAGACGCCCCTGCCAGCCTCTCCGCAAGAGGCGGTTCTGGATTATGTGCCCAATCCGCGCCCGCAATCGCTGTATCTTACGCGGTTCGTCTCGCCGGAGTTTACATCGCTATGTCCCGTAACAGGCCAGCCCGATTTTGCCCATCTGGTGCTGGATTACGCGCCCGCCCAAACCATTGTCGAATCGAAAAGCCTGAAACTGTTCCTCGGCAGTTTTCGCAACCATAATGGCTTTCACGAAGATGTGACGGTGGGCATCGGCGAACGGCTGGCACGCGAAATGCAGCCGCGCTGGCTTCGCATCGGCGGCTATTGGTATCCGCGCGGCGGCATCCCGATCGATGTGTTCTGGCAGACCGGCACCCCGCCGGAAGGGCTATGGGTACCCGATCAAGGCGTCGCGCCCTATCGCGGGCGGGGGTAGGCGTGTGTTTTGTTTGTTTAGCCTCAAGTGCCGGCGCTCGCATGCGCTCGCTTGGCTACCGCCCTACCGGGCGACGACCGGTCGGCCTCGCGTCCGCTGGTCGCGCGACCGGACTAGCTCCCAGTCATTTCCAGTTCGATTTGAAGCCGACGGGCCCATTGGGTCCGCAAGGCCGACCGGCCGCCCGAGTTGATACGAGGAGGCAAGCGAGACGGATGCCTCGCGCCCGCAGGGTCAAAACAAAAAACGGTGCCCGCTGCACGATTCGAACGCGCGGCCTGATGATTACAAATCAACTGCTCTACCAACTGAGCTAAGCGGGCCCATTTTGCGCAACATTACAGGGTTGCGGCGCGCCCTTTGCGTCAAAACGCGCCGAAGGTCCAGCCCTCCGTTGCAGCAATCTGCGCGTTCATGCCAGCTGGGGCCCAGCGTGCCGGTTGTTCTGCGACCTGGCGCAGCCATGCGGCGGTCAGCAACGCATCGGCGCTGTGATCGTCCAGCGCGCCGGTTTTCAGGATCGGCAGTGAACCGAGACGACCGAGCGCAGCGTTCAAGCCTGCAAAATCCCGGATTTTCGTGGTGTTCGTCGTCCTCCCCGCTTCCAGCGCGGCGATACCGGTATAGATTTCCACGATAACCGATCCGTTGCAGGGCAGGGGATCGACTGGCCAGACCGGTACTTGCGCGTTCAAACGGTGGAGCATCCGCATCCCCGTCAAGCTGGATTTGCCGACCTGCGCCGCACCGACAAGGTTGAAATTGCTCGTCGGCTTGCAGCCCATTGCCTGCTGCACATATTCGGTCACGCGAAACCGCCCGCGCTTGTCGCGTGCGGTGTGCCCGTGAAATCGGTCGCCTTCCCGCCCGCCATGGCGCCGGAAATAGCGCGACAGTTCGGCATGGTCGACAACGCTGCCGGCCTCCAGATGCGGATCGTCCGCGCACAAATGGTCGATCATCGCCCACAATGCCTTCGCATCGGGTGGGCTTTGCGGCCAATCTGGAAAATAGGCACAACAATCGGCAAATGGCAGACCGATACCAAGATCCATGCCGACCAGCGTGTTTGCCGGTAATATGTCGCGCAATATGGCGAACACGTCCAGACGCGACCATGCCGTGCCGCGATCGGCCAGAACCGGCGGCCCGCCGCGCGCATCGCATAGTGCCAGCGCGATCCCGTTCTGCCGCGCACCCATCGCACCGGACCAGTCGATGGCCACAAAATAGTCGAACCGCCGCCTCATTCGCGCGCGCTGCGCCGATCCGCCCACCATGCCATGCGTTCGCGTATCGTGCGTTCGAACCCGCGATCGACCGGGCGGTAATACACCTGCGGCGTCAGGTCGGCGGGCCAGTAATCGTCGCCGGAAAAGCCATCGTCCGTATCGTGGTCGTACGCGTAATCCTTGCCATAGCCGATGTCTTTCATCAGCGCAGTGGGCGCGTTCAGGATATTGGCGGGCGGCATCAGGCTGCCGGTGTCTTTCGCGCTGCGGAACGCGGCTTTCTGTGCGGCATAGGCGGCATTGGATTTGGGGGCTGTGGCGCAATACAGGCAGGCTTGCACGATGGCCAGTTCCCCCTCCGGACTGCCCAGAAAGTCATAGGCATCCTTTGCCGCCAGACACTGCACCAGCGCCTGCGGGTCGGCCAGACCGATATCCTCGCTGGCGAAACGGACCAGCCGCCGCAGCAGATATAGCGGCTCTTCCCCCGCGGTCAGCATCCGCGCGAGATAATAGAGCGCGGCCTGCGGATCGGACCCGCGCAGGCTTTTATGCAGTGCGGAAATAAGGTTGTAATGCCCGTCGCGGTCCTTGTCGTATACGGCCACACGCCGCTGCAAAAACGCGCCCAGCCGTGCCGGATCCAGCGGATCGTCGATCTTCGCCGCATACAGCGTTTCCACCTGATTAAGCAGAAAGCGCCCGTCGCCATCGGCAGACGCAATTAGGGCATCGCGCGCCTCGCCGGTCAGCGGCAGCGGCCCTTCCACCTGCTGCGCGCGGTTCAGCAGCACCGACAGCGCGCGTTGGTCCAGCCGCTGCAATATCAGCACCTGCGCGCGGCTGAGCAGGGCGGCGTTGAGGGCGAAGCTGGGGTTTTCAGTCGTCGCGCCGACCAGCGTGACCGTGCCGCGTTCCACAAATGGCAAAAACCCGTCCTGCTGCGACCGGTTGAAACGGTGGATTTCATCCACGAACAACAATGTTCGCTGACCCGCCTGCGCCGCCTTGTCCGCAGCGGCAAAGGCTTTCTTCAAATCGGCCACGCCGGAAAAAACCGCGCTGATGGCGGTATAGCGCATTCCCACAGCATCGGCGAGCAGGCGGGCGATGGTGGTTTTGCCGGTCCCGGGCGGCCCCCACAGGATCATGGACGACAGTTTTCCCGCCGCGACCATCCGCCCGATGGCACCTTGCGGTCCGGTCAGATGGTCCTGCCCAATGACCTGGTCGAGCGCGTCGGGCCGCAGGCGGTCGGCCAGCGGTGCATCGTCCCTGACTACGGGCTGCGGGCTATCTTGCACCGGGTCGCCGGCAAAAAGGTCGCTCATAT
Source organism: uncultured Alphaproteobacteria bacterium (assembly GCA_963803585.1). Classification (GTDB taxonomy): domain Bacteria; phylum Pseudomonadota; class Alphaproteobacteria; order Sphingomonadales; family Sphingomonadaceae; genus Pontixanthobacter. The sequence goes on along the minus strand of CAWDNB010000008.1, from coordinate 542,941 downwards.
CATCGCGTACGGACAATCAGCCGGCAATAGGTATCGACCACGCTTTGATTGATTGCGTCCCAGGAATAATGCCGGCTGCGCGTTTCGCCGGCGCTGCCATGTGCGCGGCGCAAGGTGGGATCGGTCAGGTAGGGCGCGATGGCATCCGCGAAGGCGGTGGGCTCGCCATCTTCCACCAACCGGCCCGTGACCGCGTCCGCCACCAGACTGCGGCTTCCGGTCGCGGCGGAAGCGACCACCGGCAAACCGCACGCCATGGCCTCCAGCGTCACATTGCCGAATGTTTCGGTGATCGAAGGATTGAAAAACAAATCGCCGCTGGCCAGGCTGCGGCCCAGTTCCTCACCCGTCTGAAAGCCGACAAAAATGCCGCCGGGCAAGGCTTGGGCGAACCATTTTCGCGCAGGTCCGTCGCCGATCACCAGCACCTTGTGCGCGATTTGTCGGCGGCGCAGCTGCACGATGGTTTCGGCAAAAATATCCAGCCCCTTTTCCATGACCAGCCGGCCCAGAAACACGATAGCCACATCGTCATCCGCTATGCCCAGGGCGCGGCGCCATGCAAAATCGCGCTTTGCCGAAGCGAAGATATCCCGGTCCACCCCGCGCGACCAGATGGATATGTCATCGTTCATATCCTGATCGCGCAGCACCTCCACCATGCTTTGCGACGGCGTAACCAGCGCATCGCACCGTCTGTAAAGGCCGCGGATCCAGCGTTCCAGTACCGGTTCGAAAAAGCCCATCCGGTAATAACGCGGATAGGTTTCGAACCTTGTATGGACCGATGCCAGCACCGGTATGTTGCGGGCTTTTGCCCAGCGCACCGCCGCCCGCGCGCTGAAATCGGGGGATGATATATGCAGCAGATTGGGCGCGAACGCTGTAAGATCGCGCTTCGTATCTGCCGAAATACCGGTTGGAATGTGATATTCCGACCGCCCGGGAATTGCGAAAGACGGCAGACTGACCAGATCGCCCTGCGGTTCGAATGCAGGCGCGTCTACCGTCGGCGAGTAGATGCGCACCTGCGCGCCGATGCGCAGAAGATATTCGACCAACCGGTTGAGCGCCTTGTTCGCACCGTCGAGCGTCATGTTGTAATTACCACTGAACAGGGCGATTCGCAGATCACGAGCGTGAGGTCCGCCAAATTGGGGGTGGTGCGTCGCCATATCGGCAGAGCCATAATCGCAATGCCCCAATTTGGCGAGAGGTTCGGCACTTGTACCGTATCGCAAAAAAAGCCGGTGCGCGATGCGGAAGCAGATCGCGCCACGATCCGTGGATACCGCGAAACTGGCCGCTTGACAGCAGACGCGCCCCCACTACTGCGATGTCCGGGCCACGCGGTCCCAACGCCGCGCGAGCTCTCTGTAAGGAGAGAATACATGACCGAACATACCACCAATGGTGCGCCTGCGCACGTATCCGAACCCACCGTAAAACCTGCACGTCCGTTCTTTTCGTCCGGACCCACGGCCAAATTCCCCGGCTGGTCGGCCAGCAATCTTGAAACCCGGGCTTTGGGCCGTTCCCACCGTTCGGCGGTCGGCAAGGCGCGGCTGAAATATGCCATCGACCTGACGCGGGAATTGCTGGGCGTACCGGACGATTATCTGGTCGGTATCATGCCGGGTTCCGATACCGGCGCGCTGGAATGTGCGATGTGGACCATGCTGGGTGCGCGCCCGACTACTGTCGCTGCATGGGAAAGTTTCGGCAATGTCTGGATACAGGATGCGGTCAAACAGCTTAAGCTGAACGATCTCACCGTGCTGGATGCCGATTACGGCGATATTCCCGATCTGGCCGGCATTCCGCAGGGCAACGATGTGGTGTTCACCTGGAACGGCACGACTTCCGGTGCGAAGATCGCGGATACCAACTGGCTGGCCGAAGGGCGTGAGGGTATCACCATAAACGATGCGACCAGCGCTATTTTCGCACAGGAGATGGACTGGGCGAAGCTGGATGCAACCACTTTCAGCTGGCAGAAAGTCATGGGATCCGAAGCGCAGCACGGTATGCTGATCCTGTCGCCCAAAGCCGTGGCGCGGATCGAAAGCTACGATCCGGCGTGGCCGCTGCCAAAGCTTTTCCGCATGAAAAAGGGCAGCACGCTCGACCGTTCGATCTTCGAAGGGGCGACCATCAACACCCCCAGCCTGCTGGCCACCGAAGATTACATCCTGGCGCTGGAATGGGCGAAGAGCATCGGTGGGCGCCAGGCGATGTTCGACCGTGCAGATGCCAACGCGAAAATCGTGACCGACTGGATCGAGGCGACCCCGTGGCTGCGCAACATGGTGTCCAACCCTGCGCAGCGCACGAACACCGGCGTATGCTTTGTGTTTCAAGGCGAGTATTACGACCGCCTTTCCGATGACGCCAAAGCGGCGGTTCCCAAGACTATCGCAGCGATGCTGGACGAACGCGACGTAGGCTACGATTTCAACGGGTATCGCGATGCGCCGCCAAGCCTGCGCATATGGTGCGGCGGTACGGTGGAACAGGACGATCTGAAACGCCTGCTGCCATGGATCGAATGGGCATACAGCCGGATTCAGGCCTCCTGATACTTGCGTCGTCCCGGTGATTGCAGGGACACAGAATTATGGCGCTTCCCTAGCCGATCCGGTTTCTCCGGTTTCGCAGGGATGACGCATTCAAAGGTATTTCATGATGACCAGACCCAAAGTTCTCATTGCCGATAAAATGGATCCGAATGCCGCGCGAATATTCGAGGAACGCGGCTGCGATGTGGACGTCATTACCGGTGAAACGCCGGAGGCGCTGATTGCCCGGATCGGCGAATATGAAGGCCTCGCCATCCGTAGTTCCACCACCGTAACCCCTGCTATTCTGGACGCGGCGACCAATCTCAAGGTTATCGGACGGGCCGGGATCGGGGTCGATAATGTGGATATCCCCTACGCGTCGGGGAAAGGGGTGGTGGTGATGAACACGCCGTTCGGCAATTCCATCACCACCGCCGAACATGCGATCGCCCTGATCATGGCACTCGCCCGCCAGATCCCCGCGGCCGATGCGCGAACGCAAGCCGGCGAATGGCCGAAAAGCGCGTTCATGGGCGTGGAAGTGACCGGCAAGACACTGGGCCTGATCGGCGCAGGCAATATCGGTTCGATCGTTGCAGCGCGCGCGCTGGGACTGAAGATGAAAATCGTCGCATTCGACCCGTTTTTGACGCAGGATCGTGCCGTTGAAATCGGCGTCGAAAAGGTCGATCTGGATGTCTTGCTGGAACGCGCGGATTTCATCACGCTGCATACGCCGCTGACCGATCAGACGCGAAATATCCTCAGCCGCGAGAATCTGGAAAAGACGAAACCGGGTGTGCGGATCGTCAATTGCGCGCGGGGCGGACTGATCGACGAAGCAGCGCTGAAGGATCTGCTTGAAAACGGCCATGTCGCGGGGGCAGCACTGGATGTCTTTGCGCAGGAACCGGCAAAGGACAATCCGCTGTTCGGCACGAAGAATTTCATCTGCACGCCGCATCTGGGCGCCTCGACCACGGAAGCACAGGTCAATGTGGCTTTGCAGGTGGCGGAACAGATGGCCGATTATCTGGTCAATGGCGGCGTGTCGAATGCGCTTAATATGGCCAATCTCAGCGCGGAGGAAGCGCCCAAATTGCGCCCTTATCTCAAGCTTGCGGAAAATCTGGGCTCTCTTGTCGGGCAGTTGGCGCATGGCAATCTAACCAAGATCAGCATCGAACGCGAAGGGTCCGCTGCCGATCTCAACGGCAAGCCGATAACCGGCGCAGTGCTGGCCGGGTTCATGCGGCAATATTCGGACACGGTAAATATGGTCAACGCGCCCTATCTGGCCAAGGAACGCGGCATGGAAGTGCGCGAAATCCGCAATGAACGCGAAGGGGTCTACCACACGCTTGTGCGGGTGGCGGTGGAAACCGATCAGGGTCGCCGGTCGGTGGCAGGCACTCTGTTCGGATCGCAGGCGCCGCGGCTGGTCGAAATCTTCGGCGTCGGTATCGAAGCCGATCTCACCGGCGATATGCTGTATATCGTCAACGAGGATGCGCCGGGTTTCATCGGCCGTATTGGATCGTTGCTGGGTGAAAACGGCATCAATATCGGCAATTTCAACCTCGGCCGACGCGACGGGGGTGGGGAAGCGGTTCTGCTGCTGTCCGTCGATCAGCCGATATCGACGGACCTGGTCGAAAAAGCCTGCGCACTTGAAGGGGTCAAAGTGGCGACAGCACTGACCTTCTGATCGCAACCGGACGATGACGGATGCGATCACGTACGATAACGGGCGATCACGGGCGCGAATGACGCGATGCACTTTCCTTTCGCGCCCGGTTTTGCGTAAAGGCGGCTGATGACACGAATGACCGACGATTTGCTGCCGGAAGGCCTCTCCGATCGCTTACCGCAAGAAGCGGCAAAGGCAACGCTGGCGATGCGCGCAGTTCTGCGCGTGATGGACGCGCATGGTTACGACCGCGTCGTTCCACCACTGGTCGAATTCGAACAGTCGCTGGTCCACCGAATGGTGAATATGGGCGCCGATACGGGGGCCGGTGCTGGCGCTCACGTAAACGAGGTGCCGGCCACGCAAAGCGGCGCCGATCGTGCACGGCATATGTTCCGTTTCGTCGATCCGGCCAGCCTGCGCACTCTGGCGCTGCGATCGGACATGACTGTGCAGGTCGGGCGTATCGCCGCGACTTCGCTGGCCGATGCGCCGCGCCCGCTGCGCCTGTGTTACGCCGGAGAAATCGCGCTTATATCCGCCGATCAGCTCGATCCGGCACGGCAGCGGCTGCAGCTGGGCGCGGAACTGATCGGCAGCGACACGGTAGCGGCAGCGTCCGAAGCGGTATCCTTGGCAATCGAAGCGCTGACAGCCGCCGGGGCGAGCGGCATTTCTGTAGATTTCACCTTGCCCGATCTGGTGGATATCCTGGCCGCAAAAGCCATGCCTCTCGATGCGGACGCAAAGGAAGCGGTCCGCCGCGAACTCGATACCAAGGATGCGGGCGGGCTCAAAGCAGCAGGCGGGGCGGCCTATCTGCCGCTATTGTTTGCAACAGGCGATTTCGACACTGCGATCGACCGGCTGACCGCCATAGACGCGGGCGGTGCGCTGGCTTCGCGTATTGCCGGACTAAAGGCGATCTGCGCGCGGGTGAAAGGCAAGGCGCGGCTTACACTCGATCCGACCGAACGGCACGGTTTCGAATATCAAAGCTGGTTCGGTTTCACGATCTACGCAGAAGGCGTTCGCGGGGCACTGGGACGGGGCGGTACATATGTTATCGGCGGCGCGGGGGAGGCTGCGACCGGCTTTTCCCTCTATATCGATGCGCTGATCGACGCTTTACCGGCGGTACCCAGTCGCGATTGCGTTTATTTGCCGCTGGATCACGATCGCCAGATTGCCGAGGATTTGCGCAGTGGCGGCTACCGCACGCGGGAAGCGCTCGGCACGGGTGACGACGCCGAAAAACTGGGCTGTACGCATATACTTCGCGGTAATTCGCCGGAACCGATATAGACCGGCGTTACTTACCGAACGCACCCGGTTCCGGACCCATCCGCCCCGCCGGATCGTCCATATCGTCGATCTTTTTCATCTGTGCATCGCTCAGTTCGAACGAAAGGGCGGTGAAATTTTCGCGTATATGCTGCGGGTTGTTCGATCGCGGCAGAGTGCTCAATCCGCATTGGATGTGCCAGCGGATTACCACCGCGCTCGGCGTCTGGCCGGTCTCCTGCGCGATTTCTGCAATCGTGCCGTGATCCATCGACGTGCCGCGCCCCAACGGGGACCAGCTTTGCGTCACGATCCCCATGTCATTGTGCAATTTTCGCATATCGCGCTGCTGGAATGTCGGGTGCAGTTCGATCTGGTTGATCGCAGGGACTATGCCGGTTTCATCCACGATCCGCTCCAGATCCTGCTGGCGAAAATTCGATACGCCGATGGATTTGGCCTTTCCCTGATCACGCAGTTCGATGAATGCTTTCCACGTTTCGACGAACAAATTCGTGTCCGGCATCGGCCAATGGATCAGCAGCATATCGACATGATCGCGGCCCAGACGTTTCAGGCATTTCTCCGCCGCTTTCAGGGTGCGGTCATAGCCCTGGCTTTCGTTCCAGATTTTGGTCTGCAGGAATATATCCGACCAGTCGCCGATCGCCTTGCCGACGCCTTCTTCGTTTTTGTAGACAGCGGCGGTGTCGATCATCCAATATCCGGTATCGATCGCAGTGCTGACTGCCGCTTCGGCTTCGTCCGGTTCGATCTTCCAGGTGCCGAAACCCAGCTGGGGGATCCGGCGATCGTCGTTCAGGGCGAGAGTGGGATAGTCATCGGTTTTTGTCATGCCCCATCAATGTCCGCACGACCCGCAGGTTCCCTGCTTGACTTCGCCGCCAGCGCCGCCTTTACGATTCGGCGCAATATAGGGCCGTGCTAATGGCCCCACGCTTTTGTGCGAACGGCCTGCGTGCGGCATATCAGGGGTAATTCATGGCGAATGTGACGGTGATCGGCGGCCAATGGGGCGATGAGGGTAAGGGCAAGATCGTCGACTGGCTGGCTAGCCGCGCCGATGCTGTCGTGCGGTTCCAGGGTGGTCACAATGCCGGGCACACACTGGTAATCGATGGCAATGTCTTCAAGTTGAGCCTGCTGCCCAGCGGTATCGTATCGGGCACCTTGTCGATCATCGGCAATGGTGTGGTGCTGGACCCATGGGCCCTGAAAAGCGAGATCGAGAAGCTGGAATCCCAGGGCGTCGCCATTACCGACGATAATTTCGCCATCGCCGACAATTGCCCGCTAATCCTGCCTATCCACCGCGATCTGGACGGGCTGCGCGAATTGGCAGCAGGCAGCGGCAAGATCGGCACGACCGGACGTGGCATCGGCCCGGCTTACGAAGACAAGGTCGGGCGCCGCGCAATCCGGGTTTGCGACCTGGCCCATCTGGACAAGCTGGAACCCCAGCTCGATCGCCTTTGCGCGCATCACGATGCGCTGCGTGCCGGGTTCGACCAGCCGCCGGTGGACCGCGACGCATTGCTGGCCGAACTGCGCGACATTGCCCCCTTCGTCCTGCGATTTGCGCAGCCGGTATGGAAACGGTTGAAGAAAGTGCGCAAGGCGGGCGCAAAAATCCTGTTCGAAGGCGCGCAGGGTGTGCTGCTGGATGTGGATCACGGCACCTATCCCTTCGTCACCAGTTCCAACACCGTCAGCGGCACGGCGGCCAGCGGATCGGGCCTTGGACCCAATTCCACTGGCTATGTGCTGGGTATCGTCAAGGCGTATACCACGCGGGTCGGCAGTGGTCCTTTCCCGACGGAGCTCAATGATGATGCGGGCCAGCGGCTGGGCGAACGCGGTCACGAATTCGGCACGGTTACGGGCCGGCAACGCCGCTGCGGCTGGTTCGATGCCGTATTGGTGCGGCAAAGCTGCGCGATCAGCGGCGTCACCGGCATTGCGTTTACCAAAGTCGATGTGCTGGACGGGTTCGAGACCGTGAAAATCTGCACGGGCTATCGGCTGCGCGGCAAGATCATGGATTATTTTCCCAGCCATGCAGCGGATCAGGCGGAAGTCGAACCGATCTACGAAGAGATGGAAGGCTGGAGCCAAAGCACCGCCGGCGCGCGCAGCTATGCGGATCTGCCTGCAAATGCGATCAAATATATCCAGCGCGTGCAGGAATTGATTGAAACGCCCGTCGCGCTGGTTTCCACCAGCCCGGAACGCGACGATACGATCCTGATGAAAGATCCGTTCGAGGATTGACTGCGCATCGTTAGCGAGGCGCCGGAACTTGCGTGTCGATTTGCGCCGGGATCAACGGAGATCGCAATGGTTGACAAAACATGAATTTGTTCGCATTCTGTTCTGCTAAGGGTGGAGCGGAATTTGGGTCAGGCGAATTTTTCCTATAGCAGCGATGATGTTTGCGATGACGAGCGTTCCACGGCTGTGACGCTGTCGGTATTCGCCGATCGCCCACATATTCGCGATGCGATCGGCGACGATGCGTTGGCCGCCGGGCTCAGGCTGGGTCAGACAGGCGATCTCGATCTGTTTACGGACCGGTTTGCGAATGTGCTGGGCGATATCGTGGTCGTCGATTGTCCGGTTGTGAAAGGGGTCACGCTTGCCGCGCTGACCCGGCTGGATATGCAGGCCGAAAACGCCGGGGCGCAGCTGATCGTTTCGACATCGGTGGAGGCGCTGGACAGTGTATTCGGCTGTCTCGATCGATCGCGGGCGACCCTGCTGGTCGATCCGACTAGGGGTGATCGCGTAATTGCCTTGGCGCGTTTGTTAACCATGATGCCAGCCATGCGATTGCGTGAACTATCGGACGATGACCGCATCGATATGCTTCGTTTGACGGAGCAGGTGGCGCAAATCGCTCAGCGGCTGGAACGAATGGATGCGCGCGGCATGGACGAGGGTGGCAGCGCATTCCGGTTCGAAACGCCCAAACCCGGCTACCACGCAGAGGGTCCGTCCGACGGGCGATCCATGGTGCGCAGTTCCCGGCCCCCTTTGCCCGACCCCCGCATGATTCGGCGGATCATTCGCCAGCGTCAGGTTCGTGCGAAATTCTTCGACGGGGAATTGTTTGCCGATCCGGCCTGGGATATTCTTCTGGATCTGACGGCGGCGCGGGCCGAACATTTGCGCGTGTCGGTGTCGTCGCTATGTATTGCCGCAGGCGTCCCGCCGACTACGGCGCTTCGCTGGATTTCGCAGATGGTCGATACCGGGCTACTGGTGCGGGTGGAGGACGAGACCGACCGGCGCCGTGCCTTTATCGCGCTTGCGGACAAGGCCGCCGATGCAATGGCGCGCTATTTCATGGAATTGCAGAAAAGCGCAGCCGAACTGGTTTAGGCCGATGCATCAGTGGGTGCGCGCAGAATAATTGTGAGTCCGGATGCGTTGGGGGGTGCATCGGACGGTAGCACACGGCGCAGGGCATCGGCGCGTGCGCGATCCAGAACCTCATCGGGCACGCCGGAATCATATAGCAGGACGTCGGCTGTGCCCAGCAGTCTGGCCTGACGCAAAGTGAGGTCTTCGGGGTCGGTGCTGGCGAGATGGATTTCGATGATTTCGGCCGCTTCATCCGGCGCCGTGTGGTCCAGCCAATCGTCCACCCGGTTGGCGGATGTCTCGTCCAGCGGGTCCAGCATTCCGCCTTCGCCCAAAGCTATGTCGAGCGCGCGCCGCCGGTGCGAACCATCAGGCAGACGCATACGCATTTTGTCACGCGAGGCTTCCAGCTTCGTTGCCAGATCGCCTAATGTCTGCGGCAGTATTTTTTCCAGCCGCAGCCGCAATTGCTTCGCCAGTCCTGCCGATGCCCCCGACGTTCCGATGGCGACCAGCACCGGATCGCGGTCCAAAATGCTGGGCGTGGTGAAATCGCACAGTTCCGGCCGGTCGGCGACATTGACCAACAGCCCCTTGTCGCTAAGCCGTTTCGCCGCAGCGCGTGCCAACCGTTCATCGTCCAGCGCGATAAAGGCCAGCTTGGCGCCATGCGCTTCCGTTTCGCTGCAGGGAATGCCGCCGGCACGTTCGACCAGCCGCGTTTTTGCCTCGCCCATTTCGCCTTCGCCGACCACGACCACGCGGCGGCCGGCGATCCGGTGCAACAAGGGCAGGGATCGGATCATAGCCAGTCCGGCACGGTTTCCGCGTCCATGATGGCGGCCGCTGCGATCCGGTCTGCCACGACCGCAAATTTGTCGCCATCCACCAGCACTTCGGCCACGAAACCGCGGCTGTTGTAACTCGATGCCATAGTGGCACCATAAGCGCCTGCGGTGCGGAACACGGCCAAATCGCCATTGTCGAGCTGGTCCAGCGTGCGGTCCATCGCGAATGTATCGCCCGTTTCGCATATCGGGCCGACGATATGGGCGGTCATCGTCCCGCCGTTGGGCGTTACCGCTTCGATATCGTGCCAGGCGCCATACATGGCCGGGCGGGCCAGGTCGTTCATGGCTGCATCGACCACGATGAACGGGCTGGTGTTGGAACTGCGTTTGGTCCGGATGACCCGTGTCAGCAGCACGCCTGCATTACCGGCGATGACGCGGCCCGGTTCGAATGACAGTGCGACATCCCAGTTTTTCGTCACTCGCGCTACCAATGCCCCATAATCCGCCGGACTGGGCAATATCTCGCCCGCCTTATAAGGCACGCCCAGCCCACCGCCCAGATCGACATGGGTCACTTTCAATCCCTGCGCCCGCAGCTCCTCGATCAGTCCGCCGACTTTGAGAAAAGCGCTTTCTAGCGGTTCCAGACTAGCCAGCTGACTGCCGATATGAATGGCGATGCCGCGCATATCCAGCCCGTCCTGCGCGGCCAGATTGGCAAAGATCGCCGCAGCCCGGTCGATCGGTACGCCGAATTTGTTTTCAGCCTTCCCGGTCGAAATCTTTTCATGCGTGCGTGCATCGACATCGGGATTGATCCGCAGCGCACAGCGTGCCTTCACGCCGCGGCGCCTGGCGATTGCAGCAAGTTCGTATCCCTCTTCCTCGGATTCCACATTGAACTGGCCGATATCGGCATCCAGACCCTGCACCAGTTCGCCGGATGTCTTGCCCACACCGGAAAACACGATGTCCGACGGTGCCATATCGGCCGCCAGAGCGCGCACCAGTTCCCCGCCGCTGACCACATCCGCACCATAACCTTCGCGTTGCAGAACCTTCAGCACGGCCAGATTCGGGTTGGCTTTCACGGCAAACGCAATATGCGGGTTGTCGAGGCCCGCCAATGCTGCCCTGAACACACGCGCATGGCGAACCAGCGTGGCGCGGGAATAGACATAGACGGGCGTACCCACAGCCTGGGCAATGGTGGTGAGCGCCACATCTTCGGCATGCATGACGCCGTTTCTGATCTGAAAATGGTCCATGGGATAGCGGGCCTTATTCGGGCGGAGGCAGGTCGAACGGATCGTCTTCACGCACTTCGGAACGGCGGCGCAGTTCGACATTGCGTTCGGGCGCAGCCTGGGGGGGCAGTTCCAGCAGTTCGTCCGCTGTCGGTCGCGCTTCCGCGCCGCTCGCGGCAGGGGGCAGGGGCTGGCCTGCTGCAGGTTCCAGATCGGTTTTCTGGCCGCAAGCGGCCAGCGCCAAAACCATGACAAGACCAAACGATACGCGTTTCATAGGGCCAATGTTCATTCGTCCAAACCCAGCGCGATGCGCGCCCTTGCTACCTGCGCGCGTACCTGATCGGGCGCGGTTCCACCATAGGAAGCGCGCGATGCCACCGACGTTTCTACCGATAGGGCATCGTAAACGCGGCTGTCGATGCGGTCATCGATGGATTTGAGATCGGTTATCGAAAGTTGTGCCAGCGCAATGCCCTGCTGTTCGGCCAGTTTTACTGCCGCGCCGGTGATGTGATGCGCGTCCCGGAATGGAATATCGGCCTGTGTCACCAGCCAGTCCGCCAGATCGGTGGCGGTGGCAAATCCCAGTTCGGCGGCCTGCCGCATCCGTTCGGTGTCGAACGTGCTGTCTGCCACCATCCCGGTCATCGCGGCAATCGACAGGGCCAGCAATCCTGCAGCTTCGAACACCGGCGGTTTATCATCCTGCATATCCTTCGAATAGGCAAGCGGCAGGCCTTTCATGGTTACCATCAGCGCGGTCGCCGCACCAATGACCCGCCCGGTATGGCCGCGCACCAGTTCGGCGGCATCGGGGTTCTTTTTCTGGGGCATGATCGAACTGCCGGTGGAAAGGCTATCCGCGATGCGCACGAAACCGAATGGCTGGCTGGCCCAGATGATGAATTCTTCCGCCAGACGGGACAGATGCAGCGCGATCTGGCTTCCGGCCATCAGGAAATCCATCGCGAAATCCCGATCCGATACCGCGTCCAGACTGTTGGCGGCAGGACGATCGAAACCGAGCGCCGCGCTGGTTGCATCGCGGTCGATCGGAAACCCGGTGCCAGCCAGCGCCGCCGAACCCAGCGGGCATTCGTTCATCCGCGCCCGCGCATCGGCCAGACGCGACCGGTCCCGCCGGATCATTTCGTAATAGGCCATAAGATGATGCCCCAGCGTAACCGGTTGGGCCGTCTGCAGATGCGTGAAGCCGGGCATGATCGACGCCGTATGCGTATCGGCCTGTATCACCAGCGCTTTTTGCAAACCTGCCAAGGCAGCGTCCATCTGGTCTATCGTTTCGCGCACCCACAGGCGGAAATCGGTGGCCACCTGATCGTTGCGGCTGCGCGCCGTATGCAGCCGGCCGGCCGGCGCACCGATCAGTTGCGAAAGCCGGCTTTCGGTCGTCATATGGATGTCTTCCAGATCCCAATTTTCCGGCACCCCGTGTTCGTCATATTCCGCAGCAATTCGGTCCAGCCCGTCATCGATGGCGCGCATATCGTCGTTCGAAACGATATTCTGCGCGCCCAGCATCGCGACATGCGCCTTGCTGGCTGCGATATCCTGACGCCACAGGGCCTTGTCGAACGGAATGGAGGCATTGATTTCGCGCATGATCGCGCTAGGTCCGGCAGCGAACCGTCCGCCCCACATCTGGTTGGAGCCTCCCATGTCGTCTGCCCCGCCGCCTTTTGCCAAACCGCCTTTTGCCCCGCCGCCATCTGCCTTACCGTCGTTTGCCATGATAATCCGTAACGCCATGATTGCCGGGGGCCTGATCGCGGCCCTTTCCGGCTGCGATAGGGAAACGGCCCAACCCGCGCAAGAACAGGGCGGATTGGACGCGACAAAGCAAAGCTTGAGCGGAACGATCGACGACAGCCGCGCCGGAACGCTCCTGCCGGCGCTTAATGTGGCGCAGGTAGACGGTACGACACTGAATTTGGGTGCGTTGCAGGGCCAGCCGGTCCTGATCAATCTGTGGGCGACATGGTGCGCGCCCTGCGTGGTCGAAATGCCCATGCTGGATGATCTTGCGCGCGATATGGACGGCCCGCTGCGCGTGCTGACAATCAGTCAGGACCTGACCGGGGCCGAAGCGGTGGAGCCGTTCTTTGCCAAAATGGATTTTGCCGCACTGGAACCCTGGCTCGATCCCGAAAACACAGTATCGACCGCGCTGGGCGGCGGGGTGTTGCCGACTACCGTTCTGTTTGATGAAACGGGTCAGGAAGTATGGCGCGTGGTCGGCGAATACGACTGGAGCAGCGCCGAGGCGCGCGAAGCCATCGCAGCGGGTATCGCGAACTAGGATTGATTTTTCCGACGCGAACAGTTTCGTCATCAACGCGGAAATGGTGGGCGATGACAGGCTCGAACTGCCGACCCTCTCGGTGTAAACGAGATGCTCTACCAACTGAGCTAATCGCCCATTTCCATCGGAAGCGTCCTCATAACGTCCAAAGGGGCAAAATCAATGCCAATGTGGAATTCTTTGAACCTTTTTGCGTGCGTCGCTAGATACGCGTCATGAATGCAAAGGTGAATAAACGGCATATAAAAGTTTTTGCGACTGGCGGGACGATTGCGGGCGTGGCCGGGTCTGCCATCCGCCGCGATTATCGACCCGGCCAGATCGATATTTCGGATTTTTTAGGCGATGTCGGCCGGTTGGGCATAGATGCTCCGTTGGAAGGCGAACAGATCGCCAATATCGGGTCGGAAGATATCGGCCCGCAATTGTGGAAGCGCCTGCACGACAGCGCGATGGCCGCCATGGATGATGCGGATTGTGCCGGCATTATTGTAACCCATGGCACCGATACGGCGGAAGAAACCGCGTTCTTGCTCGACCAGACCCTGCCTACGGCAAAACCCGTAGTGGTAGTGGGTGCGATGCGCGCGGCCGACGCGGTGGGAAGCGATGGCCTGCGCAATTTCGTGAATGCAATTCGCGTTGCCGGCGATGCGGAGGCTGCGGGGCGGGGCGTCCTGCTGGTGATGAGCGATCAGATCCTTGCCGCCCGCGACGCGCGGAAGGCGCATACTGAAAATGTCAGCGCGTTCAAGGGGTTCCCGCGTGGTCCGGTCGGTCATGTCACGCCAAATTCGCTCGAATGGTTCGGCCCCGCTTGGCGTTTGGGAGAAGACGCGCGTTATCCATTCCCCGATGCGTTTCCCGACATTGCGATCCTGTATGCCTATGCCGGAATGGACGCGCAGATCGTCGCCAGACTTGCGGCGGAACGGCCGGCAGGCATCGTATTGGCGGGGTTCGGGCATGGCAACGCTCCGCATACGGTACGCAATGCATTGGCCGACGCCGTATCGTCCGGCATTGCCGTGGTGCGGGCATCGCGGGTGGATGAAGGATTGGTGGACCGCGAACCGGGCGACGGGGACGCAGGCTTCGTAGCCGCCCGCGCATTGGGGCCGGCACGGGCGCGCATATTGTTGCAATTGCTGCTGGCGGCCGGGATCAGCGACCCTGCACAAATGCAGACGGAATTTGAAAGGCGGTAACGCCTAACTCCCCCCAATGGCCCCCAATGGCCCCAGCCCCATGATATTCCCCGGGGGGCCAGATAACCAATTCTATCCGTGCGGTGTCACCAGATATTTTTCGCCCGTGCGCATGGCCCTGTAATCCAGCGCCGCATCCTTCGTCAGCATTTCTTCCAGATCGACTTTGGCCTTGTAGCTGCTGGCGAAGGTGGTTTTCAGATTTTCAAGCACGCGTTTGCGCATCCGGCCCACTGTTTCCATCCCCGCTTTGCCCAGGAACGGCGTCAGCAGCCAGCCGGAATAGGTGAAACCGAAACCATAGGACGGGGTGAGGATCGTCGGCCCCAGGTCGAGCCGGCCATAGACATACATCTTCTTGTCCTGGTTCGATCCATATCGGCTATATTCGCGCATCTTGGATACCGCGACCTGCTCCATCGCCTTGAACACCGTATCCACAGTACTACCACCTCCGATCGGATCGAACCCGAAAAAGGCGTCCGTCGCGTCGATCGCATGGCGCAGCTGTTTCATGTAATCGTCGCCGGAGGAATTGACGATGTGTTCGGCCCCCAGCGCTTTCAGCAAGTCCACCTGTTCCTGTTTGCGCACGATATTGACCAGGGCGATCCCGTCTTCCTGGCAGATCTTGTTCAGCATCTGCCCCAGATTGGATGCGGCAGCGGAATGGACGATGGCCTTTTGCCCTTCCATCCTGGCGGTTTCGACGAAGCCCAGCGCCGTCATCGGATTGACGAAAGCGGATGCGCCGTCTTCGCTGGAAATGTCGCCCAGCGGCAGGCACATCTGCGCATCGGCAAGGCAGTACTGGCTGAACGCATTGCCGGGAACGCAGGCAACGCGCTGGTCCATCAGCGCCTTTGCCGCCGGATCGTCGCCCGTGGCGATCACGGTTCCTGCACCTTCGTTACCGACAGGCATCTTGTGGCCATGGCGGCCCTTGGCGGCGGCGGCGAACGCGTCCGGCATTCTGGCCACCACCTTGCCAGCGGAATATTCTGCGTTTTCAAGATCGGCCGGACCGAACAGCAGGGCCAGATCGGATGGATTGATCGGTGCCGCTTCCATCTTTCACGAGGACTTGCCGCCCGGTGGGTTGCGCAAATTCGGCATTCCCCACTTCCACAGTCAGCGTGCCGTCGGCGGCCAGAGTGGAAAATATCTGTTTTCCTGTGGTGGTCATGAAGTTCTCTCCTGATAAATATTACAATTCGGGATAGCGTGCTTCCACGAAATAGAGCCCATGGGCAGGCGCATTCAACCCCAGGGCCTGTCTATCTTTTGCATCGCGCGCGGCAATGATGCGCGCCTTGTCCCACCGGCCCATGCCGACATAGGCCAGGGACCCCACCATCGAACGAACCTGATGATGCAGAAAACTGCGGGCCTCCGCTTCCACGAAAACCCAGTCGCGCCATTCATTCTCGCCCCGGCGCACAGCCAGCCGATCCAGCGTCTTGACCGGACTTTGCGACTGGCAGGCAACGGATCGGAAAGTCGTGAAATCATGTTCGCCCACCAGCGTCTGCGCCGCATCGTGCATTGCGGTTTCATCCAGATGCTGGGGAACCTGCCATGCGCGGTTCCTTTCCACCGTCAGCGGTGCGCGGCGGTTGCAGATGCGGTAGATGTAACTGCGCGCGATGCAGGAAAATCGCGAATGCCAGTCATCCGGCACGATCGCGCACCCGGTAACTGCAATCGGATGCGGGCGAAGATGGGCGTTCAACGCTTCGGAAACCTTGAACACCGGCCAATGCTTTTCAAGATCGATATGGCTGCGCATGGCATAGGCGTGCACGCCTGCATCGGTGCGGCCCGCCGACTGCATCCGCACATTTTCGCCGCAAAAGGCAAACACGGCTTCCTCTATAGCCTGCTGCACGCTGGGCCCGTGGTTCTGGCGCTGCAAACCCATGAACGGCGTGCCGTCGAATTCCAGTGTCAGCGCGTAACGGGTCAAATCAGGATAGACTCCGCCGCAATCGATACGCCGCGCAGAAATTCGTCGGCAGGCATCGCTGGCTTGCCCGCCCGCTGAACGTGGCACAGCCGCAGGGCATTCGTACCGCAAGCAATCGTCAGCCGGTCATCCAGAACCGTGCCCGCCGCGCCATCGCCATCGACGATCTCAGCTTTCAACACCTTGATCCGGGCCCCGTCATGTTCGAACCATGCACCGGGGAAGGGGGCGAGCGCGCGGATTTTGCGTTCGATGGTTTCCGCACCTTCGCTCCAGTCGATGCGCGCTTCCGCCTTGTCGATCTTCGGCGCGTGGGTCGCTTCGCTTTCGTCCTGCAACAGC
The DNA here is from genome assembly GCA_963803585.1 of uncultured Alphaproteobacteria bacterium. Lineage (GTDB taxonomy): Bacteria > Pseudomonadota > Alphaproteobacteria > Sphingomonadales > Sphingomonadaceae > Pontixanthobacter. The sequence continues at coordinate 526,139 of CAWDNB010000008.1, read as the reverse complement.
GGCCGGTGGTTTTTCAGTTCGCGGACCGTACCGACCATCAATTGCGCGCCCAGTTCCGCCAGTTCCTGCGTAAGCTGCCCGGTGGTCTTGTCCGCGATCGGGGCCCTGACGGTAGCCAGGATCGGTCCGGTGTCCAGACCCGCCTCCATCTGCATGATGGTAATTCCCGTTACCGGATCGCCGGCCATGATTGCGCGGTGGATCGGTGCGGCGCCCCGCCATCGGGGCAGGATGGAAGCGTGAACATTCAGGCATCCATGAACGGGAATATCCAGAATGGCCTGCGGCAATATCATGCCATAGGCGGCAACGATCGCGATGTCCGGTTCCAGCGCCGCAAACGCTTCGCGCGTTTCGGCAGTTTTCAGCGATGTCGGGGATCGCACTTCGATACCCAATATGTCCGCCTCTATCTGCACCGCAGAAGCCTGCATCTTCTTGCCCCGTCCTGCCGGGCGCGGCGGCTGGGTATAGGCGGCCAGCATGGTGTGCCCGGCCTTGTGCAAAGCAGTCAGGGTCGGCACGGCGAAATCGGGCGTACCCATAAAGATTATTCGCATTGGTTCATCCGCCGATCTTTGCAAAGGGCCCTTTCTATAACAGGCGCCAGTCTCTATCCTTGTGGCAATGGCATCGCAAGAGATCGAAACCCTCGCATCGGCTTTGGCCCGCCTGCCCGGCCTGGGGCCCCGATCGGCACGGCGCGCGGTCCTGTGGCTGGTGAAACGGCGCGACACCATGCTCGGTCCGATGCTGGATGCGCTTATCGCCGTGCGCGACCGGTTGGTGGAATGCGATATTTGCGGCAATGTCGATACGCAGAACCCGTGCGGCATCTGTGCCGATCCCCGCCGCGACCAGACATCGCTTTGCGTGGTGGAAGATGTGTCGGATCTGTGGGCGCTGGATAGGGCGCGGCTGTTCACCGGCCGCTATCATGTGCTGGGGGGCAAGCTGTCGGCGATGGACGGGGTCCGGCCCGAAGATCTCAATATCGGCAGCCTGCTCGACCGGGTGGCGGCAGGCGGAACGGACGAGATCGTGCTGGCGATGAATGCCACCCTGGAAGGGCAGACGACCGCCCATTACATCGCCGAACGACTGGAACATTACCCGGTGCGCATCACGCAGCTGGCCCATGGTCTGCCGGTAGGCGGCGAACTGGATTACCTGGACGAAGGGACGCTGGCGCAGGCCCTGCGTGCGCGCCGCCCCGTCGACTGATCTTGCAGAATTGCGATGCGCGCTCTAGATAAACGGCCATGGCTATTCGCGAAATTCTGGAAATTCCCGATCCGCGGTTGAAAACCGTGTCCACCCCCGTGACGACGTTCGACGGCGCGCTGAAAACGCTGGTCGATGATATGTTCGAAACGATGTATGATGCACCCGGCATCGGCCTTGCCGCCATTCAGGTCGGCGTTGCGAAACGGGTTCTGGTGATCGATCTTCAGGAACCGGACCCGGATGCGGAACCGGTGGAATGCGGGCATGACCACGGCGATGGCGGCACGGCGCATTCGCATCAGCCGGTGAAGAACGATCCGCGCATATTCATCAATCCTGAAATTCTGGACCCGGCGGAAAATCTGGTGACGTATCAGGAAGGGTGCCTGTCGGTCCCGGAAATCTATGGTGACGTCGATCGCCCGGCAACCTGCCGTGTGCGGTATCAGGACCTCGACGGTGTCACGCATGAGGAACATCTGGACGGCCTGATGGCGACCTGCATCCAGCATGAAATGGATCATCTGGAAGGCATTTTGTTCATCGACCATCTCAGCCGGTTGAAGAAACAGATGGCGCTGAAGAAACTGAACAAACTGCGCAAGGCGGCGTAATATGCGCAGAAAAAAGCCCGCCGTTCGATGGGCGGGCTTTTTACCATATATGCGGGCGATTACTGGCCGCTCGGTCCGTCGCGGCCCATTCCGGCAATTGCTTTTTTAACGTCCTCGATGACTTCGCGGCACATTTGCGCGCATCGTGTGCAATGCGGATCGTCATGCATTGCGCAATGTTCAAGACATTGTTCGCAGGCGATGATCGTCGCCGCGCCGATGGCTTTGATCGCCGGAATATTACCGCCGGTGCGCCGGCTGCCCATCCGATAGAACGCCGTGCAGGCATCGCTTGCATCCAGACAGCGGCGAATGCATTCCGTGCGATCGGCTACGCTCGGTTCTGCCAGGCAGGCATCGGCGCATGAATTCATGATCGCCGCGCCATACATCGCGTGCTTGACCGCTTCACCCAGCTGTTCGTTGTAATCGTCACCCACGGCGGGATGATCCTGTATCATTTCCTTGATCGACATATGTGTTCTCCTGTTCACATAAACCAGCGAATGGCATGGGGGATTGTTCCTGCCGGGCCTTGGCGGATGCGTGCGTTCCAGCTATGTTCCGCACCATGGACCTTATCGTTTTTGTTATTGCGGCAATCGCGCTGCTGCTGGGCCTGGCGCTTGGCTGGTTTTTCGGATCGCGGCCGGTGGCGGATATGAAAACGCGTTATGCCCAGCGCGATGGCGAGGCGCGCGATGCTATCGACAAGATTTCCCGGATGGTGCCCGATCTCGCCACGATGAGCGAGCGGGCGGGGCGGGCGGATTCGCTTGCCGAAAAACTGGACCGGGCGAACGAGGAACTGACGGGCCTGAAAGCGCGAGCGGCAGGGTTCGAAGAGCAGAAGAAACTGCTGGAAGACAGCCGCGTCAATCTGCTGAAGGAATTCGAAAATACCGGTGCCCGTGTCTTGGGAGCGGCACAGGAAAAGTTTCTGGAACGGGCCAATGAACGGCTGGGTCATTCGGAGAAAGCGTCGGAAGCCAAGCTGAAGGAACTGCTCACTCCGGTCGGCGAGCGATTGAAGAAATACGAAGATCAAGTCACCGCGCTGGAAACCAAGCGGACCGATGCATTCAGCGCATTGGGTATGCAGATCGAACAGATGCGACTGGGGCAGGAGGAGGTTCGGCGCGAAGCGGCGCGGTTGGGCAATTCGCTGACCAATGCACCCAAGGCGCGCGGGCGATGGGGTGAACGGGCGCTACAGAATGTTCTGGAACAATGCGGGCTATCCGAACACACCGATTTTCACCTGGAACAATCGCTCGATACCGAAGAAGGGCGGATGCGGCCGGATGCCATCGTGAATGTGCCGGGGCAGAAAAAGCTTGTGATCGACGCCAAAGTTTCGCTGAACGCCTATCAAGAAGCATTCGAGGCGGATGACGATCAAGTGCGCAAGACCGCGTTGCTAGCCCACGCGAAGTCCATGCGCAATCATGTACAGCAATTGGGCGCGAAATCCTATCAAAGCCAGTTCGAGGATGCCCCCGATTATGTCGTGATGTTCGTGCCCGGCGAACATTTCGTCGCCGCCGCGTTGGAGGCGGACCCGGAATTATGGGACTTCGCGTTTCAGAACGGGGTCTTGCTGGCATCGCCGACCAATCTAGTGGCCATCGCGCGCACCATTGCGCAGGTCTGGCGGCAGGATAAGCTGGCGGACGAGGCGCGGGAGATCGGTCGCTTGGGTACCGAACTATACGACCGCTTGGCCAAAGTATCCGAGGATTTGGGGAAGATGGGTACGCATTTGGGCCGTGCGGTTTCCAGCTACAACGACTTCACGAAAAGTTTCGAAAGCCGAGTTTTAGTGTCGGCTCGAAAAATGCAGGAGAAGGGCGTAGAAATCGGTAAGAGGCAAATCGAAGATCAGGATCAGATCGAGGCAGTACCGCAACTCCCCTCCACGTAGTCCATTCTCTATTCGCAAAGGAAACCGTGCCGGAAGCCGATGTTTTTCTAGAGGCGCGTATTTTGCTAATGCAGTCTTATCGGTTCGGTTGGTGTGCGATCGGGGGGGAGGGGCGAAAGACCCTTTCCCCGATAGTGTCACCATGATGAGGGCATGTCATTGAATTTAAACGATATCATTGTGGATATCTGGTAACGCCTCCGTCACTTTGGGTTACCCAAGCGTAGCGAGAACTTCGTAAGCCAGAACCGCCCCGGCTACGGCGGCGTTGAGACTGTCCGCCCGCCCGCGCATCGGCATCGTCACTCGCAGATCGCACACACGTTCGTAATCGGCGGGTAGGCCCTGCGATTCGTTGCCGATCAGCACGAAGCATGGCGCCTGATAGGCAGCGCCGCGATACGGCACCGCATCCTGCAAACTTGCGGCGACCAGCTGTCCTTCGCCCGAACGCAGCCATGGCAGAAACTCATCCCACCGCGCTTGGGCGATTTGCTGGGTGAAAACCGCGCCCATGCTGGCCCGCACGGCTTCTACGCTGAACGGATCGGCGCAATCATCCACCAGGATCAGCCCGCCGGCCCCAACCGCATCGCAGCTGCGCAACATCGTGCCCAGATTGCCGGGATCGCGCAGCGCCTGCGCGACCATCCAGATCGATCCGCGTTTCCGGTCCAGCCTATTCAGAGCCGTATCGAATTGCGCAAACATACCGGCCACGATTTGCGGATTATCCTTGCCGGTGATCTTGCCAAGTATGTCCGCAGTGGTTTCGATGATCTCCCCCCCATTCGCAAATACCGCCTGTTCCAACTGCGCAAGAAGCGGGTGGGGATCGCGGCCCTTTGCCATGATAAGAAGTTCGGGAATATGGCCGCTTTCGCGTGCTTCGGTCAGCAGACGCAGGCCTTCCGCCAGAAATTTGCCTTCGCGCCTGCGGTGTTTCTTGTCCCGCAGGCTGCGCAGGAATTTTACCGTCGGATTGGAAAATCCGGTAATTTCGCGCCGGTCCGGCTGGCCAGAGATTTCGGCAACGGATGCCGGCACTATTCTTCGCCGAAACCGTCTTCGATCAACGCGAGCAACCGTTCGAAGGCGTCGCGCGAATTTTCGCCGGACACTATCAATTCGACATCATCGCCTTTGGCCGCGCCCAGCATCATCAGGCCCAATATGGAACCGCCGACGGCTTCGTTTGCGTCCTTGATAATCTTTACATCGATCCCGGACGGTAAGTCCGCCACCGCACCGACGAATTTGGCGCTCGCCCGCGCGTGAAGACCGCGCTGGTTCACGATTGTGATATGCTGGCGATGTTCGGTCACGATGCGGCGCTGCTATCGGTGGAATTACTGCCCGCACCATCGGCCACACCATCGCCCACACCACCGTTCCCACCATCGGCCGAATTGTCGAACGTAGCGTTGCCGTCGCTGCCATCGCCGCCGTCCGGATCGTCGCCAAGAAATTCGGAAGCAACGGTGATGTAGGCTTTGCCTGCATCCCGCGCTGCGAACGCCGCCTTGCGCACGTCCATCTTGCTGCGCGCGCCCGAAAGCCGGATCAGCATCGGCAGGTTGATGCCCGCGATCACTTCAACCCGCCCCCTGTCCAGCAGCGATATGGCAAGGTTGGATGGGGTGCCGCCAAACAGGTCGGTCAGAATGATTGCCCCGCTACCGCTATCGACCCGTGCAATAGCCGCCCCGATTTCGGCGCGGCGCTTCTCCATATCGTCATGCGGGCCGATGCAAACCGTGGCGATCGCTTCCTGCGGTCCGACGACATGCTCCATCGCATTGACGAATTCATCGGCAAGATTGCCATGAGTCACGAGGATCAGACCGATCATGGTTGCGCCCATTGTCCGCAAATATCGCGGCTGACAAGGGGGAAGGGTGCGATAGGCGACATCATGAGCGGGGCTGTTCGATCTCGTCCGCCACCCTGGAGTTCAAATTGCGGTGCATGATCGTGGGAGAAAATCCGGCCTGTGTGAGCGCGGTGCCCATGCGATCGGCGGTAAACACCGAACGGTGCCGGCCGCCGGTACAGCCAAAGCCGATATTGACGTAACTTTTTCCCTGCGCGGCATAGCGGGGTAGCAGAGTGAGCAACAAATCGCGGATCTGCGCAAATGCCGTTTCGAATGCGGGATCCTGAACAATATGATCCTGCACCGGACGATCGAGCCCGGTCTGTTCCCGCAATTCCTCGATCCAGTGCGGGTTGTCGAGAAAGCGCATATCGAACACCAGATCGGCCAGCGGGGGTGTGCCGCGCGCAAAGCCGAAGCTGGAAATGATGACGGACATCGCATCAGGTCGGTCCTGCGCAAACTGTTCGCGCACTGCCTGTTGCAACTGGTTGCTGCCGAAACCGGTCGTGTCGATCACGGTATCCGCCCATTGGCGCAGCGGTTCCAGCAATTCGCGTTCCGCCTTGATCCCGGCATCGACCGGCCGGCCCGAAGCCATGGGATGGCGGCGACGCGTTTCGTTGTACCGCCGTTCCAACTCGCCGCTGCCGCAATCGAGGAATACGGTGGTCAAACGCAGATTTCTGCGCCGCGACAAAGCATCGACCTGACGGATTATCGCGGCGGGCATGAAGCCGCGGGTTCGGGAATCGAAACCGATGGCGAGCGGGGCGTAATCGCCATCGGCCCCCGCTTCGTCGACCAGCCCATGCAGCAGACGGATCGGGAAATTGTCGATGGCCTCCCATCCCAGATCCTCCAGCATCCGTAGCGCGGTCGTCTTGCCGGCGCCGGACATTCCGGTGACAAGGACGATCCGATGTTCGCGGGGCGGAGCAGGTGGCAATGGTTCATCCAGCATGGCCCTGTCAGCCTGCCCCCAAATCGCCGCGGAGGGAAGCCAAAACAGTTAGGCGACCCGCGGCAGCGGCAGTCCATAGGCCCGCATTGCGTATTCTGCCCGCAATGCATCGGGTGCCCCATGCAGGGCGAAACGCAGGCATGGTATTGCGCATCCCAGAACAGTCCGCATGGGGGCCACGGATATATGGCGCGGGGCCTGTGGGTCGATAGTCAGGATGATGGACACGGGCGCTGCGGCACAGCGCATCGTCATCAGGCCGACATTGCGAATTTCGATGAGCCCGCGCGTCGCCTGCGGTGAGGAAGCTGTCAGAACGCCCGTTTCGGCTGCGAGGGCAACCCCGTCATCCCCGATCAGGATCGCCCCGCGATCGATCAGCATGAGCGCCAGACCGGTTTTTCCCGTCCCAGGCGGCCCTTCGATCAAAAGGCCGCGCCCGTCGATCGCAACCCCGGTCGATTGCCGCAGGATTTCGGTGACCGGGCGGTCCATCAACCGTCCGGTTCCGCCAAATAGGGCACGCGCAGGGTCACGGCGGCACCCGGCAACCCGTCATGCCGGTCATGGGCGGTGAGTGTTCCATCATGCGCTTCTGCAATAGTGCGCCCGATGGCTAGGCCAAGCCCGCTGTGATTGCCGAAATCTTCCGCGTCGGGACGGTCGGAATGGAACCGCTGGAACACTTTTTCCCGCGCGCTTTCCACGATGCCCGGGCCCCCATCGCTTACCGTAACGGCGACCCAGCCATCATCGATCATGACCGTCACATCGATAGTCGCGCCCGGCGGGGAAAACGACACGGCATTGTCGAGCAGGTTTTCCACCACCCGTTCCAACCGTATGGGAACCCCGTTGACCATGGCCGGTGACAAGGGCTTGTGCAGATCGACGAGCCTGCGTTCGTTCTCGTTCCGGTCATCGCGTTGGATGACTATCGCCTGGGTCAAGGCTGCCAGATCGATGGGTTCGAACTTCGCCCGCGACAATTCCGCATCGATCCGGCTCGCTTCCGAAATTTCGGTCACGAGCCGGTCTATCCGACGCACATCGTGGGATGCGATGTCGGTCAATTGTCTGCGCAATTGTTCGTCTTCCACCTTGGCCAGCGATTCGATCGCACTGCGCAGGCTGGCGAGCGGATTCTTGATTTCATGCGACACGTCCGCGGCGAAATGTTCAACCGCGTCGATCCGGTTGCGCAGCGTGTCCGTCATGTCCGATACGGCGCGGGCAAGCAGTCCGATTTCGTCATGCCGACCCGGCAGCCGGGGCACTTCCACCTCCCGTTCGCGCCCCTGCCGGACACGGATGGCTGCAATCGCAAGGGCGCGCAGAGGCGTCACGATCGTGCGCGCCATATACAGCGACAGCGCGACCGACAGGACCAGCGCCAGCATTACGCCGCTGACCAGCGCGGTGCGGGCGGCGCGCACCGTTTCGGTAATATCCACCGCATTGCGGGTGGTCAGCAATGTCGATCCCATCAATCCGACTGGCGCGGCTGCGTTGATAACGGGTGTGCCATCGGGCGCATCGCGCAGCTGGATTTGCGATATGCCCTCTTTCTGCGCGCGCGCGAGTTCGGGCCATGATGCCGCCGTCGCCTCCGCAGGTTCGACATAGTCCGGAATAGGCGGCGCGTTTACGATCGAATCGACCAGACGATCGAGGAACTGGGCCATGTCTTCGCGCCAATCTTCCTGCATCGGATCGTCGAACCGAAACGCCGGTTCGTCCAGCGCGAAACTGTCCGCCCAAAGATTGCCTTCCGCGTCGAACATCCGCAGGCGCATCTGCTGTTCCTTGCCGATCTGGATCAGCAGCGCTTCCTGCCTTTCGCGCGTGGCGCCGGCCAGCGCCTCCGCCGTTATTTGCGCCTCGATCCGGGCGAGCTTGTAGCGTTCATCCAGCAATTGCTTGCGATAGGTGTCGAGATAGAAAATACCGCCGCCAAGCAGCGCCAGTGGAAGAATATTTACCGCCAGAATACGCCAGGTAAGCGATATGCCCCGCGCCCAGCCAAGCCGTTCTATCCCTTTTCCCAGCAATTCACCCGATCGGCGGTCAGCCATCGGTAAAACTATAGCCTGCGCCATACAGGGTTTCGATGGCGTTGAAGTGATCGTCCACCTTGCGGAATTTGCGCCGCATCCGTTTGATATGACTGTCTACCGTGCGATCATCCACGAATATGTCATCGGGATAGGCGGCGTCCATCAACTGGTTGCGGGATTTGATCACGCCGGGGCGATTTGCCAAAGCTTCCAGCAGCAGAAATTCGGTGACCGTAAGCGCGACGGGCCTGTCCCCCCATGAGACATGATGGCGCGCGGGGTCCATCGACAGCCGGCCACGCTGGATAATCTCCGTCGAAACCGCATCCCCCGGTTCATAGGTCTGCGGTGCGATTCCGGCCCGTGCATCGGTGCGGCGCAGGATTGCGCGGATGCGCGCGTTCAGCAGCCGCTGGCTGAACGGTTTGGCAATATAGTCGTCCGCACCCTGCGCCAGACCGGCTTCTTCGTCCTGCTCGTCATCCTTGCTGGTCAGGAAGATCACCGGCATATCCGAATGGCGGCGCAACCGCGTAAGCAATTCCATTCCGTCCATCTTCGGCATCTTGATGTCGAACACGGCAAGATCGGGCGCATTTTCGAGCAAGGCGCTCAACGCGGCCTCGCCGTCCGAATAGACCCGTGTGACATAGCCTTCGGCCTGCAACGCGATCGACACGGTCGTCAGAATATTCCGGTCGTCATCGACCAGCGCAATGGTTTGCCCGCTAACCCCGTTTTGATTATCGTCGGCGGTCATGTCGCCTCCAGCAAGATTTGATTCAGGACCCGCAGTGTTAGCCTGCATTGCGGGGTGAAACAATCCGCGCCAACCGCCAAGGGAGTTGGCCAGCGCAGATGAAAACGCAAAGGACAATGCGGATAAGATGTTGTCTTCATATGGGAAGGTGCTGCATCCCCTGGGTCTACGGTTTGACGTATTGATGGTGCATCTTTAGACCCGCCAGTAAAGCCAGTGCGGTTCCGTGCGCAGGCGAGTCGAACACCATGCCCGTACAACCCGGGTCTATTTATCATCGGTTCGGTCGTATGGTCGATTTCGGTCAGGAGATTGCTTTGACAACCCCTTTTTCCCATTCGCTCGCAAGTCAGGGCTACGACACGCAGGCCACTATCCATCCCAATCTGGGTACGGCCCAGCTGGTGGAACACGCATTGGCCAACGGCGAAGGTCACCTGGCGAAGAATGGCCCCCTGGTGGTCGAAACAGGGCCGCATACGGGCCGTTCGGCGAAGGACAAATTTATCGTTCGCGACGAAACGACGGAAGAAACGGTGTGGTGGGGCAAGGTGAACGCATCCATGACGCCTGAACATTTCGCGGCGCTGAAACAGGATTTCCTGGCAGCGATTGCCGACAGGAACACTCTGTATGTGGCCGATCTGTTCGGCGGATCGCAGCCGGAACATCGCGTCAATGTGCGGGTGATCAACGAACTGGCCTGGCACAATCTGTTTATTCGCACGCTACTGGTTCGTCCCACGACACAGGAACTGGATGGTTTCGCGCCGGAATATACGATTATCGATCTGCCCAGCTTCCGCGCCGATCCGCAGCGGCATGGAACCCGCAGCGAAACGGTGGTCGCGGTCAATCTGACGGAAAAGCTGATCCTGATCGGGGGCACGAAATATGCCGGCGAGATGAAGAAAAGCGTGTTCGGTATCCTGAATTATCTGCTGCCGCCCAAGGGCGTGATGCCGATGCATTGCAGCGCCAATATCGGTAAGGACGGAAAAACGGCTGTGTTTTTCGGTCTGTCGGGAACCGGCAAAACCACCTTGTCCGCCGATGCCAGCCGGACACTGATCGGGGATGATGAACATGGCTGGTCGGACACTGCGGTGTTTAATTTCGAAGGCGGTTGCTACGCCAAGATGATCCGCCTTTCAGAAGATGCCGAGCCGGAAATTTTTGCGACCACCCGCAAATTCGGCACCGTGCTGGAAAATGTGGTGATGGACCCGCACACCCGGGAACTGGATTTCGATGACAACGCGCTGGCGGAAAATACCCGTGGCGCATATCCGATTGAATCGATCCCCAATACCAGTGCCGACAATCTTGGCCCGGTACCCAGCACCGTCATCATGTTGACCGCGGACGCGTTCGGCGTGCTGCCCCCCATATCCCGCCTCACTCCGGATCAGGCAATGTATCACTTCCTGTCCGGTTACACCGCCAAGGTTGCGGGCACGGAAATTGGCGTTACCGAACCGGAAGCGACCTTCAGCACCTGTTTCGGCGCGCCTTTCATGCCGCGCCATCCGAGCGTTTACGGAAACCTTCTCAAAGAACGCATCGCCAAGGGCGGCGTAACCTGCTGGCTGGTAAACACCGGCTGGACGGGGGGCAAATACGGGGTTGGCAACCGTATGCCCATCAAGGCAACACGCGCGCTGCTGAATGCTGCGCTGGATGGATCGCTGAACGATGCGGAATTCCGCAAGGACCCCAATTTCGGTTTCGATGTGCCGGTGGCGGTCAAGGGCGTGGACAGCGAAATTCTCGATCCCCGATCCACCTGGGCCGACGGCGCCGAATATGACAGGACCGCGCAAAAGCTGGTTCGCCTGTTCATCGACAATTTCGCCGAATTCGAAGAACACGTCGATGAAGGCGTGCGGCGATCGGCCCCTACTGCGGCCTAGACATCTACCGCAATCAGGGTGAGCCTTTTCAGCAGTCGGCCCCATTCCGACGGTGCTCAGGATCGACTGGTTCATGTGCTGCCGTAGTTAATAATATCTTATTGAATCATTGGCAATTGTTCCCTCGAAAGAAGGGGCCCCGTCCGGATGAACGCGCAAACGCATCAATGGTCTGTCGATGGTCGCGCTTCCGTGCGTATCACTGAAACCTGGCATTCGCAGCTCGTGCTGTTCGATCCGGACATCGTATTGCCAGAGCTGATGGATGGTCTTCATGATCTATTTGAAGATCAATACGAAAATTTTATCGAAGCGCAATTGGTCACGTGTCGTCAGGATCCTGCTCTTGACGCGGCGCTGACGCCGGAAGTGCTCGAATATATCCATAGCCAGAACCATCTGCAGAACGAACGGCGGTTCAATCCGCCGCTTACGCAGGAATGGGCAGATCACGTCGCAAGTTTCGGTCGCCTGCTGGTGCGTAGCGGGTCGAGCACGCATATCGGGACTGCCAGTATATCGTCATTATACGGTAACGCGCTGGCTATCGCGGAACAGCGTCTCGATGGTCAACGGTTCCGCGATGCAGCCCGCGCGATACGAATGATGACATCCATCGAATCGAATATGCTGCTGGCAGCCATGCACGAGGCCATTCGCAACAATCACCGCGCGGCGTTGCAAAACCAGGCCGATGCGTTTGAAAAGAACGTGCTGGCTGGCCTCGATAATTTAAGCGCAGCCGCCAAAACGCTGCGCGACCATGCGGCAGCGGCGGCGCAAAGCAACTTGTCCTTGCGAGACGCCAGCAGTGCCTTGGCCGCGGCGACCCAGCAAAGCAGCCAGGCCATCGATCAGGTGCAAAAATCGGTCGGTTATCTCAGCACTACGGTAGAGGCGGTTCGCAGCACCGCGCGTCATACCAGTGCGGCAACTTCCCGCGTATCGAACAAGGCGGCGGATACGGCCAGCATGGTAGGGCAGCTTTCGGCAAATGGCGCGCAGATCGATGCCATCGTCGCATTGATCCGGAATATTGCGGAACAGACGCAGATACTGTCTCTCAACGCGGCAATCGAAGCCGCCAATGCCGGGCAGGCGGGCATTGGCTTCGGCGTGGTTGCAAGCGAGGTGAAAAGCCTGGCAACCGGGACGTTTGTAGCGGCTGCGGACATCGTGGAACAAGTCAGCGAGATCAAGCGGGCAACGGACCATGGCGTGGCCGCCGCGAAAGATATCAGCGAAGATGTGCTGTCGATAAACAAGGGCGCAGAATCGGTCGAACAGGAGGTGGAAAGCCAGATGGCGCTTATTCACACCATCGTGGATGCTATTTCCGAAACATTCATGAGCGCGGAAGAGGTTGGAAAAAACATCGGCGAGATAAACGCGGTGGCGCGCGATGTCGCGGACCGTTTTTCGGATATGCATTCGCACCATGAATCTGTGGAGGACCTTTTGGCGAAGATGCACGACGATATGCGTGCGTATCGCAAATCTTTCGATGATCCGATCGCATTGGGCCGATAATAAAGGAAATTTACCGCTGAAGCGTTTACGTGGCAGCAGTTGCGGTTATCGTGGCATTCTTATTTTAGAGGAGAGCAATGATGAGTCTGGCACAAATGCTGCAACAAAGCGGCGCTATCGAAAGCATGGCGGGTGAATTGGGAATTGATCCCCAGACCGCGAGGACCGGAGCTGCAGCGTTGTTGCCAGCGATCGTGGCCGGCATGGGCCGCAGCGCCGCCGGGCCGGCATCGCGCGTTTGCGGCGGTGTGGATGGTCTTGGTGGGTTGGCAGGCGCGATAATGGGCGGCGGTGGCGGCTCCATGCTGGATGCCGTGCTCGGCAACACGCCGACACCGCCGCAGCAGGGCAACGACATTCTCGGCAATATCTTCGGCAGCAAGGATGTCAGCCGCGGTGTTGCCGGTGAGGTATCGGCCATGACCGGTATAGATGAGGGTATCTTGAAGAAAATGCTGCCGATACTGGCGATGGCGGCGGCGGGTTATATGGCCAAGAAGGCGACCGGCGGAACGGGCGCGGCAGGCGGGGCCGGCGGAATAGGCGGCGGTGCGATGGGCGGTATTCTGGGCTCCATCGTCACCGGAATGATGAAACGCTGACAGGGTTACGGGGGCCGGGGTGGCGGGAACTCATTTTTCCGCCACCTCACGAATATTTTTGGTCAACCGTTCGTCCAGATCGGCATCGCCATGCAGCACGGAGACGTCTCCGGTCGTTTCCAGCACTACCGCTTTGATCTTCGACATATCCAGGGCGTTTGCTTCCCGCAATTTGGCGATCAGATCGGATTCCGCAACCCGTGTCGTGCGCAGCGCCTCGTGGCATATCTTGCCATTTTTCATCAGCATGACGGGATTGTTCTGCATGATATCTTCGGCCGTATCGGAGGCCTTGCGAACGCGCGACGCGATGTTTTGAAACACAAACAACATCGCCATGGCAGCGGCGACCTGCCACAGATCGTTCCATTGTGTCGCTTGCGATGCGCCTGCTACCAGCGACCCCAGAGCGACCGTCATCACAAAATCGAAATTGGTCATTTTGGATAGGGATCGCAGACCGTTCAAGCGGATAAGCAGCACGACCCACAACAGCGCCACCGTGCTTAAAGCGGCCCCGCGAATGATGGCATCGATGGCCGGATTGTCTGGAAAAAACATAGGTTGGAACCTTCATGGCAGCGATAAACGCCCGGCCGTAGCTGCCTTGACCACGACGGACCAGCCGCTAGGTTGTTCCCAAACATAGGAACCGCGAAAACGGGTTATCGCGTGAGCATCAAAAATGGGGCGGACCATCGGCCCGCCCCCGATATTCCTAATACCGTTCGTTCATTCAATCGAGAAACTGCGAAGGAACCTTGCCGCCATTTTGCGCCAGCCGCTGCATCGTGACGCGGTGCAGCCAGACATTGTCTTCTGCACTGCCTTCGTAATCCGTCCGGCCCATTTCCTGTGCCAGTTCCTTGCGGTTGGCATAGCTTGGATCAACCCCGATCAGTTTCATCAGATCCACGATCGAAGTGCGCCAGTTCAGTTTGTCTGCACCGGACATACCATCGAGCCGGGCGGTCACATCCACTTCGCTGACCGCTTTGGGTGTTGCGGCACCAGCAGATGGAGCCGGTGCTATTTTCGTGGTCGGCACCTTGCCGTCGTCTTTGACCTTGTCCTTATCCTTATCCTTGCCCTTGAAAATCGCGTTTTTGATCGAACTGAAAATACCCATAAATCGTCTCCCATTAATAGCGCCCCCATTTTCAGCGGGCTTTCCTGCATTCGGATATGCGCCGAAAACGCAGCACCCTTGTCTATCCAACGTGCGGCAGGCGCAATAGGTCCAGACGGCAAAAACGGTTTCTTATCGAGGGTGCACCCGATAAGAGGCGATGATGAGCACTGTGTTGTCGATCATGGTTCTGGCAGCTTTCGCGTTGCTGCTGGGCGCATTTGCGCTGTGGCGCAAAGGTGCGCCCATCAAGCAGGTATTGCTGATGGTTCTGCTCGCCATTATCGCAATAGCCAATGTCGCCATTTGGATTGTCCCGGACAAGCGCGGGGTGGCGCCGGTCGCCAAGCTTGAAAGCGTTGGCGAAACGGCCCGCTGACCCGCGGCCTAGTCCGGTAATTCCCATCTGATCGCAGTGGTATAGCTGCCGGTTGTCTTTTCTCCGGCCGAATCGCGTGCCGGTGTGAACCTGGCGCGCTGCTGGACAAGTTTGCAGGTTGCCATGTCGAGCGCATCATGCCCGGTCGATGACACCAGGCGACAATCCCGCACCCGCCCATTGATGCCCACCGTCACGGTAAATCTGGCAACCCCGGTCCATCCGCGATTGATCCAGCTGCTGCGATAATCGCGGGTGCCCACCCAATTGCCTGGATCGTTGGACGGTTTTGCAGCGACGGGGTCCAAAATCGGAAGCGTATCGACCGGCGTCTTGGCATCGACCTTACCCGACGCCGCAACACCGTTACCGCCAGTACCGGCCTTGGTAACGATCCGGCCGGTATCGTTCTGCATGGTGTCGCCTGTCAAAATTGCCGGCCCGTCCATGTCCAGATCGATGGGCGCTTTGGGCATATAGGGGACGGGGGACCGGAGAGGATTCGATCACTGTGTCACGCACCGGTTCAGGCGGCGGCGTTTCGATCGGCACGACGATATTCTTGCCGACAAGCGTTTCATCGACGGGTGTGTCGAATACGACCGTGGACAGGCCGGTAACCAGCACGGTGCCGATCGCGGCATGGATTGCGACCACACCGGCTATGGCCGTTCCGGAATTGCGAGATTGATTGGTATCGACATAGGACATCGTTGTACCTTTCCAATTACGACCACCAGCTTTGCTGTCTGCAAACTCCGCGCCGATAATGCAATGTTACAACATTTCTTTGGAAACGCAAGGGCACTGATAATCACAGGTTTTTCCGCTGACCAGCATCGTATCTGACGACGGATTTTTTGCGATCGATCTTCACTGCAATGGCGACCAGACTGAAGCTGTACGGTCGCCATGCAAGACCTGGATCATTTTATCGGACAGGCGGGGTCCAGTCGGAAATCCAGATAATTGTCTACCGACGCCATCAGTTCCGTCTGTTCGTTTTCGAAAAAATGGTTCGCGCGCGGGATTTCTTCGTGATGGATCGTGATGTGTTTCTGCGTGCGCAGCTTGTCGACCAGTTTTTGCACCGCGCTGGGCTGAACTACGGTGTCCGCCGTGCCCTGAATGAAAATACCGGATGCGGGGCAGGGTGCCAGAAAGCTGAAATCATACATATTGGCTGGAGGGGCGATGGAGATGAACCCGCGCACTTCGGGCCGCCGCATCAGCAATTGCATACCGATAAGCGCACCGAAGGATACGCCGGCCACCCAGGTCGTGTGCGCTTCTTCATGGATGGACTGGACCCAATCCAGCGCAGCAGCAGCATCGCTGAGTTCGCCAATGCCGTTGTCGAAACTGCCCTGACTGCGGCCGACACCCCGGAAATTGAACCGCAAGGTCGCAAAACCGCGATCGGTGAAGGTCTTGAACAGCTGCTGCGTCATCCGTTCGTTCATGGTGCCACCGCCTTGCGGGTGGGGATGCAGGATCATCGCGACAGGTGCACGGGGACGGGGGGCAGGCGAATAACGGCCTTCAAGGCGACCTTCGGGGCCGGGGAAAATCACTGATGGCATGAAAGTACTCGTCAGATTGGCCGAACGCGCGGGTGGCGCGCCGTATTGTGACAGCTATATAGTATGTTGAACAAATTTCGCAATTGGCGAAGCGGCTGGCCAATAACCGGGCCGAACGACTGGGAAAGAGGAACAGATTTCACACCGTATCTATCTTGACCATGCCGCCACTACCCCGATCCGGCCCGAAGCATTGGCCGCGATGCAGGACGGTTTTGCGCTGTGGGCCAATCCCTCCAGCCCGCACGCCGAGGGGCGTAGAGCGAAGCAGGCGCTGGAGGATGCCCGGGGCCGTTTGCGGGCGGCTCTTGGCTGGACGGGCGAAGTTGTTTTCACCAGCGGCGCCAGCGAGGCTGCGCAAATCGCACTGGGCCACGCTAACGTGCTGCACAGGATCGTCGGCGGCGTGGAACATGATGCCTTGTATGGCAATGCCCGGCACCATGATGCGTCGATTCTGCCGATCCGGTCTGACGGGGCGGTCGATCCCGAAACTTTATACGATGCAACGGCGAGGGCGGACCGCGTACCGGACGATACGCAAAACCGTGCCTTGGCGGCGATCCAGCACGTAAACTCAGAAACCGGTAATCGGCAGGATATCGCCGCGCTGGCCCAGGTAGTCCATTCGAACCACGGGCTGTTGCTGGTTGATTGTTCGCAGAGCGCGGGCAAGTTCGACCTCCCTACAGAGGCGGACATGGCCATCATTTCCGCGCATAAATTCGGTGGACCCATCGGGGTCGGCGCGTTGCTGGTGAAGGACTTCGCCATGCTTGCCCCATCCGGCGGTCACGAACGTGGATACCGCAGGGGTACGGAGAACGTGCCCGCAATCCTGGGGATGGTCGCTGCGCTGGACGCGGCGACGCGGCCGTATTGCGATCTGGTCGGTCATCGAACCGCTGAAACGGCTCGCCGCGGCGGTGGGGGCAATGGGCGGTATCTGGCTGGGCGAACATCTTTGCGACCCCACGCCCTATATCTGCGCGATCGCCATGCCGAATATGTCCGGCAGCGCGCAATTGATGCGGTTTGACATGGCGGGCATCGCCGTCAGCCAGGGTTCCGCCTGTTCGTCGGGCACGCTGAAGAAAAGCCATGTGCTGACCGCGCTGGGTATCGAGGATGCTGTTGCCGACCGGATGATCCGCGTCAGCATCGGTTGGAACACGACTGCTGCCGATGTGGAACGCTTTTGCGCGGCATGGATAGAGATGGCAGGGGGGGGATAGACCGCATTCGATGATTTATCTGGATTATCAAGCCACCACCCCGCTGGCCCCGGAGGCGCGCGATGCGATGCTGCGCTGGCTGGATGGTCCCGGCGGGATCGGTTTCGCCAATCCCCATAGTGCGCATCGCATGGGACGGCGGGCGGCAGCCGCGATTGCATTGGCGCGCGATCAGGTCGCCGCCTTGTTTCCACCGGGCGGCCGGGTCATTTTTACCAGTGGCGCGACGGAAGCCCTGAATTTGGCCATTCGCGGAACAGGCGGGGCGCATAGCGGGCGCAATGTCTGTTATTCCGCGATCGAACATTCGGCTGTCCGCGATACGGCGCTGGCATCGGGTCATGCGTACGAACTTGGCGTCACCGGCGATGGACTGTGCGATACGGCACAGGAATTGCCTGCCGATACCCGGCTGGTGGCAGTGATGCAGATCAACAATGAAATCGGCGTCATCCAGCCGACGATTGCCTGGAACCGCCGTGCCAAGGAAATCGACGCGCTGTTCCTGTGCGATGCGGTGCAGGCCTATGGCAAGATCGAACTGACCGCCGCCGATATGATCGCCGTCAGCGCACACAAGATGCACGGGCCCAAGGGAATCGGTGCCCTGTGGATACGCGACGGGGTGGAAATTGCCGAGACGCAGACCGGCGGCGGTCAGGAATTCGGCCTGCGTTCCGGGACGCTCAGCCCGGCCTTGTGTGCCGGGTTCGGCGCTGCCGCGGCAGTTGCGAAGGATCGCATGCAGGAGGATGCGGAACATATCGCCGCGCTTTGGGATATGGCGCGCGAATTGTTCGGCAAATGGACGCTCAATGGCAGTGCGGAGGCGCGCTGGCAGGGCAATCTCAATATTCGCCGCGATGGGCTGGATGTTGCCCGGCTGATGTCCGATGCGCGCAATGTCTGCTTTTCTGCGGGCTCTGCCTGCGCAAGCGGGTCCGGGCGGACCAGCCATGTGCTGAAAGCCATCGGGCTGAGCGATGCGCACGCCCGAAACTCGATCCGGCTTGGTTTCGGGCGCTATACCAGACCGGATGAGATCGAACAGGCGGCGCAGCATATCTTGGCCGCCGCTGCGGAGCAGGGCCTATGAGTATCGGCTGCACCTTCATCACTGCCGATGGAACGCGTGTGACTGCACAATCCGAAGCCGGTGCGGATCTGCTATCCGTGGGTCAGTCGGCAGGAATGCCGTTGGAAGGAACCTGCGAAGGACAGATGGCCTGCTCTACCTGCCATGTAATTGTGGCCACCGAGTGGTTCGGGCGGTTGCCGCCGCCTTGCGAAGACGAAGACGATATGCTGGACCTGGCCGTGGGTGTAACCCGAACCAGTCGCCTGTCCTGCCAGATCGTGCTGGACGAAACGCTCGATGGCCTTGTCGTCCAAATACCGAGCGATGCGAAAGATATGTCGCGGCTGTAAGCGCACATCTGGCGCACCGATTGCACCGAATATCCGGCGTGGCCCCGTCTTTCTCCTGATAAAGCATAAGGCCCCGCCGCATCGCTGCGACGGGGCCCTTGCGGATGTTGAAGATAGGATGCGCTACAGAATTACGATGCGTTCTTAATCTGGGCGATGAGCGCGCTGGAAAAAGCCGGTATATCATCGGGATTGCGGCTGGTAATCAGATTGCCGTCTTCCGCAACTTCCTGATCGACGACATGGGCGCCGGCGTTCTTCAAATCGGTTCGAATGGATGTGTAGCAGGTTGCCGTCTTGCCTTCGACGATACCGGCTTCGATCAGCAGCCATGGGGCGTGACATATCGCCGCAATAGGCTTGCCCGCATCGTTGAATTGTTTGACGATTTTGACCGCGTGCTCGTTAACGCGCAGCAGGTCGGGATTGATCTGCCCGCCGGGTATCAGCAATGCGGCGTAATCATCCACATTGACATCGCCGAACGTCATGTCGACCGTCACGCTGTCGCCCCAATCATTGTCCTTCCAACCCTTGATCTCGCCCTTTTCCATACTGGCAACGGTGGTTTGATATCCGGCTTCTTCCAGCGCCGCCTTGGGCTTCATCAGTTCGGACTGTTCGAAACCATCGGCGGAAATAATAAGCACTTGAGTCATTTTTGACGTTCCTTGGATTGCTATCGTGCTGGGCCGTGTTTGGGCCGTGTTCGGCCATCGGTTTTTCGAACGGACGGGGACATCGCTTCGTTCCGCATTGTCCTGACAATTTGCGTGACTATAAGGCGCAGGCATGGCTGCGAGCGATACCGACACTGCGATGGATGAACCGACGGACGCGATTGTCGATGCCCCGTTCGATGCTGCTTTGTCCGAACGGTATCTGGTCTATGCGCTATCCACCATAACCGCCCGCTCGCTCCCCGATCTGCGCGACGGGTTGAAACCGGTGCACCGGCGGCTGCTTTGGACGATGCGGCAATTGCGGCTCGATCCGGCCAACAATTTCAAGAAATCCGCGCGGGTCGTGGGCGAGGTGATCGGCAAATACCATCCCCATGGCGATACCGCCGCCTACGATGCGATGGTGCGGCTGGCCCAGGATTTCTCGCTGCGCTATCCGCTGGTCGAAGGGCAGGGGAATTTCGGCAATATCGACGGTGATAATGCCGCCGCCTATCGCTACACCGAAGCGCGCCTGACCCGCACCGCCATGCAGTTGATGGCGGGGCTGGATGAAGGCACCGTCGATTTCATCCCGACCTATAATGGCGAAGAACGCGAGCCGGAATTGATGCCCGGCCTGTTTCCCAATCTGCTGGCAAATGGCGCCAGCGGTATTGCCGTGGGAATGGCCACCAACATTCCCAGCCATAATGTCGCCGAGATTATCGATGCGACGCTGGAACTGATCGACAATCCGGCGGTGGACCATGACCGGCTGATGGCGCTGTTCCACGGTCCCGACCTGCCGACCGGCGGGCTGATCGTGGACAGTGCGGACATCATTGCCAGGGCGTATGAAACGGGGCGCGGATCGTTCCGGGTGCGCGGGCGGTTTCACGCCGCGGAAGCGCAGAAGGCGGCGGACCGCGATGCCGGTATCGAACGGCTTGGGGCCGGACAATATCAGCTGATCGTCAGCGAAATTCCGTATCAGGTACAGAAAGGCAAGCTGATCGAGCAGATCGCCCAGCTGATTTCGGACCGCAAGCTGCCGATCCTTGACGATATCCGCGACGAAAGCGACGAAAATATCCGCCTGGTGCTGGTTCCCAAGAACCGCAATGTCGATCCTGAACTGCTGAAGGAATCGCTGTACAAGCTGACCGATCTGGAAACCCGGTTCGGACTCAACCTCAATGTGCTGAACGCGCAGCCGGGCGGTGGCCGCACACCGCTGGTGATGGGGCTGAAGGAACTGCTGGCCAATTGGGTCGCGGCGCAGATCGATATTCTGCAGCGGCGGACACAGCACCGGCTGGACAAGATCGCATCGCGGCTGGAACTTGTCGACGGTTACATAGCGGCGTTCCTGAACCTCGACCGCGTGATCGAGATCATCCGTTCGCAAGACGAACCCAAGCCCGTGATGATAGCCGAATTTGAACTGACGGAACGGCAAGCCGAAGCGATCCTCAACATGCGGCTGCGATCCCTGCGCAAGCTGGAAGAAATGCAGCTGCGCGGTGAAAAGGACGATCTGCTGAAAGAGCAGGCGGAGCTTGCGCAATTGCTGGGATCACCCGTTCGCCAGCGCACACGATTGAAGCGCGATCTGAAAAAACTGCGCAAGGATTACGCGGAAGACACCGATCTTGGCCGCCGCCGCACCACCATTGCCGAAGTTCTTCCCACCGTGGAATTCAGCATGGATGCGATGATCGAAAAGGAACCGATTACATTCGTCCTGTCGCAAAAAGGGTGGGTGCGCGGCGCCAGGGGCCATGTCGATCTCGCGACTGAGGATGGCCTGGGCGATTTCAAATATAAGGAAGGCGATGGGCCCGCTTTTGCGCTGCACGCACAGACCACGGACAAGATCCTTATCGCGGCGGATAATGGCCGGTTCTTTACGATCGGTTGCGACAAATTGCCGCGCGCGCGCGGTTTCGGGGAACCCATCCGCAACGTGCTGGACATCGATGCTGCGGCGCATATCATCGGCGCAATCGTCTATCGGCCAAAGGGCCAATTACTGCTGGCATCGTCCAACGGGAAAGGCTTTGCGGCGGAAATGGACGAATTGCTTGCCGAAACCAAAAAGGGCCGGCAGGTCGTCAATCTGAAAGCCGACGCCAGATTTACCGTAATCCGCGAAATTGCATCGGCCCACGATCATCTTGCCGTAGTCGGCGACAATCGCAAACTCATTGTGTTCAGTCTTGAAGAACTGCCGGTTCTAGGGCGTGGGCAAGGGGTCATGCTGCAACGGTACCGTCCCGGAAAGGAAGGCGGCGGGCTGTCCGATGCGACGACCTTTACGCTGGAGGAGGGGCTGAGCTGGACCATGGGGGGGAAGGGCGACCGGACCCGCACTGAAACCGATATTTGGCAATGGAAGGTGGCCCGCGGCGCCGCCGGTCGAATGCCGCCACAAGGTTTTCCAAGAGACAACAAATTCAGCTAGACTGACAGGAAAAGGGCCGCTGCGACGATGCGCCGGCGGCCCTGTTCATCCAATTGATCGATCAGGGATGTTTGCGTTGCTGCGGCCGGCCACCACCATTGCCGCCACCATTGCCGCCTCCATTGGCACCGCCGCGCGGCGCCCTACGCTGTGATTTTGCACCACCGCCGGATCCCGCGGTGCCGCGTTCATCGGTGCGCTTGGCCTGAACCGTCGGCTTGGTGACCGGCCCGCGCTTATGGCTGATATTTTTCGGACGTGCCTTGTCGTGGCCGCTATCGCCGGTGTCACCTCGGGCGTTGCCGCGGCTACGATTATCGCGATCATCACGGTTGCGATATGCACCCTGGTCCGGCGTGCGACCTTCTGCATCGCGCCATTGCCGGTCACGCCCGCTGGTCCGATTTGCGGAATTGCCGCCTCCGGACCCCTTGCCTTTCCGGAACCGTGCATTGCGATCTTCATCCGAACGCTCGGCACCGGTGCCTTTCTTGGCGGGGGCGGGCAGTCCTTTCGCCTGGGCGATAAAATCTTCCGGCAGTGGCGCCGTGGTCAGGCGCTGGCCGGTCAGTTTCTCGATATCGCGAATATACGGTTTTTCGTCCGGAGCGACATAGGCGATCGCTATACCGCTACGTCCGGCGCGTGCGGTGCGGCCGATGCGGTGGACATATTGTTCCGCCACATTGGGAATTTCAAAATTGAACACCGCGCTAACGCCTGGCACATCGATGCCGCGTGCGGCAATATCCGTGGCGACCAGAGTGGGCACGCTGCCCCGGCGAAACCCGTCAAGCGCGCGGGTCCGCTGGGCCTGCGATTTGTTGCCATGTATGGCCGCTGCATTGATCCCTGCGGAAACCAGATGCCGTACGACACGATCCGCGCCATGTTTGGTGCGCGTGAAAACCAGCGCGCTTTCGATATCGCCATTGGCGAGCCCCTTGCGCAGGCTGAGGGTCAGCAGCGCCTGTTTTTCCTTCTGGTCGATGAAGGTGACAAACTGATCCACCCGTTCCGCGGTCGTCGATTGCGGCGCAACTTCGACCCGGACTGGGTTGGTAATGAACCTTTTTCCCAGTTTTGCGATCGCATCGGGCATGGTTGCGGAAAAGAACAGGCTCTGCCGCTGCGCGGGAAGCATATTCGCGATGCGGGTCAGGGGCTTGATGAAACCCAGATCCATCATCTGGTCCGCTTCATCCAGAACGAATATTTCGACGTGCTGCAGGGTCAGGGCGCGCTGTTCGACAAGATCGAGCAGACGTCCTGGCGTTGCCACCAGCACATCGCAGCCCGGGACCAGCTTGCGGGCCTGTTGCCGCACGGGAAGGCCGCCGAAGATACATTGGATATTGAGATCCAGGAAACGGGCATAGTCGCGCATGTTGTCGGCAATCTGCGCGGCCAGTTCCCGCGTCGGCGAAAGAACCAGCATCCGGCAACCGGCGGGGAACCGCCCGACAGGATTGGCGGCAAGGCGATGCAGCGATGGCAGCGCAAAAGCTGCGGTCTTGCCGGTGCCGGTTTGCGCCACGCCCAACAGGTCGCGGCCATCCAGCAACGCGGGAATGCTCTCGCGCTGGATAGGTGTGGGTGTATCGTACCCTTTGGTTTGAAGGGCACGAAGAAGTGGCTCGGCAAGACCGAGTTGTTCGAAATAGGACATATATAACTTTCATTGGGCACAGGCCGGACGGTCGTCCGGGTGCCTTGGGGTCTTTAAGGCGACCCACGCGTGAAACGGGAAGCTGTGCGATAAATCGCGGATATCCAGGTACCGGGTGCGGGACTTACCCCAACAATTCGGGGAAGTTCACGCTCGCAGCCGATGTCACAGGGTGATCCTGCGCCGGACGTGGTAGGCCATGTAGGGTGCAATCGTTAATTAAGCAATGATATTACGCGCCCGGCAAATTTTCTGCTGCCAATTGCGTGTCCAGAATAGCCTCGACTCTGCCCCTGTCGGGAAAATTTTCTTCGACCCAGATGGTTTCGACCTGCCGCAGGATCCGCGCGACGTCGGGACCAGCGGCTATCCCGCGACGGACGATCTCCCCACCTTTGAGCGGAAGGCGCGGCAGTTCCCGTTCCGCCAGCGTACCGGGGTCGGCACCAGCCAGCAGCAGACGGTCGGCTGCGTTTTGTGCGCCGATACGATAGGCAAGCGCTGCCGGCTTCGCCGCATCGCCCGGCGCCCGGCCCGCAAGATAATGCAGCCGTTCGCGCTGCGTACGCGACAGCCGCAGACGCTTTGCCACATCGTCCGTAATCGTGGTGTCGGGAGGCAGAAGGGCGCCCAATCGCCGGATCGGGTGGGCGCGCGTTCCGGTTTGCCGTTCCAGTTCCACCAGCGCATCGAATTGCGCGAATTGCGCAGCGCCGGTTTCGGGCAGCAGGACCGCCCACACGCCCAGCTCATGCATCAGCCGGACCGTCGCGGTGGGATCGCACAAAGCGAGCAGAGCCAGCAATTCCTTCGCCACCCGTTCCCGGCTCAAGCCCTTCAGCGTGGCGGCCAGTTCGCGGCAGGCGTCCGCCGCTTCGGCATCCAGATCCGCACCGAACCGCGCATGAAACCGAAAATAGCGGAGGATACGTAGGTGATCTTCCCGAATTCTTTCACGCGCATCGCCGATAAACCGAATGCGGCGGTTGGACAGGTCCTCCAACCCGCCGAAATAATCCGAAACACCCCTGGTTTCGGGATGCGCATACAGCGCATTTATGGTGAAGTCCCTCCTGGCGGCGTCGTCGCGCCAGTCGCTTGCAAAAGCGACCGTCGCGCGGCGTCCGTCGGTTGCCACATCGCGCCGCAAAGTGGTGATTTCCACCGGTCCCAGCGCACACAGGGCGGTAACCGTGCCATGTTCGATACCGGTTGGAATGGTACGGATACCCGCATCCCTGAGCAGGTGCATTACCCTATCCGGCAGCAGCATCGTGGCGGCATCGACATCGGCGACATCCATGCCGAGCAAAGTGTCGCGTACCGCGCCGCCTACCCAGCGCACGTTCTCGCTGCCCAGCACGGCGATCAACGCCGCCAGATCAGGTCTTTGCGTCCACGGGGCCTGCGGCAGTACGGTTGTCATTGTGCCAACAGCGCATCGGCCGCGACACGGCGCGACAGGTTGGAAATGATGGCCGCAGTAACGCCCCATATCCGAAAACCGCGCCATTCCATTTCGAGATAGTCGCGCATGTTGCCGCGCCACAAAACCTGGTTGCGCGCCCATTGTGCAGGGTCGAATACGATTTCCAGCGGCACTTCGAACCAGGCTTCGACTTCGCGCGGGTGCGGTATCAGCGGAAGATCGGGCGGAACGACTCCCAGCACCGGTACGATCCGGAATCCGGTGCCGGTATGATAGATGTCGCTCGTACCGATCAGCCGCACCAGTGCGGGGTCCAGCGCCAGTTCCTCGTCCGCTTCGCGCAGGGCTGCGTCGATCGCGCTTTCGCCCGGTTCGATCTTGCCGCCGGGAAAGGCGACCTGGCCGGGGTGGTCGCGCATGGTGGTGGGTCTTTGCGTCAGAAGAAGGCCGGGGCGCGGGCGGTCGGTGATGGCGATCAGAACGGCGGCCTCGGTCACACGCCCGGCTGCGCGTCGGGTTTCGGACCCGGCCCCGCCCCCTCCTTCGGCCTCTCCTTCGGGCCCGCCTTCGGCCTCAAGTTCAGCAAACCGGGCGTCGCTCATCAAATCGGGAATGTCCCGCTGGTGACCGCTTTCGAACAGGGCGGACAGGCGTTCGAACAAATCGGACACTTGTCCGATCAACCCGGTTGTGGAACCAGCGAAAAGCGTTCGCCTCGACTGGTCACAGTCCAATTGTCGTCATGCGCAGGACCGTCCCGTTCCGGCGCACCCTGTTCCAGCACACCCTGTTCCAGCGCCCCTGCTCCAGGCAATAGCCGCAAGCTGCTGATAGGTGCTGCGATTGAGCCGCGCCTCGAGCCCGCGCCGAACCGCCAGATACAATGCGGGCGTATCCGCATTACCCCGCGCTATCAGTGGGTTGTCGGGCCCGGCTATCACCAGTTCATCGCTGTTGATGCGAAACGCGATGCCATCGTCCCGCTGCATTGCATCGACCGCGATCAGCGGCGCATCTTCGACCGCGATCGAAAGTTTCTGGAACGGCATGACCAGCCAATAGCTGCCTGAACTGTCCCGCATCAACAGGCTGGCAAAAGCGCGCACCATCGCAGGCCGGTTGATCTTGCCGCCATCGTGATACCAGGTCCCATCGGCGGCAATCCGCATCAGGCTGTCACCTGTCGTTTGCGGTTCCCAGCTTTCCAGCGGCGGCAGTTTGCGGGCCTCGACCAGTTCGGCAATCTGGGCGAGGGACAGTTCGGCGAGTTCGGGTGGTGGGGTGTAGGGCATGGGGCGATTGTCTGGCAGACTTGGATGTTTTCGCCAAGTATGACCTGCATTGCAAAACGACTATTGCGAAACCGGCGTCAATCGCCCTGGTTCACATCGTCCGGCCACGGGCCCAGCAAACCTTCGCCGGGCAGCACAGCAGGATTGTCGCAGCGCACGAGCAACCGCGTGTGATCGACCGGACCGGGGCCATGCCAGTTGGCGGCCGGCCGCGCCACAAAACCGAAGCGTCCGTAATATTCAGGATCGCCGATCATCACCTGCGGCAGATTTTGCGTTGCATCGATCGCGCCCAGCGCCGCGCCCATCAGCGCCTTTCCGAAACCCGATCCCTGATAGGCCGGCAAAACGGCCACCGGCCCCACCATTATCAGCGGATGGCTCTTGCCCTGCGGCGTGGTCAACGCGACAGGCCATAACTGGATGGTCCCGGCCAGATAATCGTCATCGTCCAGCACGGCAAAGCTGAGCGCGTCGAGACATTTTGTCCCGGCCCTGATGCGATACGCCGTGCGCGCTTGCCGGTCGGGGCCGAAAGCCCGATCCAGCACCTGTTCGACAAGCGCAGCATCGACATTCGCCAGAGGCGTGATAATTGCCATCAGCGGCGCCGATCTGGTTCGTTCAGCGCCCCGGCGTCAGTCGCAGCAGCCGCGCGCCGTCACCGTCTTCCAGCACCCAGAGTGCACCGTCCGGCCCCTCCAGCACTTCGCGCAGTCGATTGCCGAAATCATAACGGCCGATCTCGCGCGCGTTTTCGCCATCGACATCGATGTGGATGAGAGCCTTGGTTTTCAGCCCCGCCATGATGATATCGCCCCGCCAGTCGGCAAACATGCTGCCGGTCATGAACGTCATGTCGCCGGGTGCGATCACCGGGGTCCAGGTGATGACCGATCCCGCCAGTTCGGGGCGGGTCGCATTATCGGGAATGGGATCATTATCGTAATGGATGCCGTCCGACACGACAGGCCAGCCGTAATTTGCGGACCGGGTGACGATATTCAGTTCATCGCCGCCCTTGGGGCCGTGTTCGGTTTCCCACAACCGCCCATCGGCATCGAAAGCCATGCCGAGGATATTGCGATGACCATAAGACCAGATTTCGTCGGTCGGGGTGCCCGCATCGGCGAAAGGATTGCCCGCAGCGGGCGAACCGTCCCGATTGAGGCGGACGATCGTGCCGAGGGTGTTCTGTCGATCCTGCGCCGGTTCCATCTTCTGCCGGTCCCCCGATGCCACGAACAGATGCTGTCCATCGGGCGAAAATGCGAGACGATGGGAATAATGTCCCCGTCCGGTAACTTTTGGCGCCTGACGCCAGATCACCGACAAACCGTTGATCGAACAGGTGTTGACGGACGCGCAGGTCAGGGTGCCGCGGCCTACCACCGCGCCGCGCGTATCGCCGTCACCGGCTTCCGCCCAGCTGAGATACACCTGTTTGCTGGTGGCATAATCGGGCGCGAAGGCGATATCGCCAAGTCCGCCCTGACCGCCGTAATCCACCGTAGGCGTGCCATTGACGGTGCCGGTCTGACCCGTTGCAGGATCGAGAAATTTAAGCGCGCCGGATTTTTCCGTTATGAACAGCCGGCCAGTGCCCGGTTCGAATGCCGCAGCCCATGGTTCGTTATAGGTGCCATGTTCGGTAACGGAAAATGGCCCCACCTGCGTAGCGTTCGAGACGGCTGCAACCGTCATCGGCCCATCGCCGCTTTCCACCGATGCGGTCGCGCCGCAGCTTGCGAGCATGATCAAGGCGGGCGATAGGATCGCGGCGAGGAATTTCGGGTTCGATCGGTTCATGTTTGCTGCAACTCCACAAAAGGCTATTTTTACCGACGGCTTCGCGATTGGCGTCGATGAGGCGGGGCGTGGCCCACTGGCCGGGCCGGTTGTGGCGGCTGCAGTGGCGCTTTGCAAGCCGGTACCTGCGGGTCTGGCGGATTCCAAGAAACTGACAGCGGCACGGCGCGGTATTCTCGATACCGCTATTCGCGAAAATTGCGGCTGGGCGGTCGGCGTGGTCGATGTGGCCGATATCGAACGGCTGAACATTTTAGGAGCGACGATGCTGGCGATGACGCAGGCGGTGGCGCGGCTGGTCGAAGTGGTCGGGGCATCGCCACAGACCGTCCTGATCGACGGCAATCTGTCTCCCGTCGGCCGCTGCGAAGGGTGGAACGCGCGGGAATGGGGGCAGGGCACGCCCATCGTCGGCGGCGATGGCATCGAACCCGCCATTTCGGCAGCGTCGATCGTTGCCAAGGAATGGCGCGACCGGATGATGCATGAGGCAGCGCTGGAGTACCCCCAATATGGCTGGGCCCGGAACAAGGGCTACGGCACGAAGGAACATATGGCGGCGCTGCGCGCATTCGGCCCGACCCCGCTGCACCGGCGAAGTTTCGCGCCGGTGGCGCAATTGCTATTGCTGTAGAGTCCGATCCTGTCGGGCGCGCTGCATCAAAGTCTTATTGCAATATCTCGCGTGCTTCGGCGGCGATGATCCGGGCGATTGCCGCATAGGTTTCGGTATAGGCGGCGCCTTCGCACCAGACTGCGGCGATTGACCGGCTTTCGCTCCAGTCCCGAATGGCGAAGCGCCTGACCATATCCTCCCCGCCTGTTTCCGATTTCAGATAAAGTTCGGGCAGTATCGCCAAGCCCCAAGCCGGAGCCCGCCATCTGGCGCAAGCTGTCGAGGCTGGTACCTTCGTAGTCGCGCAGGATTTCCGCGCCCAGCCGATCGCAGATTTCTGCGGCCTGGCGATAGGAAGGGTGCCGGTGTTCCAGACATAACATCGGCTGGCCGGCAAAGTCTTCATAGGTCAGCGCTTCCCTGGCAAATAACGGATTGTCGGGCGCCCCGACCAGATGCATCTTTTCCCGAAACAGGGGCTCGGTATGCAGATCACGTCCGACTGGCGGCGTGGGGGTCAGCATCATGTCCAGTTGTCCGTTCTGCAGCGCCGCGAAATGATCTGCCGGAATACCTTCACGAATATATAGCCGCAGATCGGGATAGTCGCGGTGAAGCCGCACGACCGCATGGGGCATGAGATACGGACCAAGCGTTGGCGAAACACCGAACCGGACCGTTCCCGACATCCCTTCCTGCCCGCGCTGCGCGACTGCGCGAATCTCCGCCACTTCGCGCAAGACCCGGCGCGCCCGTGCGGCTACATCGCGCCCCAGTGGGGTGAGCCGCACCGGTCTGGCCCGTTCGACCAGCACCGCGCCCAGTCTCAGTTCCATATCCCGAACCTGCTGGCTGAGAGTAGGCTGCGTGACGTTGACCCGGTCTGCGGCACGGCCGAAATGGCCGGCATCCTCGAGAGCGACGAGATATTGCATTTGGCGGATTGTCGGCATGATAGCCATTTTCTATCGTTCACTGCGCAATCATACAATTGGAATCAGGCTTGCTGGTTCGGCACCGCCTGTCCGCTGGTGCATTCGGGCCGGCGCAAGGGCTCGAACATCGTTACCGCCCACGCACCGGATGCCCTGGCCAATATCGCAACCGGTGCCGATGGATCCAATCGGAACCCATGGGCCGATGCCGGTGAGGGGTGGCCATTTGGCGTATAGGAAGTAAACGGCTCGCATGATTACCGCGATATTACTGATCCTTGCCGGCCTGGTCGGACTGGCCGTTGGCGGCGAATTGCTGGTGCGCGGGGCCGTGGGTATCGCGCGCAGGGCAGGCATATCCAATCTGGTTACGGGCCTGGTCATCGTGGGTGCGGCCACATCCATGCCGGAAATGGTCGCCAGTATTCAGGCAGCCCTGATCGGTTCGCCGGAAATTGCCTGGGGCAATATCGCCGGGTCCAACATTGCCAATTCCCTGCTGATACTGGGCGCCGCCGCACTGGTCGCGCCGATCGTGCTGACCGGCAGCGGCCGACGCGATGCAGTCGTGGCCTTGGCTGCATCCTGTTTGTTGTGGTTCATGGTGTGGCTGGGTATCGCCTCGGTCATCTACGGTATCGGGCTGCTGATATTGCTGGTTGCCTATATCGTGTGGCGATATCGCCATCCGCGTCCGGCAGACGAGGAAGCGGACGATGGCGAACCGGTTATATTGTGGAAAGCGCTGGTGTATTTCGCCCTCGGGGTCGGCGCACTGATCCTGGGCGGCAAGGTGCTGGTCGATGGTGCGGTGGATATTGCCCGTTACGCCGGATTGAGCGAAACCGTTATCGGGCTGACGATTGTGGCCATTGGCACATCGCTGCCGGAACTCGCCGCATCGGTGGCCGCCGCATTGCGCGGAAATTCCGGGCTGGCGCTCGGAAATGTGGTCGGGTCCAACATCTATAATCTGTTGCTGATCGGCGGCGTCACCATGGCCATCGCACCGTTCCCCATACCTTTCGAACTGGTCGATACGGAATTTCCGCTGGTGGTGGGCACTGCGGCGCTGATCCTGCTGCTGTGCTGGTTCGCGAACCGGATCGGGCGTGGATTGGGTGCCCTGCTGGTCGCGGCTTTCGTGGCGAATACGGTCTGGCTGTTCGCCTGAACCGAAGATCGGCCGTGCGAGTCTTTCGCGCAACACCCCTGCATATCGATCTGCCTAAGGTACGATAACTCAATATGTTGTAGCGGACTCTTTTCGTTCCAGCATAGCTTTACGCAGCGGTTGCCGCGTTTCGACAAACCTACCCTTGACGCGAAGCCCCCTTCGCCTAGCCCTGTGGATAAGTCCGGCCGAAGTCGGGAAAGCGAATGCAGATAATGGGAAGGGGAAATTGCCATGGGGGCCATCGACACCGCGCGAATGCGGGCACCGGCAGATAAACCAGCAGATAAGCCGGCGAATAAGAAAGTGACTATTCGCAAAGCCCGCCCAGGGTCTTTGCCGAAGCCTGCCCCGGCCGCATCCCCTCAAGCCCTGCCTCTGGGACAGATCCTGTCCGGCGATTGTATCGCGGCGATGCGCAACATTCCCGATGCCAGCATCGATCTGGTGTTTGCGGACCCGCCATACAATCTGCAACTGGGCGGCGATCTGAACCGGCCCGACGGGTCGCGGGTCGATGCTGTTACGAATGATTGGGACCGGTTCGACAGTTTCAAACTCTATGACGAATTTACGACCAACTGGCTGACGCAGGCGCGGCGGGTTCTGAAGCCCGATGGCGCTCTATGGGTCATCGGCAGCTACCACAATATATTCCGCGTGGGCGCGATCCTGCAGGATCTGGGTTTCTGGATATTAAACGATGTCGTGTGGCGAAAATCCAATCCCATGCCTAATTTCAAGGGCACACGGTTTACCAATGCCCATGAAACGCTGATCTGGGCATCGCAGGGAGAGAAGGCGAAATATCACTTCAACTATCGCGCCATGAAAACCCTGAACGATGAACTACAGATGCGCAGCGACTGGAATCTGCCGATTTGCGGGGGGCGCGAGCGGTTGAAGGATGGCGGGACCAAAGTGCATCCCACGCAAAAACCCGAAGCATTGCTCTATCGTCTCATGCTCGCAACGACGGAAAAAGGGGATGTCGTGCTGGACCCGTTTTTCGGAACCGGAACGACCGGCGCGGTGGCGAAACGGCTGGGCCGTAACTGGATCGGTTGCGAGCGGGAGACGGTCTATGCCGATGCCGCGAAGCAGCGCATCGCGAAGGAACTGGCGCTGGATGAAAGCGCGCTGGAAATCATGCAAAGCAAACGGTCGGCGCCCAAGGTTGCCTTCGGCACGCTGGTGGAAAATGGTTATATCACCCCCGGCGCGCAGCTGTTTGATGCGAAACGGCGCTGGATTGCCACCGTGCGGGCTGACGGTTCGCTGGTGCATGGCAAGCAATTCGGGTCGATCCACGGCCTGGGCAAGGATTTGCAAGGGGCACCAAGCTGCAATGGCTGGACGTTCTGGTATTGGGAACGCGGCGGCGTGATCGAACCGATCGACGCAGTGCGCCAGACATATCTGCTGGCAACGGAAGACTGACCGGCGGATTTTTTCGATGACCGAACAGATATATCTTCGCCCCACCAGCCTGTGCAACAGTCCGCAAAGCGAAAATGGCGATGCGTTGCGGTTGGGTGGCGGGATGGTTTATGCGCATCGTTTCGCCGCCATTCGCCGCCGCGACGGTGCGGTCGTCGAACGTACGGCTTTCACTGCGCAAACGGTGGAGGGGGTGTTTGCGCAATTGCCCGATGGCCTGTTGTCCGATGCACGGGCGCAATGGGTCGCCCTGTCGACCGCGCATGACCCACTGACGCTTGGCGCGCGCAGCGTGGCGTTGGACCAGCCGCAGATCATGGGCATATTGAATGTAACGCCCGACAGTTTTTCGGACGGTGGGCAGTTTCTGGACGATGCGGGGGCAGGGCGCGACCATGCGGCCGAAATGCTGGAAGCGGGTGCAGCCATGGTCGATATCGGCGGCGAAAGCACCCGGCCCGGCGCTGCCGCAACTTGGGAAGGGGACGAGCTTTCTCGCGTGCTTCCGGCGATCGAATATTGTGCAGCGATGGGGGCGGCAATCAGTGTCGATACCCGCCGGCCCGCGGTCATGGCAGCGGCGCTCGATGCAGGGGCGCATATCGTAAACGATGTGTCCGCGCTGCGACACGATCCGCGCAGCGCGGACATGGTGGCGTCGCGCAAATGCCCAATAATCTTGATGCACGCGCCGGGAAATGGCGACGATCTGCATGATCGCGCGACTTACCGTAATGTGGTGTTCGACGTGTTCGATTGGCTGAAAGCGCGGCGCGACGCGGCGATTGCGGCGGGCATCGACCGGAAAAACATAATACTCGATCCAGGTATCGGTTTCGGGAAAACCGTGGCTGAGAACCTTTATCTCATCAATGCTTTGCCGCTGTTCCACGCGCTGGGTCAGCCACTGCTTCTCGGGGCGAGCCGAAAGCGTTTGATCGGCGCCTTATCGAACGAGGCTGCTGCCCAAAACCGGCTGGGCGGGTCGATCGCGCTAATGATTGCGGGCATGAATGCCGGCGTGCAACTGCACCGCGTCCATGATGTTGCCCCGGCGGTGCAGGCGCGCAATGTCTGGCGCGGAATGCGCGACGCGGCGCTCACCGATTTCGGCGAACTACCGGTGTTTTAGCCGATCAGACGCGGACAATACGGGCGACGATCTGCGCCAGTGCCTGTTCGATCCATTGCGGATCGGCAGCGTCATATTCGGTCATTATGGGCGCATCCATTTCGATGGTATAGGCGCTGCGCTCAACCGGTTCGGCGCCCAGCATGGCCATATTGTCTTTCAGCATGACGGCGATGGCCACGGTGCGTTTGCTGTGCACTTTGATCAGGAAGCGTTTGTAATTGGCCTGGCCGCCGCTGCCGCCTTCTTCCGCCAGTTCGAAATCGTCTCGATTTGCAAAGGCGGCCTGCGTCATTTCGACCAGATGCGCGAGTTTTGGCGCTTCGTCCCGGGTGAAGCGAAACCGTTCGAACTGGACATCGTCCACCACATCGGAAAAGCGGTCGCAGGCGGTGGTGAGTGCATTGTGGGCCATTTCCGGTGCCTATCGCAAAAGGTTTAATTCTTTGGACAGGTCGGCGCGTTCGTCAGAGTGAAAATCCGCCATCCGATATATGGACCGACCCAGTGATATTCGCGGCCGCATCGCTCAGCAAATAACCGATATTGCCCGCGATTTCCGTGCTGGAGGCCAGTTTCCCGCGCGGGGTACCGGCGGCCAAGCCCTGCAAGGCGGCGCCGCGTCCATGTTTTTCCACCGCCTCGCGAAATGCCGCCCCACTGTCCCAGATTGCGGTGTCCACGCCGCCCGGTGCGATGGCGTTGACGCGAATATTATCGGGTGCCCCTTCGGCAGCGGCGATGCGGGCCAGGTGCGAAACACCGGCTTTTGCGACACCGTACGCGCCGATACCGCCCACCGCCTTGTGACCGGTTATGGACGACACCATGACGATGCTGCCCCCGCCAGTCGCCTTCATGGCGCGCATCGCGGTACGAAGGGTCAGGAACGCGCCGTCCAGATTGACACGCATTACCCGCGTCCAGTCATCGAGGGTATGATCGGCAATCGGGGAGAACGCACCGATCCCGGCATTGACGATGGCAAAATCCAGATCGCCCGCCGTCCCGTCAATGCGGTTCCAGAACGCTTCGTCCGCCACATCCGCATGGTGGCGTTCCACCATGCAATCGAGATCGAGAGCAGCCAGACCGGCTTCGTGACGATCGACCAGTATCAGCGTACCTATATTCTGCGCATCCAGCCACTGCGCACATGCGGCGCCGATACCGGATGCTGCCCCTGTTACCAGTGCCGTCTTGCCGGCAAAACCGGCGCAGCGCATCGTGGGTTCAGCTGGCTTGATGCTTGTCGATATAGTCATCGGGATCCTTCTCCTCGCGTTCGTAGCCCTTTATGTTGGCAGCTTCGAACGCAAGATATTTGACCCCCAGCGTGCGGCGGCGATCTGCCGGAACATTGCGGCGAAAATCGGTAAGACCCTGCCGTTCCTCCTCCGAAAGATGGGCGCTGTTCCGTTTGTGGCACAGATCGACCTGTTCCCACCATTGGTCCGAACCCACCGCGTGGCTGTCTGCAGCTTCCGCTGCCTGTGCGATTTCATTGTGGTCGCCCACGGCATCTTGCGTGGTTTCTTCCGGACTGTCGGAATCGAGCGCGCCTTTCCCTTTCTTGATGAGGTCGGGATAGAAAAAACATTCCTCCGCTGCGGCGTGCGCTTCCAGATGATCTTTCAGCTGCGTCCAGATTTTGCCCAGCGAATCGGTATCGTCGCGCGCTTCGTCCAGCGCGGCGAACCAATGCCGCTGCCGATTATGATCGGAAAGAATGCAATCGACAATATCCATGATCGTGATCCCTGATAGCCCTATGTGTCGGGGATCGAACGGGCACGCGGTCAACCGGTTCCACCAATGGCAGAGCCGCAGTCTTCAGGCAGCATCGCCGATACCCAGATCGCCCAGTTTGCGATACAGGGTGGACCGCCCGATGCCCAGACGCCGTGCAACCTCCGTCATCCGTCCGCGATAATGGCCGATGGCGAGACGGATCACATCCGCCTCGATCTCTTCCAGCGGGCGCAGATTGCCATCGGCGGTGTAGATCATCACGCCGCCGCTATCCTGCATCGATCCGAACGCGTCGCAATCGACATCGCCGACCACTTCGGAAAGCTGCGGAAAACTGTCGGCCGTCAGCGTTTCGCGGTCGCAAAACACGGCTGCGCGAAACAGCACCGTCTGCAATTGGCGCACATTTCCCGGCCAGTCGTAAGCGGACAGCAGATTGAGCGCGCTGTCGCTGACACTCATATGCCGAAGCCCCGGCTGTTCGCCAATTCTGTTGAGAAAGTGCCGGGTCAGGGCGGCCACATCGTTCGCCCGTTCGCGTAAAGGGGGCAGGGTAATGCGGGTTTGCGATATGGCACGCAGAAGATCAGGGTGGAAATGACTGTTCTCGGCTTCACCGTTCCCCAGTTCTCCCAACGGCAGATTGCTGGCGCAGAGCAGGCGCACATCCAAGCGGAAACCGTGCTTTGCGCCGATCGGGCGAACCAGGCCTTGTTCGAGAACTTCTGCCAGCCGGCCTTGCAGATCGACATCCAGCCGATCGATCTCATCCAGGATGAGCGTGCCCCCGTCGCAATGCTGCAATGCACCGATCTGCCGGTCGAAGGCACCGGGAAAGGCATTTTGTTCATGTCCGAACAGCACCGATTCGATGGAGTTTGCGGGCACGGCGCGAATATTGATGAGCCGTAGCGGCGCCTTGGCACGCGGACTGGCCGCATGCATCGCGCGCAGCAGCATTTCCTTGCCCGTGCCGCTTTCGCCCTCAATCAATACGGGCGCGTGATTGCGGGCGGCCTTGGCCGCTTTTGCCAGCGCCGACCGGAATTGCGGCGCATTGCCGATCATCGCATCGAAATCGAGAGCGACGCCCAGCTTTTCGGTCAGGGGCTGCATTTCGTCCTTGGGCGCTTCGACCTTGGTCGAACTGCGCAGGGCCTGCATCAACCGGTCGGGCGAAACCGGTTTGATAAGGTAATCCGTCGCGCCGGCCCGCATCGCCTCCACTGCGAGCAGGGGGCTGGAACTGGTGGTCAGCATCAGGATCGGCAGAGCGGGGCGGCGCGCTTTCAAACTGGCTATCAATTCACAGGCATCGTCCCCCGGTACCCACTGGTCGAGGATGATCGCGCTGCATTGCATACCTTCCCGCGTACCGAGCGCGGCGATGGCAGTTTCCGCATCCTTGACCACCAGCGTTCGCCATCCCTCGCGCGCGGCAAGCGCGCTTATGAGGCGGCTTTGCGCCGGTTCATCGTCGATCAGCATCAATAGGCGCGTGTCGCTATCTGTCATATGTCCAAAATCGCGTTGCTGCAGCACAATACCTGCGGATTTGGCACCCGTAGAACACAGGTGGTAAATGCCCGATTAAGTCTATCGGACAAGTTTGTTCATTTTCGTGACCGATCGGGCAAGAAGCCGCGCCGGGCTTGATGCCGGGGCGGGTGCACGATAGACCACGGGCTCAAACTTTTTCAAACAGCCAACAATGGACACGTCAGACATGAAATCCGCAAACGACATGGACGCCGCCAAGAGAACTTACGGTTCCTTCATCGCCAATCTGAAATGGTCGGTTCCCGTAATCGCAATTATTGCGGCGCTCGTCGTGATATTGATTGCCTGACGGCGCGCCGGTTTTGCATATCGCAGCCCTGAAAGAACACGTCGACGGGGAACGGCGGGTATCGGTCAGTCCGGAGACGGTGAAGAAATTCATTGCGCTGGGTGCAAGCGTTGCGGTCGAAACAGGCGCGGGGGCAGGTGCATCCTTCAGCGATGCGTCCTATGCCGAAGCGGGCGCATCCGTCGGTGAAAGCGGCAAGACTGCGAAAGATGCCGATATCATCCTGGCGGTGCAGGCCCCCGACCCTGCTTTACTGAGCGGTGCCAAATCCGGCGCATGGATCGTGGCGACATTCGACCCTTTCAGGCAGCGCGACCGGGTCGACGCATACGCCGCGGCCGGGTTCGAAGCGCTGGCAATGGAGTTCATGCCCCGCATCACGCGGGCGCAGAGCATGGATGTCCTATCCAGCCAATCCAATCTTTCAGGCTACAAGGCGGTTCTGGCCGCAGCCAGTCAATATGACCGCGCATTCCCCATGATGATGACGGCGGCAGGTACCATTTCGGCGGCGCGATGTTTCGTCATGGGAGTAGGGGTTGCCGGGCTTCAGGCCATCGCGACCGCACGCAGGCTAGGCGCACAGGTTTCGGCAACGGATGTGCGGTCGGCCACCCGCGAACAGATTGAATCGCTGGGCGCCAAGGCGATATTCGTCGACAGCGTTGCCGGTATCGAAGGGGAAGGTAGCGGCGGTTACGCCACCGAAATGAGCCCCGAATATCAGGCAGCGCAGGCGGAACTCGTGTCCGCTCATATCGCGAAACAGGACATCGTCATTACCACCGCGCTCATACCCGGGCGAACCGCGCCGCGCCTGGTTACGCAGGCACAGATTGCCACGATGAAGCCCGGCAGCGTCGTTTTCGATCTGGCAGTATCGCAGGGCGATGCAAGCGGCGGGAACGTGGAAGGAAGCGTGCCGGACCAGATCGTACAACATCACGGTGTCACCATCATGGGGTTTTCCAACACGCCCGCGCATCTGGCAGCGGATGCATCCGCACTGTATGCGCGCAATCTGTATAATTTTCTGTCCGCGTTCTGGGATGCGGAGGCAGGGCGTCCGGTGCTGGACGAGGAGATCGGCGACGCAATCCGCCTGACGAGAGGGAACGCCGTCGTCAATGAAAGGCTGTCCAGATAAACCCTGCCGCCACCTTTACGAAGGTATTGGCCAAGTAGCCCGATCGGAAATAATTATGGATTTCGTCACGATACTTTCGATCTTCGTCATGGCCTGTTTCGTCGGCTATTACGTGGTGTGGTCGGTCACGCCGGCACTGCATACCCCGCTGATGGCCGTGACCAACGCAATTTCCAGCGTCATCATCGTCGGTGCGCTGATCGCGGCGGCGGAGGCCGGAAGCCCGGTCGCCAAATGGCTCGGGCTTGCGGGTGTGGTGTTGGCCAGCGTCAACATCTTCGGTGGTTTCGCGGTGACGGAGCGAATGCTGGCAATGTACCGCAAAAAGGAAAAACCATTGCGTACCGCTGGCAAAGTTGAACCAGAATGACACATGTTGAAGTTTGATTTGCAAAGCTGGTTAATAAAATTTAGCGGCTTGGCATTCGTAGATTTCGTTTGATTCGAGAGGACATCAATCCATGAAGAAATTTTCCCTCATCGCTGCCGCACTGTCTGCTGCATTGGCCGCTGCGACAGCAACGCCGGCACAGGCGGCTGTTGAAATCGTAATCGAAGGCGGTGGTACGCCGATTGTGTTCGAAGGCGATAACGGAAATCGTTTTGCTGTTCTGGGCATCGACGCGCGCCGCCGGGATGCCGACAACATCGTCAATCTTGCCGATTTTACTGTTGATCTTTCTTTTCTTCAATCGCGGATTTCACCGTCGAGCGGTGGCGGCGCCCGTCTGGTAAATGCGTTTGTGTGTCCTGATTTTGCAGGGGGTGCGTCATGTTCCCCACTTACATCCATTACCGTTTCGGATGAGGCCCGGTTGTTCAGCTCCTTGTTGCTGGAATTCAACGGTTCGGGCAACATCGTTCTGACGTCTCCGTTCACCAGCCGCACAAGCACCCTCAATCTGGGTGTCACGCAGGTGGGCGGGCCGCCGATCCTCGGGGCCGTGCCGGAACCAACGACCTGGGCAATGATGCTGCTGGGCTTCTTTACCATCGGGGCAGCATTACGTCGCCGCGGTTCGCGGGCATTGAAGCCTTCCTTCGCGTAAATCTTCGCATTTGAATTATAGGCCAATCAAGGGCGGCCCCGCGCAATGGCGGGGCCGCCCTTTTTTCGTCAA
Source organism: uncultured Alphaproteobacteria bacterium (assembly GCA_963803585.1). Classification (GTDB taxonomy): domain Bacteria; phylum Pseudomonadota; class Alphaproteobacteria; order Sphingomonadales; family Sphingomonadaceae; genus Pontixanthobacter. The sequence continues at coordinate 486,424 of CAWDNB010000008.1, read as the reverse complement.
TTGTCATCGGGGCGGGGTTGTTCTATCCCGGTCGTCAACATGAAATCAGCGGCGCGATGGATTGTTCGCAGCGGACACTAGAATTCCTGTCGGCACAGTTTTCGGTAGGTTGCGATAGGGGTTGAACAGACCGGTCATACGGTTCGATGGGGATTTTTCATAGTGATTGCAGAACATACTGCGACAAACCCTCTCGTCGCGCTGGCGTATCTGGCGGCAGGCGTGCTGTTTATCCTAGCGTTGCGGGGATTATCATCCCCCGCTACCAGCCGGACCGGCAATCGCATCGGCATGGCGGGTATGCTGATTGCGGTGGTTACTACGCTGGTTACGCATGACATTGCCAATCTGGCGGAGATCGCGATTGCAATCTCTATCGGTGCGATCATCGGTCTCGTCATCGCCCGGCGGATCGCCATGACGGCCATGCCGGAACTGGTTGCGGCGTTTCATTCCCTTGTCGGTCTTGCAGCAGTGCTCGTAGCGGCGGCGGCTTACAGCAATCCGGCAGCTTTCGACCTGCTGGTGCCGCTCGGTGACGGTGTTGCAGGGGTGGCCGAACGCTTCATGCTGGACCCCGTGGCCCGGGTTGAAATGGCACTGGGTGCGGCCATTGGCGCGATTACGTTTTCAGGATCGGTCATCGCGTTCCTGAAACTGTCCGGCCGGATGAGCGGTAGCCCTATCCTGCTTCCGGCTCGGCACATCATCAATCTGGGCACGATTGGCGCGATTATCGCGCTGACCGCCGTATTCGCGATGACTACGCCGATACCGGGCTGGATCTTCCCTGCGATCTGCCTGCTCGCATTTCTGGTCGGCTTCCTGCTTATCATACCGATCGGCGGGGCGGATATGCCGGTCGTGGTATCCATGCTGAACAGCTATTCCGGCTGGGCGGCAGCGGCGATGGGGTTCACGCTCGGCAATACGGCCATGATCATTACCGGCGCGCTGGTCGGTGCATCGGGCGCAATCCTCAGCTACATCATGTGCAGGGCCATGAACCGTAGTTTCCTGTCGGTCATCGCAGGCGGTTTCGGGGCGGACACTGCGGTGGGCAACCCGGGCGAACCGCGCGAGCAGCGACCATACAAGCAAGGCAGCGCAGCGGACGCCGCATTCATGCTCGAACAGGCGGAAAAGATTATCGTCATTCCTGGCTATGGCATGGCGGTCGCGCAGGCCCAGCACGCCTTGCGCGAAATGACCGATGTGCTGGAGGCGAAGGGCGTGGACGTAAAATTCGCAATTCATCCCGTGGCGGGCCGGATGCCGGGCCATATGAACGTGCTGCTGGCCGAAGCGAATGTCGATTACGACAAGGTGTTCGAACTGGAGGATATCAACAGCGAGTTCGCGCAGGCCGATGTCGCATTTATCATCGGCGCGAACGATGTCGTGAACCCGGCGGCAAAAACCGACAAATCATCGCCCATCTTTGGAATGCCGGTGTTCGACGTCGACAAGGCGCGGCAGGTGTTCTTCATCAAGCGCAGCATGGGCGGGGTGGGTTATGCGGGCGTCGATAATGATGTGTTCTATATGGATCAGACCATGATGCTGCTGTCCGACGCGAAGAAGATGGTCGAAGAAATCGTGAAGAATTTCGACCGATGACGAAGATATTATGGGTCATCGCGATACTCGCCGGGCTGGCCGCAATCGCGGTGATGAACGGTCAACCGGACCGGCTGGTGCGCGGGCAGATCCAGACCGTATTGGTACGAACCGGTGTAAGCGACGATCGCGCGGATTGCATGGCTCGGCGCATGGTCGAACGGCTGACTTATGGGCAGATCGCTGCATTGTGGCGGATGCAGGCGCCCCAGCTGGAAACGCAAACCCCCGGCGACCTGCGCGAATTCCTGACGCGCATCCGCCAGGTCGACGATCCCGAAATTGTTTCCGTGACTGTCAGCAGCGCCGGGCTATGCGCATTGGGTTTGGCTTAGCCAGTCGGATTAGATTTTTGTAAAGTTCACCGATTTGCAGAACACAACGACGCAGCCGGTAACTTTCAATACGTTTCCCGATCTTTGCAGATTTGCATTGAAATAGCGGCCATCTTCCGGACTGTATCCCTTGCCTTCGAACTTGCTGCCATCCGGCGTCAGGTTCCAGAAAATTCGCAATCCGAGTATTTTGCGGTCGCGACGCGATTTTTCCGGGTTCTCCACATCGCGCGCGCCGCCGGCAGGTTCCGGCACAAGAAAGCGCGCGATACGGCCGCACGTGGCTTCACCGCATTTGTAGAATTGTACGACTGCGCGGCCATCATCGGTTTTCCAGTTCCCTGCAATCGATGCAGGTGCGGCCTGAACCGGCGCGGCGAAGCCGGCGATCATCAAGGCGCTTAGAACGAAACCAGCTAATTTCATGCAGATATTCCTCTTGTTCAGGGCCGGTGTATCGCAAATGCGCGCCATGTCAAAGGTCGCATGGGCCCCGCGCTGTTACCCTAACCGCCCTTGGCTCCGGCTTGCCGATAGGCCATTATGCAGGCCGCGCAGATCGCCGCAAAAAAATTCAGGAGCGTGTCGATGAAATGGATGAGGCGGGTCGCGGGCGGGTTGGGCATAATCATGGCATTGTTGACAATCACATTCCTGTTGCTGCGAACGCCCGATACCGATCCGGGCGCTATGCGCGAGAAATATGGTGGGCCGCCATCGCAATTCGTTACTTTGCCTGATGGGCAGAACATCCATCTCCGCGATGAAGGGCCCCGCGATGCACCGGCGATCATATTGCTGCACGGATCGAATGCCGATCTGCATAGCTGGCAACCATGGGTCGATGCGCTGGCCACGGATTTCCGGATCATTCGTTACGATCAGATTGGCCATGGTTTGTCCGGCCCATCGCAGGATGGACGCTATGCGCTGGAAGACTTCGTATCCGATATCGGCCAGGTGGCGGATCATCTGGGGCTGGAGCGGTTCGTTCTGGGCGGTAATTCCATGGGCGGGTGGGTTTCGGTGGGTTATGCGCTCGCCCATCCAGGCCGGCTGAACGGGCTGGTTCTGGTCGATGCAAGCGGCGCACCGGTGCGGCGAACGCCAGGACAGGGCGGCAATATCGGCTTTACGATTGCCGCAATGCCGGGGGTCAACCGCATCATCGAACAGGTGACGCCCCGCGGTCTGGTCGAACGAAGTCTGCGCCAAAGCGTCTCCAAGCAGAATGTGGCATCGCCCGCTGCCGTCGATCGGTACTGGGAACTACTGCGCTATCCCGGCAATCGCGCGGCCACTATTGCCCGTTTCAACACGCCGCGAACGGTCTATACGGCGCAGGAAATAGGCGAACTATCCATGCCCACGCTGATCATCTGGGGGGATGAGGACACGATAATTCCGCTGGCGGCAGGTAGATGGTATGACCGTCACCTGCCCAACAGCGATCTGGTGGTGCTGGAAGGGGTCGGTCATTTGCCGATGGAAGAAGCGGCGGTAGACAGCGCGGCTGCGTTGCGCAGCTGGATGGCCGGTATCCGGCCCGAAACCTGAACAGGCCGGCAAAACCTCCGCACGAATTCATACGCCGTGGCGGGATTGCCAGGCGCGATTTGTCCTTGACCCGCAAGCAAGCTAAGGACTGCCCATCGCCATGGCCAAGGCACCCGTTCCACGGTCAATAAGCAGGAGCTTCGCATTGCGTAAATTGGGTTTGATCGGCGGCATGAGCTGGGTTTCCACCCACAGCTATTACAAGCGGATCAACACGCTTGTGCAACGCCGGATTTCCCCGATGGCCAGTGCGCCCCTATTGATCGAAAGTCTCGATTTTTCGGCGCTATATGGTCTCGCCAAGGACGATGACTGGAGCAATGCCGCCGCGATATTGGCGCAATCGGCCCAGCGGCTGGAACAGGCGGGGGCCGGTGCCGTGATCATCTGTGCCAATTCCATGCACAAGGTTTTTAACCAAGTGGCCGGGGCGGTAGACATACCCGTATTGCACATTGCCGATTGCGTCGGTGCGCGGATGAAGCGCGATGGTGCTACCGATGCCGCGCTGATCGGTACACGCAATGTGATGACGGAGAGCTTTTACCGGGAACGTCTGGTCGCCCATGGCGTCGATCTGCTCCCGCCCGACATGGCGAATGTGGATGCATTGCAGCACATCATTTACGACGAACTGATGCTTGGCAAGCGCACGCGTTCCGCCGAACGGCAGCTGAAATCGATCATCACCCGCAAGAAACAGGACGGCGCCGGCGCAATCGTGCTGGCCTGCACCGAACTGGAACTGGTCGTCGATATCGATGCCAATGTATTGCCGATTTTCGATTCCGCACGGATCCACTGCGATGCGGCAGCGAACTGGATCATGTCCGACGGCTGAACGCCGGTTTTTGCGACGCCGGTTTTTGCGATGGGCGCCCGTTCAGCTGCGATGTTGCCTGATTGTTCCCGTTGTCTGCGTTGGATCGCGCGCCTAGTTCTTCGCCCATGCACCGCGCCCCTTTTGCCGCCGACCCAAAACTATCCCGCGGGCGCGAATTTGCCGGTACGGGGGAAGAAACGCGCGGGCCCCGCAGCGAATTTCAGCGTGATCGCGACCGTATCATTCATTCCATCGCGTTCCGCCGTCTGCGCAGCAAAACCCAGGTCTTTATCGCGCCCGACGGGGATCATTACCGCACACGCTTGACCCACAGTCTGGAAGTCGCGCAGATCGGGCGGGTCATCGCCCGCGCTCTGGGTGTCGACGAAGATCTGACCGAAGCCCTGTGTCTCGCGCACGATATCGGGCATCCGCCCTTCGGTCATGCCGGTGAAAATGCGCTCGACGAAGCGATGGGCAGGCATGGCGGGTTCGATCACAACGCGCAGTCCCTACGTACGCTGATGCGTCTTGAAAGCCCCTATTGCACGCATGACGGGCTCAATCTGAGCTGGGAAGTTCTGGAAGGGATGGCCAAACATAACGGCCCGGTGGCGGACCCCGGCTGGGCTCTTGCGGAACTGGATGCCGATTACCCTCTCGACCTGCTGCAATATCCAACGATCGAGGCGCAGATTGCCGCCGTGGCGGACGATATCGCCTATGACAACCACGATATCGACGATGGGTTGCGGGCCGGATTTCTGCAGCTCGATCAGCTGCTGGAACTGGAATTCATTGCAGATCACTGGCGCGGCGTCGAAAAGCGGTTTCCCCATGCCGATCGTTATCGCCAGCTGCGTGAACTGATCCGCACGCAGATCGGCTGGATGGTGAATGACGTGATCGACAATACCAGACAGCAGACATCGGATATCGGTTCGCTGGATGAAATCCGCAGGGCTGGCAAAATGCTGGCCGGTTTCAGCCCGGCATTGGCCAGTCAGGAACGACGGCTGAAGTCTTTCATGTACGACAATCTGTATTACCATCCCGAACAGGCCGGAACAGCGCAGAAAGCGCGCTGGGTGGTGGCCCGGCTGTATGTTGCTTATGAACAGGATGCATCGTTGCTGGATGCGGTATGGCAGGCCAGTCTGCCGGATCAGGAGCCGCAGCGCAGCCGCCATATCGCGGATTATATCGCGGGCATGACCGATCGTTTCGCCATCGACCGGTGCCGCCAGATATACGGTTCGGTGCCGGATGGGTTAAGCAATGTCTGAACAGGCCGGCATCACGCCATTGCGGATCGCGCTGGTTGGATCGACCGGACTGATCGGGCGGGCGATCATCCGGCTATCGGTGGGCCGCGCCGATATGCGTCTTGTCGCGATCGCAAGGCGGGAGATCAAACTGCCTAATGGTGCGCAAATGGAAATGTTCGTCGCCGATCCCGCTAGTTGGGGGGACGTGTTTGCCGATATCAGACCCGATGTGCTGATAAGCGCACTTGGCACGACCATGAACAAGGCGGGGGGCGATGAAACCGCTTTCAGGGCAGTGGATCATGATATCGTAGTCGACACGGCGAGAGCGGCGCAGACCAATGGCGTGGATCGGATGATTACCGTCAGTTCCGTGGGCGCGCAGGAGCGGTCCGGCAATTTCTACCTCAGGGTCAAAGGGGAAGCCGAGCGCGATCTTGCCAAAGTGGGGTTTCGCCGGCTCGACATATTGCGGCCCGGCCTGCTTCGCGGTGACCGCGATGGCGATCTGCGCCCGGCGGAAAAGTTGGGCATGATCGCCAGTCCGCTAACCGACCGACTGTTACAGGGCGGCTGGCGCAAATATCGTTCGATGCGCGATGTGGATATGGCCCGCGCTGCACTGGCGCTGGCATTCCGCAAGGCCGGCGGTACATTCGTGCATGAACATGATGCGCTGATGCGGGCGGCGAACAATCTGCCGATACCGCAGGAACGATAGCGGAAACGGGGGCCGATCATGTGGGATTTTGTGTTCAATACGGCAAACTTGCTGGCGATACTGTGCTGGATCGTTCTGATCGCGTTACCCCGAACGCCGTTGGCCCTGAGCGCCATCATGTATCTGGGCGTGGCGATCCTGTGTTCGATCTATACACTCGGCCTGGGCGCGCTTCTGGCTGGATTGGTCGATCCCGGCTTACCCACGGGGAGCAAGGCCGGGGGGATGGATTTTGGATCGATCGACGGTGTCCGTGCGATTTTCGCCAGCGATGCGGGGGTAACCATTGGTTGGGTCCATTATCTGGCATTCGACCTGTTTGTTGGCGTCTGGATCGCAAAGGATGCGGACCAGAAACGCTTTTCAAGAGTTCTACAGATACCGATTTTGCTGGCGACTTTTCTGGCCGGACCTGTCGGCCTGCTGATCTGGCTTATCGTTCGCGAACGAAGCGCACGCCGTGCGGCACGCGGCATTGCACGAAGCGATGTTCCGGTCTGACCGATGAAAAATCATGCACCCGCCACTATACGAAACAGTGCAGCCATCGCCGAAATTCTCGAACGCGAACTGCCGGCCAGCGGAACAGTTCTGGAAATCGCCAGTGGCACCGGCGAACACGCGGTTTACCTTTCACGGCGCTTCCCCAATTTGATCTGGCAGCCCAGCGATCTGGAGCCGGATGCGCTACTGTCCATCAACGCATGGGGACATGATAGCGGGCTGGCAAACCTCAACAGCGCGCTATGTCTGGATGCCGCGAAAGGCGATTGGCCGCAGGTCGGTGCAAACGCGATATTCTGCTGTAACATGGTTCACATCAGCCCATGGGCGGCAACATTTGGGCTGTTCAAAGGCGCGGCTGCGCAGTTGCGCGCGGGGGAACCGCTCGTTCTCTACGGACCGTTTATCGAAGCAGAGCTGGATACGGCGCCATCCAACATCGAATTCGACCGCAGTTTGCAATCGCGCAATCCACAATGGGGCCTGCGTGATATCGACGCTGTCGATCGGCTCGCCGGACGGCACGAATTTACCCGCACCGCCCGGTACGAAATGCCGGCGAATAATCTAACGCTGGTATATCGCAAGAACCAACCGGCTTAAGTTTCCTCATCAACCTTGTTGGCAACGGATTCCACATCGGCCGCTGCACCGCGAACGGTATTGCAGGCAGTCGTTCCAAGCGCGATTACGCCGATACTGGCAGCGATAAGCATTTTACGGATCATAGGATGTTCCCTCGTTAGGTTGTATTAGAACATATACGCTGCCGGCAGATTTATGTCATGCAGCAGCGCCGATCGGTTTTACCACCTTCGCCAAACGATGTTCGCGATAGGCAATAATGCTACCGGCGCAAATGATCAACGGTGCGCCCAACCAAAGCCATGCGGTCGGCAGTTTGTCGAAAAACCAGAAGCCGAACATAGTGGCCCATAGCAGCGAACTGTAATCCATCACAATTACGCTGGCGACTGCGCCATATTTCAGGGCCGCGGTCAGCAGAAACTGCCCAAGCAGGCCGAACAGGGCAAGCCCGCCAAGCAAACCCCATTGATAGGCGGTGTGCGGCGACAGGACGAAGGGTAACGCCAAAGCCAGCAGGGGTACCGTGAAGGCGGAAAAATAGAACACGATGGTAAGCGGGTGTTCCGTCCTGGTCAGATCGCGGATCTGGATGGAAATCAGCGCAATCATGAACGGCGCCGCAAGAGCTACGGCCGCGCCGAACAGCGGGACGTTGCCGCCCCCGGGTTGTGCGATGACAAGCACGCCCGCAAACCCCAGAAACACGGCACCCCAACGATAAATGCCGACCTTTTCGCGCAGCAGGAGCGCCGACAGGATGACCGCCCAGATCGCGGAAGTGAACCCGAATGTCGTCGCTTCCGCCAGGGGTAGCAACGTCACCGCGCCGAAATTCAGCACCATGCCGGTCAGGCCAAAGGCGGCGCGCTGTGCGTGTTTGCCAAGGCGTTCGGTGCGCAATAAAGGAAGCGTACCGGATGCGGCAAACCAGACCAACAGGATCGGGATGGTCGGCACCTGCCGCCAGAACAGAATTTCAACGAGATGCACGCCGCTTTCGTGGGCCAGTTTCACCAGTACCAGCATGACCGACAGGACGAATGCTGCACCCAGCCTGATGAGCAAGGCCATTAACGGGCGTTGACGGGATGAATTCGGCACTCGGCGGCCTTAGCCCCGGCATACCGTTTCGCAACCCGGCATATCGAGAGTTGCGATGCTTGCTACCCTAATCCATATGATCGCACGGATGACATCTGCCGCGACTGCCACCCCCAACACCACCAGCACCACAATCCAACGAATATACGACGGATGGCTTTTCGCGAGCGAGGCTGAAATCGTGGGGTTGGCAGGGTTGGCCATGATCGGTGTGGCACTGATCGCGCTGTTTGCGGAGAAACGCCGCAACCGGGTGGCACGGATCGACCGGATTGGCTGGGTGCCGTGGACACCGATATTCCTGGCCAGCGCGATGATAGCCGCGGCGCTGATTGCGCTCGCATTCAAGGGTATCATGGCCGGTGAATAGCGCGCGGATCCGGATGTGGTCGCCTATGATCGTCGCCTATGACCGCCCTCTATGATCGGCGTCTATGATTTCCATGTTTACAGGCAGGCTTCCAGATAGGCCTGGTCGAACCCGAACATCCGTGCCTTTTCCAGCGTATAGGGGCGCAGGCCGGAAGGGCGAAATTCGCCGATGATCTTGCCATCGTCGTCTTCATCGAGATATTCGAACTTGAACAGGTTCTGGGTTACGATCACATCGCCTTCCATGCCGATCACTTCCGTAATGTCGGTGGTGCGCCGCGAGCCATCGCGCAGACGCTTGACCTGGACGATAAGATCGACGGATTCGGCGATCTGGCGCGAAATGGCTTCTTTGGGGATCTTGATGTCGCCCATCAGGATCATGTTCTCCATCCGGCCCAGGCACTCACGCGGGCTGTTGGCGTGAAGCGTACACATGGACCCGTCATGGCCGGTGTTCATGGCGGCGAGCAGATCGAAACATTCCGCGCCGCGAATTTCGCCCAGAATGATCCGGTCAGGCCGCATACGCAGGGCGTTTTTTACAAGATCGCCGATGGTGATCGCGCCTTGCCCTTCGAGGTTGGGCGGGCGGGTTTCCAGCGGAAGCCAATGCGGTTGTTGCAAGCGAAGTTCGGCCGCATCCTCGATCGTCAGCACACGTTCGCCCGGATCGATCATCTTGGACAGGGCGTTCAGCATCGTCGTTTTGCCCGAACCCGTACCGCCGGAAATGACGATGTTCATGCGGCAGGCGCCGGCAATTTTCAGCGCCGTCGCCATCTTCTCGCTCATCGAGCCGAAATCTTTCAGCATATCGATCGTAATCGGTTTTTCGGAGAATTTACGAATGGATAGGGCCGTGCCCTTGAGCGACAAGGGGGGTACGATCACGTTGACCCGGCTGCCGTCCTTCAGTCGGGCATCGGCGAGCGGTGTCGTCTGGTCGACCCGGCGACCCACCTGGTTCACGATACGCTGGGCAATCTGGAACAGATGCTGTTCGTCGCGGAACTGGATGGGGGCCAGCATCAGCTTGCCGCCTTTTTCTATGTAGGTTTGCTGCGGGCCGTTCACCATGATGTCCGAAATTTCCGGATCGCCCAGCAATTCTTCCAACGGGCCAAAGCCCAGCAATTCATCGATCAGCACTTTTTCCAACGCGAACTGTTCGCGCCGGTTCAAAGTGACTTTCAGTTCCGCCAGCACTTCCATGATAATAGGGCGAAATTCTTCGGACAGCTCTTCCTTGGACAGAGTCGCCGCCGCTTCGGGATCGACCCTTTCCAGCAGGCGCGGCAGCACCTGTTCCTTGATCTTGTGAACGCTCGCCTCGAAGCCGCCGACTTCCACCTGTCCCGATGTGACTGTGTTGGCGCGATCGGTCAGGCGGCTCATCGCGTCTTCCTGTTTCGGTTTGCCGGAAGACGGCGCCGGAACGGCATCATCAACCGGGAGCGGCGGGAATTGTTCGCCGCCAGGCACCGGCGCTTCCTGCCCCGCAGACGGCTTGACGTCGCCACCCTTCATCGGCCTTGCCACACCAAAGGATGGACGTGCGCCCGGCTTCATACCGCTGGGTCCGTTCTTCCGTCCAAAAGCGCTCATCGGGCAAACTCCTCAAACGGCCGAAACCGCACAAAATCATAGTCTCTGCTGGTCAAATATGACGAAGCAGTCCTCATCGAAAATGGTGAATAAAGCGGAAACCTTTTTTTTGTCTAAATTTGAACCGGGTCTTTGCGAAGCCGCAGGCAAGGCTTCCTTAACCACAATTGCGTAACAGTTCAGGCCGGGTTGGACATCGTGCCGGGGCGTATGCGAAAATATTTCGAACTGGATTTGTTGCGCGAAATACCATGGCACTGGGTGCTGTGGTGGCTGCTGTTACCCAATCTGGCAATAATCGCGATGTGGCCCGTGGGCGGCCCTTCCATGGTGGCACCGATCCTGTTGGGCGGATTGTTCGCCCTGATTGCTGCACAGCGCAATTCGCGGATCGTGCGGGTGATTGCAATTGCGATGATCTTTGCCTTCATTGCAGCGGTTTACATGACCAACAGTTTCAATATCGATCTGGTCAATGTGGTGCATACCCATCAATATATCGGTGAACTGGATCCGATAAAATCGCCCGAATATCTGATCGCGGGTCTGCTGTTTGCCATTTCGCTGATCAGTGCGCTGGTGTTCGGTTCGGTGGCGCGAAAGTTCAGTTCATGGAAACAATATCTGATGGCGCTTGCGGCAATCGGTTTGCTGCTGATTGCCGATGCGCACTTCACCGCCGGTACGCGGGGTAGTTACAAAGCCGTCGCACCGCCCGGCACCCCTATAGATTCCGCGGTTCTGCAAAACGGGATCCGCCCCGATACGCTGCGGGCAAAAAATCTGATCATTATCGTGGTGGAAAGCTGGGGCGTACCGAATAATCCGGTCGATCGACAGATCGATCGCGATATCTGGGATACGCGTCAGCTCGATCGCTACACGGCAACGCGCGGCATAAGTAAATATTACGGATCGACCACCAATGGCGAATTGCGCGAATTGTGCGGCGTCTGGTCGGACCACCATGCGTTCGATTTCGACAATGCAAATTGTCTCCCCCGGCAATTTTCCGAAGCCGGTTTTGGTACGATGGCCTTCCATTCTTTCAGAAGTACCTTTTTCGGGCGGTGGGAATGGTATCCAAAACTGGGTTTCGAAGCGCGCGAATTCGCACCGGAACTGGCAGCACGCGGAGCGCGGCCATGCAGCGGCGTATTTCCCGGCATATGCGACGCCGATGTTCCGGCCCTGCTGGGGGAACGGCTCCGTTCATCCGGGGCGCAGCGCAATCTGGTCTATTGGCTGACGCTGAACGCCCATATTCCGGTCGGGCCGGACGACGCGATCGGAACCGATAGATGCATATTGGGGACGGCCGAATGGCGCCAGGATTTTCCCATGCTGTGCCGCAGCTACGCCGTCCATAAAAGCGTGGCGGATGCGATATTCCAGGAAATTTCTGCCGAAGACTTTCCTGAATCCGATATTCTCATCGTGGGGGATCATATGCCGCCCTTTTTTCAGCGCACAATCCGTTCGCGGTTCGACCCTGCCTATGTTCCCTGGCTCTATCTGCGCAATCGAGAGGCTCTGGCACGCGCCGAAGGCTAGGTCCTGGCAACCGATCCGGCACAAACAGCGATTGCACAGGGTCGATCAATCGTTAGGAAGGCAAAAAAATACACACGCACCGTGATCGGATACTGAACGCTGCGGGCCATTCGAAGGATCAGGATCATGTGCGGAATCATCGGTATCGTCAGCGGGCATAGCGTATCGGACCGGCTGGTCGACGGACTGCGACGCATGGAATATCGCGGCTATGACAGTGCCGGGGTCTGTACCGTTCACGATGGTGCGCTGGTCCGCCGCCGGGCTCAGGGCAAGCTCGACAATCTGATCGCGGAGCTCGCGAAAAGCGATGCCCCGGGAACCATCGGTATCGCCCATACGCGCTGGGCCACGCATGGTGCGCCCACCACCCACAATGCGCATCCGCACGCAACCGAACATCTGGCGCTTGTTCACAATGGCATCATCGAAAATTTCAAGCCTTTGCGGGATGAATTGCTGGCGCAGGGGCGCAAGCTGGAAAGCGACACGGACAGCGAAGTCGTGGCGCATTTGCTGTCCCGCGAAGTGGAACAGGGCGCATCCCCGCGCGATGCGGTAAAGGCGGTGTTGCCGACCCTGCGCGGCGCATTCGCGCTAGCCATCGTTTTCAAGGCGCACCCTGATATGTTGATCGGCGCCCGTCTGGGATCGCCCCTGGTGCTCGGTTATGGCGATGGGGAGATGTTTCTGGGGTCCGATGCACTGGCGTTGGCACCGCTGACCCAGCGCATAACCTATCTGGAAGAAGGGGACTGGGTGGAAATCACGCGGGACGGCGCGACCATCCACGATGCAGAGAATGCCAAGGTGGAGCGCCCCATTACCACATCGGGTGCATCGGCCGCCGCTGTGGAGAAGGGCAATTACCGCCATTACATGCAGAAGGAGATTTTCGAACAACCCACCGTGGTGGCACAGACTCTGGGTTCCTACGTCCATCGGGCCGAGGAGCGGGTGGCCTTGCCGCAGATGGATTTCGATCTTTCGCAGATTAAGCGCATTACCATCGTTGCCTGCGGCACGTCCTATTATGCGGGCATGGTTGCAAAATACTGGTTCGAACATTTCGCGCGCGTGCCGGTCGATCTGGATGTGGCCAGCGAATTTCGGTATCGCGATCCGGTGCTGGAGGATGGCGGGCTGGCCTTGTTCATATCGCAATCGGGCGAAACGGCGGACACCCTGGCGGCTCTGCGCCATTGCAAGGAAGCAGGCCAGACGATCGCGGTTGTCGTGAACGTACCGACGAGTTCGATGGCGCGCGAGGCGGATTTGCTGTTGCCAACCCATGCCGGCCCGGAAATCGGTGTAGCATCGACCAAGGCTTTCACTTGCCAGCTTGCCGTTCTGGCCGCGCTGGCCGCGCATCTTGCCGTTCGTAAAGGCCGGATGACCCGCGCCGAAGAACGCGATGTCGTGGGCCATTTGCTGGAGGCACCGGCCTGCCTCAATGCCGCGCTTGATCACGATGACGATATCGCCGCAATGGCGCATCTGATCGCGCCGGCGCGCGATGTCTTGTATCTTGGACGCGGACCGGATTTTCCGCTCGCGCTGGAAGGGGCTCTGAAGTTGAAGGAAATCAGCTATATTCATGCCGAAGGTTATGCCTCCGGCGAAATGAAGCATGGCCCGATCGCCCTGATCGATGAAAATGTGCCGGTCATCGTCCTCGCGCCATCGGGGCCATTGTTTGAAAAAACGGTGTCCAATATGCAGGAAGTGCGCGCCCGTGGCGGACAGGTGGTGCTGATTTCCGATGCGCAGGGTTTGGCAGAAGCGGGCGAGGGCTGCCTGGCAACGATCGAAATGCCCAAAGTACACCCTTTGATCGCGCCGCTGGTCTATGCCGTCCCCGTACAGCTGCTCGCCTATCATGTCGCGTGCGTGAAAGGCACCGATGTCGATCAGCCCCGCAATCTGGCGAAATCGGTGACGGTGGAATGACACTCTGTCGCCGGTCGGCAATTAAACCTGTGAAAGGGCGCGTAAATTCCGCCAACTTTACGCGGCGCTAACTATTACCCTTTAACGGGATCGGGTGAATACGAACCGCCACGATCTGCCGGCTTTGCCGGATCACGTACCGGCGTTGGCGCTGTTGGGTCTTGTTGATCCCGACGATGTGGACTGGTCGCGGATACGCGCTCTTCAATACGGTAAAATGGCGCAGGGAATTACCCTGCGACTGGTCATGCAGATTGTCGGTGCCGTCCTGGCCATATGGGCGTATATGGGATCGGTATCGCATATCGCGCTTGCGGCATGGGCGCTCGCTCTGTTCGGCGTCCAATATTATGCCGCACAATGCGAATATACGCTCGCCAATGTCGACAAGCGGCAAATGCGGCGTCCGGAACTTCTCAATCATTGGATGGCCACTTCGCTTATCGGCGTGGTGTGGTGCGTTCCGATTGCATTTTTCGCCGTGCAAGGGTCGGCTTTCGACATGCTCGTCTTGTGGAGTGTGGTGAGTGCCCTCATCGTAGGAAGCGCGCTGCTGGTTGCAGCTGCCCCGCTTGGCACGATTACATTTGCAGTCATGACCGGGGGCGTTGCGATGGTAACATCGCTGGTGTTGGGACATTTCCAGATAGCGGCGGTGATCGTCTTTTTCGTCGGGCTGACGATCTATGGAACATTGCAAAGCGCCCGCACTTTCATCACTGCACAGATCGCCGGCGCGGGCATGGCGGAAAAAGGGGAAGTCGTATCCCTGCTGCTGCGCGAATTCGAAGAGAACCAGGCGGACTGGTTATGGCAGATCGACATCAACCGCCGGGTGCGGTCGATATCGCCGCGATTTTCCTTTGCGCTGGGTAAGGAACCGGAAGCGGTCGAAGGAAAGAGTTTTTTCGAACTTATCGCCGGAGATAGCTGGCAGTCGGGCCAGTTCGCACCAAGCCTGCACGAACTGGCCGAACGCATAAAGCGCAAGGAAAGTTTTTCCAGCCTGATCGTGAAAGTGATGATCGATGGCGAACAGCGCTGGTGGGAGCTTTCGGGAACGCCGATCCTCAATGAAAGCGGCGCCTATTCCGGGTTTCGCGGGGTGGGATCGGACGTAACCGAACAGCGTGAATCCAGTGAAAAGATAGCCTATCTGGCGCGTTACGACACGTTGACGGGATTGCCCAACCGCCTGATGTTGACAGAAGCGTTGCGCGATGCGCTGCGCTATGCCGCACAGTGGCGCACCAGTTGGGCGTTCCTGATGCTGGATCTCGATCGCTTCAAGGCGGTCAACGATTCGCTTGGTCATCTGGTTGGCGACCAACTGCTTGCCAGGGTGTCGGCGCGGTTAAAGGAAATCATGGACGAAAATACGTCCTGTGGCAGGCTGGGCGGTGATGAATTCGCTGTGGTCATCCGCGATGCGTCCGACCGGAATTACGTATCGACCCTATCCAAAAGGATCATTGCGCGCCTGTCCGAGCCCTATGATATCGACCACCATACACTGTATGTGGGGGTCAGTATCGGTTCCGCGAACGGTCCGCGCGATGGCGATACCGTGGAAGACATCATGCGCAATGCCGACCTCGCTCTGTATCAGGCAAAGAACGACGGTGGCGGACTGCATTTTCCCTATGTACCGGCCCTGCATATTCAGGCCGAGGAGCGTCGCCGGCTGGAATTTTCGTTGCGCAAGGCGCTGGAGCGCGATGAAATGTCGCTCAATTATCAACCCGTGGTCGATGCACATAGCGAGGATATCGTCGGCTTCGAGGCCCTGTTACGCTGGAACAGCACGGAACACGGGTTCGTCGGTCCGGACAAATTCATCCCGATGGCAGAAGATACGCGCCTGATTATCCCGATCGGCAATTGGGTATTGCAGGAAGCCTGCAAGGAAGCTTCAAACTGGCCGAACAACGTCAAGATAGCCGTGAATGTTTCGGGCGAACAATTGATCGAACCTGATTTTGCCGACACGGTGGTGCGTGCGCTTTCCATCAGCGGGCTCCCGGCGAAACGTCTTGAGATCGAGGTTACGGAGAGTATTTTCCTGCGCGATGCGGATGTCGCGCGTGCCGCGCTGGATAAGATCATGGCGCTGGGCTGTTCCGTCGCGCTGGATGATTTCGGCACGGGTTATTCGTCGCTCGGTTATCTGCGCAATCTGCGTTTTTCAACTATCAAGGTGGATCGCACCTTCGTCCAGGGGGCCGCGCAAGGCAGCGCGGAGAGCCTGGCTATCATCCGCGCCGTAGTTGCCATGGCAGACAGTCTGCGGATGACAACCACGGCAGAAGGGGTCGAAACACCGGAAGAGGCGGAACTGATCCGTCAGCTGGGCTGCACCAAGATACAAGGATACTATTTCGGGCGCCCGATGCCAGCAACGGAAGCGCAGGCTCTGCTTGGGGATGTGCACCAGCTACGCGCCTGAACGGTAATTTGCCCGGCGAAGAGACCGTTCATCATCATCGCTGCCGATCAACCCGGCAATGTCAGGCCGGCTGAAGCATCGCTCCGATCGCCGTTTCGAACAGGATGCGGCCATCGCTTCCACCATGCGCGTGTTCCACCGCCCGTTCGGGATGGGGCATCATGCCCAGCACGTTGCCGGTTTCGTTTACGATTCCCGCGATGTCGCGCCGCGATCCATTGACATTATCGGTGTAGCGGAACGCGATGCGGCCATCGCCTTCCAACCGGTCCAGCGTATCGTCATCCGCGAAATAATTACCGTCATGATGGGCCACCGGAATATCGATGGTACTTCCTGCAGTGTAGCCGCGCGTAAAGACGGTCGACGCGTTTTCTACCCGCAATCGCGCGGTGCGGCACACGAAATTCTGCCCGACATTGCGCATGAGCGCGCCCGGCAACAGCCCGCTTTCGGTCAGAATCTGAAAGCCGTTACAGATGCCGAGAACCGGCACTCCGCGTCCGGCTGCCGCTGCTATGGGTGCCATCACCGGGCTGCGCGCTGCCATCGCCCCGGAACGCAGATAATCGCCGTAGGAAAAGCCGCCGGGCACTGCAATGAAATCGAGCCGGTCGGGCAAGTCTGTATCGCCATGCCAGACGCGAAACGGAGCCTTGCCGGAAACCAGTTCCAGTGCCGCCGCCATGTCCCGGTCACAATTGGAACCGGGAAAGGTGATTAC
The DNA here is from genome assembly GCA_963803585.1 of uncultured Alphaproteobacteria bacterium. Lineage (GTDB taxonomy): Bacteria > Pseudomonadota > Alphaproteobacteria > Sphingomonadales > Sphingomonadaceae > Pontixanthobacter. The sequence continues at coordinate 469,253 of CAWDNB010000008.1, read as the reverse complement.
GGCAGCGCGAAATGCCATCAGATTGCCTCCGCCATAGGTATGGCCTTGTCAGAAACGCGTTCGATCCGATAGTTTTCGATGACCATGTTCGCCAGAAGTTTTCGGCACATGTCGTCAAGCTGTGCATCGGTAACGCTGGCATCGACATCGAGCTCGATAAGCTTGCCGGCGCGCACGTTATCGATCCCGCCGAAACCCAGCGTTTCCAGTCTGTGATGGATGGCACGCCCCTGCGAATCGAGCACGCCGGGTTTCAGCGAAACATGAATATGCACTTTCATCGACAGCTTGTCCTTCCGGCCATGCGAACTTACGGCTTGCGAAAGCGGCCTATCATTCGCGGCCCGTCAAAAGCAATCGCTTAAACTTCCGGCTGGCCGTGTGTGCCGTATCGTATCGAGCGCCGCACTTCCGCCATCATTCACCCATCAGACTTTCGTGAACGATGGCGATGCGCAGCTGGCGGTTTTTGGTAAGATAGCGACGGGCGGCAGCCTGCAGTCTGGCCGGCGTGATTGCGGCCACACGCGCATCGGCATCGCGCACCCGATCCAACCGTTCGGGCATCGATTGCGCATTTTCCGCGACCCCTATCCAATAGCCGTTTTCCCGCTTGCGCAGAGCCAGCCCTTCCATCACCGGTTTGCGGGCCCGCTCCAGCAAATCGGGGTCGATGGCGGTGTCGCGCAGACTGGCGGCGATTTCGTCGATTGCGGCAAAAACTTCGTCGCGCTGTTCCGGCGCGACCACTACTGAAGCCTGGAATGTGCCGTAATCGCGGTAGACGCTGGACATGCTCGACGCCGCTTGCGGCGTATAGGATGCGCCCAGTTCCTCCCGGATTACTTCCAGAAGCTTCAAATTCACGACTTCGGCCAGCATCGACAGTTCGGCGTCCTGAACAGCGTCGTCATCATCGTCCGTCGGCCAGTAAACCGAGATCAGACCCTGATCGGGCTCCCCGGCGTGATAAAGAGTGACCGGTGCCGTGTCCTGCGCGAAACGCACCTGGCGCGCGGCTTCGAAATCGGCTTTCTCCGTTTTCCGTTCGGGCAGGGCACCAAAGGTTTGGGCAACTGCCGCAATCACTGCAGCTTCATCGATATCGCCGACTACGGAAATTTCGATAGGCGCATTTGCCAGAACGGGCGCCAAGGCATCGCGCAGATCGCCAAGGGTAATGGTTTCCAATGTCGCCTGAGCCGGAATGCCGAAACGCGGATCGCCATTGGTCAGGATTTTGGCGACGTCACGCTGGGCTACCGACTGGGGGCTGGAATCGAGCTGCGCCGTAAAGGGTGGCACCAGAGCGGCCCAGCGGCTTTGCGCTTCCTTGCGATAGCCAGGATCGGTCAGATAGGCGGCACTGACCTGCATCTGCAGGGGCAGATCGGCCATGGTGGTGGTGCCGCCGATATGAAAATGATCGTCAGCCGTGCCCAGGCCATAGCTGACATCGCGGCCCGCCAGCGTCTGCTGCAATTCATCGAAACTGTGTTCGCCCAATCCGGCGGCGGCATACATGGAATTCATGAACAGCGCCAAACCTTCGCGGGGCGGCAGGGCAAGGACGCCTGATCCTATGCCCACATGAAACCGGACCTTGCCCTGTTCAAAATCGGTCTTTTTCAAATTGAGCATCACGTTATTCGCAAACCGAATGGTGCGAATTTCAAGATCGTCGATCATCGTATCTGATGCGGCCGTGCCCGGCGTTCCAAATTCGGTATAGGCAAATGGCTTGCCCGCACTAGCCGCCAGGGGTTCGACCACTGTATTCTGCGAAGCGGAATAAGCGGCCAATATCGTATCCGGCCCACCGGTAATCGGTTCTTTGCTGGTCACGTGAATCAACGGCTGCGATCCGGCGAAGGCGGCGGCGAAAGCCGCGCTCACCGACTCTGCTGTAAGATCAGGCTTAATCTGTTCGAACACCTCCAGCCGCGTCTGAGGCGTGATAATCACGCTTTCATCAGCGGCGGTCGCCAATATCGCTTCGGCCAGTGCGGCATTGCGCCGGGTTCCTGCCTGTTCCGCACCGCTGCGAAACGAAAGAGCGAAATTGGCAAGCTGTTCGGTCACTTCCGCATCGGTAAAACCGAACTGCAGCGCGCGGCGGACTTCCTGTTCCGCAACGCCCAACGCGCTTTCCCATTCGCCTTCCTTGGCAATGACCCGAACCGATGCCTGATCGGCTACGTCGAAATAGTCCGTCACGCCGGCGCCTGCGCCAAGAATGGGGGCATCGGGAGCGTTTACGATACGGGCAAAGCGCCGGTCCAATATCGCACCCCCCAGGGCGACTTTCAGAGCTTCCCGCGAATCGGAAACCGTCGCACGTTCTTTCTTGTATGGCGCGAACCGATCGATCGTGACGCCATAGTTGACATCGGGATCGACGAAGATGCGCGCTGCGGCCGGCCGATCCATGGCAATCGCGCCTTTATCGACATTCTGGATTGGTGCGGATGGGCGTTCCCAATCGGCGAACCGTTCGCGTATTGCCTGTTCCACCAGATCCGCATCGAAATCGCCGACGACAACCAGCGTCGCATTGTCCGGGCGGTAATAGCGTTCGTACAGGCCGCGAAGGGTTTCGGCATTTGATGATGTGACCGATTCCGATGTGCCGGGCGCCCGGAACCGTTTGGCGAAGGCCGTGTCGGGGCTCACGAAATTGAAGTAGTCGCGATACTGGCGGATCTGGAAGGTGTTGCGGGTGCGGGTTTCCGATTGCAGCACCCCGCGTTCGCGATCGATTGCTGCTGGATCGAACACGATTTCCGACGCAGTTTCCCGCATCAGCATCAAGGCTGTACCTAACAGGGCGGGGTCCGCACGTGGCAGGTCCAGCTTGTATTGCGTTTCCTCGAAATTGGTGGAGGCATTGGTATCGGCACCGAAGGCCAGCCCTTCGCGTTCGAGAATTTTGATCATCTCGCCTTCGGGAACATTGGTCGTGCCGTTGAACGCCATATGTTCGATAAAATGCGCCAGGCCGAGTTCGCTATCGCGTTCATCGATCCATCCAACATCGAACCCCATCCGTACCGACGCGGTTTGTGCCGGTGTCTGGTTCTTCAATATTGCAAATTTCATTCCGTTATCGAGAATTCCGAACCGAATGGTATCGTCGACCGGGATGTCGTAAACAGGAAAACCCCAGCCCGTATCTGCGACCGCTATGTCCGGCGCGGCAGCAAGGGGCGCACCGGCGGCGGTGGAATTGCCTGCCGATATCGCAGCCGTTTGCACGGCAGAACATCCAGCCAGCGTCAATGCCAGCAATGGAAGCGAAAGAATGATCGATTTGCGTCCCGAACTCATGAAAACAGCGCCCCTTTATGCCCGATGTGCGTCTTCCCAGGGTGTTTTATCAATCTGGTTTGCTGCGTAAACCGGGCGCGGCGCTATTTTTTCGGTTTTGTGTCACGCAACTTGCCGCGATGGGCGTTGAGATCGAAAACTTCGCCCGGGCTGTTATCCTCGTTGGCAAGGATACCCAACCTTCGTGCCACTTCCTGATAGGCTTCTTCGGCCCCGCCCATATCGCGGCGGAAACGATCCTTATCCAGTTTTTCGTTGGTTTTCATGTCCCACAAACGGCAACCGTCCGGGCTGATTTCATCGGCCAGAATAACCCGGCTGAAATCGCCATCGTAAAGGCGGCCGAATTCCAATTTAAAATCGACCAGGCGGATATTGATGGCTGCAAACATACCGGACAGAAAATCGTTTACGCGGATCGCCATGCTGGCGATGTCCTGCATTTCTTCCTGGCTGGCCCAGTTGAAACAGGCGATATGCTCTTCCCCGATCAGCGGATCGCCCAGCGCATCGTCCTTGTAACAATATTCGATGAGCGTGTGGGGCAGCGGTTCGCCTTCTTCCAGACCCAGACGTTTGCAGATCGAACCTGCCGCCACGTTGCGGATAACGATTTCCACCGGGATGATCTCGACCTGCCGGATCAATTGTTCGCGCATATTCAGCCGGCGGATGAAGTGAGTCGGGATGCCGATATGCGACAGCCGCGTAAACACGAATTCGCTGATCCGGTTGTTGATCACGCCCTTGCCGTTGATCGTGCCCTTCTTCTGCGCATTGAAGGCGGTCGCATCATCCTTGAAATATTGAATGATGGTGCCGGGTTCAGGCCCCTCATACAGAATTTTCGCTTTGCCTTCATAGATTTGGCGGCGACGGGACATGCAGTATTTCCTTCGCAAAAGACTACGCCCCGGTGGGCGAAACGATATGCTTCGCAGCCGGGGCGTTATCCACGTTTATCGTGTGGCGATACAAAGTGCAATCGGGGAGGAAAAAGGTGCCCAGAGGCAGATTCGAACTGCCGACACCACGATTTTCAATCGTGTGCTCTACCAACTGAGCTATCCGGGCACAGCGCCGATTGCCGATGATCCGGCGCACGGGTTGGAAGCGGCGCTATGGCGAAGCGCTGCCAGCTTGGCAAGCGGGAAATCGCCGATCGGGGGGTGTGATGAGTGCGGGCGACACAGCCGCCGATGGTCTGTCAGCGCTAGTCGTCCTGCGCCGGATCGTTTCCGACCAGTTCGTCCGGGGATACAGGGCGCCCGGGTACCGAATAACCATCGCTGAACCAGCGATTGAGGTCGCGGTCGCGGCAGCGGCTGGAACAAAAGGGCGCGTATTCGGTGTTGTTGGTGCGTTTGCAGATAGGGCATGGCCGGTTCTTCGTCATAGCGCGACCGACTGGGCGAAGCCGCCTTCCAACGCAAGTCCCGGATCATGGCTCATGCGAATTTCGCGCCCTGTCCGCCGCGCCAGTTCCGCGCGCCATTGCGGCTTTATATGCGATTGCAACGCAGGATGCATGGTAAGCAATATTGCGCCGGCACCTGCAATCCCTTCCGCCTGCCGCAGCAATTGCCTTGCTGCGAACGGACCATGCGCCAAACTGGCGCGATGGACGAGTGAAGGGCGACGCAGCGACGATACTATCTGTACAAAACCAAACCCGTTCATAGCGGTGCGTTCATGCGGAAAATCATGGAGCGCCGCTGCCAGCGCGTCATCGACTGCGCGGCGGTCTGTCTTGGCCGGCATGGTCGGGAAATCCACGCCCACCACGCCGCCGATGTCGAAACGCCGTAAAACACCGGCAATCGGCGCGACCGCCGCAAGCGCCAAATTTCGCGCATCGCCGGTTCCATCCACGTCGATCACCGTCATCGCGGGCGTCGGATCGATCAGCAGCATTCCGCCTTGAAACACTGCCGAACCGGTGCACGCATCGCCGACCAGATCGGACCACCCGATGTCGGGAAACGCGCGAACTTCCCGCACCCGGCTGCCATCGCTGCGAAGCATATCTGCCAGACTTGGCTGCCTGGGCGCGTCATGGCTTATCCGGCCAAGCGGCAGTTTCGTGCGGCCGCGTTCACCGATGGCGCTGCGGGTAATCGTCAGCGAAACACCTGCGCCTTCGGCTATCTGCGCAGGTAGTCTGTCCACCAGCACATCCTGCCCGTTGTCCAGCCGCGCCGTGCCGCGCGCACTGCCTTTCGCGCGATGGACAAGTACGGCCTGGTGAATATGGCCCGCCACGATATCGTCTGGCCACATTATGCGTGACGCAAAGATTTCCAAACCGTCGGTCAATATTGCGCGGTCTTCCCCGATCCCGCGCTCGACCAGCCATTCAGGCAACGGGGAAGCCGGCCGTTTTCAGAAGCGCACGCGTTTCGAACAGGGGTAGGCCCATGACACCGGAATGGCTGCCATGGATGGCGGTTATCAGACCCTCGGCGCTTCCCTGGATGGCATAGCCACCGGCCTTGCCCTGCCATTCGCCGCTTTCAAGATAGGCTTCCAGTTCGTCCTGCGACAGCCGTTTGAACCGCACCGTCGTTTCACTGAGTTTTTCGCGCATTGTGCCGTCGGGATATAGCAGTGCGACCGATGAATAGACGGTGTGGCGCCGACCGGACAGCAGTTCCAGGCACGCGCGGGCGGTGCTCGCATTGTCAGCTTTGGGCAATATCCGGCGCCCGGCGGCAACTACGGTGTCACCGGCGAGAACAAAAGCACCAGTCGCGGCACATCCCAGCGCTTTCTGGCGGCCCATACGCGCGGCATAGGCGCGCGGCTGTTCCAGTTTGACCGGTGTTTCGTCGATATCGGACGGCGTTATATCGTCGGGCGCAATGCCAAGTCGTGCCAGCAATTCGCTGCGGCGGGGGCTGGCCGAAGCCAGAACCAGTTTCCGGACCTGCTGCGTGATAGTGGCCGGCACGGCGCTGGCTCAGCTGGGGCCAGGGCCCTGACCCGGACCGCCACGACCCGGCATGAAGCGGTAGGTAATTCGCGCCTTGGTCAGATCATAGGGCGTCAGTTCGCACAGCACCTCGTCTCCCACCAGCACCCGGATGCGGTTCTTGCGCATCTTGCCGGCGGTATGGCCCAGAACCTCATGACCGTTTTCAAGCTCCACCCGGAACATCGCGTTCGGTAGCAGTTCCACCACCTTGCCGCGCATTTCGAGGAGTTCTTCTTTAGCCATACAGTTCCATATTCCCGGATGTATCCAATGGCGTTCATCGGATATTGTCGGGCGCATATAGGTGGACGCGTGTCAAAAGGAAAGCCACGGCGTATCGGATCGCGGGAATCGTCAGCATATGGCAACATTCCGCGCTCTATCCACGTTGTCGCAGGATATGAAACTGGGCCGCGCCGAGCAATATCTAACTGGAAATCTGACCGAATGATCAAACAGTCACTCCTTACATCAGGCGCGACCATAGCCATAATCTGTGCCGGTCTGCCTGAAACCGTGTTCGCGCAATCGGCGCAGCGGGATGAATTCAGTAATGCAGATATCGTTGTTACCGCGGAACGATTGCCCGGTCAGGTCGATACCGATGTCGCACCGATACTGGAACTGACCGAGGATGATATTGCCGCGTACGGCGTAAACTCGATCGAGGATTTGTTGACGGCGATCGAACCGCAGACCAGTTCCAATCGCGGCAGGGGCGGGCAGCCGGTCTTTCTCGTCAACGGCGTGCGGATCGGTAGTTTCCGCGAATTTCGTTCCTACCCCCCCGAAGCGATACGGAAGGTCGAAGTCCTGCCGGAAGAAGTTGCACAGAAATTCGGCTTTCCGCCGACACGGCGTGTGGTGAATTTCATCCTGAAGGACGATTATTCCGCAATTACGGCGGAAGTCGAATATGAACAGCCCGATCGCGGCGGCTATTCCTTCAACGAACAGGAACTGACCTGGCTGAAAATTACCGGCGGCGGGCGGCTGAATATCGATCTGGAACGCGAAGACAATTCTGCGCTGACCGAGCTGGAGCGCGAAATCATCCAGACTCAAGGCAGTATTCCCGATATTCCGACAGACCCCGATCCCGCCGGCTTCCGCACTTTGGTGGCCGACAGCATCAGCTATGAAGCATCGGCCAATTACGCCAAAGCGTTCATCGACAGTGGCAGTTCGATCAGTGTCAACGCGACCTATCAGCGGCAGGAACAGGAAAGCCTTTCCGGCCTCGACAGTGTGTCGTTGCCCGATGGCGACCAGTTCGTATTGCGGACATTCAATGCGGACGATCCCCTGTCCCGCCGCCGGGTGACCGACAGTTTCTCGACCGCCGGCAGCTACAACCGGCCGGTCGGAAGTTTCATTCTGACGGCCACTGCCGATGCGACCTATGCGAACATAGCGACCCGCATCGATCAGCGTGCGGATGTTACCGCCTTGATCGACAGCGCGCGGGCGGGATTGCTGGATGTACGTGGCGATTTGCCGGCAGTTGCGGATGGCGGTTTCGCGATCGCCGAAAGCCGTACGTTGAGCATCGACAGCAAAGCGACCTTGCGCGGCAGCCCCGTATTTCTGCCTGCAGGCGAATTGCAGACGACATTCGACATCGGTTTTGCTTACGACCGTATCGCCAGCGAAGACAGCCGGGCCAGTTCCGCCGTCGCTCTCAATCGTTCCGATCTGTCCGCCGGCGTCAACGTCACTGTGCCCATCACCAGCGAGCGCGAAAACGTTCTCGCCAGCGCGGGCACAATGAGTTTGAACGGCAATCTGGGTGTGAACCGGATTTCCGATTTTGGAACCTTGTTCAACTGGAGCGCAGGGCTGAGCTGGGAACCTCTGGATGGCATCGATCTGCAAATGACCTATAGCTGGCGGGAAGTGCAGCCATCACTCAGCCAGCTTGGCAGCCCGCAGATCATCAATCTGAACGTGCCGATTTTCGACTTCGTGGACAGGGACACAGTTCTTGTCACGCAGATCACCGGCGGTAATCCCGACTTGCTGGCTGAAACGCAATCGGACTGGAGCTTTTCGGCGAACTGGAACCTGCCATTTCTGGAAAACGCGCGGTTCAATATCAATTATTCCACCAACCGGTCGGACAATGTCTCATCGTCCTTCCCGTTTCTCACCCCGGAAATCGAGGCGGCTTTTCCAGATCGGATCACGCGCGACGATGCGGGAATACTAACTCAGATCGACCTGCGGCCCGTAGATTTTTTCGCAACGCGCAGTCAGCAGATCAGCCTGGGGTTCAACTATAGCGGTTCCATCGGCAAAGTGCCGGAACAGCCTGCCCCGCCGGAGGGGGCCGGTCGCCCAGACGGGGATGCCGGTCGGGATGCCAGTCGGGATGCCAGTCGGGATGGGGGTCCAGAAGCGGATGGGCGGTTGTCTGCATTGCGGGAACGGATCTGTGCCGATGATGGCGAAGCGTTTCTGCGCCGACTGATTGCTGCGGTGGAAAGCGGCACAGCTTTTGAGGAAGTCCCGGATTTCGACCCGGAACGCGCACAACGATTGCTGGACCGCTTGCGCAGCGAAGATGGGTCGATCGATGAAACGCGGCTCGCGGCCTTCCGCCAGCGAATGTGCGAAAACAGTGAGGGAACCGGCGATGCAAGCGAAGCCAGTGGCCAAGGCGACGGCGCGGCACGAAGCGGCGGTCGCCATGGCGCAGCCGGGGGACGGGGCGGTCGCGGCGGACGTGGCAGCGGCGGACGTGGTGGCGGCGGCGCCGGGAATTTCTTCGGCGGCGATTCGGACAGCCGCGCGCGGTTTTTCCTGAGCCTCAATCACACGATCGAACTCGACCGGGAAATATTGATTGCCCCGGGCGGCCCGCGTCTGGACCTGTTGAACGGGGATTCGCTAAGTGCCAGCGGTAGCCCGCGTACCACCTCCCGGCTGGAGGGCGGCATATTCAAGGGCGGTTACGGTCTACGGCTTTCCGGCCGCTATACCGGGGCCGCGAAAATCATCGGCGCCGGCTCCGATGACAGCAGCAGTCTTTTCATCGACGATCTGGCGCGATTCGATATCCGGGTATTTGCCGATCTTGGCCAGTTACTGAAACGCGACGATGGCGTGTTCGACAATCTACGCCTGTCTTTCAAAGTGGATAATGTATTCGATGGACGCAGGCTGGTTGCGGACGGCAACGGCGTAACGCCCATCAATTTCCAGCCATTTCTGATCGATCCGGTCGGCCGTTATGTCGGGGTCGATCTGCGCAAGCTGTTCTGACGTCTAGCCGCCTTCCAATCATGGCCCGGCAAACTATGTAGGGGAAGATGGCGGAACGGAAAGACAGCGACAAGGCAGGTGCCCCTTACAATCCGCGCGGTGCGGAACGGTTTAACGAAGAAAAGGCGGCCTACACCGTATCGTCCGCCACGCCCGATCTGAAGGCCGGCATCGCCGCCATCCGGTCTACCGTAAAGACGTTGAAACCGGTTCCCGGTGTCTATCGTATGCTCGATACGCGCGGCGATGTGCTGTATGTCGGCAAGGCGCGTGTCTTGAAAAACCGTGTCGCCAATTACGCGCAGATTGCCAATTTGACGACGCGCCTGCGCCGGATGGTCAGCCAGACGCGGGCGATGGAGATCGTCACTACCAACAGCGAGGCTGAGGCTTTGCTGCTGGAGGCGCAGTTCATCAAGCGTTTCCGCCCCGCGTTCAATGTCCTGTTGCGCGACGATAAAAGTTTCCCCTTTATCCTGCTGCGCACCGAACATGATTTTCCGCGCATCACCAAACATCGCGGGGCGCGACGGGCGAAAGGCAATTATTACGGCCCGTTTGCCGGTGCCGGGAAAGTTACCACGACCATCAATGCGTTGCAGAAACTGTTCCTCCTGCGATCGTGTACGGACAGTTTTTTCAAAAACCGCACTCGGCCCTGTCTGCTTTACCAGATACAGCGCTGTTCCGCCCCTTGCGTGGACCGGATCGACAAGGACAGCTATGCCGCCCTGGTCAGGCAGGCGCAGGATTTCCTGGGTGGCAAATCAGGCGCGGTGCAGGCCGATCTGGAAAAACAGATGGCCAGGGCGGCGGAAAATATGGAATTCGAAACCGCCGCCATTCTGCGCGACCGTTTGCGCGCAGCTACGTTCATACAAGGCAGTCAGGCCGTAAACGCGACCGGTGTGGGCGATGCCGACGTATTTGCCATGGCCGCCAAAGGCGGGCAGATCGCAATTCAAGCCTTTTTCATCCGCGGCGGCCAGAATTGGGGGCATCGCGCCTTTTTCCCCAGCCATACCAAAGGGGTGGAGGACGATCAGGTTCTGGCAACCGTTCTTGCCCAGTTCTACGAAGAAGTCCCGCCGCCGCGCACGATTCTGGTCGATCGCGACCTTCCCGAACAGGATTTGATCGAAGAAGCGTTCTGCCAAAGCGCCGGTTACCGTGTGACCGTTTCCATCCCCCAGCGTGGCGACAGGCGCCAGCTGATGCAGCAGGCACAGCGCAACGCGGAAGAGGCGCTGGACCGCCGGCTGGCAGAAAGCGGCACCAAAGCAAAAACCATGCGCGAGATGGCGGAGTTTCTGGAACTGGCGGAAATACCGCAACGGATAGAGGTTTACGACAATTCGCACATTCAGGGGTCGAAAGCAGTCGGTGCCATGATTGTGGCAGGACCGGACGGGTTTGTGAAAAACCAGTATCGCAAATTCAATATCAAGACCGCACAGACCAACGATGATTTCGGTATGATGCGTGAAGTCATGGGCCGCCGATTTACCCGGGCGATGAAGGATGACCCCGATCGCGAGAGCAGCGGCGAAAAGTCGGTATGGCCCGGACTGGTGCTGATCGATGGCGGCAAGGGACAGATGAGTGTCGTGCGCGATACGCTGGCGGAACTGGGCGTCGACGATGTGCCTCTGATAGCCATCGCCAAGGGACCGCATCATGGCCGGGAGGGCCGAGAGGTGTTTCATTTTCCCGATGGACGGGAAAAGACGCTACCGGTGAATTCGCCGGTCCTTTTCTATCTCCAGAATTTGCGCGATGAAGTGCACCGATATGTAATCGGTGCCCATCGCGCCAAACGCAGCCGCGCCATTACCGCGTCCCCGCTGGATGAAATTGCCGGCATCGGGCCGGCGCGCAAACGCGCGTTGCTGCTACATTTCGGGACGGCCAGTAAAGTGCGGGCGGCGTCGCTACAGGATCTCCAGCGCGCGCCGGGGGTCAGCGAAACGGTCGCGCAGACGATATATGATTTCTACCACGCCAGTGGGTAAGCGGGATCGGTGTCATGAAACCTGCGGGATATCCTGCTTCAGGCGGCGCGCCTGAAATGCGAAACGGGCCGCACGCCCCACGTCCTTTTGAAACGACGAATTCACGATCCCGCCAACCGCCGCACCGGCGATAGGTACGATCATGCCCGCGCGTTTCCGGAATGATGCGAACGCAATGGCGCGCGATACCCGTTCGATGACCTGATCGACGATCGGGGTTATTTCATCGTGATCCGGATCGTGCAGACCGCCATCATCGGCAATGCTGGTTTCCAGATCGGCAAGGCGCAATTCGCGGGTATCGTCATTGTCGAGAGCGGACAGTTCCAGGATTTTCAGGCGGAAGATTTTTTCCTGCGGACCTTCGCCATCGAACCCGTAAGCGCGCCCCGTATCGCGAATGGTGCGCAGGGCGATGGCAATGGTCGCCGGAATATCCAGCCCCATCGACACGGCGCCGCCCAGACCGGCGGCCGCACCGGTCGATGCGCTGATGCTGCGCGCTGCCCTTGCGACCCGCTTCGCAGCTTTCTGGCTGGCGACCATATCCACCGGATCATGCGTGAATTCGACAAGTTTGGGATAGCCGGTGGCTTCATCGATACCCTTGAGCGCAGCTTCCACCATAGATGTAGGAATCATGCTGGCAACGGCCTTGCCGAACGGGTGCGTAAGCCGTTCGATACCGCGCCCCAGTCTGGAAGGTCTGGATGCACGGTATTCTTGTTGTTCGCGGGAAATATCCATGAATTCGGTTCCGTTTTATAACCGGATGGTGGCGCCATCCGGTATGAAGACTGTTATTATCGAACCCGCCGCGGCATCACTGGTTCCGTGAACGCCGCCTGCGGATCATGCCTTCCTGCGCGACGCTTGCGACCAGAGCACCGTCACGGCTGTAGATGCTGCCCCGGTTGAAGCCTCTGCCCCCACCGCTCCAAGGGCTGTCTGTTGCGTAGAGTAACCATTCATCGGCGCGCGCATCGCGGTGGAACCAGATCGTGTGATCCAGACTGGCCCCGGTAAGTTCATTGCGCATCCAGCTCAGCCCATGGGGAAGGGCCGCCGTGCCTAACAAGGTATAATCGCTGGCATAGGCGATAATCGCGCGGTGCAGGGCCGGATCGTCGGGCAGGGGGGCGGTAGTCCTGAACCAGCTATGCGCCTGGGGTGGTTTGGGCTCGCTGTTCATCCAGTGCAGTCGATCGATCGTGCGCATCTCAATCGGGCGGGGCCGCAGCATCAATGCACGTTGCGTGTCCGACATGTCAGGCAAGGCATCGGCAAACTGCCGGCGCTGCTCGATTTCGGGTTTGAGATTTTCCGGGGGTTCGATATCGGGCATGGCGGCGTGCTGGTGCTCCAGCCCATCTTCCGGCTGCTGAAAACTGGCCGTCAAATTAAGGATCGGGTTGCCATCCTGACTGGCGACGACGCGCCGATTGGCGAAACTACGGCCATCGAAATCGCGTTCGATCCGGTAATCTATAGGCGGGCCTTCCTCACCACCGCGCAGGAAATACGCATGGAGCGAATGCGCGACCTTGGCGCCGCCGACGGAATGCTGCGCAGCCTGCAACGCCTGGGCAACGACCTGTCCGCCAAATACACGCCCGACCCCGCCGGTCTGCGGCGTGCCGGTATAGGCATCCCCGCCAAGATCGCGGACGGTCAGCAGACGAACCAGATCGTCGACCAACTGCCGGGGTGTGGTATCGTTGTTCATCCGGCGTCCTTGCGGATGCTGCGCGCCTGGGTCAATCCGGCTGCGACGGCTGAGCCCCTTTTTGCAGATATACGATGACCGCCGCGATTATCGACGCGCGATTTTCGTGTGCGGCGACACGCCAGGGCATCCGGCCGGAACATACCCCGCCGAAAACGTATCCGGCGGGGCCCTGTCCGACCAAAGCGCGCTGCGGTTATCCGCCTGCCAGCGCCGCCAGCAACAGCAGCGCCACGATGTTGGTAATCTTGATCATCGGATTGACCGCCGGACCGGCCGTGTCCTTGTAAGGATCGCCGACCGTATCCCCGGTCACTGCCGCCTTGTGCGCTTCCGATCCCTTGCCGCCATGATTGCCGTCTTCGATGTATTTCTTGGCATTGTCCCATGCACCGCCACCGGCAGTCATGGACAGGGCGACGAACAAGCCGCTGACAATCACGCCGAGCAGCAATGCACCCAGTGCGGCAAATCCGTTCTCTTGTCCGCCGATCGCCGTGATGACGAAATATACGACGATTGGCGCCAATACCGGCAGCAATGACGGCACGATCATTTCCTTGATCGCGGCCTTGGTCACCAGATCGACCGTGCGTGCATAATCGGGGCGCGATGTGCCCGCCATGATGCCCTTATCTGCCGCGAATTGCTCGCGCACATCCTTGACAACATCGCCAGCCGCGCGGCCAACGGCGGTCATGCCCATCGCACCGAACAGATACGGTAACAGCGCGCCGAGCAACAGGCCGACGATCACATACGGATTTTCAAGACTGAAATCGACATCGGCATCCGGGAAGAATTCCGCAAGATCGGTGGTGTAGGCGGCAAACAGGACCAGCGCGGCCAGGCCCGCCGATCCGATCGCATATCCTTTGGTCACGGCTTTTGTCGTGTTCCCTACGGCGTCCAGCGCATCGGTTTTTTCCCGAACCGCATCGTCCAGCCCGGCCATTTCGGCGATACCGCCGGCATTATCCGTAACCGGACCGTAAGCGTCCAGGGCAACGACCATTCCGGCCAGCGCCAGCATGGATGTGGCAGCATAGGCGATGCCCATCAGTCCGGCGAGCTGATAGCTGACGATGATGCCGGTCACGATCGCCAAAGTGGGCAGGGCAGTGGATTCCAGGCTGATTGCCAGACCCTGGATCACGTTGGTGCCGTGGCCCGTTTCCGATGCCTTTGCGATGCTGCGCACCGGTCGGAACTGGGTGCCGGTATAATATTCGGTAATCCAGATAATCAGACCGGTCAGCACCAGTCCGACCATGGACGACCAGAACAGATCCCAGCCGGTAAACGGCAGGATGGACGATGTGCCTTCTTCCGACATCGGGGCACCCGGGTCGATCGCGGCCAGATTGGCACCGCCGATCTGCGCATTCATATCGCCCAGTGCATAATTTATGGCGATCCATATCAACGGGATGGACAGAATGGCGGTGACCAGAAAACCCTTATACATCGCCCCCATGACGTTATTGGTTTTGCCCAGCCGAACGAAATAGGTGCCAATGATGGACGTGACGATACACGCGCCGCCGATCAGCAGGGGCAGAGCCATCATGGGGAACAGCAGGTCCCCGATATTGGACAGCAGCAGCGCAGTTAGCACCATGGTCGCGCCAACGGTGACCACATAAGTTTCGAACAGATCGGCCGCCATCCCTGCGCAATCGCCGACATTGTCGCCCACATTGTCAGCAATCACGGCAGGATTGCGGGGATCGTCTTCAGGAATTCCCGCTTCCACCTTGCCGACCAGATCGGCGCCGACATCCGCCGCCTTGGTGAAGATACCGCCGCCCAGACGCGCAAAGATGGAAATGAGCGACGCACCGAATGCGAGGCCGATGAGCCCGTCGATAACTTCGCGACTATTGGCAGCATGGCCCGCAGGCCCGGTGAGATACCAGAAGAAAACCGATATTGCGAGCAATGCGAGACCGGCCACCAGCATACCGGTTATGGCACCGGCGCGAAACGCCAGGGTCAACCCTTCCTGCAGTCCCGTTTGCGCGGCTGCCGCCGTGCGGACATTGGCGCGCACGGAAATGTTCATGCCGATAAAGCCCGCCGCTGCCGACAGGATCGCGCCGATAACAAAACCGATTACCGGTATTATCCCAAGAAACAATCCAACCAGCACCGCCACCGCGACACCGACTATGGCAATCGTCGTATATTGCCGTTTGAGATATGCCTGCGCGCCTTCCTGAATGGCACCGGAAATTTCCTGCATCCGTTCATTACCGGCCGCGGCACCTAAAACCTGCCGGCTGGTTACGAAGCCGTAAACCACGGCCAACAGGCCAAGAACTATTGCGATATATACGAGTTCCACAGACATCCCCCAAATGCAAAATCGTGTAATTTCGAACCAATACTACGCCGCAGTCCGCTGTTGCGGATCAACGTGCATGGGTATGGTATATCGGCGCCCGGCAAAGGCGCAACCCCGGCGGCGCGTTTCCGTGGGGTTAGTGGCGATAGCCCAGCAGGTCATGCGATGCCGGCGGAACACCGTCGAGCAGCAGGCTATGCGCGCTGGCTGCCTGGACCGATCCGATCCGATAGGCCAGCAGCGGCAGATCCCTGTGTGCCGCTGCCGTAAACAGGAGCTGATAGTCGTCGCCCCAGCGCAGCGCGTCCTGCCGGCGATGCTCCGGCGCCTGGATCGGTATCTGTTTGGTATCCAGCGCGATAGTCACCCCGCTCGCTTTTGCGAGGCGATCCGCATCGAGCAGCACCCCGTCGGATACATCCATCATCGCGGTCACGATCGGGCAAAGCAGCCGCCCTTCCGCGATGCGGGGCGTAGGACGGCGAAACGCCAGACTATCCGCGTCGCTACCATCGCGCAACGCCTCGAACCCCATCATCGCGGCGCCGACCGGGCCGGTAATATAGACCGCATCCCCCGATCGCGCACCGTTTCGGGCAGGGACGGGTGTATGTGTCGCAGTGCCGATGGCAGTCAGCCCGATGGTTCGCCCGTCGCCGCCGGAAACGGTGTCGCCGCCCAGCAGGGCGCAGTCGAATGCATCCAGCGCCTGGCGCAGACCGTCGACGAAATCGGCATCGCCAGGGCCGAGCGTATGGCCGAGCAATACGCCCACCGGCGTTGCGCCCTTGGCGGCAAGGTCGGACAGATTTGTCGCGACCAGTTTCCACGCCACATCGGCCATGTTTTGCTGCGGCAGGAAATGCACGCCTTCGACCATGGTATCGTGCGTAAGGACCAATGTTTCGCGCCCGATTTCCAGAACGGCCGCATCGTCCAGCAATCCGCGTGCGGCGCGGTGCGTCGCCAATGCGCGCAGTCGTTCGATAAACGCGAACTCGTCGCTCACCGGACGGCTTTGGCCACCGCGTCCAGCACGCCGTTTACGAATTTGGCTTCGCGATCGTCGAAAAACGCCTTGGCGACATCGACATACTCGCTGATCGCCGTGCCGATATTGATATCCGGACGGGCCATCAGTTCGTAAGATCCCGCGCGCAGAATTTGCAGCATGGTCTTGTCGATACGGGCGACAGTCCAGCCTTTCGCCAGCTTTTCGGTCAGCTTCGCGTCGATTTCGTCGCGCCGCGCCGCTACGCCGGACACGATATCGTCGAACAGGGCAATATCCGCGGGGGCATATTGGTCGTCTTCGATTTCCTGCCCCAGCCGATACTGGTGAAATTCATCGAGCAGCCTGGGCAGGCGCGTGTTCTCCATATGCATCTGGTACAGTGCCTGGACAGCAGCCAGACGTGCGGCGGACCGGGCGATGGGTTTGGTTTTGCTCATGAGTTTTGCGCCAGACGCAATTCGATGGACTTCGCATGCGCCGGCAGACCTTCCGCATGCGCCAGGGCAATGGCTGCCGGTCCTATTGCGCGAAGGGCGGCTTCGTCCATTTCGATGAAACTCGATCGTTTCATGAAATCGAGAACGGACAATCCGCTGGAAAAACGAGCGCGGCGACCGGTGGGCAGAACATGGTTCGGCCCAGCGACGTAATCGCCGACAGCTTCGGGCGCATGGCGACCGATAAAGATACTGCCTGCGTGGCGGATGGCGTCGAACAGAGGCTGAGGATCGGCAACGGCCAGTTCCACATGTTCCGCAGCCAGCCGGTTGGCGAGGGTGACGGCCTGGGCCAGATCGTCGACCACGATGATGACCCCGTGATCCCGCCAGCTTTGCTGCGCGACCTTGCCGGTCGACAGCATTGCGGATTGCACATCGACGCGGTCTTCCACCTGCATGGCGAAATCCGCATCATCGGTAATCAGAATGGATTGGGCATTGGGATCGTGTTCGGCCTGCGACAGCAGATCGGCGGCGATCCAGTCCGGGTCGTTATGCCGGTCGGCAATTACCAGAATTTCACTTGGCCCTGCCACCATGTCGATGCCGACCACGCCGTAAAGCTGGCGCTTCGCTTCTGCGACATAGGCATTGCCCGGGCCCACGATCACGTCGACCGGTGCGATCCTGTCAGTGCCATAGGCGAGTGCGCCGACCGCCTGCGCGCCACCCACGCGCCATATTTCGTCCACACCGGCAATATGCGCGGCGGCCAGAACCAGCGGGCTTATCTTGCCCTCGGGCGTCGGAGTAACCACGGCCAGCCGTTCTACTCCCGCTACTCTCGCGGGGATTGCGTTCATGAGCAATGACGACGGGTAGGCCGCCCTGCCTCCGGGAACATAGAGGCCCGCCGCTTCTACCGGTTGCCAGCGCGCGCCCAGCCTTACCCCGGCATCGTCGGTATAGTCGCGGTCCTGCGGCAATTGCGCTTCGTGGTAGGCGCGGATGCGGTCGGCGGCAAGCAACAGGGCGCTGCGTAAAGGCGGTTCCAGAGCATCGAATGCGTCCGCACATTGCTGCGCGCCAATCATCCAGTCGCCATCGTTTTCCAAGGCGTAACCATCGAACTGCTGCGTCAGTTTTTTCAGAACCGCATCGCCATCACGGCGCACATCCGCCAGGATCGCGGATACGCGCGCCGTCACATCGCTGTCGCTATCGCGGCGGTCGTCGACAATGCTGCGGAACGCCGTTTCGAAACCGGAATCGTTGATCGAAATATGGCGCATCAGACGGCACTCTTTACTTGGTTGGTCCGAAACGCATCAACCAGTTCTGCGATACGCGGATCCGTTTTCCAGGCCGCACGGTTGACGATCAGCCGCGCCGAAATATGCATGATCGTGTCCTTCTCGACCAGCCCGTTCTGTTTGAGTGTGGCGCCGGTCGATACCAGATCGACGATCCGCCCGGCCAGCCCCAGCGAAGGCGCAAGTTCCATCGCACCATTCAGCTTCACACATTCGGCCTGCACGCCGCGCGCTTCGAAATAGCGGCGGGTGATGTTGGGATATTTGGTTGCGACCCGCAAATGACTGGCGCCGTCGACAATTGCTGCGCCCTGCTTCGGTTCGGCAACCGACAGATGGCAATGCCCGATATCCAGATCGACCGGGGCATACAGATCCGAATAGTCGAATTCCTCGATCACGTCCGACCCGACGATGCCGGCCTGCGCCGCACCATGCGCTACAAATGTCGCCACATCGAATGCCCGCACCCGGATAAGGCACATATCCTGCCGCGTTGTCGCAAAGCTGAGGCTGCGATCGGCCTTGTCATGAAATGCGGCTGCGGGCACGATACCGGCCTGCGCCATGATCGGCAGCGCTTCGTCCAGAATACGGCCCTTGGGCACGGCGAAGGTGAGTTGAGAATGCATATCGTTGGGCAGATAGGCGGCGGCTGGCCAAAGGGCAACGAAACGCGGGCAACAAAACGCGGGCAACGACAATGCGGGCTTCGAAAACACGGGCATCAGAACACGGGCAATAGAAAGGGCGAGCATTGGGCGACAGTGGCAGCAAGCACACAATCGGACCGGATTACGGCGCGGTCATGGGCATCGCCGACATTCCTGCCGCCATCGCGTGGCAGGCGGATCATGCGATGCACGCCGGATCGCCTGGCACCGCAATGATCATTCGCGGACTGTTGAAAGTGATCGGTACGGACACCGCGGTTGGCCGCAGGATGCGGGGCTGGGAAGGGCTGACCCTTCAGGATGCCATGCCGCTGCGTATCCATGGCGGGCTGCACAATTTGTTGCTGACGGGGACCGACCATCGACTGGCGCCGGTCTATGCCGGGCATATAGTCGATCAAAGCACCGTCGATGCTATCGTGACCGATCTGGTTGGACGATACGACGCGTGGCTCTTGCCATGGCTGGATGGGCCGCCGCAGACGAACGAAGCAGGGCGGTCGTGGGCGTTCATGGCGGCGCTGCATTGGCTGGCGGTCCGGCTGGGTCCGCGGTTTTCTCTATACGAGATCGGCGCGAGTGCGGGGGTCAATACGATGATGGACCGATACCGGTTCGATTTGGGCGGGGTGACCAGCGGCCCGCATTCTGCCCCCATCAGGATCGAACCGGAATGGCGCGGACCGCCGCCACCCGACGGTTCTGTCGAAATTACCCGGATTCGCGGCTGCGATCGTTCACCAATCGATCTGACCGAACAGCGATCGGCGCTTCGGCTGAAAAGCTACGTTTGGCCGGAAGCCATCGGCCGCATGATGCGGATCGATGCTGCTGTCGCGCTTGCCCATGAACGGAAACCCGATCTGGTCGAGCAGGACGCGGAGCCGTTTGTGGATGCGATGCTGGCCGAACGGCAGACCGCCGGCGTGACGAAGGTGTTGTGCCATTCCATCGTCTGGCAATATCTGCCCACCGCGACGCAGCTTGCGATAGAAAAGACCATGGCAGCAGCCGGAGCCAACGCTACCCGGGACAGGCCGCTCGCATGGATTTCGCTGGAAACCAATCGCCACACATTCTCGCACGAATTGCAGGTCCGCTACTGGCCGGGTGGAGCCGAACCGGCGCTGCTCGGCCGCGCCCATCCGCACGGCGAATGGGCGGAATGGTACGACACGTAATCAGCCGCGCGTGAGAAATTCCGCCATCGCCGCATTGACCGCGTCCGGTTTTTCCCAGGTCACGAAATGGCCACAATCAGGAATTTTCACGATAGCCAGATCGTCCACCAATCGGTCCAGACCATCCAGATTGGCGGCTGGCAGCGCCATATCGTTCATGGCCCAGATCACCAATGTCGGAATTGTCAGGTTCGGTAAGGCCGGCGGTTCGTATCCATTTGGCATCGTATAAGGCGCATCCATTTCCGGCACATTCATGGGGCTGGCCCGATACCAGTTCAGCATCGCGATGCCGGTTTCGGGATCGGACCAATCCTCTAGCTGGCGGGCGCGTTCATGTTCGCCCATATCGGGTGCGCGGTCCCATTTCAGTTCGCGTTTCAGCAGGGCTGCCAAACCATGTTCGCGCACGAAATCGTCGGTGGCGGGATCGCGAAAGCTGCGAATATACTGGCTGGCGGCGCGTTGTTTTTCATCCGTATGAAGCAAACGTGCAAAAATCACGGGATGCGGGGCGTTGGCGATGATTGCGCGCGTCACGCGTCCGTCCATCTGACCGCGTATTGCCGTGCCCCAGGCGATGGCGCCGCCCCAATCATGTCCCACGACGGTGAATTGGCCCACACCCAATGCGTCCGCCAAGGCGAAGACATCGCCGATCAGCTTGTCCGGACTGTACATTGCGGCATCCTGCGGTTTGGACGATCCGCGATAACCGCGCTGATCCGGCGCGATACAGCGATACTGGCCTGAAAAATGCGCCATCTGATTGCGCCAGGTACGATGGGATTCAGGGAAACCGTGAAGAAAAATCAAAATATCGGCATCACGCGGCCCTTCGTCCCGAACGTCCAGTTCGACGCCGGATGGCAGAGTGACGCGTGTCATCGCGTAAGTCATATCAATCGTCCGTTTCCATTTTTTCGATATATCCGTCCGCCACCATTCCGGCGATCTGGTCGAACAGCTGGTCCGGCGTCCGGCGCATTTCGCCCATCGTTTCTTCCATACCGCGCGCAACGATGATCTCTCGCTGGCCAAGTCCGATGGCATCCACCATTATGCCGGCCGCTTCTGCCGCTGGGATACCACTATCGATTGCATGGTCGCTGCGGCCGCGTTTACCGCCCCCCGCGTCGAGAGCGTTGCGGGCGATATCGGTGGCGATCGATCCCGGCGCAATGACGTGCACGTCCACACCCTTCACCGAAAGTTCTGCGCGCAGCGCGTCGGCATAACCGATCAGGCCGAATTTGGCGGCGCAATAGGCGGTCCGCATGGGCACCCCGACCTTTCCGGCGATGGAGGAGATAAATACGAGCCTGCCCGATCCGCGCCCGACCATATGCGGCAACAGCGCCTGGCTTGCCGCGATCTGGGCGGTCAGGTCGATATCGATAATTTCGCGATAGACGGCCATATCGGTGTGAAGGGCCTGGCTACGCTGCGAGATACCGGCATTGGCCACGAAGATGTCGACATTGCCAGTCCAGCCGATAGCCGTTCGGGTGGCGCTGAGCATCGCGTCCTCGCGCCGAACATCGAAAGGTAGGACAAGTGTTTTCGTATCGATTCCATCGGCCACCTTGGCCAATCGCACTTCGTCCCGCCCTGACAGTATGATCCGCGCACCATTTTTCGCCCATTCCGAAGCCAAAGCTGCGCCGATGCCGGACGAAGCGCCGGTGATCCAGATAGTCTGGCCGGTAAAGCTCATGGGTAACTCACCGTCTTCGGTTCGCCATCGGGCAGGGGGATATGCGCGTCGTCTTCGGGAACTGGCGCGAAACGGCCGCCACGCCAATCGTCCTTCGCCTGTTCGATGCGGTCGCGGCTGGAACTGACGAAGTTCCACCAGACGTGTCGCGGGGTTGTAAAGGCTTCCCCGCCCAGCACCATCACGCGCCCCCCATCTCGCGATGTCAGCGCCATTGCAATACCGGGTTTCAGGACATTCAGTTCGAACATTTTCAGCGGCAGCCCGTCGATCCGGGCTTCTCCGCCTACCAGCATAACGGCACGTTCGTCGGCATTGGCATCGATCGGAATTGCGCCGCCCGTGCCCAGCACGATCTCTGCATAGATCGTGTCCGCATGGGTGGTCGTCGGTGCACGGCGGCCCCATAATTCGCCCATGATGACAGTCGCCTTGACGTGATTGTCCGCAATCACCGGCAGATCGGCGACCGCTTCGAAAGCCGGATCGATGTCCTCCCGTCCATCCGGCAGCGCCAGCCAGGTTTGCATTCCGTAAAGCTGCGGTCCGGCTTCGCGTTCGTTCTGCGGGCTGCGTTCGGAATGGACTATTCCGCTTCCCGCAGTCATCAGATTGACCTGTCCCGGCCGGATCGTCGAGAAAGTTCCCAGCGAATCGCGATGTTCGATGGCGCCCTGAAACAGCCAGGTCACCGTTGCCAGACAGATATGCGGATGCGGGCGTACATCCATACCGGTTCCGATATCGAGCGAGCCGGGCCCGAATTCATCGACGAAGATGAACGGGCCGACCATCGTGCGTTCCCGGTGCGGCAAGACGCGGCGCACTTCGAACTGGCCAAGATCATGCGTGGTGGGTGTAAGGGTCTGCGCAATCACGCCGCGCCGTCCCCATCCACATCCGCATCCGCATCCACATCAACGCCGTGTGGCGCACTGGCCTTGATCGCCAGCGCATGGACGCGGTCGCCCGGAATATCGCCCAGCGCACCATTGACCATCCGCTGCCGGTCAAGCCGCGACTATGCCTTTGAAATGCGCGCTCTCGATATGGATCGTGAAATGCGATTCCCCACTGCCATCGTCACCCGAATGCCCGGAATGGCTTGCGCTGTCGTTCACGATATCCAGCCTGGTCGGAGCAAACGCCCCGCGCAGCAGCGTTTCCATTTCTTCGGCGATCGTCATTGCGGCGGTCCTTCGGTTATCGTGTCGCTATCGGTTTTCAATTTGCACCATGGGTTTGTAATTTGCAAAACGCACCCCATCCTGAATCCCCATGCGCGGCAACAGGTTCCATGGTCGGTTCGAAGATAATGGGCAACAATGCCAGGCGCCGTATTGCGATCAGCCGGGCGAATTTCGCGCGCCGGGGGGCCATGGCAACAGTTTCGACGGGCCGGGGGACTGGCGCTGGTTCTGCCTCGACCATGTGCGTGAATTCAATGCCGGCTACGACTGGTTCGAAGGCATGAACGCGGATGAGATCTTTGCCGCACAGTCACCCATTGCCGGCTGGGCCACCGAAAGCCGGTCTTTCCGCCCCGATGCGGGGGTCGACGGAATGCCCCGATGGGCGGAATTCAGCGATCCGCTGGATGCGATCGGCGGCAGAGCGACACGCATCAAGGCGCGTGCCGCAGGCGCTCAGGCGGAACATTCCAAATTTACGCCCCGCGAACGTGAAGCGCTGACGGTGATGGGTCTGCAGCCCGACATCGGCCGCGCTTCTTTGCGCCGCCGCTATTCCGATCTGGTCCGGCAATATCATCCGGACCGTAACGGTGGCGATCGCAGCCATGAAGAACGGCTGACCCGCGTGGTCGACGCCTATCAGACATTGCGCAAATCCGCGGCGTTCGCCTGAATCAGGCATAGCGCTGCGCCAAACGCGCGGTCCGACAATCCTCTTTCCAAGCCTTATTGCCGAAATGCCCAACGCAAGGTCTTGCCAACGGACAATGCGGCGGCGCGCGCCGGCAGCAGTTCCAGACCCGGCCGCCGCAATTCCAGCAAATTTCGTGCGTAGTCCGGTAATAGATCGACTGCCGCCGTCCCAAGGATTTTCTGAACCGCCACCGGTGCGCCTTCGGGACGCTGGGTCAGCACCAGATCCGCAACCTCTCTGGCTTCTGGACTGGCGCGCAGCCGACTGCGGAAATGGCGCATCAGCTTTTCCGCCTCGTTCTTCGTTTTCGGGACGGGATCGGCCCCCAGCTTTCTGGCGACGATTGCGAACTGGCGGTAATATTCATCCTGATCCGCGAACGACATCCCCGGCCTGACGTAGCGTAGATACGCCTCGAGGAAACTTGTTGCTTCCGCCACATGGACCCAGGCCAGCGTTTCGGGATCGCGCGCCGAATAGGCGGTGCCATCGGGCAGGGCGCCGTTGACCTGCGTATGAATGCGATTGACCCGTTCGATAATCGCGTCCGCCTGGTCGCGATGGCCGAAAGTGGTAATCGCGATGAAGCGTGCGGTGCGGCGCAGGCGCCCATGCATATCGCTGCGGAAATTGGAATGGTCGAGGACACCCTGCAGGGCATGGGGATGCAGCATCTGCAACAACAGGCTGCGAATGCCGCCGATCATCATGGATACCGCATCGGCATGAACCAGGCGTATGGGCGAATCTTTCGCAAAATAGGCATCGTCCGATGGCGGTACCGGTTCCTGCCCGCTATCCGGATCGTTGAACACTGCCCGAACCCGGCCGAGCAATGCCTGGCGAACAAGTTCCGAGGGTCTTTGTGATACCATTCGCGCCGATATGGGGCATGCCGCGAACATTTGCACCCATACGGCAACAATTTGTGTGGCGCCTGCCATTGCAGGGACCGGATCGCATCGCTAGGCGTTGCCGCTGTATGAGAGACACGATGACAGACAAGACTTTCGACCCGACTTCCAAAACATCCATGGCCGCCCCCGACACGACGATCGACGTGCGTGACGTGTTCGGTATCGATATCGACTGGCAGGTTCCGGCCTTCAGCGAAGCGGATGAGCGCGTGCCCGACCGGGACGACAGCTATATTTTCGATCCCGACACCACTCTGGCAATTCTGGCGGGCTTCGCGCACGACCGCCGCGTGATGGTGCAGGGCTATCACGGCACCGGTAAATCGACCCATATCGAACAGGTGGCCGCGCGCCTCAACTGGCCCTGTATCCGGATCAATCTGGATGCCCATATCAGCCGCATCGATCTGGTCGGGCGCGATGCCATCGTGCTGCGCGATGGACTGCAGGTGACGGAATTTCGCGAAGGCTTGCTGCCATGGGCCCTGCAGCATCCCGTCGCGCTGGTGTTCGATGAATATGATGCGGGGCGCCCCGATGTCATGTTCGTGATCCAGCGCGTGCTGGAAACAGAAGGCAAGCTGACGCTTCTGGACCAGAACCGCGTAATCCGGCCCGATCCGCATTTCCGCCTGTTCGCCACCGCCAATACTGTGGGTCTGGGCGACACGAGCGGATTGTATCATGGTACCCAGGCCATCAATCAGGGGCAGATGGATCGGTGGAACATCGTGGTCGGTCTGAACTATCTGCCGATGGATGTGGAACGCGATATCGTCCTGTCCAAAAACCCGGACGCGAAGCCCAAACAGATCGCGGACATGATCAAGGTCGCCGATCTCACGCGGCAGGGTTTCATGAACGGCGATATCTCCACTGTGATGAGCCCGCGAACGGTCATTACCTGGGCGCAGAACAACGCGATTTTCAAGGATATCGGCTTCGCGTTCCGGTTGAGCTTTCTCAACAAATGCGACGAGGCGGAACGGATGCTGGTCGCCGAATATTACCAGCGTGTATTCGGCACCGAACTGCCCGAAAGCGTCGTTGCAAAAAGCTAGATTAGCGCTCGCCAAAGCTGTGTTGGCAGGATAATACAGCCAAATGTTCGGTCGTTTGTTCAATCGTGGATCGCGTGATGCGGATGGCACCGATCGTTCCGATGACGAACGAAATTCCTATTACGGAACGCAGGAACCCTATGGCGGCGCCTGGGACGAGGATGCGTTTTCGGGCGAGCGCGCCCCGTCCGGCCATGAAAGAATGCGGTATCAACGGGGTCAGGCGCCTGCGTTCGACCGATGGGACAGAAACTTAAGCCAGGTCGATGATACGCTGTCGGCGGAGCGCCGCGATACGCGATGGTTCCAGCCTGGTCATTACCGTCAAAGGCGCAAACGCTGGTGGCTGGTACGACTTGTTGCGGCAATCCTGTTGCTGCTGATCGTAACCGTCGGCTGGCTTGCAATCACGGCGCCACTGGGCAAATCGCTGCAACCGATCGTGCCGCCCCAGATTACGCTGCTGGCGGCGGACGGCACCCCTATCGCGCGCAATGGTGCAATCATTGCAGAGCCGGTCGATGTGGACAAGCTTCCCGATCATGTCGCGCAATCTTTCCTCGCGATAGAGGACCGGCGATTTTATTCGCATCTGGGCGTCGATCCGCGTGGCATTGCCCGAGCCGCCTTTAGCGGCGTCGGCGGCGGTAGCACCATTACGCAGCAATTGGCGAAATTCACTTTTCTTACCCCGGAACGCAGCATGAGCCGCAAGGCGCGCGAAATGCTGATCGCGTTCTGGTTGGAAGCGTGGTTGACCAAGGACGACATCCTGAACCGCTATCTCTCCAACGCATATTTCGGGGACAATGTGTACGGCCTTCGCGCCGCATCGCTGCATTATTTCTACCGCAAGCCCGAAAATCTGAAGCCGGAACAGGCAGCGATGCTCGCCGGGCTGGTGCAGGCCCCGTCGCGCCTAGCCCCGACGCGCCATTTCGATCGGGCAAAGAAGCGCATGGAAATGGTCAAGGATGCGCTGGTGGCCGCGGGCTATATCTCGCAGGCCGAAGCTAATGCGATGCCGGTGCCGCGTGTCGATTCGCGCCGTATCGACGATCTGCCGACCGGAACCTATTTTGCGGATTGGGCATTACCCGATGCCCGCAAGCAACTGGCTGGGGGATATGCCAGCCAGACGATTACCACCACGCTGGATTCGCGGTTGCAGACTTTTGCCAAGAACGCGGTAGCGCGTGCGCCGCTTGGCTCTGCGCAGGTGGCGCTGGTCGCTATGCGCCCGAATGGGGAAGTGGTGGCGATGATCGGGGGCAAGGATTACGCAAAAAGCCCGTTCAATCGCGCGACCCAGGCGCGCCGACAGCCAGGATCGACATTCAAACTGTTCGTGTATCTCGCCGCCCTGCGCGAAGGGATGCAGCCGGAAGACACCGTCGAGAATACCGCGATCGAGGCCGGCAGCTACCGTCCGCGAAATGCGCGCGACAGATATACCGATACGATTACGCTGCAGGATGCTTTTGCACGATCGAGCAATGTCGCAGCGGTGAGACTGTACCGGCAGCTGGAGCCGGAGGCGGTAATCGAAACCGCTCGCGATCTCGGCATACAGTCGGACATTCCGGCCGGCGACCCGAGCGCGGCGCTGGGCACGTCCAGCGTTACGTTGATGGAGCTTACCGCTGCCTATGCGGGGATCGCGGCCAACCGCTTTCCTATCCTGCCGCACGCATTTTCGGCTAAGGAAGAAGGGTGGTTTGGCCGGATGTGGAGCGGGCAGAGCAGTCTGTCGCGTTCGGTTCATAACGACATGGAGGCGATGCTGCGCGGGGTGGTAAGCCGCGGGACGGGAACGGCGGCGGCGTTGAACCGGCCGGTATTCGGCAAGACCGGCACCAGCCAGAACAATCGCGATGCGCTGTTCGTGGGGTATGCCCGCGGAAATGCGCAGGATGGCAGCGGCGATCTGGTGGTCGGCGTATGGATCGGGAATGACGACAATTCGCCGTTGAACGCGATTTCCGGGGGTGGCCTGCCCGCGCGTATCTGGCGCGATTTCATGGCGCAGGCGATGGGAGAGCGGGCCGCCCCGCGCCCTCCGGCTCCGCAAAGTTCGCAGGGGCCCGTCCAGCCGCTCGATATTCCCGATCTGGAGGATCTGCCACTCGATGACATTCCGCTGGACGATAATGGCAGCCGCTTGCGCATCCGCCAGGGTGAAGGGGTTACCGTAGAAACCGAGATAGAGGGTGTTCCACTGGAACTGAATATCGATCGGAACGGTGTGTCGGTCAATCCGGGACGACGGGAACCCCAGGCCAGCGATCAGCCGCGCAACTGACGGGGCCGTATCGTGGCCGGCAGGTGCAGAACCAATTCAGGTTTCGGGATCGGCCATCAATATGTTCATGATGGCGGTTGCGATGGGGCGGTCCGGATCGTCCTGCCATGCCTCGATGGACACGTTTGCAGTACGCCGGCCAAGCTTGACGATGCGCGCTTTTGCAAAGGTCGTTTGCATTTTTCCGGCAGCCAGAAACTGCACCGTGATATTGATGGGTTTCAAACGATGCCTGCGATCGCGGAGATGCAGTTCGGCACGCAACCGCGCATAGCCCGCCGTTTCGAGCAGTCCCGATATCGCACCCCCATGCAGATATTGCGGACGTCCCTCCACGTTGCGGCTGAATTCCAAGCTGAGCACCGGCGTAACGCTGTCGCCGGCATCGACCGTAATCCCCAATGACCGGGCGTAGGCGGTCAGCACTTCTGCGTTTTCATCCATTGCGCGCATCCACGGCGATGGACATGAAAACTGCCGACATGGTGGCCACCGTCCCGCTCCTATCGTCCCCATTCCTGTCGGCAGCATTCCTGTCAGCGGCTACATCGTAAGCCGTTCCCCGCACGAACGCCGCAGATTTGGACAATTGGTAACATTCCGCCCGGCCGATGACCGCCGCACCTTTGTTCGCAGGCCGTTGATAATCGACCCGAAGGTCCAGCGTGGCAATCGGCAGAAACGCGCCATGACGCGTCCAGATCGCCAGACCCGATGCCATATCCAGCAGACTGATGATCGGACCGGATGCCAGAATACCGCGTTCCACTTCGCCCACCAGATCATCGCGCCATGGCAATTTCAGCGCGACCCAGTCCGCCCCGTGGTCATGATACTCCAGGCCCAGCTTCGCCGAGTGACCATGCCGCAGCATGAACGGGGCAGCCTGGGCCGGGTCGAACGGGGGGAGTGGCTTTACCATCGCGCGCCTGTGCTGGTCACGCGGCGAATTGACAATATCGTTTCACAATATTCCCCCGGCCAAACGGTCGATCGCACCCTGCAGAAACACCGCCGCGGCATGACTGTCGATGCGCGACGCCCGTTTGCGGCGGCTCATATCCTGGCCGATCATGGCCCGTTCGGCTGAGGTTGTGGACCAGCGTTCGTCCCATAACAACACGGGCAAATTGAAAGCTTCGGCGCAATTTCGGGCATAGGCACGGCTGGCTTGTGCGCGCGGCCCTTCACTGCCGTCCATATTACGCGGCAGGCCGATAACGATAGCGGCAATGCGCCGTTCCACGATGATGCCCCGCAATGTGGCGGCGTCACGGCCGAATTTGCCGCGGTCGAGCGTTCT
This sequence comes from uncultured Alphaproteobacteria bacterium, assembly GCA_963803585.1. Lineage (GTDB taxonomy): Bacteria > Pseudomonadota > Alphaproteobacteria > Sphingomonadales > Sphingomonadaceae > Pontixanthobacter. Next base: position 439,793 of record CAWDNB010000008.1, on the reverse strand, counting down.
GAGCGCGGTGGCAAACTGCCATCCGGCATCACAGGTTGCGACGCCGATGGTTTTCGTACCCAGATCCAGCGCCAGCATGGCCCCGCCATCGGGCATCAGATGCCGCAATTCTCCCGCATCGTCGGTTATCATGGAAGCGGCGTTACCGGACCCGCCGCTGCATTCCGGCCGTTCTGCCATGCATCGACCCGGCGCACGACGCCGCGTTGCAGATTGGCCCAGAACAGGGGGATGTCGTACACATGGTAATTATTGCCCGGCAAAACATATTCGCCCATTTCCGGCGGATCGCCGATAAGAAGCAACCCTTCCGCGCTACATCGCGCGCCCACCGCGTTGCGCACCAGTTCGCCGGTATCATTACCGTCCTGCTGCGGCACCAGAGTGCCCAGATTGCCCAGTGCGGGACCGATATCGCCCTGTCCGCCTGTCAGCGGATTGGTACACAGGATCGCGCTATCGCCGCGCGGCTGGCCGTCGAAACCGGTGGATTGCGAATACCGTTTCAGCAAACCGGATGGATCGGCGGGCTCCGCATAGCTGGACCAGGACATGATGCAACCGGACTGGTCGGCGGTGGCACACGCAGGAAAGCCGAGCTGCGGCAGATCATGCGTGACCGATATCGGCCAGCCCACGGCATAGATGGCGGCAATTCGGTCCCGCAATTCGCTGTTGCCGATTTCTTCCCTGATCAGTCGCAGCAGATGGACCGATCCCTGGCTATGCCCTGCCAGGACGATGGGTGTATCGGCATCCACGCTCGCAATGAAGAACGCGAAAGCCTGCGCAATATCGGCATAGGCTGCGTCCAGCGCCTGGGCGGAATCGTCGCTATCGCGCAGGAAAGCGCCGACGGTCGCCTGGCGATAGCGCGGCGCCCAGATCTCGTCCGCCCGGTTGAAAGCGCTGGCCATGGCGCGAATGTAAATTCTGGCGACACGCTGTGATTCCGCATCGTCCAGCTCTGCATTCCAGCGGCTTCGTTCCAGAAAGCTGGTGGGATGGATGAAAAATACGGCGAAATTGGATGTTTCGCCGGCAGCACCGGGCGCTGTGCGTTTTTGCCCGCGAATGGCCGGTTGCCAGCGTGCGGGATCGTCAGTTCCCATACCCGGACGCGAAAACCACATTGCGGGATCGTCGTAAGCATTGCTTTCCAACGGTTGCTGCGTTTCGAAACGGGTGCCCGGTACCAGCGCCATTTCGGCCAGTTCGTCCGACCAGATGCGCAGGGCGAACAGGCCCGCCAGCACGATAACGATACAGATCGCCACGAAATACAGGAACTTACGTGCCAAGCGATGTGACCTCCAACTTGTTGCGCCGCCTGTGATCTATACGTTCGGCGCGGCGTTCCAGCGCTACTTTAAGCATGGCGAGCGCCGGGTCGGCCAGAAACAATCCCAAAATACCAAACAGGATGCCCATGATAAGCTGAAATGCAAGAACCAGTGCCGGCGCCAGATCGACCGTCTTCTTGGCGATCATGGGAATGAGAATGTACCCGTCGAGCGCCTGGACAAGCACATAGACAAACAACGTATACAGGCCCATTTCCATGCCGCCTGCAAAACCCACCATTACCATGAGCAAACCTGCAACCAGCGCACCCAGATTGGGGATGAAAGCAAGCAGGCCCGTTAGAATACCCAGCAATGCCGCCATGGGCACGCCGTAAACAGCCAGCATTGCCCAGGTAAATACCCCTTCGAATGCCATGCCGAGCAGACGCCCCGCCATCAGGCGCCGCATGGTATAGGCCATTTTGGTGGCGGTAGCCGAGATTTCGTCCCGCCGGTCGCGAACCACCATCCAGGCAACGCCGCGTTCGTAGAGCTTGGGTTCGGCCGCCACATAGATGCCTATCATGATAATCAGGAACATCGTTGTCAGTCCGCCCATCAGGCCGCCGATCATCCGGGTCACGGTGCCCATGCCGCTGGCCAGGCTGGCGGTAATATCGCGCAGCATACCGGGATCGACTGCGACGCCCTGCTGGTTCAACCACGCGATCGTGACGAAATATTGTCGCGTCACTATTTCGGGCAGTTGTGCCGCTTCCTTCGACAATTGCGATCCGGCATAGGTCGCCAGCCAATACAGCGCCAGACCGAGCAGTCCCAGTACGATGAACACCCGCCAGATACGGGCAACGGGCAATATCCGGCCCAGCAGGCGCGAACCGCCATCCAGCATCGCTGCAAATACCAGTGCACCGAAAATGACCAGCAGGCTTTGCGATATATAGATTGCGAGCGCGAACAAACCGGCGATACCGATCCATACGAATGCCCGCTGCGCTTCGAAACGCAGATCGGCATTGTCGATCCGCGCCGGGCTGGTGCCGATAGTCTCGTCGGCGGGAGTGGCGGGGTTCGCGTCGCTCATACCAAGCTCATACCAAAATCGCCCCCAAGCTATTGATCGCCGTCTTCGGCATGATCGATGATTGGACGCAGCGTGCTCCATGCGCGGCCTTTGCGCAAGGACGACCACCAGCTCGCCGGATTCCAGCCAGTGGTCCCATCGAGAGAAAATGTGATGAATTCCGCCCGCCCGCCGACATTCTCCAGCGGTACCGGCCCCCCAAGACCCTGCGCATAGGTCGGTGCGCGGCTGTCTGCCGAATGGTCGCGATTGTCACCCATCATGAAGATATGGCCGGGTGGGACGGTAATCTCCGCAAAATTGTCGAGGTTCTGATCCTTGTGGTCGATCACCAGATAGCTTGCACCATTGGGAAGTGTTTCGCGGTATGTTTCAACCTCGTACACCTGCCGGCCATCGCGCAGGGTAACCCGGTATTCGTCGAAATACGCGAGGCATTGCGCGCTTTCGCACATCTGGTCCGCATCCACCGGCAGCCGGAACGCAGGTTCGACGGTGCGCGGGATCGCCGCCCCGTTCAGGAACAGCCGGCCGCCTTTCACCGCCACACGATCGCCGGGTAGGGCGACTACGCGTTTGATATAATCTTCGTCCCGAACCGGCGGCACGGCGATCACGATATCGCCATATTCGGGGGTGGCGGCGAAAATGCGCCCGGCACTGCGCGGCAGGATGTGAAACGATGCCGACACCCAGGAATAGCCGTAGGGATATTTGCTGACGACCAGCCGATCGCCGACCATCAGATTGGGCAGCATCGACGTGCTGGGGATATAGAACGGCTTGGCCACGAGACTGTGAAACGCAAGCACAGCCAGCAACATCAAGGCCAGCCCACGCAATTCTGCAAACCAGTTTACCGAATCATCGTCCTGCGCGTCTTTGCTGGATGACGGATCCAGACCGATCGGGGATGTGTTGCTGTTCATGATGCCATTCGACTTGAATTGGGAGGGCGAAAGGCACGCTGTTCAAAGCGTGATTTTTCGAAAAAAGCAGGAGTTTGGCGCGCCTATCCTAGCAGGTAACCGGATTTGCCTCGATAATGACGAAGGCTTGCGCCCATGGATGGTCATCGGTGAGGGTAACATGAATGGTTGCCTCGTGACCCTTTGGCACCATCTGTGCAAGCCGTGCGGCGGCCCCGTTAGTAAGCGCCAGGGTCGGGGCACCCGATTTCGCGTTCACTACGCCGATATCCTTCATATAAACGCCGCGATAAAATCCCGTGCCGACCGCTTTGGAAAACGCCTCTTTCGCGGCGAACCGCTTGGCATAGGTTCCGGCGCGGGTAAATGGACGCCGGGCAGCCTTGGCCCGCTCGATCTCGGTAAAACTGCGTTTTTCGAACCGTTCGCCATGCCGGTCCAGAACGCCCTGGATCCGATCGATGTTGCACAGATCCGAACCGATGCCGATGATCATCGCGCCGCATCCATCATGTCGCGCATTCTTGTCACCGCTTGCTCCAACCCACAGAACACCGCCTCGCCAATAAGATAATGGCCGATATTAAGTTCCGCCAATTGCGGTATCGCAGCTATCGGCTGGACATTGTCGTAGGTCAAACCGTGCCCGGCATGGGGTTCGATACCGTTTTTACGGGCAAGCGCGCTTAAATCCGCGATACGTTTCAATTCTACCGCGCGCTGTTCTCCGTCCGCGTGGGCGTATTCGCCGGTGTGAAACTCCACTACCGGAACGCGCAGACGGATCGCGGCTTCCAACTGGCGTTCGTCCGCCGCGATGAACAGGCTGACGCGGATGCCCGCATCGGCAAGCCGAGCGACGATGGGCGCGATACGGTTGTGCTGCCCGGCGGCATCCAGCCCCCCTTCGGTCGTGCGCTCTTCCCGATTTTCGGGCACGATGCAGGCAGCATGGGGCATATGGCGCAATGCGATTTGCAGCATTTCGTCCGTCGCCGCCATTTCCAGATTGAGCGGCAGGTCGGTCGCATCCTGGATACGTTGCAGATCTTCGTCGCGGATATGACGGCGGTCTTCGCGCAAATGGGCCGTGATGCCATCCCCGCCGACTTGCGCCACGATCTGCGCGGCGCGCACGGGATCGGGATGATCGCCGCCGCGGGCATTGCGAATGGTGGCGACGTGATCGATGTTGACGCCCAGGCGCAACCGCCCCGCCGTGCTGCCCCCGATCATGCGCGGCTCCCCGGCTTCGTAACCGGTATTGCCGACAGTTCGGGCGGGAGCCGATCTGCAGCGTAGGTTGGAAAATCGATGTCGATCAATGCGTGATAGGGGACGGGAAAATCAGCCCCGCCGCCAGTGCGATCGACGATTGATGCCAGCGCAACCACTTCACCGCCGGCATCGGCAATCGCCGTCATCGCCTCTTTCGAGGACAAGCCGGTTGTCACCACATCTTCAACGACCAGAACCCGTTCCCCCGATTTCAGGCCAAAGCCGCGGCGGAACAGAAACACACCGTCCGGCCGTTCCAGGAACATCGCCTCCTTGCCCAGCGCACGCCCCATTTCCTGCCCGATAATCACGCCGCCCATTGCCGGCGAAACCACCGTATCGATCCGCCCGCGAAGCTCTTGTGGCAGTTTTGCCGCCAGTGCGCTGGCCAGCCGTTCCGCGCGCGCAGGATCCATCAATACGCGGGCACATTGCAGATAATGGCCGCTATGCTTGCCGGACGACAATTGGAAATGACCTGTCAACAGGGCGCCGCTTGTTTCAAATTCGGAAAGTACATCGTCTTGCGTCATGGTAAAGCGTGGCGCTTCCTCGATAAAAAGCCGGTGATGATTGCCTGCCGGGCAACAGCGATTGCGGAATTTTCTCCTAGAACCGCTTGAGGCTGCGGGCAACCGTGCGTATAGACACTAGACCATAGTCCCTCAACAGGGATGTTTATGGGCTGCGTCATTCAGTCTGGGTCCGCAATAAAAACCGGACGGAACTTATAACGGGAAGCGGTTACGCATGATTTTCGGTGAAACATTCCGCGGTTCCGACAGGCCACTTTCGATGGCGTGGATTTTGGCGGCGTTTGTCGCATTGATGCTCGTTTTTGTTTCAAATGCCGCGTTGGCGCAGGATGGGGCAACCCCAGCCGCCGCAACGCAGGGTGCGACCCCTGCTGGCGATAGCGCTGTTCCGGCGTCCGAAGCTACCGCCAATACAGACGATATGGTTGCGACAGAGGCGGGCGGTCTGGATGCGTCCTACACCCCGCTGGGATCGGATATGATCAAGGGGCAGCCGGTTGACGGCGCAATCGATTTTCAACCGCAATATACGGATGATGGCCAGTTTGCCTATAATATGCACACATACATCCTGATGCCGGTAATTACTGCCATCAGCCTGTTTGTTCTCGGTCTTCTGTTGTGGGTCGTCGTGAAATTTCGCCGCCGCGCAAACCCTACGCCATCCAAGACTACGCATAACACGTTGATCGAAGTTGTGTGGACGCTGGTGCCGGTGCTTATTCTGGTCGGCATTGCGATACCTTCGATTACCCTGCTCGCTCGCCAGTATGAAACCCCGCCGGAAGATGCGGTAACGATCAAGGCGATCGGTTATCAGTGGTATTGGGGTTACGCCTATCCCGACAATGGCGGGTTCGAAGTGATATCGAACATGCTTGAGGAAGACGAAGCAATCGCCAATGGTGAACCGGCGCAATTGGCGGTGGATAATCGCATGGTCGTCCCCGCAAACACGCCGCTGCGTATCCAGACGACTGCCGCCGACGTTATTCATTCGTTCGCCGTACCGTCCTTGTGGTTCAAACAGGATGCTGTTCCTGGGCGACTGAACGAACGTATGCTGACGATCAAGGAGCCGGGCATCTATTACGGCCAATGTTCCGAACTATGCGGCGCCCGTCATGGTTACATGCCGATCGCGGTCGAAGCTTTGCCGCGCGCGCAATGGGAAGCTTGGGTTCGCTCAAAAGGCGGTACGGTAAAAGGCGATCAGCCGCCCGAACCTGCAAATGGCGCTGTAGAGCCTGATGAAAATGCGGATACCGACGGTGGAGGTGCGGCTGCACCGGCCACTACGGTCGCGGCCCGATAGCGCGCAACCCGATTAACGACTGAATCCAAGCAAGGTCTAGAGAAAACATTATGGCAACAACCGCCGAAACCTTTCCGATCCATGACGATCATGCGCATCGGGATCATGCCGACCAGCTGCCGGGCTTTTTTGCCCGCTGGTTCATGTCCACCAACCATAAGGACATCGGTACGCTCTACCTGATTTTCGCGATTATTGCGGGCATCGTGGGCGGTGCGATTTCCGGCGTGATGCGTGCGGAACTTGCCGAACCCGGCATTCAAATTCTGGGTAGCGTGGTCACGCTTATGGGCGGCGAAGCGGCGATGTCGGCCAATCTTCATATGTGGAACGTGCTGATTACCGCGCATGGCCTTATCATGGTGTTTTTCATGGTGATGCCGGCGATGATCGGTGGGTTTCGGCAACTGGTTCGTCCCGATCATGATCGGTGCGCCGGATATGGCGTTTCCGCGGATGAACAATGTGTCGTTCTGGCTTACAGTCGCGGGTTTCTTCTCGCTGATGTTTTCGATGTTCGTACCGGGTTCGGCCGAAGGGTTGGGCGCGGGCACGGGCTGGACGGTTTATGCGCCGCTATCCACGTATGGATCGGCGGGGCCGGCGGTCGATTTTGCGATCTTCGCTCTGCATCTTGCAGGCGCGGGATCGATTTTGGGTGCGACCAATTTCATCACCACAATATTCAATATGCGTGCGCCGGGGATGACCCTGCATAAAATGCCATTGTTTGTATGGTCCGTGCTGGTCACCGCGTTCTTGCTGTTGCTTGCTCTGCCGGTGCTCGCAGCGGCGATCACCATGCTGCTGACCGACCGAAATTTCGATACGACATTCTTCAATCCAGCGGGCGGCGGCGATCCGGTGCTGTATCAGCATTTGTTCTGGTTTTTCGGCCATCCTGAAGTGTACATCATGATCCTGCCCGGTTTCGGCATGATCAGCCAGATTGTCGCCACATTCAGTCGCAAGCCCGTATTCGGCTATCTCGGCATGGCGTATGCCATGGTTGCAATTGGTGTCGTTGGCTTCATCGTATGGGCGCACCATATGTATACGGTCGGTCTGGACGTGAATACGAAGATGTATTTCACGGCCGCGACGATGGTCATTGCCGTGCCGACGGGCGTGAAGATATTCAGTTGGATCGCCACCATGTGGGGCGGATCGCTCGAATTCAAATCACCGATGGTATGGGCCATGGGTTTTATTTTCCTGTTTACCGTGGGCGGTGTGACCGGCGTGGTTCTGGCCAATGGGGGGATCGACGATAATCTACATGACACCTATTACGTGGTTGCGCATTTCCATTACGTCTTGTCGATGGGTGCCGTGTTCTCGATGTTTGCCGGGTTCTATTACTGGTTCCCCAAAATGAGCGGGCGGATGCATAGCGAACTCCTTTCGCACCTGCATTTCTGGGTGTTCTTCATCGGTGTTAATGTGATTTTCTTCCCCCAACACTTCCTTGGAATTCAGGGAATGCCGCGCCGTTACCCAGATTATCCAGCAGCTTACGAGTATTGGAACCAGGTATCGTCGGTTGGCTACATCATCATGGCCGCATCTATGCTGATATTCTTTGCGAACCTTGTTTATGCGTTTGCTGCAGGCAAGAAAGCTGGAAACAATCCCTGGGGTGAAGGCGCGACTACGCTGGAATGGACGTTGACATCCCCGCCGCCTTTCCATCAGTTCGAAACTCTACCAATTATCGAAGACCATCATGATTATCACGATCATCGTCCGGTGCAGGCCTGATCACAATACGCATCGGCGGCGGACAGTTCGGTCCGCAGTAGCCGATAATATTCAGGGTGGGGCGCGTCGGCAACGGTGCGTCCCCCTTTTTCAAAAGCGAGACACGCAGACACCCATGACCGTAGGTTCGCCATTCCCCGCGAAAGCTGCCGTTCCAGCACCGGCGCTACCCGGCGACTGGCGCGATTTTTTTGCGTTGACGAAGCCTCGCGTCATGACGCTGGTAATTTTTACCGGTCTTTGCGGCCTGCTCGCCGCGCCGGGCTCCATTCACCCGGTAATAGGTTTTACGGCGATATTCTGTATCGCGATCGGCGCAGGCGGTGCCGCGGCACTGAACCAGTGGTGGGAGGCGGATATCGATGCCGGTATGAAGCGTACCGCACAGCGGCCGCTGCCCGCCGGCAGACTTCAGCCAGACGATGCCCGTAATTTCGGTATCGTGCTATCCGGCGCGTCGGTAGGCGTCATGGGGCTGGCCGTCGGCTGGCTTGCCGCGGCAATTCTGGCAGTGTCGATTGTCTATTACGCTGTTTTTTACACCATCTGGCTAAAACCGCGGACGCCGCAGAATATCGTGATCGGCGGGGGCGCAGGCGCTTTCCCGCCGATGATTGGATGGATTGCGGTGACCGGAAACATCACATTGATGCCGGTTCTGCTTTTTGCGATAATTTTTATCTGGACGCCGCCGCATTTTTGGGCGCTCGCCCTGTTTATCAAGAGTGATTACGCGAAAGTGGGTATCCCCATGATGCCCGTGGTAAAAGGCGAAGCTTCCACCCGGCGGCAGATTTTCGGCTACAGCCTGGTTCTGGTTCCGATTGCCATAGCGCCGTGGTTCGTGGGCGGAGCAGGGGCATTTTATGGTATGATGGCCTTTGGTCTTTCCGTCGCTTTCCTGCTGCTCGCGATCCCGGTGGCGTTTCGCCGATCGGGCCGTGAGGACACTATGCGCCCGGAAAAACGCCTGTTTGCCTTCAGCATCATATATCTGTTCGTATTGTTCGGCGCGCTGGTGATCGACCGCGTGGCCGATTATCAGAACTGGCCTATTCCCGGAGTAAACCTATGACGCAGATACCCCCCGTTCCGCGCAAGCTGGACCCGGCAGAAGAGGCTGAAATCAAGCGCTTGCGCAAAAGCCGGAATATGGTTCTGGGCGGGGTGTTGCTGTTTTTCGTATTCCTGTTTTACGCGATTACCATCGTCCGCATGGGAGACTGATCAATGTCCACGCTGGCTCTTCAACAAAAAAATATCCGTGTCGGTGCGTTTGCATTTTTAGGCGCGCTGGCCATGTTGGGCATGGGTTATGCCGCGGTGCCGCTTTATGAATTGTTCTGCCGCGTAACCGGGTTTGGCGGGACCACGCAGAAAGCCAGCGAAACAGATGCGGATATGGCAGCGCGGCTCGCGCTGAGCGCTGGCAGCAAGCCGATTTCGATCCGTTTCGACGCCAGCACCGCCATCGATATGCCGTGGACGTTCCGCCCCGAACAATCGACGGATACCATACAGATCGGCCAGCGCGATATGGCGTTTTACATTGCCCGAAACGACAGCGACGTTCCCGTAACCGGAAACGCGACGTTCAATGTCGAACCGGAACAAACCGGCAAATATTTCAACAAGATCCAGTGTTTCTGTTTTACCGAACAGACCCTGCAACCCGGCGAGGAAATGCGTATGCCGGTACTGTATTATGTCGATCCCGCGATTATGCAGGATGAAAATGCCAAGGGTGTCGAACAGATCACTCTAAGCTACACGTTCCACAAGGCGATCGAGCCGCGTGGCACTTCCGCAAAAGCAGATCGGAAAACAGGCGAGACGACAGGCGGCGCCTCCTAAAGGCTGAATTTCGTTCAATTCGCGGCGGGAAATCGGCTCGTGGGACTGGACCTCCCTGGTCGGTACGATTATGACCCAAATCCTATACCCAGACGTTTTCAGTCTGAGAAGATGAGAGACTACATGGCCGGTACGAAAAACCACGATTACCATATTCTGGCACCCGATATCTGGCCATTGCTGGGATCGTTATCCGCGTTGGTATTCACCACCGGCATGGTTTTCTATATGCATGACATGCCGAGCGCCGTCTTCGTGCTAGGCCTGGGAATTGCAGGCTTGATCGCGACGTTTTACAGCTGGTTCGGTAATATCGTACGCGAAGCGCAGCAGGGCGATCACACGCCGGTGGTCCAGTTGCATATGCGATACGGAATGATCCTGTTCATCGCATCCGAAGTGATGTTCTTCGTTGGCTGGTTCTGGGCCTGGTTCGATTTCGCGCTGTTCCCCGAACCCATCGAATATCTGGATGGCGCGGTCCTGACCCGGTTCGGTGAAGAAGGGGCTGCAGCGATCGCACAATGGCCGCCGCGTGGTCTGGAAGTGCTGGACGCGTTCGACCTTCCGCTTCTCAACACGCTGATCCTGCTATGTTCGGGTACCACCGTAACATGGGCGCACCATTCGCTGATCCATGGCAACCGCGATGGATTGAAAAAAGGGTTGTGGGCGACCATTGGGCTGGGAATTCTGTTTTCGGCAATCCAGGCTTACGAATATACGCACGCGCTGGATGCTTTCGGGTTCGGCGGCAGCAATTACAGTTCCGGTTTTTATATGGCCACCGGCTTTCATGGTTTTCATGTCCTCATCGGAACGATCTTTCTGATCGTCTGCCTGGCGCGTACCTATAAAGGCCACTTTACGCCGCGGCAGCATTTCGGCTTCGAAGCGGCGGCTTGGTACTGGCATTTTGTCGATGTCGTCTGGCTGTTCCTGTTTATCGCCGTCTATGTCTGGGGCGGATGGGGCGCACCGATCCATTGACCGATCCGGTCGATAGCCGATTTCGCAAGGGGCAGCCCGGCATCGCCGCGGCTGCCCTTTTCGGTCTTTGCCCGCAATGCGCCAGCCGCACTTTGTTCGACGGTGTGGCCCAGTTCGCTCCGGAATGCCGGGTGTGTGCGTTGGATTTTACCCGTTTCAATGTCGGCGATGGTCCCGCCGGGTTTCTGACCTTGATCATCGGCGCCCTGATTGTCGGTCTGGCCCTGTGGCTGGAAGTTTCGTTCACGCCCCCATTTTGGCTTCATGCGCTGTTGTGGATACCGCTGACGTTCCTGTGCGTAATTTTTGGATTGCGAGCGGCGAAGGCGGCTTTGCTTTATGCGGAATTTGCTCAGGATGCCGGCGAATCTGGTCGGCACGATGCCGGCTTGCCGGATTGAACCCCAGCCGTTTCATGCCACGCAATGTCCCTGTCATTCCCACCGTCCTGGTCGCTATCGCCGTCGTGATCATGATCATGCTCGGATTCTGGCAATTGGGCCGGGCGGATGAAAAAAAGGAAATGCTCGCGCGATATGGCAGCATCGCCGACAATACGCCTGCCATTGCCTATCCTGCCAACGAAGCGGCGATCGAGCGGCAGCTCTATCGCCCGGTTATTGCCGATTGCGCGCAGGTCCAGTCCACCCGCGGCACTGCAGGAACCAATGCAAAAGGCGCAAAAGGCTGGGCGCACATCGCCCGCTGTACGCTCGATAATGGTCGCATCGCCGAAGTTGCGCTTGGCTGGTCTTTGACAACGACGCCGCCAAAATGGGCGGGCGGTCCGGTTACCGGTATCTTGGCACCGGGCGGAAAGATCGTAGCCGATCCGCCTTTGGCGGGCCTGCAGCGTTTGGCGAAACCCGACCCGGCCGATCTACCGAACAACCATCTCGCCTATGCCGGGCAGTGGTTCCTGTTCGCGCTGACGGCGCTGGTCATCTATATTGTCGCGTTACGGGTCCGAAAAACTGGAGGCGTACCGTTAGGGCGGTCTGGCTAAGCCATATCGACGATTGCCGTGCTTGCCCCGTTGGTGCACCGCGGCTAACCGCATTTCACCATGCAATATGTTTCCACCCGGGGCAGCGCGCCCACGCTCAATTTCGAACAGGTCACGTTAACCGGGCTCGCAAACGATGGCGGACTGTACGTGCCGCAGGCGTGGCCGCGTTGGACCCGGTCGCAGATCGAGGCGCTGGCTGGCCTGCCTTACGCCGAACTGGCGGTTCGGGTCATGCAGCCCTTCGTCGGCGATTGCCTGACGACGCATGAACTGCAAACCATGTGCAACGCGGCTTATGGGCGGTTTTCCCATGCCGCGGTGACGCCGCTGAAGCAGCTGGATCAAAAACACTGGCTCCTTGAACTGTTCCATGGACCGACCCTGGCGTTCAAAGATGTCGCCCTGCAAATGCTTGGCCAGCTGTTCGAAACCTTTCTTGCGCGTACCGATTCGCATTTGACCATCGTCGGCGCGACGAGCGGCGATACCGGGTCCGCCGCCATCGATGCGTTGGCGAATCGCGACCGTATCGATGTTTTCATGCTCCATCCAGAAGGCCGGATCAGCGATGTCCAGCGCCGGCAGATGACCACCGTTCTGGCGCCCAACATCTACAATATCGCAATCGACGGCAGTTTCGACGATGCGCAGGCGAGTGTGAAGCGGATGTTCAACGATGGCGCAATGAACTCGCGGTTTCGGATCGGCGCCGTCAATTCCATCAACTGGGCGCGATTGATGGCCCAGGTGGTGTATTATTTTGCCGCCGCGCTGCAACTGGGCGCGCCGGCACGCAAAGTGGCTTTCAGCGTGCCCACCGGAAATTTCGGGGATGTCTTTGCCGGCTACGTCGCAGCCCAGATGGGGCTGCCGATCGAACGGTTGATTGTCGCCACCAATGTGAACGATATTCTGCACCGTGCCTTGGCCGATGGTGATTATTCCACCGGTGTTGTCACGCCCACGACCGCGCCATCGATGGATATCCAGATCAGTTCGAATTTCGAACGGCTGCTGTTCGATAGCGGATCGCGCGATGGGATGACCCTGGCGCACCAAATGCAGGCGTTCGAACGCGACGGTGCGATGCAGCTTACGAACATGCAGCGTGAAGGCACACGCGATCTGTTTGCCAGCCGGCGGATCGATGCGGATGGAATGGCTCAGGCCTCACGCTGGGCGATGGAAAGTTGCGGAGAGAATATCGATCCGCATACCGCCATCGGTCTTCAGGCTGCGCGCGAGGCCGACATTCCGGGCGATACACCGATCGTCACGCTGGCGACCGCGCATCCTGCAAAATTTCGCGATGCAGTGGAACGCAGCACTGGTGTACGCCCATCGCTCCCGGCCCGGGTTGGCGATCTGTTCGCGAGGGAGGAACGATACGATACGCTATCCGGCGATTACGGCGCAATTGCTGGCTATATTGCCGAACGCGCTACGGAATCGCGCTGATGGCGGAACTGTGCCAAGCCCCCACCTTGCTTGCGGGCGAAGGGTGGGGCGATTACGCGCTGATCGACAGCGGCCATGGGCGCAAACTGGAGCGTTACGGCGAATATCGCTTCATCCGGCCAGAGCCGCAGGCCCTGTGGTCCCCGCGTCACGGCGACTGGCGTGCGCAGGCCGAATTCATTCCCGGTTCGGACGACGATGGGGGCGGCCGTTGGCGTTACCATGCGGCGGTTCCGCAGGATGGCTGGCCGCTGGACTGGAACGATGTTCGGTTCACCGCCCATTGCACACCGTTTCGGCACCTGGGATTTTTCCCCGATATGGCACCGGTATGGAACTGGATGCGCACGCGGTTGCAGGGCCAGAATAACGCACAATTGCTCAACCTGTTCGGGTATACCGGCGTCGGATCGCTGGCGCTATCCCGGCATGGGCAGGTCACCCATGTGGATGCATCGAAGAAATCGGTGGCGCAGGCGCGGGAAAACGCGGCACTTTCGGGAATGCAGGATCGCCCGATCCGCTGGCTCATCGACGATGCGGCCAAGTTTACCGCCCGCGAAGTCCGGCGTGAAAAACGATATGATGGCATAATTCTGGACCCGCCGAAATTCGGCCGCGGCCCGAAGGCGGAAACGTGGCGACTGGAAGACGGGTTGCCCGATCTTGTATCGGATTGCCGGTATCTGCTGGATGCCGACAGTCGGTTTCTGTTTCTGACCGTATACGCAGTGCGTATGTCCAGCCTGGCATTGGCCGGATTGCTGGGCGAGATGTTCGCGGATTTGCCAGGCACTATCGAGCATGGCGATCTGGCTATCCGCGAAGAAGGCGATGGTGGGCGCCTTCTGCCGACCGCGATCTTCGCACGATGGAGCAACAATTGACCGATTCCCTGATTTTGGAGGTTGCGGACCTCGAACACGACGTGCTCACCGGCATTTATTCGGAAGAAACCGGTAAGCCGCAGCCCCTGCGGATAACGATCCAGGCGCAGATTGCCGTGGCGGATCGCTATAATCCCGAGACACCGCTGGATGCCAGCAAGAATTACATGGATTTGAAATTCGCCGCAGGTGAAGCTTTACCGCCCGGCGTTCACTTCAAACTGATCGAGGCAGTCGCGGATCATATTTGTACCACTATCTTCGCGCAGGACACGCGGATCGAAGCGGTAACGGTGAAAATCGTGAAGCTGGCCATCGCCGAACATAACGAAAAGATCGGCATTACCCTGACACGGCACCGGCGTTGAGCGATGCAGACGCTAATTACAATCGAAGTTCTGCCCCAAAACGCGCTGGATGCTGCAACGGAATTCTATCGCCATAGGCTGAGCCCGATCGACACGGCGGTGCATCGCGAAAACATGGTTGCAGCAGGCGAAGCGGACGATATCGTGATAGTGTTACCAACGGCACCTTCCGATCATCGTGACTGGCGGCAGGCTGCCGTTCGAAATCTGGCCAGAAACTACGCACCGGTCCGTATCAACGCGGTGGCAGGCCCCGATGGTCCTTCCCGCAAGGCCCTCATCCGGTATCTCGCCAGTGCAGCCGGTGTCACCGGACAATATTTGCCAGTGGCTTAGCCGCGCAAAATTACCGAAGGGCATTCGCCAGTTCGGCAAGAATACGATCTTCCTCGCCCAGTATGGCTTTTACCTCTTCGCGCATCTGCGCGATCGCGCGGCGTTCCTGAAATTCGATTGTCGCGGCGACATAGAGCACATCGAGCTGCGATAGCGGCACTGCGGTTTCGCTACGCAACGATTCAAGGTCAGCTATCGCAATCTGTCCGCCGGACCATGCATCGCTTGCGATACTGGCGCCCGTGGCCCGACCGACGGAGCGGCGCGCAGCAGGAACTGCGGCAACAAATCTGCGATGCGCGATTATAGCGCTGTCACGCAAACGGACAATTTCCCGTCCGATTTCACTGGGAAGAGGGGCCGCCGACAGACGCGGATCGGACGCATTCATATCGCCATTGCGTTCGACATCGCGCGTGGCCAAAGACGGATACAAATCGCCGGAAGCGACGCAGCCGGCGGATATCGCGGACAGCGCCACCACAGTGAAAGCGAAAATGCCAGTTTTCATGCATCCGCTATAGACATGGCAGGCCAAACGCACCAGCCGTCGCCGGACAAATCGGCACGGGTAATCGCCAAAAAGCGTCACCGACGACATTGACTTGCAGACACGTTTCTTTTAACGGCGTCGTTCTTTCCGGGGCGCTGCCAGTTCGGCGGTTCATCGGGTGCGCCGTTTCCCATGCTGGGGCGGCACTACAGTTAAATTGAAAGTGACAAAACCATGTTCGCAGTAGTGCGCACTGGCGGCAAGCAATACCGGGTTGCCGCAGGAGACAAAATCGCCGTCGAGAAATTGGCTGGCGAAGCGGGTGATACGATAACGCTGGGCGACGTATTGCTGGCCGGCGAAGGCGATTCGATGGCCGATGCGGCGAAAATTTCGGTTTCGGCCGAAATTATCGCGCAGGCCAAGAGCGAGAAGGTCGTTATCTTCAAGAAACGCCGTCGGCATAATTACAGGCGCAAGGCGGGGCACCGTCAGCAGCTGACGCTGCTGCGCATCACCGATGTCGGCGATGGTAAGAATTCGACAACCAGCAAAGCTGCCGCAGCAAAGGCGAATGATACTCCTGCGGTCGCTGCGCCGAAAGCCGACGATACATCAACCAAGAAGGTTTCCGCCAAAACGGATACGGCAAAGGTCGAAGTGACCGATGCAACTCCGGTCGGCAAGAAGGCTGCTCCTAAAAAAGACGCTGCTCCGAAAAAGGCAGCGGCGAAGAAGCCAGCAGCCGACAAGGCGCCCGTCAAAAAGGCGGACTGAGAACAATTTTTCGGAAAGTAGTAGACTATGGCACATAAAAAAGCAGGTGGTTCATCCCGCAACGGTCGCGATTCTGCGGGTCGGCGCCTCGGCGTGAAAAAGTTCGGCAGCCAGGAAGTGATTCCGGGCAACATCATCGTGCGCCAGCGTGGCACCAAATTCTATCCCGGCACAAATGTCGGTATGGGCAAGGACCACACCCTGTTCGCTCTCGAAGGCGGACGCGTGCAATTCCATGGCGGCAAACAGGGCCGCAAATATGTGTCCGTCGATATGATGGCGATGGCCGCGGAATAATTCGATAGTTCGCTGACGGGACTATCCATCGGGATGGTCCAGCCGGCAGAACCGGCAACTCCAGAGGGAGATCGGGATCGTCCGATTTCCCTCTTGTCGTATCTCCCTCTCATACCGGCGAAAACGTCTTTCGCCGCCACGGGAATGTCATGCACTGCGCCTATGCGGGGGCGATGCGGGGCTGAAGGAGAATACGCATGTTCCATCGCAGCGAACGACTGTTTTTGCGGCCCGCATGGCGGGAAGATGCTACGGCCGTCCACCATCAGATTGGCTGCGAGGAGATTGTGCGAAATCTGGCGACCGCGCCGTGGCCCTATGGACTGCGCGATGCCGAACGCTTTGTGACGATGGACCGCCCTTTGAAACTTCCCAGTTTCCTGATCACCTTGCCGGGCGAAGGGATCGTCGGCAGCGCGGGTCTTGGTATCGATGCGCAAACCGGCCTGGTGCAAGCGGGCTATTGGATCGGCCGGCGCTATTGGGGACTGGGTTTTGCAACCGAGGCGGCGCGTGCGGTATTGCGGATCGCGAAAGAAATCGGGCATCGGAAAATTACCGCGTCGCATTTCGTGGACAACCCAGCTTCGGGCAAGGTTTTGCGCAAGGCGGGCTTTCGTCCTACCGGAACGACCCGGCTGGGCTACAGTCTCGCGCGGGGCGGTAGCGATCCCGTTGCCTGTTTCGAAATGGCTCTGGATGCGCCTGACGCGGCCGCAATCGGCGGCGCGCCGAATTTGCGACAGGCAGCTTGAGAGATAGGAAAGACCCCGCAATTGCTTGGGGTCTTTCCTGAAGGTTACTTTGTTGCTGGCGACTACGGGGCAGCCTTCAGGGCATTCGCCGAGATTCGGGTATAGCGTCAAACCAATACCCGATGATCCTTATGCCAAGAGTACAGGTGCTGGCTTGCAATAGAACCGCAAGACGAGAAAAATGCGGTGCTGAATGCCCTGGCTGACGGTCAGATATTCCGGCATTCTACGCCGCGTTGTTCAGTCGGCAATCCCATCCAGCGAAAGCGGGTCGCGCGCAACGACCCCTCGTTATGGCAAGCAAATCTGCAAGCCATTTGGCGCGCCTGATTTCGATGAAAAATGCCGCACTGCGCGGGAACGTCTGCCGAATGCGCAGCATGACGGACGTTCACGGGCGGTCCACCGAGCTGCTGCCGATGACGGCACGCCTTGCTTGCACCGGTATCAGTAATGCGTCCCGGAATATGGGCTGTTTGGCCGGTCGATCAGTCGCCGGTCATCGAGCTTCCATGGGTGAAATCCGGGAAGCAGAATTTTCGCCCAAGCACCGAACATCCTGCGCATCATTCCGGGTTTCCACCACAGAAACGCATAGAGTTTCCAGCGTGCGCCAAACCGGCTGAACCCATCCTGTTCCAACAAGCCGATTGCATCACGCACACGGTTGCTGAAATATTTACGCGTGATCAGCAGCGCGATCAGCGTTTTCACGCGATATCGTTTCCACCGGCTCCAACTGCGTGTCGCATGCAACCATACATCGTACGTTATGCCCTTATGTTCGATTTCTTCGGCAGCATGCCAGCGCCAGATTTCCGCAGCGACCGGATCGGCGCCTTCGAGATATGACGGATCGGACAGCAGGTGGTGGCTGATTATCGCCGCAAAATGTTCCAGCGCGATGGTAATAGCGAGATTGAATTCCTTCGGCCGGCCTTCCGTAAGGGCAAGCATCGTCTGGATCCCCTGATCGATGCTTTCCACATTGTATCCATGGTCGGAAACCAGCCGGTTGAACGCGACGTGTTCGCGCGTGTGATTGATTTCCTGAGAGGCGAAGGCTTTCATCTCCCGCGCCAGACGGGGCGGCACATCATCGCGGAACATACGCATCGTATCGATAAAGAATGCCTCCCCCCGCGGCAGGCTGGCCGAAACGGAATTGTACCAGGCGGTCGCGACCGGATCGCCGGAATGCCACCAACGCGGGACGATGGCAGCCCGATCGAAGCGGCGATCACGCACCGTCAGGGCGTGTTCTTCGGGTGTGGCACTGGCCAACGGAACTGCCGACTTGTTCAGCGCCGCTGCCCGTTCTAGGTCGTTGATGCTCCGCTCGTTCATGGTAACAAACTATTAGGCATAATTATCGATGGCAACCCGTAAGCGCCTGACCCCCGAACAATCGCGCTTTTCCGCGTTGGAGGCTGCGCGTGCGTTGCTTATCGAAACGGGGCCGCAGGCCGTGACTTTGAAAGCGGTGTCGGCGCGTGTCGGGCGCACCCATGCCAATCTGCTGCATCATTTCGGCTCGGCATCCGGTTTGCAGAAAGCTCTGGCGGCCTATCTGGCGACCACTGTCTGCGAAACGATCAAGGATGCGGTGCGGGCGAGCCGTGCCGGGTTGGGTAGCCCGCGCGAAGTGGTCGATCTGGCGTTCGATGCGTTCGACAAGGAAGGGGCAGGGGGTCTGGCCAGCTGGATGATCCTGACCGGCAATGAAGATGCGCTGGACCCGATCATCGAAACCATTCACGAACTGGTCGACGAACTGGCCCCGGAAGAGGCGGAAAATCATGAGGAAATCATGGCCATGCATGAAAACACGCTAACGCTGGTGCTGCTGGCGCTGGGCGATGCGCTGATGGGCAAGGCACTGGCGCGTTCGTTGAACTTGCCGGAACACACTGCCCGCGATCAGGCCGAACGGTTGCTGACCAGTTCCCTCAATCTTCAGCAGGCATAGGCGCGCATTACGATGCGGAAATGCGCATCCAGTCCGGTGCCAGTTCCGCCGATATATCCGCGAGTGCCAAATGGTCCACCGCCAGACCGTGTTCGGGATACGCTGCCTTGCGCCGTTTTTCATGGGACCGGTCCATCGGCACCACGACCAGCCGCCGGTTGACCTTCTGCCGCCAGTTCATGCGCGCCGTGTTTTCCTGCCCGATGTAGCACCCTTTGTCGAAGCTCACGCCGTTCAGCTCGACCGCATTTGTTTCAAGCCATAATATGTCCCCCAGTTCGGCTTTCCCTTCAGGAACGCCGAGCGTCAGCCGATGGGCAAGCCAGGCAGCATCGGCGCCTCTGTCGTGATCGGATACAGGCGCAATCCAGCGATGCCCGAGATCGGCGAGCCGCGGGTCGGGCATGTTGCCGCCGTCCTTCTCCGGCTGCCAATATACACCCAGCGTTTCATCCAGCGTAATGTCCAGTTTGCGACGCAGCCGGTACAGCGCCAGCCGCTTCACCAGATCGCCCGCATACGCCGCCTCGCAATCGATCAGCAGCGAATGTGTATCCTGCGGCCATACGATGAAATCGAACATCGCCTTTCCCTGCGCAGTAAGTAATCCGGCATATACGGGCAGGCGCGATGTGACATCGTTGGTGACCAGACCCTGCAGGAACTCGGCCACGTTTTCCGGTGCTTCGCCATGGGTCTCGCGCGCGGTCACGCGCACGATGGCGCGTTCGAACAATCGTTGGGCACGGGGCTGGGTCATGGGGTTACAGATAGGTACGAAGCGGGTTAAGGAAAACCCATGACCCCGCGCAATCTGCAATTCGATCAAGTCGCTTTTTCAGGGGGCGGCATTCGCTGTTTCTGGCATGGCGGGTTTCTGAGCAAAGTGGGCGCTGTTGGTGCTATTGCACCGGTCCGGGTCAGCGGGGTGTCCGGCGGCGCGTTATCGGGCGCCGCATGGATTGGCGAGGTCGAGCAGGATCTGTTCGACCTGATGCGGCAGGCGTTCGATCACAATGGCGATAATCTGCAGGTGGAAAAGCCCAATTTCACCCCGCATCAGGAACTGTACCGTGCCGTGGTGTCGACCACGCTGGATGACCATGCCATTGCGCGCATCTGCGACGGACCGCAATTCGAAATCGTTCTGGGACTGCCACCACGCAGGATCAGCGCACAAATCGCCGCGATATTTGCCACCATCGCCTATAAAATGGATGAAAGGCTGCGCAGACGCCCCAAGCTGGTTCTGCCGGGCCTGCTGGGGATGCGGGCATTGCGGGTGGATGCGCGACAGGCGGCCCGCGATGGGGATCTGGTCGATCTGATCTGTGCCGCGGCCACTGTTCCGCCGGTATTCGATGTTCCCCTATGGAATGGTCGGCGGGTGCTGGATGGCGGCATGATGGACAAGGCGCCATTGCCGCAGCCCGACGAAGGGCGAACGCTGGTGCTGCTGACAAGCCGTTATCGCAATTTGCCTTCCAGTCCGCGGATCATTCATGTCCAGCCATCGCAGCCGGTGGAAGCCGACAAGATCGATTTCACCGACAGTGCGAAGGTTACCGCAACCTGGCAGCAGGGCCAACGGGATGCGAAAAGCTGGCTCGCAGGAGAAGACTTGCAATGACTGACATGGCCACCACTCTCACTTTGCGGCAGCCGGACGACTGGCACGTGCATCTTCGCGACGGCGCCATGCTGGATGGCGTGGCGCGTTATACGGCACGCCAGTTCGGGCGCGCGATCGTGATGCCCAATTTGGCGCCGCCGGTCACCGATTGCAGGCAGGCGGTCGAATATCGGGACCGGATCCTTCGTGCCACAGCGGACCATGCCGATTTCACACCCCTGATGACGTGCTATCTCACTGATGACTGCGACCCGGTGGAACTCGCGCGGGGGTATCGCGACGGCATTTTTACGGCTGCAAAACTTTACCCTGCCAACGCCACCACGAATTCCAGCCACGGGGTCAGCGATATTGCCAAATTGCGGCCGGTACTGGAGATGATGCAGGATCAGGGCATGCCGCTGCTGATCCATGGTGAAGTGACCGACCACGACGTCGATATATTCGATCGGGAACGCGTATTTATCGATCGCCATATGAAGCGGCTTGTGGACCAATACCCGTCGCTGAAAATCGTATTCGAACATATCACGACAGCTGATGCCGTGGCGTTTGTCGATGGAACCGGCGCCAATGTTGCGGCCACGATCACCCCCCAGCATCTCCATATCAATCGCAACGCCATGCTGGTCGGCGGCATTCGCCCTCATGCCTATTGCCTGCCCGTTGCAAAGCGGGAGGAACACCGGATTGCCCTGCGTAAGGCGGCGACATCGGGATCTGCAAAATATTTCCTCGGCACGGATAGCGCCCCGCACGCGCGTGATGCGAAAGAGAATGCTTGCGGATGTGCGGGTATTTTCAACGCGCCCTTCGCGCTGGAAAGCTATGCCGCAGTGTTCGATGAAGACGATGCATTGCCCCGTTTCGAAGGGTTTGCTTCGGAACATGGTCCGCGTTTCTATGGTCTGCCGCTCAATGAAAATCGCGTAACCTTGGTGAAGAAGGATTGCATCGTTCCGCCGGTAATTTCGGCGGGCGGCACTGATCTGGTGCCGTTCCACGCCGGTGCGACCCTTGGGTGGACGCTGCTTTAGGAACTTGCCGCGCGGGTCCGTTTCCACAAATCGACCACGAATATGGCAAGCGCGATCCAGATGATAACAAAACACGCAAGCTGCACCGGCTTCAAATCTTCCTTGAAATAAAACAGGCCGAGCAGAAACACGATTGTCGGCGCGATAAACTGGATGAAGCCGAGTGTGGAATAGGGCATCCGCCGGGCCGCAACCGCGAATAACAGCAAGGGCACCGCCGTTACGACGCCGCCCAGAACAATCGACGCGCTGAGCCGGGCACTGACCAGAAAGGCGGAGCCTTGCGGCGATTGTCCGTAATAGGCGATGATTGCCGCCGCCAGCGGAATGAGCAACGCCGATTCAACCGTCAGTCCCGGCAGCGAACCGACGGCCACCCGTTTGCGTAACAGGCCGTAAGTGCCGAAACTTCCCGCCAGAGTCAGGCTGATCCACAAAGTGGTCAGCGCCCCCGCAGAAAGGATTGCGACGCCGATCGTAGCCAGAGCGACCGCACCCCATTGCCACCGACTGAGCTTTTCGTTCAGCAAGACCGTGCCGAGCAGCACATTCAAAATGGGATTGATATAATAGCCGAGGCTGGCCGCAAAAATATGACCGTTCTGTATGGCCCACACATACACGAACCAGTTCAGTGCGATCAGCATTGCACTGGCACACAGCAGCAGCAGCACCTGCCGGTTGCGCAACGCCGCGATCACTTCACCCGACTGTCGGCGGAACGCAACGATCAGCAGGCAAAGCGGAAGTGTCCATACAATTCGCCACGCGACGAATTCGAATGGCGGCACCGATGCCACCAGAACGAGGTAGAGCGGTAACAACCCCCAGATAAGATATGCACCCAGCGCGGCCGGCAGACCTGAAGGGCGCGCGTGTGTGCTGCTGTTGCTCATCGCGCGGGCTTAGGCGCGGGGCTGTTAGCCAGCAAGCTTCCGTTGATCGACATAATCATTCGGTTCGTCGCAACGATCCAATTCTGACAGCGCAGTTGCAAACCGTTCATAAAACTATGCCTATAGATGAATGCACCGGACGCGATCGGATGATCCAACGCCCGACCAACGACGAAAAGCGAAAGGATCGAACATGAAATTGCTCAACGCCAAATCCGCCGCCATCGCGATCGCGGCACCTTTGCTTGCGTTTTCCGCGCCAACGCTGGCTCTCGATGTGCCTGCCGTTGGTGGGGCGCAATATGCGGGTTCTCATGCATCGATGCAATCGGAAGCGAATGTCGAACACCGCCGGAAACGCAACCATTCGCACCGCAACGATCGCTATGACCGGTATGACGATGATGACGATGATTACCGCCGCTATCGCAATGGCCGCAATTACGATGAGCGGGTTTCGCGCAACACGCAGGTCTGGCGCGGCCGCGACGGGCAATATTATTGTAAGAAGGAAAACGGCACGACCGGGCTGTTGATCGGTGCGGCAGTAGGCGGGCTGGCAGGCAACGAACTTGCCGGGCGCGGTGATCGCACGCTCGGCGCCATTCTGGGCGCGGCCGGGGGTGCCATTCTGGGCCGGACGATCGATCGCAGCAATTCGCGCTGCCGTTAAGTAAGTCTTTCGACCAGAGCCATTAAACGGTTTCACGACCTACAGCTGCTCCCACCGGTAGCTGCAGCACGACCCCACCGAGTCGTGGGAGGCACCCGATCGTTTCCGAACGGTCGGGTGTCTTTGTGCGTTGTCGTTTATGCGGGCGTTCTCAAAAATGCGGAGGGGGGGGAAGCGATCTCCAACGCGCATATGCCGAAGAATTACACGTCGCTAAGGCCAATGCCGATATTGGCGCGCGGCTGTTCCAGTTCGGTGCTGGCAACGGGATAGGCGCAGTAATCCGCGGCGTAATACGCGGCGGGACGGTGATTGCCGGACAATCCGATCCCACCGAATGGCGCGCTGGACGATGCGCCGTTGGTCGGGCGGTTCCAGTTTACGATACCGGCGCGGATATTGGCCCAGAACCGGTTGTAATCCTGCGGAGTGCCGCCAATCAGCGATGCGGCGAGCCCGAAGCGGGTTCGGTTCGCTTCCATGATCGCGCTGTCGAAATCGGGTACTTTGATAACCTGAAGCAGGGGGCCGAACAATTCGACGTCGGGCCGGTCCGCCATGTTCGTGGTGTCGATTATCGCAGGCAACAGGAATGGCAGATCTTCGTCCGGCCGCTTCATATGGCGAATGGCCTTGCCGCCATTGGACAGGAAATACAGGAAACTTTCGACGAGCTGCTCGGCTGCCATATTGTCGATCACCGGGCCCATGAACGGTGCCGGGTCGGCGAACGGTTCGCCCACGATCAAACGGCTGGTCAGCGCCTTCAATTCGCTCACTATCGGGTCATACATGCTGTCGATGATGATCAGGCGGCGCGCCGCGGTGCAGCGTTGTCCCGCACTGGTGAACGCGGATTGCACAATCAGGCTGACGGCATCCGCAATCTTGGGGGTGTCGATGACCACGATGGGATTGTTGCCGCCCATTTCCAGGGCGACAATCTTGCCCGGATTGGTAGCCAGCCGTTTGTTGATCGCGATGCCTGCCTGGGCAGAGCCGGTGAACAGCACCCCGTCGATCCCGCGATGGGCGACCAATGCCTTGCCTTCTTCCGCACCGCCGACAAGCAATTGCGCGACCTCAGCGGGAATGCCTGCGCGATGCATACATTGCAGCAACATTTCACCGACAGCCGGTGTTTTTTCGCTCGGTTTGAAAATAACGACATTTCCGGCAATCAATGCCGGCACGATATGGCCATTGGGCAGATGGGCCGGGAAATTATACGGGCCGAGAACCACCATGACGCCATGCGGCTTGTGTCGGACCGATGCTGTGCCCTGCAATGCGCTGTCGAGCCGTCTCTGCCCGGTCCGTTCGCCATAGGCATTGATCGAAATCTCGACCTTGTTCATCACCGCTTCGACTTCGGTGCGGGCTTCCCACAGCGGTTTGCCCGTTTCCCGGGCAATAAGCTGCGCGAATTCGTCGGCCACCGTGCGGGTCTCGTTCACGAACCGCCGCAGCAATTCCATCCGCGTTACCAGCGGTTTCGCGGCCCATTCCGGCCAGGCCTTGCGCGCCCGGGCCACTGCGGCATCGACATCGCCAATCGGTCCGCGCCACAGTTCAGCGCCCGTGGCCGGTTCGAAGGAAATAATTTCGCTATCGGGCAAAGTGGGCATCTTTCTTCATGTGTGCGCATCGTACCGGGCGAAGGAGGAAAGTTCGTTCGGCGGGTTGCGCCGCTTCTAGCCGCACTGCGCGCAAGGTCAATCGGTGCCGAAATGCGCGGTCCGATGCGTTTGCGCTATCAACGCGCAGCCGCAATCGCGCCATGCGCTTCGCCCGCCCGCCTGATCGCAGCAATCTTGGCGTGCAGCGGTGCCCAATCGTCACGCGTGTCGATGGCTGACCATAGGGATTCCACTTCGCCGATAAGCAGCGTTTGCGGGGCGGCATCGTTCCAGTAATCATGATCGTCCGCGACCGCCTGGTAGCCTTCGAATGCTTGCGCCAGATCGCCCGCAACATCGCGGCCGCCCCGGTGACGATGAAAAAACGCATCGGGCTGTTGCCGCGTCGCGCGCATCGTGTGTTCGCCAGCCGCGATCAGGGCACCGTCACGTTGCGGCGACATCTGCCGCACGCCGAGGCGCCAGCACCACCGCCGCGCTATTGCCTCCGTGTAAAGCGGCCCAAAACGGTCGAGTGCCGCGATCAGCGGCGGTGCATCGGCCAGCAACCGCAGGGCCACGGCCAACTGGGCGCAATTCCACTGCAACGCTTCAGGCTGACGGCCGAATGCATAGAGGCCGCTGTGATCGAAATAGGCGGCGGTGAAGGCGGCATCCCATTCGGGCAACCATCGCCACGGTCCGTAATCGAAACTTTCGCCGCTGACATTCATGTTATCGGTGTTGAGCACGCCGTGGACAAAACCCGCGACCATGTAACTGGCGGCCAGATCGGCCATGCGCGCTACCACCTGATGCAGCAGACGCACGGCAGGCTCTTCCCGTGCGGGCGCGTCCGCAGGGGGTTCGTCGCCCGGAAATTGGTGCAGACAATATTCGACCAGCCGCGCCATGTGTTCCGGTTCATCCAGCGCCAGCAGTCGCTGAAACGTGCCGATGCGGATATGTCCGTGGCTTAACCGGACCAGCACGGCGGATCGGGTGGGGGACGGTTCGTCGCCGCGCGCAAGCTGTTCGCCCGTCTCGATTACCGAAAATGTGCGAGACGTGTTACAGCCAAGCGCCTGCAGCAGTTCGGTAGCGAGAATTTCCCGCACGGCGCCTTTCAGCGTCAGGCGCCCGTCTCCGCCCCGGCTAAAGGGCGTGGGCCCCGAACCTTTGGTTCCCAAATCGAGCACACGCCCATTCCGGTCGGTCAGCTGGGCGAACAGGAAGCCGCGCCCATCGCCGATTTCGGGGTTGTAGTTGCGGAACTGGTGTCCGTGGTATTTGAGCGCGAGCGGCTGCGGCAGATTGTCCGCCAGCGGTTCGAACCGCGCGAAATGCCGCACCCATTCGGTTTCGCCAAGATCGCCGAGCCCGACCTCGGCAGCTGCTTTCTGGTTGCGAAAACGCATTGTGGTTTCTGGAAAGTCGGCGGGTGTGACCGGTTCGCCCAGCCAGTCGGCTATTGCCAGAATGGCGGGTTTGGGCCGATAGGCGGTATCTTGCGGTTCGGCGTTCATCCCGCGATAATGGACATCGACAGTGCCGGGCGCAAGTTTTCGGCCCATCATACCGCCGATTGCACAGACAGGAACATACAAGCCGCCATGGATACCGCCGAAACAGCCCGCCCCTGGACCGATCGCCATTGGGAAAGCGAAGATGGGCTGAAACTGTATTTCCGTGACTATCGGCCGGACAATCCCGACATGGCGGATAACCGGCCACCGATTTTATGTCTGCATGGTCTGACGCGCAATTCGCGCGACTTTGCCGGTCTGGCGCAGCGGCTGTGTGCAAACTGGCGGGTCATCGTGCCCGATATGCGGGGTCGGGGCGAAAGCGAATATGCCAACGATTCCGCCACGTATAATCCGGCGGTCTATGTACAGGATGTGCTGGCCCTGCTGAGCCAAGAGAAGATCGAGAAAGTTCGTCTCTATCGGTACGTCGCTGGGTGGTTTGATGACCATGATGATGGCGCTGATGGATGCAGACCGGATTGCCGGCGCCGTACTCAACGACATCGGCCCGGAAATCGACGCGGCGGGACTGGCGCGTATCAAGGACTATGTCGGGCAGGGCCGCAGTTACGAATCATGGATGCACGCAGCGCGTGCATTGCAGGACGTGCACCAGCCATCCCATCCCGGATTTGCAATCGAGGACTGGCTGGATATGGCCAAACGCAATATGTGCGTGCAGCAGAACGGGCGGATCGCATTCGATTACGATATGAGCATCGCCGATCCTTTTCGCGAACCGGACGGGGCCGCGCCTGCCGATCTGTGGCCCGCGCTGGAGGCATTGTCGGGTCGGCCGGTGCTGTTGGTGCGCGGTGCCCTGTCCGACCTTCTGTCGGAAGGGACCGCTACGGAAATGCAGCGCCGATTAAGCGATGCGACTATCGTTACCATTCCCGATGTCGGCCACGCCCCGCTATTGGAAGAGGCCGAAGCTATTGTGGCGGTCGACACGTTTCTTGCGCGTATTGGCGGAACGATGCGCGTTTGATCGATCGATAGCGTGGGCGTCCCGGCGTCTTGCGCGATGCCGTGCTTCATCGCGCATTCAGTACGCGGGGGACAGCAGGGCACACTATAATTGCATCGCTGTGCCCATCGGCTAAAGGGCGAAGGCGTATTTTATCATGATGACGGGATGTGCCGCAATTGGCCCTTACACCTAACACACCGACTGCCCCCGCAGACAAGCGCAGGGATCGGGCGCTCGCCGAAGAAGACGTGCTGATGCGCGAGGTGGACGAAGCTGTCCGTAAGGACGAAATGTCCGGTTTTGCCGCGCGATATGGCAAACTCATCATCGCTGCGATCGTCATCGGGCTCGCGCTTTTTGCAGGCTATCTGTTCTGGAATTCGCAGCACGAAGCGAAACTGGAAAGCCAGTCGGAAGAACTGGTGCGCGCGCTCGATCAAATAGAGGCGGGAAATCTGGATGGCGGTGTGGCTGCCCTTGAACCTATCGGCCGGGACGGGTTGGAAGGCGGGCAGGCAATCGCTTTGATGATGCAGGCGGGGATTGCGCAGGAACGCGGCAATGCGCAGGAAGCGGCCAAACTGTTTGCCCAGGTTGCCGCCAGTGACGATACACCCGATACATTGCGCGATCTGGCTATCGTGCGCGAAGTTGCCGCCACCTTCGATGCGCGCCAGCCCGCTGACATTATCGCACGTCTGAAACCGCTTGCAGTTCCGGGCAATCCCTATTTCGGCAGTGCTGGCGAAATGGTTGCCATGGCGTATCTGGAACAGGGTAAACGGCGCGAGGCCGGGGCCCTGTTCGCCGCTATTTCCAAGG
The DNA here is from genome assembly GCA_963803585.1 of uncultured Alphaproteobacteria bacterium. GTDB lineage: Bacteria > Pseudomonadota > Alphaproteobacteria > Sphingomonadales > Sphingomonadaceae > Pontixanthobacter. Next base: position 411,208 of record CAWDNB010000008.1, on the reverse strand, counting down.
CAGACGATCTGCCGGCAAGCCTTCGGTCGAGAACGCGCCGCATGGCCGGATTGCTGGGCGTGGACGCGATCGAGGATGTCGACGCTATCGTGCAGGAAACTGCCGGGGAGCTTAACGGGCGGAATACCGGCCCGCAAAGCACCACACCCCCTAACCCTGAAACATCCGCTGAATAAACGATCCAACGAATGCGTCAGCGCGACCGGAATAATCCAAGGAAAAACGATATCATGATTGGCAAATCGGTGAAACATTCGTTGCGCGCTACGGCTGCGGTCGTCCTGCTTGGCAGCGTTACGGCCTGCAGCGGCGGATTGTTCGGCGGGAGCGATGCCAAATCCACGCCCACGATCGGGGAACGTATACCGGTGCTGTCCCGCATCGAAAGCGGCGCAGCGGCCGATCCGGCGTTGGCGGGTACGGCAATAGCTCCTGCCCCCCGCCGCGATAAATGCCGAATGGGCGCAAGCGGGCGGAAGCGCCAGCAAAAGCAATGGCCATCTGGCGCTGGCCGACAGTCCTGCACTTGCATGGACTGCCAATGTCGCCGGTTCGACCAACCGGCGTCGCCTGGCCGCAGCGCCCGTAATTGGCGGCGGGAAGCTGTATACCGTGGACACGAGCGGGGTAGTGCATGGTTTCGATGCGCAAACCGGTGCACGGCTGTGGACCTATCAGATGAAAGTCGATGGCAAGCTGGAAGCATCCGCGTTTGGCGGCGGGGCCACGCTGGACGGGGGCCGCGTCTACGCCACCAATGGAGTGGGTGAAGTGGCCGCGCTGGATGCCAATACCGGGGCGGAATTCTGGCGGGTCAAACCGGCAGGCCCCTTGCGCGGATCGCCTACGGTGGCGTTCAATTCCGTATTCGTAATGACGCAGGACAATCAGATCCATTCGCTGGACGTTGCCGATGGCACATCGCAATGGCAGGAATCCGGTTCAACAGCGCAGGCCGGCGTGTTCGGTGTTGCAGCCCCGGCTGCGGGTCAGGGATCGGTCGTGGCGGGTTACAGTTCGGGTGAACTGGTGGCCTATCGGTATGAAAACGGCCGGGTGTTGTGGTCCGATGCGCTGGCGCGCACGTCCATTTCCACCGAAGTAGGCGCGCTTACCGATATCGATGCGGACCCGATCATCGATCAGGGGCGCGTATTCGCGCTGGGGCAGGGTGGCCGGATGGCCGCATATGAGCTGGTCACTGGGCAACGTGTATGGGAAATCCGCGTCGCCGGTATTTCAACGCCGGCGATTGCGGGCGACTGGATTTTCGCATTGACGGACGATGCACGTCTGCTGGCCATCGCGCGCTCCAGCGGCAAAATACGCTGGATCAGCCAGCTTCAGCAATATCGCGACATGGAAGACAAGGAAGGCGGGATATTCTGGACCGGCCCGGTTCTGGCCGGCAACAATCTGTGGGTCGCGAATACACGGGGGCAGATCTACAAAGTCAGCGTGGCCGAAGGTACCGCCAGCCTCTATCGTGAAATAAAGACGGCCATCTCACTTCCCCCCGTCGTCGCCAATCAGACGCTTTATATTATGGACGATGATGGGACGATCCACGCCTTTCGCTAGGTATCGCGCGATTTTCAACCCTCTGGCGGGGGCGTGCAGCACGGCAATGATTTTTTCCGAAAGGCTTTCCGGTCAGAAGCTGTATTTGTACACCCTTTTGATATCGCCCGCCCATTCCCTGTCGTATCGATCGAGCAGGCGCTGGGCGGGAACTTTGCCGCTGGCAACGATTTCATCCAGCGTTTCCAGAAACCCGGTTTCATTGTCGCCGCTCTTGTTCAGTCGCCCGCGTGCAGCCAGCCCGGCACGCGCGATTTTCAGCACCTCGCCACCCAGATCGCGCAGCGTTCCGCCACCCGGCACTTTTGCATCCAGAGCGAGCCGTGGCACATCGTTGCGCAATGCCTCGCGCTCATCCATCGTCCAGTCCCTGACCAGATCCCAAGCCGCATCGAGCGCCGTCTGATCGTATAGCAGACCCACCCAGAACGCGGGCAGGGCACAGATCCGGCTCCACGGCCCACCGTCGGCGCCGCGCATTTCCAGAAAGCTTTTAAGCCGCACTTCGGGGAATGCCGTGGAAAGGTGATCCCACCAATCGCTCTCGCGCGGTTTTTCGCCGGGCAGCACGGATAGCTCGCCATTGAGAAAGTCCCGAAAATTCAGTCCGGCCGCGTCGATATATTTGCCGTCGCGGAAGATGAAATACATCGGCACATCCAGCATGTAGTCCGTCCAGCGTTCGTAACCGAACCCGTCTTCGAAAACAAAAGGCAACATTCCGGTGCGATGTGGATCGGTGTCCGACCAGATATGGCTGCGATAGGACAGAAAACCGTTGGGCCGACCTTCGGTAAACGGGGAATTGGCGAACAGCGCGGTGGCAAGCGGTTGCAGCGCCAGACCGACGCGGAACTTTTTCACCATGTCCGCTTCCGACGAATAGTCGAGATTGACCTGGATCGTGCAGGTGCGCAGCATCATGTCGAGGCCCAGATCGCCAACCGTGGGCATATGGCGGCGCATGATGTCGTACCGCCCCTTGGGCATCATCGGCAGCGCGTCGCGCGTTTTATCGGGCCACATACCCAGCCCGAGAAATCCGACGCCGCATTCCTCGCCGATGGCCTTCACCTGTTCAAGATGGCGACCGGTTTCCGCGCAGGTATCATGCAGACTGTCGAGCGGGGCCCCGGACAGTTCCAGCTGCCCTGCCGGTTCCAGACTGACTGCACCATCGCGACCTTTCAGCGCGATGATCTTGCCCTGTTCCTCGACAGGTTCCCAGCCGAACCGGGTAAGGTGCTGTAAGATATCGCGAATGCCGCCATCCTCATCATATGTCGGGGCGCGATGATCGTCGGTTTTGTAAACCAGTTTCTCGTGTTCGGTTCCGATGCGCCAGTCCGGTTTCGCCTTTTCGCCGGCCTGCATCGGCGCGATCAGTTGGTGGCGGTTTTCGATGATCGGATCCGCGGACCCTGTATCCTGGCGCGTGCTCATGTCGGTTTCGTTAGGCAACGTAGCGAACCAGCGCCAGACTTATTATGGCACCGGTTCCTTATCGCGACGGTCCATTACCTGGCCCAACCGCTGGCCCAATCGCCCGAAACGCCCATCCACAGCGACAGGGCTGCGATGACAGCCGTTTCACCGCGCAGGATCCGGGGGCCCAGACTTATTGCCACCACTTTAGGATGCGCCAGCAGGGCAGTACGCTCCGCATCGTCGAACCCGCCTTCGGGCCCGGTAATCAGCGCTGCGGGACCAGGGTGGGACCGGAACATCTCCGCCGCCGGTCGTCCACCTGCCTCGTCGGCAAAAAACAGCATGCGCTCCTCGGGCCAGTTTGCCAGCAAATCCGCAAATTTCTGCACGGTTGCTATCCGCGGCAGCGCGGTTCTGGCACATTGTTCGGCGGCTTCTACGACAATTGCGTGCGCGCGATCCGAATTGATCTTGTCCGCCACGCACCGCCGCGTCACGATCGGGCCGATCTGCTGCACGCCAAGCTCGGTCGCTTTTTCCAGCACCAGATCGAAGCGATCCTTTTTCAGCAAGGCCGGGTACAGATGGAAATCGGGTACCTGTTCCCGCGCCCGTAATCTGCAGGTGACCGTAAGGGAGATATGGCGCTTCGCTGTTTCCCGAACGCTCGCCGCCCATTCGCCCGTGCGATCGTCGCACAGAATTACGGTATCGCCAGCGGCCAGTCGCATCACTTTGCCAAGATAATGGGCCTGCTGCCCTGTGATATCGAACATTGCCCCTTCGCAAAGCGTATCGGTCACAAACAGGCGGGGTGCGCTGCGCGGGGGCCAGGCGGGGGTTGCAGGCATGGCTTTCCACTATGCGATCGCGGCGGTAGGGCGCAAGCCATGTCTACTGCAAAAGACCCATCCGGTACCGATCCCTGCGATGCGGATATTCACGACGCCGACCGTTCCGGATCTGGTCCGCTGGACGAAGGTATCGTGCCCGACAGCGAACATCGCGGACTGGTCGCGAGACTTGCGCCCTTTCCGCGCGATCTGGCGCAACTGGCGCGGTTCGACCGACCGATTGGATGGTGGCTTTTGTTATGGCCGTGTCTGTGGGGATTATGGCTGGCAGGTGCGGGGCTGCAATGGCAGCTCGCCTTGTGGTTCGTGCTGGGGAGCATAGCCATGCGCGGGGCAGGATGCGTTTATAATGACATCGTCGATGCGGATCTGGATCGCCAGGTCGCGCGCACGGCAACGCGCCCGCTGGCCGGCAGACGGATAACCCGCAGAGTCGCCTGGTTATGGCTTGCCGCATTGTGTGGTGCGGGGCTGATCGTGCTGTTCCAATTGCGCTGGCAGGCGCAGGCCGTCGCGCTGGCAAGCCTGGTGCTGGTCGCCGCGTATCCATTCATGAAACGGATCACCTGGTGGCCGCAGGCCTGGCTTGGGCTGGTATTTGGTTGGGGCGCATTGGTGGGCTGGATACATATCCGGTCCGATCATTGGGATGCGTTGGGCGCTCTATACGCCGGTACGGCGCTATGGGTGATCGGGTATGACACGATCTATGCGCTGCAGGATCGGGAGGATGACGCACTGGTCGGCATCAAATCGTCAGCCTTGCGATTGGGCAACAATGTGCGGGCGGGGGTGGCCCTATGCTATGCCGGAGCAATCGCAGCGTGGAGCCTGGCGTTCTGGCTGTTGCGCGGCGACGCGGTCGCTTTACTGGCACTGTTGCCTGTGGCGGCGCATCTGCTGTGGCAAGTCGCAACGCTGGACGCGGCCGACGCTGCCAATCCGCTCCATCGGTTTCGTGCCAATCGCTGGGCAGGGGCGTTGATGGCGGCGGCGTGTTTCATCGTCGGCAATGCGGGGGCCTGAACAATAAGGAATTAACCCTTTTCACGAACCCTAGCTGAATGAAGGCGGTGGTAGTTGGCGGGATATGAAGCGAGTTTCGTCCAGCGCGTACCGTATCGGTTCGCTATTGTCCCCCGCCTTTGCCGGTGGCGGCTATGCCCATGGCGGCCTTCGCAGTCCTGGCATTGGCGACTGCAGTCCCCGGCCGCGGCGCAGCAAAGTTCCAACGGCGATGCGCGGGCCCGGGTGGTCAGCCCCATACGGATCGTAAACACCGCGCCGCTCGATTTCGGGAAGATCATAACCAACGGCACCGGCATCGGGCGCGTGCGCATTAATGCTCGCACCGGCGCGCGGCAGATGAACCGTAATGTCACACCTTACGGTGTGACCGGGTTCCAGCGTGCGAGTTTCGCCGTGACCGGCGAAGCGCGTACCATGATCAATCTTACCACTTCCAGCCCGGTCGTCACGCTGAATGGCCCAGGTGCGCCGATGACGATGGATCAGCTGCGTATCAATCGCGACAATGGCGGACAGCGGGCCTTGCCCGTAGCCTTTCGATTACCGCGTAATGGCGAAATGACCGTGGGTTTCGGTGGACGTTTGCGTGTCGCCAACAATCAGGCACCCGGTGTCTATACCGGCAGTTTCGATCTGATCGTTGCGTACCAGTAACGCTCAGCCCGTTTCCGGCCCCAATGCGGGATCGAGATCGCGCGGACGTTTGAAATGGACCAGCTTACCGCAGTCGGGCCTGAGATCGGCCCAGTCCGTGATATCCAGTTCGAACACGGAATAGGTCGCGGTCGGATATTTGGTGGCCGCCATATCGAACATGGCATTTTCCTGCGTCGGGGAAACAAGGGAATAGAGCATTTCCTGCAGGCCGGGATTGTGCCCTGCGACCAGCACCGCGTCTGCATCGCCCGCGTGGTGCTGTATCGTTTCCACGATCGTATCCACACTGGCGAGATAGAGCCGTTCGTCGCTTATGACATCGCATTCGGGCAGCGCCGCCGCCACGGTTTGCTGGACCCGTTCCGCAGAACTTGCCAGCACCATATCCCATTGCTGGCCGTGCTCAATTATATGCGCCCCGATCAACTGCGCACCGCGCCGTCCGCGATCGTTCAGTCCACGGTCGAAATCCCGCTTCGCCAGATCGTTGAAATCCGATTTCGCATGGCGCAGGAGTCCAAGGGTTTTCATGGGGCCGGTGCGTTTCAAAAGGGAATGATATCCTCATCCAGATCCACCGCCGGGGGGATGGGCGGTGCGACTTTCGAGACACCTTCTGCGACCCGTTGTAAAGCTTCATCCAGTGTCAGGCGAATTATCGGCGTCTTATCGGGAAATGCGGAAAGCAAGCGGCTGGGGAACGCGGCGGAAAGAACCACGAAATGGCCGGTATCGTCCCTGCTGCGAATGAGCCTGCCGAAAGCCTGGGCGAGACGGGCGCGAATTATCCGGTCGTCATAGGCGCTGCCACCACCGGCCGCCCGCCGGGCACGGTGCAGGATATTGGGTTTGGGCCAGGGTACGGCTTCCATAATTACGCAGCGTAGCGATTCCCCCGGTACATCCACCCCATCACGCAGCGCATCGGTGCCCAACAGCGATGCCTTGCTATCATCGCGAAAGATGTCGACCAGCGTGCCGGTATCGATGGGATCGACATGTTGCGCAAACAGCGGCAACCCCTCGCGCGCCAGACGGTCGGCGATGCGGCCGTAAACTGCCCGCAAGCGCCGGATCGCGGTAAACAGGCCCAGCACGCCGCCGCCCGCAGCCTCGATCAGCCGGGCATAGGCACCCGCCAATGCAGGCATATCGCCGCGTTTTATGTCGGTCACGATCAGCACTTCGGCGCGATTGGCGTAGTCGAACGGGCTTTCGGATGCAGAGATGAGCGGCATGACATCGATATGGGGCGCCCCGCTGGCCGCGATGGCATGGTCCCAGTCTTCGCCCGTGGCGTTTCGATCGGTCAGCGTGGCCGATGTCAGCATGACCCCATGCGCCGGTTCCAGCACGATCCGGGCGAAAGGCTGCATCGGATCGAGCCAGCGACGATGGACGCCGACGTCATATTCGCGCGCTTCGGATCGGTCGACGGCAAACCAGTCCACGAATTGCGGATTGCCGGGGCCGCCAAGCCGCTCCAGAACCGCCTCCCACGCTGCAATCAGGTCGATCCGCCAGGCCAGCGAGTGCCGCGCCCCTTCGATCCGCGCGCGTCCCTGCGCATCCAGCCAGTCCGGGGCATCTTCGATAATGGCTTCAAGCTGGACTGCCAGCCGGATCAGCGGATGGCGGATAGCGGACAATGCGGTTTGCGCGCCGCCCGCCAACGCAACCAGCCCGCCCGGCAGTTCGGATATTTCGGTTTCGATCCCGTATCCTGCCTCCGCACCGCCACTTTCGTCACGGGCATATGTGAGTGCGCGGACCCCGGCAAACAGTTTTTCCAGCGGACCGTAGGGCTCGTTATCGCCCAGCCTTTGCAACCAGCTGTCGGACGGCAGCGCCAACGCTGCCTTTACCGCCTGCTCAACCGCCTCGCCGGCCGCGTCGTCATAACTGGCGACGTCGGCCAGCCGCGCGGCAAGACCGCGCCTGCGACCCTTCGCACTGCGTTCCGGGCCCACGATCCAGCGCCGCAATTCGATGGCTTCCTGTCCGGTCAGCGCAGCGGCGAAGGTGGAATCGGCAGCCTGGAAGACATGGTGCCCCTCGTCGAAAATAATGCGCGAAGGGCGCTGCGCGTGGTCGCGCCCGCGCGCGGCATTGATCATTACCAGTGCATGGTTGGCAATGACCAGATCGGCCTGCGCCGATGCGCGTGCGGCCCGTTCGATGAAGCATTTACGATAATGGGGGCACCCGGCATACACGCATTCGCCCCGCTGATCGGTGAGGGCGGTGATGCCGCGTTTGCGAAACAGCGTACCAAGCCAGCCCGGCAGATCGCCGCCGATCATGTCGCCATCCCGCGAAAATGCGGCCCACCGCGCGACCAACTGCGCCAGGATTGCTGCCCGTCCGCCGAACCCGCCCTGCATGGCATCCTCCAGATTGAGCAGGCACAAATAATTTTCGCGTCCCTTGCGGATGACCACCGGGCGCGATCCGTCCGCGCGCTGTTCCGGCCAGGCGCGGCTGCTTTCGGTCCGCAACTGGCGCTGCAGGTTCTTGGTAAAAGTGGATACCCAGACCGTGCCCCGCGCCGCCCCTGACCACAGGGAAGCAGGCGCGAGATAGCCCAGCGTCTTGCCGATCCCGGTTCCTGCCTGCGCGAGCAGGACGTGCGGGCGCTTTTGCCGATCGCGGGGCGCGAAAACCTTGCCCGCCGCACGCGCATATTCGCGCTGCCCGTCACGTTTTTCGGCGCCATTTCCCGTAAGATGGTCCAACTGCCCTTCGATGTCGGCATCCGACAGGGCGATCTGCGCGGGCTGGGCGCGTTCCGGCAGTTCTTCCCATTCGGGCAATTTCGCAAACAGCCATTTTTCCGCGCGCTGCGGCTTGGCGATATGGCCGCTCAGAAACTGCGCCCATGGCCAGCGCATCTTGGCCAGCGATTGCCAGCTGGACCACGCCCCTTCGCGCTGTTCCCAATCCGTATCTTCGCACATGTGCAGAATGGCACCCACCGCCCGTTGCAGTAGCGCCGGTACGGCATCGTCGGTTTCGGGAATGGAAAGGTCCAGCGCGTCAGCCAGTCCTTTCGGCGTCGGCACGCAGAACCGGGCCGGGAAAACGAATGCGAACAGTTCCAGTATGTCGAGCCCGGACAGGTCGGGATACCCCAGCCGGTTGGCAATCAGCGGTGCGTTGAGCAGCAGTATCGGCGTGTCGGACGCAGCCATGATCGCCTCCCCCCTGGCAACCTCCCGGGTTTGGCCATTGGCGTCGCGCAGCCATGTTCCGGCGTGGGAAGCGTGTAGAGCGGGGAGGGGAAAGGGTTGCGGCACAGGCGCGCGCTTAGAACGAAACTGGAACGCGCAGCAAGCGGGGAAGCCGGACCGTCAACTTTATTGGGACGAAATCGCACATATCGTAAAGAAAAAGGCCCGATCCGTTTCCGGACCGGGCCTTTCCCAATTTACTAAGGCCTGAAGCTTATGCGAAGCTGTAACGGACCTGTGCGGTCTGCTTGCGGCGACGCATGCCGTAACCGATCGCGCCGAAGCCGAGGAGCATGAATGCCCAGGTGCTTGGTTCAGGAACCGCACCCATTACGCCCGGCTGAAACGCAATCGTACCGGCGAAGCTGCCGTTACCACCGGAAATACCGTTTACAGTAAGTGTCTGCTGACCGCTCATTGTGGCCAACGCATCGATAAAGCCAAATTCCGCAACGCCGGGTCCGCTAAGCGAGAACGCCTGACCATTCAAGGTCACGCTGGTAAAATCGATATTGTTCCGGGCGCTGCCGATCGTGCTGATCGTCGCACCTGTGAAACCGCTTTCAGGAAGAAAGAACGTGAACAGGCGAGTAAAAGCACCCGCAGTAGACACGGTCATGCCGAATTCACCGGAAAGTTCACCGTCCCCGCCATTTTCAAGAACCACCTCGACCGCGCTAGCGGGTGCGGCGGCGATGCATACTGCGAGAGCCGCAGCGGCAGATGTTGCCAAATATTTCATAATCAGTTCCTCGTTGTCGAATTGATAGTAGTCAAGCCGAAGGCGAATGCCCCATCTAGCCATTTGTCTTGATCCGCTATCATCCCACCTGACAGCGACTCGCCGGAATCCCGAAGTTTCAGAATTCCATGACATCGTATACACAAAATTAACCAGTTTGTTCCAGTTATCTTTCGCTTAAATCCCAAACAGTTACGTTTTGGGACAGTTATTCGCAGATGCCCATGTTTGTGCAGCGTGCTCGTGCAGTGTGTTCGTACGGTTCCGCTATGATGCCGTAAGGGTAAGCCGCCTTCCCGCTTGCCAGCGCATCCGCAACACGCGATGGCGCGTTCCATGACCGACAGCATATTAATGGACGCCGCCCGCATTTCCAAAGCCTGGCCGTTTCAGGAGGCGCAGCGTCTTCTAAAACTATTCCCCGACGGAACCAAACCCAGCGGCGAACCGGTTCTGTTCGAAACGGGGTACGGCCCATCGGGACTGCCGCATATCGGTACATTTCAGGAAGTGTTGCGCACCACCTTCGTCCGCCGCGCGTTCGAAGCGCTGACTGGCGGCGCACCAACCCGGCTGGTCGCATTCAGCGACGATATGGACGGCCTGCGCAAGGTGCCGGACAATGTGCCACACCAGGCGATGCTGACCGAACATCTTGGCAAACCGCTGTGCCGTATTCCCGATCCGTTCGATCGATATGACAGCTTCGCCGCGCACAACAACGCAAAGCTGCGCGAATTTCTGGATCGTTTCGGTTTCGAATATGAATTCGTGGCCAGTTCCGACCGCTATTGTTGCGGTGCATTCGACGATGCCCTGCGCAACGTCCTGCATCGCAACCAGGCGATTCTCGACATCATGCTGCCGACCCTGCGCGCAGAACGGGCCGCGACCTATTCGCCGATTATGCCGATCAGCCCGTCTACGGGTGTTGTATTGCAGGTGCCGGTCGAAGTGGTGGACGCTGCATCAGGGACCATCCGGTTTACCGATGCGGATGGCAGTATGGTCGAACAAAGCGCATTGGGGGGGAACGCAAAGCTGCAATGGAAGGTCGATTTCGCCATGCGCTGGGTAGCCCAGGGCGTCGATTACGAAATGTATGGCAAGGATTTAACGGACACCGGCATCCAGTCCGGAAAAATAGCGAAGGTGCTGGGCGGTCGTAAACCGGACGGGTTGATCTACGAGCTGTTTCTGGACGAAAACGGCGAGAAAATTTCCAAGTCGAAGGGTAACGGACTGACCATCGAACAATGGATGGACTATGGCACGCAGGAAAGCCTGGGTTTCTATATTTTCCCCAACCCCAAAAGCGCCAAGCAACTGCATGTGGGCGTCATTCCGCGCGCAGTGGACGATTACTGGCAGTTCCGGGAACGGTTGGCGGAACAACCCCTGGACAAGCAATTGGGCAATCCGGTCTGGCATCTGTTGCGGGCCAACCGGCGGGTCGAAGGGCTGGACACACCCGGTGCGGGAGACAGCGTCCCTGTGACATTCGGCCTGCTGCTCAATCTTGCGGGCGTTTTGGGGCCGGAGGCGGACCGCGACCAGGTCTGGTCCTATCTTTCCAATTACATGACGGATGCCGATCCGGAAAAGCACCCAGCGGTCGACCGCATGGTCCGCGCGGCGCTGGCGTACAATCGTGATTATATCGCGCCGACGATGCGCAGGCGCGCACCGGACCTGCGCGAGGCGGCGGCCCTTCGCGCTCTTGATGAAGTCCTGGCCCAAAGCGACCCATCGACCCCGGCGGAGGACCTGCAGACCAGCGTTTACGAAATCGGCAAACGCGAAGAGTTCGGGTTCGAAAATCTGCGCGACTGGTTCAAAACCCTGTACCAAACTTTGCTGGGCAGCGATCAGGGCCCGAGGATGGGCAGTTTCATCGCACTCTACGGCATTGCAAACACCCGCAAATTAATCGAAGAGGCGCTGCAGGGGTAATGGACGGAAGGTGGTAATGGCGGACGATACGACTAACGCGAGATCGGGCGACGAACAACAATCGAATTATACAATCCAGCCTGGCAGCATGGATTCGTCCACGAATTCGACACCGGCACAGCTGAATATCGATCCCGGCGATCTGTTCATCCAGGCGACCGAGCAAACCCGCATGGCGCTGTGCATGTCGGATCCGAAACAGCCCGATTGTCCGATCGTCTATGTCAACGAAGCATTTGTAATGCTGACCGGATATTCGCGCGAGGAAATTATTGGTCGCAATTGCCGGTTTCTACAGGGCGAGGATACCTCCCAGGATGCGGTGCGACGGATCAAGGAGGGTGTCGCGTCCCACGAAGTCCGCGTGATCGAAATTCTCAACTATCGAAAGGATGGCACGCCATTCTGGAACGCCCTCCACATCGGCCCGATATTCGGCAGCGACGGCGAAGTGCAATATTTTTACGGTTCCCAATGGGACGTGACCGATATGCTGTCCAATCGGGAAAAGGCGCTGGAGCAGGCGCGCGTCGCGGAGGAAATGCAGCATCGCAGCCGTAATTTGTTCGCAGTGCTGACGGCAATCGTGCGCCTGTCCGCACGCGGTGTGACGGATGTGAAGCAACTCGCCGACAAGATTGCTGGCCGAATCGAAGCGCTCGGCGCAGCCCACCGTGTTTCATTGAGGGTCGATCCCAAATCCGCAAGCGATTCCGACCTGCGCGGGCTGCTCGAGGAAATTCTTCTTCCGTACCAGATCGACGAAAGGAGCCGCATTGCTTTGGTGGGGGAAACGGTGTCCGTACCCGACTATGCAATTACGCCGGTTGGTCTGGCCTTTCATGAACTGGCTACGAATGCCGTGAAATATGGTGCGTTGGGGGTCGCGGAAGGATCGGTCCGCGTAGACTGGAGACACGACTTCGGCAATCTCGTTATCGACTGGGCCGAATCCGGTGGACCGGCGATCGATCTTTCGGCGCCCAGGCTCGATGGCACCGGATCGAACCTGTCGGACAAGATGCTGCGTGCCGTGGGTGGAAAATTCGAACGGGAATTCACCGAAGTCGGCATGAATGCCACGCTGTGTGTACCTCTCGACCGGTTGTCGGGAACGGTTCCCAAAGCCCGCTGACGGTATCACCCCCATTTGCGGGTACGGTACCATTTGGTGATGACGTATTTGACCCCGGCTTCCACCGGGCGGCCAGCATGCAAGGTGCGGGCATTCGGGCGGCCATCGGGCAAGGCGTTGTTCCAGATCAGCAGCGCGCCAGCCTGCGGTTTGACCTTCAGTCCCAGATCCGGAAATTCAGTCACCCCGCCGCATTCGACGGGATTGAGGAAGGCCATTGCCGTCCAGCTGCGTTGTCCGCCGCGCTTGCGTTCCATTTGCCAATAGGGCTGCGTCGGATGGAAATAATCCTGATGCGGTTTGAACTGCTGACCAGGTTCGTAGCGCTGCCCCTGAATGGATTCGCCCAGCGGCGGCTTCAAACCCAACACGGTATCGATGCGCGACGATACATCCATTACAAAGGGATCGTGTGGATGCACATTGCCGGAATAGGAGGTGCGAAATGCGTCATCCTCGCTTCCGGTGTAGATTTCGCTCGGCTTCGCAGTTGCGTCGATCATCATCATGAAACGCTGACATTCGGCAGATGTCAGAAACCCGCTGATCGCATATATTTCGGCATCATGGGTTGGCAGTTTGCGTGCGCTGGAATTGGTATCGAGCGTTTTGCGGACGTGGTCGCCCACGCGTTTAAGCGCATCCTTGTCCGGCACGATTACGGTTTTCGCCATCGTTTGTGGATAGCATTTTTTCCGCCTGCTTCAACCAGCCTGCATTGCAAACAGCCCCGCCGGATCGAACCGGCGGGGCCAATGGTATGGTGGGTCACGCATCAATGTGAAGTCAGGCGACCGGTAACTTGGAGCATCACCAGAAGAAATCATATTCTACGTCGACGACTTCACCGGTGTAGATATTTACCAGCAAGACATCGTCGTAATACCGGACCCATTGATAAGGGCCGTAAACCTCGGGCAGGCGATAGGTCCACGGATCGTTGATGCGGTAACGGTTGCCGAAGAACCCGGTATCGAGGAAGAAGCCAATGTTCAGGCGGCTGTATCGGTAACTGCGATAGGGCGCATAATACCGGCCAAGGTTGAATACGCTGCGATTGTAACGGCGATGGTTCGACCAGTTGTAACGGTTGTTCGCACGCCAGCTGCGGCGATCCCACCTTCGATTGTTCTCATACTGCCGGCCGTTGCGGTATCCTTGCCGATAGTTGTGGCGATTGTCCCGGCGATCGGCGCGACGTATCACTGCGACGTTCGGTACGCCGTTCCGCCCTGCGATCGACCGTACCGTCACCCCATCGCCCGGCGCGGCGCTCACCCGCCCGTCGTTCGGTGCGTCTATCGGTGCGTCGCTCGGTACGTCTATCGGTAGGGCGCTCTACACGGCGGTCTGTGCGCCGGACTTCGGTGGGGCGGTCTTCGGTGCGCCGGACTTCGGTGGGGCGGTCCGTGCGAAGGTCTGCAGTGCGCCTCTCAATTCTGCGATCGTCTCTGCGCTCGGTGCGCCGTTCACTGCGCCGTTCGTTACGTGCTGCACGTGCCTGGGCGGCAGCGCGCGCGTTTTCCAGCGAGGCTTGCGGTTGCTGTGGCGTTTCCTGGCTACCCCTGCGTTCCTGCCGCGGTCGGCGCATATCGCCGCGCGCTCCATTGCGTTCGCGGTCGGCGCGCTGTGTGTCGGCAGTAGCGATTTCTGCCGCTGATACGGCCTGTACCGGCAGAGTTACCGTAAGAGCCGCAGCCAGAGCCCCGGCACTTGCTGCAGATAAGAGTGCGCGTAAGGTCATTTGACTCTCCTTGAAAAGCGATGCCGCATGGTTGCAGCGTAGTTCATGACACGATTAGTAGTTCATAAATACTGACGCAAATCTGAACAAAAATAGACCGCGATTGTTCATGTCTAACCGTATTTAAGTGAACCATTGACACGCCAAGGGTCTTGGCCACTAAGCGGGGCATGACACAAACACCCAGCGACGATCCGGGTTCGATCTTGGCGCAGATCGATGACGAACTGCGCGCAGGTGCGCGTCTGCGCAAGTCGGCGCTGCATACTCTGGTGGTCGGCACAGCCGATGGTGCGTTGCGGGTGATGGTGCTTCGCAATTACGACGCAGATCGTCGGTTGCTTCGCTTTCACACCGATATGCGCAGTCCGAAAGTTGCGGCCATCGCGGATGATCCGGTGGTGAACCTGCTGGGGTACGATGCGGGTGAGAAAGTGCAATTGCGGATGCGCGGCGCGGCCCGGGTGGAGTGCACGGGCCCGGTCGCGGATGCGGCATGGGCCGCGTCGACTAACTTTGCAAAACGCTGCTATCTGGCGCAGATGGGACCTGGCGCGCCCGTGCCGCAGCGTAGCTCGGGACTTCCGCTATGGGCGGAAGGGATCAATCCCAGCGACGATCAATTGGCTGGTGCACGGGAAAATTTCGGCGTGTTGCTGGTCGCCATCGAAAGGATCGACTGGCTGTATCTTGCCAATAGCGGCCATCGCCGTGCCGAATTTGTTTTTCCCGGCAATGATTTTGCGCCGCAGTTCAGCTGGCTGGCGCCCTGACGTTATCTGGCTATACGGCGTTCGGCGGTTACTGCGCTTCCAGCACGTCCAGCTTGGCCATCAATCCTGCGGTATCGAACGGTTTCGTAATGAAGTCATCCGCCCCCAGATCGATCGCTTCGTGTATATCCTTGGCCCCGGAATGGGTGGTACAGAACAGCACTTTGGGATGGTCGCCGCCGACGCATTCACGCAGCTCGGCCACGAATTCGATACCGGTCATCACCGGCATATCCCAGTCCAGAATAATGAGATCGGGCATGGCGATGGCGCATTTGGCAAGCGCTTCTTCGCCATTCTCCGCTTCCGACACGCGATAGCCGCGGGCTTCCACGATTTTACGCGATAATTTGCGGATCATACGCGAATCATCGACCAGCAGACAATCGGACATCTGCCGGCGCGCCGGCAACGCCTCTACCGCTTTCGGCGCGGCAGTGGATGTCCGGCGACCATAGGAAGCAGGTGTTGCCACATCGGGCTGCGCACCATTCGGCGGCGCGGGGCAATGCTCGTCCGGCTGGTCGGCAAGCTTATCGGATGCCAAGCTATCCTCGACCGCACCGGATTCCGACGAACCGGCGTTGCGTTTAATCAGTTTGTGAATGGGATTACCTCCCCTTGGGTCCGCCCGTCGCGGCTTGCGATCAGACTGGGGCCGGTGTCTTCTTCGCCGGCGGTTTTTCGCACATGGAGATATGGCTCCCACACATCGCCATATTCCGCTTTCTGGTACCACAGATCGAGAATGTCGTATGATGCCCAGAATCCTTGCGGATCCTGCAGGCGCACCCCTTCACCTATTCGCGGCACTACCGCGAATTTCAACCGGTCGGTCGTTTGCGTGCTTTCATTCTGAATTTCCACGTCGATCACGGTCACAGTCCTTAAGGCTTACCGATTGGGTAAGGCAAAATACTTGACGAATTACAAACGTATCGCGCCGTGTGTCGCAAACCGGCGTTCGATTGCGACACCGGTCAGGTCATATCGGTAATCAGACAGGCGCCAGGACGCAGATGACTGCCGACATCCAGTGGCCTATCAAGCAAAACTTCCAGGCACGGGACTATTCGCGAGATAATGCCCGGGGGCCACAAGCCGACCGATCCGGCATTGCGCCGACTACCGCGTCAGCTTTTTATAGGCCAGCCGGGTTGGCCGATCGGCCGCGTCACCCAATCTGCGCCGCTTGTCTTCTTCATAGGCGGCGAAATTGCCTTCGAACCATTCCACATGACTGTCCCCTTCGAACGCCAGGATATGGGTGGCCAGTCGATCGAGAAAGAAGCGATCATGGGAAATCACGACGGCGCAGCCAGCGAAGTTTTCGATGGCATCTTCCAGCGCGCGCAGGGTTTCCACATCGAGATCGTTGGTCGGTTCGTCCAGCAGCAGTACGTTGCCGCCTTCTTTCAGCATTTTCGCCATATGAACCCGGTTGCGTTCGCCGCCCGACAATTTGCCGACGACCTTCTGCTGGTCGGCACCCTTGAAGTTGAATGCACCGACATAGGCGCGGGTCGACATATCGTGGCCATTGACCTTCATATAGTCCAGTTCGTCGCTGACTTCCTGCCAGACATTGTTTTTGGGATTGAGATCGTCGCGGCTTTGATCGACGAAACCCAGATGCACCGTTTCCCCGATGTCGATGCTGCCGCTGTCGGGCGTTTCCTGGCCCGTTATCATTTTGAACAGCGTCGATTTGCCTGCACCGTTGGGCCCGATCACCCCCACAATACCGCCCGGTGGCAGCATGAAAGACAGATTTTCGAACAACAGCTTGTCGCCAAATGCCTTGGTTACGCCGTTGGCTTCGATCACTTTGCTACCCAGCCGTTCGGGCACCTGGATGACGATCTGCGCCTTGCCCGGTTTGCGGTCGCCCTGGGCGTCCTGCAATTCTTCGAATTTGCGAATACGCGCCTTGGATTTGGTCTGGCGGCCTTTGGTCCCCTGCCTGATCCATTCCAGTTCTTCGGTCAGCGCTTTCTGGCGGCCGGAATCTTCGCGATCCTCCTGCGCCATGCGTTTGGCCTTCTTTTCCAGATAGGTCGAATAATTGCCTTCGTAAGGATAATAGGACCCACGATCGAGTTCCAGAATCCATTCCACGACGTTATCGAGAAAATAGCGGTCATGCGTGATCATCAGCACGGCGCCGGCATATTCCTTCAGATGGTTTTCCAGCCATTCGACGGATTCTGCGTCCAGGTGGTTGGTCGGTTCGTCCAGCAGCAGAATGCCCGGCTTCTGAATGAGCAGCCGGGTCAGCGCCACACGGCGTTTTTCCCCGCCGGAAAGGTTTTCAACCGGATGATCGGAAGGCGGGCAGCGCAATGCCTCCATCGCGATTTCCAGCTGGTTGTCGAGCGTCCAGCCGTCGACCGCGTCGATCTTTTCCTGCAACTCGCTCATTTCCGTGCCCAGCGCGTCGAAATCCGCGTCCGGCTCGGCCATTTCCGCCGTCACGGCGTTGAAGCGATCGACCATGTCGGCCACTTCGCGCGCGCCGTCTTTCACGTTTTCCAAAACCGTCTTGCTGTTATCCAGCTCCGGCTCCTGCGCCAGATAGCCGACAGTGATGTTTTCGCCCGCCCAGGCTTCGCCGGTGAAGTCGGTGTCCATGCCTGCCATGATCTTGATCAGAGTGGATTTGCCCGCCCCGTTCGGTCCGACGATGCCAATCTTCGCGCCCTGATAGAATTGCAGATTGATGTTTTCCAGCACAGGCTTTTTCGCCCCTGGGAAAGTCTTGGTCATGGATTTCATGACATAGGCGTATTGCGCGGCCATTTGGCGTATCCTTGGATCAAATGATGGGGTCGAACAGGTTGCCCGCGCAGATAGGCAATTGTGGTTGGTGCAGCAAGTGGGCGATAGTGGACAGCAAATGCTGCCACAATTGCGAACAGAGGGAACGAGAGGCCTGTCGGCGCGTTTCGCGGTTATGAAATTCTACATGATAGCGCCGCTTGCCGCATCCGCCCTGGCCATTGCCGCCTGTTCGTCACCGAACGAAACCGAAGCCGGGGCTTCGCAGCAGTCTGCAGAGAAGGTCAGTGCCGCGGACACGGACAATTTCACGGACCGTGAAGGCTATGACGACGATGCATCCGCGGCAAAGGCGGAAGCCACCGAAGCCGACGGCAAGCTGACCGTGACCCTGCCGACTGGTATTACCGGTGAAATGCTGGGCGAAGCCGACCCGGAAATGATCGCAGTGCAGGTATTGCTGGATCGCGGGCGTCATTCACCGGGCGTGATCGACGGGCTCGGCGGCGGCAACACCGATCGCGCCATCGAATATTACCGCAAGGCGATGGATTTGGCGCCCGGAACCCAAGTCGATGCGGAACTGAAAACGGCATTGTTCAAGGAACATGGCGGCGACATTTTCCGCAGCTACACCGTGACGCAGAAAGACGCAGGCACAGCATTCAAGGTTCTGCCGGAGGATTTCCCGGCCATGTCCAAGATGGATGCCCTGGGATACGAAACGGCAGAGGAAATGCTGGCCGAACGGTTTCACATGGATGTCGATTTTCTCAAGATGCTGAACCCGGGTGCCGATTTCGCAAAAGCGGGCACCAAGTTGAATATTGTAAGTCATGGCAAGCGCGATTTTTCCGCCGCCATCGCCAAGATCGAAGTGCGCAAGGCTGACAATCTGGTCGTTGCGCTGGATGAAGCCGGCGATATTCTGGTCAGCTATCCTGCGACAATCGGCAGTGGCGATTTTCCCAGTCCCAGTGGCTCGATGAAGATCAGCGCTGTCGCGCCTGAACCCAATTACACCTTCGACCCTGAATCGCAGGACTGGGGCCCCGACAAGACGTTTCATCCTGCCGCCCGGCCCGAACAATCCGGTGGGGGGAACCTGGATCGATCTGGGTAAGAACGGATACGGTATCCATGGTTCGCCCGATCCGCAATTGATCGGAAAGACGGCAAGCCATGGGTGCGTACGGCTTACCAATTGGGATGCCGCCGAACTGGCGCGCGCGGTCAAAACGGGCATACCGGTGGTGTTTATCTGACACCCCCTCGACAACCCGACTGACGGTGGATAGCGAGACGGGATGATCAAACACACCGCTTTTGCTGTCGCCGCGTTTACCGCATTGTCGTTACCGATCTGCGTTGGTGCGAAAGATGCACCCAAACGCGGTACCGCATCCGTCATGCCAGGAATATCCTTGCGATCGGACGCCGATTTGGCGCTGGATAGCGACAATGTGGCGTATGATTTTGTCGAGGGTATCACTACGGAAATTGGCCCACGTCAGGCTGGTACACCGGCCGAGAAACGCGGCCGCGACTGGGCCGTGCGATGGCTCGAACAGCGCGGTTTCGACAATGTCGCCGACGAACCGTTCATGATGGATACCTGGGTACCCGGCGACATGGCCTACGCTGCGGTTACAGCGCCGTTCCCTCAGCCCTTTGTCATCGCGCCGCTGGGAGGTAGCGCGTCGACGGGGCCAGCCGGCATCGAAGCGGAAGTGGTGGAATTCGCGACCATCGAACAGTTGGTTGCTGCACCGGAAGGCAGCCTGGCTGGCAAGATCGCCTATATCAGCCATTCGATGACGCGAACACAGGATGGTTCGCAATACGGTTTTGCAGGGCCGGCACGCTGGGTGGGTCCAAGTATCGCGGCGGGGAAGGGCGCAATTGCCACAATCATCAAATCCGTTGGAACGGACAAACACCGCAATCCCCATACTGGCGGAACGCGGGTTGTCGATCCGATGATTCCGGCCGGGGCGCTGTCTGTTCCCGACGCACTCAATCTGGAACGTATGTTCGACCGCGGTTTGCCGATCCGCATGAAACTGGTCCTGACTCCGGAAAAAATTGGTTTGCAGGAAAGCGGCAATGTGGTTGGCGAAATCGTTGGCAGCGATCCTTCGCTGCCGCCGGTGCTGCTGGCGTGTCATCTTGATAGCTGGTGGAACGCGCCGGGTGCTTTCGATGATGGGGCGGGATGTGGGATCGTGGCTGCCGCAGCTATCAATGCGTCGCGATCCGGGCAGCCATTGCGGACCATC
Source organism: uncultured Alphaproteobacteria bacterium (assembly GCA_963803585.1). Classification (GTDB taxonomy): domain Bacteria; phylum Pseudomonadota; class Alphaproteobacteria; order Sphingomonadales; family Sphingomonadaceae; genus Pontixanthobacter. Next base: position 391,025 of record CAWDNB010000008.1, on the reverse strand, counting down.
CGCGTGCTGATGGCGGGGGCCGAAGAAGTCGGGCTGTACGGCAGTATCGCCTATTCCGAGGCGCATCTGGACGAACCGGTCGGCGTTGCTTTCGAAAGCGATTTCGGGGCGGATCGCATCTGGCGCTTCGAAAGCAATTTTCGGGAAAGCAATCCGGATCTGCATGCGGAACTGGCCAAATCGGTGGTACGTTTTGGGGTGGCCAATTCCACGATAGTTGCGACTGGCGGTGCGGATATCAACATCGCGCGCGATCAGAAAACCGCCATTATCGATCTACAGCAGGATGGCACCCGGTATTTCGACCTGCACCATACCCCCGACGATACGCTGGACAAAATCGACATAGCGCAACTGCGCCAGAATGTGGCGGTTTGGACGCAGATCACCGGCATTCTCGCCAATTACCGTGGCGATATTCAGGGCCAATTGGCAGAGATCGCAGGCGATGTTTCCCCGTGATGGATGCGCGTGCCGGAGCCGACACTAAACCGCTGGCCCTACACTGCGTCCCGTGCTTCGTGATTTAGGCGCATTGGTGGAACAACGGTATGTTTTGCCGCCAGCCAGTTTCCTGGATCCGCACGGGGTGCCACCGGCAATGTAATGATCGGAGGGGCGCCGTACATGCTACATGATTGCGGCATCGATAGCGGACTGGAAACTGCCAAGACCGTGACTGTGTCACTTCGGTTTTTAGTAAGTAAGGGAAACCCACCTGCGTCGTAGCTTGCCGAGGACGGCGAGGTTTTTCGACAACGAAGTCGTTTTGCCCAAGGGCGCGATCCGGCAATCTTCGCTCCTGTATGGATCGTGGTTCGTCTTGATGACACCGCCTATTTTCCCGCCATAGGGTCGATCCCGTGCCGTGTGACAGGCGCAGCATACCTTGGATTCGCCAAAGGCTTTGCGCGCTTTTTTAAAGCGGAATGCGCAAGCCTGCGTCGCATTGGTGCAGATGGATGGCACCGATAGGCCGAGCGCGCGCTGGGGGCGATCCGCGCGGCTCACGGCCGTGTGCGGTGGCGGGCGCCGGCGTCCATTGGACAGGGCAGTCGCGCCATCTCACGTAACTAGCTTGATCTTACAGACCGCGCGCTTTCGGGTCTGGACCCCGCTGGGGTGATACGAAGCGCGTTGCGTCCGTACCAGCGCAAGCCACGGGTGGGGGGATTTTCCGCATCTTTGTGGGATAAACAAATTGCCCGATTGCAGGAATACAATCCTGCCCCCTGGCCCGTTGTCAAAATGGTCGGGAAGAGAGGATTCGAACCTCCGACCCCCTGTACCCAAAACAGGTGCGCTACCTGGCTGCGCCACTTCCCGACACTTTGACTATGCTACCGGCCCCTTTCGGGATGCTTTCAGCAGATAGCTGCGTTGGCATCCGGTGGGCCCGGCAGGATTCGAACCCGCGACCTAGCCGTTATGAGCGGCCAGCTCTAACCAACTGAGCTACAGGCCCAAAGGACGCCATACAGCGGGCCGTCGCCTAGCCGGGGTGGCCGCCCATGGCAAGCCACTCTTTTCATTGTCGTTGAAAAAGCCGCATTTGTTGTAGTGTAAACCTAAAGTAAAATCGGGAAGTCTTGGTTCTTGCGACCAGATCGTGCCGCAGATGGAAGCGCAGCATGGCTGTGCCAGCCGATGCGGGTCAGGCGTGTTCGGACCGGGTAGACGGAGTGCCCGCCAGCGGCATGGTGAGCAGAGGCATGGACAGAACCAGCCAGTCGTCCACCCGCAACAGGCTTCCGCCGATAGACCCGGCCTCGGCGCGGGCCAGCCTGAGGGAGAATCCCGTACCGAACATACCCGCCGACAATATACCCGCCGACGGGGCAGGCTGGCTATCCGAAGCGCAGGCCGAAAAAATATCGTCCTGCGCCGCCAATCCGGAAGGCAATTCGCACCCGAGCAGCAAAGCACCTCTGTCCTGGGTGAATTCCAGCTGCAGGTGCTCCTCCGCGCCGATTGCATCGGTCAGTGTCGCAAGCAGACGCCACGCCAGCACTTCCGCCTCACCATGATCCATGGCAATCCGGCCGGGCAATGCCGGAACCAGTTTCATGCTGGCGTTGCGCGGTCTCAACGTCGTATTCAGCTGATCGACCATCCCAGCGGCGATGGCGGTAAAATCGCTGTCGCCCTGATCTATGGCCAGCGCGCCCATTTCCAGCTGGGCGAGGCGATCGAGTTCATCGAAGCCCGCCAGCATCCGGGCGCTGTCGCCAGCAATGGTCGCGGCCAGCGCGCGATATTCGTGGGGCGTTGGACCATATAGTTGTTGCTGGATTATCTCGGCAAAGCCCTGGATCGCGTTCACCGGGGTGCGCAATTCATGCAGCAATTGCCGCATTCGGTCGCTTGCACCCGCGTGTTCGGGCGTGGCGGTTTCTGCGATTGCCGACGCGCGCCGGGCGAGCCCTGCATAACCGAAGAAACGGCCATCGGGGTTGGTGAAGCGCGGCATTGCATCAATCGTCCAGTCGCCAGCGATTACCGGGCCGCCATTCAGGGCAATGCGCAATTGGCGTATCGGCTGCCGCTGTTTCATGGCTGGGTGCAGGGCCGTGTTATGCAACGATATGCCGATGGCCATCGGTGCAAACCGACCATCAGCCCAATCTATGCGGCCGGTTGCATCGGTCGTGAAGCGGAATTCCCGCTCTTTCTCCTTGACCGTTTCGACCCGGGTGGCCGTGCTGCCATGCGCCGAGTCTATTTCTTTCGCAGACCCGTGTTTGTGACCCGACCGGAACGCGCGGAATGCCTCGATCCGTTTGACCAATGTCCCGATTTCGGACTGGTCTGTTGCAGCCGGTACCGGATCGGCGCGGTCATTTGCGGGAACCGGCGGTATGGACGCGGTGTTCGGTGCCACTTGCGCATCAAGCCCGCTTTCGGCCGGGGTAGATGGCCGTGGCAGTCCGCGATCATGCACTCCCAGATCGTCAAGCAGGCGAGCCGCGGCTTCGGGCAGGTCGCGGCGCAGGCGGAGGAAGCCGCGCGCACGCACGGGCAGATCCGGAATAAGCGCGATCCAGCTGTCGGCATCCAGTTGGGTGCGGGCAATCGCAGCGGCTGCAACCTCCGGCTCGTCTTCGGAAAGATGGATCGTAAGGTCGGGGTTGCGGAACGGAGCACCGGCTTCGCGGATCATCCTCGCACGATCGGCTGGCGGGATAGTTTTGCCAAGCGCGCCAAGCCGCAGCCATGCTGCCGCGAACATGGTGTCGTTGGCGCGCGGTGGATCGGGGGCATCGCCCGGTTCGTGCCTGTGTTGTTCGACCGTGTCCCGCGCACGTCCCAACAGGTCGAGCAATTGCCGAAATTGCGTTCGCGCCGCACGGTCCCCGGCTGCGCGGTGGCGCAATACGGTGGCAAGGCGATCGTCGAAATGCATTGCGGGTTTCGTGCGCTCCTCTGGCGGACAATGGCGGTTCCGTGGCAGTGTTTCGGGCTAAGCGATATGTTCGGGAAACCGGTTGTTAACAGTTTCGTTTCGACCCGTTCAGCAATCCGGACGAGGCGTTGCAAAGCGGGACAATTGCTGGCAGGAACAATAATCTTATTCACAAACCATCGATCAAGCCGCTTTAATTGCGCGGCATTAACTATCGTATGGCTTCATGGGAGCGAGGTTGATGGCAAATCTCGACGATATCGATCGCCGGTTGCTGGCGGAACTGCAGCAACAGGGGCGGGTTACCAATGTCGAACTGGCGCAACGCGTAGGATTGACTGCACCGCCATGCCTGCGGCGGGTGCGCACGCTGGAGGAAGGCGGCGTAATCAAGGGCTATCACGCCGATCTCGATGCCTCACAACTGGGTTTCGCCATCACCGTATTCGCTATGGTCAGCCTCAAGAGCCAGGCTGAGACGGCTTTGCGCGAATTCGAGGATCACATGAATACCCTGCCCGAAGTGCGGGAGGTTCATATGCTGAATGGAGAGATCGACTTCATCCTGAAAATCGTGAGCAAGGATCTGCAAAGCTTCCAGGAATTTTTGACCAGCAAGCTTACGCCCGCGCCCAATGTCGATAGCGTGAAGACATCGCTGACTATCCGAACTGCCAAGCATGAGCCTGGTGTTCCGCTGGACTGACGGAAACGCCCGGGCCCGCATAAAATCTGCGCTAGAAGATAGTTGGATCGTTCGAGCGCAAGACTGCCATCGTCAGGGCATGCGCGCCGATGCTTAGATCTCGCGCGCTGCCAACCATTCTTCCAGCCATTTTATGCTGTAATCGCCCGATACGACATCGTCCTGCCGGACGAGTTCGCGATGCAAAGGAAGCGAGGTTTCGACCCCTTCCACAACCATTTCTTCCAGCGCGCGGCGCAACCGCATCAGGCATTTTTCCCGGCTGCGCCCGAACACGATGAGTTTGGCGATCATACTGTCGTAATAAGGGGGGATGGTGTAGCCTGTATAGATCCCGCTATCGACGCGAACATGCATTCCGCCCGCTGCGTGATAGGCGGTAATCTTACCGGGCGACGGGGCGAAAGTGAAGGCGTCTTCCGCATTGATCCGGCATTCGATGGCGTGTCCGCTGAAACGCACTTCATCCTGCGTCAGGGATAGCGGCTTCCCGTCGGCAACACGTATCTGTTCACGGACCAGATCGACGCCGGTGATCATCTCGGTCACCGGATGTTCGACCTGCAGGCGGGTGTTCATTTCGATGAAGTAGAACTTGCCATCTTCCCACAGAAACTCGATCGTTCCGGCACCGCGATAGGCCATGTCCGCCATGGCCTTCGCGCAGATGTTGCCCATCCGGTCGCGTTCTTCGGGTGAAAGTACGGGGCTCGGCGCTTCTTCGAAAACCTTTTGGTGGCGCCGTTGCAGCGAACAATCGCGTTCACCCAGATGGATCGCATGGCCTTCACCGTCGCCGAAGATCTGAAATTCGATGTGACGCGGATTTCCGAGATATTTTTCCAGATAGACCGTAGCGTCGCCGAACGCGGATTTGGCTTCGTTTCCTGCAGCCTGCATCAAACCGGCAAGCTGGTCTTCGCTTTCGCAAACTTTCATGCCGCGTCCGCCGCCGCCCGATGCGGCTTTGATGATGACCGGATAGCCTATTTCCGCCGCAATCTTGGCAGCTTCCGCCGGGTCGTCGATGGCGCCATCCGAACCGGGTACGAGCGGCAGACCGAGGGCACCGGCGGTTTTCTTCGCCATCACCTTGTCACCCATGGTGCGAATATGTTCGGGCTTGGGGCCGATCCATTTTATGTCGTGCGCTTCCACGATTTCGGCAAATTTTTCGTTTTCCGACAAAAAACCGTAACCCGGGTGAATCGCATCGCAATGCGCGATCTCCGCCGCCGAAATGATCGCGGCAGCATTGAGATAGCTGTCGATGGCCGGTGGCGGACCGATACACACAGCGTGGTCGGCCAGCCGCACATGCATGGCATCAGCATCGGCGGTGGAATGAACGGCTACGGTTTCGATGCCCATTTCATGCGCGGCCCGGTGAATACGCAAGGCGATTTCGCCGCGATTGGCGATAAGAATTCGGGTTATGGCCATATGGGTTCAGCCGATCACGACAAGCGGCTGGCCGAATTCGATCGGCTGGGCGTTTTCGACTAGGATTGCTTTTATTGTGCCGGACCGGTCGGCAGCAATCGGGTTCATCACTTTCATCGCTTCCACGATCAGCACGGTTTCGCCTTTCTTTACCGGCGCCCCTACGCGCACGAAATCCGGCGCATTGGGTTCCGGCGCGAGATAGGCTGTACCCACCATCGGTGATTTCAGGGCGTCGGCGTGGTCCATGTCGGGTGCGGCCGGCTCTTGCGGAGGCATAGCGGCACCGGCGGGCGCAGCGGCTGCCGACGGGTCGAATGCGGGCATGACGCTGCCACCGTGTTGCAAGGCGCCGAATGCAGCGATCTGAGCCGGCGTCAATACCCCGGCCGCAGCGCCAGTGTCGTTCCGTGCCACGCGAACCTTGCGGTCGCCATCTTCAACCTCGATTTCGGTGAGTCCGGTTTCCCCCAACAATTCTGCCAGTTCGCGAACCAGCTTGGTATCAACATTCATGCCAGGAGAATTCCCGGCCGCGCCCTTGGTGGTGGCCATGTTTGCCTCATTGTTATTTCAGGCAAACGCCTATGCGCGGCAAACGACGTTAGGGCAAGAGGGCGGCAGAAGGCTGGTCAACGGGCAGGTCGTGTCGGATTACAATTGTGCCGCCGCGTCCAACGCTACAAGATAACCCCTGGCCCCCAAACCCTGTACCGTCTGCCGCGCGGCCATGGCGACGTAGGATCGGTGCCGGAATTCTTCCCGTTCCAGCGGATTGGAAAGATGCACCTCGATAACCGGCACGTCGATGGCGCGGATAGCGTCGAGCAGCGCGATGGATGTGTGGGTATAGGCGCCGGCATTCAGCAGCACGGCCCGCGCTTGTTGCGCATGCGCTTCCTGTAACCAGTCGACCAGCATACCTTCGTGATTGGTCTGCCGCATCTCGATCGCCAGGCCGATTTCGCGCCCGCGATCTTCCAGCATTCCGGCTATATCGTCCAGCGTATCGCGGCCGTAAATATCCGGTTCGCGCAAGCCGAGCAGATTGAGGTTGGGTCCGTTAAGTACGTAAACAGTTTGGGTCATCGCACCGACCGTATTGGCGTATCGGACCGGCGAGTTCCAGCTTTTGTTGAAACAAACCACAGGCCCGCGCGCCCTGCGCATTCCGGCAACATACCCTTAACAGAATTTCCGATATCGACCGGCAAGTTGCCGGCATCATGTGCAAAAAATTCGTGCAATGGGGACGCGCATGGCTGTGTTTACAGATCAATTGTCCACGCCCTTGATCTTGCCCCACTGGCGGGCCGCCGTGTAACCAAGATAGCCGGTGCCGAACAGGGCATAAAGTGGCTCCGGCAAGCCGGAAAGATAGGCATTCATGCCGCCGGCAATATCGCGTGCAACGATCGGGTTGAACGCTGCCAGCAGTCCCATTGGCAGGGACGCAAGCAGAAGCACATACATAACGTAAAGAAAGCTGGGGCGCGCGCGGCTGGTCCACGGATCGCGGGAATTCGCCTCTGCCACGACAGCCGCGAGCCGTGCCTCGATGGCAGCCATTTCATGCGACCCTTCCAGCCGGATCAGTTCCAACTTCGCCTTGGCCCGCGCTTCCTTGTCGGGAATGATCTTGTCGATCAGGGATGCTACAGGTCCGATCAGTGTTTCGATAATAGCCATCGAGAAGCCTCTTGGTTTGTTAAATCAAAGCGGCTAACCATATCGGTTCGTGTAGGAAAGGGTTTTACGGCCTATCGGATATTCGCAAGCAGATTTGTAGCGCGTGCCAGATGCGGTCGGTCCAGCATTTGCCCCTCGAACCCGACCGTTCCTGCGCCCGGATTGGCTGCGAACGCTGCGACAATCGCACGGGCCGCCTCGATCTCGTCCGCGCCAGGAGTGAACGCACGATTGATGACCGGCACCTGATCGGGATGGATCGCCAGCATTCCGCGATACCCCTGACTGCGCACCATCAGCGCGCGTTTGTACAGTCCGTCCAAATCGCGATAGTCCGCCTGTATCGTTTCGACCGGCACGACATCGGCAGCCACTGCCCCCAGCAGGCAGAGGCTGCGCGCCAGTTCGAAGGTCGGCATATATTGGCCGTCCGGCTGAAATTGCACCTGCGCACCTAGCACTGCCGATAGATCTTCCGCACCCCAACTTAGCGCGGCAAGTCGGCTGGACCCCGGATAGTCGCCTGCATAATCGCCGCAATGAAACATGGCCTTTGCCGTTTCGGTGACAAGCGCGGCAATCCTTGTGCTGCCCGGCACAATGTCGTGGCGCTGTTCAAGATCGGTCAGCAGCGCGTCCAGAGTCTCGATATCGTGACGGCCTTCCGCTTTGGGCAGGAAGACACCGCCGGGTTTCGCTGGCATGACGGCGTCCAGATCGGTGCGCGCTTCATTCCCGGACAAGGGGTTTATCCGGACCCATAAGCTCGCCCGATCACGGCGGGATTTCAAAAACTCTGCCACTGATGCGCGTGCGCGCGGCTTGCTGTCCGGCATGACGGAGTCTTCAAGATCGAGCAGCACGATATCCGCGCGACTTTCTCCATCTGCGTCTGCGGCCTTGGACATTTTCTTCACGCTGTCGCCCGGCGCAAACAGCCAGGACCGGGCGGGGAAAGACGCGGCATCGGCCATCGGGCAATTCCTCAATTCAGGGCACCATATCGAATAAATGGAACGCATCGCCTTACCGGCGACGGTGCCGCACTGGTTTGCCCGGCATTCGTTTGCCGCGCAATGGCGCACGATAGCGAGCATATGACAATTTGAGAAATTTTCCACTGGTCGGGACGATAGGATTCGAACCTACGGCCCCTACACCCCCAGTGTAGTGCGCTACCGGACTGCGCCACGTCCCGATCAGTGGAAAGCGCGGCTATAGTCAGGCGGTAAGCGCAAGGCAACACAATATCCGTGGGACAAAAATACGCACGGGGATCGGCATTCCGGGTAACGGTCTGTCGGCGCGCCGGTAGTGAACTATACGATTGCGCCACCATCAGGCGCAATTCGTTGCGGGTGACTTGCATTGCTGCTAGGCGCGCCCACTTACCGGCACAATCTAGGGCGGGCCGATCAAGTGTGGACACGCCGTCCGATCGCAGCCGCAGCTTTGATGTATCGTGTGAAGTCTTTTACTATCTATCCAAGGTACAGGTTCCCGAAATGCTCGATTTTCTAACCGTCGCCGCCCCTGCAAATGCGCAGCCTGGCTGGACCGGCATCATACCTTTTGTACTGATGGCGCTTATTTTCTGGTTCCTGATTATCCGCCCACAGATGAAGCGGCAGAAAGAACACCGGGAGAAGATCGGTGGCCTTAAGAAAGGCGACAAGGTCGTGACCGCAGGCGGATTGATCGGCAAGATCATCAAGGTGGACGATGATTACGCCGATGTCGAGTTGGCGCAGGGCGTGCGGGTAAAAGCCGTTAAAAGCACGATCGGCGATATCATTTCGCCCACCGGCAAGGCTGCAAACGATTAAGCTGCGCCATATGCGGCGATCAGATCTCAACGGACAGGGTTCACGCGATGTTAGAGTTTCCGACCTGGAAAAAAGTGTGGCTGTGGGGGCTGACCTTATTGGCGGTCTACGCCGCGCTACCGTCCCTGCTGGCGTCTACCACCGTAAAATGGCCCGCATTTTTACCAAACCCGACTGTGAACCTCGGTCTCGATCTGGCTGGTGGCAGCCACATCCTGCTGGAAGCCGATTCGTCGCAGGTTGGTGCACAGCGTCTAGAAAATATGGAAGAGGCCGCGCGCACCGCGCTTAAAAATGCCACGCCGCGCATTCGGGCGGGCGATTTTTCCACCAGCAACAATCGTTTAAGTTTCATGGTGGACAGCGTAGCCGATGTCGACCGTACGCGGGAGGCTTTGCTCCCGGCCATCAATGGCACCGGCATCACGGCCGAATGGGATCTGGAAATTATCGATGAAACCCGGTTCGTATTGACGGAAACCGGGCAGGGCGCGGAAGACGCAGTTACCAATGCGATGGACAGCGCGACCGAAGTCGTCCGCAAACGCATCGATGCCCTGGGGACGCGCGAGCCCACGATCATCCGGCAGGGCGAAACCCGGATTGTGGTGCAGGTGCCGGGCCTGGGCGACCCTGATCAATTGAAGGAACTGCTGGGCCAGACTGCCAAGCTGGAATTCAAACTGGTGGACGATCAGGCACTGCCATCCGACGTCGCGGCGGGCGTGGCCCCGCCGGGTAGCCGCATATATCCCTTTGCCGCCGGCACGCCGGGTCAGGGTACTGGTATCGCGGTAAAGCGTCTTGGCGGAATTCAGGGGGATTCGCTGACCGGCGCGCAGGCCGGGGTCGATCCACAGGATAATCAGCCAGTCGTGAATATCCAGTTCGACAGCCAGGGCGGTGCCAAATTCGCGCAGCTCAGCACCGAGAATACCGGTAAGCTGTTTGCCATTATCCTTGACGGGGAAGTAATCTCCTCACCAAGTTTCAACGAACCTATTCTTGGCGGATCGGCGCAGATTTCAGGCAGCTTTTCGACCGAAAGCGCCCAGGCTTTGGCCATTTCCCTGCAGTCGGGTGCGTTGCCGGTCGATCTGACTATTGTGGAAGAACGTACCGTAGGCCCCGATTTGGGTGCGGATTCGATCCGGCGCGGGCTGATCGCAATGATGATCGGTTGCGTGGCGGTAATCGCGCTGATGATCGCCAGCTATGGCCGTTTCGGTGTTTATGCAACTATCGCCCTGTTTTTCAATGTTTTGATGTTGCTCGGTATCATGGCGGTGATGAACACTACGCTGACTTTACCAGGCATCGCCGGGTTCGTGCTTACCATCGGCGCCGCGGTCGATGCCAATGTGCTGATCAACGAAAGAATACGCGAAGAACGCAAACGCGGGCGACGAATTATTGCGGCGGTTGAAAACGGATACAAGGAAGCCAGCAGGGCGATCTATGATGCAAATGTCACCAATTTCATTGCCGGTGTGCTTCTGTTCCTGTTCGGTTCGGGTCCAATTCGCGGTTTCGCCGTGGTGCTGATCGTCGGTCTTTTCACCAGCGTATTTACGGCCGTATTCCTGACCCGCATGTGGGTTGCCGGTTGGTTGCGCAAACAGCGCCCGACCGAATTGAACATTTAAGGGGAGAAGACCCATGCGACTGCTCAAACTTGTCCCCGACGATACGAACATCAAATTCCTGCGCTGGCGGATACCGTTTTATGTCGTCAGCCTGATATTGATGATCGGCAGCTGGGCGCTGGTCGCCACGCAAGGGCTGAATTACGGCGTCGATTTTGCGGGCGGGCAGGAAATCCGCGCAACTTTTGTGGGGGAGGCAGAGGCACCGGTCGGCGAGCTGCGCGCCACGATTTCCGCATTACCCGAAGTGGAAGACCCGGTAATCCAGCGCTTCGGCGCGGAAAACCAGGTTTCGATCCGGGTCAAGCTTCCTCCCGAAGCGGAAGGCGACCCCGGTTTTGCCGATGCCATGACCCAGCGGATTACCGCTGCAATGCAGGTCGATCATCCACAGGTCCGGATCGATGGTGTCGATTCCGTTTCAGGCAAGGTTTCGGGCGAATTTCGCAGCGATGCCGCCTGGGCACTGATTGCGGCGATGATGATGGTCGCGCTGTATATCTGGATCCGGTTCGAATGGCAGTTTGGCGTAGGCGCTTTGTTCGCGCTGGTTCACGATGTGTCTTTGACCCTTGGGTTCTTCGCGTTGTTCCAGCTGGAGTTCAGTCTGCAAATCATCGCAGCAATTCTTGCCATCATCGGCTATTCGCTGAACGACACAATCGTCGTGTACGATCGGATCCGAGAAAACCTGAAAAAATATCGCAAGATGCCATTGCCGGAATTGCTGGATCTCTCGGTCAATGAAACGCTCGCGCGGACGGTAATGACCTCTCTGACACTGTTCGTTGCACTGTTTGGGCTGCTATTGTTTGGCCCTGCCAGTCTGTTCGGCATGGTCGCGGCGATTACGCTTGGCCTGTTCGTCGGCACCTACAGCTCGGTATATATGGCCGCACCGATCCTGATCTGGCTCGGGGTCAATTCCAATAGCTTCGTTCCTGAAGAAAGCGTTGCGGACAAACAGGACCGGATGGCACGGGGCGAAGGCTAATTATTGGAATTGCCGTGTTTATAATTGCCGAACGAGCATTTCCGCTACTGCGATCCAAGGTGGATTGTCCACCACCTGCTGTTTTTGCCCCGCACCAGGCGGCAGGATGCCTACCATCGCACCTTGCCGATCGATCAGTCTGCCGAAACAGAAGCGCCCGCCCGTACGCGGGACCAGCACATCGCAGTTGATCGCGCGTCCGCTTTCGGAAGGCGCCATCTGCCGCATCCACAGCTGATCGCCCGCTCGATATTCGCCGGCGCCGACATCCACCCGTATTGCGACCAGTGGCGCATCGCCGCCGATTTCCGTAGGCAAAATCGCGTCTGCCTCGGTGGTAAGCGCCTCTGCTCCACCAGCCTGTAATATCGCAACGACTTTCGGGTTCGAGGAACCGTCCGACCGGACCAGGGATTGCGGGTCCACATCCAGCGCGGCGGCAATCCGGTCCATCCATTTGATGGAAAGATTGCGCATTCCGGTCTCCAGCCGTCCGATCGTCTGCGCAGTCGTGGGCGGGTCGCAGGCCTGCGCCAGATCGGCAAGAGTCATATTCCTGGCCTTGCGAATATCGCGCATCCGGTTGATCATTTGTCTTATCTCCGTCGAACCAAATCGGTTTCTTCTTTCCTACACACTATCCCGTTTGGCAAGGGCCGGTATCGTTTCCTTCCTACTCATAACCAGGAGTCAGAATGCCGACCAAACGCACCAGCCGTAATCCGTTCGACAATCGCTATGTTGAGCGGGAATTGACGAGCGAAGGGCCCAAACGCAGCGGAACCCGGCGCGCTGGGCGCCGCAGCGTAACAGTGAACACCGCCGAATTGCCGCTCGGCTGGCTGCACGCCCGCGGCATGATCGACGATCGCCTGTTCGATGCGGGAGAGCGTTTGCGCGCCGATTACGAAAGCGCGCAATTAGGCGCGCGAGTTACCATGCGTTGGGATCCGGTCCGCATAACGGGCCAAGGGTCGGCCCGCGATGCCGGCCTTTCCGCAACCGAACGCCAGATGGCCGCTAAAACCCGGTTCGACAGGGCAATTGCGGCAGCTGGAAATGGTTTATCCGACATCCTGTGGCGCGTTGTTTGCGCAGGGGAAGGATTGCCGGATGCCGAACGGGATCTTGCATGGCCTGCGCGCAGCGGAAAACTGGTTCTGAAACTGGCGCTGGACCGTGTGGCAGTGTTTTACCGGATCGAATGACCCCTACGCGTCGACCATTTCCGCCAGCGTAAGCCAGCGTTCTTCAGCCGCGTTTTTTTCCGTTCGCGCATTTTCCAGCCCTTGATTGATATCGGCGAATTTCTGCGGATCGGCCGTATACAGGTCCGGGTCCGACAAGATCTCTTCGCCGCGCGCGATTGCGGCTTCAAGAGTTTCTATACGCGCCGGGAGCATTTCGAAATCGCGTTGGTCCTTGTAACTCAATTTCACCGTTTTGGGTGTGGCAGGGACCGGAATGGATGCCGAGGTGTCAGGCTGCGCCAGTGTTGCCGCGGCTGCCGGCTGCGTTTCTTCGTTTTTCGCCTTGTCCGATCTGTCCGATCTGTCCGATCTGCGGCGCTGCGTGCGTTTGGCCTCCCAATCCTCGTAACCACCGGCCACGATATCGACAAATCCGCTTCCATCCAGACCAAGCGTGACCGTGACCGTCTTGTCCAGAAAATCGCGATCATGGCTGACGATCAGCACGGTGCCTTCGTAATCGGCGATCACTTCCTGCAACAGATCGAGCGTTTCCAGATCGAGATCGTTGGTCGGTTCGTCCAGCACCAGCAGGTTCGATTTGCGTGCGAATTCGCGGGCCAGCAACAGCCGCGATCGTTCGCCGCCCGACATGGTGCCCACTTTGGTATCGACGAGGCCGGGATCGAACAGAAATTCCTTGAGATACCCCTGAACATGTTTGCGTGTACCGCGAACATCGACCCAGTCGCCGCCTTCCGCCAGCACATCCCGCACCGATTTGTCGGGGGTGAGAAGGGCCCGTTGCTGGTCGATCATCACACCCGTCAGCGATTTGGCTATAGTGATGCGGCCTGCATCAGGTTCGATTTCCCCGGTCAGCAATCGCAGCAGAGTGGTTTTTCCGGCGCCGTTCGAACCCACGACGCCGATCCGGTCACCGCGCTGGATGCGCAGGGAAAAATCGCGAATTATCGATCGATCGCCGTAGGATTTTGCCACCTTGTCCGCGACGATAACCGATTTGCTTTTGTTGTCTTCATCAACGGCCAGACCCAGTTTGGCCGATCCGGCAGGATTGATCATGGCCGCGCGCTGTGCCCGCATCTGCCATAGTTTTTCGAGCCGTCCCTGATTGCGTTTGCGGCGTGCCGTAACGCCGCGTTCGAGCCAATGCGCCTCCAGCTTCAATCGTGCATCGAGCCGTTCGGCAGACCGCGCTTCCTCGGCATAGATCGATGCTTCCCATGCATCATACCCGCCAAAGCCGATATCCTTGCGCCGCAATCCGCCGCGGTCCAGCCAGATGGTCGCCCGCGTCAGGCGTTTAAGGAATGTGCGGTCATGGCTGATTACCACGAACGCCCCCTTGTAACGGTCCAGCCAGCTTTCCAGCCATTCGATCGCGGACAGGTCCAGATGGTTCGTCGGTTCATCCATCAGCAGCAGATCGGGGTCCTGCGCCAATGCGCGGGCGATGGCGGCGCGGCGGCGTTCGCCGCCACTGGCCCCGGCGGCGGGGGTCGCCATATCGATGCCAAGCTGGCCAGCGATCGCCTCCACTTCGAATGCGGCCGGCGGGTGTTCCCCGTCCAGTGCGAAGTCCATCAGTGTTTCGTAAGGCGTGAAATCGGGTTCCTGTTCCAGTACCACGATCCGGGTGCCCGGCTTCACCTTGCGCTGGCCGCGATCCGGCTCGATCTGATCCATTATGAGGCGGAACAGGGTCGTTTTACCCGCGCCATTGCGGCCGATCAGCGCCAGCCGGTCGCGCGGGCCGATATGCAGGTCGATACCGCCCCGGTCGTCGCCAGCGGAATCGGGCCCGCCGAACAGCCAGCGTCCGCCCTGCTGCAGACCAATTCCTTCAAGATTCAATATCGGGGGCTGCGCCATAAGAGTGCGCTTAGCGGCGCGACCGGGTTGGAACAAGGCGGTTCACACTGGCGCAACACCTGCCATAATACCGGACCGGATAGTCAGGAGAATTCGCATGATTCGCTATGTCGCCACCCTAATGGCCGCAACCGCACTCGCAAGTCCGCTTGCTGCCGCCGAGGTTCAGATCCAGGTCAATGGTCCGGTGGTCGAAATGTCCGTATCCGAACAGGTGAAAGCGGAACCGGATATTGCAGAAGTCAGTGCCGGGGTAACATCCGAAGCGAAAACCGCGGTAGAAGCGATGGCGAAAAACGCGCAGGAAATGACGGCGGTTATCGCGCGCATCAAGGCGCTGGGTATTGCCGAGCGAGATATTCAGACAAGCGGCATCAGTTTGAACGCCCAGTATAATTACAACCAGCAAACCAATCGCCAGATTTTTCGCGCCTACGCCGTGTCCAACCGGGTCAGCGTCACGCTGCGCGATGTACCGCGCACCGGCCCCATTCTGGATGCGCTGGTTGCGGCCGGCGCAACCGATATCAGCGGCCCCAATTTCTCCATTGAAAACGATGCCGGACCCACGGCCCAGGCACGGCGACGGGCCATGGAGACCGCGCGGGAGCGGGCGCTGGAATATGCCGGTTGGGCGGGATACTCCGGCGTTCGGTTGCTGGAAGTCAGCGAAAGTGTGTCGGGCGGACCCCAGATGTATGTCCAACGCCAGTCGTCCATGGATATGGCGCCACAGGCTGTATCGCGCACACCGGTCCAGCCCGGTTTGGTGAGCACCGGTGTGACTGTAACGGTCAAATACGAGATGACCCAATAGGCGGCACTCGATCATTCACGCGATGTTCAATGGGTGCCGCATAATGCTGATATTGTTATGAAACAGGTCTTACTGTCCATGGTGGTCGGCACTTTGTTGGCGACCGGTGCATTCTCCGCTGCGGCGGACGCACAGTCGCGCAACGACCAAGGTGAAGCCCGCAAGGAAATGAAGGCGGGCAACGTGCTGTCCCTGCGCGAGATCGAACGGCGTGTCCTGCCCACGGTACGCGGCGCGGAATATCTCGGACCCGCTTATGATTCTACTGCCATGGCTTACCGTCTTAAATTCATACGTGACGGGCGGGTAATGTTTGTGGATGTGGATGCGCGTACCGGTCGGATCATCCGCCGCAGCAATTAGTCCGGCAGGTATTGGGACACGGCAGTTACGCCCCTGTTGACGTAATACGCACTTACCGCCACCTATTCGCCATCATCGCGAGAGGCACCCTTCGGTGGCCGTATGCAGGGGAACAGCAATGCGAATTTTAATCGTCGAGGACGAGCCCACTCTCGGCCAGCAGTTGAAGTCGACATTGGAACAGAACGGCTATGCAGTCGATCTGTCGACCGATGGGGAAGACGGGCATTTTCTGGGTTCCACCGAAGATTACGACGCAGTCATCCTGGATCTGGGGCTGCCGGAAATCGATGGGCTGACCGTTTTGGGTATGTGGCGAAAAGAAGGGCGGACCTTTCCCGTTCTGGTGCTGACCGCGCGCGACAGCTGGAGCGACAAGGTTGCCGGGCTGGATGCAGGCGCAGACGATTATCTCGCGAAACCCTTCCAGACCGAAGAACTGATCGCCCGGCTGCGCGCACTCATTCGCCGGGCATCGGGCAATACATCATCGGAATTGATGGCGGGCGCTGTTCGGCTCGACACGCGATCCGGCCGCGTCACGCTGAAAGGTGAACCGGTGAAGCTGACGGCGCAGGAATACAAGCTGCTGAGCTATCTGATGCATCACAAGGGCAAGGTCGTCAGCCGTACGGAATTGATCGAACATATTTACGATCAGGATTTCGACCGCGATTCCAATACGATCGAAGTGTTCGTTACCCGCATCCGCAAGAAACTGGGTGCGGAGGTTATTACCACGATCCGCGGGCTGGGTTACAGCCTGGACGATCCCGACGAAGCACCGCGAGCTTCCTAACATGAATGGACCCGATGCCGTGTCGGCTGCAACCGGGCATGGGTCGGCTGGACATCGATTGGCTGGGCATGGGGGTGGGAAGGGCATTGTGACCATTTCCGGCAGGGCGGGAAGGGCATTGTGACCGTTTCCGGCGATAATGCAGACTCGCGGCACGATGCGCCCGCCCACACGCCAGCCCTTACGCCCGACGATACGCCCAATGATACTGGCAGCCTGTCGCGCCGCATGATGGTCATTGCGGCAGGCTGGATTCTCATCCTGCTGCTGGCAGGCGGGTTCGCGCTGGACCGCGCCCTGGTCAATCTGGTGCAGCGCAATTTCGATGAACAGCTGCAATATGTTCTGACAGCTTTGATATCCGCCGCCGAAATCGGGCCGGACGGGGAAGTGAAGCTGTATCGGCAATTGGGTGACCAGCGGTTTCTCGAACCCAATAGCGGTGTCTATTTCCAGATTAGCGCCGCAGGTAAGGAAACATGGCCGTCACGCAGTTTGTGGGACCGGTCGCTCGATCTGCAGGCCGACCATGTCGATACCGAAGCGCATTTTTACGACAGCAAGCAATTTCCGACTGAACCGATGCGGATCGTCGAACGCACGGTAACCTTGCCTGACAGCGAAACGTCATGGACGTTTGCCGTAGCCTCCGCGCGTCAGGAGCTTGATTTTCAGATAAAGCGCATTCGTTCGATCCTGATCTGGTCCTTCGCCGTGCTCGGTCTCGGGCTGTTCATCATGGCGGCGCTGCAAACCTTTTACGGGCTGCGGCCGCTGCGCCGGGTTCGCATGGCGATCCAGCGTATCCGAACCACGGGCAGCAATCGTATTACCGACCCTCTTCCGCTGGAAGTCCAACCACTGGTGGAAGAACTCAATATGCTGCTCGAACATTCCGAAAAACAGGCCAACGAGGCGCGGACCCACGCGGGCAATCTGGCCCATGCGTTGAAAACGCCGCTCACCGTGCTGGTCAATGCCGCAACCGCGCGCGATCCGGAATTGTCCAAACTGGTTCACCGCGAAACACGCGTGATGCAACGGCAGGTGGAACATCACCTCGCACGCGCCAGAGCCATCGGGCGCCGGGCTGCCGGACTAAGCCGCGCCGATGTCTGGCCAAGTGCGGAATTGGTGCTGCGTGCGGTCACGCGCCTGTATGAACAGGTCCGGTTCGATCTGGATGGTCAAAGTGCTGCGGTGGTTGGCATCGAACGGCAGGACCTCGACGAGATACTCGGAAACTTGATTGAAAACGCGGCAAAATATGGTGGCGGAAGTGTGTTCGTGACAATCGATGCCGAACCCGATGCTGCGCAATGCGTCATATGGGTGGAAGATGATGGCACCGGTATTCCAGCGGACAAGCGCACGGATATCTTCGATCGCGGCGCGCGGCTGGACACCGGCAAGCCCGGCACCGGTCTGGGCCTTGCGATCGTTCGCGATGTGGCGGAGATTTACGGCGGCTCCGTTGCTCTGGATGAAAGCGAGGATTTGGGCGGCCTGCTGGTCAAACTCAGCCTGCCGCGCGCATTAACGGCGCTGGTCGAGCAACCGACCGGCTAGTCTTGCGAATGCCCGGTATCCGCCTGCGCGCTTTCGTGGTGGCGGATGACCTCCTCGATAATGAACCGCAAAAACTTTTCGGAAAATTCGGGGTCGAGCCGGGCCTCTTCCGCCAGCATCCGCAAACGTGCGATCTGCTGCGCTTCCCGGTCGGGATCGGCAGGCGGCAGGATCGCCTTTGCCTTATATTCACCGACTGCTTGGGTTATGCGGAACCGTTCTGCCAAGATGTGGATCAGCGCGGCATCGATATTGTCGATGCTGCGGCGAAAATAGGCAAGCTGCGGATCGGTTTCGGTAGCGCTCATCGGTCGATACTATACGGCAATGCCGGGGCGCGCAATTTGCAACGTCGCTGCACCGCTTCGCACTTGCCAATTGCGGATGGGCGCGCCATGTGCCGCGCACCATGGCTGCAAATGTCGTCCCGCTTCCCCGAAAAACGCCTTTCCCGGACCGGGCCACGCTGGATCCCATGCTGGCATTGACTGCACCCGGCATGAACTGTGTAAATGCTGTCATACTGGACAGAATGCAGAGCGAAATTCCGCTTATTCCCGCGCTTGCCGGACATTTGATATCGGGCGGCGGCAAACGGTTGCGCCCGATGCTTACGCTCGCAGGGGCCGAATTGGTCGGTTACAGCGGCACCCGGCATCACCGGCTGGCCGCGGCGGTGGAGTTCATCCACACGGCGACATTGCTGCATGATGACGTGGTGGACGGTTCCGAACTGCGCCGCGGCAAGGCGGCGGCAAATATCATCTTCGGCAATCCCGCCACGGTTCTGGTCGGCGATTTTCTGTTCAGCCGGTCGTTCGAACTGATGACCGAAGATGGCAGTCTGAAGGTGCTGAAAATCCTGTCAGGCGCCAGTGCGATCATCGCGGAAGGGGAGGTCGATCAACTTACCGCCCAGCGGCAGATCGAAACCAGCGAGGAACGATACCTCAATATCATCGGCGCGAAAACTGCCGCCCTGTTCGCTGCGGCCAGCCGGATTGCGGCCGTGGTCGCGGAATGCGGCGACAGTCAGGAACGTGCGCTCGACGATTACGGGCGCAATCTGGGCGTCGCGTTCCAGCTGGTCGACGACGCTATCGATTACGCGTCGGACGCGGCGGAAATGGGTAAGGATCGCGGCGACGATTTTCGCGAAGGCAAGATGACCTTGCCGGTCATCCTGGCCTATGCGCGCGGGACGGAGGGCGAACGCAGTTTCTGGAAACAGGCGATTTCAGGCATCAAGGCCGACGATGCGGCCCTGGAAGAAGCCATCGCGCTGATCGACAAATATGATGCGGTGGAAGCGACGCGTGAACGGGCGCGCCATTTCGCCGATCGGGCCATCGACGCTATTTCCATTTTCCCCGACAGTCGCGCACGGCAGGCGATGACGCAAGCGGCCCAATTTGCGGTCTCACGCGGCTATTGACGCCCAAGAGCGCCGGGCTGCGAATACAATTCGGGCAACTGTTACTGCGGTGACGGGCCTTCGATAAGGCAGGATGATCGATGCCGCTTCCCATCAAGGCTGTCCTGCCGCAATTGCTGACCGCTCTTGCCACAAAAGGCGCCGCCGTGCTTATCGCGCCGCCCGGTGCGGGCAAAACCACCGCAATTGCACCGGTGCTTATTTCCGAAGAATGGTGCGACGGGCTGGTCCTGATCCTCAGCCCCCGACGTGTCGCAGCGCGTGCCGCAGCGGAACGGATGGCCCAGATGCTGGGCGAAAAACCCGGCGAAACCGTGGGATATCTGACCCGGCTGGATAGCCGGCAGTCGGGTGCAACCCGCATCCTGGTCATGACCGAAGCCGTTTTTGTCAATCGCATCCTGGACGATGCCGAACTGCCCGGCGTCAGTGCGGTGCTGTTCGATGAGGCGCATGAACGTCATCTCGACAGCGATCTTGGTCTGGCGCTCGCTTTGGAAAGCCGCGCAGTTTTGCGGGACGACCTTCGCATCTGTGTCATGTCCGCCACCATAGACGGGCAGCGGTTTGCCCGATTGCTGGGCGATGATACGCCGGTAATCGAAAGCAAGGGGGTGGCGCATCCCTTGCGGATCGAATGGCTGCCAGCGCGCGGCGACCTGTCGTTGGAAGACAATATGGCGCAGGCGATACTGAATGCCTGGAAAGCCGAGACCGGCGACATACTCGCCTTCCTGCCGGGTGTGCGCGATATTGCGCGGGTGCAGGACCGGTTAGCGGCGGCGTTGCCACACACGCCGGTTCTGCCGTTGCACGGACAGGTGTTGCCGCGCGATCAACGCGCCGCTGTACGGCACGATCCCGAAGGGCGCAGGCGGGTGGTCCTGGCCACGTCTATCGCGGAAACGTCTCTCACGCTGGAAGGTGTGTCGGTGGTGGTAGATAGCGGCCTGTCGCGCCGTGCGCAGTTCGACCGTGTGGCCGGCACCACCCATCTGGTCACGCACCGCGCCAGTCAGGCCGCGTCGGCCCAGCGCGCGGGCCGGGCAGCGCGGCAGGGGCCGGGTGTTGCCTATCGACTATGGGCGCAGGCGGCCCATGCTGGCAGGCCCGAATTTGCTGCGCCTGAAATGGCTATTGCCGATCTTGCCCCGCTCGTTCTGGCGCTGGCACGATGGGGAACGGCCAACCCCGCGGATATGGCATGGCTGGACCCGCCGCCCCCGGCTTCGATCGACGCGGCGCAGCATAAGTTGCGAAAGCTGGCGGCGCTGGACGATGCCGGGGCAATTACGCCATCGGGCCGCGATATTGCCAGGTTTGGGATGGACCCGGCGATGGCTGCTGCGCTGTTGCTGGGCGCGGGTTCAGGACAGGCGCTGCCGGTGGCGAAACTGGTTCTGCTGTTGCAGGAACGCGGGCTGGGCGGACGAAGCGAGGATATTCACCAGCGCGTGGCATCATGGGAAGCGGACCGTTCGCCCCGCGCGGAAGCTTCGCGTAAACTGGCGCGCCGGTGGGCGGATCGGGCCGATGGGCTGGTACAGCCTCGGGCGCCGAAGATGCCCGATGCCGCGTTGTTTCTGGCACAGGCGCTGCCGGACAATATTGCGAAACGGCGCGATGGGTCCGGACAATATTGGCTCGCGGCCGGGGGTAGAGGCTATTATCTGGATGCAGCATCGCATCTGACCGGTGCCGAATGGCTGATCGTCGCCGATGCGCAGGGGCACGCCAAAGGCGCACGAATAACGGCTGCTGCCGAACTGACAATCGGCGACATCGAGCAGTTTCTGGACGGGCTCATCACCAGGCACCGCACGGTGCGGTGGAACGCGCAGGACGAACGGGCGGAAGCGCGTTTGGAGCGACGGATGGGCGCAATCACGCTCAGCAGCGGCCCGGACCCACATCCCGATGCCGTGCAAATCCGGGACGTTCTGCTGGAAGCCGCGCAGGCAAAATTGCCTCGATTGCTGCCCGCGGATTTGATAGCGCGCGCTCATTATGCGGGCATTCCGGCCCTGGATCCCGAGCGCCTGGCCACAGATATACGATTGTGGCTGGAGCCGCTGCTCGACGGCCGACGGGATCTGGAGATCGCACCATCCCGGATCGCCGACGCGTTGCAGGGTTTGCTGGACTGGAACGATCGCCGATTGCTGGACGATGCGGCACCCCGCCGGTTCACCAGCCCTGCCGGAACGTCGCATCCCATCGATTATGAAGGGGACGGGGCACCCAGCGTGCAATTGCGCGTGCAGGCCGTATTCGGACTGGATCGTCATCCTATGGTAGGAACCGAGCCGCTGCTGCTCCAGCTTACCAGCCCGGCGGGTCGGCCCATACAAGCGACGCGCGACCTGCCCGGTTTCTGGCGCGGAAGCTGGCGAGATGTCGCGAAAGAGATGAAAGGCCGGTATCCAAAGCATCGCTGGCCGGACGAACCTTGGACCGAAAAGCCTAGCCTCAAAACCCGCAATGCCTTAAAACGGTCTTCGCGTTGACCAGGCTGGCTGGTCGCATTTTCGCTTTCCTGATACGAAGCGGCATGGCCAGCCAAATTGCTGCGTCCCGCGCTTAAGGATCGAACAACACCATGCCAGCACGTATCTACCAGATTCCGAAAAGCGCCATGCAATCGGGCAGAGCGAAAATTGACACCTGGATGCTGGAATTCGAACAATCCGAAGCACGCCGTGCCGACCCGCTGATGGGGTGGAGCGGGAGCGGGGATACGCAGGCGCAAGTCCAGCTGAAATTCGAAAGCAAAGATGCCGCCAAAGCCTATGCCGAAAAGCATGGCATTGCTGCGCGCATCCATGCGACACCGCCGAAAACGCTGAAACTCCAAGCCTACGCGGATAATTTTCGGTAGCCGTGTTCCGGACGTCGATGGATCGCGTTACCACTGGACAAAATGCGATCCGGCGACCATATGCGCCGCCGGGAGTCGGGTGGACGTTTAGCGTTCGCCAACCTGGTCAGGTCCGGAAGGAAGCAGCCACAACGATTTGCGGCGGGTCGCTCGGCTCCTTTCATCCATCTGCACATATCGGCTGACATTCGGGCGCGGGGCGCTTAGGTTGTAAGCATGGGCGATTCACCGGACGATATGAAAGACCCGCCCTGGGATGCGGTTCCCAACGGCCGCGCATCCGGGGCCGCGTTGCCAAACGTTTCCGAAGTGCCAAGCGCTACCGAGTTGGAAGCTGCCGGACAGAATTCGATGTTTGGTGAAGATGCGGGCGGGTCAGAGGAGACGACCGCAGCCGCAGGCGAGCCGGAAAACAACGCAGCGCCGGTTCCGGAAGGCGCATCTGCGGCAGATACGGCGCCTGCCACCGCATCGCAGCCTTACCGCGTGCTGGCCCGCAAATACCGCCCGCAGACTTTTGCCGAACTTATCGGACAGGAACCGATGGTTCGCACGCTGGCCAATGCCATCAAACGCGATCGGCTGGCCCATGCTTTCCTGATGACCGGCGTACGCGGCGTGGGCAAGACCACCACGGCCCGGCTGATCGCCAAGGCGCTCAACTGCATCGGCCCGGATGGGCAGGGCGGACCGACGATCCAGCCTTGCGGTCAATGCGAACCTTGTATTGCGATCGCGGAAGGCCGCCACATCGATGTGATCGAAATGGATGCGGCCAGCAACACTGGCGTCGATTCGATCCGCGAAATCATCGAAGCGGTGCGCTACGCCGCGGTTTCGGCCCGGTACAAGATTTACATCGTGGACGAGGTTCACATGCTGTCGAACAGCGCTTTCAATGCGTTGCTCAAAACCTTGGAAGAACCGCCCGCCCATGTGAAATTCCTATTCGCCACCACCGAAGTGGAAAAGCTGCCGGTTACCGTGCTCAGTCGCACGCAGCGTTTCGATCTTCGCCGTATAACCGGCGAAATGCTGCGCGATCATTTCGCCAGGATATGCGAGCTGGAAGGGGTCAGCGCGCAGGATGAAGCGCTGACGATGATTGCCACTGCTGCGGAAGGATCGGTGCGCGATGGCTTGTCCATTCTGGATCAGGCGATTGCCCATGCCGATCTGGACGGGGAAGGGGCCGTTACGGCAGAACGCGTGCGCGATATGCTGGGGCTGGCGGATAAAACTGCACAGCGCCGTATGCTCGGCCTGCTGCTGGATGGCGATGGCAAGGCCATGCTTGCCGCAATTGCGGAACTTTACGCACTTGGTGTTGAACCGCTGGCGCTGATGCGCGGCCTGATGGATCTAACGCACAAGATTACCGTGGCGCAGATTGCCGACAGCGATGCGGACGCACCGACCGCGGAAGAGCGCGCCATATTGTCCGATTGGGCAGCACGCCTTTCGCCGGCGCAACTGCATCGTTTGTGGCAGTTGCTGCTCAAAGGTTACGAGGAAGTGAAACAGGCGCCCGATCCGCTTGTTTCCGCCCAGATGGCGCTGCTTCGCGTGCTGCACGCCGCGAGCCTGCCCGATCCCGGCAAACTTGCCCGGCAGATGGAACGGATCGCCGAAACCGGGATGGGCGCTGCGACCGATGGCGACCAGAACATCGGGGCACCGACGGCGCGCAAACTGGACTGGGCAAAGCTGGTTCGCGAAGTGGAAGACAATGGCAATCATCTGGCAGCGAGCATCATGCGCCTGCAGGTCCGGGTCGTGACATTGGAGCCGGGAATATTGAAGTTCGCGCGTGCGCCGCAATTCAAGGACGAAATTGCGCCTCAGCTTCGCGACGCGCTGATGGGCGCGACGGATATGCGCTGGATGGTGGAACAGACCGACGAGGAAGGCGCACCTTCGCTTATCGAGAACGAGGAAGCGGTGGCGCGCGAAGCCTTGGAAAAACTGAAGAAACACCCACTTGTGGAAGCAACGATGATGGCCTTTCCCGGTGCGGAAATGGTCGAGGATACTGGACCGGCCGCGCAGCGGCATCGCGCCTGACATGGCCGATATTCGAAGGATAAAGCAATGCAATCTATGGAAGAAATGATCCAGGCCGCACAAAAGGCTGCCGAAACGATTCAGACCCAGATGAACGATGTCCAGGCGAAACTGGATGCGATTGAAATCACCGGTGAAGCGGGTGGCGGGCTGGTGAAAGTGCGCGCCAGTGCCAAGGGGCGCATCCTGGGCGTTTCGATCGATGACAGTCTGTTCAAACCGGAAGAAAAGCAGATGGTGGAAGACCTCGTCACTGCCGCGTTCAACGATGCGCGCGGCAAGGCGGACCGGGTTTCCGAAGAAGAAATGAAGAAAATACAGGGCGGAATGGGTTTGCCGCCGGGGTTCAACTCTGCCCGGCATGGGATAACGCGCAACTTTCTGACGGAGCGATCAATGGCGAGTGTAATGAACGACAACGGTACCCCGCAGGATGCCGATACGCGCGCGCTGGTAAGCGACGAGGAATGGGCCGTGCGCGTCGATCTGGCCGCGGCTTATCGTCTGGTCGCATTTTATGGTTGGGACGATCTGATTTTTACCCATCTTTCCGCACGTGTGCCGGGGCCGGATCACCATTTCCTGATCAATCCCTACGACATGATGTTCGAAGAAATCACCGCATCCAGCCTGGTCAAGATCGACGTGGAAGGCCAGCCGGTCATTCCAACGGCCCATCCGGTCAATCCAGCAGGCTTCACCATCCACTCGGCGCTTCACATGAACTGCGAGGCGGCCGGTGCGGTCATGCATGTGCACACACCCTGCGGGCAGGCCGTCAGCGCGATGGAATTCGGGCTGCTCGAACACACGCAAACGGGTATGATCGCGCGGCACGATATCGCCTACCATGATTACGAAGGCATCGCGACCGATCTGGAGGAACGCGAACGGCTGGTTCTGGATATGGGTGACAAACATGCCATGATCCTGCGCAATCACGGAACGCTGACCATCGGCAAGAACGTGGCCGAGTGCTTCCTGCGTCTTTACTTCCTCGAACGCGCTTGCGAGACGCAGGTCGCGATGCTGAGCGCCGGACGTGATAATCTCAACAACCCGCCGCAAGGGACGCCGGAAAAAGTCCAGTCCCAAACGCCGCCGGCCGGTATCGGGATGGTGGCAAACGGCCTCGCCTGGCCGGCGTTGCTGCGCAAGCTTGACCGGATGGGCGGTGGTTTTCGGGAATAACCGGAAACCGGCAGCGCACCGTATGTTTTCCATATAGCGCGTTCGGCTTGTCACAGCCGCCCGCTCAGCTTGCAACCGCCTGGCATTCTTCCCATATCCATCGGCGAAAAGGATGCAGCCATTCCGGCGCTGAAATCTCATTGGACATTCTATGACCGCTTTCCCCCTCCTTCCCCTGCGCGATATCGTCGTTTTTCCCGGCATGGTCGTGCCGCTGTTCGTCGGCCGCGCAAAATCGGTGGCGGCTCTGGAGACGGCCATGGAGGGGAACAAGGATATTTTCCTGTTGGCGCAGCTCGATCCCGCTTGCGACGATCCGGCTGCCGACGATCTGTATGATATCGGGGTAACAGCGCAGGTTCTGCAATTGCTGAAACTACCCGACGGCACCGTTCGTGTGCTGGTCGAAGGCAGTCAGCGCGCCCAACTGAACACGCTGGTTTCCGAAGGCGGATACGAGCAGGCCGAAGTCACGATGCTGGAACCCCAAACCGCGTCGGGCACGCAGGTTACGGCGACGATGCGTTCCGTTACCGAACAGTTCGGCGAATATGCAAAACTCAACAAGAAGCTGGGCGACGATGCCAAGACCGACCTTGGCGAGATCGACGATGCCGGTGTACTGGCAGACGCCATTGCCGCCGCCGTGAGTACCAAGGTGTCGGACAAGCAGGCGCTGCTGATCGAATCCGATCCGCTGAAACGGCTGGAGATGGTCATGTCGTTCATGGAAGGCGAACTGTCCGTGCTTCAGGTCGAACGGAAAATTCGCGGCCGGGTCAAACGGCAGATGGAAAAAACCCAGCGCGAATATTATCTCAACGAACAGTTGAAAGCCATCCAGAGCGAGCTTGGCGGGGAAGCCGAAGAAGCCAACGAGATGCAGGAGCTGGGTGCCAAGATCGACAAGCTGAAAATGTCGAAAGAAGCCAAGACCAAAGCGCGTTCGGAATTGAAAAAGCTGAAAGGCATGCAGCCGATGAGCGCCGAGGCAACGGTCATCCGAAATTACCTTGAAGTGCTGCTGGGTCTTCCGTGGGGCAAAAAATCCAAACTGAAGAAAGATCTGGTCGAGGCGCAGGCCGTGCTCGATGCCGATCATTTCGCGTTGGAAAAGGTGAAGGACCGGATCGTTGAATATCTTGCGGTGCAGGCGCGCACCAACAAGCTGAAAGGCCCGATCCTGTGCCTCGTCGGGCCGCCCGGCGTTGGAAAAACATCGCTTGGCAAAAGCATCGCGCGTGCGACCGGCCGTGAATTCATCCGCCAATCCCTGGGCGGTGTCCGCGACGAAGCGGAAATTCGCGGCCACCGGCGCACCTATATCGGATCCCTGCCGGGCAAGATCGTAACGAACCTGAAGAAGGCGGGCGCAAGCAACCCCCTGTTCCTGCTTGATGAGATCGACAAGTTGGGTCAGGATTTCCGCGGGGATCCCGCCTCCGCTTTGCTCGAAGTTCTGGACCCTGAACAGAATTCGAAATTCCAGGACCATTATCTGGAACTGGATATCGACCTGTCGGACATCATGTTCGTTACGACCGCCAACAGTTTGAATTTG
Source organism: uncultured Alphaproteobacteria bacterium (assembly GCA_963803585.1). Classification (GTDB taxonomy): domain Bacteria; phylum Pseudomonadota; class Alphaproteobacteria; order Sphingomonadales; family Sphingomonadaceae; genus Pontixanthobacter. The sequence goes on along the minus strand of CAWDNB010000008.1, from coordinate 363,555 downwards.
CCGCAGCCACTGCTCGACCGGATGGAAATCATCCGGCTGGAAGGGTATACGGAAGATGAGAAGGTGGAGATCGCGAAACGGCATCTGATTGCGAAACAGATCGAAGCGCACGGACTGAAGGATGGCGAGTTCACTCTGACTGACGAGGCGCTGCGCGACCTCATCCGATATTATACGCGGGAAGCCGGCGTGCGTACGCTGGAACGCGAGATTGCCCGACTGGCGCGCAAAAGTTTGCGTAAGATCGTGGAAAAGACAGTCGAAAGCGTAACCGTCACTTCTGAAAACCTCGGCGATTTCGCCGGCGTGCGTAAGTTCAAACTTGGCGTGTCGGATGAAGACGCGCAAGTTGGCGCGGTCACCGGCCTGGCGTGGACCGAAGTGGGCGGGGAATTGCTGACCATCGAAAGCGTGACCACTCCGGGTAAGGGCGAGGTGAAGACGACCGGGAAATTGGGCGACGTGATGACCGAAAGCATTGCCGCGGCGTTCAGTTTCGTAAAGGCGCGCGCACCCGCCTATGGCATCAAGCCATCGATTTTCCAGCGTAGGAACATCCACATCCATTTGCCCGAAGGGGCCGTACCCAAGGATGGGCCCAGCGCCGGTGTTGGTATGGTAACCTCGATCATATCCACTTTGACCGGTGTTCCGGTCCGCCCGGATGTCGCCATGACCGGAGAGGTGACGTTGCGCGGGCGTGTTCTGCCAATCGGTGGCCTGAAGGAAAAGCTGCTGGCTGCGCTGCGTGGCGGCATCAAGACCGTGCTGATCCCGGAAGACAACGTCAAGGATCTGGTCGAGATACCCGATAATGTGAAGGACGGTCTGGAGATCATACCGGTCGCCCATGTCGATCAGGTGCTCGAGATTGCGCTGACCACGCGGCTGGAGGCGATCGAATGGACGGAAGCCGACGATCTGGCCAGCCAGCCGGCACAATATGGCGAGCAGCAAGGCTTTCCGGCAACCGCCCACTGAGCTGCGCATCTGCGCACGCGGAAGCGCCAATTCGAGCAGCTTCGATTCGGGATAAAAGGTGCGATTCTGCAACCTTTGCAGTGAATTGCGTTGATCAGTACCGAAACGGAACAATCTTGCGCTCGGATCGGCGCAGTTTCACGCCCATTTGATCGAATTTATGCCTTTTGTGACGGATAGGCTTTGACAGGGCGATTAAAACGCCCTTCAATCCCGCATCGGTAGCCATGGCGATTCAGCTATTCGGCGCTTCGAGATATGAATATCAGTCACGGGGGATGAAGAATGAACAAGAATGATCTAATCGGCGCGGTCGTCGAGGCCAGCGGCCTTTCCAAGAGCGATGCCGCCGGCGCGGTGGAAGGGGTTTTCGATTCCATCCGCAACGCATTGGCGAATGGCGATGAAGTACGCCTTGTCGGCTTCGGTACGTTTTCTGTCGCAAAGCGCAAAGCGTCTACCGGCCGCAACCCGCGCACTGGCGAACCAATGACGATCAAGGCATCGAACCAGCCCAAATTCAAGGCTGGCAAGGGTTTGAAGGACGCCGTGAACTAAGGCTTTTTCACACGCACTGCACAAAGCCCGCTCGCCTCACTGGCGGGCGGGCTTTTTCGTATTAAGCCTGCCGCGTAGCGATAGCGTATAGGGCAATGGCCGCTGCATTCGAAACATTCAGACTTTCGATTGCGCTGGTAATCGGCAGCCGCGCTGCAGCGTCGCAATGGGCCGCTATATTTTGGCGCATCCCGTCCCCTTCCGCGCCCAGCACCAGCGCGACGGGACCGCTGGGCAATGCATCGGCCAGGGTCGTATCCGCCTGCCCAGTTAGCCCGATCCGCCAATATCCGGCGTTGGCCACTTCATCCAGCGCGCGGGCCAGATTGACCACGCGAACCCAGGGCACGGTTTCCAGCGCGCCGGATGCGGATTTCGCTACCACGCCCGATTCCGGTGGAGCATGGCGGTCCTGCGTCACGATCGCCGCCGCGCCGAAAGCCGCCGCCGACCGCAGGATGGCCCCCACATTATGGGGATCGGTGACCTGATCGAGGAATATGAGAGGATGCGCGGCATCGCCATCCAGCAACCCGTCCAGAAACACATCTTCCAATGGCGCGCATTCCAGAACCAGCCCCTGATGGGGGGTATCGCGGGTGACCAGTCGGCCCAGATCGGACACTTCGGCATATTCGACCGGAAAATTTTCCGGTAGTTCACCGTCCAGCGCGGCAATCGCATCGCGCGTCGCCCATAATTTATTGTGCTGGCGTTCAGGGTTTTTGAGCGCAGCTTCCACGGCGTGTTTGCCCCACAGGCGCACCTGACCGGTACTTGCGCGCCCGCTACCGCGGCCGCCCTGCATTCGGCCAGCGCGCCCTCTCAAAGCGCGTTTGCGCTCACTCTTGGCCATGACAACTCCTGCTTCATCGATTGATTTGATCGCCGAGTGGTGCGCCATGCCAGTGGCCCCATTGACAGGCAAGCGCAGCTTCGCCATTGGGGCGCCTCTCGGCAGGTCAACGCGAAATTATCCGTTGTCTCACGGGCGGTGATACCGCCTTCATGCAAGCCAGTGGACAGGTGGCCGAGTGGTTAAAGGCAGCAGACTGTAAATCTGCCCGCGCAAGCGTACATAGGTTCGAATCCTATCCTGTCCACCACTTGCGTTTCCTGCAAAACCCGCTCGTAAAGTGATGTAATGCAGCGTGCTAATTTCATCCTGCTGGAATCCTCGCAGCGGTTAAACGTCTCTAACCGGCCCCATACTGATGCGCAAAAGCAACACTATCATAATGCGCGCAGTGAAAGATCATTGAAGCTATTGTGCAAAATACGTTTGTAATGCGATAGTTTATTTCAAGGTCGCCACAAGAGCGAGCTGAGGATGGCGGAGTATGGTCCGCAAATGGGAGAAACCGATGTCGAAAATGCTTTATGGCGTAAGCGTATTGGCGCTTGCAATCGCTGGTCCTTCACTTGCCGCAGCGCAGGAAGCGCAGCCTCGAGGTGCGCCGGACGCGGCGACCGGCGGGGCCAGTACCGCTTTCGACGAGAACAATCCGGACATCATTATTGTTACCGCAAACCGCCGTGCCCAGGATGTTCAGGATGTTCAGATTGCCGTCACCGCTGTGGATGCGGTCGCACTCGAACGGCAGGGTGTCGACAATATTCAGGAAGTCACTCAGGTTGCCACCAGTTTTTCCAGTTCGAACGCGCAGATTGCATCGGGATCCGTCGTGCTGCGTATTCGCGGCATCGGTACGACATCGAACAATATCGGCTTCGAAAGTGCGGTGGGGATATTCATCGACGGCGCTTATCAGTCCCGTCCCGGTGTGGCCCTATCCGAATTCGTGGACATCGAACGGATCGAGGTTTTGCGCGGACCGCAAGGTACCTTGTTCGGCCGCAATACTTCTGCAGGTGCGCTCAACATCGTCAACAACCGGCCCGATCTCAATGAATTCGAAGGCTTTGCCAATGCATCCTACGGCAATTACAACGAACTGAGCGTGCAGGGGGCGGTCAACGTACCGATCGTACAGGATTCGGTTGCCGTTCGTCTGACCGGTGCATATCGCAAACGGGACGGGTTTATTACCTTGGTCGATGGTAACGGAACGCCATTCGACGATTCCAACGATGTCGATCAATATCTGGTTCGCGGACAAATCGGTTTCGAAAGCGAATCCGGTATGCGCGGGCGTTTGATCGCCGATTTCGCCAACAGCACTTCCAGCTGTTGCAGCCCGATCGAGCTTTACCAGTCGCCGCTGGTGCCTGCGGGCGCTTTTGCCGCGGTCGGTCTTGGGCCGACGGGTGGCAATGGCCAGCCTACCGTATCGAACAATCCGTTCGACCAGGCTTCGTTCGAACAATCGCTGGACGACCAGATTGCGTCGGCCAATTTCGCGCCGACTGCGGATGTCGATAATTACGGGGTGACGGGAGAATTCGAACTTCCGCTGGGTGACAATGCCGATCTGGTCTTTATCGGATCCTATCGCAAATTCGCGTCGCTCGAAGCGTATGATTCCGATTTTACCGCGCTCGATATCTTCAACGTCCAGGTAGATCTCGATCTGGAAACGATCACCGCCGAACTGCGGCTTCAGGGCGACGCCATGGATGGTCGCTTCAACTACATGATCGGCGGATATTTCTCCGACGAGCAGATCGATCAGACCGTCGATTTCAGCCTGGGCCAGGATTATGGCGAAAATGTCGGTGCGTTGCTGTTCCCGGCGACGGGTGGGGCATTGGGTGCCAACCCCCTGACCGTGTTTACCGGGGTCGATCCGGCAGGCACCAACAGCCGCAACCGGTTCCAGCAGGATGCGAAGAGCTATTCCCTGTTCACGCATAATTCCTTCGAGCTTACCGACGGACTGGAACTGACATTGGGTGCGCGGTATTCGTTCGAGGACAAGCAGGGTAGCTTTACCCAGCTTGCCAACAACAATGCTTTGTGCCCTGCAGTCGTAGGCGGGGTCACCGGGGGAACGATACCCGGTGCGCTGGTCCCGGCGTTTGTCGGGCTTGGCTGTTTCGGCTTTACGGCGCCTGCCGATCTTCCTGCAGCGGCCGTGCTGCCATTGGTACGCACGTTCGACACCACCTTCAACGACGAAGAACTGATCTATACCGCCAAGATCGGCTATGCACTCTCGGATGCCATCAACACCTATGCGAGTTTTACGCATGGCTACAAGGCGGGCGGCATCAATCTGGATACGACGGCTGCGGTCAACGGTGCCGACCCCACGTTCCTGTCGGAAGAAGTCGACGCCTATGAAGTGGGTATCAAATCCCGGTTGCTGGACAACAGGGTCACATTGAACATTGCGGCTTTCCATCAGAAGTTCAGCGATTTTCAAGTTCTGGAATTCACCGGCACGGCGTTCCAGACGTTCAACGTACCCGAAGCACTGACGACCGGTATCGAAGTGGAGACGCTGATCCAGGCGAGCGACAATCTCACGGTAACGGGCGGCCTCACTGTGGTCGACGCGCGTTATCCGGATGATTGTAACGGAGATGTGATGGACGTAACCGTCGTATCCCTATGTGGTAACGACGTAACGAACGCGCCCAATATCGTGGCAATCATGGGCGCGAATTACGAAAACAATCTGACGGACAATCTGGATTTCTTCCTTTCCGGCCAATTGCGGATGGAAAGCGATCAACGCACATCGACTCAGGCGATTGTTCCACCGACACAGGCTGCGTTCAATGCCGGCGGACAGGCTGTCATCGATGCAGCCCCGCTCATTATCGGGGATATTCAAGATGGCACCATGTTCGTCAATCTGCGCGCCGGTGTCGGCACGGTCGACGATCGTTTCCAGATCGAGGCATTCGTCAACAATCTGACCGACGAGGTGACGCGCGGGGTGACTTTCAACACCACGCTTAGGGGCAGCGGCGCTGCAAATTCGCGGTCCGCCTTCTCGCTCCAGCCGCGTACATACGGCGTGACCGTTCGCACACGTTTCTAATTATGGAATAACAAGGAACGGGGTCGCTCATCGAATAGTGGCGACCCCTTTTTTGTTTTTGTTGTCAGTTTGACCTGCGATTCTTGCTGAAGCGGGACGGGACGTTTATCGAACACATTATGCAACCCGAACATCGCCCCGTCATTTCCGCTACCGGTCTTTATACGCCGGAACATAGTATCTCAAATGCGGAACTGGTTGCCAGTTTCAACGCTTATGTGGCGCGGTACAACACCGATAACGCCGGCCGGATCGCCGCCGGAGAGATCGAGCCGTTAACGGAAAGTTCGGTCGAATTTATCGAGAAGGCCAGCGGGATCAAGTCGCGCCATGTGCTGGTCAAGGAACCGATTCTGGATATCGGTACGATGGCGCCGGCCTGGCCCGAACGCGGTAACGATGAACTGTCGCAAATGGCCCAGATCGGAGTGGCCGCAGCTGAGCAAGCGCTGGACCGTGCAGGCCGATCCCCCGACGACATCGATGCGGTGCTATGCGCAGCTTCCAACATGGAACGCGCCTATCCTGCGATGGCGATCGAAATTCAGCACGCGTTGGGGATCGACGGGTTTGCCTTCGATATGAACGTAGCCTGCTCCTCGGCCACTTTCGGAATACAGACAGCGGCGGATTATATCCGGTCCGGCAGCGCCCGTTCGGTACTGGTGGTGAGCCCGGAAATAACCAGCGGGCACCTTAACTGGCGGGACCGGGACAGTCATTTCATCTTTGGAGATGTTGCCACCGCGGTCTTGGTAGAGGCGGCCGATATGGCGCCGGCAGAACATTGGGATATCCTCGGTACACGGCTTAAAACGCTGTATTCCAACAATATTCGCAATAATTTCGGTTTTCTGAACCGGGCGCATCCGAAAACCCGTGATGCAGCGGACAAGTTGTTCGTCCAGGAAGGGCGGAAGGTTTTCAAGGAAGTCGTACCGATGGTTGCCGAAATGATCATCGACCATGCCGCATCGCTGGATATCTCGCCCGCGTCGCTGCGACGGCTATGGCTGCATCAGGCCAATGCGGGAATGAACCGGCTGATCGCCCAGCGCGTTCTGGGCCATGAGGCGAATGACGATGAAAGCCCGACCGTTCTGGACAGTTATGGTAACACGTCCAGCGCAGGTTCGATCATCGCATTTCATAAACACAATAGCGATCTGGCCAGCGGCGATACCGGCCTGATATGCAGCTTCGGGGCCGGTTATTCTGCCGGTACTGTGTTCATTCGCAAGTCCTGATGCGACCTGCTGCCCGGATGCAAGCCTTGTTCGCCAGCCCCTAAACGCTTAGGAGCGGCATATGGCAGGCGAGATAATGGACAATGAAGGCCGCGGGGAAGCGGGCTGGCAATGGCCGTCCATCCACCCGGAAGGCCGGAAATACGGCCTGATAGCGCTGGCGGTTGCATCGATCGTTACTTTCGTTTTCGATTGGGAATTGATCGGTTGGCCATTGATGGCTTTGTCCGTCGGGGTGTTCGCATTTTTTCGCGATCCGGAACGTGTCGTGCTTCAGGATGATGGTGCGATCATCGCACCCGCCGATGGCCTGGTGTCCATGATAGTGCCGGTCACACCCCCGCCGGAACTGATGGGCAATGATGGATCGGACCTGCCGGGAATGGGCGGCGACACCTTGGTTCGGGTTTCCATATTCATGAGCGTGTTCGACGTTCATATCAATCGTGCGCCGATTGGCGGCGTGGTACGGCGGCTTATCTATATGCCCGGAAAATTCATGAATGCCGATCTCGACAAGGCCAGCGAGGAAAACGAACGCCAGCATATCCTGATCGAACGGTCCGATGGAACGATGCTTGGCTTCACGCAGATTGCCGGGCTGGTCGCACGACGCATCGTACCTTTTGTGAAACCCGGTGATACAGTCGCCGCAGGGCAAAGGGTTGGATTGATCCGGTTCGGTAGTCGGGTGGATGTGTACCTACCTGCCGGTACGGATGCGAAGGTTCTTCTTGGCCAGCGTACTGTAGCCGGCGAGACTGTTCTGGCGCAAATTGGCAAGCGTCAACATTTGGAAGGCATTGCCCAATGACCCTGCTTTGGAAAAACATCATGCGGGACATGGATCGGTGAACGATCGCCCACGCTTAGGGCCGAAATCGTCGGAAGCGGAACCTGTCGCTGCGAAAGGTTCGGTCAACGGGCTGTCGCTTCGATCGGTCGTCCCCAATGCGATCACGGCTGCGGCCCTTTGTTCGGGGCTTACCGGTATACGTTTCGCAATCTCGCAGGATTGGTCCCTGGCGATACTGGCAATCATTCTGGCAGGCGTGCTCGACGGGCTGGATGGCCGGGTCGCGCGATTGCTGAAAGGGCAATCCCGTTTTGGCGCTGAAATGGACAGTCTGGCAGATTCGCTGTCTTTTGGAATGGCGCCCGCGCTCATCTTCTATCTCTGGACATTGCAGGACCTCACCCGAATCGGCTGGTTTGCAGCACTTGCTTTTGCGTTATGCTGCGCGCTGCGGCTTGCCCGGTTCAACGCCCAGATCGATCTTGACGAACAGCCGCACAAATCGGCCGGATTTCTGACCGGTATTCCGGCACCGGTCGGGGCGGGTCTTACTTTTCTGCCATTCTATCTCTGGATGGCAACCGGCATGGATGTGTTTCGCGAACCTGTTCCCAACGCGATCTGGATGGTCGCGATCGCTTTTCTGATGATTTCCAATATCGCGACCTTGAGCTGGACTTCCATCAAACCCCGACGGAATGTTCGCCTGGAACTTATTGCCTTTGTCGGTATATTCGCCGCGGCCGCCTTGCTGGAGCCATGGTGGTGTCTTGTGGGAATATCGGTCCTGTATCTCGCCCTGATGCCGCTTGGCATCTATCGCTATGCAAAGATCAAGCGGCAACGGCTAATGGGGGCGGGGAACTGACTGCCCTTGCGTCATGCCCCTTGTTTACAAGACGTGTCTTCGCAACCGTTCGGCAGGGTAACCGGTTTTTTGCAATGGTGTGATGCGCAGGTGCTACGGCGTTGCGGCCGCTCCGTAAATCGGCAGTCAGCTTTCTATAAACCGTCATTCCCCGCAACAGGCTGTCGCTGAGAATGATGAGAGCGCTTGCCGCGACCAGTGCGAGCAAACCGTGACCCAGAAACATGACCATTGCACAACCTTCATGATGGACAGGTCTGTTGAAAACCTGTTGATAGTGTGTTGACTACGCGCGGAACCCGCTTTCAGTTCCACAGTTGTATGTTCATGATCTGTTCCAATTGTCAATAGCAAGTTTCGGGCTGCATCGGCAGCATGCCAAAATGCCGCTGGATATTCCGTATCGATGGCGCTAAGGGGCAGACATCTTCGATAGACGCGGCAGATCCCTGTACGTGTCTGCTGGAGAAATTCACATGGACTGCATTCATACCGGTGCCGCGGGGGATCTACCCACGGTTCCAGCGGTCCAGAGGCACAACCGGAAGGAATTATCTATGGCGGCACCTACCGTCTCAATGCAGCAATTGATCGAGGCCGGCGCGCATTTCGGCCACCAGACCCATCGCTGGAACCCGCGGATGAAGCCATATATTTTCGGCGCTCGCAACGGTGTCCATATCATCGACCTGTCGCAGACCGTGCCATTGTTTGCACGCGCTCTCGACTTTGTCGAATCGACAGTCCGTTCTGGCGGGAAGGTGCTGTTTGTCGGCACCAAAGCGTCAGGCGCAGGAGCCGATTGCAGAGGCTGCACGTCGCAGCGGCCAGCATTTCGTCAATCACCGTTGGCTGGGCGGGATGCTGACGAACTGGAAAACCATTTCCGGTTCCATCAAACGGCTGAAAACCCTTGAAGAGCAGCTTGGCGGCGATTCGTCCGGTCTGACCAAGAAGGAAGTTCTTCAACTCACGCGCGAGCGGGACAAGCTGGAACTTTCGCTTGGCGGGATACGGGATATGTCCGGCATTCCGGATGTGATGTTCGTTATCGATGCGAACAAGGAAGAGCTGGCGATCAAGGAAGCCAACGTATTGGGCATTCCCGTCGTCGGTATTCTCGACACCAATGTCGACCCGTCGGGCATAGCATTTCCGGTTCCGGCCAATGACGATGCCAGCCGTGCGGTGCGCATGTATTGCGATGCGATCGCGGATGCGGCCGCCGCGGGCAAGGGTGGCGCAGTCGCCGATTCCGGGACCGATGTGGGTGCGATGGCAGAACCGCCGACCGAAGCATAAGCGGATAGTCGCGTGAATTTTGCTGGCGGGTGCGATGGATGTACCTTGCGTGCAGTCAAGGGCACCCGCTAGCATAAATATTGAACATAGTCGCACAACCTTGGTGAAACGGGGTTGAAACAGGGGCGACTTCCCGCACGGGATGGCTGGAACATGCCGGGTTCCGTTGCGGTATTTTGAAAGGATGAACCAATGGCTGCATTCTCAGTCGCTGATGTAAAAACGCTGCGCGAAAAAACCGGCGCAGGCATGATGGATGCCAAGAAGGCGCTGACCGAGGCCGATGGCGACATCGAAGCTGCCGTCGATGCGCTCCGCGCAAAAGGACTGGCGACCGCACAGAAGAAATCCAGCCGGACTGCCGCAGAAGGTCTCGTCGGCGTAGCCGTAGAGGGAACGCGCGGAGTCGCTGTCGAAGTGAATTCGGAAACCGATTTCGTTGCGAAAAACGACCAGTTCCAGGAATTCGTGCGCAACACCACACAGGCGGGGCTAAGCGCCGATTCGGACGATGCGGAAGCTTTGAAATCCGCAGATTACCCTGGCGGTGGTACGGTCGGCGACAAGCTGACCAACAACATTGCAACTATCGGCGAGAACCAGCAGGTTCGCCGGATGAAAACGGTCACTGTCGATAAGGGCATGGTCGTGCCGTATGTTCATAATGCGGCCGCAGAGAACCTCGGCAAGATTGGCGTTCTGGTCGCGCTGGAAAGTGAAGCGGGCGCAGATGTGCTCGAGCCGCTGGGCAAGCAACTGGCCATGCATATCGCAGCCGCTTTTCCGCAGGCGCTGGATGCTGGTGGGCTTGATGCCGATCTGATCGCGCGTGAGCGGGCGATCGCAGCGGAAAAAGCAGCCGAGAGCGGCAAGCCTGAGAATGTGCAGGAAAAAATGGTCGACGGCGCGGTGGCGAAATTCGCCAAGGAAAATGCGCTGTTGAGCCAGGTTTTTGTCATGGACAACAAAACACCTATCGCGGAAGTCGTTGCCAAAGCGGCCAAGGACGCTGGAAAGGATATCGTCCTGAAGGACTATGTCCGGTTCCAGCTGGGTGAAGGTATCGAGAAAGAACACAGCGACTTTGCTGCGGAAGTCGCGGCAGCAGTCGGCGGGTAAGCATTCGGCGAAATGATGACAGTCATGCGGCCATCGAACCCGTTACAGGTTCGGTGGCCGTATTGTTATTAGCCAGATCTCCGCTTTGGAAAACAGCCGGACCGGCAATACGCTGGTGCCCAGCCCCGCACCGGTAATGATCGTGTTGTCATTCTCATCCGTGCGTCCGCAGGCATAGCGTTGGCCATGGCGCGACATGGTTGCAGGCGATCCACCCCAAGGATAACGAATTTGACCGCAATGCGTATGTCCTGCCAGCATTACGCCAAACTGGCGGGGCAGGTCCGGAAATGGATCCGGACTGTGAGAAAGCATGACACGCCCGCCCGCCAATCCGGACATTTTTCGTAACGTGCCGGCGAGATCGGCCCGGCCCGTATAATCGTCATCCAAACCGCCGATTGCCAGCGGGCCGACTTCAACTGCCTCGTTGCGAAGCACCGTAAACCCTGCACTCTCGAGCGCGCTCATTATCGCTGCATATTCGTACCAATGGTCATGATTGCCCGGTACCGCGATCCGAATTATGTTTTTATCGAGTGCGCGCAGGGGTGCGACCGCCGCTTCGCCCGAATAGAGGCGGGTCGCAGTTCGTTTATCGCTGATAAAGTCCCCTGCGATCAGTACCAGATCGGGCGACAGACCGTTGATCTGTTTCACAATGCGCGTCAGCCGTTCCGGAGGCATATCGGGCCCGGCAACATGAATATCGGAAATCAGCGCCACCGTGAAGGGGCCGTGTCCCGCGGGGAATCCATCCAGATATATGGTGGTTCGGTGAACGACAGGCACGGCAGTTGTGTCCGCCCATACTTTCCAAGCGAGCGCGAATAGCGCCAAAAAGATGGCGATACAGGCACGCTTGCGGCTTCGCGGTTGCGGGGTATTCAACTGCACAGGCTTTCCCTTTGCGCGCATGGAACTGTGCGTATAAGGACAGGCGCATCGCTACACTCACCGACATCGCAACCGGATTTGTTTGACTTATGACCGCATCGGATACCAGCCCCAAATACAAACGTATCCTGCTCAAGCTGTCCGGCGAGGTGCTGATGGGGGCACAGGATTATGGTATCGATCCCGCTTATGTTGCGCGCCTTGCAGAAGAAGTTAAGGCGGCGAAGGATACAGGGCTTCAAATCTGTCTCGTCATCGGGGGCGGCAATATCTTTCGCGGCGTCGCAGGAGCTGCCCGGGGTCTGGACCGGACTACCGGCGATTATATGGGTATGCTGGCTACGGTGATGAACGCGCTGGCAATGCAGAATGCGCTGGAAAAGGCAGGCGTGCCGACGCGGGTCCAATCGGCAATTCCCATGGCCACCGTATGCGAACCCTATATCCGCCGCCGGGCTGAACGGCACTTGGAAAAGGGGCGCATCGTGATCTTCGCTGCCGGCACCGGCAATCCGTTTTTCACCACCGACACGGGTGCGGCACTGCGTGCGGCGGAAATGAATTGCGATGCATTGCTGAAAGGGACCAGCGTTGACGGAGTTTACGACAGCGATCCCAAGCTGTTTCCGCAGGCGAGGCGTTTCGACGAAATTACCTATAGCCGCGTTCTGAACGACAATCTTAAAGTCATGGATGCAACCGCAGTTGCGCTATGCCGTGAAAACAGCATTCCAATCGTCGTCTTCTCCATCCGCGAAGATGGCAATGTGGTCCGCGTCATCCGCGGCGAGGGCACGCAAACGACGGTGCGCGAAACCAAAACCTGATCACACGAACCCGGGAGGCTGACATGGCCAAATACGAGGCAAAATACGACAAGGCGGATATCGAACGCCGGATGCAGGGTGCGGTAGAATCCCTGAAAGGCGATCTTGGCGGCTTGCGCACCGGACGTGCCAATGTAACCTTGCTCGATCCGGTAGTGGTCGATGTCTATGGCGCGCATATGCCACTGAACCAGATCGCCACCGTTTCCGCCCCGGAACCACGAATGCTGTCTGTCCAGGTTTGGGACAAGAGCAACCTGTCGGCGGTAGAAAAGGGGATCGCACGTGCGAACCTTGGCCTTAACCCCATGATCGACGGGCAGACCCTGCGATTGCCCATGCCCGATTTGACGGAGGAACGCCGCAAGGAGCTGGCGAAACTTGCTGGCAAATATGCCGAAAATGCCAAGATCGCCATACGCAACGTCCGGCGCGACGGTATGGAGGTGTTGAAAGAGGATGAAAAACAGAAAACTATTTCCGAAGACGACCGCAAACGCGCGGAAGACGATGTGCAGAAGCTGACCGATCGCTTCGTGGCTGAATGCGACAATGCCGCGGAAATCAAGGAGAAAGAGATCATGACGCAGTGAGCGCTGTGCCGGTTTCTTTTACTATCTGCGACCAAAGCCGCCTGAGCCCTGCGTTTTGTTGGCCGGCCAAAAGCAGTTTTCGGGCGGACCCGGCGGGACGGTATGTTTGATGTCTGACCATCCACAGGCCCGCGCCAGACACGTTGCGATAATCATGGACGGCAATGGGCGCTGGGCAAAACGCAGGCACCTGCCGCGGCTGATGGGCCACCGCAAGGGTGTAGAGGCGGTACGCAAGCTGGTGCGCGCAATCGAGCCGATGGCGATCGATTGCCTGACGCTGTACGCGTTCAGCAGCGAAAATTGGAAACGCCCCGACGAAGAAGTTGGCGATTTGATGGATCTGCTGCGCCGGTTTATCAAATCCGATCTGCCGGAATTTGTTGCCAACGACGTTCGGTTAAAAATAATCGGCGATTATAAAAGCTTGGCGCCGGATATTGTCGAACAGCTCGAAGAAGCTTTATCGCAAACGGCGTCCGGTTCGCGCATTCTGGCAGTCGCGCTCAATTATGGATCGCAGGACGAGATAGTCCGCGCAGCCATCCGTGCGGCCGAAACCGGTGGCATTACTGCGGACAATATCACTGCCAATCTGGATACAGCCGATCTGCCCCCACTCGATCTGCTGATCCGTACCAGCGGCGAGGTGCGCCTATCCAACTTTCTTCTGTGGCAATGCGCGTATGCCGAAATGAGTTTCGTCGATGTATTGTGGCCTGATTTCACGCCCGAACATCTGCAGGCGGAACTGGATAGCTTTGCCGAGCGGGAGCGACGTTTTGGAGGGCGCTGAACCAGCCAAGAAACGCGGCGATTTAGGGGTGCGGCTTGTTTCTGCCATCGTGATGATGACGATTGCCGTAACCGCGCTGTATTTCGGCGGTCTGGTTTTCGACCTGTTCGTAGTGGTCGTGGCGGGTCTTACTTTTTATGAATTCATGAACCTTATCAAGCGCGCGCCATTTGGCCCCGGTGCAAAACTTGCCTGGAGCGTCTTTGCGGCCCTGTATGTCGGACTGGCTGCGTTTCTTCTGATGCAGGTGCAGAACCCCTATGTTCTGGCCCTGATCGTCGGCATCGTGATCGCCACCGACACGCTTGCCTATTTCTTTGGTAAAACGATCGGCGGCCCAAAACTTGCACCCCGTATCAGCCCGAACAAGACCTGGGCGGGGCTGATCGGCGGGTCCATAGGGGCAACGACTGCGCTGGCTTTGTATTTCACCTATGGAACCAGTCCGCATGGTGCGATCTATTACCCGATGGTCGATTATCTGCGGTTGGTCATCCCGGGAATTGTTCTTGCCACACTGGCGCAGGGCGGAGATTTGCTGGAAAGCTGGATGAAGCGTCAGGCGAACATGAAAGACAGTTCCACACTCATTCCCGGACATGGCGGCGTGTTCGACAGAACGGATGGTATCATACCGGTCGTGCTTGTGATGGCAGGTCTTCTCTATATCTACTTTCCGGAATTTCTGGGCGCATGACCCGTTCGATATCCATTCTGGGTGCGACCGGGTCTGTCGGTGCATCCACTCTCGACCTCATTCGCCGGGATCGCGAACAATGGCGCGTGGTCGCCCTGACGGCAAATAACAGCGCGGCAGAACTGGCGGTTCTGGCGAAGGAATTCGACGCGGACATCGCGGTGCTGGGCGATGAAAAATATCTGCCGGAATTGCGCGCCGCGCTTTCTGGATCGAGCATCGAAACTGCGGCTGGTGCACACGCGCTGTGCGAAGCCGCCGGCCGACCGGTCGATATTACCGTTGCCGCTATCGTCGGCTGTGCCGGTCTGTCCCCGGTCATGTCTGCAATCGAGCAGGGCGGCACCGTCGCGCTCGCCAACAAGGAAGCGCTGGTTTCCGCAGGTGAGGTGATGACCGCAGCCCTAACGCGCCATGGTGCCACACTGCTGCCGGTCGACAGCGAACACAATGCGATTTTTCAGTGTCTTCAGGGCAACGATATCTCGCAGGTCCGGTGGATTACGCTGACTGCCAGCGGCGGGCCACTGCGCGAATGGTCGCAGGCGCAACTTGATGTGGCCACGCCGGAGCAGGCCGTGGCCCATCCCAACTGGGACATGGGCGCGAAAATCAGTGTCGATTCCGCCACGATGATGAATAAGGGGCTGGAATTCATCGAGGCGCATCATCTGTTCCCGGTCGGCCTGGAACGGTTGCGGATCGTAGTGCATCCGCAAAGCGTCATTCATTCGATGGTCGAATATCGCGATGGCTCCACACTGGCGCAGCTGGGTCCATCCGACATGAAAGTGCCGATCGCATCGTGTCTGGCCTATCCCGGGCGTATGGAAACCGGCTGCGAACCGCTGGATCTGCCGGCCATCGGGAACCTGTCCTTTTTCGCGCCGGACGAAACGCGGTTCCCTGCGACACGGCTCGCACGCGAAGCGATCGTGGCGGGAGGAGCGGCACCGGCAATCCTGAATGCTGCAAACGAAGTCGCCGTAGCCGCATTCCTGGCCGGTCAGATCGGGTTCAGCCGGATTGCAGCAGTCATCGCGGATACTCTTGCCGCCAGCAATGCGCCGCCGCGACCCACTACGCTCGACGAAGTATTGACAGTGGATCGTGATGGACGGGCATTGGCGCAGGAATTGGTGGAGAAAGCCTGAAATGTTCGATTCCGTGCCGATATGGATGATGATCCTCGGCTTTTTGCTGGTGCTGGGGCCGCTGGTCACTATCCATGAACTGGGCCATTATTTGGTCGGGCGCTGGTTTGGCGTCCAGGCCGATGCTTTTTCCGTAGGGTTCGGGAAAGAAATCGCCGGGCATACGGATCGGCGCGGCACGCGCTGGAAATTATCCGCGCTGCCATTGGGCGGATATGTCCAGTTCCGGGGCGACATGAATCCGGCGAGTATTCCCGATGTCACCGAACGCGGCTCGCTGACCCCATCGGATAAGGCAGGCCATTTCCAGCACGCGGCCTTGTGGAAGCGTGCATTGATCGTGTTTGCCGGCCCGGCAACCAATCTGATCGTCGCGATATTGATCTTCGCAGGTTTCAATCTGTTTTACGGCACGCCGGTCGCGGTCGAACCGGACGCGCAAAGCGAGATCGTGAAATTCATGGACGATTCCCCGGCTCGCGAGGCCGGGCTGCTGGTGGGCGACCGGATCGTTGCAATCGACGGTGAATCGATGCCCGATTACCGAACCGTGCAGCGTACCATCGGTCTGCAGCCGAATGCGCAATTGGATATTACGGTGGATCGCGACGGCGGCGCAGTGACCGTCCCCGTGACCACCCGCAGTTTCCAGGTGACCGACAATTTCGGCAACGAATCCACTGTCGGCCTGATCGGCATTGAAAGCCGGGCGACGCAGATGGCGTTCGAAGCGGTCGGACCTGTTCGCGCTATCGCGCTGGGTTTTCGGCAATGTATCGATATTTTCGACATGATGATCACTGGCATCGTCCAGATCGTGACCGGCGATCGTTCGGTAAAGGAACTGGGCGGGCCTATCAAGATCGCCAAATTTTCGGGCGAGCAACTGAGCCTTGGCTTTGCCTCGTTCGTATGGTTCGCAGCCGCCATCTCGCTTAACTTGGCATTCATCAACCTGCTGCCAATCCCCGCGCTGGATGGCGGACATCTGGCATTTTACGCGGCGGAGGCGGTGCGTCGCAAACCGGTGGGGCCGCGGGGCACCGAATATGCGTATCGGGCCGGTATCGCGTTGGTGCTGATGCTGATGGTGTTCGTAACCGTGAACGATATCATATCGCTGCCGATCTTCGGAAGCTGATGAAGTGATCGTGTCACGGCAAAATATTGGCTTGCATCGTGCCGGAGCCGTTGGGACACGGTGAAAGACCACGGTTCAGGATCATGGTTTAGGGGAATGGGTTTTCACATCGCTTGATCGGGGGCATCGCATCAGGCACAGGGCGGCACACTGCGCCATGGGCCTGCGAGTTCACTGCGGTTCGGGAATGAAATTTTAACGGACGGGACACCCTTGTCTATGATTGCCAATACTTGTTTGAACGGCGTGCCAATGTATCATTCTGGTGCCGCACGTCGCCTCGCTCTCGCCTTGCTGGGCGGAACGATGCTGGCGGGAATGCCTGTTGCAGCGAATGCGCAGGATGGCGGAGCGGCGAGCAGTGCCGAAACGCCGCAACCCTCGACGGCGCGGGGCCAGACGATCCAGTCGATCGCCATCATCGGTTCCGAACGGCTGGAGCCCAATACGATCCTGAGTTACATCACGCTGCGGGTGGGCCAGGAATACACCCAGGCCGCTGCCGACCAGGCTATCAAGGAACTGTACGCGACCGAACTGTTCGCCAATGCGTCGCTACGCAACGATGGTGGCAATGTGGTAATCGAAGTCGTGGAAAATCCGGTGGTGAACCGCATCATCCTGGAAGGGAACAAGCGTCTTAAGAACGACAAGATCCTGCCGGAAATAAAATTGTCGCCGCGGCAGATCTTTACCCGATCCAAAGTGCGCGCCGATACTGCCCGAATTATCGAATTGTATAAGCGCCAGGGCCGGTTTGCGGCTGTGGTCGAACCAAAGATCGTGGAGCTGAGCCAGAACCGGGTCGATGTCGTTTACGAAATTTCCGAAGGTCCCAAATCCAAGGTCCGCCAGATAAACATCATCGGTAACGAAGTGTTTTCCGACGGGGCGCTTCGCGGCGAGATGCTGACCAAACAGGCCCGGCTTACCACGTTTTTAAGTTCCAACACCAGTTACGATCCCGATCGGCTGGCGTTCGACCAGCAAAATCTGCGCGCCTTTTACCTGAAGGAAGGTTACGCCGATTTCCGGGTCGTATCCGCAGTTGCCGAGCTTACGCCTGATAAGCGCGATTTCATCATTACCTATGTGGTGGAAGAAGGGGAGCGGTACAAATTCGGTAACGTGTCCGTGGAAAGCCAGATACGGGATTTCGATGGCGACACCATCGGCGCGCGTTTACCGATGCAGGAAGGCGGTTTCTACGACGCGAAACTGGTAGAGGACACCGTCGAACAGCTTACCGAATTGGCTGGCAGTTTTGGCTATGCGTTTGCGGACGTGCGGCCGAGATTTAACCGAAACAAAGACGATCTGACGATGGACATCACGTTCCTGCTGAACGAAGCACCGCGTGTCTATGTCGAGCGGATCGATGTAAACGGCAACACACTGACGCAGGACAAGGTCGTGCGCCGGGAATTCAGAATTGCGGAAGGCGATGCGTTCAATTCGCTTGGCATCAAGCGGTCGAGCAACCGGATCAAGTCGCTGGGTTATTTCCAGGAAAACTTCGAAATCGCGCAGCGTGAAGGCAGCCAGCCCGACCGGATAATCCTGGACGCGAATGTGGAAGAACAGCCGACGGGCGAATTGCAGCTATCGGCGGGCTTTTCTTCGATCGAAAGCTTTATTCTGGCCGGTTCCATCCGGCAGCGTAACTTTCGTGGGCGCGGGCAGACGGTTGGGGCCAGCGTCAATTATTCACGGTTTTCCCGTTCTGCCAATCTCAGCTTTACCGAACCCTATGTGTTCGATCGCAACATTTCTGCCGGTGTCGATATCTACCGGCGGGATTTCAACAATTTCGGTTTCAACCGTAGTGCGCGGCGAAACAGTTTTCAGCAATCGACCACCGGTTTTTCGGTAAGGGCCGGTGTTCCCCTGTCCGAATATCTGTCGGTATTGGGCAGTTACACGCTGAATTACGACGATATCACTGTCGATGACAGCTTCTTCGGTGCACCTGATGCCAACGGCTTTCGCCAATGTACCGGCGGATTGTTCCTGTGCGAAGTCGTGGGGCAACGCACCAGTTCGATCCTTGGTGCAACGCTGGCCTTCGACAATCTGAACAGCCGTTTTCGCCCGACGCGCGGTATGAGCGTCAATTTCGGGGCGGAATTTGCCGGATTGGGCGGATCGGTTCGCTATGCCCGGCTTCGCGGCAAGGCTTCCAGCTACTGGGATGTGCTGAACGGCTTCATCTTCTCGCTGTCGGCGGAAGGCGGCGCTATCAAGGGGTTGGCCGACCGTGAAGGGCCAGGCGTCGACGATGTCCGGCTTAACGATCGGTTTTTCCTGGGCGAACCGCAGTTCCGCGGTTTCGATATTCGCGGTGTCGGCCCACGCGTGGTCGGGTTGCCTTATATCGACGATGATGGTGATCCCACAACGCCGACGGTGCCGATATCCTTGGAACAGGCCCGGATCGACAATCGGCTCACGGACGATTCGATAGGCGGTAACGCGTATTATCTGACCCGCGCCGAGCTGGAGATTCCGCTGAGCAGCGGCGCCCGCGAACTGGGACTGCGTCCGTCGATCTTTGTGGATGCAGGCGCTTTGTTCAGCGTGACGCAACCCGTCTTGCGCGATCTCCCTAACGGCCAGCGTTCGATCAACGCTATCACCGGCGAACCTTTGTTCACCCAAGTCAATGCCGATGGCACTTCGGTGGCGGTTGTGGATGCAATCAACCCGGACACTGGCCTTGCGAACGCCCCATTGTTCAACACGGCCAGCGCCGTAAAGGAATTTTTCCTCGGCAATTCCGCCAAACCGCGCGTTACCGCCGGCATCGGCGTCAACTGGAATTCGCCATTCGGGCCGTTCCGGATCGATTTTGCGCAAACGATATTGAGCCAGCCGGGCGATGACCCCAAACGATTTACCTTTAACGTAGGAACACAATTCTGATGAAAAACCTGTTAAAACCCGCTCTCAGTGCCGGCCTGGCCATCGCCGCAATTTCAACGGCACCTGCTGTTTCTGCGCAAGTCACCGGTTCCATCGCCACGGTAAGCGCACCCGAAGTCGTCATTAAGTCGGCAGCATTCCAAGCCGCCTATCAACAGATAGACGCGACATATGCGACGCAGCGTACCACCATCCAGCAGCGCACGCAGCAGCGCCAGGCCTTGCTGGAACAGCTTGACACCAATGGCGATAAGCAGTTCGACGAAGCGGAACAGCTGGCCGCGCAGAGTGCGCCCCAGTTTGCCCAGATACAGGCGCTGGAGCAGGAAATGCAACAGCTGACCAGCCAGATCGAAAGGGCCCGCGTTTATGCCATCGAACAGGTTTTGCTGCAATATGGTCCGTCGCTGCAATCGGTTGTGCAGAACGGCAAGATTCAAATGGTCGTAGGTGAGGAATCCGTTGTGTTTGCGCAGCCCAATGCCAGCATCAGCGACAAAGTCGTTGCGGCGTTGAATACCCGCGCACCCACGGTCAACACCACGCCACCGGCCAATTGGCAGCCCGCCCGCCAGTCTGTCGGCATATTCCAGGAAGTGCAGCAGGCGCTGGTATCTCTGCAAATCCAGCGCGCGCAACAAGCTGCCGCTGCGGGTACGCCGGCCCCCGCAACGCCGCAACCAAGCGGGCGATAAGGGCGTACCGGTGACGAGGCGCTATCGGGCAGGGTCGAGGTAATGACGCAAGTTACAGATAATGGCGACGTCGGTTCGCCTGCGCTGGATTACGACATCCGCCGGATATTGGGGGCTTTGCCGCATCGGTATCCGCTGTTGCTGGTAGACCGCGTTAAATCGATCGAGCTGGGCGAAAAAATTCATGCCATAAAGGCCGTGTCCTTTAACGAGGAATTTTTTCAGGGCCATTTTCCCGGTGCGCCGATCATGCCCGGCGTATTGCAGATCGAAGCCATGGCGCAAGCCGCAGCGATCCTGGGTATCGAGACGCTGGAACTGGCAGGCACCGGAAAGCTTGTGCTGTTCATGGGTATCGAAAACGCAAAGTTTCGGGCGCCGGTTACCCCCGGCGTATTGCTGGATATGCATGTCGAATTTATGCAGAAACGCAGCCGCGTCTACAAATTCAGGGGCGTTGCCAGTATCGAGGGTAAAACGACCTGTCAGGCAGAGTTCACGGCCATGATTGCCGACCCTCCGAAA
The DNA here is from genome assembly GCA_963803585.1 of uncultured Alphaproteobacteria bacterium. Taxonomy (GTDB): domain Bacteria; phylum Pseudomonadota; class Alphaproteobacteria; order Sphingomonadales; family Sphingomonadaceae; genus Pontixanthobacter. The sequence goes on along the minus strand of CAWDNB010000008.1, from coordinate 342,487 downwards.
ACCTGATTGCGCTTGTCAAAACCCGTGCGCGGCTTTATCGGCTCCGCTTCGCTATAACCCAAATCGATATTGCGGCGCCGGTCGGAACCGGGGTCAATGCAAAAAAGGACTATACGCCATGAAGGCCGATGGACACCCCGATTACCACATGATCAACGTCAAGATGACCGATGGCACCGAATTCCAGACCCGTTCCACATGGGGCAAGGAAGGCGATACGCTTTCGCTGGAAATCGACCCTACCAGCCACCCGGCATGGACCGGCGGCAAGCAGCAGCTTCAAGAAGGCGGCCGTGTTGCCCAGTTCAACAAGCGGTTCGGCGGTATCAGCTTGAAGAAGTAAATTCGCGTGCGATTGTGATTTTATGAAACGGGCGGTCTTTCGGGGCCGCCCGTTTCGTTTGTCCCGTCCAGCGACTGCTGCGTCTGCATCATGGCATATCGGCGCGACTTTCCGGTGTCCGTGGGGTGATTGTCGCGTCCGTCATGCACCGGTATCGTCGGCAATGCCCAAATGTCGAACATATCGAGGCAAGCGGCATTGACCGACATCATTGCAGGATCGGAGCGAAGGTTCTGGAAAATCTGGATCCCGCAATGCGCGCAGAACCAGTGCTTCGCGATGCCCGACCCGAACACATAGCTGCGAAGCGCGTCGTCCCCCGCCACAATCTCCATCTGATCGGCCTTGAAATCGATCACGACCGTCGACTTCATCGCACATATCGAACAGTTGCAGCGGTGCGGCGAAATGATTTCTGGCAAACGAACGGTAATCTTGACAGCGCCGCAATGGCACGAACCAGTTTGGTTTTGCGCGACCATGGCCCTAGCTCCAGCGGTTTTCAATCGGGTTCAGCAAGACAGTCTGCATCCGTAAAGCCGGAGGCCAATCGGCACTATCGATATAGGTTTCTTCCGCCTTGTCGCGCGTCACGCGATCGGGCCACCGTGCGATTGCCCAATAATCGCCATCGCTATCTTTCGCCAGCAGGGATCCCATCGCGCCGAAATCACGCAATTCATCTGTTGCGCCGGCCCAGCATTCGCGAAAACGCGGAAGATCGGCTTCTGCGATTTTCCAACGATAAAGGACGATCAATCCGGCACACTCGTCATGCCCTTTCCAATTTTCCCACATATCCTCACTCCGAAGCCCTTCGATCACAAAACACGCGTGCGAAGAATGAAACATAATTGCGTGCTAGGCCGTGCGACATAGTTTTCGCTTCCAAATCGGACCGCTTTATGTAATTGGCTCGGCCCCGCACCAGAAGCGGCTTGACCCTGCGCATAGCCGGTTTATCAGGCCTGCGCAGCACGGCAATCGTAAGTGCGGATATGGAATTGTGGCGATCGTAGCTCAGTTGGTTAGAGCGCCGGTTTGTGGTACCGGAGGTCGGGGGTTCAAGACCCCTCGATCGCCCCATTTCCCCCTTTCGCAAGAGCCGGATATTTCGCACGATCCTGTGCAAAAAAGCGGCCGTGCGCAATTGGGGCTTTACCGATGACGGCGTTCTGGACCGAACCGGATTTCGATGCGCACGAGCATGTGCAACTGGTGCATGACCGCCATTCGGGCATGACCGCGATCATCGCATTGCATTCCACCCATCTGGGCCCCGGCGCTGGCGGTACGCGTTTCTGGCATTACGCCGAACCCCGCGATGCAATCCGCGATGCGTTGCGGTTGAGCCGGGGGATGAGTTACAAGAATGCCATGGCAGGCCTGCCGATGGGCGGCGGTAAGGCGGTCATCCTGGCCGACCGCAGTGGAACCAAAACGGCGCAGCTTCTGGGCGCGTTCGGCAAGGCCGTAAACGATCTGGGTGGCCGTTACGTCACTGCCGAGGATGTCGGTATCAGCGAAGCTGACATGGTCGTTGTGGCAGAACATACGCAGTTTGTTTCCGGCCTGCCGGTATCCGGCATGGATGCCGCGGGCGGCGATCCGGGGCCCTTTACGGCGATGGGCATCTTTCACGGGATAAAGGCGGCGGTGAAGCACCGGCTGGGCAAGGACAGCCTGGCGGGCGTACACGTAGCGATCCAGGGTACAGGTAGCGTCGGGGGCGGTGTTGCACGACTGTTGGCGCATGAGGGCGCGAAACTGACACTATCCGATCTGGACGAGGACAGGGCGAAAGCGCTGGCGAAAGATATGAACGGCGAATTCGTGCATCCCGACAGCATCATGAGCGTTGCCTGCGACGTGTTCAGCCCCAATGCGCTGGGCGCGGTTCTGGATGATGAAGGAATTGCACGGCTGGACGCGCCGATTGTTGCAGGGGGCGCGAACAACCAGCTGGCCCGAGCCGAAGATGGCGCGACACTGGCAGAGCGCGGCATTCTTTATGCGCCCGATTATGTCATCAATGCGGGCGGAATCATCAGCGTTGCGATGGAATATCTGTGCAAGCGAAACGGTAATCCGTGCGACATCAACGAAGTCCGCAAGCGGATTGCACAGATACCCGGCCGGCTGGATATGATCTGGCAGGAAAGCGATGCGTCGCAGATATCCCCCGACCAGGTCGCCGACCGCATGGCCCAGAAACTGATTGGCCGCTGATAGGCCGGTCTTTTGCGCCCTTGCGAGCCGGTGCGCGTCCTGTCAAAGCAGCAGGTACGACTGATGATGCACGGCTTTGCAAATCCTCGACGGTTTCTGTCACTGGCCCGATGGCTGACCCCGGTGCTTCTGGGCAGCGGACTGGTTTTGACCGCAGCTTCGCTGCTATGGGGTTTGTTCATCGTCCCGCCCGACAGGTTGATGGGGGAAACCGTCCGCATCTTGTTCGTGCACGTCCCCGCGGCGTGGTTGGGAATGGGCGGGTGGAGCGCCATCGCCATTTCCAGCCTGATTTTTTTGGTGTGGCGCCACCCGCTGGCAGCCATAGCTGCGCAAGCGGCAGCAGTACCGGGTATGGTATTTACCGCAATCTGTCTGGTAACCGGATCGATCTGGGGGCGGCCAACGTGGGGTACATGGTGGGTCTGGGATGGGCGACTGACATCCATGTTGGTGCTGATGTTCCTGTATTTCGGCTATATCGCACTGTCGCAGGCGGTGGATCGGGAAGGGGCGTCCAGCCGTATCCCCGCGATATTCGGGCTGGTGGGTGCAATCAATGTTCCGATCATCAACCGGTCGGTCGTGTGGTGGAATTCGCTGCATCAGCCGCCGAGCATTACCATGGGTAAAAGCGCAATCGACACGGCGTTTCTCGTGCCGCTGGGGGTCGCCGTAGCGGGCTTTTCCCTGTTGTTCGGCGGAATCGTGCTGGTCAGGATGCGCATGATCTTGGCCGATATCCAAACCGATGCGCGGTTGCGGCGCCGGGCGATGGGTAACGAAGATGGTGTGGGATTGGCACGGGAACCCACTGTCAATTCCATGGATGGTTCTGCAGCCTGATGCGCGAAAATCTGGATCAGTGGCCATTCGTGCTGGCCTGCTACGCGATTGCCATTGCCGCCACGCTGGCGATGCTTACATGGAGCGTAGTGAGCATGCGCCGGGCGGAACGCCGCCGGGATAAAACGAGACGAAAATGACTGCCGGTTTGAAAGCAAAGCATCAGCGATTGGTGCTGGTTACTATTGCCCTCACAGCCTTGATCGGCGCGGGACTTCTGGCTGCGTGGGCGTTGCGCAGCGAAGCGAACTATTTTTATTTGCCGCAACAGATGGTCTCCGACCCCCCGGAAACTGGCGATCCGGTTCGGCTGGGCGGAATGGTGCAGGAAGGTTCGATAAACACCATGTCCGATGGCGTGACGATATCTTTCATCGTGACCGACAAGGACAGTGCCGCCGTACCCGTGCGGTATTCGGGAATTTTGCCCGATCTGTTTATCGAAGGGTCGGGCGTGGTTGCCGATGGCCGGCTTGGGCCGGATGGGACTTTCATCGCGGACAATCTCCTCGCCAAGCATGATGAAAATTACGTTCCGCGAGAATTGCAGGACATGGATCACAGTAAGGCGGATGCGACTATTGCTGCCATGGGCACGCAGCCATGATTGCGGAGCTAGGGCTTGCCGCGCTGTGGTTGGCTGCGGCGCTCGGCGTATTGCAATTGATCGGCGGCATCCTGGGACTGCGCGAGAATGGCGGCGAAGTGGCGAAACTGGTCCGCCCCGCGGCAATCATGCAAGGGGTGCTGGCATCGGTCGCGTTCCTGATGTTGCTGTGGTTGTTTGCCGTCACCGATCTTTCGGTAAAGCTGGTCGCGACGAATTCGCATTCCGCCAAACCGATTATTTTCAAGCTGGCTGGCGCCTGGGGCAATCACGAAGGCTCGATGCTGCTATGGGTCACAGTAATGGCGCTGGCCGGGGGCTTGATCGCCCTGGCGGAGCGGCGTTTGCCAGAAAAAACAATGCTGGCAACATTGGCGGCACAGGCTTTCGTGGGCATTGGGTTTTATGCATTTCTGCTGATGAGTTCCAATCCGTTCGAACGGTTGGGGCAACCGGCGAACGAAGGGGCTGGCCTGAACCCGCTGCTGCAGGATATCGGTCTCGCCTTTCATCCACCGACATTGTATTTCGGATATGTTGGATTGTCGGTGGCATTTAGTTTTGCAGTTGGTGCGTTGGTGACCCGGCAGGTCGGCCCGGCCTTTGCGCGCGCAATGCGCCCATGGGTGCTAGGCGCGTGGGTCTTTCTGACGCTGGGTATCGTGGCGGGCAGTTACTGGGCGTATTACGAACTGGGCTGGGGCGGATGGTGGTTCTGGGATCCGGTGGAAAACGCATCTTTGATGCCCTGGTTGGCCGCGACCGCCTTACTCCACTCGGTGAGCGTTCTTGCGGCCCGCGACGCCTTGCGCGCGTGGACGATCATGCTGGGCGTTGTCGCGTTTTCCATGTCGATGCTGGGCACGTTTCTGGTGCGTTCCGGAATTCTGACCAGTGTTCATGCATTTGCTGTCGATCCGGAACGTGGCACGTTCATTCTGTTTCTGTTGGCGATTTATATCGGCGGGGCGTTGCTGCTGTTTGCGCTTCGGGCCGGAACCGTCAGCGAAGGCAAGCAATTCGCCATAGCCAGCCGCGAAGGGGCGCTGGTGTTCAACAATGTAATGTTGAGCGCTATTCTGGGCATCGTGCTGCTGGGCACTCTCTATCCGCTGGTGACGGAGATCTTCGATGTTCGCGTGTCCGTTGGGCCGCCATATTTCAATCCGGTAGGGGCCATATTCACGATCCCGATGCTGATGGTGATGGCGGTGGGGCCGCTGCTGCGCTGGCGGCACGATTCGATAACGCGCATCAAATGGCCCTCTGGCGGCGATCTTTGCGATCATGGTGGTAACGCTTACGGCCATTGTCGTGCTGGGGTCTTACGGGATGCTCGCCAATCTGGGTCTGGCGATTGCAGGCGGATTGGCAGTGGGTGCGCTTCTGCCGCTGCGGGGGCGCAATATCCGGCGCGTTCCCATCGCGACATGGGGCATGGTGGTGGCGCATTTCGGAATCGCCGTGGCCCTGTTCGGCATGGCCAGCGAATCCGCCTTTTCCGAGGAACGGCTTGCCGCAGTCGCGCCTGGAGGCAGCACGTCGGTCGGCCCGTGGACTGTCACTTTGCGCGATGTGCGTCCGGTCGCGGGGCCGAACTGGACTGCGCTGCAGGGCAATCTGCAAGCGCAATATGGCGACGGGGAGGCCATTGATCTGACCCCCCAATCACGCAATTTTTGGGCGCCGCTTCAGGAAACGACCGAAAGCACGCTGGCAACCCGTTGGAACGGCCAGCTATATGCCGTAATCGGCGACGAGGCCGAAGACGGACGCTGGCAATTGCGTTTGTGGTGGAAACCCTTTGTCACGTTGATCTGGTACGGTGGTATTCTTGTCGCCCTGGGCGGCGTATTGGCGATAATCGGGCGCGTACGTACTGATCTGAAGCGCCGCACTGCCATAGCGCGCATAGCCGAGCGCAAGCGCGATCTGGCGGTTTTATGATGGGCTGGCGTCTATGGGTGCCGCTTGCCTTGTTCGCTCTGTTTTGCGGCGTGGCGGCGTATCAGCTTGGCCGTCCCAAGCAGGAATTCATCGAAAGCGCCATGATCGGAAAACCCGTTCCACAGTTCGTATTGCGGCCGGCAAGTGGCAGCGTGCCCGGCGTTGCAAGCGCCGATCTTAAAGATGGAACTCCAAAATTGCTGAACATCTGGGCGAGCTGGTGCGTGCCATGTATTGCGGAGGCGCCGCATCTGGACGCGCTGAAACGGCAAGGCGCCGAAATTGTGGGTGTGGCGATCCGGGACCGGCCTGAAGATGTCGCAAACTTTCTGACCGCTCATGGCAATCCCTACAGCCGCATCGGCGCCGATGACCTTTCCCAAGTGCAGCTTGGTATCGGTTCGTCCGGTGTGCCCGAAACTTTCGTCGTCGATGGGCAAGGTATCATCCGCTACCAGCATATTGGCGATGTCCGTGCCGAACACGTTCCGATCTTGCTTCGTGAACTGGCGAAGGCAGGCGCATGATCCGTAAGCTTGTTCTGGCCTGCGCGATGCTGTTCGCGCCGTTTCCTATCGTCGCGCAGGATATGCTGCCCCCGGCGCCGCTGGCTTACGAGCAGTTGAAAGACCCTGAACAGGAAGCCAGGGCGCGGGCCTTGATGGAGAGCCTGCGCTGTCTGAAATGCCAAAGCCAGTCGATTGCAGACAGCGATGCGCCGATGGCCGGCGATATGCGCCATCAGGTTCGAACGCGCATCGCAGCGGGGGACGAACCGGATGCAATCCGCGATTGGCTGGTCGAACGCTATGGCGATTATGTCAGCTATTCGCCCGACATCAGCCAGACCACCTGGCCATTATTCGCTGTACCGCTGGTCCTGATCCTTATTGCGGGGCTGGTCTTGTGGCGCCGTTTCAGGGCGCAAGCATGAGCTGGCTACCGATATTGCTGCTCGCCGCTGCAACTTTGGGCGTGGCTATTGCCGTGTTGCGGCTACCCAGAACAAGCTGGATGCTGTTTGCAGCGACCATCCTGTTCGGTCTGGCGGGTTACGGTGTCCAGGGCACGCCCGGCTACGGTGGTGCGCCGAAACGCGCAGACATTACGCCTGACAGTGCGGACTTTTCAATGATCGATGTGCGGCGCGAATTTTTCAGTCCGAACCGGATGCCGGCGCGCTATGTTACTATTGCAGATGCTTTCGCGCGTCGGGGGCAGTTCGAAGATGCCGCCAATATGCTGGGTAATGCGGTCGCTGAAAATCCGCGCGATGCGGAAGCCTGGGTCGCTTTGGGCAATGCTTTGACAGATCATGCCGGGGGCACACTTACCGCGCCCGCCATATATGCGTTTCGGCAGGCCGAACGCATCGCTCCGCAAAATCCGGCCGGCGGTTATTTCATGGGGATTGGACTGCTGCGATCCGGCGAGCCATTACGGGCGCGTGCGATTTGGGCCGAATTGTTGGACAAAGCCCCAGCCAATGCGGAATGGCGCGCGCCATTGGCCGAGCGGCTGATGCGACTTGATGGCCTGTTGCAACAGATCGAACCACAGGCGCGGCAAGTACGCGCACCAACATAAATTCCGGCATAGATACCAACACAGATATCAGCATAACGCCAGTTGCAGCTGGCTGGAGATACTGCTAGTCGCCGCCGGCTTCGTCAGACTGTGCTCTTTGGCCTGACAGCATACCAGTTTCCCTCCGATGCCGTTCTGACACCGGATTACCGCAATCGGGGTCGCCCTCAGCATGGCCGAAACCAGTCCGCATATCGTGTCACCGCCGCCCGGCGCGCAATTGGGTCACAGTGCGTCCAAGGGGGCGTTGGCGATTGGCGCAGTCGGCGTGGTGTTCGGCGATATCGGCACCAGTCCGCTTTACGCTTTTAGGGAGACATTCGTCGGACCTTATAAGCTGGCCCTCGATAATGCGCATGTGCTGGGTGTCATCAGTTTGATATTCTGGTCGATGACCCTGGTCGTTTCCATCCAGTATGTCACAATTCTGATGCGCGCGGACAATAAGGGGCAGGGCGGGTCGCTCGCCCTCGTCGCACTCATTTCCAGCAAACTGGGCAGATCCAGAAACGCCTGGATTACGGTGATGCTGGGGGTGTTCGCAACCGCGTTGTTCTACGGCGACAGCATGATAACGCCGGCGATCTCCGTCCTGTCGGCGGTAGAGGGCCTGACCGTGGTCGACCATCGGATGGATCCGTTCGTCATCCCGATTGCGCTGGTGCTGCTGATATTCCTGTTCGTACTGCAGAAGCGCGGGACCGCGAAGGTCGGCGCACTGTTTGCACCGGTAATGATCGTGTATTTCACGGTCATCGCGGGAATGGGCCTTTGGCAGATTATACAGACGCCCGAAATCCTGTGGGCATTGAGCCCGCATCATGCGGTGAATTTTTTCATATTGGATGGGTTCACGGCGTTTCTCGCTCTTGGCTCTGTCGTTCTTGCGGTTACCGGGTCGGAAGCGCTGTATTCCGACATGGGGCATTTTGGACGCGGGCCGATGCGCCTGTCCTGGTTTGGCTTCGTCATGCCGTGCCTGCTGCTTAACTACTTCGGCCAGGGCGCAATGATTATGGGATTGCCGAACGATCTGGCGCTGGAGGCTATTCAAAGTCCGTTCTTCTTTCTGGCCGCAGAGGAATGGCGACTGCCGCTGGTGCTGTTGGCCACGGCTGCCACATTTATCGCCAGCCAGGCCGTTATCTCCGGGGCCTTTTCCATCACCCATCAGGCGATGCAGATGGGTTACATTCCCCGCCTGTCGATCCGCCACACCAGCGAAACCGAAGGCGGGCAGATTTACATTCCGATTGTAAACTGGGCGTTGATGATCGCCGTGATCGTGCTGGTGCTCACATTTCGGAATTCGTCAAATCTGGCGTCGGCTTACGGCATTGCCGTTACCGGGGCGGTCACCATCGATACGTTGCTGATGGCGGTGCTGCTGGTTGGCGTATGGAAATGGAAATGGTGGTATGCCGCGCCAGTCGTCATCCTGTTTATCATTGTGGACGGCGCGTATTTTGCGGCAAATCTGGCCAAGGTGCCCGATGGGGGGTGGTTCCCCCTGGTTGTGGGTGTGGTCGCGTTCACTCTGCTTACGACGTGGGCACGCGGGCGCCATCTGATGCGGGCGCGCATGGGCGAAGTTTCGCTGCCGATGGAAATCTTTGCCAAATCGGCGAAAAACAGCGCAACCCGTGTTACCGGTACGGCGATATTCATGGCATCGTCCAAAGGCGGGGTTCCCTCCGCGCTTTTACATAATATCAAACACAACAAGGTTCTGCATGAACGCGTGGTCATCCTGACGGTGGAGATTGCAGAGATACCGTATGTCGATCCGGAAACACGCTGCGAATATCATGATCTGGGTGACGGGTTCTTTCGCGGGGTGCTGCACTATGGTTTCATGGAAGAAACCAATGTCCCTGAAGGCCTTAAAAAAATGGGCCGGTGCGGCGGTGAATTCGACATGATGCAGACCAGCTTCTTCCTTTCGCGTCAGACGCTATTGCCATCCGACAAGCCAGGAATGCCGATCTGGCGCGAAAAGATTTTCGCCTGGATGTTGCGCAATTCGGCAACCGCGATGGAATTTTTCCGCTTGCCGACCAATCGGGTGGTCGAACTGGGCAGTCAGGTTCGGATTTAGGAGCCGGTCGGCGGTTCTTCCGCCAACACATCGTCCTGCGCATCCAGGGCCAGACCATGTTTGAGCAACATGGGTATCTGGCTGAACGTAAACAGGAAGGTAAGTGGCATGAACACCCAAAATTTCGCCCACAGCCAGGTTTCGAAACTGTCGTTCTCTACATTGTAAAAATAGCGCAGCACCTCGTTCAAAAAGGCGAGAGCAAGGAAGAAAAACGCCCAGTTGCGCGATAGTTTCAGCCAGCCACGGGCATCGACGCCTTCGAAAGCCGCTTCCAACAATACGCGCAGCCACGCCTTACCGCGAAGATAGCCCACCAGCAAAACCGTTCCGAACAGGACATAGATAATCGTCGGCTTCAGCTGAACGAAGGTCGGGTCGCCCAAAAACACCGTCAATCCACCGAACCCGATAATCAACGCTGTCGATAGCCAAAGCATCGGGCTTACCTTGCCGAATTTCCATTTTGAGAATGCGAGGGCGAGGACCGCAGCGATCATGAATGCCGCCGTTCCCTTGATAACGGCGGCAATTTCGAGAAACGTATTGCTTTCGGCTGGCGATGTTACTTTGTAGACGCCCAGAAACACGAGCAGCGGCCCATAATCGACCAGCACGTTAAGCCAGCCGGACGGCTTGGCGCGGTCCGAGATAGGAGCGCCGGTCGTGATCGTATCTGGGGCCGTGCTCGCGCCAGTGTTTGAGGCCGTGTTTGTGGTCGAAATGTTCTTGGGATCATTCATTATGCCACACCTGCTATGACTTTGGCGACAAGATCGGGGTCGAAAGGTCGAAGGTCGTCGATTTTCTCGCCGACCCCGATTGCATGGATCGGAAGACCATATTGCTCCGCCGCCGCGACCAGCACGCCGCCTCGGGCAGTGCCGTCCAGTTTGGTCATGACGAGGCCGGTTACCCCCGCGACTTGCTGAAACACCTCGATCTGGGCGAGCGCGTTCTGTCCATTCGTGGCATCCAGTACCAGCACCACGTTGTGCGGTGCTTCGGGATTGAGACGGCCCAGTACTTTGCGGATTTTCGCAAGTTCGTCCATCAGTTCACGCTTGTTCTGCAATCGGCCTGCAGTGTCGACGATAAGCGTATCGATGCCCTGCCGTGTCGCAGCCTTCACCCCATCGAATACGATACTAGCCGGATCGCCGCCTTCTGGTCCGCGTATCAGGGGCACGCCGATGCGGTCAGCCCAGGTTGCGAGCTGCCCGATGGCCGCCGCGCGAAATGTATCGCCTGCAGCAAGCATGACCCCGTAATCGTCTTCCTGAAAACCGTGCGCCAGCTTGGCGATTGTCGTCGTCTTGCCGCTGCCATTGACGCCGATGACCAGAATGACCTGAGGGCGGGGAAATGCAGTGATTTCCAGCGGTTGTGCAACGGGACGCAGGATATCAGCTATCTCGCCCGCTACCGCCTCGCGCAATTCGCGTTCGGTAATATTCAGGCCGAAGCGTTTTTCCGACAGTTTGGCACAGATGCGCGCTGCGGCCGACGGTCCGAGGTCCGAAAGGATCAGCGCATCTTCCACCCCGTCCAGCGTGCTGTCGTCCAGTTTTGCCGTGCCGACAATCCCGGACAGATTGTCGGACAAGCGGTCCGATGTTTTGCGAAATCCCCCGAACAGACGGTCTTTCCAGCTGGCTTCGGTCATTGCAGCAAACCTTTCCGGATCGTTCGGGGCGTCAGTACGGCAATGGTGCCGGCACGGGTTTCCGGCGGCACGGCCATTCTGGCAAAACAGGGGGAATAGCCCGTTCCATCGCGTTCCGCGAGGATTGATAGCGGAACGCCCAATCGCGAATGCAGCCAGCGGTCACGGGATATGGCAACCCTGTCACGCAATTGCGCAGCGCGGGCCTTGATGACGGGGCGGTCCAGTTGGGGCATCCGGGCTGCCGGCGTATCGGGGCGGGGAGAATACGGAAATATGTGGCCATGAACGATATCCAGTTCGTCCACGATCGACAGATTGGCCGCGTGCATCGCCGGATCTTCGGTCGGAAAACCCGCAATCAGATCGGCCCCAACGGCGAGTTCCGGTCGATGGGCTTTGATCCGTTGGACCAGCGCCACCGCATCGGCGCGCAGATGGCGCCGCTTCATCCGTTTCAGCATCATGTCATGCCCATGCTGGAGCGAGAGGTGCAGATGGGGCATCAAACGCGGCTCGTGGGCGAACATTTCTTCGAGCAAGGGGTCGATTTCGATCCCGTCGAGCGAACTCATCCGCAGGCGTTGCAGCATCGGGAATGCATCCAGAATTGCTGCAACCATCGAACCTAGCGGCGGGGTGTCCGCAAGATCGTGACCCCAGGATGTCACATCCACGCCAGTCAGCACGATCTCCCCCGCACCATAATCCAGATGGCGTTCGATCTCGCGAAGAATTTCCAGCACCGACATCGACCGGCTTGCCCCTCTACCCTGCGGGATCACGCAGAAAGTGCAGGCGTGATCGCAGCCGTTTTGCACCGCAATAAAAGCGCGGGTGCGGCCTTCCGCAATATCTGCCGGCTTTGCCTCCACGTTCCAGGCCCGCGGATCGAGTTTCGCACTGTTGGCGATCAATCCGTCGACTTGGGGCATTGCCGCGATCTGTTCGCGTTCGATCTCGGCAGCGCAGCCGGTCACCAGCAACCGCGCATCGGGGCGTTCCCGCCGCGCACGCCGGATCGCTTGCCTGGTCTGGCGCACAGCCTCTACCGTAACAGCGCAGCTGTTGATGACGACCACATCGCCGGCATCGGCCAGAATTGCCTTGATCCGTTCGCTTTCGGAAATATTGAGCCTGCAACCCAGCGATACGACGTGCGGGGAGGGCTCCAGCGTGTCGCTCACGAGAAATCGGCCCAGTCGAACGAACCGCGAAAGCTTTCACTGGCCGGACCCGTCATCACGATCGGCTGACCCGGGCACCATTCCACCGTCAGTTCCCCACCCGGCAACTGTACTGTAACCGGCGACCGGGCCAATCCACGCGTGATCGCGGCAACGGCTGTCGCGCAGGCTCCCGTACCGCACGCACGGGTTAGGCCCGCGCCGCGTTCCCAGACGCGCAGTTTAATATGATCATCCGCGATCTGCGCAACATTCACATTGATACGCTGCGGGAAAAGCGCGTCATTTTCGATTATCGGGCCCAGCCTTTCCAACGGAACGGCGGCTGTATCTTTTACGAAGAATACGATGTGCGGGTTGCCGACATTGACGGCAATCGGCCGGCGCAACTCCTCCCATGACATTGGCATATCCGCCGTATCCATGGGATATTCCAGCGGTATCGCATCCCATGAAAAGCGGGGTTCGCCCATTTCCACCCGGGCGCCCCCGTCTGCCGGGGCGATCGCAATAAGACCGCCCTTCGTCTCAACCATGGCAGACGCGCCATGAAGAACGGCCACCGCGCGCGATGCATTGCCGCAGGCTTCAGCCTCGGTCCCGTCGGCATTGTATATACGCATCGCGAAATCCGCTTTATCGCTTGGGTACAGAATGATTATCTGGTCGCAGCCGATACCCGTATTGCGGTCGGCAAGGCGCGCGATTTGGATCGCGTCATAAGCCGGTAGGCGATCGATACGGGCATCGATCACCACGAAATCGTTGCCCAGACCATGCATCTTTATGAAAGGAATACGCATCGTTAGCGCGTCTATGCATTGCGGCTTGTGCCGTCCAGTGTCCGCGCAGTATTACACCGCCACGCGCGCTTAGGCGCTCTGACGAAGTTCCGCGGTCGGTAGCGGCGAAGAAGAGTCGCTGGAGAGGGTTCCGGCAGGCTGGCCATTGATGGCTGGTACCGCCAGCAGATCGAGATGCGCCAGCCGACGGCGTACCTCCACACCAGATTCCGGCCGGCCGAAATGAAACCCCTGACCGCGCAACTGCCCTTTTTTGCGAAGCGCCGCTAGAATGGTTTCGTCTTCGATCCCTTCCGCAGTTAGCGGAATACCCAAACCGCGGCCTAGCGAAATAATGGAATCGACGATTTTTTCGCTCGCTTCTTCTTCATTCAGTTCGCCAACGAAGCTGCGATCTATTTTCAGTCGGTCGAACGGCAAGGTGCGCAATTGGGTCAGACTTGAATAGCCGGTACCGAAATCGTCGAGACCGATTTTTACGCCCTGATTTTTGAGGCTGGTAATAAGCGATTTCACCGTGCCGATATTTTCGTGCAGGCAACTTTCGGTAATTTCAATTTCCAGTCGCGGGGGCGGGAAATTATGCTTTGTCAGCAACTTCAGAAGCTTCTGCGAAAACCATGGATCGCGTAGCTGGATGGGCGAAATGTTTACCGAAAGCGTCAACCTGGTGTCCCAGTCACTGGCTTCCATCAAAGCCTGTTCGATGAGCATTTCTGACAATTCGGCAATCATACCGATCTCTTCCGCAATCGGCACGAAAATGGCGGGGTTGACCATGCCAAGATGTGGCGATTGCCACCGGGCCAGCATTTCAAACCCTGCCAGTTCTCCGGTGTCGAGATCGATCTGCTGTTCGTAAAACGGTACGAATTCCTGGTTTCTGATGCCTGTGCGAATGGCTTGTTCCAGTTCGTTGCGAATTCGCAATTCGCTTTCCATCGATGCCTCGAACCAGAAGAAACGGTTTTTGCCCTGTTTCTTTGCTTGATACATGGCAATGTCTGCGCGGTGCAGCAGTGCCTGCGCATCGGGCGTCGTTTGCGCATCGCGGGCGGTCAGTATGTTGGTGGCGATCCCTACGGACATCGTGATCTCGACAGGGAACCCGTCAATAGTGTCGGGTTTCGAAACGGCCTGGATCAGCTTGCTGGCCGTCTGGTCGACCGTATCGGGCGCGGCCTGGTCAAACGGGACGACGCAGGCAAATTCATCGCCGCCCAACCGGGCCAGAATTGCATCCTTGGGCAAAACCGCCTTCATTCGGCGGGAAGCGGTGATCAGCAATTCATCGCCGATTTTGTGTCCATAGAGATCGTTGACCTGTTTGAAATTGTCGAGGTCGACCATCAGGAAGGCAACGCTTTTGTTTGCGGTTTTCTTACTGCCGATTAAAATGTCGGTGGCCGAAGCAATGCTGCGGCGATTGAGGCATCCGGTCAAGGGGTCGAGTTCCGCCAGCCGCTTGGCCTTGAATTCCGCATCCTTGCGTTCTTCGATTTCCCAGATAAGTTCGCGGTAACGGCGCATTCCGAACAGGATGAGCGCGATGTTGAGAAGCAGCGCATTGACAAGCAGTGTATCGGGCCCGGCCATGCCATACAGCCAGCTGCGCATGATCATCGGCATCACGACACCGCCCGTACCAACGAACATGATGATGGCGGACATCGCGATACCGAAGGTAACAAGATCTGTTCCGACGCGGCGCTTGATGTCTAGTTTGCGACTGGCAATGCTCATTACGAATGTCGGCGGCTGCGCGTGCAACCTGTTCCCCCAAACAGCTGAGTAAGGGCCAATATCAACCCGGCATTGAAGAAACGGTTAATTTCTTCTTGTCGGGGCTGGCCGCATTTGCCGCCTGAGGCTACGCCGCACGGACCAAACTTAGGGGAGCGCGCACTTGGCACGATATTGGCTGATGAAATCCGAACCTGACGTCTATAGCTGGGACGATCTGGTGGCGGAAGGAGAGGGTACGTGGGACGGGGTCCGCAATCACAAGGCCAAAAACAATCTTATCGCCATGGAGGTCGGGGACCTGGTGTTCTTCTACCATTCCAACATTGGACTGCAGATTGTCGGCGTTGCTCGCGTCAGCAAGTCCGGCATTTCGGATCCCACCGATCCAACCGGCAAATGGGCCGCGGTCAAGATCGAACCGGTGGAACAGCTTGCACAGCCGGTCACATTGAAGCAGGTCAAGGCCGAACCGCGGTTGGAAGAAATGGAACTGGTCAAATTGATGCGCCTTTCGGTGAGCGAGGTTCGCCCGCAGGAATGGGACATCGTGTTGGAAATGGCAGCGGCTCCGGTTGACAGCGCGACTGCGGACAGGCCGACACATTGACGGTGGGCCTCGCGTGTTTTGCTGTCGTCCCATTTCGTGACAAGGCATTGGTTACGCGAGACTTTATCGTTACCCAGGTATTATCCGACGTGTCATGAGAAGATCGCTGGTCCTTACCGATGAAACCGCCCGCCATCCATTTCTGATGACTCTACCGCCGCATATACGCCGCGGGATTGTGCCATTAACGGCGCGTCCCGGGTGGCGTATTTCGCGAAGCGATTTTTACGATTTCTGGTTGGCCTATATCAGTTGTTTCGTAGCCGCGTCGCTGTTCATTCTATAGGAAAATCATGCGGGGGAAGACTGCACAATGTCGGCTGCACGCAGTTCCGCCATCAATTCAGCCCGGTATAATCGCCGCCCCAGCCATGCGGAAACCAGGCACATCCCGGCGCTCAACAACAATTGTTCAGCGATGGAAACGCCGATAACGCTCAAGAGCATAGCGACGAGCGACCCGGCGACCATCGCCCCGGAATTTACGATATTATTGGCAGCAATCGTTCGCGCGGCCTGTTCAGGTGCGACGCGGGTCGTCAAAAATGCATATAAGGGCACTACGAACATTCCCCCGGCAATGGCAATGCCCAGCAATGACAGCAGCAGAAACGTCGCCATCGGCCAGGCGAGAAATTCGCTTACGTTCAAAAGGTCCGCTGGTTGGTCCAACGCCCATAGCCGCACAACACAATAGAACGCGACAACGAAGACCCCCATCATGAGCACCGACAGGGGCGAATAACGCGCCGACACTTTGCCCTTAAGCAGCATGTTGATGGATACGGACCCGATCGCCACGCCGATGGAAAATATGACCAGAAACAGGCTTGCAACCTCAGGCTGCGCCATGATTACATTCTTCGCCAACGGTACGAACTGGATGAACAGGACCGCGCCGATGGTCCAGAAAAAGCTGATTGCCAGTATTGCGTAAAACACTTCCTGATTGTGCATCGTTTCACGAATAAGATTTTTGGAAGCGCGGATGATGTTCCAGTCCAGTTTTTCACGAATTGCTCCCATCGGTGGCGCATCGGGAACCTGCCGGCTGACGAGATATCCCACGATCGCGGTTATCACGATCCCGACCGCTGCATATTCCACGTCGATCCAGCCTGCCAGAATAGTGCCGCCGAGAATCGCGATATAGGTACCTGCTTCCACTAGGCCGGTGCCCGCCAGCACTTCTTCCTTTTTCAGATGCTGCGGCAGGATGGCGTATTTGATCGGGCCCAGAAAGGTCGACTGCACACCAGTCAACAGCAAAGCCAGCAGCAACAGGGGTATTGCAATGGCTTCCACCAGAATACCCTTCCAGGCAAGGTAGAGGCCCGCCGCTCCGATCAGCATCAACACGATTTCGCACGCCTTCACCGTACGGATGATTTTCGCCTTGTCGCGCATATCGGCCAATTGCCCGGCAAGAGCAGACAATAGAAAAAATGGCAGGATGAATAGGCCCGATGCAACTGCACTGAAAATGCCCTCTGCTTCGGGTGAGTTGTACACCTGATACACCACGAACAAGACCATCGCATTTTTATAAAGATTGTCGTTGAAGGCATTGAAAAGCTGAGTGATGAACAGGGGCAAAAAACGCCTGCGATGCAATAGATGCGTCGTTGTGCTCATGCTTTCTCGCCTGTCTTTTCGTCCGGCATTGTGGCGGGCCTATGCCTGCACACTGCCTATGGGGGTGGGGTCTAGCCATTTGCGCGATGTGAACAAGACCAATCGGAAGCTTTTGCCCCGGGCGAAGGTGGGGTACAGGCACGGTATGCTCAGCCTGCCGAACCTTTTGACCATGTCCCGCATATTTGCGGTGCCGCTGCTGGCGGCGCTATTGTGGTGGCCCGATTGGAAGCTGGGCTATCTGCTGGCATTCGTGCTGTATTGTCTGATGGGTATCACCGATTATTTCGACGGTTATCTCGCCCGGTCGAGCGGGACGGTATCGAAACTTGGTATTTTTCTCGATCCGATTGCCGACAAGATCATGGTTGCGTCGGTTATTCTGGTGCTGACTGCGCAAGGGTATCTACGCGGGCCCCATGTGGGCGACCTGCACGTGATCGCAGGATTGATCATACTGATGCGGGAAATTGCCGTATCGGGATTACGGGAATTTCTTGCAGGATTGCAGGTGTCTGTTCCCGTGACCCGTCTGGCGAAATGGAAAACCACATTGCAGCTTGTGGCGTTAGGAGCGCTTATCTTGGGCGGAGCAATTCATGGGCCGCAACCGTCAAGCGTGGGCGTGATCGAACGTCCGTGGGCGGACCAATGGATCCACCTGGTCGGCTTGACCAGCCTGTGGGCGGCCGCGGCGCTGACATTGATAACCGGCTGGGATTATCTGCGCGTCGGCATCAAGCATATGGATTAAACGATCTGGCGCGATGTGCGCCGTTTGCCGCTTGCCTATTGCGCGCTTCCGCCCATGACACTCTGCATTTCGGTCAACGGAATGCCGAAGCGATCGCGGGGATCATCTCCGTCGAACAATTCATCGCGATAACCGAAATGTTCCAGAACGGTTTGGTGGACAGGCACATCGAACTTGATCCCGATATTCTTGTCGACACGCCAGACGATATGGCCCGGTACGCGAATCTTCGGGTTCAACGCGATCTGCACGGCATCCCCTGGCACCAGCGCATCGTGTGCCGCTTCGATCATGCATCCGCCGCAGGAAAGATTATACAGGCCTGCTTTGTAAAGCTTGCCCTTGTGCGAACAGCGAATGTCCTGATCGGTCTTGAAACGATTGAAAGAACGCATGCGAAATTCCACCATCGAGGTTTTACGTATGGTCGTTTTAGCCGGTTAATCACCAACATTTCGTGAATATGACTTTCGTGCGACACTGGGCGTTTGCCACATCGCGCCGCTTTATCGCGACGGCTAGACCATCATCCTTCGCGCAGTTCATCGGCCAGTAGTCGGAATTCATCGCCGCGCGGTGAATTGCGCCGCCATACCAGGGCGATCGTGCGACTATCGGCCTTGGATTTAAGCGGGCGCACCACAATATCCGTATTGGCAAGAATGCCCGCATCGATTGCCATTTGCGGCAGCATGGTGATCCCCAGCCCGTTATCCACCATCTGCACCAATGTATGCAGGCTGGTGCCGATCATCGTGGCACTTGCCCCAAGTTCGGGACGGTCGCACGCGGCAAGGGCGTGTTCGCGCAGGCAATGACCGTCTTCCAGCAACAGCAATTGCCCTTCATCGATCATGGACGCAGAAATCGCCTCAGGCGGATCGCGGGGATCGTCTTTGGGAAACGCAACGAATAGTCGGTCGGTCTCGATTTCCGCCACTTCCACGTCGCCAGTCGGAAACGGCAAAGCCAGCAGCACGCAATCGGCGCGACCGTGATTGAGGGATTCGATGGCATCGGCGCTGGTTTCTTCGCGCAAGAACAGCTTTAGGGCCGGGCGTTCGCGCCGCAGCCTTGGCAATATTCGCGGCAACAGGAACGGGGCGATGGTCGGGATCACGCTCATGCGCAGTTCGCCCGACAACGGCTTACCCGAAGCCTGCACCAGTTCGCCCAGCTCCTCCGCTTCTCGCAAAAGCCGATGCGCCTTCGCGACCACGGCATCGCCGAGCGGGGTGAAGCGGACCACCCGGCGGCTACGCTCGACCAGAACTGTCCCCAGCAGTGTTTCCAACTCGCGGATGCCTGCGGACAGGGTCGACTGCGAAACGAAGCTTGCCGCTGCCGCACGCCCGAAATGGCCATGTTCCTTCAGTGCCGCCAGATATTGCAACTGCTTGATGGTGGGAAGATACGTGCTCACTCGGCCCCGGACGCAATCGTGCCGTCAGCGGTCGTACCATCTTCATCCGGTTCGTCTTCGATCCGTGACATTTTCAGTCGGCCGTCCTTTACTGCAAACCCAAGATGACCCTCCACCAGTTCCAGCGCATCCTTGCCGAACACGTCGTACCGCCACCCTTTCAGAATATTCAGGTCGCGAACCCCGGACGCCAGCGCCTCCAACTCGTCCGCCTTGGTCAGCAGCCGGCTCGCAATGTCGATTTCACGCGACCTGATCTTCAGGAGCAGTTTGAGCAAATCCGTAACCAGCGCCCCTTCCTTGCCCAACGGAGCGCCGCGCCGGTTTTTGCTGGGCATTTCATCCTTGGGCAGCGGCGCTGCATCGTCCACTGCATCCATCATGCGTTTGCCGATGTCATTGTCTTTCCAGGCGTTGGACAAGCCGCGCACCTTGGCCAGATCAGCCTGCTTTTTAGGGGGATTGCCGGCAATATCGGCGAGCGTTTCGTCGCGCATGATCCGGCCGCGCGGGATATCCTTGTGCTGCGCTTCCCCTTCGCGCCATGCGGCCAGCGCCTTCAACCGGCCGAGCATTTTCGGATCGCGGCCCTGCGCCTTGATACGGCGCCATGCATTATCGGGATCGCTGCGATAATTGCCGGGATCGGCCAGCTTTTCCATTTCCGCGTTCAGCCATTTGCCGCGTTCGGTCGCGTGCAGCTTTTTCAGCATTTTGGGGAAGATTTCCGACAGATAGGTGACATCCCCGATCGCATATTCGATCTGCCGGTCCGTCAGCGGGCGACGGCTCCAGTCGGTGAAACGCGCCCCTTTGTCCACGCTAACGCCCAACCAGCTTTCGACCATATTGGCATAGCCGATCTGTTCGCTCTGGCTGACTGCCATCATGGCAATTTGCGTGTCGAAGATAGGCTGCGGTGTTTTCCCGGTCAGGTTGAATATGATTTCCACATCCTGTCCGCCAGCATGAAAGATTTTCAGCACATCGTCATTGTCGCACAGCAGGTCCAGCAAGCTGGCCAGGTCGATGCCATCCGCCATGGGGTCGATAGCGGCAGCTTCCTTATCGTTGGCGATCTGGACGAGGCACAATTCTGGCCAATACGTGTTTTCGCGCATGAATTCGGTGTCGACCGTCACGAAATCGGATTGTGCCAGACGCGCCACCAGATCGTTAAGCGCATCAGTTGTGGTAATCAGGTCATGTATTTTCATAAATTTCTTCTGTAGACGGGCGGAGTACCGCCGCTCGGGACCCGTATTTGCGCTGTGTCACCTTGACAAAAACGCACGCGTCCCCTGTTAGCCCGCCCTATTGGAAACGGGGGCGGGAGAGTAGCGCCCCTAGCGGCATAGCCCGACAAATGGAAAGATTTTCGAATGCATGCTTTTCGCACTCACACTTGTGCCGCGCTGACCCGAACCGACGTTGGCGAGACCGTTCGTCTGTCCGGCTGGATTCACCGCAAACGCGATCATGGTGGAGTGCTGTTCGTCGATCTTCGCGATCACTACGGACTGACACAGATCGTGGCGGACGAGGATTCGCCCGCCCTGTCAATTCTGGATGGGCTGCGGGTGGAAAGCGTCGTGACGATCGATGGCGTAGTGAAGGCGCGGGGCGAGGGGACCGTCAACGGTAATCTGCCCACCGGCGAAATCGAGATCTTCGCGCGCAGCGTTACGATACAATCGAGGGCGGACGAATTGCCTTTGCCGGTCGCCGGCGAGCAGGAATATCCTGAAGAAATTCGCCTGAAATACCGGTTCATCGATCTGCGGCGGGAACGGGTGCATGCCAATATCATGCTGCGCAACAAGGTAATCACGTCGCTGCGCGGGCGGATGACGGATCAGGGCTTTACCGAATTTCAAACGCCCATCCTGGGTGCGTCCAGCCCTGAAGGCGCGCGCGATTATCTGGTGCCGAGCCGCCTGCATCCCGGCACATTCTATGCGCTTCCGCAGGCGCCGCAAATGTTCAAACAGCTGCTGATGGTTGCTGGTTTCGACCGCTATTTCCAGATAGCCCCCTGTTTTCGCGATGAAGATTTGCGGTCCGACCGCAGTCCGGAATTCTACCAGCTGGATTTCGAAATGAGTTTCGTGACCCAGGAAGACGTGTTCCAGACCATCGAGCCGGTTCTGGCCGGCGTATTCGAGGAGTTTGCTGGCGAAAAAAGCGTGACGCCTGCGGGCGAATTTCCGCGCATTCCCTATGCCGAGGCGCTGATGAAATACGGCACCGACAAGCCGGACCTGCGCAATCCGCTGATTATCACGGACGTGACATCGCATTTCGAGAAGTCGGGGTTCGGCCTGTTCGAAAAAATCGTGGGCGGCGGCGGTGTGGTGCGGGTGATACCGGCGCCGGGTACCAATGACAAAAGCCGTAAATTCTTCGACGATATGAACAATTGGGCGCGCGGCGAAGGATTTGCCGGGCTTGGATACGTTACGCGCAAAGGCGGCGAATTTGGCGGGCCGATTGCCAAAAACCACGGGCCTGAACGCATGGCGAAGCTGTACGATGCGCTTGGCCTAGGCGATGATGACGGACTGTTCTTTGCCGCCGGTAAGGAGAAGGAAGCGGCGAAACTGGCAGGGGCCGCGCGCACCCGGATCGGCGAGGAACTGGGTCTCGATTGAAGAGGATGCGTTTAAATTCTGCTGGATCGTGGATTTCCCGATGTTCGAATATGATGATGAACAAAAGCGCGTCGATTTTAGTCATAACCCGTTCTCTATGCCGCAGGGCGAAATGGAGGCGCTGGAAACGCAGGAGCCGACGGATATTCTCGCCTGGCAATACGATATCGTCTGCAACGGTTATGAACTTTCCAGCGGCGCGATCCGGAACCACAAGCCGGAAATCATGTACAGGGCATTCGAAATCGCAGGATATGACAGAGCGACCGTGGACAAGGAATTTTCCGGCATGATCGAAGCTTTCAAACTTGGCGCGCCGCCGCATGGCGGGTCTGCGCCAGGTATCGACCGGATCGTAATGCTGTTGGCGGACGAACCGAATATCCGCGAGGTCATTGCGTTTCCGCTGAACCAGAAGGCGCAGGATCTGATGATGGGTGCCCCGAGCCCCGTTTCGAAGGCGCAATTGCGCGACGTGCATATCCGCGCCGTCGAACCGGCCCAACCTGCGGGCGAAACGGCGCGTTTGGACACGACCGGCAGCTGACATAAAAAAGGGCGCGAAACCGGTTTGGTCTCGCGCCCTTTATCAATTATTTCAGTCAGCTAATCAGTCATATTGTTTTTTCAGCTGGTCCGAAAAACGCTCGCCCGCCTGGATCTCGCTATAGACCGACTGCACGACCTGACGGCTGCTGGTGTCGAGATCGTCATCTTGCAGTGCCTCACCAAACTTTTTGGCTATATAATCTTCGCCTTCTTCGACCCGTTCGGCTGCATTTTCATCGCCGCTTTCGAACAGTCCGGCAATATCGGCCCAGGTCTGATGCGCCGAACCCAGCACGGTGCCATCGGCCTGATCGCAGCCCTGCCGCTGTAATTCCGCATTGAGGTGGCTCAGCGTTTCCTCACGCTTTTGCGCGCATTGTGCCAGCGTCTGTTTCAGCTGCGGCGACTGCGCCTTTCCTGCTGCCTGCTGATATCCCTTCACGGAATCGAACGCGGTGTCGGCCAGGCTTTTCAAAATTTTCTGTGAATTGTTCATCGATTTTTCCTCGTCAGCGAAGTGCTTACGCCGAACCAACCGCAAATCGACCGACTTTGTTCCCCAGCTTGCCAAAGCAGCGTCAAACGCTTTTATCGGTACGGCGGGTAAAGGGTGATTGCGGAACGATTTACGTCGGCGGCCCTTGCCACGGGGCCTGGCGTTCATTAGGGCGACAGGAAAGGCTCCAACCCCAATTTCGAGAGGGAAAATATGTCCGATACTGCAGATCGCGTCCAGAAAATCGTCGTCGAACACCTTGGTGTCGAAGCCGACAAGGTTACCCAGGAAGCAAGCTTCATCGACGATCTTGGCGCAGACAGCCTCGACATCGTGGAACTGGTCATGGCATTCGAAGAAGAATTCGGTGTGGAAATTCCGGACGATGCGGCGGAAAAGATCACGACCGTGGGCGATGCCACCAAATATATCGAAGAACATAAGGGCTGATATCCCGATAGCGATCCGCCCGGCTCCTTGCATCATCGCGGGTCCAGCCACCGGCGGATTTCTGCGCGGGTTCCGCTACCGGTTCAAAAACCCGCGGGGCTTCAACAGGCTCAGCCCGACCGGGTTGGGCCTGTTGTCATTTCAGTGGACCCTGTAGGGTCACAAGCCTGAACATTCGTATGGAGAATACAATGCGCCGTGTTGTCGTAACTGGTCTTGGGCTCGTCACCCCGCTGGGCGCAGATGTTGAGACTACCTGGTCCAACATCCTTGCGGGCAAAAGCGGCGCGGGGCCGATCACACGTTTCGATACGGCCGACCACAAATGCAAGATCGCCTGCGAGGTCAAACCAAAAGATCACGAATATGGGTTCGATCCCGACAAACGCGTGGACCACAAGGTACAGCGACAGGTCGATCCTTTTATCATATACGGCATCGACGCTGCGGGCCAAGCGCTGGAACACGCCGGGCTGACCGATATGGACGATGCCACGAAAGAGCGCGCGGGCTGCTCCATCGGATCGGGAATTGGCGGATTGCCGGGGATCGAAAGCGAAAGCCTGGTGCTTCACGAACGGGGCCCGGGCCGTGTCAGTCCGCATTTCGTGCATGGCCGCCTCATCAACCTTGTTTCGGGGCAGGTTTCCATCAAATACGGCCTGATGGGCCCGAACCATGCTGTTGTGACTGCCTGTTCAACCGGTGCACATTCGATCGGCGATGCCGCCCGGATGATCAAGGACGACGATGCCGATATCATGCTGGCGGGCGGGGCTGAGGGTACGGTAAACCCGCTCGGCGTGGCAGGGTTTGCGCAGGCTCGCGCTCTTAATACGAGCTATAACGACCGCCCGACCGAGGCGAGCCGCCCGTATGACAAGGGCCGTGACGGCTTCGTAATGGGCGAAGGTGCGGGGGTCGTCGTACTGGAAGAATACGAACACGCCAAAGCGCGGGGTGCCACAATCTATGCCGAGGTCGTGGGATACGGCCTGTCCGGCGATGCCTATCACGTAACTGCGCCCCATCCCGAAGGGCGGGGGGCCGAACTGGCCATGCGTATGGCCTTGCGAAAGGCGGGCCTTGAGCCGGGCGACATCGATTACATCAACGCTCATGGCACCTCCACCATGGCGGACACGATCGAACTGGCTGCAGCGATGCGCGTGTTCGGCAACGATCTTGGCGGAGCATCCATGTCATCCACCAAATCGGCTATCGGGCATTTGCTGGGCGGCGCGGGCGCTGTCGAAAGTATTTTCTGTATTCTCGCCCTTCGCGACCAGATCGTACCTCCCACACTCAATCTCGATAATCCCGATGACGGCACAGAAGGCGTCGATCTGGTCCCACACACAGCCCGAAAACGGGACGTGAAGGCAGTGCTGAACAACAGTTTCGGCTTTGGTGGAACCAATGCCAGCCTGATTATGCGAAAGGCCGACTGACGATGCGCCGTACCGGCTATCGGATGACAACTATCATCGCCGTGGCCTTTGCGACTGTAATAGCGTTGGCGGCAGCATGGTTTGCGCTGGGTTGGTATGGTGCTGCCGAAATCGAGGAAGACGCGAATTTCGTGATACCCAGCGGCGCTACCTTGACATCGGTCGCGCGCGATCTGGAAAATTCAGGCTATATCGCATCGGCCGATGGGTTTCTCACGCGGGCGAAGCTGCTGGGTAGCGGCAGTCCGGTTCAGGCGGGCGAGTTTCTGCTGGAAGCCGGCATGAGCCCTGCCGTGATGCTGGCCGCGTTTCAGTCCGGCGATGTCATTCGCCGCTTCGTGACCATACCGGAAGGCACGCCGTCCATCGTTGTCCACGAGCTGTTGATGGCCGAGCCGCTGCTGACGGGCCAGGTGCCGGTCCCGCAGGAAGGTAGCGTGCTGCCCGATACCTACGATTTCGAACGGGGCGCGAGCCGGGCGGAAATTCTGGCCAGAATGCAGGATGCCATGCGCAGCTATCTGGCACAGGCATGGGCGAACCGTAAGTCCGACATTGCGGTTTCCAGTCCGGCCCAGACTGTAATCCTTGCATCGATCGTGGAAAAGGAAACCGGCATCGCGTCCGAGCGCCGAATGGTGGCGGGGCTTTATTCCAACCGGGTTAAAGCGGGTATGCGGCTGCAGGCCGACCCAACCATCATATACCCTTTGACAAAGGGTAAGCCGCTCGGTCGCCGTATTCGCCGGTCGGAAATTGCGGCGATCAACGGTTATAACACCTATTCGATGGTGGGCCTGCCCAAAGGGCCGATCACCAATCCGGGGCGCGAATCCATTGCCGCGGTGCTTGATCCTGAAAAGACCGCGGCGTTGTTCATGGTGGCGGACGGAACTGGCGGTCATGAGTTCAACGAAACGCTGGAAGGCCATAATGCCGCAGTGGATAAATGGTTCGCCCTGCGCCGCCAACGCGGTGAGATGTGAGTGCATCGATTACCTCTGCCCCCTTTATAATAACTGCGGAACTGCCGCCCGATCTGGCACGATGGGCCACCACGCTGCGCAGCGCGCATTTTCCGGCCGAACGCAATCATCTGCAGGCCCATGTCTCCTTGTTTCATGCCCTGCCGCCTTCAAGCGAAGGGGAGGTCAAGGCGGCACTGTCGCAGGAAGCCCGGGAAAACCCGCCGGTGGCTGGCTATCTTGAAGGAGTCATGCCGTTGGGGAAGGGTACCGCATTGCGGCTTGCAAGCCCGGCGATGATTGCAATCTGGCAAAATCTGGCAGACCGGTTTCATGGTTTGCTGATCCCGCAGGATCTGCACAGGCCGCAGCTTCACGTAACCATCCAGAACAAGGTTTCTGTGAAGGATGCCAAAGCTTTGCAGGCGCAATTGGCAACATCGATCGAACCGCGCCCGTTTCGTTTCAAAGGACTGTCGCTGCACATCTATCGTGGGGGTCCGTGGGAATTCGTACGGACATATTCATTCCGCGGCTGATCCGGGCCGATGACCGGACATACCCCGCCGGTTTGCTGTTGACCACCGCACGCCGCGCCCCTAAATGCGCCGCCTGCGCGGGTCCAAATCCTGCAGCCTTTTCGGGGGCGGAGTAGCTCAGCTGGTTAGAGCAGCGGAATCATAATCCGCGTGTCGGGGGTTCGAGTCCCTCCTCCGCTACCATATTCGTGGCCCAATCCTTCACTTGAATGTCGCGCGGCGTGCTGGCACTGCGCCCCGATGCAGATGGACCGGGTTTTGCCGTTGAGCGGCGTTCATAATTTTCGCGACTATGGCGGCTACGCGGTCGCAGGCGGCGGGCGGGTCAGGACCGGGATGCTGTGGCGTTCCGGAGAGCATGGCAACGCCAGCGCGGCCGATCTGAAAGCGATCGACGCGCTTGCGCTTGCCCATGTCATCGATCTGCGGGGCAATAGCGAACGCCGCGCGAATCCGTGCCGACGGGCGTCTGGATTTTCGGCCGAAGTGCATTTTTTCGATGGGGAAACGGCAGGCATCGCGCCGCATCTTGAAGCTGCGAAGGGTGCAATGGACATCGCATCCGCGCGCATGGCGATGGAGGCACTGTATGCGCGGCTCCCGTCGCGGGCCAACCTGATTACGGTCCTGAAATTCTATTTTGCCGCATTGGCCAGGGGCGACGGCGCCAGCGTGGTGCATTGCCTGGCCGGAAAGGACCGGACCGGTATGGCCGTGGACCTTTTGCACCATGCGCTGGGGGTGCACCCCGATGATGCGATGGCCGATTATCTGCTGACCAACACTGCCGGCGATATGGACGCGCGGATCGAAGCGGGCGCAAAGGCAGTGCGCGCGAAATATGGCGCGATGGATGATGCGACAATTCGCGTTTTGATGGGTGTGGACGAACGCTATCTCGTTGCGGGCAGAAAAGCTGTGGAGAAGGCGTATGGCGGCCCCGACAAATTCCTGTCCGATGTGCTGGAGGTAGACGACATCGCGCGCAATGCGTTACGAAAGCATCTTGTGCAGGCGTAGTCCATCGCTCGCTTGCATCTGGTCGAGAGATAACCAGATCGGGCATAGACCCATTCTTACCGACGGAAAATAACATGGCGACCCATCGCACCAAAATGCTGATCATCGGCTCCGGCCCTGCAGGATATTCCTGCGCCATTTACGGCGCACGGGCCATGCTGGAACCCATCGTGGTGCAGGGTATCCAGCCCGGCGGCCAGTTGACCATTACCACCGAAGTTGAAAATTACCCCGGTTTCAAGGATGTGATCCAGGGCCCCTGGCTGATGGAACAGATGCAGGCGCAGGCGGAACATGTCGGCACGCGGATGATGTGGGACACGATCGTAGAAGTCGATATGGCCGGTGGTTCGCCGTTCCGCGCAATCGGCGACAGCGGCGATGAATATATCGGCGATGTGCTGGTGATCGCTACTGGCGCGCAGGCAAAATGGCTGGGCGTTCCGGGCGAACAGGAACTGGGCGGCAAGGGCGTGTCTGCCTGCGCGACGTGCGACGGGTTCTTCTACCGCGGCAAGAAAGTGGTGGTAATCGGCGGCGGTAATACCGCGGTGGAAGAAGCGCTGTATCTCACCAACCATTCCGACGATGTTACGTTGATCCACCGCCGCGACGAATTGCGGTCGGAAAAGATATTGCAGGAACGCGTTTTCAAATCCGACAAGATTACTCCGTTGTGGAACAAGACCGTCGATCGTTTCCTTGCCAATGAAAAGGGCACGCTAAGCCATCTGGAATTGATCGACACACAGACCGGCGAAAAAAGCACGCTGGCGGCCGATGGGGCTTTCGTTGCGATCGGACACGCGCCTGCGACCGAATTGTTCAAAGGCAAGCTGCCGATGGACGATGGCGGTTATCTGCAGGTGGAGGCCGGCACCCCCAAGACGGAAATTCCCGGCGTGTTCGCATGCGGCGACGTGATGGATCACACCTATCGCCAGGCCGTAACCGCCGCAGGCACGGGCTGCATGGCGGCGTTGGATGCGGAAAAGTTTCTGGCCACGCTGGAATTCGCGCAGGAACAACTGCCGCAGGTGGAAGCCGCGGAGTAAAGGGCTGGGCCCTTTAAGGAAATAGCCACCCGCATGGTCCCGCCGCTTAATTCTTGCGCGTTACAGGGGGCCCGTTAGCATTTTTCTGCGCCGCGCCGCGATCAGGGGGTCGATTATACAAGCGTTGGTCCAATCGAAGCGGGTGATCGAACAGATCGTCGATCAGAAAACCAGCAGGCCGGCATTTACGATCAGCGCGATTAGCACCACGCTGGATATGGCAAACAGTATGAATCGCACCGTCACCTTGTTCGCGGTAACCTGAACCAACGAATGCGCGACCCTGAGACCGGTGTAAATCCAGGCCAGCAGCGCCATGGTGCCATTACCGGGATCGATGAGCGCAAGGGTCAGACATACCGCATAAAACACGGTAGGCTGTTCGTGCAGATGATTGTAGTTTTGCGCCTTGGACTGAACCTGCGCCGGCAGCGCTGCATCCAGCGTGCTCGTGACCGCCGCATCGTCCGGCGCGATGCCCGCCTTCGACATTGCCGGAATGCGCGTCACATACATCCAGACCCACATCACCATGGTCCATCCCATCAGCGCGATAACAGGTTTCAGAATAAGCGCATCGGTCATTGGAACGTTCCTGGATCGGCGAACAGGGTTGCCATGACTGCACGGATAGCCAGGATCACCAGCGCAATGGAACTGCATACAAACAACAGGAACCGGATGCTGACCACGTTGACCAGCGACTGCCACAGGGAATGGGCGATACGCAAAGCCACGTAAATCCACGCCAGCAATACATCCAGCGCCCCGGCCCCCATCAAGGCCAGGATGAGTATCGTGGGATAGAATATCGTCGGCTGTTCCATCAGATGCGCATAATTATGTGCCTTCCAATTGGTCTTGTCGGGGATAACTCCTTCCAGATCCTGTCCGCGTCCGCCCGGTTTGGCCACTTTGAGGCCACTGCCCGCCTTGGCCATGGCAGGAAAGCGCACGGCGGCCATCCAGAACATCATGACGAGCGACCATACCACCAGCACGGCGGCGGGCGCGAGTATTTGCGATTGCATAGAAGATTTCCCCGACTCTTTATGCGACCCTGCTGACCGCGCGCGACGTTGTCAATTGCCACTAATGCGCGGCGGCGATGGTGCGGGCATACGCAACCGGGTCCACATTGCCGCCGGTCAGCAAGATGACCGTGTGCGCATCTACAGGCACTTTCCCGGCAAGCGCTGCAGCCAGCGCCGCCGCGCCGCCCGGTTCGACCACCAGTTTGAGCCGGGCGAAAGCGAATTTCTGAGCCGTGCGTATCTCATCGTCGGTCACGGTCACTCCAGGCTGCGAACGCCCGCGCAGCAGATCCAGCACGATTGTCCGGGATGCGGTTGGCTGCAACGCATCGCAGATGGTCGCGGGCGCATCTTGGGCAGCCGTAACCAGGCCGCCACTGGCCAGCGATTGTCCGACCATGTCCCAGCCCACCGGTTCGACCGGGTAAAGCTGCGCTTGCGGACAGGCGAGGGCGAGGCCGGCCGACAGGCCGCCGCCCCCACAACACACGATGAAAGCGGATGGCTCTCGGCCAAGTTGCCGTGCGGCCTCGATGCCGGCACTGCCTTGCCCTTCGATCACCCACGGATCGGCGAATGCGTGCACCAGTGTCGCACCGGTCCGCGCCTGTATGTCCGCCGCAACCCTGTCGCGATCCTGACCGGGCCGGTCGTAAAGCACCACTTCGGCCCCCAGCGCGCGAGTCGCGTCCAGTTTCACCTGCGGCGCATCGCGCGGCATCACTATGGTCGCCGCAATATCAAGACGGCGTGCCGCCCAAGCGACCCCTTGTGCATGGTTGCCGCTGGATACGGCGATAACGCCATTGGCGCGCTCGGCCGATGTAAGATCGGAAAGACGGTTCCACGCGCCGCGTATCTTGAATGCGCCTATGGGCTGTAAAGTCTCCGCCTTAGCCCAGCAATCCACATTCCCGATCCGGACCGGCAATAGCGGCGTGGGCGGTAGCAACCCGGCTATCTTTGCGGCTGCACCCATTACGCCGTCGCGGGTCGGTTTTCGGATGGTTTTGCTCTTTTCGTCGGATGTGGGGATCATGTTGCGGTGTTACCGCATTCTTCTATGTGAACCCCAATTTAATATGCAATGGAGCTTTCTCATGTCCACAGTTCTCGTAATCGGTGCCGGCGGGGTCAGTTCGGTGTGCGTCCATAAGATGGCGCAGTTAAGCGATATTTTTTCCTCCATCCATCTGGCCAGCCGCACTATTGCAAAATGCGATGCCATCGCCGCCAGTGTGAAACAGCGGACCGGCGTTGCCATCGCAACTTACGAAATCGACGCGGAAGAAGTGCCCGCGATGATCAATCTGATCCGTAATATAAAGCCATCTTTGGTCGTCAATCTTGCGCTGCCCTATCAAGATCTGCCCATTATGGATGCCTGTCTGGAAGCGGGTGTATCGTATCTGGATACGGCCAATTACGAACCCAAGGACGAGGCGAAATTCGAATATCACTGGCAATGGGCCTATCACGACCGGTTCAAGCAAGCGGGTTTGATGGCGTTGCTCGGCAGCGGGTTCGATCCCGGCGTAACCAGCGTGTTTACGATGTGGTTGAAGAAACACCGGCTGAAATCGATCAGGCAGCTCGACATCTTGGATTGCAATGGCGGCGATCACGGCCAGGCATTCGCCACCAATTTCAATCCGGAAATCAACATCCGCGAAGTGACCGCGCCAGCGCGTCATTGGGAAAATGGCGAATTCGTGGAAACGCCCGCCCTTACGAAAAGCGTCCCGTTCGACTTCGATGAAGTCGGCACCAAAAATATGTATATGATGTATCATGAGGAGCTGGAAAGTCTCACTAAATTCAATCCGGAGATCGAACGCGCGCGTTTCTGGATGACCTTTGGTGATGAATATATCAAACATCTGACCGTGCTGCAGAATGTCGGCATGACCGGCATCGATCCGATCAGGTATCAGGGGCAGGATATCGTGCCGCTACAATTTCTTGCCGCTGTGCTTCCCAAGCCGGAAACGCTGGGCGAAGCGACGCGTGGGAAAACAAATATAGGCGTGATTGCGACCGGCGAGGCGCTGGATGGTTCCGGCGAAAAGACTTTTTACATCAACAACATATGTTCGCACGAGGCGGCGTATGAGGAAACCGGCAATCAGGCCGTCAGCTATACCACCGGTGTCCCCGCCATGATCGGCGGTGCCCTGATGATAAAAGGACAATGGAGCGGAAGCGGTGTTTTCAACATGGAACAGATGGACCCCGATCCGTTTATGGATATGCTCAACGCACACGGGCTTTCCTGGAATGTGCGCGAACTTGGCGGGCCGGTAGGATTCTAGCGCGTTTGAAAATATCGAGAAACGCTAAGAAAAACCGATGACGGCAAAAGTCACTTTTCCGGGGCGGGGCTGCAGTGCGGTACAGCCTTGTATGGCGACATCTGATTTTTTGTATTTACGAAACAAAGGTATAACTGGATAATGGAGACCAAAGCTGGCGATGCTGGTGCATTCGCGCAATTCGATCTCGCGCGCGTGGACAGTCCGGCCTTTGTCATCGACAGCGTCAGGCTGCGCGCCAACCTGCAGATATTGGCCGGCATAAGGGATGATGCCGAGATCAGGATGCTTGCTGCGCTGAAGGCATTTTCCATGTGGTCGGTTGCGCCGATGATCGGTGAATATCTGGACGGCTCATGCGCGTCCGGTCTGTTCGAGGCGCGGCTCGCCGGCGAATTCTACGATGGAGAGATCAGCACCTATTGTCCCGCCTATAAGCCGGATGATTTGCCGGAAATCTGCCGTCTTTCGGATCACGTGATTTTCAATTCCCCCACGCAGATCGCGCGCGCCGCCATGATTTTGGATCATGCGCGCAACACGGGCAGCGGGTTCGATATCGGACTGCGGATCAATCCCATGGTCGCGACCGGCGAAGTGCCGCGCTACGACCCGTCCAGCCCGGGGAGCCGCCTTGGCTTTCCGATCGACCAATTGACCAAAGAGCATATGGACGGGGTCGATGGGATCCACTTTCACAATCTGTGCGAACAGGGTTTTGAACCCTTGTCCCGCACCTGGGATGCTGTTTTCGATGCTATCGAACCCTATTTCGAACAGCTGAAATGGATCAATATGGGCGGCGGCCATCATATTACCCGGGCCGATTACGAACGCGATGAACTGGTCGAATTTCTCCGCGATGCCAAAGCGGATACCGGCGCCGATATTTATCTCGAACCGGGCGAGGCGGTGGCGTTGGATGCGGGAATTCTGGTCGGCACGATTTTGGATAACGGGGTAAACGCGGTGCCTTTCGCGATCACGGATATCAGCGCCACCTGCCATATGCCCGATGTTATCGAAGCACCCTATCGCCCGGCACTCCTTAATGAACGGCCGGCGGGTACCGGCCAACCTGTCCGCCTGGGCGGACCGTCATGCCTGGCTGGTGATGTGATCGGGGATTATCACCTGCCCGTGCCGAACGAACCAGGACAGCGTATCGCATTTCTCGACCAGGCGCATTATTCCATGGTCAAGACCAACAGTTTCAACGGGGTGCCATTGCCCAGCATCTATCTGTGGGACAGCGAGAGCGACGTGCTGGAACTGGTCAAAGCGTTTGGATATGAAGATTTTCGCAACCGGTTGAGCTGATATGCGTTTATAAGGACACAGGCAATTTCGCTTGCGAATTTTGTGTTCGATCCTATATCCGCGCTCCTGAGATTGGCCGCCGCAGTCGATCCTAAGCCGGGTGTTATCCAGTCGGACGCATAATGGAGGTCTCTTGAATTGTACGCGTTTCCTGACGACCAGTTTTCCGACGCCGGGGCAGTAGTTCGCAAATTCGCGCCCGACGAACCCGTTATTTTGAACCGCCCACACGCCGCCGCGCGGGCTGCACGGTTCTTCGTAGACAAATTCCCTGGCAAATCACTGTATGCCGTGAAGGCAAACCCGTCGCCGGCCCTGCTGCGAATATTGTTCGACAACGGTATTACGCATTTCGATGTCGCATCGATAGCGGAAGTCCGGTTGGCCCGCGAAGCCGTTCCCGAAGCAACCTTGTGTTTTATGCACCCGGTCAAGACCGCGCGCGCGATTGCAGAGGCGTATCACGAACATGGCGTGAAAACGTTCAGCCTGGATACGGTCGACGAATTGGACAAGATCGTTTTGGCGTGCAGCAGCGCCGATGCCGGACCGGCCAAGGATTTGCGTCTGGCAGTCCGGCTTCGCGTATCGAGCGAATATTCGGAACTGTCGCTTGCTGCAAAATTCGGCGTCGATCTGGCCGATGCGGGGGAATTGCTGCAAGTCGCCCGCCAGCATTGCGATTGGCTGGGCGTATGCTTCCATGTCGGCAGTCAGGCGATGACGCCGTTTGCGTATGTTCAGGCGCTGGAACGGGTAAGGGCTGCCATTGCGGATGCCAGCGTGGTTATCGATATGGTGGATGTAGGCGGCGGGTTCCCCAGCATCTACCCGGATATGGAGCCGCCGCCACTCGAAGATTATTTCAGCGTCATCCACCGGCATTTCTACGAATTGCCGATTGCGTATAATGCGGAATTATGGTGCGAGCCGGGTCGGGCGTTATGCGCGGAATATTCATCGCTGATCGTGCGGGTGGAAAAGCGCCGCGGCGAAGAATTGTTTATCAATGATGGTGCCTATGGCGCCCTGTACGATGCAGCCCATGTCGGCTGGCGTTTCCCGGTACGCCTGCTGGACGGCGATCCGCGTCAGCCGTTGCAGGAATTTTCGTTCTTCGGGCCAACCTGCGACGATGCCGATTTTATGCACGGTCCGTTTATGCTTCCCGGCGATATCCAGGCCGGCGCCTATATCGAAGTCGGTATGCTCGGGGCGTATGGCGCGGCGATGAAAACCGGTTTCAACGGTTTTGGCAATGCGGAACAATATGATGTGACGGACGAGCCGATGGCCAGTATGTTCCGCGGCGACCGCGCCGACCCGCGCCAAAGCAACAATGTGGTCAACCTGCGTTAGCGTGTTCGCACCGCGATATTGTGCCGTCGGTTTTCACCGATACACCTGCGCGGCTCTTTCTCCCCTAATCGAACCCGACGAACCGAACCGCTTCGTCCAGGTGTTTTCTGTCGCTAATCACCGCATTGGCGGGAAAATCTTCGTCGGGCCATCCCATCGCCACGCAGATCTGGATAATCTGATCGTCCGCTATTCCGGCATGTTCGCGGACGACGGGGCTTTGCATGATGCCTTGCGAATTGATGACGCAGCCCAGACCGCGCGACCACGCGGCGTTGACCAAAGCGTTGCACACGGCACCGCAATCGAACGGGGCGACATCGCTTCCCAATAGATCCCGGTCGTAAGATATGACCACGCTGACAGGCGCGCCGAATTGCCGGAAACCGCGCAAGACCCAGTCCTGCCGACCATCCTTGTCCTCGCGCTCTATGCCCATCGCTCCGAAAAGCTGTTTCGCCACCGCAATCTGGCGGGCGCGGTGCGCACCGCTTTGATCGTCATGTTTGCGGAATTCGCGGCTATCGGGAATGCCCGCCAGGATGCCGGCCACATTGCCATCCCGGATCTTGTCCAGCGGTTCGCCCGTCACAACCGCAAAATTCCAGCATTGGTTGTTGAAGGAGGACGGCGCACGCATGGCCAGTTCGATAATTTCGGCGATCAGTTCGCGCGGGACCGGCTTATCGAGAAATCCGCGAATACTGCGCCGACCGCGAACCACATCGTCATATTGCATTGGGGCCTCTTCCAGTAATTGTTGCCGCATGACCGGGTGCGGCAATCGAGGGCAAGGCGCAAGCGAAGGTTCACCGCATTCAGGCGACTTCGAGGAATTTCGGTGCAGATTGATCCCGTTTGCCTTCGGTCGGGCCGGCTGTTCCCGGTTTTTTTGGCAGGCCGGCCGCAGCGATGGTGTAGGGCGAAACACGGTGGCGGGTACACAATCCGCCGGACCCGTCATTGGTCAGCGGCGTTTCGAACAACACGCCAAAGGTTTCATCGGCGGTACGCGTCACCTTGCATACAGCCAGTTGCCCTTCGCCCAGATCGAGTACCAGTTCGGTACCAATGTCGATCCCCACGATCCCTTCGACACCGGCGCCGCATTCCGAAAGATCGCGCATGATGGCATTATAATAATAGTCTTCGTGAATCACACCGATGCGGCGATAGACCGTCCGGCGATCGGGGCGGTAGGTTTCGGGACCATCGGGCGTCATCACGAAGGCTCCGCTCGCGATCTTTTCGAGTATCTTGGCTTCCGGTAAAGCGCGCGAATAGATGAACCCCTGAACCAGGGTCGCACCCTTCGAACGCACGACTTCGAGCTGATCAAACGCTTCGACCCCTTCGACCGTGGTTTCCATGTTCAGGGCGTTCGAAAGTCCGATGATTGCGGCAATAATCTTTGCGCTGTTCTTGTCTTCCTGGGTACAGCTGTCGACGAAGCTCTTATCGACCTTGATCTTGTCGAACGGTGCGGCGCGAAGATAGCTGAGGGAGGAATAGCCGGTTCCAAAATCATCGAGCGCAATGCGGACGCCGATGTCTTTCAGATATTTGAACATACGTTCGGTTTCATCATTATCACCGACAAAGATGCTTTCGGTAAGCTCCAGCTCGAGCCGTTCCGGTTCCAGGCCGGAATGGGCAAGGCATCGGGTAACGACGGCAGGAAATTCCTGATTGGCAAACTGTACGGCCGATACATTCACGGCCACCGTTACGCTTTTGGGCCATTTGACGGCCGCCTCGCAGGCGGTGCGCATGGCCCATTCACCCAGCACTTCGATAAGATTGCTTTCTTCGGCGACCGGAATGAAGAGAGCCGGGGATACGTATCCGCGTTCGGGATGCTGCCACCGCATCAAAGCTTCCAGACACACGACGTTGCCGTTTTCGATATCGACCACGGGTTGGTAGTTCAGGCTTAACTGTCCAGTTTCCAGTGCAATGCGCAGTTCATCCAGAATTGCCTGGCGAACTTCTTCCTCGTTCTTCAGGTCGGACGCATAGAAGCGAAACTGTCCGCGCCCGCCGTTTTTGGCGGCATATAGCGCAAGATCGGCGCTTGCGTTGATCTCCGATTTGGTTTGCCCGTCGAACGGCGCCACGGCGATGCCTACCGACGCACCGATGATAGCGCGCTTGTCATCTTCCAACGCATAGGGTTGCGACAGAATCTGGATTATCTTGTCGGCCAGTTCGCCCAGCTTTTCGCGGTCGTCTTCATCCGGAATGATGATCTGAAATTCATCGCCGCCCAATCGCCCGATCTTGCCACGTGTGCCGACGATCGATTTCAACCGTTCGGCCACTTCTACGAGGAGCGCATCGCCAGCCTGATGGCCAAGCGTGTCGTTCACCCGCTTGAACTTATCCAGATCCATCATCAACAATGCGCACGCACGGCCGCTGGTCTTGTAGGACACCAATCGTCCTTCGATTTCCCGGTCCATCTGATGCCGATTGGCGAGACCTGTCAGCGAATCGAATTCGGCCAGTCTGGAATCGACCAGCTTGCGTTCGTATTCTACGGTCACATCGCTGGCATTGCCGCGATATCCGATGAATTCACCCTGATCGTCACGCAGGGGAAATCCCGATAGCGACCACCATATCTGGCGCACGTCATTCGCCGATTTCTGGAAAGAAACCCTTACGATCTGGTCGCGAATTTTGTTGCGGGCCTTGATCTGGAATTTCAAAGACCGTGCACTGGTGCCAGTCTGGTTCTCCGCGTCGATTTCAAAGATGTCCTCGATCGGCTGACCCATCAAGTCTTGCGCATTACGGTTCAGTTTTTCAAGCGCCTGATCGGCCAGATAGATCAATTTTCCATCGGCATCAGTGGCCCAAATCCAGCCAATACCGGCACGGTCGAATTCGTCCAGAACACGCATCCTCAGTTCAGGCGCGGTTTGCGGTGTGTCCTTAAGCTGACTGGCTGCGCCAAAGCTGCCGAGAAACGATTTCATCGTCGATCGCCATACGGATGGATACACAATACTGAGGCTGATCGAACCATGTCGATGGCCTTACGTAAAGTTGGTTACCAACGCCTTAAAAACAGGCGAAAAGCCAACCAAAACCCATCATGGATCAAACACTTCCACATGATATCGTGACGAAGCCAGTAAAGATAAGAACGACGCCGATTTCCGGCGTTATGCGGCCTTGCGGAGTTCCAGTTCGAGACGGTCCCAAATTTCCACCAAAGCGCCAGTCAATTCATCCATCATGGCGGCAGTGTGCGCCGGACCAGGCGTAAAACGGAGCCGTTCGGTGCCGCGCGGTACGGTAGGGAAGTTGATAGGCTGCACATAGGCGCCATATTCAGCGAGAAGAATGTCGCTGATCTTCTTGGCACGGACAGGGTCGCCGACCATCAGTGGCACGATATGCGTTTCGCTTGGCATAACGGGCAGGCCGGCATCGGCGAATTTCGCTTTCAAAAGCGCAGCATTTTCCTGCTGCGCTTCACGTTCGACGTTGGAGGATTTCAGATGCTTCACCGCGGCCAGAACGCCTGCGACCAGCGCGGGGCTCAATGATGTGGTGAAAATGAAACCGGGGGCGTAGGACCGGATGCAATCCACTACCTTGCGGTCGGCCGCAATATATCCGCCCATGACGCCGAACGCCTTACCCAGTGTTCCCTCGATGATGTCGATCCGGTGGGCTGCCTCGTCCCGTTCCGAAATGCCGCCGCCATGCGGACCGTACATACCGACGGCATGAACCTCATCTATAAAAGTGAGCGCGTTGTATTTTTCCGCCAGATCGCAGATTGCATGGATCGGCGCGACATCCCCATCCATCGAATACACGCTTTCGAACGCGATTAGTTTCGGGACGTCGGTATCTTCGGCCGCGAGCAATTGTTCCAGATGCGCCAGATCGTTGTGCCGGAATACCCGTTTGGGGCAGCCCGAATTGCGGATACCGGCAATCATGCTGGCATGGTTCAGTTCATCGGAGAATATGATGCAGCCCGGCAGCAGCTTGGCTATGGTGGACAAGGTTGCATCGTTGGACACATAGCCGCTGGTGAACAGCAGCGCCGCTTCCTTGCCATGGAGATCGGACAGTTCCGCTTCCAGTTCGACATGATAATGGGTATTTCCGCCGATATTACGGGTTCCGCCGCTTCCCGCGCCGACATCGTGCAGCGCTTCTTCCATCGCGGCGATGACATCGGGGTGCTGGCCCATCGTCAGGTAATCGTTCGAACACCAGACGGTGATCGGCTTGGGGCCGTTATGCCCATGAAAACAGCGCGCGTTTGGAAATGCACCCTTGTTGCGCAGAATGTCGATGAAAACGCGGTAGCGCCCTTCCGAATGCAACCGGTCGATCGCCTGGTCGAAAACCTGATCGTAATTCATCGTCTGCCTGCGCGTGTCGCCGATTGGTACCGGCCGTGTACGACAGAACATTTAGGCGGGGGCAACCTATTTTGCCACCGCGATCTTTGCGAACGATTCGCGATTAGAACCGTTCGATGCGGGTCAATCCGTGGCTTTCGAGAACCGCATGAAGTGTTGCAAATTTTTCGAGCGGGCCGGTGGTTATCGCGACATTGGCCGCACTATGGGGCGCTCCAGTGCCGAATGCCTGCCCCCCGCAAAGGTAGGCAATTCGTCGGGCAATCCCGCGCGACCCGTCGATCATTGTGACATCCGGGCCGAATGCCTGCGCCAATTCGCCGTGCAGTAGCGGAAAATGCGTGCAGGCCAGAACGACCGTATCCATGTTGCCGCCACCTTCCTGTCCGCGCAGGTCCGATACGGCCCGCTGCACGATTTCCATATCGACCGCCTCGCCACGCAGTTTCGCTTCCGCAACTCCGACCAGATCGGGGGCGGCCTGCCGCAAGAGCCGTTTGCCTTCAGCAAAATCCGCTTCGAGTTGATCGACGTAGTTTTGCCGGATCGTGGCCTGCGTCCCCAACAACCCGATGGTGCCGGTTCTGGACAGGGCGGCTGCGGGTTTGATTGCCGGAACCGTGCCGACAATCGGAATTTCCAATACGTCCCGGACCATTTCCAGCGCTATCGTGGATGCCGTGTTGCAGGCAATACAGGCAAGGCGGGGGCGGTATCGTTCGCTCATCCGGCCAAGCAACCCGGCGACCCGCGCGGCAATCTCAGCTTCCGACTTGTTGCCATAGGGCAGGCCGGCCTGATCCGCGGCGAAGATCACGGGAGCATCCGGCAGGATTTCGCGTAGCGCTGCCAGCACCGTCAGCCCGCCCACACCGCTATCGAAAATGAGAATGGGCGCTGCGGGATCGGTGGTCATGCGGTGCGCTTTCAGTTTCAATGACCCCACGCTTGTCGAAGAGCTGTCCTGTTATTACGACGCATGGAGAATAATGCGGGTCTGGGCAACATTGGCAGCAATGCCGCTTGTCGATTCGGCGTTTGATTTTTGGGGTAGCGTATGGACGGGTTCTTCGCAGCACTGCTGGGCTTCATGTCCGGTTCCATCCCTTTCGGTCTTCTGCTGACACGCGCTGCCGGTCTTGGCGATGTGCGCGAAATCGGGTCGGGAAGCATCGGCGCCACCAATGTCCTTCGCACCGGGAACAAGGGGTTGGCGGCGGCAACCGTATTGCTGGACGCTGCGAAGGGTGCGGTGCCGGTGCTTATTACCGCGCATGTCTGGCCCGGCGTGGAGGGGATATGCGCGATTGCTGCAGTCGCCGGCCATTGTTTTACACCGTGGCTGAAATTCCGGGGCGGGAAGGGCTTTGCCACAGCGGCCGGGGTGCTTGCGGCCTTGGCGTGGCCGGCGCTCCTGATCTGTGCCGGCATATGGGCAATTACGCTGGCGATCGGCCGGATTTCTTCGGTAGCGTCGCTGATTACGGTAGCGGCGGCGCCGGTCATCGCCTGGGCGATCGGCTATCCCGGTATCGTTTGGCCGCTGGTCGCCATCGCCGCTATCGTCTTCGTTCAACATCGTGCGAATATCGGACGTCTGATACGGGGGATGGAGCCGAAGGTCGGCCAGAAATAATGGAACTTTCGCAAGCGGAAGCCTTCGCACGGATACGTTTGCTGCGATCGCCCAATATTGGCCCCGTAACCTATGCGCAGCTATTGGCGCGGTGTGGCAACGCCGCAGCCGCGCTGGAGGCGTTGCCTGAATTGGGCCGCAAGGGCGGACGTACCTACCGTCCGGTTGCCCGCGCACGGGTCGAGGCCGAAATAGCCGCCACCAAACGTGCCGGCGCCCGTTACCTGTTCCATGATTCGCCCGATTATCCCCATCTGCTTCGCACGATGTCCAGCGCGCCACCGATCCTGTCCTGGCGCGGCAATCTGTCCTTGGCGAAAAAGCCCTGCGTGGCGATGGTGGGCGCGCGCAACGCATCTGCAGCCGCCATAAAACTGTCGCGGGAATTGGCCAGGGGACTGGCGGATGCGGGCTTCAGCGTCGTTTCCGGTCTTGCCCGGGGTATCGACGGCGCTGCGCATGAGGGCGCTTTCCCCTCCACGATCGGCGTCATCGCCAGTGGCATCGATATCGCATATCCGCCGCAGCATTCCGAATTGCAGGATCGCATCGCCCGCGAAGGGCTGTTGCTGGCCGAACAGCCCCCCGGCACCGAACCGCGCGGAAGCCATTTTCCCAGCCGTAACCGGATTATCGCCGGGTTGGCCACGGGCACCCTGGTGGTAGAAGCCGCGCCAAAATCGGGTTCCCTCATTACTGCA
The DNA here is from genome assembly GCA_963803585.1 of uncultured Alphaproteobacteria bacterium. Lineage (GTDB taxonomy): Bacteria > Pseudomonadota > Alphaproteobacteria > Sphingomonadales > Sphingomonadaceae > Pontixanthobacter. The sequence goes on along the minus strand of CAWDNB010000008.1, from coordinate 301,080 downwards.
CGGCTGGCCGGTGAAGCGGGCCGCGAGGTTATGGCCATTCCCGGCAGCCCGCTCGACGCCCGGTCGCAAGGGTGCAACCATCTCATCCGCGAAGGCGCGGTGCTGGTGCAGTCGGTAGAGGATGTGATTGAAATCCTGTCGGGCTTCGATGGCAATCCGCGTTCGACATTCCGGGAAGACAGCCCGGTCGACTACGATTGGGGTGAAGAGCTGGCGAGCGCCGAGCCCGCCGATATCGCCACATTGTTGAGCACGGCTGCAATCGGGGTGGACGAGTTGATCCGCCAATCGGGTGAAAGTGCTGCGTCGGTCCAGTTGACCTTGCTGGAACTGGAAATCGGCGGCCTGCTGGAACGTCATGCAGGCGGCAAGGTCAGTCTGAAATAGTCGGACCGCGGTTTCGCAATTCGTTGCGGGAATTTCGGGCGCGGTCGGTCCGAATGCGTTCGCGCTGTATGGCAAGCCCGTCATATCAACGGATCGCACCGATCTCACAAGTCAGCCGCCATTCATAAGAATGAGATAGCATAACATCCATATCATTTAAGGGGGAATGACCAATGCGCAAACCTATCGCAAGTTTCTGTACGCTGGCTTTATTGATGCCGATGCCGGCCACTATCGCGCAGACGGGGTCGGCAGGCTCGGACGAACGCCGGCCCATGGCCGTCACTGAAATGAACCTGTGTCGGCAGCCGCTGGCGCTCCCCGATCTGGGCAAGGAAGTCGACCGGGCGCAGCAACAAACGCCGACACGTACCAAACGCAGCGATTTAGGACGGTCAACGCGAACCGCGGATATTGTGCCGCCCCCGGTAGCAGTCGCCGCACCACCGCCCCCATCCCGGCCGGTGCGCGAAGCGGCCGAGGAAAGCAGCAGTATAATTGTCACCGGATCGCGTCTCATGCGCCCGGACAGCACGCGAAGTGCCGAAGCCGCGGACAGCGCGGCCGCTTCGGACAGCGACTACGCACGCGCAATGCCGGGCTATCCCACGCTCCCTGCCCCTCCGTTATCGCCAGGGCCGCAGCCGCAGCCGCAAAGCGGGCTGCTGACTGCGGGTGAACATGACGATCTGCTCAACCCCGAACTTTATGCACAATATGTCCGCAATTCCGATCTTGGCCAGAAGGCGCGCGATCTGCCGCTGCTGGATACGGCGCGCCTGCTGACGGTCGAGGCGCGGGACAGGCGGGGTCAGCCCATGCCGTTCGTTCCGGTGGAAGTGCGCTGCGCCAACGGAAAGTCCATTATCCTCAACACGGTGGCCGATGGGCGGGCGGTATTCTTCCCCGGTTTCGATCGGCTGGGTTCGACCGTAAATGTGCGCGTCGCCGGGGAACGCTGGCGCCGGGTCGATCTTACCGCTGACGAAGGCACGCAAACCATCGGTTTCACCATGGGCGATCGGGCACAGGCGGTGCGCAAGCTGGACCTTGCGCTGGTGGTCGATGTGACCGGGTCGATGTCGGATGAATTGCGGTTTCTTCAGGCAGAATTGACCGCAATCGTCGATCAGTTGAACCGCCGCCATCCCGGGTTGGATATTCGTGTAGGCTTCACGTTCTATCGCGATGAAGGCGATGATTTCGTGACCCGGACGTTCGCCCTCGATGGTGATATGGCCCGCGCGAAAACCATGATCGCAGCGCAGAGCGCGAATGGCGGCGGGGATTACGAGGAAGCGATGCAGGATGCCATGATCCGCGCCGCCAACCAGCCATGGCGCGACGATGCGGTAAAGTCGCTGCTGCTCGTCGCCGATGCCCCGCCGCATGATCGCGACGTCGAAATGACCTGGCGCGCGGCGGAACATCTGCGCGCCAAACGGGTGCATATCGTTCCGGTAGGCGCATCGGGGGTTGCCGACATGGCGGAATATATCATGCGGGCAATGGCCGCATCCACCCAGTCGCGTTATACCTTCCTGACCGACGATAGCGGTATCGGCAATCCCCATGCGGATCCGGCCATCGATTGCTATCTGGTCACGCGCCTCGATGCATTGTTGCGCCGGGTGATCGACAGCCAGATTTCGGGCCGGAGGATCGAACCGGAAAAATCCGAAATCATCCGCGCTGTCGGTCAATATGAGTCCGGCCGCTGCGTCCTGCCTGCCGGTTTCGCGCAAAAGGCGGCCGGCGAACAAGGCGCTTGACGCAGACGGTGGTGTGTCTGCACCTTCGCGCCTATACGCACATGAAAGGGCGGGCCGGACATTTCCGGTCCGCCGAACAGGGACACCGCGAAACCGCACATGCAACTTGTAATCGTTGAATCGCCGGCGAAGGCGAAGACTATCGAAGGCTATCTCGGCAAGGACTTCAAGGTTCTGGCTTCCTACGGCCACGTCCGCGACTTCCCAAAAAAGGACGATGCCGTGCGTCCGGAAGAAGATTTCGCGATGAGCTGGGAGGTGTATCAGGACAAACGCAACAAGGATCAGGTCAAAGCCATCGTCGATGCGGCGAAGACAGCGACCCGTCTCGTGCTTGCCACCGACCCCGACCGCGAAGGGGAAGCGATTTCCTGGCATGTTCAGGAACTGCTGAAAAAACGAAAGGCGCTGCCTGACAAGGTCGATCGCGTAACCTTCAACGCGATTACGAAATCCGCAGTGACCGATGCGATGGCGCGGCCGCGCGGGATCGACATGGATCTGGTGGATGCCTATCTGGGGCGCCGTGCGCTGGACCGGTTGTTCGGATTTACGTTGAGTCCGGTATTGTGGCGTAAATTGCCCGGCGCCAAATCGGCGGGCCGGGTGCAATCGGTTGCCCTGCGGCTGATAGTGGACCGGGAACGGGAAATCGAGGCGTTCCGGGCGGATGAATATTGGTCCATCGTCGCGCATATGGAACAGGATGGCACGCCTTTCGATGCGCGGCTGGTCAAATATGACGGCAAGAAGCTGGAAAAACTGTCGCTCGGCGGCCAGACGATCGCGCTGGAAGCAAAGTCGAAAATAGAAAACGCGCCGTTTACGATCGAAGAGATCGAAACGAAGCCGATGAAACGCAATCCATCGCCGCCTTTCACCACATCGACCCTGCAGCAGGAGGCATCGCGCAAGCTTGGCTATAATGCCAGCCACACAATGCGATGCGCGCAGAAATTGTACGAGGCAGGCCTGATTACCTATATGCGGACCGATGGTGTGCAGATGGATGGCAGCGCGATTTCTGCTTGCCGCAAGGCAATTACCGACCGGTATGACGGTCATTACCTGCCGGAAAAACCGCGCATCTATTCCTCCAAGGCAAAGAACGCGCAGGAAGCGCATGAAGCGATCCGGCCGACGAATTTTACCAAGGCAAGCGCAAGTTCCGGCGATGATGCGAAACTGTATGATCTTATCTTCAAACGGGCGATGGCCAGCCAGATGCAGGCCGCCAGTCTGGAACGCACGACAGTAACGATGCGCGATCCCGCGGGTCTGCACGAACTGCGCGCGACCGGCCAGGTCATCAAATTTCCCGGTTTCCTGGCGGTGTATCAGGAAGGGTTCGACGACAGGAAGGACGATGGCGAAGAAGAAGCCGGTCTTCTGCCGGTAATGCACAAGGGCGATGCGCCGGCCAAAAAATCGGTCGACGCCAATCAGCATTTTACCCAGCCGCCACCGCGTTTCTCCGAAGCGTCGCTGGTCAAGCGTATGGAAGAACTGGGGATCGGCCGGCCGTCCACCTATGCTTCCACCATCCAGGTCCTGCGCGATCGCGATTATGTTCGGATGGACAAGAACCGTTTCTTTGCGGAGGAAAGCGGGCGCTTGCTGACATCCTTCCTGGAACGGTTTTTCGAACGCTACGTCGCGTATGATTTTACCGCGGGCATGGAAGACGAGCTGGACGTGGTTTCGGACGGCAAGGAGGAATATAAGGTCCTGCTGGGCAAGTTCTGGAAGGATTTCAAGCCAAAAGCCGACGAAGTGATGGAGAAGCTCCCTTCGGAAGTGACCGAGGTGCTGGACGAATATCTTGCCGATTATCTGTTTCCGGCGCGCGCCGATGGGCATGATCCGCGTTTCTGCCCGCTCTGCGACAAGGAAGGCCGGGCCGACGGCAAACTGTCGCTGCGCGGGGGTAAATTCGGCGCGTTCATCGCCTGCGCCAATTATCCCGAATGCAAGTTCACCCGGCGGTTTGCGCAGCCGGGCGCCGATGGGGAAGATGCCGCTGAAGATATGGTCATGGGCAAACACCCGGAAACCGGCCTGCCGATAGAACGCAAAACCGGGCGCTTCGGCCCTTATGTCCAGATGGGCGAAGGTAAAGAAGCGGCACGGGCCAGCATTCCCAAGGATCTGGATGATTTCGACCTGGAATGGGCCATCAAACTGATCGATCTACCCCGTATCGTGGGCGAACACCCGGAAACGGGCAAAGAGATCGAGGCGGCTATTGGGCGCTATGGCCCGTATCTGCGCCACGATGGCAAATACGCAAAACTTGTGACTACCGCAGACGTCTTCGATACCGGCATGAATGCCGCGGTTTCGTTGCTTGCCGAAGCTGCCAATCGCAAGGGCGGTGCCCGGCAAAAGGCGGAACCGATACAGGTTTTCAAGGAACATCCGACCAGTGGTGGAGAGATGAAGGTGCTGCCGGGCCGATATGGTCCCTATGTTACCGATGGCACCACGAATGCGACCATTCCCAAAGACATCAAGCCCGAAGACATCACCGAAGAACAGGCAATTTCCCTGATCGACGAGCGTGCGGCAAAAGGTCCGTCGAAAAAGAAAGCCAAAAAGAAAGCGCCAGCCAAGAAGAAAGTGGTGACCAAGAAGAAGGCGGCGACTAAAAAACCGGCGGCAAAAAAGAAACCGCCTGCAAAGAAAAAGGCAGCCGCGACCAAATAAGCGCCGCTAACGCTCTTTCATAACCTCAGAACTTTTTTCATAATTCAGCACGATGGAAGTCCACCAATGGGCAAAGACAATTTCGAACGGCACAAACAACCCTGGACGGGGGAGGAAGCGGGAAAGCTTAAATTGCTGGCCGGAAAAGGTCAGGGTATGAAACAGATCGCAAAAGCATTGAACCGAAGCGAGGAGTCCACCAAGGATTTTGCGAAAAAGCAAAAAATCGCGATTGCCAAAAAGCGGTGATTGATTTGAAATCCCCCGGTTATCGGGAGAAATAAAGGTCGGTTATACTGGCCATGTCGGCGACATTGTTAACACTGCAAATTGCCGATGGTTCGTTTTATACCGCCACCGATATTCCCGATCCATATGTAACGAAAATGAAATCGGTTGCGGCCGTTGTCGATCTGGCCGTCGAACTGATGGTGGCAAACGTGACCTTGCGTTGAACGTGCTGGTAGATAATACCGGCCGCCTATCGGGTTGTGAGACCTCGGACACTTGCGTTCCAACAGCGCATGCAACGATCGCCCGCAGTCATGTCAGCGAGACAAGATTTCCGATTTACCGCGATGCCGACAAAACGATGCAGCCTTACGTGCGAAACATTACGGTCCGTTTCTCGCAAGAAGCCTAGCGCCCGAAATCCAGACCCATCTCTTCATAAACTTCCTTGTCGTCTTCCCATTTGGGATCGACTTTTACGTGCAGGAACAGGTGCACTTTTTGGCCCAGCACCGCCGATAGTTCCTGCCGCGCGGCTTCGCCGATGGACTTTATCATCGACCCGCCTTTGCCCAAAACGATCGGTTTCTGGCTTTCGCGGCCAACCACGATCTGTTGGCGTACTTCCACGCTGCCATCTTTCTTCTGCGTATAGCTTTCCGGCCGCACGGCGCTGTCGTAGGGCAGTTCTTCATGCAGTTGCTGGTACAGTTGTTCGCGCGTGATTTCCGCGGCAAGCAGACGTTCGCTGGCATCGCTGACCTGGTCTTCGGGATAGTGCCAGGCCCCCTGGGGCATCAATCCGGAAAGATGGGCCTTGAGTTCCGGCACGCCATCGCCGGTCAGGGCCGAGACGAAGAACACTTCATCGAACGCAACCTGATCGTTCAATTCCTGCGCCAGCGCGAGCATGGGTTCCTTCACCGCCTTGTCCACCTTGTTGAGCACCAGCAGTTTGCGTTCCGGGCGCTTGGCCAGCGCTTCGACCAGAGGCAGCATTTCGTGGCGCCGCTGTTTGATGGGATCGACGAGCAGGATGATCGCATCTGCCTGCGATGCGCCTTCCCATGCTGCGCTCACCATCGCCCGATCCAGCCTGCGCCGGGGTGCGAAGATCCCGGGCGTATCCACCAGAATGATCTGCGTTTTGGCATCATTCGTGTTGTCGAGCGCGATGCCCAGCAACCGCGCCCGCGTGGTCTGTGCCTTGGCGCTGGTAATGGCAACTTTTTGCCCGACCAGATTGTTGACCAGCGTACTTTTGCCGGCATTGGGGGCACCGATTACGGCAACGACACCGCAATGTTCGCGCGTATCTTGTGGGCCTGGTTGCGCGTTCATCCGAATGTCTCCATGAATTGCTTTGCGGCGGCTGTTTCCGCTTCCTGTTTGGAAGATGCGCTCGCTTGCGCTTCTCCGACGTTGCGCACGCTCACTTCCACTGTAAAACTGGCGGCATGATCGGGTCCGGAACGATCGACCAGGCGATATTCCGGCGTGCCGCGCCGGTTGCCTGCCGCCCATTCCTGCAGCGCGCTTTTGGGATGTTTGGACGTACCGACGCGCCCATCGAGCTGGCTTGCCCAAAGGCGTTCGATCAGCGCGCTGGTATCACGAAAACCGTTCTCCACAAAAGCCGCGCCGATCAACGATTCCATAATGTCGCCCAGTACGTTTTCGCTGCGCGCCGCACCGTCTTCGCGCGCCTGTTTGCCAAGGCGGACATGCTGGCTAACGCCGATTTCGCGGGCAACCAGAGCGCAGGAATGTTTGCTGACGAGTGCATTCAACCGCTGGGCCAGCACCCCTTCCGCGTCGCGCATTTCGCGAAAAAGCCAGTCCGCGATCGTCAGGCCCAACACCCGATCTCCCAGGAATTCCAGCCGTTGGTAATCGCGCTCGTCGCCGGTGCTGCCATGGGTAAGCGCTTCCTGCCACAGATCCCGTTGTTTGACCGTAAAGCCATGCTGTTGCAGCCAACTGGCCGCTGCGTCCGACAGCCCGGTCACAACCCGTCCCCCAGCCGTTCGGATCGAAGGGCGGTGAACCAGGTCCATGGCAGCAGCCATTCGGAAGACCCGTCGGTAGACCACATGATGAACGATGCGCGCCCGACCAGCAATTCCTGCGGCACGATACCGACCCCGCCGCCAGCCATCGATTCAAACCGGCTGTCCTGGGAATTGTCGCGATTGTCGCCCATCACGAACATGGACCCCTGGGGGACGACGACAGGTCCGAAATCATCCGCGCCGCTCGGCCCGAAATCGAGCACATCGTAGCTGAGACCATTGGGCAGGGTTTCACGATAGCGGGTGTAGCTGCAGATGGCTTTGCCATCGTTCCGGCGAAGGGTACGCGCATAGAAATGGCATTGCGTGTTGGGCGATTGTGCGATGCGGAAATCGGCGATCCGTTTTTTGGGCACTTGTTTGCCATCGATATACAGCACGCCGCCGCGCATCTCGATCGTATCGCCCGGCAGGCCGATAGCCCGCTTGATATAATCGACGCCGTCCACGGGATGCTTGAAAATGACCACATCGCCGCGTTCAGGCTCCGATGCCAGTATCCGGCCATCGATCAGCGGCAGTTCGCCCGGCAGGGAGTATCGGGAAAAGCCATAAGGCCATTTGGCTGCCAGCAGATAGTCCCCATTGGCCAGCGTGGGCAGCATGGATTCGCTGGGTATGTTGAACGGTGAAAATACGAAACTGCGAAATACCAAAACGAATATTGCGAGCTTGAGGACGAACAGGAAGAAGTTTTCATCCTTCTTTGCAGGCGCATCCGGCGCAGCGGCAGCGGATCCGGTAGCCGCGTTTTTCGTATCTGCGGTCATCGGATGCGGTTCTGGGGCAGACATGGACCGCATGTTACACGGTTCTGGCGCCAATGTTTCGCGCAGCCTGATGGGCCGGACCGGCTTTTTGCGAAGGGTGCATTCAATGGGTTTGCAATCATGGTTTCAGCCCTTACGCGGTGGCGACCCCGCTAGGAAAGGATTTTCGTATGAGCATGAATTCGGAGGCAATCTGGACGCAATTGGCGGCTTTGCAAACGCGCAGCCTGCGCGATCTGTTCGATGATCCCGACCGAGTGGAGAAACTTGCCTGCCGGCTGGAATGGGACGCGGGCGAACTGCGCACCGGCATTCTGTTCGATTGGTCGAAGACCCACCTTGACGACGATATGCTGGCGTGTTTCGAACGGCTTGCCGATACGATGCAGTTTTCGGCCAAACGCGCTGCCATGTTCGGCGGGGATGCTATCAACAATACCGAAGGCCGCGCGGCAGAACACAGCGCGCAGCGCGGTGTAGGCAGCGATGCGGCGGTGGAGGAAGCGGCTGCCCTGCACGCACGGATGCGCATGCTGGTGGATGCCATCCATGACGGGGCCATGGGCGATGTGAAGCATCTTATCCATATCGGTATCGGCGGTTCGGCCCTGGGACCGGCGCTGGCAGTGCAGGCGCTGACGCATGATCTGGCGAAGGTGGACATCCACGTCGTATCCAATATCGACGGCGTTGCGCTGGAGCGGGCGTTCGCTGCCTGCGACCCGGAAACGACAATCGTGGCGGTTGCGTCCAAAACCTTCACCACGGTGGAAACGATGACGAACGCGAACAGCGCGCTCAAATGGCTGGAACAGTCGGGGGTCAGCGATCCTTACGGCCGGGTCATCGCCCTGACCGCCAGCCCGGAAAAGGCAGTAGAATGGGGCGTAGATGAAACCCGCATCCTGCCTTTCGGCGAAAGCGTGGGTGGTCGTTATTCATTATGGTCGAGCATTGGGTTTCCAGTAGCCCTGGCAATCGGGTGGGAGGAATTTGCCCAGTTTCTGAACGGCGCACGGGCCGTGGACGAACATTTCCGCGATACGGACGGGCGCGACAATCTCCCGCTGCGGGCAGCCTTCGCGGATCAGTATTATGCGCGCATCGCCCGATGTCAGACGCGGGCGGTTTTCGCTTATGACGAACGGCTGGCGCTGTTGCCCGAGTATCTTCAGCAGCTGGAGATGGAAAGCAACGGCAAAAGCGTAACTGCGCACGGCCATCCGGTCGAGCGCCCTACCGCCCCCGTTACCTGGGGCGGGGTGGGCAGCGATGCCCAGCACGCCGTATTCCAGCTTCTGCATCAGGGCACCCAGCCGATCCCGGTGGACTTCATTGCCAGCATCGTGCCGGGCGACGATTTGGACCCGGCACATCACCGCATTCTGCTGACCAATTGTTTCGCGCAGGGCGCCGCCCTGATGGCAGGAAAGTCTGATCCCGATGGGGCCCGTAATTTTACCGGCAACCGCCCGAGCGCCACCATTCTTCTTGACGATCTGGACCCGGCATCCCTTGGCGCACTGATCGCGTTTCACGAACACCGGACATTCGCCAACGCGATGTTGATGGGGATAAACCCGTTCGATCAGTTCGGCGTGGAACTGGGCAAGCAGATGGCGAAGGCCATCGACAGCGGCGGCCAGCAATTCGATGCGGGAACACGCAATTTGCTGCAAGCTGCGGGGCTGTAATGGCGGTATCGCGCACCACGGCGCAGCTTCGCCGCTAGACCGATCATGCGCTGTTTTACCGACACACGATATCTGATAGCGCGACAGTGCGATGGCCGGGGCGCGATGATCCGGTCTTCCACGTCCGGCATCCTGCTGCCGACCTGACTCTGACACTGGAGAATCCATGCCAAATTTCGATTACGATCTGTTTACCATCGGTGCCGGTTCGGGCGGCGTGCGGGCATCGCGCGTGGCGGCCGCGCATGGCGCAAAGGTGGCAGTCGCCGAAGAATACCGCGTGGGTGGGACCTGCGTCATCCGGGGATGCGTGCCGAAGAAAATGCTCGTCTATGGCGCGCATTTTGCCGAAGATCTGGAAGATTGCCAGCAGTTTGGCTGGACCATCGAAAAGGCATCTTTCGATTGGATAAAGCTTCGCGACAACGTGCTGCAGGATGTATCGCGGATCGAGGGATTGTTCGAAGAAACGCTGACCAGTCACGATATCGCGATCTATCACGAACACGCAGAGATTACCGGACCGCACGAGATTACGCTGGCTTCGGGAAAAACCGTGACCGCCCGACATATTCTGATCGCGACCGGCGCGCGACCGCTGGTTCCGACATTTGCGGGGCACGAACATGGCATTACCAGCAACGAAGCCTTCCATCTGGATGCGATCCCGAAGCGCGTATTGATTGCGGGCGGGGGATATATCGCCAACGAATTTGCGGGTATATTCAATGAATTCGGCGCGCAGGTCACCATCGTCAACCGGTCCGACACCTTGCTGCGCCAGTACGATCACAGCCTGCGCGACCGGTTGCTGCAGATCAGTATAACCAAAGGCATCGATTTTCGCTTCAACGCGCAGTTCGACAGGATCGAGAAAACCTCCGAAGGTTGCCTGCGCGTGTCGATGTCCGGGCATGACGATATGGAAGTCGATTGTGTAATGTATGCCATCGGCCGCGTCCCCAACACCGAAGGTCTGGGATTAACGCAGGCCGGAGTGAACACAGGCGACAAGGGCGAAATCACGGTCGATCAGTTCAGCAAGACCAATGTCGATCACATTTATGCGGTTGGCGATGTCACCGACCGCGTTCAGCTGACCCCGGTTGCCATTCGTGAAGGGCAGGCCTTTGCCGACAGCGTGTTTGGTGGCGGGGAACCGGTCGCGGTCGATCACAGCTGTATTCCCAGCGCAGTGTTCAGCCATCCGCCGATCGCCGCGGTCGGTATGACGGAAAGCGAAGCGCGCGATAAAATAGGCGATATCAAGGTTTATCAGTCCGATTTCCGCGCCATGAAAAATGTGGTCGCCGGTCGCAACGAACGCTCGCTTTACAAGATGATCTGCGATGGGGCGTCCGGGCGAATTGTCGGGATCGGCATGATCGGTCCGGAATCCCCGGAGATTATGCAGGCGGCAGCCGTTGCCGTCAAAGCCGGCCTGACCAAGGCGGATTTCGACGCGACTACGGCGATCCATCCCACCATGGCGGAAGAACTGGTGTTGCTGAAATGAACGATGCATCGCAAACGAACGATGGCAACGCCGCGGTTCTGGTTACCGGCGGCACAGGCTATATCGCCGGGGAGATTATCGACCAGTTGCTGGCGAAGAATTACCGCGTTCACACAACCGTTCGCAATATGGCGAAGGGCGAAATGCGCCTGCGCAAACGCTGGCCCGATGCGGGCGACACATTGGCAGTGTTCGAAGCCGATTTGATGGACGATGCGGGCTGGGCCGCTGCCAATGCAGGCTGCGACGCAGTGCTGCATATCGCTTCCCCGTTCCCCATCGGCGTGCCCAAACAGGACGACGAACTGGTGGTGCCGGCGCGCGAGGGTACGCTGCGCGCATTGCGTTTCGCGAAGCAGGCAGGCGCACGCCGCTTCGTCCAGACAAGCTCCGCCGCGGCCATCGCTTATGGACAAGGCGATAAGGAACGCTTCGATCACACCGACTGGACCGATGTGACCGCGCCGGGCGTTTCCGCTTACACCAAATCGAAGACGCTGGCCGAAAACGCCGCACGCGACTGGGTAATCGAACAGGGCGGGGATATGGTGTATTGTTCGATCAATCCCGTCGCCGTGACCGGGCCGGTCGCCGATGGCGATTTGTCCACATCGGTTCTGATCGTGAAGAAGCTGCTCGACGGATCGATCCCGATGATCCCCGATATGGGCGTGGGCATCGTGGATGTCCGCGATGTCGCCCGCGCGCATATCGCGGCGATGGAGGCACCGGCGGATGTTGTGCGGGGCGAACGCTTCCCGCTGGCCGAAAAGTTTCTGTGGCTCGCCGAAATGGCGCTGACTTTGAAACGGCGTGTACCCGAATATGCGGGCAGGGTGCCGTCCCGAAAAATGCCCGATCTGATGGTGAAGGCTCTGGCACCGTTCATGCCGGAAATGGCGCAGATCAAGGGGGAGCTTGGCCATATTCGCGATGTGGATGGCAGCCACACCACGCGCATATTGGGTTTCGACTATATTCCGGCGGCGCAATCGCTGGAGGATACGGCCCGCAGCCTCGTCGAACGCGGTGTGCTGAAGCCGTAAGGCTCCTGCGCCAAAGTCGCTTGGGCCAAATCGCCTGGGCCAAATCGCTTGGGCCAAAGTCTGCATACGGGTCCGCGCTGTGGTTCTGTCCGCCGGGTCCAACACCTTGACCCCGCAACTGGCCACCGGCAAGGCACTGGTATCAAACGAAGCGACGCGGCAATTATCGCCGCGTATTCAGGGTTCAGGGGACATATGTCAGCCAACATTGCCGAAATGGAACGCCGCCAGGAAGCAGCCCGGATGGGCGGTGGACAAAAGCGGATCGACGCGCAGCATGCCAAGGGAAAACTGACCGCCCGCGAACGGCTGGATGTGCTGCTGGATGAAGGCAGTTTCGAAGAACTCGACATGTTCGTGGAACATGACTGCACCGATTTCGGCATGGCCGAACAGAAGATACCGGGTGATGGTGTCGTCACCGGCAGCGGCACGATCAACGGGCGGCTGGTCTACGTGTTCAGTCAGGATTTTACCGTATTCGGCGGATCATTGTCCAAACGCCATGCGGAAAAAATCTGCAAGATGATGGAAACGGCGATGCGCAACGGTGCGCCAATCATCGGCCTGAACGACAGCGGCGGCGCGCGCATCCAGGAAGGCGTGGCATCGCTGGGCGGCTATGCCGATGTGTTCCAGCGCAACGTGCTGGCCAGCGGGGTGGTGCCGCAGATCAGCCTGATCATGGGGCCGTGCGCGGGCGGGGCGGTGTATTCAGCCCGGCGATGACCGACTTCATCTTCATGGTGAAGGACAGCTCCTACATGTTCGTGACCGGGCCCGATGTGGTCAAGACGGTGACGAACGAAGTCGTCACGCAGGAGGAGCTGGGCGGGGCGATCACGCATACGACCAAAAGCAGCGTGGCCGATGTGGCGTTCGAAAACGATATCGAAACGCTGCTGGCGACGCGCGATTTTTTCGATTTCCTGCCCCTGTCCAATCGTGAGGAAGTGCCGGAACGCCCGACATCGGACCCGTTCGACCGGGAGGAAGCCAGTCTCGACACGCTGATCCCCGACAATGCCAACCAGCCCTACGACATGCACGAGGTCATCGCGAAGGTGCTGGACGAAGGCGATTTTTTCGAAATTCAGCCTGCCCATGCCGGAAACATCCTATGCGGTTTCGGCCGGGTGGAAGGGCGCTCGGTCGGTGTGGTCGCCAATCAGCCGATGGTGCTGGCGGGCGTGCTGGACATCAATTCATCGAAGAAAGCTGCGCGCTTCGTGCGGTTCTGCGATGCGTTCGCTATCCCGATCCTGACATTCGTGGACGTGCCCGGCTTCCTGCCCGGCACGGCGCAGGAGCATAACGGCATCATCAAACACGGCGCGAAGCTGCTGTTCGCCTATGCCGAGGCGACCGTGCCCAAGATCACCGTCATCACCCGCAAGGCTTACGGCGGGGCCTATGACGTGATGGCGTCGAAGCACCTGCGCGGCGATCTGAACTACGCCTGGCCCACCGCCGAGATCGCCGTGATGGGCGCAAAGGGCGCGGTGGAGATCATCTTCCGCCAAGACCGCGACAACCCCGAAAAGATCGCCGAGAAGACCAGGGAATACGAAGACCGCTTCGCCAACCCCTTCGTCGCGGCGCAGCGTGGCTATATCGACGAGGTGATCCACCCGCACTCGACCCGGCGGCGGATCGCGCTGGGGCTAAGGAAGCTGCGGACGAAGCAGTTGGAGAACCCTTGGAAGAAGCATGACAATATTCCGCTTTAGCGCATTCCTGCCGGCATTGGCGCTGCACTCTGCCGTACTGGCCCAAGAGGTGGACCTGACACCGCGCAGTCCGCTTGAGGCTGTCGTGCTCGGCGATGCAGAAGCGGCCAAAGCTCATCTGCAAGCTCTGGCTGATCGGGGCATTGCTTCGCGCGACACGGTCGTCGCCGAACTTCTGGCTGCCGGATTTGAACCGGACAGCGGTTATCCCGGCTGCGCGTTTTACGGCTATCATCGCCGTACCACGCAGGCCGGGGCGGCACGAAGCGCGCAAGTGGCGCTGTGCGACAGCGGCAAGACGATGGTGCTGGTTCTCGACATTCTGCCGCCCGGACAGCGCGGCGGGGGAATGAGCACGTTGCGAGAGAGGGAAATTCAATGAAACTCGGACGCTTGAACCACATCGGGGTCGCCACGCCCTCCATCGCGGACTCGATCGCGTTCTACCGCGACGTCATGGGCGCGACGAAGATCCACACGCCGTTCGACCTTGAAGAGCAGGGCGTGAAGGTCTGCTTCGTCGACACCCCCGGTGCGGACGGGGCGATGAACGGCACCCAGATCGAACTGATTGAACCTTACGGCGAAGCCTCCCCCATCAACGGCTTTCTCGCCAAGAACCCGCTGGGCGGGCAGCATCATGTGTGTTTCGAGGTGGAGGACATCGCTGAGGCCCGCGGGCATTTCGAGGGGCTGGGCAAGCGCATTCTTGGCCCCACGCGGATCGGGGCTCATGGGACGCCGATCTTTTTCCTCCATCCCAAGGATATGATGGGGCAGCTGACCGAAATTATGGAAACACCCAAAAAGGCACATGCATGAGCTACGAACATATCAAGGTCGAGGCCGACGGGCCTGTCACCACCATCACCCTCAATCGGCCCGAACGGCTGAATGCCTGCCCGCCGGACATGGCGGTCGAAATTCGCGACGCGCTGACCGATGTTGGCGATGCGCGATGCTTCGTCATTACGGGTGCGGGGCGGGCGTTCTGTTCCGGCGCGGATTTGGCGGCGCGGGGCGACAGGCCGGTGACCGGCGGGCGGGGCGCGTATGATTCACTGGGCATGAGCTACAACCCGCTGATGATCCAGATGGCCGAATGCGCGGTGCCGATCGTGACAGCGGTGAATGGTCCGGCGGCCGGCGTAGGTTGTTCGATCGCCTTGGCGGGGGATTTCACCATCGCTGGATCGAGCGCCTATTTCCTGCAGGCCTTCGTCAATATCGGGCTGGTGCCGGATGGCGGGGCAAGCTGGATGCTGCCGCGCCTGATCGGCAAGGCGCGCGCCACGCAGATGATGATGCTGGGCGAAAAGATCGGCGCGCAACAGGCGGTCGAATGGGGCCTTATCTACAAAGCCGTCGCCGACGATGCGCTGCTGGACGAGGCACGGGCGCTCGCCACCCGGTTGGCGAATGGCCCGACCCTGGCGCTTGGCCAGATGCGGGCGAACATCAATTTCGCGTTGCAGAACGATTTTCCGGCGGCCCTGCATCAGGAAGCGATCGGGCAACGCCGGGCCGGCGACAGCAAGGACGCAATGGAAGGCGGCGCGGCATTCCTGATGAAACGAAAGGCGAATTTCACGGGGGAATAAGTCCCTGCTGTCATTCCCGAACAACACCGGCCCATCCGGTTCCCCGCTTTCACGAATGTAACGAAAAGTGTAGTGCGTTTTCATGACTGACAAGACCGACAAGCCGACCCTCTCCGACTGGCAGGCCGCCGCCGACAAGGAAGCCAGGGGCGCGGACCTATCGACGCACACGGCGGAAGGGTTCACGATCAAGCCCCTTTATACCGCGCAAGACGCGCCGCTATCAGTTAATTCCCCCGGCCTCCCCGGTTTCGCGCCGTTTACCCGCGGTCCTTATGCCACCATGTATACCGGTCGCCCGTGGACGATCCGCCAATATGCCGGGTTCTCCACCGCCGAAGAATCGAACGCATTTTATCGCCGCAACCTTGCCGCCGGGCAAAAGGGGTTGAGCGTCGCTTTCGATCTCGCCACCCATCGCGGGTATGACAGCGACCACCCTCGTGTGCGCGGCGATGTTGGCAAGGCGGGCGTCGCGATCGACACGGTCGCGGATATGCAGATCCTGTTCGACCAGATCCCGCTCGACACGATGTCCGTTTCCATGACCATGAACGGCGCGGTTATTCCGATCCTGGCGTTCTACATCGTTGCGGGGGAGGAGCAGGGCGTCGGGCCGGAAAAGCTGAGCGGCACCATCCAGAACGATATCCTCAAAGAATTCATGGTCCGCAACACCTATATCTATCCCCCCGCCCCATCGATGCGGATCGTGTCGGACATCATCGCCTATACCAGCGAACATATGCCGCGGTTCAATTCCATATCCATCAGCGGCTATCACATGCACGAAGCGGGCGCGACGGCGGTTCAGGAACTCGCCTTCACCATCGCGGATGGGAAGGAATACGCGAAAAGCGCGATGGCCACCGGGCTGGACGTGGACGTCTTCGCCCCGCGCCTGTCGTTCTTCTTCGGTATCGGCATGAATTTCTTCATGGAAATTGCCAAGCTGCGCGCCGCGCGCACGCTGTGGTACAAGGTCATGGACGATCTGGGCGCGAAGACCGAAAAATCGAAGATGCTGCGCACGCATTGCCAGACCAGCGGCGTTTCCCTGCAGGAACAGGACCCCTACAACAACGTCATCCGCACCACGGTGGAAGCGATGGCCGCGACGCTGGGCGGCACGCAGTCGCTCCACACCAACGCGCTGGACGAGGCGATTGCGCTGCCCACCGATTTCAGCGCCCGCATCGCCCGCAACACGCAATTGGTCCTGCAGGAAGAAAGCGGCATCACGCAGGTCGTCGATCCGCTGGGCGGCAGCTACTATATCGAGGCTTTGACCGCCAAAGCTGGTCGAAGAGGCGGAAGTCCTGATGGCCGAGGTCGACGCGGCGGGCGGGCATGACCAAATATGTCGATAGCGGTGCGCCCAAAGCGGCGATCGAACGCGCGGCGGCGGAAAAACAGGCCAGCGTGGACAAGGGCGAAACTGTCATCGTGGGCGTGAACAAATATCGCCGCGAGCAGGAAGACCATCTCGACACGCTGGATGTGGACAATCACAAGGTCCGCGAAGGCCAGATCGTGCGGTTGAAAGCCAACCGGGAAGGGCGGGACGAGGCGGCGTGTCAGGCGGCGCTGGATGCTTTGCGGGACGGCGCGAAGGCGGATGGTAATCTGCTCGCGCTCGCTGTCGATGCAGCGCGGGAACGCGCAACGTTGGGTGAGATATCCTCCGCGATAGAGGACGTGTTCGGGCGTTACGATACCATCCCGACCCCGGTGAAGGGCGTGTACAAGACCGCCTATGCATTCGACAAACGCTGGCAGCAGGTGCTGGACGGCGTCCAGTCCGTGGAACGTCGCCTGGGCCGCGCGCCGAAGATCATGGTCGCCAAAATGGGCCAGGACGGCCACGATCGCGGTGCGAATGTCATCGCCAGCGCGTTTGCCGATATGGGTTTCGACGTGGTCAGCGGGCCGCTGTTCCAGACGCCCGCCGAAACGCTGGAGATGGCACTGGCGCACGATGTCGATGCCATCGGTGCAAGTTCGCTGGCGGCGGGTCATAAAACGCTGATCCCCGAACTGATCGACCTGCTGAAAGGCGCGGGGCGCGGCGATATCAAAGTCGTCGCAGGCGGCGTTATTCCGCCGCAGGATTACGACTATCTGCGCGAGGCCGGAGTGCAGGGCATTTACGGACCGGGGTCGAACGTAGTCGAATGCGGCGCGGATATGCTGCGCCTGCTGGGCCATAATATGCCGCCGGCGGGGAGGAACTAAACGAAACGGCGGAATGAGCCTTCTTTTATCCGCCAGACTCGTCATCGTGAACCCACAGTCGCGGCAACCCAGTTTGAGCGAGCATTAGCCCGCAATTGCCGCCCGTTGCGAGCCCTTATGACAATGGCGAGTAAATATCCAAAATTGGAGAGCTGGCGATTGCTCTAACCAAGAGCTCGCCGGATCCGGGAAAGAGCCAGTGTTTGCGACTTGTTTACCTTCGGATTGTTTTATGGAGCAGCAAACTTGTTCGATTTGGCTGGTTACGACCTTTTCAAGCAATCGCATCATCGAGAGAATGTGAGTGGACCTGATAGCCGAAGCACGTTCTAACCTATTTTCCCGGCCACAATTGCGTTTGTCTGAACCGGTGTGCAATACTACACTTCTTTCGGAAGACAGTGGATCGCTAGTGACCCAATATCCGCACCGACTGGACCCGCAAAGAAATTGCCGCGCTGTTCGACCTTCCTTTCACCGAACTGCTGTTCCAGGCCGCCACCATTCACCGCGAAAACCATCCGCCCGATCAGGTGCAGCTCTGCACATTGCTCTCCATCAAGACCGGCGGCTGTCCCGAAGATTGCGGCTATTGCAGCCAGTCCGTCCATGCCGACAGCGGCGTCAAAGCCACCAAGCTGATGGATGTGCGGCAGGTGCTGCAATCCGCCGCGCAGGCGAAGGACAATGGCAGCCAGCGGTTCTGCATGGGTGCGGCATGGCGCAATCCCAAGGACCGCGATATGCCCGCGATCGTGGAGATCGTGAAGGGCGTGGCAAGCATGGGCATGGAAACCTGCATGACGCTGGGTATGCTGACGCCGAAACAGGCGGATATGCTGGCCGAGGCGGGCCTCGATTATTACAATCACAATATCGACAGCAGTCCCGAATATTACGAACGGGTTATCTCCACACGCGGCTTCGACGAACGGATCGAAACGCTCGACCATGTGCGCAATTCGGGCATCAATGTGTGCAGCGGCGGGATCGTCGGCATGGGCGAAACGCGCGAGGACCGCGTGGGCTTCGTCCACACGCTCGCCACCTTGCCGCAGCATCCCGAAAGCGTGCCGGTCAATGCGCTGGTGCCGGTGAAGGGAACGGTGCTGGGTGATATGCTGGCCGACACGCCGATGGCCAAGATCGACGATATCGAATTCGTCCGCACCGTTGCGGTGGCGCGCATTACCATGCCGATGAGCATGGTGCGCTTGTCAGCAGGGCGCGAGAGCATGAGCGATGCGGCGCAGGCGCTGTGTTTCATGGCGGGTGCCAATTCGATCTTCACCGGCGACAAACTGCTGACGGCGCCCAATGCAGGCGACGACCGCGACGGTGCTTTGTTTGCTCGGTTGGGTCTGGCACCGCTTAAGCAGGAAGAACCCATGCGGGCCGGCAAAGCGCTGGAGCTTGCCGAATGATCGCAGTCGTAGCCGCGCTGGTGCTGGCCACGCAGCCGCAGCCCTATAATGGCGCAGTCTGCGATCAGGGGAAGGCCGATGAGGGCCTCCAAATCGAAATGAACATCTGTGCGGCGGACGGTTTCCGCATTGCCGACCAAGAATTGAATGCGGCATGGGCGATGGCGAGTAGCGTGGCCCGCGAGCGCGACCGTTTCGAAAGCCAGCCAGACGAACCGTCATTCTTCGCAATATTGCGGGAAGCGCAGCGCGCCTGGCTTGTCTTTCGCGATGCACATTGCAAGGTGGAGGCCGATCGCTATCGTGGCGGATCGATCAGGCCGCTGATCTACTCTTCGTGCAAAGAAGGGCTGACGCGCGCGCGGACACAACAGCTGCGCGATTATACGCAGGAAGGGTAATATGTTTTCCAAGATACTGATCGCCAATCGCGGCGAGATTGCCTGCCGTGTCATTACCACCGCCCGCCGGATGGGTATTGCCACGGTTGCGGTCTATTCCGATGCCGATGCGCGTGCCCCGTTTGTTAGCATGGCGGACGAGGCAGTGCATATCGGCCCGGCTCCGGCGGCGGAAAGCTATCTGCTGGCGGACAAGATCATCGAGGCGTGCAAGCAGACCGGAGCCGAAGCGGTGCATCCCGGTTACGGCTTTCTATCCGAACGCGCCTCGTTCGTGGAGGCGCTGGACGCGGAAGGCATCGCATTCATCGGGCCGCCCGCCAGCGCCATCGCGGCAATGGGCGACAAGATCGCTTCGAAGAAACTGGCGAAGGAAGCGGGCGTCAACATCGTGCCCGGATCGCCCGATGCGATCGAAAGCACGCAAGACGCGCTGACATGGGCGAACAAGATCGGTTATCCGGTCATGATGAAAGCCAGCGCAGGCGGCGGCGGCAAGGGAATGCGGCTCGCCTGGAACGACACCGACGTGGAAGAAGGTTTCGAAGCAACCCGGCGCGAAGGCAAGGCAAGCTTCGGCGACGACCGCGTGTTCATCGAAAAGTTCATCGAAGATCCGCGCCATATCGAAATCCAGATATCTGGGCGATAAACAGGGCAATATCCTGTATCTCAACGAACGCGAATGCAGCATCCAGCGCCGCCATCAAAAAGTGGTGGAGGAAGCGCCGTCCCCCTTCGTCACGCCAGCGATGCGCAAGGCCATGGGCGAACAGGCGGTAGCCCTGTCACGCGCCGTGGACTATCATTCCGCCGGTACCGTCGAGCTGATCGTCAGCGGCGCGGACCCGACGGGCGAAAGCTTCTATTTCCTCGAAATGAACACCCGGCTTCAGGTCGAACACCCGGTCACCGAAGCTATCACCGGCATCGATCTGGTCGAACAGATGATCCGGGTCGCAGCGGGGGAAGCACTGGCGATGACGCAGGACGATATCGGCATCGATGGCTGGGCGATCGAAAACCGCGTCTATGCCGAAGATCCCTATCGCGGGTTCCTGCCCAGCATCGGGCGACTTGTTCACTATCGCCCGCCAGTCGCGCCATGGTCGGATGACGGGTCTGCCAATGGTCGCCGCGGCATCGACGGGGTTCGGGTGGACGACGGTGTCTACGAAGGCGGCGAAGTGTCCATGTTCTACGATCCGATGATCGCCAAACTGGTCACCTGGGCGCCGACGCGCGATGCGGCCGCCGATCTGCAGGTGCAGGCGCTGGATGCGTTCAGGATCGATGGGCTGGGCCACAATGTCGATTTTCTCAGCGCCATCATGCAGCATCCCCGCTTCCGATCGGGCGAACTGACGACCGGTTTCATTGCGGAAGAATATCCCGATGGTTTCGAAGGGGCGGCCGCATCCGATGATCTGAAGGTCGCGCTCGCTGCAATTGGCGGCGTGATCGCGACAATCGATGGCGACCGTGCGCGGCGTATCAGTCAGCAGCTGGACGGGCGAACGCTGCCCGTCGGCGATTGGGTGGTGCGTATCGACGGGCACGATTACGAAGTCGTGCTGGGCGAGGATGCGATTATCGTGAATGGCGCGGAAATCGCCATCGATATGGAATATTCCCCCGGCGACCGAATTGTCGCGCTTGCGGTAGAAGCCAAGCCCCTGACCGTGCAGCTGACGCCCACCCGCCAGGGTTATGACATCACCACCCGCGGAAAAACTCATCGTCTGCGCATATTGCCCGCCCATGTCGCGCCACTTGCGCGGCATATGATCGAAAAAATTCCCCCCGATCTCAGCAGGTTCCTGATCTGTCCGATGCCGGGACTGCTGGTGAAATTGCATGTCGGTGCCGGGGACGAGGTTCAGCCGGGGCAGCCGCTTGCCACGGTCGAGGCCATGAAAATGGAAAATCTTCTGCGCGCTGAAAAGCAGGGGACCATCGCCGCCATCAATGTGGCGCAGGGCGACAGTCTGGCGGTGGACGCCGTAATCCTGGAATTCGAATAGGGTTTGCCAGCCCGCCGGTTCAGTGCGCCTGAAGCTGCTCGGTCAGAAAAGCCGCCATGTCCGCCAGATCCACATCATGCGCCACGAACGCGTTGCCGATGTCGCGTAGCAGGATGAACGGCAGCGTGCCCGCATCCATCTTCTTGTCGTGCCGCATATGATCGACCAATGTGGTCGCCAGTGACAGTCAGCCCCAGCGCGGAAATCTCGCTGCCCAGGCCGGCCAGATTCAATGCCTGTGCGATACGGTCGACGGCATCGGCCTTGATAAGCCCGCGTCGCTGCGAATATCGCGCCGCCAGTACCATGCCCAGCGCCACTGCTTCGCCATGCAACAGGCGGTCGGAATAGTGCATCTCCGCCTCCAGCGCATGGGCGAAGGTATGCCCCAAATTGAGCAGCGCGCGCCGCCCCGAAATCTCCCGTTCGTCCTCGGCCACGATACGGGCCTTGGCTTCCACGCTGCGGCTTACCGCACGGATCAGCGGTTGCGGATGCAAAGCTATCACATCGCCGCCCCGGCTTTCGCACCAGTCGAAGAAGCCGGGATCCCCCAGAATGCCGTATTTCATCACTTCGGCATAGCCCGCCCGCAGATGGCGGATCGGCAATGTCTGCAGCACGTCGATATCTGCAAGAACCAGTGATGGCTGGTAAAACGCGCCGATCAGGTTTTTGCCCGCCGCTGTATTGATAGCCGTCTTGCCGCCGACCGACGAATCCACCTGCGCAAGCAGTGTGGTGGGTATCTGGATGAAGCCGCAGCCCCGCTTGAGCATGGAACAGGCAAAGCCAGTAAGGTCGCCCACCACTCCGCCGCCCAGCGCGATCACGGTATCGCCGCGCTCCACCTTATGGGCGAGCAGCCAGTCCGTGAGGTTCTGGAGCATGGCCCAGCTTTTCGACCCCTCCCCCGGGGGAACATCGAACCATTGTGCGTCATGCCCCGCATGTTCCAGTGCAGCGTCCAGGGATAGTCCGTGCGCGGCTCTGGCGTTCATGTCCGCAACGATCGGAACATTTTTCTTGCGCAGCAATTCGTCGGCATGATGCATGATATTGGGCAGCAAGCCTTTGCCCACGACCACATCGTAGGAACGCCCGCCCAGCGCCACAGGGATTACAGCCATTGGTCGATCGCCTCGATGATTTTTCTTGCCGTGAACAGGTGGGGGCCGTCATCGCTGGCCACCCGGATCGGGGCCTGCGCATAGAACGGTTTGCGCTGGCTATAAAGGCGGGACAGAATTTCGCGGGGATTGCCGGCGCGCAGCAGCGGGCGGGTATCGCGCCGGGCGGTGCGCTGCACCAGAATATCGATATCGCAATCGATCCAGACAGCGATCGCACCGTCCAGGATCAACTGCCGCGTCTCACCGTCGACAAACGCGCCGCCGCCGGTGGCGATCACACCGTGGCGTTCGTTTAACAGGCGCGCGATAACCCGGCGTTCCCCGTCGCGAAAATAACTTTCGCCATACACTTCGAATATTTCCGCGATCGACATCTGGGCGGCGTCCACGATAGCATCGTCGGCATCGATGAACGAGACATCCAGCAAACGTGCAAGCTTGCGGCCGACGGTGGATTTGCCTGTTCCCATCAATCCGACCAGCACGACCGGGCGATCGATACGGTCTGCAATTGCCGCTATTTCCCTGGCGACAATATCGGGTTTGTGCCCGTCTAACGGGAAGGTCTTATCCGACTGACCGACTTTTTTCGCCATTGCCCCTTCGCCATTGCATTGGCTTGCGCCTATAGATGGGTTAGACAAGGCGCAACTGGCGTTCGCTGGGTATGCCAATGATCTGGGTGCGCAATTTGTGACTATGCCAATGGAAAAACCGGCGATGAAAACGCGCGTCGCGATTGGCGCAGTGGTGCTGGTTTGCACGATAGTTCTGATCGGCTGGATCGATGGCGGGGAAGAGCCGCTGCGAACCATTAGCCAACCTATCGAATTGCGCGACCGGCCCGTGGCTGAGGATGCATCATGAATTTACTTCTGAAGCGCGGGCTTACGCTGGGTTGCGCAGCGATTGCGCTATGTTCGACATTGGTGGTGGCGCAAAACGCGCCGGAATCGCTGCTGCCACCCGGTTTCGACGATCCTGCGCCGCGGCCTGCCCCGTCCCCCAATCCGCAGGCTCCGCCGAATTCGCGAACCACACCCGCGCCGCGTCCGCCTGCCACGACATCGAGAGAAGTCGTTCAGCCGATACCCGCGTCTCCGCGCAGGGCACCATCAGGTGACAGTGCGTCATCCACATCTTCCGTCACTTCAGCCGATGGATCGCCCAATGGGTTGCCCAGTCTGCGCGAACTGGAAAATCTCGATCCGGACGCGCTGGACGAATTGCTGGGACTGAAACCGAAATTCGATATTCCGCCGCAATCCCGGCGCAGTTTGGAACAAATCGGCATATTGTCGGAAGCGGAAGGTGGATTGCCGGCACGCTCGCTGGCCAATCAACCCGGCGCAATCGTGCGGGCATCGCTGGCCGGGATCAAAGGGCCGATGATTTCGCGGTGGGGGCATATATTGCTGCGCCGCGCTCTGGTCAGCCGCCTGGACGCGCCGACCAACATGGACCCGGTGGAGTTTGCTGCGTTGCGTACGGCGACGCTGAATAATCTGGGTGAACATTCTGCAGCGCGGGCGATTGCGCAGGGTGTCGACACCGCCAATTGGAACGCACCGCTGATCGGGGCGGCCCTCGACGCGTATATCGGAACGTCCGACATATTGGGCGCCTGCCCTGCCGTGCAGGTGAAGGGCGATGCACTGGACACGCCCCAATGGGGTATGGTCCGGGATATCTGCTATGCGTTCAGCGGGCAGGCCGACCGGTCGCAAACCAATCTCAAACGCACATTCCGCCGGGGGGAATTGCCGCAGATCGATGTCCTGCTGGCCCAGAGATTTGCTGGAACGGCAGGCCGCGGGCGACGCGCGATCAATCTGGAGTGGGACGATGTCGACAGTTTGACACCTTGGCGGTTTTCGCTCGCCAATGCGCTGGGCGCGGAAATTCCGGATAATCTGCTGACCGATGCCGAGCCGTATTATCAGTCGATCAGCGCGACCGCGCCCATGCTGTCGATCGAACGTCGTATTTCCGGGGCCGATGAAGCGGCGCGGCGCGGTAACCTCTCTTCGGCCGCAATGGTCGATCTCTATAGCCAGCTTTACGCCGAACAGTCCGGCGAAGGCGAAGCGGCGCTGACTGCCGCCCGACTGCGCGACGCCTATATCGCACCCGCAGCAGCGCAACGTCTCGCAGCCATCCGTGACGTATGGGGGGGCGCCGAACGCGATTATGGCCGTTATGTGCTTACCGCCTATGCCGCTGCGCGCGTCACGCCCAATGCGGAACTGGAAGATACCGCCGCCGATCTGATTGCATCGATGCTGACCGCCGGGCTGGACGCGGACGCGATGACCTGGGCCCCGCTGGTTGCGGACGGTTCGCTTGCATGGGCGCTGCTGGCAGTGGCCCGTCCCGATACAAATGCCGCCGTTTCGGAAGGTGATGTCGATGATTATGTCGGCCAGGACGATAGTAGCGGACAGCGCAAATCGAAATTTCTGGTTGCCGGTCTTGCCGGACTGGAGCGGATCGACGCGAGTGCGCGTGACAGTCTTGCGCAGGATCTGGGGGAGGATCTGACGAGGCGCACCAAATGGAGCGCTCTGATCGGCCGTGCTGCCGATGTGCAAAACGCCCCTCTCGTCGCTTATCTCGCCGGCCTTGGAATGCAGGGGACGGGCTGGGACACGATGAGCCCGCGTCATCTCTATCATATCGTCGGTGCGCTCAACCGTGTGGGTTTGAGGGCCGAAGCGCGGATGATTGCAGCGGAAGCGGTCGCTCGCGGTTAGGAACGGTGCGCCCATGGCCGGCACGATCGAAGATTTTCTGGCGATGCTGGCCAGCGAGCGGGGGGCCGCCGCGAACACCATCGCAGCCTATCGCCGTGATTTGAACGGGGCACAGGATGCCATAGGCGTGCTGCACCGATGTAATGGCGAAGATTTGGGCAAGCTGGGAGCCGAATGGATTGGCCTTGCCCCTGCTACGGTGGCGCGCAAGGCATCGGCATTGCGACAATATTTCGCGTTTCTTGTGGATGAAGGCTTGCGTGCTGACGATCCATCTCCGGCGTTGCCGCGCCCGCGCATGGTGCGCGCGTTACCCAAAATCCTGAACCATCGCCAAATCGCCCAACTGTTCGGCCGTGCCGAACTGGAAGCGCAGGCCGGGGCGCCGGCCGCCATCCGCCTGCTCGCCCTGCTTGAACTGCTATATGGTTCAGGGTTGCGCGCGACGGAGGTGGTGTCGCTGCCATTGTCGTGCGTGCCCCGTGATGCCCCATTGTTGACTGTCACCGGAAAAGGGGGGGTTGCACGTATGGTGCCGGTCAGCACCCGCGCACAAATTGCGCTGGCTGCCTGGCTGGACGTCAGGCCCGCTGAAAAGCGTTTTGTATTTCCTTCGCGCGGTGCGCATCTTTCGCGCATACGCCTGTACCAGATGTTGAAGGAACTGGCAGTGCGCGCCGCCCTGCCGCCCGATAAGGTCAGCCCGCACGTGCTGCGCCATGCATTCGCTACCCACTTGCTGGAGGGCGGGGCGGATCTGCGCGTGCTGCAAACCATGCTGGGCCATGCGGATATCGCGACCACGCAGATTTATACGCATGTCGACAGCGCCCGGCTGGTGGCGTTGGTCAATGAACGCCATCCCCTGTCGCATAAGCGCCTGGATTAGCAGCGCCGATACTCTTGCCCGCTGGCACGGTTGAGACTAGCGCGCTGAAATGGTTTCTTATCTAGAGTTTGAAAAACCCGTCGCCGAACTTGAAGCGCGCATCGCCGATCTGCGCGCCGCAGCCGATGGTGACGATGTCGATATCAGCAATGAACTGGACCGGCTGGAGCGTAAAAGCGCCGATTTGCTGGCAAGTATCTACGCCGGTCTTTCGCCCTGGCAGAAAACACAGGTTGCGCGGCATCCGTCCCGCCCGCATTTCCGGGATTTCGTGCAGCATATGTTCGAAGATTTCATGCCGTTTGGCGGGGATCGCAAATATGGCGATGACGATGCGATCCTGGGTGGGCCGGCACGGCTGAATGGTCGCAAGGTAATGCTGATCGGCCATGAGAAGGGCAACGACACCGAAAGCCGCATTCGCCACAATTTCGGCATGGGCAAACCGGAAGGATACCGCAAGGCTATCCGCCTGATGGAACTGGCGGACCGGTTCCGGCTGCCGGTCGTGACACTGGTCGATACTTCGGGAGCCTTTCCGGGTATCGAGGCAGAGGAACGGGGGCAGGCCGAAGCGATAGCCCGGTCCACCGAAGCGTGTCTGGCGTTGGGCGTACCGATGGTGGCTACCATTGTCGGCGAAGGTGGTTCGGGGGGCGCGGTGGCGTTGGCCAGCGCAGAACGGGTATTGATGTTCGAACACGCCGTATATTCGGTAATTTCGCCGGAAGGCTGTGCGTCGATATTGTGGCGCACGGCGGAAAAAGCGCCGGATGCCGCAGAAGCCATGAAAGTCACAGCGCAGCATCTGAAGGAACTCGGCGTGATCGACCGTATCATCCAGGAACCGGTTGGCGGTGCGCAGCGCGATCCTGCCGCGGCCTGCGCAAGTTTGGCATGGGCTATCACGGACGAGCTGGCCATGCTGGACGCGCTTTCGCCAACGGAAATCCGGCGTATGCGCGAAGACCGTTTCCTTGCCCTGGGCCGCGGCTGACAATCGTTTTCGGGGGAACGAAGACCCCGGACCGGCATTGATGGCGCAGGTGGGCCCTCATTCGGGGGAATGATATACGTATATCTGGAGGATCCAAATGAACCGTCTCAAATCGTTAAAACTCGCGTCCGTCGCGACCATGTCGCTGGCATTGACCGGTTGTATGGCCGCAGGCAACATTCCAGGCACCGACGCGCCGATTTCCCAAACGGAAGCGCAGCAGGGCGCGGAGTTTCATCCCAAACTGCTGATGGAATTTGGCGGCACCTATAATGGTCCGCAAGCTGCCTATGTCGAACAGGTCGGCAAGAATATCGCCGTGCAATCCGGCCTCGGCAATGCGCGCAATGCGTTCACGGTGTCGCTGCTCGACAGTCCGGTGAACAATGCCTTCGCAATTCCCGGCGGTTATATTTATTCGACCCGGCAACTTGTCAGCCTGATGAACAACGAAGCGGAACTGGCGGCGGTTCTGGGTCACGAGGTGGCCCATGTTGCGGCCCGCCATTCCCAGCGACGCCAGGCGAAGGCGCAGCAAAACAGCCTGCTCGGCACCATCGGCGCCGTTCTGTCCGGCGTGGTGCTTGGCGACAGCCAGCTTGGCAATACGCTATCGCGGACGTTCCTTGAAGGGTCGCAGCTGCTGACGCTGAAGTTTTCGCGAAGCCAGGAACTGCAGGCGGACGAGCTCGGCATCGAATATCTGAACAAGGCAGGATACGATCCCACCGCAATGGGCACTGTTCTGCGCAGTCTGGCATTGCAGAATTCGCTGGATGCGCAGCTTCAGGGCCGGGATGATGCGCGGGTGCCGGAATGGGCATCGACTCATCCCGATCCTGCAAGCCGTGTACAATCGGCGCTGCAGAAAGCGGGCGCGGCAGGCGGTACCACCAATCGCGATACGTTCCTCACCCGCATCGATGGACTGACCTATGGCGATTCGCCAGAGCAGGGGATTATCGATGGCAACCAGTTCATTCATCCAAAATTGCGATTGGCCTTCACCGTTCCGCAGGGATTTTACATGGTGAACGGAACGCGCGCCGTGTCGATCAATGGGCAGAGCGGGAAGGCGCAATTCAGTACCGGGCCGTATAATGGCGATCTGAACGCATATGTCAGCACGGTTTTTTCCGGCTTAAGCTCGCAAAATCAGCAGCTGCGCCCCGCCAACATTCAGCGGACGACGGTAAACGGTATTCAGGCTGCTTACGGGACGGCGAAGGTCAATTCCGGTAACGGTACCGTCGATCTGGTGGTGTTTGCGTATCAGTTCGATAACAATACGGCGTATCATTTCTCGACGATCAGCCAGTCGGGCCGCGCATCCACATTTTCACCGATGTTCAATTCGCTACGCCGTATTTCGGCATCGCAGGCTGCGGCGATCGTGCCGCGCAGGATCGATGTGGTTACCGTGCAACGCGGCGATACGATCCAGTCGCTGGCCAACCGGATGGCGTTCGACGATGGCAAGGTGGAAAGGTTCCGCGTGTTGAACGGACTGACTGGATCCGACAGCGTTCAGGCAGGCCAGAAGGTAAAACTGGTCGTCCGGGGCAGTTGATCCGACAGCGGACAAAAAAAGGGGCGACAGGAATAATTCCCGTCGCCCCCTTTTATTGTCGGAGCAGCAAAGCCGCTCCTAAGTCCGAAAACTTACTCTTCGCCAGCCATCGAAGTGGACACTTCGTTGAACGTCGTTTCAAGCTGGTTGCCCAGACCCTGCATCGCAGTGATTGCGGCAACAGCGATAAGCGCAGCGATCAGACCATATTCAATTGCGGTCGCGCCCTGCTCGTCGGCGATCAGATTTTTGAAAAATTTCATGTGTAGTCTCCTGGTTCAGTCTTCATGCACCTGGCCGGCCCTGGTTGATCGGTTGCAGGCTGATGTTGCGATAAGCGTGATACGTTTACAAATTACTAAATAGTTTTCGTTGCATTTATGAACTTCACTCTATCGCTTCGGCACTCTTCGCTCTTACTTGTCCCCAAAGTCCGGTATTTTCATTTGCTACGGACTCAAAGGCGCCAATAGACGCGACGACAATCAGAGCGGCGATCAATCCGTATTCGATAGCGGTCCCGCCGATGGTATCTTTCGCAATTTCACGGAGGAATAGTGTGAATTTCATCGGTTGGAAGCCTGTCTTACGAAATCGATGACCAGATATCTGGCTTCAATCTATTAACAATTAGTTGAAAGAGCGCGCACAGGTGGAAAGTAATCCGACAATCATGATGGTGGTCGCCGGCAGTTTACGCCGGGCCGATGGCTGCTGGCTGATGCATAAACGACCGGCGGGAAAGCAGCACGGCGGTCTTTGGGAATTTCCGGGCGGTAAGGTGGAACCTGCGGAAACCCCCGTGAACGCGTTGGTTCGCGAATTGAACGAGGAACTTCTGGTCCGCGTCGAACCCGCAAATTGCGTCCCGGCGGCCTTTGCGGAAACGCCGGCCGGGAATGCCGAAAGCGCTATCGTCATTCTTCTTTACACAATTGCCGACTGGGAAGGGGAACCTGTCGTTCAGGAAGGCGGCGAATTGGCATGGATCGAACCGGCGTTGGTTGCGGATCTGGCTATGCCGCCGCTTGATCGGCAACTCTACGGGCAGATGATCGGGCAATCGCAGGGCATACGCAGCAGGACCGGTCTATGAGACTGCGATAGGGGATTGCCAATAATCGGCAGTCCCCTTATGTGCCCCCCTTCAAGTGCGCCCGTAGCTCAGCTGGATAGAGTACCTGACTACGAATCAGGGGGCCGGAGGTTCGAATCCTTCCGGGCGCACCAATTACCGCGGAATTGCGCGATCGGTGGCCCATAGGTCTCACGCTAGAATTGCAGTAATCCCAATGCGCCTGCACCTGCTAGGATCGCCGCTGTGGCACCTGCCAGAGCGAGATGCCGCATCCCAAGTACGCTGATACCATACAGCACGTGCACCATGACAACGCGCATTATTGCAAGCACGAACATCGATATCGCGAAACCCATCGCCGCGCCTACCGCGCCGAATTGTTGTGCCAGCCACCAGACCAGCAAGATCTCCAGCGCAAGCGTTCCCAGCACGAGCCGCGGGGGCCAGGCAGGGTTGCGATAAACCATAGGCAGTTCGCACAGACCGAAGCTGCCATCGAACAATTCGCCGATGAGAATAATCAGTACAACTAGCAAACCGGTCGCGAAACCGGTGCCAAGCCAGGTAAGCATGGCTTCGCCGAAGATCGCAAACAGACAGATAAGCACAGTCTGGATTGCGAAAATAAACAGCCCAAGGCGTGCGAGATGGTGCCCGATATTCTCGGACGATGTGCTTTGCGCCGCAATGGGCGCGAGCACGGGTTCGAACAGATGCCGCACCTTTTCCACCACCGTGCCGACCTGCCGCGCCATGTAGTATATTGCAGTCTCTTTCGGTCCGACCACCGCGGCCAGAATGATTACGTCAATCCGGCGGAAGGCAAAAACGCCGGTATCGTTCAGTGCGATCGGCCAGCTGCGTTTGGCCAGGATTACCGTCCCACGCGCTTTTTGAAGGGAGTAAGCGCGCAGCAGGCCCTCGCCAAAGGACTTTCGCAAGGCAAGGGCCGCAGCGATTGCAGTTAATGCGAGTGAACCGATATACGCCACCAGCAAGGCATGCTGCGATGACGCGATCCCTCCTGCAAGGCCGTAATACGCCGCAAGGCTCAAGGCCAGGAAGCTCCACGGTTTGATGAACGCCTTGACCAGCATATCCCAAAAGGCGGTGCGGAAATGACGGGTCGCAGTCGTGGCGACTTCCGACAGCGCAATGAGGGGAATTCCAAGCAATACGAATTGCAGGCCCGATAGCGATGCGGATGCAAACAGGGGCCATGCGGCCCACAACACGGCCGTGATTACAATCGATATGGTGCCGGCAAGCACACCGGCATTGACGATGTGTCTCGCGTTTTCCTGCGCATCCGCCTCTTCGCCAAGCGCGCCGAGCAGCGTTTTGGAAAGGCCGAATGTCGCGAAAGTGGCGAGCAATTCGATCATCGCAACGGTTTCGCCAAGCCGCCCGAAATCATCGATCCCGAACATGCGCGCTACGAATGTAATCAACAATATCCGCGCGGCCATACGGACCCCGGACCCGCCAAGAATCTGCCACGCTCCACGCCGCAGATCCCGCCTTTCACCCGCCATTCTCAGCGTCTGGGCGTCCAATCGAATACCTTTCGAAGAGGTGGGATCAGCTTGAAGATACGCCGTCTGACTGGCCAAACCAGACGTATCGACAGCGTTCGCGATACGGTGAATGAAAAGTGACAATCTTTTCGAGAACGATGCTGCTACACATTGTGTCGAACAAATGACACCAATGAATGATCTACCTTGCGGTAACCCCCGCTTTCGAGACCGCGCCTATCGCAATATACGGCGTGCGCACCGGTTTGCGCGATGAAGATCGGTTTTCTGTATAACCATGAAGAATTGCACCAGGTCGCGCACACCGCGCCGATCATCTCGCACCTGCAAAGAGCATGGCCTGTAGCGCGTATAGATGTGCTTTCATCCAGTCAGGCACAGATCGGCGCGGTCCGCCGCCATCTCGATCCGCAGATGCCGCCACCCGGTATCGTACATCTGAAACACAGCCGGATGCACGAACTGACCGAAAAATTATCGGGCAATGTTGCACCGCTCGGCCGGGTGGGATGCTTGTCAGCCAATATCGATCTACTGCGCGGATATGATGTGCTGGTAGTGCCCGAAACCACCAGCACCCTGCTGAAAACCAGGTTCGGGCTGCGGCGCACGCAACTCGTATTCGTGCCGCATGGTGCCGGCGACCGGAGCATCGGCGTATCGCCCGAAATCGCACATTTCGATCTGGTGCTGTTACCCGGCCCAAAAACACGGGACCGGATGCTGGCAGCCGGAGTCATTGCCGATGGCGGGTATAAAATCGTTGGATACCCCAAATTCAATTCTTCGCTGAGCGCCGATCATGCCGATTTGTTCGGCAACGACAAACCGGTCGCTCTGTATAATCCCCATTTCGACCCGAAGCTGTCGTCCTGGTATGATTTCGGCGTCCCGCTGATAGAATATTTCGCCGATCAGAACCGCTATAATCTGATCGTGGCGCCGCACGTCATGTTGTTCAGACGGCGTATTCAGGCATCGCTCGAGCATCGCCGGCTTCGCCGTATCAGGCCCATTTGCGAAAAACTGTCCGCGCTGCCGCACATTCATATCGACCGGGGCAGTTTGAACAGCGTCGACATGACCTATACGCGCATGGCCGATGTCTATATCGGCGATGTCAGCAGCCAGATCTACGAATTCATCGAAAGGCCGCGTCCGGCGCTATTCCTGAATTCCCACCACGCGCGCTGGCAGGGAAATCCCGATTATGCATTCTGGAATTTCGGTCCTGTGGTTGACGATATGGCGGATTTTCCCCGCGCATTTGCAGAAGCCGTGCCGCTTGCGGGCAGTTACGAACAGGCGCAGCAATGTGCCTTCCGCGAAACCTTTTCGCTCGACCCTGACCAATCTTCGGCCAGTGCTGCCGCCGATGCCATTGTTCAATTCGCGCAGGAACGCAGCGGCGCAATGGACGGGGTAGTTCAGGATGCGACTGGAAAGAGCATACAAGCCGCGTCTCTACCTGACCCGAAAACAGCTCCGGTGCAGTTTCTCCCGAAGTCCAAAAACGCGGAAAATGATAGCGGTACCTGGACGGCCATCGTGATGGCCGGCGAACGACCGGGCGGCAACCTGCTTGCCGAAGAATGCGGTGAGACATACAAGGCACTGGTTAAGGTTGGCGGGGCGTCGATGTTATCGCGCGTTTGCAATACGTTGCTGCGCGCCCGGAAAATCGGACGGATCGTGATCGTGGCGCAGGACCCTGACGCGCTGATGGGCGGGGATATGACTGCAATCGCGCGCAATCCCAAGGTTTCGCGGGCGCTCAGCCATGGCGGTATCGCGAACAGTATTGCAAACATTTCCGGTACTGAAATAGCGCCCTGGCCGATATTGGTAACTACGGCAGACCACCCGTTGCTCCGGACCGAGACTGTCGAGGAATTTCTCGCCGGAACGGGAACCGCCGATCTCGCCGTCGGAGTAGGGGAACGAAAAAATACCGAGCGGCATTATCCGATGACCCGGCGAACCTGGCTCAAATTTTCCGACGGGCAATATTCCGGCGCGAATTTGTTCGCCTTGCGGGGTGCCGCTGCTCTGCCAGCCCTGAACCTATGGGCGGGGATCGAAGAGGATCGCAAACGGGGATTGAAGATCGTGTCCAGTTTTGGTCCGCGTCTGTTGATCCGGGTGCTGTCGCGAACGATATCGTTTGCCGATGGGTTGAAGCGGGCTGGCGCAACATTGGGGGTTACCGCCATACCCGTAATTCTTTCGCAACCCGAAGCGGCGATGGATGTGGATAAGCGCAGCGATCTCGAACTGGCGGAAGCTATCATCGCGGCATATCCGCGCGACGGTCTGGACGTTCCAAATATACCGGTACCAAGTCATGATCGCTGCCCGGCCTGAATTTCACGTCAAAGTCGACATGCGCAAATGAAACCGCCCGCCAGTCTCGCAAATTCCGAAAGCAATCGGGCCATAGTCCATTTTCTGTACGAACCGGGCGCCGGCGGGCTGGACCGTGTGGCCATCGTCCTCGCAAACGAGATGGCGCGGCGCGGTATCAAGACCGAATTATGGCTGACGCAACTGGAAGGTCCGGCGGCAGGCCTGATTTGCGATGCGGTCACAATCAGGGCCGTACCATCCGTGCGCTTCGGCGGGCGGGGAATGAAGCTGTTCCTGCAGATACCCGCACTGGCAAGGATGATCTGCCGACATCGCCCGGTCGCAATATTTTCGGCCGGCAATCAAAGCAATCTGACCATCGCGCTGGCTCGAACACTGAGCAGACTTTCGGGTCGGTCGATCAATACAAAGATAATCCAGAAGATTACCAATCCAATTATCCGGCCCGGGGTGGGCGGTGTTCGGGCATATGTGCGAAAAGCCAGGTTTGCGCTCACCGCGTGGCTGGGGGATGTCTGCCTGACGCTGTCGAATGTCGACGCTGAACATTATGCGCGTGCAATGCCGCTGGCCGCACCACGTTTCCGCGCAATCGCGAACGCTTACATCGTTCCTGAAATGTGCGCGATCGGTCGGGCACGCTTGGGCGAGGTGCGGCCGCAGGCGCGGCGTCTGATTGCGGTCGGCAGGCTGGAACCGCAGAAGGATCATGCCACCTTGCTGCGGGCGCTGGGCCTGCTGACAATGCGTGACTGGGAATTGCGCATCGTGGGATCGGGACCGCTGGAGGCACAATTGCGAAAGCTTGCACATACGCTGGGCATCTCCACGCGCATTTCGTTCGAAGGATTTGTGCCGAACCCCACCCGACTTTACGCCGACAGCGATATTCTGATCTTGTCATCGCGATGGGAAGGCTTGCCCGCTGCCGTGCTGGAGGCGATGGCCTGCGGCTGCGATATCGTGACCACACAGTGTTCGCCGGGCCTGTCGCGGGTGCTGGCGCCGATCGATAATCGCGATGTTCCTGTCGGCGATGCCCAAATGCTGGCAGGCGCCATAGAACAGGCGCTGGACCGGACTGCGCCCATTCGGCAATTGCAGGACATTGCGGCGAGATATTCGATCACCGCATCGACCAGCGAACATCTGGCAATCATCGATCAAATCGTTGAGGATGTGGGTGCTGCCGCTTCAACAGACCAACCGCGATAGAATGCCTTCACGGGCGACAAATATCGCACGCGCCACCGGCCAAACACAACATTTGCAATAGTCGGCCGCTTCCCCGAAAGCGCAGATGAACCGCGATTTTTTTCTGGAGATGCCCATCATGACCCATTTGATTACGCCGGATGAGGAAGAAGCCCGCGGTAAGATTCCGGTGCCCGACAAGGTGCAGGATGCCATTCGCACATTGCTGGAATGGACAGGCGACGATCCCTCGCGCGAGGGGCTGCTGGATACGCCCAAACGGGTGGCGCGTGCGTGGAAGGAATATTGCGTAGGCTACACCGACGATCCGGCAATCTACCTCAGCCGCGTATTCGAAGAGGTTGGCGGATATGAGGAGATCGTGCTGCTGAAAGACATCCCCTTCCAGTCGCATTGCGAACATCATATGGCGCCGATTATCGGTAAAGCGGCGATCGCCTACCTTCCCACCAATCGGGTGGTCGGCATTTCGAAGCTGGCGCGTGTCCTTCATGGCTATGCGCGGCGGTTGCAGGTCCAGGAGCGGATGACCGCCGAAGTTGCGGATTGCATCTGGGACAATCTGGAACCCCGCGGTGTGGCCGTCGTCATCGAAGCGCAACATTCCTGCATGACGGCAAGGGGCGTGAACACACCGGGGGTCAGCATGGTCACCAGCCGGATGATGGGCACGTTCCTGAAAGACGAACGCAGCAGAAAAGAAGTGTTGAGCCTGATGGGCTACTGAACCGTTTG
Organism: uncultured Alphaproteobacteria bacterium; assembly: GCA_963803585.1. GTDB lineage: Bacteria > Pseudomonadota > Alphaproteobacteria > Sphingomonadales > Sphingomonadaceae > Pontixanthobacter. The sequence goes on along the minus strand of CAWDNB010000008.1, from coordinate 265,196 downwards.
GCCGGCATCGCTTCGCCCGCATAAAAAAGGGCACCCGCGGAGGGGTGCCCTTTCTTAACATGGGAAACCGATCGATCAGAGCTGCTTGAGCATATGTTCCGCGCTGGATACCGAAAAATCCCCTGGCGCTTCGACGTTCAGCTGTTCGACAACGCCGTCGTTCACGAGCATTGAAAAGCGCTGGCCGCGTTTCCCAAGTCCAAATCCGGAACCGTCCATCGTCAGGCCTACCGCTTCGGCGAAATCACCATTGCCATCGGCCAGCATGGTGACCGGTTCCGCATCGTTGCTGTTTTTCCAGGCATCCATAACGAATGCATCATTGACGGCAGTGCAGGCGATTTCGTCGACCCCTTTCGCCTTGAGCGCGTCCGCCTTTTCGACGAAGCCAGGTAGATGGCGGGCGGAACAGGTGGGGGTGAATGCACCGGGTACGGAGAACAGGGCGACCTTTCGTCCCGCGAAAAACGTGCTGGACTGGATTTGCTCCGGACCGTCGGGCGTGGCTTTGGCCATCGTTACATCGGGCAGCGTGTCGCCAACAGAGATGCTCATCAGGTAATTTCCTTTCGTTTGAAATCGATTGTCGGGCGGTATAGCAGCCCACGAACCCGCGGCAACGCATGATGCATATAAAGATATCTTTATATTTGCTTCGCGTCGCCTTGCCGGTTAGAGCGCCCGCAACATTCGAGCGTGCGCCGGCAGAGCCATGCGTGCGATCTCACAAACTTCGAGGAGAAGCCCGATGGCCGATACACAGGATTACATCATCAAGGATATTGCGCTTGCCGATTATGGCCGCGCCGAAATGAAAATCGCGGAAACGGAAATGCCGGGTCTGATGTCCCTGCGCGAGGAATATGGCGAAGCACAGCCGCTGAAGGGCGCACGTATTACCGGCTCGCTCCACATGACCATCCAGACTGCAGTGCTTATCGAAACGCTGGTCGCACTGGGCGCCGAAGTGCGCTGGGCCACCTGCAATATCTATTCAACGCAGGATCATGCGGCAGCCGCAATCGCGGCGCTCGATATTCCCGTATTTGCGGTGAAGGGCGAATCCCTTGCCGAATATTGGGATTATGTCGGCAAGATCTTCGACTGGGATACGGGCGCGGATGCCGATCAAACGTCCAATATCATTCTGGACGATGGCGGCGATGCGACGTCGTTCGCGCTGTGGGGCGCGCGCATGGAAGCGGGCGAGGAAATGCCCGAACCGCAAAATGCCGAAGAGATCGAAATGCAGCGTGCGCTGAAAGCGTATGTGAAGCGCAAGCCCGGCTATCTGACGCAGACGGTCAAGAACCTGACCGGGGTATCGGAAGAAACGACCACCGGCGTTCACCGCCTGTATCACCTTGCCAAGCAGGGGAAACTGCCATTCCCGGCGATCAACGTGAATGACAGCGTTACCAAGTCGAAATTCGACAATCTGTATGGTTGCCGGGAAAGTCTGGTCGATGCGATCCGCCGGGCAACCGACGTAATGCTGTCGGGCAAAGTCGCCTGCGTTGCCGGTTACGGCGATGTCGGCAAGGGGTCGGCACAGTCGCTCCGCGATGGCGGCGCCCGCGTGATGGTCACCGAAATCGATCCGATCTGCGCCTTGCAAGCGGCGATGGAGGGATATGAAGTGGTTACCATGGAAGAAGCGACCACGCGCTGCGACATATTCGTGACGACCACCGGTAACGAGGATGTGATCACCGCCGACCATATGAAGGCGATGAAACCGATGAGCATCGTTTGCAATATCGGCCATTTCGACAGCGAGATCCAGATATCCGCACTCGACAATTACGAATGGACCGAACTGAAGCCCGGCACCGATCTGGTAAAGTTCCCCGACGGCAAGGAACTGATAATTCTGGCGAAAGGGCGTCTGGTCAATCTCGCATGCGCGACCGGCCATCCCAGTTTCGTCATGAGCTGTTCCTTCACCAATCAGGTTCTGGCGCAGATCGAACTGTATACTAAGGGCGACGAATACAAGAACGACGTATATGTCCTGCCCAAACATCTGGACGAAAAAGTCGCGGCGCTGCATCTCGACAAGCTGGGCGTCAAGCTGACGCAGTTGAGCAAGGAACAGGCGGATTATATCGGCGTCCCTGTGGAAGGGCCGTTCAAGCCGGAACATTACCGCTATTAATTCAATATCAGGAATGCCTGACTGACCGAACAAACCGCCGTTCCCGCTTGATGCAGGAATGGCGGTTTTTCGTTTTCGGGGTAAAGTTCCGCACTTGCCGGACAGCGCACCATTGCATCGCGCTGTCCGGGCGCATAGCTGCCACGATATGGAACTGTCGCAATCCTCTTTGGTCATCATCGGTCTGCTGATGGCTGCGTGGACGCTGGGCGCGGCGTGGATGATGATTGCAGCCAGCACGAAAATGCGGGGTGCCGAAAACAATCGCAAGGCATCGCGCCGCCTGGCCCGAATGATCGACGAAGCGCCGGCCATCCCCCTGATTGTGCGCACCGACGGCCGGATAGAGGGGTCCGACAGGCTGGCGACATGGATCGGTATGGATCGCCTGCCCCAATATCTCACTGAGCTCGATGGAGGGCAGAATGCGGATCGGGGCCTGTCGCCCGATCAGCTTACCGAGCTTTCCGCGAATATCCGCCGCGCGCAGAAGACCGCGGCACCGTTTCGTATGGCGCTGACCCCGCCCGGTTCCCAGCGTAGCCTGGCACTGCGCGGGATGCTGGCCGATCCGCAGGTTTCTCCCGGCGGGGCGGCGCTGGTCTGGGTCTTCGATTTCAGCGAAAGCGAAAGCGAATTGTCGCGTCTGCGCGAAGAGGCGGCACGGGCGAAAGGCGATTTCGGCGCGCTGGTGGGCATTATCGAAGCTGCGCCGATGCCCATGTGGTTTCGCGGACCGAAAGCCAATTTACGGCTGGTCAACCGCGCCTATGTCGAAGCAGTCGGCGCGGATAGCGCGGATGCGGCGGTTGCGCAGAAAATGGAACTGGTGGAAAGCGTGGATGGCCAGACCGCCGCGCAAATTGCCAGACAGGCGTTCGAACGCCAGCAGCCGATCGAGCGGATCGTCGCAATCACCATCAACGGTCAACGCCGATCGACGCGGGTCAGCGATCTTCCGTTGGGCGATGAAGGCGTTGCGGGCTACGCGGTTGATATCGAAGCAATGGAAGAACAAAGCCGGGAGTTTCGCGCCTTCCGCGAAGCGCAGCGTTCCATGCTGGATCAGCTTTCCATCGGCGTTGGGCAGTTCGATGCGGACCGCAAGATCGTGTTTGCCAACCAGCCGTTTCGCCGCATTTTTGCCCTGAGCGCCGGGGCTGGATTGCTGGGCCTGGAATTCGACCGGTTTTTGTCCAACGCGCGGGAGGCGAAACGCACGCCGGAGGTTCGCGATTTTCCGCAATGGCGCAGCGAACACAGTGCGTGGTTCGCCGCCGGCGATACGCAGGAAGAAGCCTGGCCGCTGTCGGACGGCACGCATCTGCGCATCGTCGCGCAACCGATGCCCGATGGCGGGCTGGTTCTGATTGCCGAAGATCGCACGGAACAACTTGCGCTATCCGCCACGCGCGACACTCTGCTGCGCACCCGCACGGCGACGTTCGACAGCCTGTTCGAAGCACTGGCGGTATTTGCGCCGGACGGACATCTGCAATTGTGGAACCGCAGTTTTGCAGGAACTTGGGGTCTGGACCCCGATCAGCTCGAAGGGCACCCTCTGGCGCAGCATATCCTCGATGCGATTGCACCCAATCTTAAAAAGCCGGAACAGGTTGCCGTAATCGGGGAAGTGATCCGGTCCGCCACGCTGGACCGTAAGGAGCAGGGCGGCCGTCTGACCCTCAACAATGGCCATACGCTCGAATTCGCAGGCGTCCCGTTGCCCGATGGAAATGGTCTGTTGACCGTGCTGGACATTACCGATTCGCAAAAGGCGGAAGACGCGCTGCGCGACCGCAACCGGGCGCTGGAGGCTGCCGACGAGGTTAAAACGCGGTTCCTGTCCAATATGTCATATGAATTCCGCACGCCGCTGACATCGATCGGCGGTTTCGCCGAATTGCTGCAATCCGGTGTTGCCGGCGAACTCAGCGATCAGGGACATGAATATGTCGAAGCAATCCTGTCGTCGGTCCAGCGATTGACGGAACAGGTCGAAAATGTGCTGGATCTGTCGCAAAGTGAAGCGGGACTGCTGCCCCTATCGAAGAAACGGCTCGATATGTTCGGTTTCGTGACCGGGATCGTTCGGGGCCGGGAAGCAGCGATTTCCAACGCCGAACTTTCATTGGAACTGCGCGGCAGCAAAGCGAGCGGTAAGATCGAGGCGGATGCCCGCCAGATGGGCAAGGCGATCGGTTTGCTGCTGGACAACGCGATAGCCGCGACCCATCCAGGTGGCAAGATTCTGGTGGCTCTTTCGAAACCGAAAAATGTCGCGCAGATCGTTATTTCCGATAATGGCGCAGGCATGGACGCAGCGACGCTGAAGCAGGTCCAGCGCGGCAAGATCGACGAGAAAAAACGCGGGTTGGGAATACCATTGGCGCGCCAGCTGGTGGAATCGCATGGCGGCACGCTGCATATCGAATCGGTCGCAGGCGAAGGCACTGCGGCGATCATCCGCGTCCCATGAAAATCCGTCTTCCCGACCTGCCGGCCATGGACGCGCTGGGGGCGCGCATCGCCCGCGTGGTCGCGCCAGGGGATGTAATTGCGCTTACAGGGCAATTGGGCACCGGCAAGACCACGCTTGCCCGGGCAATCATCGCCGCGCTGGGCCATGACGGTGAGGTTCCCTCTCCCACTTTCACAATCATGGAAACCTACGATCCGCCCGCAGTGTCCCTACCTGTCGTCCATGCCGATTTCTATCGGTTGCAAGATATATCCGAACTGGAAGAGCTGGGTATCGATGATTATCGCGAAGGCGCCGTGCTGTTGGCGGAATGGCCCGACCATGCGGGCGGCTTTGCACAAGAGGCCCAATGTCTATCCGTTTCGCTGGAAATTGCGGATGAAGGGCGCTTGGCGATTGTCGAACCGGGGTCCGATTGGCTAGTCCGCTGGATATGACCGCATTGCCCCACGGAATTCGCGAATTTTTGGCCGATGCGGGATGGGGTGGGGCGTCCATCCATCCCATTCCGGGCGATGCGTCCTTTCGCCGCTATTTCCGGATTTCGGATAATAGGGGCGACCAGCCGCGCAAGGCCATGCTGATGCACGCCCCACCGCCGCAGGAGGATACGGAGCCTTTCCTGAAAGTCGCAGACTATCTGACCGCGCACGGCCAGCGCGCGCCGCGGATTTTTGCGCGGGATACGGCGGCGGGCTGGGTACTGATCGAGGATTTCGGCGATGACCGGATGCGCGACTGGCTGGACGATAATGCCGCCGGTGAACTTGGCGCTTATCGCGCCGCGGTGGATGCGCTCGTGGCTTTGCACCGCGAACCGGCGGGCCCGTTTGCGCATTATGATCTGCCGACATATCTGCGCGAAACCGAATTGCTGACCCAATGGTATTGCCCCGCCATGGAACTGTCCGTCGACGATAGTGGCTATACAGACGCGTGGACCCAGGTTCTTGAACCGATGCTCGATCGCCGGCCACCCGATGTTACCGTTCTGCGGGATTATCATGCGGAAAACATCATGCTGCTGAACGCGGTCAGCGACGGCACCGGTCCGCAGGGTCTTATCGACTTTCAGGATGCGCTGGTCGGCCATCCGGCCTATGATCTGGTGTCCCTGTTACAGGATGCGCGGCGTGATGTTTCGCCGTCGCTGGAACGCGCAATGTTCGATCATTATTGCGCCAAAGCGTCGACCGGGCCGGATTTTGCGGCAGATTATGCGCGGCTTGGTGCGCAGCGCAACGCAAAGATCGTGGGCATATTCGTGCGCTTGCACCGGCGCGATGGGAAAGCGCGCTACCTCGATCTCATTCCCCGTGTATGGGCGGCATTGGAACGCGATCTTGCACACCCCGCGCTGGCTCCGGTAGCGGCGTGGTTCGATGCCAACATCCCGGCGAAGCTTCGCCAGAGCCAGGGCGGCCGCTTGGCATGACCGATCTGGCTTCCGATATGGCGATGGTGATGGCTGCGGGCATGGGCAAGCGTATGCGCCCCCTTACTGCAACCCAGCCAAAACCGCTTGTTCGCGTGGCGGGCAAGGCGTTGATCGACCACACGCTGGACCGGCTGGCCGAAGCCGGCATAGCCAGAGCGCTAGTGAATGTGCATTATCTTGCCGATGCGCTGGAGGCGCATGTTTGCGCGCGCACGGAACCCGCTATTCTTATTTCGGACGAACGGGCCGCATTGCTGGAAACCGGCGGTGGAATGGTCAAGGCGCAGGACCGCCTGCCGGACCCGTTTTTCTGCCTCAATTCGGATAATATCTGGCTGGACGGTCCGCGCGATGCCTTTCGCGATCTGTCCGCACGCTGGGACGCCATGCGAATGGATGCGCTGCTGCTGCTGGTGCCCCACGCCAATGCCCGCAATTTCCATGGCAAGGGCGATTTTCATATGGATCCGCTGGGCAAAGTGACACGGCGCCGGTCCGGTCGTATTGCGCCGTTCATCTATACCGGCATCCAGCTGGTTTCGCACCGTTTGCTGCGCGATGCGCCGACGGACAAGTTTTCGACCAACATCCTGTGGGACAGGGCGCTGGAAGAAGGGCGCCTGTTCGGGGCTGCATTCACTGGCCAGTGGTTCGAAGTGGGCACGCCGCAAGCCATAGAACCTACGGAAAAAGCGCTTCGGCGTGACTGACCACCGCGCTCCAAAAATCTATTCGATTGCCGCCCATCGCGGTTTTGCCGATGCCTTGGTAGCGGGGCTGGCACCGCGATATGCCGATGGCGATCTGGGTCTGGCACGGCTCACGCTGCTATTGCCCAGTACGCGTGCGGTGCGCACGATTACCGAAGCATTCATCCGGCTTTACGGGACGGCCGGCCTGCGCGGTATGCTGATGCCGCGAATGGCGGTTATCGGCGATCTCGATCTCGATGAAACGCTTGGCACGTTGCTCGACCCGCTCGGCGCTACGCAAATCCCGCCGGCGGTGGACCCGACGCGTCGCCTGTTGAGACTGACCGATCTTTTGGCCGAAGAATTGGGTCAAGAGCATGAACTGAGCCAAGAACCGAACCATAATCCGGGCCATGGTCGGAGCGACACGGTTCCAGGTTCGGCGATGCTGTTTCGGCGCGCGCGCGAAATGGCGTCTACGATGGATCGGTTGCTCGTCGAGGACATCGGCCCGGAACGGCTGCTGCATGACGACATACTCGATCTTCTCGGTGACTTGTCGGGGCACTGGCAGAACAGCCTGAGACTGTTTGCCCGAATCCAGACGCGCTGGCTGGCGGAACTTGCGCAAATGGGCGCTATTGACAGTTCGTCCCGGCGCAACCGGCTGTTCGATCACGCGGCGCAGACATGGCGCGGTGACCCACCGTCAACGCCGATCGTCGCAGCCGGGGTCACCAGCGCGTCCCCGTCATTGGCCCGCCTGCTGAAAGTCGTCTCGCAGCTTCCGCAGGGCGCAGTAATCCTGCCCGATTTCGATCTTTCGATGGGTGATCATGTTTGGGCCGAATTGAGTGCGGCGGGTGAGACAGGGCGGACGGACCAGTCGCCATTCCAGGGCGGCGATGCGGTAACGCACCCGCAATACCATCTCAAATTGCTGCTCAACCGGATGGGTATTGCGCGGGGCGAAGTGCAGCAATGGCACCGCAAGGGTATGACCGCCGCTTCCCCTGACCGGACCCATGCGATTTCGAACCTGTTTCTGCCGCCCGAAGCGAGCAAGAACTGGGTCAACCTGCCAGCGGATCAGCGGCGGTTGAATGCTGTGCGAATCATGGAAACCGCCAATCCCGAACAGGAAGCGCAGGCCATTGCCCTGCTTGTCCGGCAGGCGCTGACACAGCCGGAAAAACGGGTGGCGGTGATTACGCCCGACCGCGGGCTTGCGCAGCGCGTCGTTCAGCATCTGCGACGCTGGCACATTCAGGTGGACGATACTGCCGGTCGCCCGCTGTCGCAGACGCCGGCGGGCAGGGCGTTCCTTCTGATGGCGGAAACGGCGGTGGAACAGGCGGCCCCGGTGCCGCTGCTGGCTTTGCTCCAGCATCCGCTCGTCCATGGCGGATTGCAGCGCGGCACGTGGCTGACGCAGGCGCGCAGGTTCGAATTGGCTTTGCGCGGCCCCAGGCTTCTTCCGGGTCTGGAACCGCTTGGCGTCGTGGCACGAAAAGCAGGGGTGGCCGAATGGTGGGAAAGCGCTTCGCAGCATCTTGTCCCACTGCTCGATATGCCGGAGCGATGTCCGCTGGCCGATGCGCTGGACCGGCTGGTTACTGCCGGACAACAGTTTTGCGGGGATGATTTGTGGGCGCAGGAAGATGGCCGGGCATTGTCCGCCTTTATCCAGGACCTGCGCTACCATTCTGGCGAAACCGGCACATGTATCGACGCGGCGGCCCTGCATGGGGTTCTGCGCGATGCGATGGAGGCAGTGGCCGTTCGCCCGCCCTATGGCGCACATCCGCGGGTCGCCATTTACGGCCTGCTGGAATCCCGGATGAGCCGCGCGGATTTGACGATCTGCGCCGGTTTGAACGAAGGCAGCTGGCCTGCCAGTACGGGCGCCGATCCTTTGCTCGCGCCGCCTGTCCTGCGCGCTTTGGGTGTGCCGGGTGCGGATTTCCGGATCGGCCTGTCGGCGCATGACATGGCTGCGGCTCTAGGCGCACCGGAGGTGGTGCTGAGCCGCGCCGAACGCGATGTGTCCGGCCCGACGATCGCATCGCGCTTTCTGCTGCGCGTAAAGGCATTGCTTGGCGCCGATTTGATCGCACGTCACCGCGAATATGCGATCGTAGCAACAGCTGCCAATATCGATGCCGCACCCCCTGCGGAAAGATACACGCGGCCGGCCCCGTCTCCCACACCCGAACAGCGGCGCACGCGCATCAGCGTGACCGCGCTCGACCGGTTGCGGTCCGATCCCTATCAATTCTATGCCGGCAGCATCCTGCGTTTGAAGGAGCGGGATGCGCTGGATGCCGCGCCATCCGCCGCGTGGAAGGGTACGGTCGCGCACCAGATCCTCGAAACGTGGCACAGATCGCAGCGACCGCTTGCAGACGTTGCGCAAGAGGTGCTTCGGCAAATGAACGCGCACCCGCTCATGCGCGCCCTGTGGCAACCGCGCCTGACCAAAGCGCTGGAATGGGTGGAATGCACAATCGCCACCGACCAGGACCGCACGCCCGTATTGTTCGAAGAATGGGGAACGACCCGGTTTGGCGGCATCGAGATTTTCGGCAAGGCGGACCGGATCGATCGCCTTGCCGATGGGACTTTGGCGATAGTGGATTACAAAACCGGCGCGGCCCCGACCAACAAGGAGGTCGCGGCAGGGTATGCGCTGCAATTAGGCACTATCGGCCTGATGGCGCGCGATGGTGCGTTCGAAACATTGCGCGGAACGGCCACCGTGTTCGAATATTGGTCGCTGGCCAAATCACGGATAAGCGATACCGGCTTCGGCGCCATCCATACGCCCCTGGGGCAAGGCAGAAACAAGGGGAGCGTGCTGCCGGAAGATTTTCTGTCGAAAGCGGAAGGGTATCTCCACGATGCGCTGGATAATTGGATCTTGGGCGATGCGCCATTTACTGCGCGGCTCAATCCCGATGCCAAGGTTTACACGACCTATGACCAGTTGATGCGGCTGGAAGAATGGATGGGGCGCGAGACATGAGCGGCACTGTCCATCCGTTGAAGGGTAACCAGATCGAAGCGGTCGATCCGCTCGACAGCGTCTGGCTTTCCGCGTCCGCCGGAACGGGCAAAACCCAGGTTCTTTCGGCCCGTGTGCTGCGATTGCTGCTGCGCCGCGATGTTGATCCATCCCAGATATTGTGCCTGACCTTTACCAAGGCGGGGGCGGCCGAGATGGCGACCCGGATAAACGACGTTCTGGCCAACTGGGTGCGGATGAAGCCCGAGCCGCTTGCTCGCGCCTTGCACGCAATCGGCGCATCGGTGGATGATGATACGCTGGATCGGGCGCGCAGCCTGTTCGCCAGCGTGCTGGACTGTCCGGGTGGCGGACTGCGCATCGATACGATCCATGCGTTTGCCCAATGGCTGCTGGCCGCATTTCCGCAGGAGGCGGGTCTGGCGCCCGGTGCGCGGGCCATGGAAGATCGCGACCGTGAATTGCTGGCGCATCGGGTGCTGGCCGAAATGGTCGTGGATTGGGAACAAACGCAGGACAGCGCCCTGCTGGACGCACTTGCCGCGCTGAGCATCCGCATGGGGCCGGACGATGCGCGTGGCTGGCTGATGCGATGCGCGGAAATGCGCGAGGCTTGGTTCGGCCCGGGAAGCTGGCAGGACGATATCGAACCGCGCCTCAGACAATTGCTTGGCCTTGAGTCCGATACCGGTCCGGACGATCTGGCGTTACTGTGCAGCGACGCGAATTTCAATGTGGCCGCGCTTCGCCGATGTCATGCGGCGAATACGGCATGGGGCACCAAGACAGGGCTGGCTACGGCGGTTTTGGTCGAAACCTGGCTGGCGGCCGATATTACCAGCGCGGGTCGATTTGCTGGATACGACTGCAAACGCGATTTTCACACAAAGCGGCGATCCGCGTTCCTTGAAATAGCTTGAAAAACAGGACGCCGCCTATCTGGACCATGCGCAATCGGTGCGATGCTCCATCGACCGGGTGAAGGAACTGAAAAAAGTGCTGTTGCTGGTCGAATGGCTGGCGCCCGCTTTACGCATAGGGCGCCGGTTTGCGCTGCGCTGGGATGCAGCGAAAGCCCGCGAAGGGCTGATCGATTTCGACGACCAGATACGGCGTGCTGCCGATCTGCTGTCGCGCGCCGATGTTGCCGACTGGATCGGGTATAAGCTGGACCGGCGGTTCGATCACATCCTGATCGACGAAGCGCAGGACACCAACGAAGCGCAATGGTCGATCATCAAGGCGCTGACCGGCGATTTTTTCACCGGTGCCGGGCAACGCGATGGAAAATTGCGCACCGTGTTCGTCGTGGGCGATTACAAGCAGGCAATATTCCGGTTTCAGGGAACGAGCCCGGAGAATTTCGAAATTGCACGCCGGCACTTCGACACGGTCATGGCCGCGGCTGCTGCGAATGCATCCGTGCTGAAAGACCGAACGAACGCCCGTGAATTGCGCAGCTTGGGACTGGGGCGCTCCTTTCGAACTGCGCAACCCGTCCTTGATTTCGTCGATGCGGCAATCGCGCAGATCGGCCCTGAAAATTTCGGTCTGCGGGATAGTCCGGCGCCTCATAAAGGGGACGATCGGCCGGGCGAAGTGGTCCTGTGGAACCCGGTGAGCGCGCAGCCGGAAGACGCCGAAGACGGTGCCGATCGCGACAGTGGCGACGACTGGCTGTCGGAACCGGAACGCCGCATGGCGGACAGGATCGCTGCACAGATTTCCGGCTGGCTTCGGGACGGGTATCCCCTGGTAAAGGGAACTGCGCGCAATGCCGGGCCGGGCGACATCATGGTGCTGGTCCGCATGCGCAAGGCATTGGCGGGCCTTATCGTCGCACGGCTATACGCCGCCGGCGTGCCGGTTGCCGGTGTCGACCGCCTGCGACTGGGCGCACCGCTGGCGGTAAAGGATCTGCTGGCGGCGCTGCGGTTCGCAGCGCAACCGCTGGACGATCTCAGCCTGGCCAACCTGCTGGTTTCGCCGTTGCTGGGCTGGTCGCAGCAGGATCTGCTCGATCACGCCTACCGCCCAGCGGATGTCGGCTTGTGGAAGCATCTGCGGACAAGCGAAGCGCCATTGGTGCTGGCTACGGCAGAAAAACTGCGCGACCTGTTGCGGATCGCCGATTTTGAAGCGCCGGACGCCCTGCTTCGCTGGATGCTCATCGGCCCCTGGCAGGGTCGGCGCAATCTGGTCGCTCGCCTGGGGCACGAGGCAAACGATCCCATCGACGAATTGCTGAATGCCGCCCTGTCTTTCGCTTCCGCGCATACGCCCAGCCTTCAGGGGTTTATCCGGTGGTTCGATGCTGGCGAGGGAGAGCTTAAGCGCGAAGCGGGTGCAAATGCGGGTCTGGTGCGGGTGATGACTGTTCACGGGTCGAAGGGATTGCAGGCGCCGATCGTCATTCTGGCGGACGCAACCGGCAATCCGGACCGTTCGAAACCGCGCGGCATCGATCTTCCCGACGGGGATGACGGGCGGATGATACCGATACCTGTCCTGAGCAAGGATATCAGCATCGCGCCGGTAACGGAGGCGGCAAAGGCGCTGGCTCATGAAGAAAAGCAGGAGCATTGGCGGCTCCTATATGTTGCGATGACGCGGGCAGAAGAGGCGCTTTTTATCGGCGGTCCCTTGGGAAAAAGCGAACAGGAACCTGCACCGGACAGTTGGTACAAGCGGCTTGAAACACTGTTTCCCGACGCTGCGATCCACGATCATAACTTTACCAAACGGCGTGTCTGGGGGCAGCGGCCGGATGATCTACCGGTCGTGAAACAGCACGAGACAATGCGGCCAAACGATCCGTTGCCATCATGGGTCACCCAGCCTGTCGGACCGGAACCGCGCCCGCCGCGTCCGCTTGCCCCTTCTGCTGCAGGCGACGATTTTTCGGCCGATCCGCCGCTGCCCGTCGAAGCTGCAAAATTCGCCGCACGGCGCGGCATTCTGATCCATAGTTTGCTCGAACGTCTGCCGGAAACTCCCGCGCCGCATAGAATGGAACGCGCCACCCAATGGCTCGCGCACCGGGCCGGCGATCTGGGCCAGGAGACGCGCAACGAAATTCGTGACGCGGCATTGACTGTTTTGAACGATCCGCAATTTACCGATCTGTTTTCTGCCGATGCGCTTGTCGAAGTGCCGCTTGCCGCGACGGTCGATGGTCAGGTCATTGCCGGTATTGCGGACCGGTTGTTGGTACGTAGCGACCGCGTGATCGTTGTCGATTTCAAAACTGCACGGCGTCCACCCGCAAATCTGTCGGACGTATCGCAGGCTACCATAAGGCAGATGGCCGCCTATGTTGCGGCGTTGCAGGAAATATTTCCGGGTCGAACCGTGCAGGCGGCGCTCCTGTACACCCAGACCCCGCAATTGATTGTCGTCCCGGCTGAAGCGATGGCGAAGAACAGGCCCCAATTGGCAGCAACGCAGGAATTCTTTGTCCCGCCAGCCATTGAGTGAGACGCAGCAACGCCTAAATGGGCGCGCAACAACAGGAGAAAAAATCATGGCGACCATCAATGTCACCGATGCCAGTTTCCAGAATGACGTGATCGACGCGGACAAGCCCGTTCTGGTCGATTTCTGGGCGGAATGGTGCGGTCCGTGCAAGATGATCGGCCCGTCGCTCGAAGAAATCAGCGATGAACTGGCCGATCGCGTGATTATCGCAAAAATGGATATCATGGAAAATACCGATACGCCGGGCAAGCTGGGCGTGCAGGGTATCCCGTATCTCGCACTGTACAAAAACGGCGAAAAAACTGCCGAACTGACCGGTGCACGGCCAAAGAGCCAGCTTAAGCAATGGCTCGAAGGCGAATTGTAAATTCTATCCGGCGGCAGGCATGATGCCTGCCGCCAGCAATCGTTCCGCCAGATCATCGAACAGTCGGCGATCGGCAGCACCGATCATCCCCTTGCGCCCGCTATCCACGGTATACGGCGTTGCGTTCGGCCGCAGACAAACGCCGCCTGCCTCGTTCAGAAACAGCGCCCCCGCCGCATGATCCCAAGGCAGCGTGCGTTCGTAAATGGTAATGTCGTGATCACCTGACGCGACCAGGGGATATTGTTCCGCCGCACAGCCCGGTGCGTCAACGATCTCATAATGCGGGGCGATTTCCGTTTCGAATACGGATCGCTGGTCAGGGTGCATATAACGGGTCATCGCAGCTAGTCTGGGCGGTGCTGTGCCGCTGGACCTGGCGAAGATGCGCGATCCGTCCATAAAGGCGCCAGACCCGTGATGGGCATGGCATAAGCGCTTGCGCTGCGGGTCGTAAATCCAGCCCGATGTGGCGTTTCCACCGTCGGCTCGCGCGATCATGATCGCAAAATGACCGACCCCCTTCGCAAAATTGCCGGTGCCGTCGATGGGATCGATAATCCAGCAGGGGCCGGAAAGACGGTCCATGATTTCCGGGTCCGAAAACGCCGCTTCCTCCCCAACGATAGCCAGTCCCGGCGCGATCTGGGCAAGCTCTTCGCTCAGCATATCTTCGGCTTCGCGATCGGCGATAGTCACCAGGTCGTCGGCGCCCTTGTCCTGCACTTCCCCGGCGCGCAGATTACGGTAACGCGGCATGATTATCTTTTCTGCGGTGCGGCGCATCAGGTCCAGCACCGTATCATCCAGCGGGGTCACGAACGGTAATCTGCGTTGATAGCGATATAGCCGTGCGTAAGATCGCAGGTCCACACGGTCGCCCGGCCTTCGCCCAGACCGATATCGACCATTACGGAAATATCTTCGCCCCGTAGATGTTCGGACACCGGCGTTTCATCGAATTGTGGCACAGGCTCGCCATTGCGCGCGGTCCATATCCCGCCAAAGCCGATAGACAGCCGGTCGCGGTCTGCAGGTTCGCCGGCCTTGCCTACAGCCATTACGATGCGGCCCCAATTGGCGTCTTCTCCGGCAATCGCGGTTTTGACCAGTGGCGAATTGGCAATGGCCAGCCCGATCCTGCGGGCGCTTTCGTCGCTTGCGGCACCCGAAACGGCGATCTCGATAAATTTGCGCGCGCCTTCTCCATCGCGGACAACCAGATGTGCAAGCTGGCGGCAGACGTCGTCCAATGCCGCAGCGAAGGCATCGGCGCCGGCATCCGCAAACGAAGCCAGCGGTGTGTTCCCCGCCGCGCCGGTAGCGAAGGCGAGCACGGTATCGCTCGTGGACGTATCGCTGTCGACCGTGATGCACGAAAAACTGCGGCGGTTTGCGGCATTCAACAATGTCTGCAGAAAAGCCGGTTCGATCGCGGTGTCGGTGAAGATGTAACCCAGCATTGTTGCCATGTCGGGCGCGATCATGCCGCTGCCCTTCACGATTGCACTGATAGTCACCGTTGTGCCATCGACGATGGCCGTCGCGATTGCCCCCTTGGCGAAAGTGTCGGTCGTGCCGATGGCATCGGCGGCATCAATCCAGCTGCGCGGGCTGGAGCCGAGAATGGCCGCAACACCGTCGCGCGCCTTGTCCTTGGGCAAAGGCACGCCGATCACGCCGGTCGACGACACGAAAACTTCGCTCGCTTCGCAACTCAGATGTTGGGCGACCTGTTGCATGATTTGTTCGACCGCTTCGCGTCCGCGATAGCCGGTGAACGCGTTGGCATTGCCCGCATTGACAATCAGCGCGCGCGCCCGACCCTGCGCGACATTGACCCGCCCGATCTCGACTTCGCTGGAGGGGCAAGCGCTTTGCGTGAATACCCCGGCGACGCTGGTTCCGGGTGCCAGTTCGACATAGGTCAGATCGCAGCGGTCCCAATCCTTGTAACCGGCACGCGCCGTGCGCAATACGGCACCCGGAATGTCGGGCATATCGGGGAACGGGCGGGCGAGGGGGGAGCGGGACAATTCCATGCGTTTGGCGTGTAGTCCGCGCCCGCATGGCTCGCAAGATGATGTCCGTTTACTTTGCGAGCAAAAACCGCCAATCGAATGCCATGCATAAACCGATAATGCCCGCCGTCTTGTTATCTATGCTTTCTGTGCCGGTGACCGCCTATGCACAAGCCGACGAGCCTGTGTCGACAATACCCGAAGCCGATCCAACCGTGCCGGCCCAGCCGGCTGGAAATCCGGTTGAGTGGATGACTGCACAGGATTATCCCGCAACGGCTCTGCGCGCGGATAGCGAAGGCGTGGTTCGGTTCACACTTGACGTCGATGCCACGGGCGCTGTCGGACTGTAACACACAGGCTGTCGTTGTAGCGACCGGCCGGAAAGACCCCTGTACGTTTTTCGACCGTGCAGTGTTCGAACCATATCGAAACGATGCAGGCGCGCCCATTCGCAAGATCATAACTTTACGGAATGTTGTCGAAGTAGCGGACGCGCCTGCTGAATAGCTTGACGGTTTACGAGTGCAATACGAACCCCTATGTTACGGGGATGCGCCGCATATTCGCCTTTCTTGCTTTACTGTCGGGCCTGCTCGCCGCAGAAGCGCCGGTGAATGCCGCGCTTGTCGGCCAAATTTGCGAACAGTCCGCTGTTGCGCAGGAACTTGGCGCTGAAAAGACGAGGCCGTTCAATTGCGCGGAAACGTGCGAACACCCAGCGCAGGTTTTGCGCACTCGCCATGAATCTACGTTCCGCGCCATGCCATGCGTTGCGGTGCCGACGGTGCGCTTACGGATCGATCGCTCCTGCGAATAGGCGGCCGGCCGCCATCTATCGATCCTAGAATATTCAGGCGGCGTCCTGCCGCCCGGTCATCGACACATTCCCATATTCCCGCGAAAGTCCGTCCATGCTCAACGCTTTAGTCAAATCCGTATTTGGTTCATCCAACGAACGCTACGTCAAATCCATCGGCAAACTGGTAACCCAGATCAATGCGCTTGAGCCTCAGATACAGGCGCTTTCCGATGATGAGTTGCAAGGTCAGACCGAAAAGTTTCGCAACGAATTGCGCGACGGCAAAACGCTGGACGATATCCTGCCGGAAGCTTTCGCCACCGTGCGAGAGGCGTCCGTTCGCGTCCTTGGAATGCGACATTTCGACACGCAGTTGATCGGCGGCGTGGTGCTGCATCGCGGCGAAATTTCCGAAATGCGCACGGGCGAAGGCAAGACGCTGGTGGCAACGCTGGCAACCTATCTCAACGCGATCGAGGGTAAGGGCGTCCACGTCGTAACCGTGAACGACTATCTCGCCAGCCGCGATGCCGAATGGATGGGGCAGCTTTATCGCTGGCTGGGCCTGACGGTCGGGGTCATCGTGCCCAAGCTGGGCGAATTCGAGCGCCGCGAGGCATATGCCGCCGACATAACCTATGGCACCAACAATGAATTCGGTTTCGATTATCTGCGCGATAATATGAAACACGACAAGAAACAGATGGTCCAGCGACCGTTCAATTTTGCGATCGTGGACGAAGTGGATTCGATCCTGATCGACGAAGCGCGCACGCCGCTTATCATTTCCGGCCCCACCGAGGATAAAACCGATTTGTATGTTGCCATCGACGCGATCGTGAAGGAAATTCCGGAAGACTGGTATGAAAAGGACGAAAAAACCAAGAATATCGGTCTGACGGAAGACGGCACCGAACAGATCGAACAGCTGCTGATCGAACGCGGTCTGTTGGAAACCGAAAATCTCTATGATGTAGAGAACACTCAGGTCGTCCACCATCTGGATCAGGCGCTCAAGGCGGTCCATATGTTCAAGCGCGATACCGATTACATCGTGAAGGACGAGAAGGTCGTCATCATCGATGAATTCACCGGCCGCATGATGGACGGGCGCCGCTGGTCGAACGGCCTGCATCAGGCGGCAGAGGCCAAGGAAGGCGTTAAGATCGAGCCTGAGAACCAGACCATGGCTTCGATCACCTTCCAGAACTATTTCCGGATGTATCCCAAACTGTCCGGAATGACCGGTACCGCGGCCACCGAAGCATCGGAATTCTGGGATATCTACAAAATGAGCGTGGTCGAAATTCCGACCAACAAGCCGGTCCAGCGGATCGACGAGCAGGATGAGTTTTACAAAAATACTCAGGATAAGTTCCAGGCCATCGCCAAGGCTATCCGCGAAAAGAACGAGATCGGCCAGCCTGTCCTGGTCGGTACGGTTTCGATCGAGAAATCCGAATTGCTGGCAAAGTTCCTGAATGACGAAGGCGTCGAGCATGAAGTTCTCAACGCACGCTTTCACGAGAGCGAAGCCCATATCGTCGCCCAAGCGGGCCGGCTGGGCGCTGTCACCATTGCGACCAACATGGCCGGACGCGGTACCGACATTCAGCTTGGCGGAAATGTGGAATTTCGCACCGAGGCCGAAGTCGGCGATATGGCCGAAGGGCCCGAACGCGATGCTGCCATCGCAAGGATCGAAGCCGAAGTCGGTGCGGAGCGCGACAAGGTGGTGGAAGCAGGGGGCCTGTTCGTCCTTGCAACCGAACGCCACGAAAGCCGCCGGATCGACAACCAGCTGCGCGGGCGCTCGGGGCGTCAGGGCGATCCCGGTCTCAGCCGTTTCTATCTGTGTCTCGAAGACGATCTGTTGCGCATATTCGGGCCGGACACACTGTTCAGCCGGATGATGAATTCCAATCTGGACGACGGCGAAGCGATTGGTTCCAAATGGCTTTCCAAAGCTATCGAGACTGCCCAGAAGAAAGTGGAGGCGCGCAATTACGACGTGCGCAAACAGGTTGTCGAATATGATGACGTGATGAACGACCAGCGCAAGGTCATCTATGAACAGCGCGCGGAGATCATGGACAGCGAAGCGGTAAACGATGTCGTGGTGGATATGCGCCAGGACACGATCAATGCCATTGTTTCGCAGGCCTGCCCCCCCGGATCCTATCCCGAACAATGGAACATCGCCGGGTTGAAGGAAGCGATCGGCGAGAAGCTGGGTCTGGACGTACCAGTCGATGATTGGGTGCAGGAAGACACGCTGGAGCCGGAGATAATCGAAGAACGGCTTTTGTCAGAGGCCGATGCCGTAATGGCGCGCAAGATGGCGAATTCCGATCCGGCAATCTGGACGCGTGTGGAAAAATCCATTCTGCTGGAGCGGCTGGATCACCATTGGAAGGAACATCTGGCCACTCTCGACGCGCTGCGACAGGTCGTTTTTCTGCGCGCCCATGCGCAGAAACAACCGATCAACGAATATAAACAGGAAGCGTTCGGCCTGTTCGAACAGATGCTGGATAATCTGCGCGTCGATATCACCGGCATTCTGCTCAAAAGCGAACTGCGCATGCAGCCACCGGTCCAGCAGTCATTACCCGACCTTCCCGATTTTCTGACCGGTCATATCGATCCGCTGACAGGGCTCGACAATTCCAATGACGGGGATGGATCGGATGCGAACCCTGCAATGTTCGGATCGCTGGCGGGTAGTCCGCGGGCGGCGGCCAGCCCTGGTGGGTCCAATACCGACAATCCGTATGCCGGCCAGAATATCAGCCGCAATTCGCCCTGTCCGTGTGGATCGGGCAACAAATACAAACATTGCCACGGCGCCGCGTAAATCGCGTTCGGTATGCCATGAACGACAAAGGCGCGGAGGCCGGAACCCTCGCGCCTTTTGCTGTCATCGTAACGAAAAACTGGCTCCCCGAGTTGGATTCGAACCAACGACCAAGTGATTAACAGTCACCTACTCTACCGCTGAGCTATCGGGGAACAGCCTTTGTCGCCGGAAGCGTTCCGGCAGGGCTGCGCGTATATTGGCCGCGCAATTGTTTGGCAAGCCTTCCTTCGTAATTCAGATGACGAATTGTTCCGACACGATACGTTCGTCCAGCGAATGGCCCGGATCGAACAGCAGCGTCAGTTCGCAATCGCGTGCGATTGCGATGCTGACTTCCGCAATGTCGCGCACTTCCTTCTGATCGGCGACCGCTGCAACCGGCCGCTTGTGTGGCTCTATCACCTTGAACCGTATGGTCGACCGGTCGGGCAGGATTGCCCCGCGCCAGCGCCGTGGGCGAAAGGCGCTGATCGGGGTCAGGGCAAGCAATTGCGAATCGAGTGGCAGGATAGGCCCGTTGGCCGACAGATTATACGCAGTCGATCCCGCTGGCGTCGCGACCAGCACCCCATCGCCCACCAGTTCCTTGATCCGTACCCGTTCATCCACCTGCACTTCCAGCTTTGCGGTCTGGCGAGTTTCACGCAGCAAGGATACTTCGTTGATGGCGCATTCGACATGGACTTTACCGTCCTGCGTCGTCGCCTCCATTCGCAATGGCGCGATGGCGATCGGCCTCGCGCGGTTCACCTTGTCGATCAGTTTCGCGCCCGCACGAAAACGGTTCATCAGAAATCCGACAGTGCCGCGATTAACCCCATATGCGGGCAGCATACGCCCCCGATCGAGCATGGCGTGAAGGGTATGCAACATGAAACCGTCACCGCCCAGCACGACGATGGCGTCGGCATCGTCCACCGAAGTCCAGTCATGGGCCGCGCGCAATTCTGCGCCGGTTTCCTGCGCAATCGCGGTGTCGGAAATAGCCAGGGCCAGCTTGGTATATCGATGGTTTCTATCGTGATGGGCGCGCAATTGTTCCTCCCCCGTGGCAGGGCCCGCAGCAGCCAGCCGATAGCCGCACGTTGTATGGGCCGGTGTGCCATTTGGCAACGATTGCAGAATTGCGCACGCGCGCCGTCCCGGATACGCTAGAGCGAAGCGAATGCCCAATGTCGTCCCTTTTCCCGCGGATCGCACCAAAGCGCTGGATATGCGCGACCCGCTGACCGGTCTTGCCAGCGTCGGCGCGGCGCATGATGCGCTGATGCACTGGCAGGATACCGCTGCTGATCGCGATAAGGTTGCGCCGGTTCATGCGATGCTGATCGCGCTTGGCAGGTTCGATGCTGTCAATCTGGCCTATGGCCTCGCCGCCGGCGATGGCGCGCTGGTAACTGTTTCACAGCGAATTCTGCATTTCGCGCAAGACGAATTTGCACATAGCGAATGGCTTGCTGCGCGCCTTGGCGGCGGCAAATTTCTGCTCGCCGCGCACGAGGCTTGCAGCCGCGAACGCTGGCAATGGCTGGCCGAGGCGCTGGCCGATGCAATTGCCCATCCTATCGGCCATCCTATTGCGGAACCTGGCGGCACGGCTACGGTCCGGTTGTGGCCACGCATTGCGCTGATGCGGCCGCTGCCGGGCGAAACATCCCCTATAATCTTTGACCGGCTGGCGGAAACGCTGGAGCGGGTGAGCGGCCAGCACAGTCGGCGGGTATTATGGGCCGATGGCGAACTTACCGTACCCGGCAGGCGCAGCGCTTCCGTCGATGCCGATTTGCTTACCGCCATCGACCGCGGCGAAATTGAGATCGTGTTTCAGCCGCAGGTCGATGTGCGTAGCGGCAGGATTGTCGGGGCGGAGGCGTTGGCACGATGGCAGCACCCTGAGCTTGGCCGGATCGGTGCAAGTCAGCTTTTTACAATTGCGGAACGTACCGATCATGTGGCGCAGCTATCGCGCCATGTAGCACAAACGGCCTTGATGCTCGCGGCGAAATGGCCGACGGACATGTTCCTGTCGATCAATGTCACCCCGGCCGATCTGGCAACTCCAAACTTCGCACACGATTTCAGCGCGCTGGTGACAGATAACGGGTTTGATCCAGCAAGGCTGACTCTGGAGATTACCGAGCACGTCTTGCTGGCGGATCTGGACCTATGCGCAGCGATGCTGACCCGGCTGCGGGATGGCGGTATCCGCATTGCCCTTGACGATTTCGGTGCGGGGTTCTGCAATTTCCGTTACCTGAAAATGCTGCCCCTGGATGCTATCAAGCTCGATCGGGACATGGTGGATGGCGTTACGCAGGGCGGTAAGGATCTGGCCGTGCTGCGCGGCATTGTTGCCATGGCCAAAGCGCTCCATCTGTCGGTCATTGTCGAAGGGATCGAGACGCGGGAACAACTTGCCATAATCGCGCAGGAAAAGGTCGATCTCTATCAAGGATTTCTGTGCGCCGAACCTTTGGAAAGCGCGGCGCTGCTGAAATTATTGCGGAGCTGACGCATTCTGTCGCGCAGCGCGGCGAGCCACATTTCCCAAACCCTTCGTCAGCTGGAACAGCCCGTTGAGGCGCGACTGCGGGTCACCCCAAACCCGGTCGATCACCAGCTTCATATCGGGCCGCAGGCGTGCCGTGCCTTTCAGACGGTCGACATATGCGATTAGGCCCGGACCATCGGGAAAATCATCATTATGGAACGCCACCAGCGTGCCGCGCGCGCCGACATCGATCTTGGCGATGTTGGCTTCGATTGCCTGATGCTTGATTTCGATAAGCCGCACCAGATTGCTGGTAGCATCGGGCAACGCGCCGAACCTGTCGATCATTTCTGCGGCCATCGCTTCGATCTCCGCCTTGTCCCGGGCATCGTTCAGGCGGCGATAGAGGGCCATACGTACGGCAAGATCCGGAACATAGTCTTCCGGGATCATGATCGGCGCATCGACGGTAATCTGCGGGCTTACCGTCTCCGGCTTCGCTTCCAGCCCCATCGCCCCTGCCTTGGCCGCCAAAATCGCATCTTCCAGCATGGACTGATACAGTTCGAACCCGACTTCCCTTATATGGCCCGACTGTTCATCGCCCAGCAGATTGCCAGCTCCGCGGATATCCAGATCATGACTGGCAAGCTGGAATCCGGCCCCCAGACTGTCGAGATCGCCCAGAACCTTCAAACGCTTCTGCGCCACTTCGGACAGCTGGCGATCCTTGGGAAACGTAAGATAGGCATAGGCGCGAAGTTTGGCGCGCCCCACGCGGCCGCGCAGCTGGTATAGTTGCGCAAGGCCGAAACGGTCCGCGCGATAGATGATGATGGTATTGGCGCTAGGGATATCCAGGCCGCTTTCCACGATTGTGGTGGACAGCAGGACATCGTATTTCCCATCGTAGAAGGCACTCATGCGCTCTTCCACTTCGGTCGGTGCCATTTGCCCATGTGCCGATATCGATTTTACTTCCGGCACATATTTGGCCAGCCATTCCTCCACGTCCGGCATATCGGCGATGCGCGGCACCACGATGAAACTTTTGCCGCCCCGGTGATGTTCGCGCAGCAAGGCTTCGCGCATTACCAGTTCGTCCCATTCCATGACATAGGTTCTCACCGCCAAGCGATCGACGGGGGGTGTCTGGATAGTGGACAGTTCGCGCAGTCCGCTCATGGCCATCTGCAAGGTTCGCGGGATCGGCGTTGCGGTAAGCGTGAGCATATGCACGTCGGCGCGCAGCTGCTTCAGCTTTTCCTTATGGGTCACGCCGAAACGCTGTTCTTCATCCACCACCACCAGACCAAGGTTCTTGAACTGCGTATTTTTGGAAAGGATCGCATGGGTGCCGATGACCACGTCCATCGTGCCGTCCTGCAACCGGTCGCGCGTCTCCTTCATCTCCTTTGGCGGGACGAGGCGGGACAGCCGGCCGATATTAAGCGGAAAGCCACTGAACCGGTCGGTGAAATTGGTAAAATGCTGGCGCGCCAGAAGTGTCGTGGGCGCGACGATGGCGACCTGCTGCCCGTTCATCGCTGCGACGAAAGCCGCACGAAGCGCCACTTCGGTCTTTCCAAAACCCACATCGCCGCAAACCAGGCGGTCCATGGGGCGTCCGCTTTCCAGATCGCGCAGGACATCGCCGATCGCCCGATCCTGATCGTCGGTTTCGGCCCATGGAAACCGGTCGGCGAACTGGTTGTAACTGGCATCGTCCGCTTCCAGCACCGGCGCTTTCTTTAGCGCACGCTGCGCCGCCACCTTCATCAGTTCGCCAGCAATCGCCCGAATACGTTCCTTGAGACGGCTGCGCCGTTTTTGCCACGCTTCGCCACCCAGACGGTCCAGCTGCACCGCGTCTTCCGATGAACCATATCGGGTAAGCACATCGATATTTTCGACCGGGATGAAGAGCTTGTCCCCACCGTGATACTGCAGCATCACGCAATCATGCTGGCTTTTGCCAACCGTAACCGGCTCAAGACCGAGATATTTGCCGATGCCGTGTTCGGTATGCACCACTAGATCGCCGCGGCCCAGCGCCTGCAGTTCTGCGAGGAAAGCGTTCGCATCTTTCTTGCGCTTCTTTCGACGGACCAGGCGATCGCCAAGAATATCCTGTTCGGTAATCAGTTCCAGTTCGTCATTCGCGAACCCGCTGTCGAGCGGCAGCACCATGATCGCGGCAGTGCCCTTGGCCGCGGATCCCAGTGCTTCCTGCCAGCTTGCCGCTTGGACGCAGGACGCGCCGTTTTCGCCGAGAATTGACGAAATACGCGCCCTGCTGCCTTCGGAATAGGTAGCCAGTAGTGCCTTTTTGCCGGATTTCGCCACAGCCGAGAGGTGCGTAGCGGCAGCTTCGTAAACATTGTCGCTGCGCGCACGTTCGGCGGCGAAATCGCGCGCGGATGTGAAACCGAAATCCAGCGAACCGGTATTTTCCGGTTCTGCGAACATCACCGTGCGATGGATCGGCCAGTCCAGCATATGCGCATCGAATTCGCCGCGGGACAGATACAGCGCGTCTGTGGGTAACGGGCGGTAATTCCCGGCGGCCTGACCCGTCGTGTTCTGGCGCGCCTCATGATAGTCGGCAATATCCTTCAGACGTTCCTCGACCGCAGGGATTGCGCCGCTGTCCATCACGATCTGGTCCGCATCCCCCAAATGGTCGAACAGGGTCGATAGCCGGTCTTCGAACAGGGGGAGCCAATGTTCCATCCCGGCAAGTCTACGTCCATCGCTGACCGCTTCGTAAAGGGGATCCTGAGTGGCCTGCGCGCCGAACATTTCGCGATAACGGGTCCGGAAACGGGTAACGCTGCCGGCGTCGAGCAAGGCCTCGCTTGCGGGGAGCAACAGATGCGATGCCAGTATGCCCGTGGTAGTCTGCGTCGCGGTATCGAAACTGCGCAGGCTTTCCAGTTCGTCGCCAAAGAAATCCAGCCGCAGCCCTTCGTCCATTCCGGACGGGAAAATATCGACTATGGAACCGCGCACGGCGTATTCGCCCGCGTCGATGACTGTGTCCGATCGCGAATAGCCCTGACGTTGCAGCAACGCTGCCAGATCACTTCGGGCAATTTCCAGACCGGGCTTGAACGCCTGCACGGCTTCGCGAATGCGAAACGGCGTCAGCACGCGTTGCATTACTGCGTTGGCGGTGGTGACCACCAGTTGCGATCCGGCCGTTCCGGTTTGCAAACGGTGCAATGCCGCAAGCCGTGCGGCGCTGATCGTCAATGCGGGGCTGGCCCGATCGTAGGGCAGGCAATCCCAGGCAGGAAATTCAATAATCTCCAGTTCCGGTGCGAAGAACCGGGCTGCATCCGCGATGGCGCGCATCGCCGTATCGTCAGGCGCGACGAAGACTGCGCGCCCGTTCGAAGCGCGCGCCAGATCGGCCAGGACGAGCGGTTGCGCCCCCCGCGCCACGGAGGACAGCGTAAGCGGCGTTTTCGCGGACAGGATGCGATTGAAATCCGGCATTACAGGCTCAAACTTTGCGGATTGCGGAAGTTCCGCAGAAATGCGCAATCAGCGCGGAATATTGACGTAATCAAGTTTTTGCATCAGTCGCATATGCGGGCCGCCGAACGGTTCCGGGACATCCTGCGTTTCCAATGCCCATGCCATCACGTCGACATCGTCTTCGTCCAGAAGCCTTTCGAACCACGCCAGATCGCTTTTGGACCAGCCGGTATGATACCGGTCGAAAAACCCGCCAATCATATAGTCCGCTTCCCGCGTGCCGCGATGCCAGGCGCGAAATTTGGCGCGGGCGAAACGGGCGGTCAAATCGGGTTCATCGGGCATGAGGGCGCGGGTAGGGCACTCGCCATCCATGCGCAAGAAGCTATAGGAACACAATGCGTCCGCAAGTGCTCAACCCGCTGTTTGCCGAAGTCGATTCGCTCGACGGGGTGGGGCCGAAATTGAAGAAGCCGCTGGATCGGCTGGGCCTGACCCGCCTGCGCGATGTCGCGTTCCATTTGCCGGAACGGTTCGTGACCCGGCGTGCGATCGACGATCTGGACAAGGCGGGCATTGGGGAAAATGTCGTGGTAGCGCTGACACCCATTGAACATCGCAATGCGCAGGGACGCGGTCCTTACCGGGTGCTTGCGCAGGACGCGGTCGGTAATGTCTGCGCGCTCACATTTTTCGGGCGCGCGTCCTACGTGGCGAAAAAACTGCTCCCGGTCGGGGAGATGCGCTGGGTGGCCGGCCGGATCGATCAATACGGGCAAATGCTGCAGATCGTCCATCCCGACCATGTCCTTGAAGAAAGCGGCGCCGGTTTCAACCGGCTGTGCGAACCGGTCTACGCGCTTTCCGAAGGGCTGACGCAGCCGCGTATGACGGGGATGGTTGCGCAGGCATTGCGGCAGGCACCGGAATTGCCGGAATGGATCGAACCGGGCCAGTCCGCCGCCGCTGGCTGGCCCAGCTGGCGCGATGCGTTGCATCTGGCGCATAAAAACGAACACGCGGGCGCGCGCGATCGGCTCGCCTATGATGAACTGCTGGCCAACGCGCTGGCTCTGCTGCTGGTGCGCGCCGATAATCGCCAACGCAAAGGTCAGCCGTTGATTGGTGACGGGCGATTGCGGGACAGGCTGCGATTGCCGTATTCGCTAACCGGGGCGCAATTGCGGTCGGGCCATGAAATCGAAGGCGATCTGGCGCAGAGCGCACCCATGCTGCGTCTGCTGCAGGGCGATGTCGGGGCCGGCAAGACGGTGGTGGCCCTCAACGCCATGCTGATTGCGAACGAAGCGGGAAAACAGGCGGCACTGCTTGCGCCAACCGAAATACTGGCACGCCAGCATTTCGATACATTGCGGGAAATGGCCCGGCCGACAGGTGTCGAAGTGGCATTGCTGACCGGCAGGGATAAAGGCAAGGCGCGCCAATCGATCCTGATGGGACTGATGGATGGCAGCATCGACATCATTATCGGAACCCACGCGATTTTTCAGGATACGGTCGCCTATCGCGATCTGGCCTTGGTGGTAATCGATGAACAGCATCGTTTCGGCGTGGCGCAGCGCCTGATGCTTGCTGCCAAGGGGAAGCGCACGCCGCATACGCTGGCCATGACCGCAACGCCGATCCCCCGCACCCTGACCCTGGCGCAATACGGGGAGATGGATGTGTCGCGCCTAGACGAAATGCCGCCCGGCCGGCAACCGATCGATACCCGCGTGATTGCGCAGGAACGGCTTGCCGACGTGGCCGACGGGGTGGCGCGCCATATTGCCGGGGGTCAGCAGGCGTATTGGGTATGCCCGATGGTGCATGAAAACGAAAACGAGGATATTGCCGCTGCCGAAGCGCGTTACGCATCGCTGAAAGAACGGTTCGGCGACGATGTGGTGCTGGTTCACGGACAGTTGAAACCGGAACTGAAAGATGCCGCCATGCAGCGTTTTGCAGAAGGCCGCGCAAAATTATTGATCGCGACCACCGTCATTGAAGTGGGGGTGGATGTTCCGGCTGCAACCTTGATGGTGATCGAACAGGCAGAACGGTTCGGCCTGGCCCAGTTGCATCAATTGCGCGGGCGGGTTGGCCGTGGGTCGGAAAAGTCCGTCTGTCTGCTGCTGCGCGGCAGTGCGTTGTCCGAAACGGGGCGCGAGCGGCTTGCGTTAATGCGGGAAACGCAGGACGGCTTTCGTCTGGCGGAGGAGGATTTGCGCCTGCGTGGCGGCGGAGAACTGTTGGGTACCAGACAATCGGGAGACACCCCGTTTCGCATCGCGGACCTGGAACAGATTACACGATTGCTGCCAAAGGCGCATGACGATGCGCGCGTTTTGATGGAACGGGATAATGGGCTGGACGGCCTGCGGGGGGAGGCGGCGCGAATGCTGCTCTACCTATTCGAACGCGACCGGGGCGTACAGATGCTGCGGGGCGGCTAGGCCTTTACTTGCAGGCGTTTTACAATCGCCCTTGCTGCCGTCCAAGCATCGTCCCAGGTATAGGCAAAGTGCTCCTCACCATCGTAATACGGATCGGCAATTTCCGCGCCTTCGCGGCCCGGTACCATGTCGAGCAATAGCGCGATCTGCGCCGTGCCATCGGATGGCGCGACTGCGCGGATATTCTTCAAATTCGAATGATCCATTGCGAAGATATGGGTAAAGCGGGTGAAGTCAGCCTCCGTAATCTGCCGGGCCTTGTACCGCCTGATATCCACACCCTGTTTGGCGGCGGTTGCTACGCTGCGGGGGTCGGGCGGTCCACCGATATGATAATCGCCGGTGCCTGCCGAAATCTGCGTCTGCATCCAACCCGGCGTCCTGTGCGGCCTTGCGAAACGCAGCTTCCGCCAAGGGAGACCGGCAGATATTGCCGAGGCACACGAACAGAATGCGGGGCTTCTCGATGCGGCTCATCCGGTCACCGCCTCCTTTAAAATATCGCGCACCGGCACTTTCGCTTTCAATCGCGCGCACAGCAGTGCGGTTCCGCTGATCTTGCGCTGCACGAAAATCGTTTCGAAGGGCGGCAGATGCCAGACCTCCTTATCGGCCGCGACCCGCATACCTTCATCGCGCAGCACCTCGACAAACGCACGATCGCCGAAGTCGAAATCGCCTTCGCGTTCGAATTCGCGCAGGATGATGTCGGTCATCTTATGAACACTGGCGCCATGGCGAGATTATGGTTTCCGGCTTCATGAAACCCGCATCGACCGATGCCTGCATGACCTTCGCCCGATTCCCGTCCAGGGCCGCCGCAATCAGGCTGCGATAGGATGATCGAACGTCCGCCGCCACTTCCCGCGTCGCACCGAAATCCAGCACGACCACCGTATCGGTGTCGGGCTGGTAACGGTAATTGGCAAAATTGGGATCGGTTTGCATGACGCCGAATTCGAACAGTTCACGGGCGACCAGCCGGATTACCCGTTCGGCAATTCTGTCACGGGTGGGCTGGTCCGCTGATTCCAGCGTTTCTATCGGCACCCCTTCTTCGAAACTCATCGCCAAAATCCGGTCGGTCGAAAATTCCGCGTCCAGCACCGGTATGGCGAAACCTTCGTCATCGCCAAGGCGTGCGCGATACAGTTCCATCTGACGTCCTTCGCGCCGATAATCCGCTTCTTCGTGCAACTGCGCCTTGGCCGCTTCGAGAAACGGAAACAGATCGAGTTGCGGCGGGATCATGCTGGATATGCGCAGCAGCGTCGCGACATTGTCGACATCGGCGTCGATACTGTCCCTGATCCCGGGATATTGGACCTTGATTGCAAGTTCGCGGCCGTCATGCGTGATGGCCTTGTGCACCTGCCCGATGGAAGCCGCGGCAATCGGTTGCGCACGAAACGCCTTGAACCGGCCGCGCCAGTCATCGCCCCATTCGGCCTTGAGCACGGCTTGAAGCTGGCGGGGCGGCATGAAGTTTGCCCGGTCCCGCAAACCGGCAAGAATAGCGGACAGTTCCGGCGGCAACAGGTCGCCCGCATCCATCGAAATCATCTGGCCCAGTTTCATCGCCGCGCCGCGCAGGTGCGAAAGCCGGTCCGCCAGTCGCATCGCATTGCCGGGGGTCAGTATCATGTCGTTCAGGCGTGGCACCTGACCGGATGCGAGCCGACGCGCCCCTTCCGCCATCATGCCGCCTGCCACCCCGCCGGCCAGCCGCCCGAAACCGGACAGTCTGGACAGGCGCGAACTGGGAACGGAGCGGTGGCGACCGGGTTTTTCAGGTTCTGACATATTTATCGCAGCCTTTGACCGTGTTCGCGATGCATCGCAGTCGATGGAAACAACGAACCGGTCGCGCGGCTGCCGGACCTTTCAAGTAAGGGACATATTACGATGAACGAAACCGCGCCGCGTGCGTTCCGCAATGTTCGCATACTTGGCTATGCCGGTTTGCTTCCGCAGGTGGTCGCACTGGGATTGTTTATGAACGGGGGGGAGTGGGGGTGGATCGCACTTGCGGCCAGCTTCGCTTATGCTTCGGTAATATTCAGTTTCCTGGGCGGGGTCTGGTGGGGGCAGGCGCTGGGTGCGGCCGATGCGCCGCGTTGGGCGTTTATCGCAGCGGTGCTGCCGAGCCTGATTTCGGTGGCTTTGTTCATACCATGGACGATCGGGTGGCCGTGGCCCGGCCCATCCCTGTTCTGGCTGGGCTTGCTGCTGATGGCGTCTCCGTTGGTGGATCGTGCATTGGCAATTGGAAATAAATTATGGATGCGATTGCGGTGGCAGCTTTCTCTCGGTCTGGGTTTGTTAACCACCATGCTGGGAATATTAAGCCTCGCCCCGCGCGGATAAGCCGTGTCCGGTTTACGTTACGGCACATTGGGCAACCCCGCAATTCGCGTTAGTCGGAGCGGCCGCCAACGCGCGCAGGGTGCGTGGTTCTTAACCATTTCGGCGCCTAGCGAACGTGCGGGGTTCAGGGTATCTGCGTAGCCACTGCGGCACATTTCCTTAAACATAATTTTTACGTTTTGCCGGCATAACCGGCGGAATGAAAACTTACCTCTATTCCGCAAGTGCTATCGCCATGTCCCTCGGGCTGGTCTTCGCCAATCCCGCATTGGCCGTGGGCGTGCGCGCCGGCACGGAAATCCAGAACACCGCAAGCGCGTCGTACACGGCGGGTGGACAGACCCAGACAGTCGATTCCAATCAGGAAACGATCACGGTCGATGAACTGCTGGACGTTACCGTCACCTGGCAGGACGGTGCGCCCATCCCGATCGCCGATACGAGCGTTCTGCAATTTCGCGTGACGAATACCGGCAATGGTCCGGAAGCATTTGTGCTTACCGCCAATCCCGCAGTGGCCGGAAACGATTTCGATGTGACGATCAACGATCTGATTATCGATGCCAACAATAATGGCGTCATCGATCCGGGCGAAACCCCTGTTCCCAATGGATTCACGACTGCGGCGATAGCGCCGGACGCATTCATCTCCGTTCTGGTACGGGTTACCGCACCGACAACCGCGAATAACGGACAGACAAGCCAGGTCGATCTGGTGGCGACGGCCGTAACCGGTACGGGTGATCCCGGCGATGTCTTCCCACGCGCTGGCGAGGGCGGCGGCGATGCCGTGGTCGGCAGTTCGGGCGCGGACGACAACGCACTGGGTCAATTGATCGAAGTGCGCGCCACCGTGACATTGGTGAAGACATCTTCCGTGGTCGATCCATTTTCCGGCACCCAGGTCGTGCCGGGGTCCATTATTACCTACTCGCTTGCGGCAACGGTCGATGGGTCGGGGTCGGTAGCCGGTTTGGTCATTTCCGATTTTATCCCCGCAAACACCACATACGTGCCCGGTTCCCTGACGTTCGAGACTGCCGGTCTTTCCGATGCGAACGACACCGATGCGGGGCAGGCATCATCCGCAGGCATCGAAGTTGCCGTGGGCACTCTTGCCGCATCACAGACCCGCACCGTCACATTCGACGTAACCGTAAATCAATAAGAAGGACTAGCCCATGTTCGCTCGCCTTGTTTCATCCGCCGCATCATTGACGATTGCCGGGCTTATGGCTCTGGCACCTGCGCATGCTCAGGCGTCCACCCAAACCGAGGTCGCGCTTAGTGGCGATGTAAAGCTGGTGCAGACGGTCGAGGAAAACGGGTCTTCGGTCACCAGATTGGTAGCGCCCGATCAAGTTGTTCCCGGCGACCGGCTGTTGTTCACGACCGTTTATGAAAACAACACGGGCGCAGTCGTGGAAGATTTCGTCGTCAACAACCCATTGCCGGAAGCAGTCATGCTGGCGGAAAACGGCGACTTCGAAGTGTCCGTCGATGGCGGCACCAGCTTCGCTTTGCTGGAACGGCTGGCAGTAGTGGACGCGGACGGGGCACGCACGCCGGCAACTCCTGCCGATGTGACCCATCTGCGCTGGACGTTCGACCGGCTCGAACCGGGTGCCAAGGGCAATATCGAATTTTTCGCCGTCATTCGCTGACCCATTAATATCGCCCGCAGGCTTCCGGGCATCTGATCTGCAAGCCGTATCGAAGGACCAGTTCTATGTTTCGTTCCCATAAAATATTGGCGACCGTCAGCGTGCTTGCGCTCGGCGCAATCGCAACCCCTGCACTGGCCGAAGGCACCCGCCAGGGTACGGTCGTGCAGAACAATGTTTCGGTCGCCTATCAGGTAGGCGGCGCCAACCAGACTGCTGTAACCGCCACGAATTCGTTCACGGTCGACCGCAAGGTCAATCTGACGGTCATCGAAACCGGTAATACCACCACGCAGGTGTCGCCCGGCCAGACCCAGGCAGTAACCGCGTTCACGGTAACCAACAATTCAAACGATACGATCGACATCGATCTGGCTATCGCCCAGCAGGTCGGTGGTGCAGGCGCCCATTCCAACACGGACACGTTCAACGTATCCAACATCCGGATATTCCGCGATGTCAACAATAACGGTATTTTCGATGCGGGCACGGATACCGAAATCGTCGGCAGTTTCCTTGACGAAGTGGGCGAAGATGTTTCGGTCCGCCTGCTGGTCCTGTCCGATATCCCGGTGACCAAGGGCACCCCGGCAACCAACCTCGTTTCGGGTGATGTCGCGGCAGTAACGCTGACCGGCACGGCGCTGGCGGGCGGATCGGGCGGCAATAAGGGCGCGGTTCTGACGCAGACAAATGGCGCAAATACTGCTGGTGTCGATACGGTATTCGCCGATGGCGCCGGTGCGACCGATATCGCACGCGATGGCAAATCGTCCGCGAAAGACGATTATACGGTATTCGCCGCCGCGCTGACTGCCACCAAGATCAGTACGATCATCAGCGATCCGTTCAACAATACCACCGATCCCAAGGCGATCCCCGGTGCAATTGTGGAATATTGTATCGCCGTATCGAACGCAGTAGGCAGCGCGACTGCTACGGGCGTGGTTGTGACCGACCCGGTACCAACCGATCTTACCTTCATAGCGGGATCGATCCGTTTGAATGGTACCGTGACCGCTGGCGGCGTTTGCCAGGCGGGAACGGACACGGCTGGCGCGGCGTATACCGGCACGACCGTGACCGGCCCACTCAACAGCATCCCCGCTGGCCAGAACCGCACACTGGTCTTCCGCGCGACGATCAAGTGATCGATTGAACAGTCGGGGAGGTTCGCCTTCCCGACTAATCGAACCATGCGGGCGATATTAACCATAAAACAGGCAGTTGCGGCGTTGATTTCAGCGCTGTTTCTGCTTGTTTCGCCTGGTTTTGCCCCTGCTGCATTCGCGCAGACAATCGAGAATACGGCAATCGCGGTCTGGCAGGACGGTGCCACTTCGCGTTCGATCCCATCGAATGTGGTCTCGCTGGAAGTCGTGCGACCGGTCTTGTCTATCGAAACTTTCCGTCCGCTTGCGAATGGTGGCCTGACGTCGCCCGTCAACGCCTCGCTATGCGGTAATCGGCCGCTCATGTTGATGCCGGGGCAGCAGAATGCGGACAATTCGCAATCTCTGGAACAGACCGACCAATTGCGAGCCGGGGAAATACTGGTCTTTCGCATATCTGCCGCGTTAGCAAACCGCGATCCATCGGCAATCGACACTATTACAGTCGCCCTTACCGATACGAGCGGCGACCGCGAAACGCTGACGGTTTTTGAAACCGGCGTGAATAGCGGTGTGTTTGCTGGGGCGATCCGCACGCGGTCGCTCGCTCAGACAGTCGTCCCGGGCGACTGCCAGCTCAGCGTACAGTCCGGTGACCGGATCGACATTACGGTCACCGATGGCGCAGCAGGTACGGCAATCGTGACGGCGCAGGTGACCGTCCTTGCCGATCCGTTCAGTTTCGTTTTCGACAGCGAGGATGGCACACCGGTTAGTGGAGCGCGCGTTACGTTGATCGACACGGCAACGGGGCAGCCCGCCAATGTGTTTGCCGAAGATGGCGTAACGCCCTGGCCCTCCACAATAATTACCGGACAACCCGTTGCCGATGGCGCGGGCAACATCATTCCCCTGTCTCCGGGTGAATACCGGTTTCCGTTGGTCGTTCCCGGCAATTACGAAGTACGGATCGAGCCCCCGTCGCCATATACGGCCCCATCCGAAGTACCCCGCGATGGGTTCTCAGGACTGATCCGGCCCGATGGCGCAGCATTCGTTATCAACGATGCATCCTACGGCGGTGTTCTCGCCATCGGCGTCGGCCGGTCCCGTCCTTGCGGATATTCCACTGGATCGCCCGAATGTCGCGGTTTCCATCACAAAATCCGCGTCGCGTGCCAGCGTCGTGCCAGGGGATGCGGTTTTTTACACGATCACGCTGCGAAATGAAGATCGGGCGCGCGCCAAACGCAACATTCGGATCACCGATAATCCCTCGCCATCTCTCCGGTTGAGAACCGATAGTGTCCGTATAAATGGCGAGCCCCAGGCAGGACAGCTGACCGTGGCGCCCGACGGGCGGCAGCTAACCTTCGACTTCGACATCATTGGACCCGGTGCCACGGTGCGCATCGTCTATGCGATGGTGGTTCGCGCAGATGCTGCGCCGGGGCAGGCGATCAACCGGGCGACAGCGACAGACCCTCGCGGCGGCGAAGCGGTTGCCGAAGCGGTATTGCGAGTCGAACGCGACACCATTGCATCCAGAATGACCATTATCGGCCGCGTGACCGAAGGCATCTGTTCGATACTCGACAACCGCCCCGGTATTCCCGGCATTCGGGTAATGCTGGAAGATGGAAGCTTCGCCATTACCGATAGTGATGGCCGGTACCATTTCGAAGGCGTTACACCCGGAACCCACGTGGTCCAGGTGCAGCGCCAGACCCTGCCGGCGGACGGCGCGTTTGTGGATTGCGATTCGTCCACACGGTCTGCGGGCAATGCCAGTTCGCGGTTCGCCATCGGGCAGGGCGGAAGCCTGATCGTTGCCGATTTTACAGCGATTATTCCCGATTGGGTTCCGCCGGCGGCAGGCCGCGCACGCGACCCTGTCGATAGTGAAGCCGCGGCGTTTGAACTTGCTGATAGCGAACGATCTCTTGCCCGCGACCCCATGTCGGCTGATACCCTTCCGAACCGCACCATATCGGGTGCAACATCGCCTGATATTGCGCCTGTTTCCGGAACAGTTTCCGGGCGTACGGCCGCTGGTGGCGACATCGACTGGCTGTCTTTGGGTGATGGACCGGCCGAATTTCTGTTCCCGGCGGTCGGGCACAATCCGCGATCGCCCGCTATTCGCGTGGCAATCCGTCACGCTGTTGACCAGCGGATCGAACTGTTTGCCAATGATGAACCGGTCGATCCCATTGCGTTCGATGGTGTAAAAACATCCGCCGATGGCCAGTTTGCCGTCAGTGTCTGGCGCGGAGTGTTGCTGGCGGAAGCCAACACGCGTCTGCGTGCGCGGGTGAACAATGCGGATGGTTCGGTTGCGACCGAACTGGTCCGCGCCGTCAGTTTCGTATCCGGGCCATGGAACGCCCAGCTGGTTCCGGAACTGTCCAATCTGGTTGCCGATGGGGAAACAAGGCCGATCATCGCGGTGCGTATGCTGGACCGTGATGGCCGGCCCGTGCGGCAGGGTGTGACCGGCCCGGTATCCATCAACGCGCCATACGAAAGCGCGGCATATCTCGATCAGCTGCAATCCGCACAATTGACCGGTCAGGCCGGTGGAACATCGCCAACCTGGGCAATCGATGGTGATGACGGCATTGCGTATATCGAACTGGCACCAACCATGGTCAGCGGCCCGCTGCGTATGGAATTCAATTTCCAGGACGATCGGGTCACGCGCAGGCAGGAGATCGACAGCTGGATTGTTCCGGGCGATCTGGAATGGACCATAGTGGGTCTGGCGGAAGGTTCCATCGGCGCAAAAACAATTGCCGACAATATGGAACGCGGCGGCAGGTTCGACAGCGATCTGGGTGAAAAAGCGCGTATTGCCTTTTACGCCAAAGGTCAGGTTTTGGGAAAATACCTGCTTACGCTCGCTTACGACAGCGCCAAACAGGAAGACGATCAGCGCGTTCTCGGTACTATCGATCCCAGCGCATATTACACCATATACGCGGATGGATCGGACCGCCGTTTCGACGCCGCCAGCCGCGAAAAACTGTATGTCCGGCTGGAAACTGCCACGTTTTATGCGCTTTACGGCGATTTCGTAACCGGCTTCGACCAGACCCAGCTCGCACGCTATATCCGCACGGCAACCGGCGTAAAGGCGGAAGGCCAGTTCGATGCGTTGCACCTGCAGGGCTTTGCCGCACAGATTGCGTCCCGTTTTCGCCGGGATGAAATTCAGGGCAATGGTCTTACCGGACCCTACAGCCTGGCCCGCCGCGGCATTATCGCGAATACCGAACGCGTAGCCATCGAAACGCGGGATCGTTTCCGATCCGAAGTGGTAGTGACGCGGCGCGAACTGACGCGTTTTCTCGACTACGATATTGATCTTTTGTCAGGCACGATCTCCTTCAAGGAACCGGTGCTGAGCCGCGATTTCGATCTCAATCCGCAATTTATCATCATCGATTACGAGGTCGATGACGGTCTGGGCGTGTCCGAATGGAACGCAGGTGCCCGTGTCGATTATACGATCGCGAATTCCGTTCGGATCGGGGCAACCGCGCTAACCGACAAGGGCGAAGGTGCGCGTACGAATATTGGCGGCGTCGATCTTCGGGCGCGTATCGGGGACACGACGGAACTGCGTGCCGAATTCGCAGCCAGCCGGACACAGGGGCGAACGGCGACCGGATGGCTGGTAGAAGCAGAGCATCGCACGGGGGATATCGATCTGCTCGCCTATGCCCGTTCGCTCGACCGCGATTTCGGCACCGGTCAGCAATCCGGCGCCGAACTGGGCCGACGCAAGTTCGGCGTCGATGGCCGTTATGCGTTCAATGACAGATTATCGATTATCGCCAGCGCCTGGCAGGATGATGCCTTGAGCGATGAGGTGCGTCGGCGGGCGCTGCAGATATTGGGATCCTATCGCACGCCCGATACCGAACTCAGACTTGGCCTGGCCCATTTTACCGATCGGCTGGCCGATGGCGAAGGTGTGAGTTCGACAGTTCTGGAAGGGGGCGTGTCGAAGAAATTCCTGGGCAACCGCCTGGAACTGAGCGCGACCACCAGCCTTGCTTTGGAAGATACCAATTCCATCGATCTCCCGGCGCGCCACCGGTTTCAGGCGCGTTATGCACTTACCGACTGGCTGCGCCTGATCGGCAATTATGAAATAGCCAGCGGCGATGCCATCGATGCGCGCACGCTTAATGGCGGCGTTGAATTAACCCCATGGCGCGGCGGACGAGTGATCACTTCACTGGGCCAGCAGGACATCGCCGAAAATGGCAAACGCACATATGCCGCATTCGGACTGGCCCAGAACATTCCCGTGACCACCAATCTGACCATCAGTGCGACTTTGGACGCAAACCGGACATTGGGCTTTGTGGATGTAACCGACATCATCAATCCCGCCCAACCTGTCGCGTCTGGCGGATTTTTGGGACAGGACGGTGCATTGTTCGAAGATTTCACGGCTGCCACACTTGGTTTTTCCTGGCGCAAGGACGATTGGGCAGCGACTGCGCGCGGCGAATATCGTGACGGCGAATTTGCCGACCGGGTCGGTTTCACCGGTGGATTGATCCGTCAGATTTCGGACGGTGTCGTAGTGGGGTCGGGCGCAAACTGGACCAGAGCCAAATCGCAATTCGGCGCTGAAACGGAAATTGCGGATGCCGCCATCGCCGCCGCCTACCGTCCCGCAGAATTGGCCTTTGCCTGGCTGGGCAAGCTGGAATATCGCAGCGATCGTATCACTGGGGCAATCGCAGGCGAGGCGGGGCCCACAGGCCGCACGGCCCTGACCGTAACCGGCGACGCGAAATCGGAACGCCTTATCGCCAGCGTTTCGTCCAACTGGTCGCCTCGTGGACAAGCGAACGAAGATGACCGCGAGGGACGGCTTGTCCGCCGTACCGAAATCGGCCTGTTCGCGGGTGCGCGCTACAATTTCGACCGGTTCGACGGTTTCGATCTTGGCAGCACGGCATTGATCGGCGGGCTCGATGCCCGTTTCGGAATTGGTGCGAAGATCGAAATAGGCGCGAGCGCAACCATCCGTGCCAATCTGGATGATAATGTTCTTGAGTTACGCGGTAGGCCCGAATATCGGCTTTTCGCCCGCGAAAGACACGTTGCTGACGATCGGCTATAATTTCAGCGGTTTCAGGGACGAGGATTTTTCCGCCGCACGCAATACCGACGATGGATTATACATCGCAGCGCGGTTCAAATTCGATGCCGACACTTTCGGGTTTCTGGGTCTTGGTCGATGAGTGTGGCAGCACCTTCACCAAGACCTATGTTTAGCGCGTTCTTAACCATGCTGCCCTATCGGTGCGGAATGATGGTGGACCGCATTTCGAAGGGGCTT
The DNA here is from genome assembly GCA_963803585.1 of uncultured Alphaproteobacteria bacterium. Lineage (GTDB taxonomy): Bacteria > Pseudomonadota > Alphaproteobacteria > Sphingomonadales > Sphingomonadaceae > Pontixanthobacter. Next base: position 226,936 of record CAWDNB010000008.1, on the reverse strand, counting down.
CGTGTCTGCGCCGGATTGCTGTTGGCAGCGATGCTGCTGGCGGTTCCGACACCGCTATACGCGCAGACGGTTACTGCCACGAATACGCAGATCGGGAATATCGACGACAGTACGCTGTGTTCCGCCGGCAACAATGTCATCCGAACTTTCAATGTTACCGAAAATTTCACTGTCAGCGATGTCGATATCGGTATTCTGGCAACGCATACCTGGCGCGGCGACCTGCGGTTCATTCTTCAGGGCCCCGGACCGAACCCCGTCCGCGTCCAACTGACCAACGGCGATGTAAACAACCTCAGCGGCGATAATTTCAACGTCCTGCTGGATGACAACGCGACCCAATTGGTCAACACCGATGGGAACGCGCGCGATCATTCGACCATCGCACCACCATATGAAAACACCTATCAACCGCGCAATCCATTAAGCGCGTTCAACAACCGGAATTCCGCCGGAACCTGGACGCTGGAGATTTGCGATCTGCTGGCGTCGTTCAATGGCCAGTTCCGCAATGCGACGCTGACGATCCGCGGATCCCAGGGGGCCGATCTTTCCCTGACGAAAACCGTCAACAACGCCGCCCCTGCGTCTGGAGGCGCGATCAGTTACACATTAAGAGTTATCAATGCCGGTTCGTCGACCGATAACGCTTCCAATGTCGTCGTCAGCGACGTTCTGCCTACCGGGTTCACCTTTACGAGCGCGAGTGGCAACGGCACGTATGACAGCGCCTTGGCGCGATGGACGCTCGGCACCGTACCCATCGGCGCGACACGGACGATTACTATTACCGGCACAGTGAACGCCTCGCCCGGTGCGACCGTGACCAATGTGGCCGAGATAATTGCAAGTTCCGCGCCCGACCCGGATTCGACGGTAAATAACGGTTCGGTGACCGAAGATGATTACGCGCAGGTCAGCTTTACCGTGGCCGGACCGCGAACGGCGGGCATTCCACCAGCGCTCGTCTGCCCGAAAGGCGCGGTGACGTTCGACTGGACCGGTCGCGCATGGCCAGCGGGCAGCACATCCAACAACTATACGTTGCTGGGTGTTGGATCATTCAATTGGTCGATCAGCAATCCGGCTACCTATCTGAATGTCGCCACCTTGGGCGGACAACAGCCGGCGCTCACCGATAACGTTCAAAATCAAAGAACGCTTTCGAAAGGGATCGATTTCGACAATCCTGCCCAATTTGCCACGACAACGATCGCCATGGGCAATACGGTAAGCGGGGCGCAGTTTAGAATATTCGATGTTGATTACTTTGCCGGATCGTTTGCCGATCGCGTGAAGGTTTACGGTATACGCAACGGTACGGCTGGGCAGATCATACCTATACTGACAAATGGATCGGCCAATTACGTAATCGGGAACGAAGCGTTCGGCGACGTGAATTCGGGCGACACATCCCCGGCGGCAAACGTCGTCGTTACGTTTCAACAATCCATCGACACGATCGTGATTGAATATGGAAGTCACACCCGTGCCCCGACCCCGGCGCCGGCGAACCCGACCGGGCAGGCAATTCAGATGAGCGGCGGCATTTCGATCTGTGCCGCCGACGGCACGCTTTCGGTGGCAAAAAGCAGCACGGTTGTGGAAGATCCGGTCAACGGCACCAACAACCCCTTCCTTATTCCTGGTGCGACTGTTCGCTACTGCATTCTTATCACCAATACCGGTCTGGCGACCGCCAACAGCGTAGTGGGCAGCGATCCCCTGCCGACCGCTGTCACATTTGTTCCCGGATCGATCCTGTCGGGCACGAATTGCGCAAATGCGGCCACGGTGGAAGATGACAATGCAACCGGCGGGGATGAAAGCGACCCTGCCGGTGCCAGCTTCAGTGCCAATGTGGTTTCGTATTCCAATACGGGAATAGCAGGCGGGGCGACCGCCGCGATGACTTTCCGCGCAACCGTCAACTGAACCGGGCGCCGGGTTTCATTGAGGTTTCATCCCGGCGCGGTGGGCGTTAAGATCGGGCCATGCCGAATGAAACGACCGATCGCGATTCTCACGCAACCGACCGTGGCAGCGACGTTTCATGCCATCCCGAAACACAGTATCTCGATCTGATGCGCCGCGTTTGGGAGACGGGCAGCGAGCGGATCGACCGGACCGGAGTGGGCACGCGATCGGTTTTCGGAACCATGCTCAGGTTCGATCTAAGCGAAGGGCAAATGCCGCTTTTGACGACAAAGCGCGTTTACTGGAAAACCGCGACGCGGGAGATGCTGTGGTTCCTGACCGGGGATACGAATATTCGCGAATTGTGCCGGCAAAATGTACAAATCTGGACGGATTGGCCGCTGGCTGCCTACCGGCGCGAAACGGGTATGGACATAAGCCGCGAAGATTTTTCGGCGCGCATCGTCGACGATGCCGATTTTGCCGCACGCTGGGGCGAACTGGGCCCGGTTTATGGCAAGCAATGGGTCGACTGGCCCACTTTCCAGTATCAGCCCGACGGCACTTACCGAAAAGGTCCGGGCATCGATCAAATCAGCCAGGTGGTCCAATCCCTGCGCGACGACCCCGGTGGCCGTCGCCATATGATCGAAGGCTGGAACGTGGCGGAACTGGAACGGATGGCCTTGCCGCCGTGCCATAAAACCTATCAGTTCCACGTGGCGGGTGGCCGATTGAACTGCGCGCTGTATCAGCGCAGTTGCGACGTGGCATTAGGGCTGCCGTTCAATTTATGGTCGGCGGCGCTGCTGCAACGGATGATGGCGCAGCAAACGGGGTATGAGCCGGGCGAACTGGTATGGATGGGCGGCGATACGCATCTTTATCTCAACCATGCCGAATTGGTCGAACAACAATTGGCCCGCGACCCGGTCGGTACGCCCAGGCTGGAAATCGCGCGAAAACCGGACAGCATTTTCGGCTACCGGATAGAAGATTTCACGGTTCGCGACTATCATCCGCAGGGCGCGTTAAAGGCGCCTGTCGCAGTTTGATGCGTGGCGGTTGACCGCGCGGGGCGCTTGAAATAAAATAACGCAAATGCAGAAGATTGCGTCTTGCACACTTATGGCGCGGGGAGAGCGAGACTATGGCCGAACGGCCCGACCGGATCAATAAGCCCAAGCTGGAATTGCATATACCGGAACCGACCTACCGGCCGGGCGATACAGTGGATTTCGCGCATATAGTTGTTCCGCCGGCAGGCGCTCAGACCCGGCCCGATGAAGCATGCGACCCCATCGAAACCAGCGCGCTGTGTTACGATCTGGTGCGCGTTCTGGGGGATGACGACAAGGCGCACGGTCCGTGGGATCCCAGGCTGGATGCGGACACGCTGCGCACCATGCTGCGCCATTTCGCAATGGTTCGCGCATTCGATGAACGTATGTTTCGCGGACAGAGGCAGGGCAAGACCAGCTTCTACATGAAATGCACAGGCGAGGAGGCAACATCCATTTCGGCGGCCATGGCTTTGGCAAGCGACGATATGGTGTTTCCGTCCTATCGCCAGCAGGGTGTGCTGATTGCGCGCGGTTATCCGCTCATCGAAATGATCAACCAGATTTATTCGAACAAAGGGGACAAGCTGAAGGGCCGGCAGCTGCCCATCATGTATTCCAGCCGCGAACATGGATTCTTCTCGATCTCGGGCAATCTGGCCACGCAAACCCCGCAGGCCGTCGGTTGGGCGATGGCGAGCGCGATCAAGGGCGACAGTCGTATTGCTGCGACATGGGTGGGGGAAGGGTCTACCGCGGAAGGGGATTTTCACGCCGCCTGCACTTTCGCGACCGTGTATAACGCGCCGGTAATCCTCAACATTATCAACAACCAATGGGCGATTTCCAGCTTTTCGGGATTTGCGGGTGCGGAGCGCACGACGTTCGCGGCACGGGCGCTGGGCTATGGCATGGCTGGCATACGGGTGGATGGTAACGATCCGCTGGCTGTATATGCAGTGGAAAAATGGGCGGCCGACCGCGCGCGGGCGAACGCAGGGCCCACGGTAATCGAACATTTCACCTATCGCGCCGAAGGGCATTCGACATCGGACGATCCCAGCGGTTATCGCTCCGCGCAGGAACGGGAGGAATGGCCGCTAGGCGATCCGGTCATGCGGCTGAAGAAACATCTGATCGCACTGGGTGAATGGGATGAGCAGCGGCAGGCCGCGCTCGATACCGAATGCGTGGATCAGGTTAAGGCCACAACCAAGGAAGCCGAGAAAAACGGTATTCTAGGGCATGGGCTGCACCACCCGTTCGCGACCATGTTCGAAGATGTCTATGAAGACCTGCCATGGCATCTGAAGGAACAGAGCGCCCAAGCCATCCGGGAACGTGAGATACGGTTTCCCGAAGGGAGACCGGCATCGTGAGCGCCAGTGACAAAGCGGGATCGGCCGTTCCCGAACGGCGTCTCAACATGATCGAAGCCATCAACGATGCGCTCGATGTCATGCTGGAACGCGATCCCGATGTGGTCATATTAGGCGAAGATGTCGGCTATTTCGGCGGGGTATTTCGTGCCACCGCCGGCCTTCAGGAAAAACATGGCCGAACCCGCGTGTTCGATACCCCCATATCGGAATGCGGAATTATCGGCGTTGCAGTGGGAATGGGCGCATATGGATTGCGCCCGGTGCCGGAAATACAATTTGCGGACTATATCTATCCGGGTCTCGATCAACTCATATCCGAAGCGGCGCGGTTGCGATATCGCTCGGCTGCGGATTTTACAGCGCCCATGACCGTGCGTTCGCCCTTTGGCGGTGGTATCTTCGGCGGGCAGACCCACAGTCAGAGCCCGGAGGCGATTTTTGCGCATGTGGCCGGTTTGAAAACGGTAATTCCCGCGACCCCGCATGACGCCAAGGGCCTGCTGATTTCATGCATCGAGGATAATGATCCCGTGATCTTCTTCGAACCCAAGCGCATCTATAACGGGCCATTTACCGGCTATTACGACAAGCCGGTGGAACCCTGGAAAAAACATTCCGACAGCATCGTCCCCGAAGGTCATTATACAATTCCATTGGGCAAGGCGCGCACAGTTCGTGAAGGCGAAGCCATGACCGTTCTGGCTTACGGCACCATGGTCCACGTGGCCGAGGCGGTGTGCGCGGCGAAGGATGTCGACGCTGAAATTCTGGACCTGCGCACCATCGTTCCCCTGGACATCGAAGCCATCGAGGCTTCGGTCCGTAAGACCGGAAAATGCCTCATCGTGCACGAGGCCACACGCACTGCAGGGTTCGGCGCGGAATTGTCGGCTCTGGTAACGGAACGGTGTTTCTATCATTTGGAAGTGCCGGTCCAGCGAGTGACCGGGTTCGACACACCCTATCCGCATAGCCTGGAATGGGCGTATTTCCCCGGCCCGGTTCGGATCGGCGAAGCAATCGATACAATGATGGAAGCCTGACGCGATGACCAGATTCACATTTAAAATGCCCGATATCGGTGAAGGCATAGCGGAAGCCGAAATCGTGGGCTGGCATGTCGGCGTGGGCGACCGGGTCGAAGAGGATCAGGAAATCGTCGACATGATGACCGACAAGGCGACGGTTCCGATGGAAAGCCCGGTCACCGGCACCATTGTCGAAATTTCGGGTGAGGTGGGCGATATGGTCGCGATCGGCGCAATGCTGGTCGTGGTCGAGCTGGACGGGGAACTCTCCGACAGTTCGCCGCAGGACGACGATTCCATGCCGCCGCCTGCACCCAAGGACGAAGCGGCGGAAACTCCGATCGACGCTGAAACGCCGGACGCAGCGGACTTAGACGACATGGCAGCGGGGGAGCAGACCACGCCGGTAGAAGCGGATGTGTCTGCTGCGCCGGAAACCAAATCTCAAACGACCGCTGCGGCCATAAGCGCAAAAGTTCTGGCATCGCCCGCCGTACGCAAGCGCGCAAAGGATATCGGCATCGATCTGGCGCAGGTAAAACCGGCGGCCGATGGGCGCGTGCGACATTCCGATCTCGACGCCTTTGTGCTGTATAATTCAGGCGGCGGCTTTTCGCCCGCTGCGACCCGGCGTGAGGACGAACAGCGCAAGATCATTGGCCTGCGCAAACGCATTGCGCAGAACATGGCCGCATCGAAACGCAATATTCCCCATTTTTCCTACGTCGAAGAAATCGATGTGACCGCACTCGAGGAGATGCGTGCGGATCTCAATGCCAATCGTGGTGACAAGCCGAAACTGACCATGATGCCGCTGATCATCACGGCGATCTGTAAAATGGTGCCGCAATTCCCGATGATAAATGCACGGTACGATGATGATGAGAATATCGTGACGCGGCATGGCAGCGTCCATCTTGGTATGGCAACGCAAACCGATGGCGGTTTGATGGTGCCGGTTATCCGGGATGCCCAGGACCGCAATCTATGGCAGCTGGCAAACGAAATACAGCGTCTTGCCAGTGCCGCACGCGAAGGTTCGGCAAAGTCGGAGGAACTGTCCGGCTCGACCCTGACGCTTACCTCGCTTGGCCCATTGGGCGGTGTCGCGACAACGCCGGTTATAAACCGGCCCGAGGTTGCGATTATCGGTCCCAATCGCATTATCGAACGGCCCATGTATGTCGGCGACGGGAATGGAGGGGAGCGGATCGAAAAGCGCAAGCTGATGAATATCTCCATCAGTTGCGATCACCGTGTGGTCGACGGGTATGATGCAGCCAGCTTCATCCAGGAATTGAAGAAGCTGCTCGAAACGCCCGTTCTGCTTTTAACCCAATAGTCGCAAACCGATCAGATCGCGCGGCGCACGATCGCGCGGTACGTTAGTTGTCCAGTACCGCGCGATGCATCGCGTGCGGAAATGTGCCATTTGAGGTGCGTTACATCCCGGGCTGTCGCCTGGCGACTGCGGTGCCGGTCGCTGACCATCCGCGTGGCCAGCGCACCCCAGCTTCGTCCGCCGTCGACCGACACGATCTGGCTATCTGCGCTGCTCGCTTCATAGTTCAGCGTCGCGGGTATTGCGCTGGAGATAGCGAAACCGGTGTTCCGGGCTGCGTTCCATCTGACTACCAGTATCACCGCATCGCCGCTGCGGAACTGGGTGCTGGTGTTTACCATCCGCGACGTGCCGCTATCATTCTGGCGTTCGATAAAAACGCTCCGCTCCAATACCACTTTGGAAGCGATATTTCCGGCCTGCGCAAACCCGTGCGCGCCTGAAAAAAATACGGCCAGCGCAGTAATGCCCCGAAGTATATTGTACATTGTTGAGCCCCCGACGATACGCTGAAAAAGGGGTCGCAGAAACATCGAAATATATGGTTAACAGGGCGGGGCGCGCATTGGTGTTGCAGCGCCAAGGTTGTCTTGCGGATAAAATGCAATTGTCACGCCAATTTGACTGGTTTTCGGCGTTGACAGCTTTCCGAAGCTGCCCTAGTTGCGCGGCTCCCAAGCGCAGTCTTGCACGCGGGTGTAGCTCAGTTGGTTAGAGCGCCGGCCTGTCACGCCGGAGGTCGCGAGTTCAAGTCTCGTCACTCGCGCCACTGCTTCGATTTTTCAAGCAGTGGCGCCCCTTGTCGGACATTTTCGACATCTGGCAACCATGCGTATGGCGCCTCAGCCCCATTTTCCGGTTTCCATCCAGATCAGGAACCGTCGCAGCGGTAAAAGCCATACGAGTCCGAGCAACAGATAGATCACCGCTTGTAGTAATGCGGGCCAGTGGCCGATAAGATCCGGCACATAACGCGCGATAATCACCCCATAGACCGTCAGCCCAAGCAACAGGGCCAATATTCCAAGCGGTATTCGGGCCGTGGGTTCTTCCCGCATCAAAACGGCCCGTAGATGCGGGTAGGGGTGACGACAGCGCAAAGCGCCATGTCGTGCGGTTCGGTGGGGATTGTTTCGACCATCTGACAGTCCCAACCCATACCGATCGCAAGCGTTCCGGGATGGCCGGCCAGCCAACGGTCGTAGAAACCGCCTCCCTGGCCCAATCGTGACCCCTGTTTGCGTAAAACCGACAAGCGGGACGAACACCACATCGGGTATTACGACGACCGCATCCAACGCGGGCTGCATAGCGCCATAAGGGGCATCTATCAGATCGCTTTCGCCGTAAGGATCGGTGAATTCGGCGAATTCCATGATGCCGGAACCAGCGGCAACAATGCGCGGCAGTGCGACGGTGTGACCTGCATCGCGGAAAAACCGGGCATAGCTGGTCGTCCGCGCTTCGTTTGCGGTTGCGTGATACAGTCCGACAATAGCGTTTTCGGCGATAAGCGACATCACCAAGGCAGGCGGTTGTTTGAACAATAATGCGCGCACCGTGTCCGGGACGGACGCGACATATTGGCGCCGTTCAGCGATCAGGCGTTTGCGCAAGGCGGCCTTATGCATCGAAATATCAGTGTCCTGTATGTGCGACCGCCATCGGGTTTGCGATGGCAGATTGCTGCCGGTACATCGCTGCCGGTACATAGGGCCAAGCCTACCCGACAATGCTGCGAAAGTGGTAGGACCACCATGGGTCGTTTTCCGGGAAATCCGCCGACGCCTCAACGTCAGGTGGGCGCCATATGCACCAAGGCCCCGTGCGAAACGGTACCTTGGGCAGGGACAGCTCCCTTGGATTGCTTATAGCCTCAGGGATGTTCTACGGTTCGTACCGGACAGTCCTACCATATCCTATTTAGGCACTCGGCGCGTTGCACTCAAGCTTGTCCGCACAATTTTCCAGCAGATCGGCGAAAGACTCCAGGGAAACGGCAAGGCTTTGGTTATTATCCACCTGATTTGCACGTTCGGCGCCAGCGTCCGCTTCGTGCTGCGACAGGCGGATTTTCAGTTCATCCATATGCGCGTTTGCGCGTTCCAGTAGCGTATCCTTTGCCGCAATCTGTTTGGTCAACCGTTCCAGTTCCCGTTCCGCATCTGCGATCCGGGCGGCGCTGTTGCCACCATCGGCCTCCAGCGAAAGGACATTTTTACGGTAAGTTTCCGCCTTCGATTCCAGTTCGCCGAAATCCTCTTGCAACGCCATATTGGCATCGTTCAGTTCCGTGTATTTCGTGCGTAATTCATGCAGTTCGTCGGCAAGAAGAAGCCCGCCAAACAGCAAGTTTTGCGTCTCCGTATTGGGGCCCAACTGCGCAATCCTGGCGTCGATCGAGGCGCCGAGGTCGGCGACATGGGCTTCTTCGCCATCAGCGCAGGATACGGTGTAACTGCGCCCGCCAACCGATAGCTTGACTTGGCTCATTTCTCCATCCCGTCGATCAAACTATCCAGATCTTCCAGCACTTTAGTCGCGGCAGTTCTCAAATCTGTGTGACGTTCGCGCAGCGCGGAATGGACAATACTGCTATCTTCCGGAAGATGTTCGCGCGCCGGCGTCTCTGCCCCGACGGCATCCGCCACCACCGCAATGCGGCTCAGTGCCGCTTCGATACGCTTCACGGCGGTTTCGGTCCTGTCGGTAACCATGTATTCCGGATACCCGATTATTCCGCCTTACGCAAAGATTTGCGGCGGACAGTTGATCCATAGGCACAGCTTCGGCACGATCGGTCTATTGTTCGCAAATTGTGTGACGACAGGCCACCGTCCCGTTTTGGGTGGACCGCAAGGGCAGCTTCCTTGACCTTGCAGGGCTGGTCCGCGATGGCCGTGGCGTCCGCGAATCGCGCTACGTTCCCGTTCTGGTGTCCATAATCGCGAGGATTACGTTTTTTCCTGCAGGAGCGCCCCTGAAATGAGCCTCGATCCGTCCCGTATGGGCCCTATGGCGAACGCAGTGCGCGCCCTGTCTATGGATGCGGTGGAAGCAGCCAATTCGGGCCATCCCGGTATGCCGATGGGCATGGCCGATGTGGCTACGGTACTATGGTCCAGCTATTTGAAATTCGATCCAACTGCGCCTGATTGGGCAGACCGGGACCGGTTCATCCTGTCTGCCGGGCATGGCTCCATGCTGATTTATGCACTGTTGCACCTTTCCGGCTACGACGCACCGACGATCGATGATATTCGTAATTTCCGCCAGCTGGGTAGTCCGTGTGCCGGCCATCCGGAAAACTTCCTGCTGGATGGGATCGAATGCACCACCGGACCTTTGGGACAGGGTGTGGGCATGGCAGTCGGCATGGCTATCGCCGAACGCCAGCTCAACGCGCATTTCGGGGATGATCTGGTGGATCACCGGACCTGGGCGATTGCTGGCGATGGCTGCCTGATGGAGGGCATCAGTCACGAAGCGGTGGGGCTTGCAGGGCATTTGAAGCTCGGGCGCCTCATCGTGTTGTGGGACGATAACAATATCACGATCGATGGCGAAGCTGCGCTTTCGACGAGCGAGGATGTGAAGGCGCGGCATCGGGCAGGCAATTGGCACGTCGAGGAATGCGACGGTCACGATGTTGCGGATATCGGCCGCGCAATCGAACTGGCGATGGCGGATGCGCGGCCTTCGCTGGTCGCCTGCAAGACGGTTATCGGCAAGGGGTCGCCAGGTAAGCAGGGCACATCCGCCGCGCATGGTTCCCCCCTGGGGGCAGACGAGATTGCCGCGGCGCGCAAGACCCTGGGCTGGAACCATGAACCGTTCGTTGTTCCCGATGATATTCGTGCAGATTGGGCGGGCACGGCAGATCGTGGCAAAAAGGCCCGCATGGCGTGGGACGGCCGTCTGGCAGCGTCCCCGGAGAAGGCGGCTTTTTCGGCGCGCATGGCTTCCATCGCAGACCAAGCCGGTTCTGCCGTGCAGCAGCACATTCGCGATCTGGCAGCCGAACCGCAAAAGGTCGCGACCCGCAAGGCGTCGGAAATGGCGCTGGGTCCATTGACGAAACAGTTGCCGCAACTGATCGGCGGATCGGCCGATCTGACAGGGTCCAACAACACAAAGACACCCAGCACTCTGCCATTTTTGGCAAACGACTATAGTGGACGCTACCTGTATTACGGCATTCGTGAATTCGGCATGGCGGCGGCGATGAACGGCATGATGCTGCATGGCGGCGTCGTACCCTATGGCGGGACGTTTCTGATATTCAGCGATTACTGCCGAAATGCCATTCGCCTGTCCGCGCTTGCAGCAAGCCGGTGTGGTCTATGTCATGACGCATGACAGTATCGGGCTTGGCGAAGACGGGCCGACCCATCAGCCCATCGAACAGGTGATGAGCCTGCGCCTGATCCCGAACCTCAATGTCTATCGCCCCTGCGACACGATAGAGACTGCGGAATGCTGGGCGCTGGCCCTGGCAACGCCGGGAACGCCATCGGTGCTCGCATTGACGCGGCAGGGATTGCCGCAGCTTCGCGGGGCGGGCGATGTGGAATGGACCCCGGACGGGCAATCGCAGCGCGCAAGGTGGTTATCGTTTGCAGGCAGCCAGCCATCCGCGCAAAGTTGTGTTGATCGCCACGGGCTCCGAAGTCGCGCTGGCCAAGGATGTGGCGCATGTATTGGAGGAAAGCGGCATCGGCGCGGATGTGATTTCCATGCCGTGCACGCAATTGTTCGATGCGCAGGACCAAACCTATCGCGCCGAAATTCTGCCACCCGACATCATGAAAGTTTCGATCGAGGCGGGGACCAGTTTTGGCTGGGAACGCTACACCGGAACGGATGGCATCAATATCGGTATCGACCGTTTCGGCGCATCCGCCCCGGCCAGCGATCTTTTCAGGAAATTCGGTTTCACTGCGGACGCGATCGTTCCGCAAATCATGCATGCAATCAAAGAGTAATCAGGAGTTCTTCACATGGCAACTAAAGTGGCAATCAATGGGTTCGGGCGCATCGGACGGCTGGTGGCGCGCGCAATTCTGGAACGGAACGATCACGATCTCGACCTGGTAGCAATCAATGATCTGGCAGATGCACGGGCCAATGCTTTGTTGTTTCAGTACGATTCCACCCATGGGCGGTTTCCCGGCGAAGTGTCGGCAGACGACACCAGCATCACCGTAAATGGTAAAAAGATCGCGGTGACATCCGAACGCAATCCCGGCGATCTGCCGCACGCGGATATGGGCGTCGATATCGTTCTGGAATGCACCGGGTTTTTTCAGTCCCACGAAGATGCCGAACCGCATTTGCAAGCCGGCGCGAAACGCGTGTTGATTTCGGCACCTGCCAAAAATGTTTCCGCAACCATCGTTTACGGTGTGAACCACGATGTGCTGACCGCCAGCGATGTCATCGTGTCCAACGCCAGCTGCACTACCAACTGTCTTTCGCCGGTCGCGAAGGTGTTGCATGAACTGGTCGGGATCGAACGCGGGTTCATGACGACAATTCACAGTTACACCAACGATCAGCGTATGCTGGACCAGATGCATGGCGATATGCGCCGTGCGCGGGGTGGGGCGCAGAATATGATCCCTACCACGACCGGCGCAGCGCGTGCCGTCGGCCTGGTATTGCCGGAACTGGCGGGCAAGCTGGACGGCAGTTCCGTCAGGGTGCCTACACCCAACGTATCGCTGGTCGATCTGGTGTTTACCCCAGGGCGCGATACCAGTCGGGAAGAAATTAACGATGCTTTGAAGGCGGCGGCGCATGGCCCGATGAAGGGTGTGCTCGACTATACCGACCAACCGCTCGTCAGCAGCGATTTCAACCATTATCCGGCCAGTTCAACCATCGACAGTCTGGAAACATCGGTGATGGAAGGCAAGCTGTGCCGCGTGGTGAGTTGGTATGATAATGAATGGGGTTTTTCGAACCGCATGATCGACACGGCCGGCGTCATGGCGAAACTGGTTTGATCGATTAGGGCGAGCGGGTGGAAAATATCATGACGACATTCAAGACACTCGACGATCTTGGCGACATCAAGGGCAAGGTTGCATTGGTCCGCGTCGATCTGAACCTGCCTATGAACGGTGGTTCGGTAACCGACACAACCCGCATTCAGGCGTCCGCACCGACTATTCTCGAATTGGCCGATGCTGGCGCGAAGGTTCTTTTGCTCGCGCATTTCGGCCGTCCGCAGGGCGAACGCAATTCGACCATGTCCGTCAGCATGACCCTGGATGCCGTCGAGGATGTGCTGGGCCGTGAGATCATGTTCATTCCTGAGGTTCAGGGCCCGGTTGTCGAACAATCGGTGGGCATCTTGCGCGATGGCGATATCGGTCTGCTGGAAAATACGCGCTTCTGGGCGGGGGAAGAAGCTAATGATCCGGATTTTGCACGCGGGATTGCAGCCCATGGCGATTTTTATGTCAACGATGCATTTTCCGCGGCGCATCGCGCGCATGCCAGCACGGTCGGCCTTGCAAAGCTGCTGCCGGCCTATGCCGGACGTGCGATGGAAAAGGAACTGAGTGCGCTTGCCGCTGCACTCGACAGTCCCGAACAACCCGTCGCGGCAGTCGTTGGCGGGGCCAAGGTTTCATCGAAACTGGCGGTGCTGGACAATCTGGTCGGCAAGGTCCGGCATCTGATTATCGGCGGCGGTATGGCCAACACGTTCCTGGCAGCCCGCGGTGTGGACGTGGGCAAATCGCTGTGCGAACACGATCTTGCGGATACCGCCAATGCAATCATGGACAGAGCGGACAATGCAGGATGCACTGTTCACTTGCCGTATGATGTGGTCGTGGCGAAGGAATTTGCCGCCAATCCGGCCAGCTTGCGTATCTGTAACGTGCACGAAGTTGCGGCGGATGAAATGATTTTGGACATCGGCCCGCAAGCCGTCGAATCTTTGGGCGATGTGTTGAAAACCTGCAAAACCCTTGTCTGGAACGGGCCGTTGGGTGCTTTCGAAACCGAACCCTTCGATGATGCCACCGTCGCGCTTGCCAGAACTGCAGCGGCGCTCAGCGTCAGCGACGCCCTGGTTTGCGTAGCGGGCGGAGGCGACACGGTCGCTGCCCTGAATCATGCCGGTGTGGTGGGGGATTTTACCTATGTATCGACAGCAGGGGGCGCATTTCTGGAATGGCTGGAAGGCAAGGAACTGCCGGGGATAGCTGCCCTCAAACCTTAAGCACGGCGCGCGCGTGCGACCAGTATCGCGGGCGCGCGCAATATACCGCGAAGATACATAGGATTGCCGGTTTTGCGCGCCGAACCTCGAATGCGGATAACGCGTCGCGGTGCTAGGCACGGGCAATGGCTATGGGCAATGGCTGCCGGCATCGTATTGAAATCATGCCGGAATGAGACGCGGCCCACGCGCGAACTTGCGAAGAAACCTGGTGCTGGGTAAGGCCCACGCCGAACACGGCGCGCAGGCAGTGCAGCCGCATTGCCTGCGCCCATACGCGAACCAATGGAATGGAAACGATCGATGAACACTGACCAGATGACCAGAAAAATTGCCGAAGGTAACGGCTTTATCGCGGCGTTGGATCAGAGCGGTGGCTCCACACCCAAGGCGCTTCGCGGCTACGGCGTCGGCGACGATGAGTGGTCCGGCGATGATGAGATGTTTGCCAAAATCCACGAAATGCGCTGCCGCATCGTCACGTCACCCAGCTTTACCGGCGACAAGGTTGTCGGCGCGATCCTGTTTGAAAAAACCATGCTGGGCTGCACGCATGATGGCACGCCGGTACCGACCCAGTTGAGCAATCGCGGTATCGTGCCGTTTCTGAAAGTGGATGCTGGAATGCACGATACGCAAAACGGCGTCCAATTGATGAAGGATATGCCGCGTCTGGATGAAATGTGCGCCAAAGCCAAAGAACTCGGTGTGTTCGGCACCAAGATGCGGTCTGTCATCCATTCGGCAGACAAGACCGGAATTGCCGACAATCTGCGCCAGCAGATGGATTTCGGCTTGCAGATCATCGACAATGGGCTGATGCCGATATTGGAGCCCGAGGCATCCCTGGAAAGCGACAGCCGGGCAGACGCGGAAGCGATGCTGCTGGACAGCGCGATGGAACAGCTCGACCGTTTGGACGGCGACCAGCAAGTGATGCTCAAACTGACCATTCCCACCGTGGCCAATCTTTACACGCCGTTGATCGATCACCCGCGGGTTCTGCGCGTAGTGGCACTTTCCGGTGGTTACGGTCGGGAGGAGGCTTGCCGCGAATTGGCGAAAAACCGCGGAATGATTGCAAGTTTCAGCCGCGCATTGTTGCAGGAACTGCGCGCCCAGATGGACGATCAGGGCTTCGACCAGGCTTTGTCCAGCGCGATCGACGCCATCCACGACGCGTCTGTATCGGGATGATGCGACAAAACAGGGGTTCGATCTGATGGCGCCGAAACGCATTGCGACCCAGTTATATCTGATTTCTCCGCTCGACGTGACCGGCAGTTTCCCGTCCCGTCTGGAACGGGCCCTGGATGCGGGTCCGGTTTCCGCTTTCCAGTTTCGCGTGAAGGGTATCGATCAACACCATGCCGCTGACCTGGCAGGTCCATTGCAGGACATATGCGCCGCACGCGATGTCGCGTTTATCGTAAACGATAGCATTTCGCTGGCGAAAAGACTGGGCGCCGATGGCGTCCATTTGGGCCGGGATGACGGGTCGGTTGCAGAAGCGCGGCAGGAACTGGGCGACGATGCGCAGATCGGCGTCACCTGTCACGACAGCCGCCATTTTGCGATGGAAGCGGGTGAGCAGGGCGCGGATTACGTGGCCTTCGGCGCGTTTTTTCCCAGCACGACCAAACAATCCGCGCACAAGGCTGACATCGCGTTGCTGGAATTCTGGGCCGGGCTGTTTGAAATACCATGTGTCGCGATCGGCGGCGTTACGCCTGACAATTGCGAGCCGCTGATTGCTGCCGGCGCTGATTTTCTGGCGGTTTCCGGTGCGGTATGGAATTGCGACGAGGCAGAGGCCGTCGCTGCATTTGCCGCCAAATTGCGGTAAGGTCGCTCGATATAGCATGGGCGTGCGCAGCCATTTCCTTGCCATCAATAGCGTGCATCGCAAACGGATCGGTGTTAGGCTGAGGGCTATGACCGGCAAATTCACCGACAGAATATTGACGATTGTCGTTACGGCAACGCTGACGTCCGCGGTGTGGATCGTCGCTGGCGGCAGTTTGATGGAACTGGCCGATAGCGATGGGCAGCGCGCCAATACGCGCCCTTCCGATGCGGTTCCCGCACTCGTCCGGTCCGGCACGACACCCGCCCAGGGAGAAACGACGATCGTGACTCTGCCGGATAGCGGGGCGAGGCCTGCGGCTGCGCTGGATGCGGAAGGGGCCACGCAGCCGGATGATAACGAAACACGTAATCTGCTTGTCCCGGTCCTCAATGTGCGGCCATCCGATTTGACCGACACTTACAACCGCATGGACGAACAAGGATCGTCGCTTCACGAAGCGCTGGACATCATGGCTCCGGTCGGAACCAGCGTAGTGGCCGCTGCGCCGGGCACGGTGGAAAAGAAATTCATGTCCGATTCCGGCGGGCGCACGCTGTATGTGCGATCTGCCGACCGGCGGACGATCCATTATTACGCGCATCTCAGCGAATATGCTGAAGGGTTGCGAGAAGGGCAACGGGTCCGTCGCGGACAGCGTTTGGGCTCCGTCGGGTTCAGTGGCAACGCATCGGCCGATGCGCCGCATCTGCATTTCGCGATTTTGCGAACCACGACTGATGCAGAATGGTGGGAACCTGCCAGTGCGGTAAATCCTTACCCGCTGCTTACGCGTAAATAACCACCGGATGCGGAAATTACGCTGCGCTTAGCGAGCGCACACAGCGAATGCGGCCCGGCGTTCCATCCTCCTCGATCCAGCGTAAAGCGGTGGGGGAAGTCCGCAGCAAGCGGACATCCTTCAGGGGGCCGCGTGTAAAGATCAACATATGCCCGGCAAGCAAATATGTGCCGTTGCCCGCAGTGGTGCGATAGGTCGATCCATTGCGGATGTCGAATTGCCGATCCGGTAGCACGACATAGGCTGGCCCCGATGCCGTTCCGGGCATCGAACAGACATAGGTGCCCAGCGGTAATAGCGACAATCGGCCCGGTGCCGCATGCGCTGACATAGCGAAAGCAGCGCCGAATGCTGCAAGTCCCAACCAGATCTTCATCCGCGTCATTGCTTTTTCGCTCCTTGTCCAGCCTCCCCTACGCTTGCCGCCATGCCCCGCCTTCGCTAAAGCCGCGCCAACGCCTATCTGCATAGAACGGGCATACTCTGTGCGCAAATCCGGTCTGTTTCCGTCGGGCGCAAATACTGTAAAACAAGGTTCATCGGCTCTATGAAAATCACCGGCGTGGACATTCGTCCCGGCAATATCATCGAATATGAAAACGCTATCTGGAAAGTGGCGAAGATCCAGCATACCCAGCCCGGCAAGGGCGGAGCCTATATGCAGGTAGAGATGAAGAACCTGCAGGATGGCCGCAAGACGAATGTCCGTTTCCGCAGTGCCGATACCGTGGAAAAGGTGCGCCTGGAAACCAACGAATACCAGTTCCTGTATGAAGATGGCGAAATGCTGGTCTTCATGGATCAGGTAAATTACGAACAAATCATGCTGCCGTCCGATCTGCTGGGCGATGCCCGCCCGTTTCTGCAGGACGGGATGCAGGTACAGCTGGAACTATGGGAAGAAAAACCGATCAGCGTTCAATTGCCGAACCATATCGAAGCGATGATTACAGAAGCCGATGCGGTGGTGAAGGGGCAAACCGCATCTTCCAGTTACAAGCCTGCGGTTCTCGATAACGGGGTGCGCATCATGGTCCCGCCGCATATCGAAAGCGGGACGCGCATCGTGGTGGATGTCTATGAACAATCCTATGTCGGCAAGGCTGGCTGAAACCCCATGGCACAACTATCCGGTCTGATCCGCGTTATGGAACGCGCCGCCCGCAAGGCCGGCCACCGCCTGCGTCGCGATTTTGGGGAGGTCGAACATCTGCAGGTGAGCCGGAAAGGCCCGGCCGATTTTGTGTCCAAGGCGGATATGCGGTCGGAACGCAGCCTGTACGACGAATTGCTGGCGGCACGTCCGGATTGGGGCTTCGTTCTGGAAGAGGCGGGGGTTATCGAAGGTGCGGCTGACATGCCGCGCTGGATCATCGATCCTCTGGATGGCACCAGCAATTTTCTGCACGGCATTCCGCATTTTGCCATTTCGATTGCTGCGCAAGAGCCGAAACCCGGGGGTCAGGGATGGGGCGATGTAATCGGCGCGGTCGTGTACAATCCGGTCACCGATGAAACATTCTGGGCGGAGAAAAATCGCGGTGCGTGGCTGCACGACGGTCGTCTGCGTGTGTCGGCACGGCGCGGTCTTTCCGACGCGCTTATATCAACCGGAATTCCGTTTCAGGGTCATGGCGATTTCAGCGAATGGACGAAGATCTTCGCTGCGATCGGCCCGCAAGTCGCCGGTATCCGCCGCAATGGCGCAGCCTCGCTCGATCTGGCATGGCTGGCTGCCGGCCGATATGACGGGTTTTGGGAAAGCGGGCTTAACGATTGGGATACGGCAGCCGGGTGCCTGCTGGTGCGTGAGGCCGGAGGTTTCGTGAGTGACTATCGCGGACGATCGGAACCAATCCATTCTTCGCAAATCCTGGCAGCCAACGATACTCTCCATTCAAAAATGCACAAACTGCTGGCGAATGCGATCCGCAAATAAAGTGCATCCGCGGCGGTCAGATCAGTACCGGCATATTGGCGAAATCGGACACGCCAACAGACATCCGAATGTCTGAACATTTTGCGTTGCGTCCTGTGGCTCCGACGCTATACGCCATTCACGACGCGGGCGTGGTGGAATTGGTAGACGCGCGGGATTCAAAATCCCGTTCCGCAAGGAGTGTGGGTTCGATTCCCACCGCCCGCACCATCCGCTCGTTGCGCCAGGTCTCGCGCCAGTCCGCTGGCGCGCCAGTTTCAATCAGCCAAATCTACAGCAGGCTGTAGCGTGGCTGAGTGCCACGGCAACGCATCGATCGTTCCGGACATGCCTTCCGCAAGCCATCGCACTGGACGTTCGAAATTTTATCGGGCTTCCGCGCCCGCTTGCATCGCGACAGCCGAAAAGCCATTGTCGAATGGCTATCTTTCCCGAACTTCCAGCGGCTCTGTACCAGCAGGCAGTTTGCCAGAAACCGGCCAAATGGAAGCGCGCGTGCAAGCGAACAATTCGCTTGTAATTATGCGCCCGCTTTGGAAGGCGTCTAACCAGCAATGATAACGCTCCCCTCATTCCACGCGATAGCTGCGATGATCCTGACGGTGGCCATGTTCGTCGGCTTCGTTCGCGGGCGGTTATCCATCGAGATTATTTCGCTTTTGACAATCGCGGTGATCGCCGTTGGCCTGTATTTCTTCCCGTTACCTGGAAACAATCCGACCGATGGGTTGGTACTGGCCTTTGCGGGGTTTGGACATTACGCCCTGATCACGATCTGTGCGCTGATGATAATGGGGCGCGGACTCGTCGTTACCGGCGCGTTGGAGCCGGCGGCACGATTGCTGGAAATTGTCTTCAAACGCAATTTGCAACTGGGCTTGCTGGTATCCCTGCTGATCGCTTTCGTATTGTCCATGGGTATCAACAATACGCCGGTGCTGGTTTTGCTGATCCCCATATTCGCGGCGCTGG
This sequence comes from uncultured Alphaproteobacteria bacterium, assembly GCA_963803585.1. Classification (GTDB taxonomy): domain Bacteria; phylum Pseudomonadota; class Alphaproteobacteria; order Sphingomonadales; family Sphingomonadaceae; genus Pontixanthobacter. The sequence goes on along the minus strand of CAWDNB010000008.1, from coordinate 207,410 downwards.
CAGCGCGCGGGGCGCTGCCATCATCCAAGACCTTGATGCCGTTGAACGCCGCGTCCCTGCTCGGCGGGCTGGCGACGACGATCGGGACATCGACCAATATTCTGGTGGTCAGCATCGCAGTCGATTTGGGAATGCCGCGAATGGGGGTGTTTCATTTTACGCCCATCGTTTTGGGCGCCGCTCTGATAGCCCTGCCGTATATCTGGCTGGTCATGCCGCGAATGCTGGACGACAACACGGTCGAAACGCAGCACGCGGCCCGCCGGTTTCACACCCGCCTGCGCATTGGCGCGGACAGTGCGCTGATCGGCCGAACCTTGGAAAGTATTGCCCCCAGCCTCCCCGACGATATCGAATTTCACGATATCGCCATCGGCGAAGTGCAGCAGCAGCAACGGTTGCACATATCCGGCACGCATGATGGGCTGGAAGAAGCAATGCGGACGCTGAAAGGCGAAGTGGCACCGGGTTGGGTGCTGGACCGGATCAAACGCAAAGGGGCGGAACTGAAACAGGATATCGTCGTCGTTGAAATGACGGTGACTGCCGATTCCCGTTTGCTGACCCGTACCCTTGCCACCTCGGGTATCGCCGATCTTTACGGCGTTGCCGTTCTGGGCATCCATCATCCCGCCTTCATTATCGGAGAGAAAAGCAAATTCAGCGAAGGGGGCGATATCCGCATTTCCGAAGGCGACGTCATACTCGTGATGGGGATCGACGAAGACCTGCAGGAATTCGCGCGGGCCGACAGTCTGCTGATGCTGGAAGGCAAGAAGGAACTGCCCCGCCGGTCGAAGGCCTGGCTGTCTGCCGTGATCATGTTCGGTGCGGTAGGGACTGCATCCGTCGGGATTTTTCCGATCGCCATCGCCGCCCTTGCCGGGGCGATATTGATGTTCCTGACCGGATGCGTGAAATTCGATCGGGTAGGCCGCGCCCTGTCCGGGCAGGTCATTGTTCTGATTGCTGCCAGCATCGCGATCGGCCGGATAATTCTGGAAAGCGGCGCGGCGCAATGGCTGGGTGAAACCATGTCGCTGGGCCTGCAGTACCTGCCGCCTGCGGCCGTGTTGGCGGCGATCATGCTGTTTGTGGCCGTTCTCACCAATTTTGCGTCGAATGCTACCGCAGCCACGGTTGGAACGCCGATTGCATTCGCCATCGCGACCCAGTTGAATCTTCCGCCGGAACCGCTTGTCCTGGCGGTCCTGTTCGGGTGCAATTTGTGTTATGCCACGCCGATTGCCTATCAAACCAATATGCTCATCATGGCCGAAGGGGGCTATGCCTTTAAGGATTACGTGCGGACCGGGGTGCCGTTGGTCGTGATCATGGTGGCCGCGCTGTCGATATTGCTGGTGATGTCGTATGGTATTGGATGAATTGACGGAATAAGCACGCTCAGTCTGGGGATAGAACAATGGTCAAGACATTTTTGCTCGCAACAGCCGCGTTTGCTGTGGCTACCACTCCATTGCAAGCCAACGAACTGCGCGATGCCGTGGCTGCGGATCTACCCGATTTGATTGAACTGTACCGCGATCTGCACGCCAATCCGGAACTGAGTTTTCAGGAGGTGGAAACAGCCGCGAAACTGGCCCTGCGTGCACGCGCCCTAGGTTTCGAAGTGACCGAACAGGTCGGGCGAACGGGCGTGGTTGCCGTAATGCGCAACGGTACCGGGCCGGTCGTGATGCTGCGGGCCGATATGGATGCGCTGCCGCTGGTGGAAAAAACCGGGCTTCCTTTTGCCTCTACCAAAACGGCCGTTCCCGCTTCAGGCGTGGAAACCGGGGTCATGCATGCGTGCGGCCATGACACGCACATGGCGGCATGGGCTGGAACCGCGGAGCTTCTGGCGGAACGCAAGGCCGACTGGTCCGGCACGGTGGTCATGATTTTGCAACCTGCGGAAGAGATCGGGGAGGGGGCTCTTGCGATGCTGGAAGACGGATTGTTCGATCGCTTCCCGAAGCCGGACTATGTGCTTGGCTTTCACGATGCGGCTCAGTTTCCTGCAGGCATGATCGGGTATTCGCCCGGTTTTGCATTAGCCAATGTCGATAGTGTGGATATCACCGTCCCCGGTGTCGGTGGCCATGGCGCCTATCCGCACACGACGAAGGATCCCATCGTGCTCGCCAGTGCGATGGTCATGAAGTTCCAGACCTTGGTAAGCCGGGAAAGCAGCCCGTTGGACCCCGCGGTGGTTACGGTCGGCAGCTTCCACGCCGGGTACAAACACAATATCATTTCCGACGAGGCAGTGCTGCAATTGACTGTCCGGTCGTATAGCGATGAATCGCGCAAGCTGTTGCTCGATGGCATAGCGCGAATAGCGCGCGGGGAAGCGATTGCCGCGGGCATGCCCCAAGACCGTATGCCCACCGTTACGGTGCAGGAACCGTATACGCCGTCCACCTACAACACGCCTGAATTTACCCAGAAAGTGATGGCCGAAATGACGACCCGGTTCGGGAACGACCGGGTGAAACAGGTGCCATCCGTAATGGGTGGCGAGGATTTCGGGCAATTTTACCGCGCCGACCCCGACAATATCGAATCGCTAATTTTCTGGGTCGGCGGCGTGCCGCAAGCGGAATATGACCGGGCGCAGGCGGGCGACGGCGAACTTCCATCGTTGCACAGTCCGTTCTGGGCGCCCGATGCCGAAAAAGTCATCGCGACCGCAACAGAGGCCATGACCGCCATGACCCTGGATCTGCTGAAACGATAATATCGCAAACGCCTTGGTCGGCAGCCAGATACAAGACGACCGCCGGAGCCCAAGTTCCGACGGCCGCTTCTCCTCCCCAGGAGATGGTATCTTTGAGTTTGGTAGCGTTCGGGCTGCTTTTGCCTAGCTGTAGGTGCCCAGCCGGTGATGCAGTGCGTTGATTTTTGCCAGTTCCTCGCGGTCATCCGTAGTTTTGGCGTGACTGGCCAACGCAGTCCTCAGCAGTTTGAAATCCGCTGTGGAAAGCAATGCGCGCGCCCGACCGGGTTCTGTTGGTTTGGTCGTTTCATCCGTCATCGAACTGTGTCCTTCAATCGAAAGTGCCAGGGTGGAGCCGTTATCAGGCAGCGGCGAACTGGTTCATCGTATTATGCTGGCCGCCTGCTTTCAATGCAGCTTCGCCAGCGAAGTTTTCCTTATGATCGTCCCCGATATCGGAACCGGCCATATTCTGATGCTTTACGCACGCGATGCTCTGGCGGATTTCCTCGCGCTGCACATTCTTCACGTAGCCCAGCATTGCCTGATCGCCGAAATATTCCCGCGCCAGATTATCCGTGCTCAAGGCAGCGGTGTGATAGGTGGGGAGCGTGATGAGATGATGGAAGATACCGGCCTGCGCAGCCGCATCCTTCTGGAATGTGCGAATGCGTTCGTCGGCTTCCTTCCCCAGTTCCGTCCCATCATAATCTACGCTCATCAGTTTTTCGCGATCATATTGCGACAGGTCCTTGCCATCCTTCTCCCACAGATCGAAAACCTGCTGGCGGAAACTCAGCGTCCAGTTGAAGCTGGGTGAATTGTTGTACACAAGTTTCGCATTCGGAACGACTTCGCGGATACGGTTCACCATCCCTCCGATCTGGCCGATATGGGGCTTCTCCGTCTCGATCCATAGCAGATCGGCGCCGGCCTGCAGGCTGGTTATCCCGTCGAGAACGCAGCGGTCCTCTCCGGTGCCGGCACGGAATTGATACAGGTTGGATGGCAAACGCTTCGGACGCAGCAGCTTTCCTTCCCGGCTGAGGAAAACATCGCCGTTCTTCATTGCGTCGGGCGTAATCTCCTCGCAGTCCAGGAACGCATTGTACTGGTCGCCCAGATCCCCCGGCGCTTTGGTATAGGCCAGTTCCTTGGTCAGGCCGGCACCAAGCGAGTCCGTTCGCGCCACGATAATGCCGTCATCGACACCCATTTCCAGAAACGCATAGCGCAGCGCGCGAATTTTCTGATGGAACGCTTCGTGCGGGACGGTGACCTTGCCGTCCTGATGGCCGCATTGCTTTTCATCCGACACCTGATTTTCGATCTGCAGCGCGCAAGCGCCCGCTTCGATCATTTTTTTGGCGAGCAGATAGGTGGCCTCCGCATTGCCGAAGCCTGCATCGATATCGGCGATGATGGGGACCACGTGTGTTTCGAAATTATCGATGGCCTGCTCGATCCGTTTGGCCTCTACGTTGTCACCACTGTCGCGTGCGGCATCGAGATCGCGAAACAAACCACCCAATTCGCGCGCATCAGCCTGTTTCAAAAATGTATACAGTTCTTCTATGACTGCTGGAACGCTGGTTTTTTCATGCATCGACTGATCCGGCAACGGACCGAATTCACTGCGCAACGCCGCAACCATCCAGCCCGACAGATAAAGATACCGCTGTTTCGTGCCACCGAAATGCTTTTTGATCGCAATCATCTTCTGCTGACCGATAAACCCGTGCCAGCACCCTAGCGATTGGGTGTATTGGGACGGGTCCGCATCATATGCGTCCATATCGTCGCGCATGATTTTTGCAGTGTATTTTGCGATATCCAAACCGGTTTTGAAACGGTTTTGCAGTTTCATCCGAGCTGCTGCCTCGGCGTCGATAGCTGCCCAGGGGCTTCCCTGCTGCGCGATGGTGTCCTGTAGTTCGCCAATGGCCGTGCGGTAATTCATAATTTGCTCCAGAAAAAGTGCGCCGCAAAAACGATGTGTTGCGGCAGCAGTCCTGCATTCAATTGCCCGCATATCTTCGCAAATAATATCAAAACTTACAAACTATCTTGTATGCTCAGGGGCTATTGCGCAAAATTCCTTGTCACGTTGTAAATAATGTTACATATAATCGACCATGGCAGAAAGTTCGGTCTTTGCTGGTGCACCAATGCGCCGCTTGCGAAAAAAGGAAGGATTGACGCAGGCCAACATGGCTTCGCGCTTGTCGATTTCTCCATCCTATCTGAATTTGATCGAACGCAACCAGCGGCCATTATCCGCCCGCGTATTGCTGCAGGTGGTAAATACTTTCGATTTCGATCCGCGCAGTTTGCAGGAAGATGAAGCGGTAGGCGGCGTGGACGGTTTGGCGCGTCGTTTTACTGATGCGCGTTTTTCCAAATTCGGCGTCGACCGGGATGAGGTGGCCGAGTTTCTTGCCGCTGCGCCCCGGGCGGCGGCGGCATTCGCACATCTGTTCGACAGCGCAAAAGAACAATCGATATCGCTATCGGACCCGATCGGTCAGGCGCGTCTGGCTATTGAAAAGTGGCGCAACCATTTCGCCGACCTCGATCGCAAGGCCGAAGATCTTGCGGACGAACTGCGTCTGTCGCGCAGTGATCTGGGCGTGGGGTTAAGCGAGCGATTGCGCGAGAGGCATCAACTGACGGTGCGCATCCTGCCACGCGAAGTGATGCCGGACGTTCTGCGGCGGGTCGATTTTCATGCGCGGCAATTGCAGCTGTCGGAAATGCTGTCTGCCGAATCGCGCAATTTTCAGATCGCATTGCAGATCGCGGTTCTCGAGCAGAAGGCAATGATCGAGAATCTGGTGCAGGGGACCCGATTTTCCGAACCTGCTGCACAGATTATGTTCGAACGGCATCTGACCGCATATTTCGCCGCTGGCCTGTTGATGCCGTATTCGCGTTTTCTTCGCGCCTGCGAGGCGACCGGTTACGATATGCCGATACTTCAGCGACGGTTCGGGGTCAGCTTCGAACAGATGGCCCATCGGCTCACAACGCTGCAACGTGTCGGACAACGCGGACTGCCCTTTTTCATGGCCCGCATCGACCGGGCGGGGCAGTTTTCAAAACGGTTTGCCGGCGCGAGCGAAACGACGATGCTGGAAAGCGAGGTAAGCTGTCCCCTGTGGATCGCAAACAAAGCCTTCGAGCGTCCGGGTGAATTATGCCGACAAAGCGTAACCATCGAAGGGACCGGCGCCAGCTCGCAACACTGGCTGACTATCGCGCAAACTGTTGAGGGGAGCGGGGCGGACGGCGATGCGCGCTTCGTCGTGGTGTTGGGCGTGGAAGCGCGTTTGGCGACAGAAATGGCGCAGGCGCGCGGATTGCGGCTGGAGCCTGAGGAAGCGCAGCCGATCGGTTTGGGCTGCGCACGCTGCCATCTGCCGGCGTGCCGCCAGCGATCATTGCCGCCGCAGGGCGCACAGCTTATCTTCGACCCCCTGACCCGCGGTGTGACCCCGTTTCAGTTCGGTAATCATTAACCGCTTCAGGGATATGCGATGTATGGCATGGCTCTCAATCACGCTTGGCTATTTCGTATTGGACACAGATATGACTGAAGAACGCATTACCCGGACCGAAACGCCGGAAGGCAATACGCACACCCAGACTACCATCATCCGCGATAGTGATGTCCCCAATAGTGGCGGGTCCAGAAGCTGGTTGCTGATGATCGTTCTGTTGATCGCAGTCGTGGCTGGCATTTATGTATTTTCGCAAATGGGCGGCGCCGAGGCTGCAAAAGATACGGCGATTGCCGATGCCGCGGAACAAGTCGGCGATGCGGCGCAGCAGGTCGGCGATGCAGCGGAAGATGCGGTCGGCCAGGAATAACGCGTTCCTCACCAGGGCGGTACATACGCACGGCGTATAATCCGCAGCTGTAAAATTTACCGACAGTTCATACCTTCCCGGTATTCAATCCTTTTTAACCAAGGGGTTCGATCCGGGAAACATGATCTGCCTGTGCCACGCCACGATACACGTCGCAACCGACGCCTGCTCAAGTCAGCTATCGAAAATTACGGCCCGATCTAACGGATCATGGCGTAAAAGCGAAGTTTGATGTCGACGTGGAACGATCTTTGGATGGTGACATCGTTTGCAGCCAGTCTGGTTGCGGCCGCCATCTCGATTGTCGGGGCAATCTGGATCTGGTCCAAAGGCGATGCCGACAGGCCTGAGCGTATTGCCATCGCCGCGGCTCTCGCATCGACCGCTTCATGGTGCGTATCGTCCGTAGCATACGGCGCGTTCGATCCGGTTACCATGATTGCGGAGATTGTGCGCAGTCTGTGCTGGATATTCGTAGTCTACCGGCTGTTTGCAGCAGACGGACGCGATCAGAGCCTGCAGCCGATCCGCCTCGTCCTATGGGCGCTGGCTTTTGTCGAACTGCTGCAGATATCCCTCGTGATAGTCGGTATGCGGTTCGCGATCAGCGACGGGCTGGAGGCTCTGACGTTCCAGCTGACAGCCATGTTCCGCATCATGGTGGCGGTTGGTGCGCTGGTTCTGGTCCACAATCTTTATGTGGGGGCAGCGCGCAATGTGCACTCCGCTCTTCGTTGGACGGCGGCGGCCTTGGCCGCGATGTGGGCGTTCGACCTCAATTATTATACAATCGCCTATCTGGGGGGCGATCCATCCGCAGAGCTGGCAGTCATGCGCAGCGTAGTGGCTGCGACGATGGTTGTGCCGCTGGCGATCGGTTCCACACGGGGTGCGGCGGCAATCCGGCTGAAGCCGTCCCGCAGCGTTGCATTCCAGTCATTGTCGCTCCTGTTGATCGGGTTGTATCTGCTCGTCATGGTCGGTGTGTCGCAATCGCTTTCCGTGTTGGGCGGCGATATCGGCCGGTTGACCCAGGTCGGTTTTACGGTTGCGGCTACGGTTGTTGCGCTATTGTGGCTGCCTTCCCAAAGATTGCGCGGATGGGTGCGGGTGACTGCGGTCAAGCATCTGTTCCAGCACCGATACGACTATCGCGCAGAATGGCTGCGCTTTACGCAGACCATCGGTCAGGGTGACGTTGGCGGTAGTCTGTTGCCGGCCAAGCATTCCTTGCAGGAACGCGCGGTTCAGGCGATTGCCGACATTACCGACAGCCCTTCGGGTATTCTGTTATGTCCCGATGAAAACGGCACTCTGGAGCTGGCTTCGCGGTGGAACTGGCGGGAACTTGCGGTGCCCGCCGATCCGATACCGGTAGAGCTGGCGGTATTGTTTGAACGCGACGCCTTTATTCTCGACATCGACGATGTGCGCGCGGGCCGGGATCGGCATGGCGAGGATGGTTATCTGCCCGACTGGCTCCGCACCTCCCAGGAGGCCTGGGCGATGGTGCCGCTGCTGCATTTCGACAGTCTGGTGGGGGTGATCCTGCTGTCACGGCCGGCTGCGCCCCGTCGCCTCGATTGGGAGGATTTCGACCTGTTGCGCATTGTCGGTCAGCAGCTGGCCAGTTACCTGTCCGAACAGACCATGCAGCAAACATCGATGGATTCGGCGCGGTTCGACGAATTCAACCGGCGCATCGCCTTTGTGATGCACGACATCAAGAACCTGGCAAGCCAGATGTCCCTGCTGGCGCGCAACGCGGTAAAACACGCCGAAAATCCTGAATTTCGCAAGGATATGCTGGTTACGCTTACCAACAGTGCCGATAAGTTGAACGGATTGCTCGCGCGGCTTAATCGCTATGGTGCGCAGGGCGTGGAAAAGCTGCAATCGGTCGATCTGTCGGCGGTGGCCCGGCAGGTTCAGGCGCAATATTCGGGTATTCACGCAGTGGCCATCACGCAGGATGAGGGATGCCGGATTATTGCCGATGAAGACGGGCTTTATCAGGCTCTTGTCCATCTGGTGCAAAATGCCATCGATGCGACCGATGGCGATGCGCCCGTGTGTCTGGCAATAAGCGGGGATGGAACACGGGCGCGTCTGGATATTGTCGATGCAGGATCCGGCATGAGCGCGGAGTTCGTGCGTAATGGATTGTTCAAACCATTTGTGTCTTCGAAAAATGCCGGCTTCGGTATCGGCGCATTCGAAGCACGCGAGACAATCCGCGCGATGGGTGGGCGGATGTACGTTGAATCCCGGGAAGGTTTGGGAACGCGTTTTTCCATAAGTTTTGCCTTGGACAACGCGCCCGTATCAGTCTGTGCGGAGTTCAATCTGTCGGACCCGCAAGCCGGGAATGCAATGCCCATGAAATTGAAAGACAAGGTGGCTTGATGGTCCAGAACAAACCCGATGCGCTGCCCAAACTTCTAATTGTAGAGGACGATGAGGGGCTACAGGCGCAGCTGAAATGGGCGTATGAGGATTTCGACGTTACCATCACCGGCGATCGGGAATCAGCCCTAAACGCGCTACGTTCGCTGGAGCCCGACGTGGTGACACTCGATCTTGGACTGCCACCGGATCCGGACGGAACGACAGAAGGCTTTGCCGTTCTGGATGCAATCATGGAACTGCGCCCGCAAACGAAGGTAATAGTGGCTTCCGGACACGGAGCGCGTGAGAGTGCACTGCGTGCGATCGAACATGGCGCGTATGATTTTTACAACAAGCCGGTCGATATCGAGGCATTGGGTCTTATCGTAAGACGCGCTTTGAACCTTGCGCATATCGAGCGTGAGAACCGACGTCTGGCCAGTCGGGTCGGCGACGACAAAACAGTTCTGGGTGGGCTGATTACCGGGGCGCCTGAAATGGTCAAGGTCGCCCGCACGATTGAGCGCGTGGCGAAGGCGAACGTGTCCGTAATGCTGCTGGGCGCCAGTGGCACCGGCAAGGAACTGCTGGCGCATGGCGTGCATGACTGCAGCGACCGCAAAGCGGGCAGTTTCATTGCCATCAACTGTGCAGCCATCCCGGAAAACCTGCTGGAAAGCGAATTGTTCGGTCACGAAAAAGGGGCATTTACCGGGGCGGTAAAAACCACAGAGGGCAAAATCGAACAGGCGCATGGCGGCACTCTGTTTCTGGACGAAGTTGGCGACATTCCGTTACCGCTTCAGGTCAAGCTTTTGCGGTTTCTGCAGGAGCGCACCATCGAACGCATCGGCGGGCGAAAACCCATCGCCGTCGATACGCGCATCGTTTGCGCAACCCACCAGGATCTGGAAGCGATGATAGCAGATGGCGGATTTCGAGAAGATCTGTTCTATCGGCTTGCGGAGATCGTCATAAAAATTCCCGCTTTGGCAGATCGAACGGGCGATGCGCCGCTACTGGCGAAGGCTTTTCTGAACCGGTTCGCGACGGAAATGAATCCGCAGATCAAGGGGTTTACGCCCGACGCGCTGGCCGCAATCGATGATTGGCACTGGCCGGGGAATGTCCGTGAACTGGAAAACCGGATCAAACGCGCCGTCATTATGGCGGATGGCAAGCTGGTGGCGGCGGGCGATCTCGATCTGGAAGATGGCGCGACAGATGATCTGCAAGCGCTCAATCTGAAAAGCGCGCGCGAACAGACGGACCGCAAGATCATCCGCCATGCGCTTGCCCGTAGTGACGGAAACATCTCCAACACCGCCAAGATGCTGGGTATCAGCAGGCCGACGCTCTACGACCTGCTGAAACAATATGACCTGCAGAATTAATCGGACGAAAGGCGTCAGGAAGCATCTGGCCCGAATACGGGAATTTCAGCCTTGGTTCGTCGATTGTGCCGGACAGACCACCATAGCGACAGGCCGATAAGGATCGCACCGATCAATCCGGTGAAGGTTTCCGGAATATGGAACTTGGCGGAAACCAGCATGATGATCCCCAGAACGATAATCGCCCAGAACGCCCCGTGTTCGAGAAACCGGTATTCGGCAAGCGTGCCGCGTTCCACCAGATGAATGGTCATCGACCGCACGAACATGGCACCGACGGATAGGCCCAGTGCGATTACCACCATATTGTTGGACAAGGCGAAGGCCCCGATCACCCCGTCGAAACTGAACGATGCATCCAGCACTTCCAGATAAAGAAACCCCCCGGCACCCGACCGAACGATCTCGCCCGATGCTTTTTTAGCGGCCTCGCGCTGTTCGATGATCGCTCCGATCGCGTTCACCGAGATGTAAGTGATAAGCCCGAGGATCGCCGCCACCAGGAACGTATTGGCCTCCGACGGGGCAAGATAGGTGGAAATGCCGTAGACCAGCAGCAGCACCAAACCTATCTCGACAGCCGGCACGCTGGAAAATTTCGCGATACGCCGTTCGACGGCTGCGATCCAATGCACGTCCTTGTCCGCATCGAAGAAAAACGTAAGTCCGACCATGGCAAGAAATGCGCCGCCGAAACCGGCGATGCCGATATGTGCGCCGGACACGATCCGTTCGTATTCCTGCGGGTCATCCAGCGACAGTCGCACGGCTTCGATCGGTCCGATTTGCGCGGCGATGGCCACGATTGCGATAGGGAACACGATACGCATTCCGAAGACCGCGATGAGTATTCCCCAGGTCAGGAACCGTCGCTGCCACACCGGATCCATATCCCGCAGCACTGTGGCATTGACCACCGCATTGTCGAAACTGAGCGATATTTCCAATATCGAAAGCACGAACACGATCCACAAGATACCCAGCATCGTGGTTATCGATCCGCTGCTCGACCAGCCATACCAGGCTGCAAGCAAAAGACAGATCGCCGTGAAGACCAGCGAAAACGTATAATGGCGTAGAAGGGTGGCCATGGCTTATCCTAATATCCCGTCGTTCGGCAGAACGGACGGATCAGTCTTTGGGCTGATAGGTCTGGTCGATACCGGGAAAGCTGCGGTCGCGAACTTCGGCGGCGTAAGCCTGAACCGTCCTGTCGATCGATGCGGCGATATCGTCGTATTTCTTGACGAAGCGGGGCACTCGGTCGAACATGCCCAGCATATCTTCCGTCACCAGCACCTGACCATCGCACTGCGCCGATGCGCCGATGCCGATAGTGGGACAGGCGACGGCCCGGGTCACCGCAATCGCGATCGGTTCGACTACGCCTTCGATCACCACCGCGAACGCGCCCGCTTCATCCAGCGCCCTTGCATCCGCAATTATCGTATCGGCTTCCGCGCCGCTGCGGCCCCGGGCCATATACCCGCCCAACACGTTCACCGCCTGCGGGGTCAGCCCGACATGACCCATTACCGGAATACCGCGCGCGTTCAGAAACGCGACCGTTTCCGCCATCGCCGCGCCGCCTTCCAGCTTCACCGCCGCCCCGCCGGTTTGTTTCAGCAGATAGGCTGCGCTTTCGAAAGCCTGTTCCTTGGAAGCTTCATACGATCCAAAAGGCATGTCGATCACAACTACGGAATGATAGCTGCCGCGCACCACGGCTGCGCCATGATTGGCCATCATCTCCAACGTGACCGGAATGGTGGAGGGGAGGCCGTAGATGACCTGCCCCAGTGAATCGCCCACCAGCAACAGATCGCAATGCGCATCCAGCAACTGGGCCTGCCGCGCGGTATAGGCGGTCAGCATGACCAGCGGTGTGTCGGTCACCCCGTCTTGTTTTCGCGCCCGGATTTTCGGCACGGTAAGCCGCTTCATCGGAGCCGGAGTGGGGTTTGCGCGGCTGGTCGATGTATCGAGCTGGAATGTTGTGGACATGGGAGCTGCTTCTAGACGAGCGGCGGATTCGCGCAAATCCTGTCTCGACTAGCTTGGAAAATCATTGCAGAAGCGCATTGCGGCGAGCGCCCTGGATGCGCCGACGGCTTTGGGCAAGAGGGATATACACGCAATGACAATCATTACCGGCTCCGACGGGATAACTCCGCGCGAAGGGTGGTCATCGCGGTCCGCCTTTATTCTGGCTGCGGTCGGCTCGGCCGTCGGGTTGGGCAATATGTGGCGGTTCCCGGCAGAGGCTGGCGCGAATGGTGGCGGCGCTTTCGTTTTGTTCTACATTCTGTGCGTGGTGCTGATCGGGCTGCCCATCTTACTGTCGGAAACGCTGATCGGGCGGCATGGCCAGGCGTCTGCCCCGGAAAGCGTGCGGCGCATGGCTGCGGAATCCGGCAAATCGTCGCATTGGGATACACTTGCTTCGTTCGGTGTTTTGGGCGCGTTCCTGGTGCTCAGTTTTTACTGTGTCGTAGGCGGATGGGTGCTCTATTATATAGGCGTATTCTTTCAGGATCTGCTGGCGACCGGATTGACCGGCGCCGCATTTCAGGGCCGGCCTGCTTCCGATGTCGAGGAACTTCTGCCCAATCTGTTCGGGAATGCCGGCCTGATGGTCGGGCTCCATATCGCCTTCATCGCGATAACATTCTATTTCGTTTCCCGCGGTGTATCCAGCGGAATCGAATGGGTGGCAACGTGGCTGATGCCCGCATTTTTCGTGCTGTTTTTGCTGATTACGATTTACGGCGCGTTTACCGGCGCCTTCAGCGAAGCCGTGTCCTATCTGTTCACGTTCGATTTTTCCAAACTTACCGGGTCGGTCATGCTGGCGGCAGTCGGGCAGGCGTTCTTCTCGCTGTCTCTTGGTGTGGCCGGTATGATGACATATGGCGCCTATGTCGGGCGGGACGTAAACCTGGCAAGCACATCGGGTATTATCGCCGGGGCTGACACGGCGGTTGCACTGCTGGCCGGATTGTGCATTTTTCCAATCGTATTCGCCGCGGGTCTGGAGCCCAATGCGGGGCCAGGATTGATGTTTCAATCCCTACCTATCGGGTTTCAGCAGATGCCGGTGGGTTCTCTGATCGGCCTATTGTTTTTTATCATGGTGTTCTTTGCCGCATTGACCAGTTCGGTTTCCCTGATGGAAGCGCCCACGGCCTGGCTGAAGGAAAAGACGCGGATCGGCCGGCCTATGGCGACATTGATCGTTACCGTCGGTGCGCTTGTATTGGGTATCTTCGCGGCATTGTCGTTCAACACGCTGGCCGAATTCAAACCGCTCGCTTTTCTGCCCTTGTTCGAAGGGCAGGGCATGTTCGATATTCTGGATACCGTAACCAGCAAGATACTGATGCCCATCGGCGGCATATTGACGGCAGTGTTCGTGGGCTGGGTGGCCGAACGGCGTCTGATCGATTCAGAAAATGGATTGACCGGCACGACCGAACAATTTTGGCGGTTTCTGGTACGCTATCTATGCCCGCTGGCATTGGTGATCATCCTGATGGTCGGGCTGTTTCCATCGATACTCGAAACCCTGGGTCTGGCTGCACCTGCTGCCTGATATTGCGCCCCATGAAAAAGGGCCGCGTCGCATCAGCGCGCGGCCCCTTTTTCGACCGGTTGGAACCAGCGGCTAAAGCGTTGTTTCGACGTGCCCTTTTTCGGCTTCGTCATGTACGGTCTTGCCCAACGCCATTTTGGCGACCGTAACGATGCCCATATCCCCGCTCCACAATTCGGCGTCGCCCAGATCCATGCGCAGGAACAAAAGATCGGGGTCCGTTTTCCCACCGTCGTACCAGGCCTTTACAAAATTGTTCCAGAAATGATCGAAGCGTTCGAGGCTGGTTTCAACTTCGAGAGTGCCGTGGAAGCGCGCAAACATCTTGTGGTCTTTACCGGCAAACGTGGCAGTCACATTGCCGAGCTGGGCGAAGTCGCTATTTTTCTGACTGAAAAACCAGATCGAACTATCCGCATTCCTGTCGATCTGCGCTGTCATGGGGACTGCGGTTTTCGAATCGCCGTCCAGTTGGAGGAACAGGAAGGATGAACCCGCCATCGCTTCCCAGAACTCATATCGCAGATCGTCTTCCTTGCCGCCACTTTCGTATCGCATAAACAGCCCCGTAATGTTGTTTCACTTTCGGGTCCAACGGCGAAACACTGGCGATTGTTCCAATTGACGACAGGTCTCGTGCCACGGGCCGCATGTATTTTTCCATCCCGTTTCGATTGTTGGAAAAAGTTTGGCATATTTCGGATAGGGAGTAGGCAAGGGGGCAGAAAGAACATATATAGAACGCATGCCAGCTTTGTCGACGATCGAAAAACTTGGAATATTGGCCGATGCTGCCAAATATGATGCGTCATGCGCGTCATCGGGAACCGCCAGTAAAAATTCGCTTGGTGGCAAGGGTATCGGTTCGACGGAGGGTATGGGGATCTGCCATGCCTACGCGCCGGACGGGCGATGTATTTCCCTTCTCAAGATATTGCTTACGAACCATTGTATTTTCGATTGTCATTATTGCATCAACCGCAAAAGCAGCAATGTCCGGCGGGCGCGTTTTACGCCGCAGGAAATTGCGGATCTGACGCTGAATTTCTATCGCAGAAATTATATTGAGGGACTGTTTCTTTCTTCGGGTATCATCAAAAGCTCGAACTATACGATGGACCAAATGGTCGAATCCGCACGTATTCTGCGCGAAGAACATGACTTTCGCGGCTACATTCACCTCAAGACAATTCCGGAAGCCGACCCGGAACTGGTCCGTCAGGCCGGGCTTCTGGCAGACCGCGTATCCATCAATGTCGAACTTCCGACTGATGCCGGTCTCAGCCGGCTTGCCCCTGATAAAAACAGTCGCCAGATAGAAAGCGCGATGGGCAATGTGAAAGCCGACATCGTTGAAATGACGGATGCGCGAAAGCGGTTCAAACACGCGCCTCGTTTCGCGCCGGCCGGTCAGTCGACGCAAATGATTGTGGGGGCGGATGCTGCTAGCGATGCCGATATCGTGGGCAAGGCCAGTCGGCTTTATGATGGTTTTCGTCTGCGGCGCGTATATTATTCCGCATTCAGTCCCATTCCCGATGCGAGCGCAGTGCTGCCATTGAAACGGCCGCCCTTGATCCGCGAACACCGTCTTTATCAATCGGACTGGCTGATGCGGTTTTACGGTTACGAGGCCCGCGAAGTGATGCAGGCAACCGACGCGGATGGTAACCTCCCGCTCGATATCGATCCCAAACTTGCATGGGCTCTGAAATTTCGCGATATTTTTCCGCTCGATGTCAATCGTGCCCCCCGCGAAATGCTGCTTCGCGTGCCGGGGCTTGGCGTAACCGCGGTCAATCGGATCATTGCCGCTCGGCGTCATAAAAAGCTTCGTTTGGACGATGTGGGGAAAATCTCAGTTTCCATCGCCAAAATTCGGCCTTTCATTTGCGCGTTGGACTGGACACCGACAACCCTGACCGATCGCGCCGATCTTCGAAAACTGCTCGCGCCAAAGCAGGAGCAACTCGAACTGTTCGCCGCATGAATATGCATCATGACGGCACATCGGCGCATTACACGATATCCATGCTGGAACCGGATGATTTTGCGTTTTGGCGGCAAAAGGCCCGGCATCTAATTCAGTGCGGGATAGCGCCGGAACAGGTAAGCTGGACGGAACCGGGCGGTTCTGGCGATCTGTTTACAGGCGGCGAAACACAGTTGCCTCCGCTACCCGTCGATGTGCCGGCTGTGTCGGTCAGCAAGCGGTTTATGGCGCTGGCAAAAAACGCCTGTCTGCATTCCGATCCTGCGCGTTTTGCGCAGCTTTACACGTTGTTATACCGGCATCAGACTTTCCCGCGCATCATGGAGGACAAAACCGACGATCTCGTTCGCCGGATCGAGGAAATGGACAAAAGCGTGCGCCGCGACAGCCATAAAATGCACGCATTTGTTCGGTTTCGTCTGGTCGAGGATGCGGACGGCGGTGAACATTACATTGCCTGGTTCGAACCGGATCATCACATCGTGCGTGCCAATGCCGGGTTCTTCAAGCGCCGTTTTGCAAACATGAACTGGTCTATCCTGACCCCGCGCGGCTGCATTCACTGGGATGGGCAAACCATGCTGGAAAGCCCACCCGCAAAACGCAGCGATGCACCTGGCAATGACCCAATCGAAGACCTTTGGCGAAAATATTACGCATCCATTTTCAATCCGGCGCGTTTGAAAGTCGGCGCAATGATGAGCGAGATGCCGAAAAAATACTGGAAGAACTTGCCCGAGGCTTCGCTCATACCGGAACTGGTCGCCGGCGCGCAAAGAAGGGAGGCACAAATGGTCAGTGCAGGAGAGCTTACGTTCGACGAGCGCCCGGAGACGTTGCCCGCCATTGCCAAAGCAATCGAAGCCTGTCGTAAATGTCCCATCGGCGAACTGCACAATCAAGCGGTAATGGGCGAAGGGCCGTCGGATGCTTTGCTTATGATCGTGGGCGAACAGCCGGGTGATCGGGAGGACCAGACCGGTCGGCCGTTCGTGGGACCGGCGGGTCAGTTGCTCGACAATCATCTTCAGGCGGCGGGAATTGACCGGGCCAGTGCCTATGTGACGAATACGGTCAAGCATTTCAAATATGTCCAGCGTGGAAAGCGCCGCATTCATCAGTCGCCCGCGGCGAAGGAAATCGACACTTGCCGGTGGTGGATCGAAGCGGAACGGGCAATCGTCCAACCGCAATTGATCCTTGCCCTGGGCGCGAGCGCCGCGCGGGGCGTATTGGGCAAAACCGTCAGTATTTCCAAAGTGCGAGGCGCCGCAATCGATCTGGATAATGGCTGCGAATTATGGATTACAGCGCATCCATCATATCTGTTACGGTTAGATGGCGAAGGGCGTGATACGCAAACCCGGCTGTTCGATGCCGATCTGGCCGCTGTTCGCAAGCGACTTTCCGAATTGGCGGCATGATCGCTGCAGATTCTCCGCCAGGTAAAATGTCCATACCATGAAGCGGGGGCATTCGTTGTTTTCGATGCGCATCGGGCGATTTCGGGCCGACCGCCGAACGATCGGCGTGCTGGTGCTGGCCGCGATATTGCTATCCGCATCGGCTTTCATCCGCGAACATCCGCAGCATAATCCGTGGGCGCCGCTCGATCTGCGCGATCCACCGGGTTTGGCGACGAAGAGCAAACTGTTCGCAATGCGCAGCGATACCGATCTGTGTCGGGCCGTCCTTTCGCAAAGCGCCATCGCATTCGATGCGCTGCCACCCAGCGGCGATGGCGCTTGTGCGCGGACGGATCGGATACAGTTGCGCGATTATCCCTTTGCGGGCGCGGCGCCGTCCACCACCTGCCCGGTCGGTGCTGCGCTGCAATTGTGGATGGACCAAGGCGTACAGCCGGCCGCGCTTGCGGCTTTCGGTCAACAAGTTCAGTCGGTTTCCCAGATCGGTACGTATAGTTGCCGCCGTCTATATGGGCGCGATACCGGCCGGTGGAGCGAACATGCGACGGGCAATGCCATCGATATCGCTGCGTTCACCCTCATGGATGGAACGCAGATAAATATTCTTTCCGACTGGAAGAACGCCGGTAACAAGTCGGCGTTTCTGATTGCGGTTAGAGATGCCGCCTGCCCGCTGTTTGGTACAGTGCTGTCGCCCGATTACAATGAAGCGCACCGGGACCATTTCCATTTCGATCAGGCCAAGGGCAACTGGGGCGTATGCCGATAGGTGTCAGACCGGCTCGATCGCATAGCCGGCGGAACGTACCGTCCGGATGGGATCGCCCAGTCCCTCTATGATAATCGCTTTTCGCAGACGCCGGATGTGCACGTCGACCGTGCGCAATTCGATATCGCTTTCGGTGCCCCATACCCCGTCGAGCAACTGGACCCGAGAAAACACCCGTTTCGGGTTCTCCATGAAAAACTTAAGCAATCGGTATTCCGTAGGGCCAAGTTTCAACATGCGGCCAGCACGAGTTACCCGGTGCGCCACCGGATCCAGCACGATATCGCCGACTTCGATGTTCTCGCCTGCCAGAGCAGGGCGGATGCGCCGCATGACCGCCGCGACGCGCGCGAGCAGCTCGCGCGGAGAAAACGGCTTGGTGAGATAATCGTCCGCCCCGGTTTCGAGCCCACGAATCCGGTCGTCCTCCGCTTCACGCGCAGTCAGCATGATTATCGGGACATGTGCGGTTTTCTTGTTACGCCGCAGACGGCGGCATACCTCGATGCCACTGGTCCCCTCTATCATCCAATCGAGAATGACGAGATCCGGCAAATCTTCATCGACCAGAACCAGCGCCTGATCGCCGTCGGCAGTGGTACGAACCGAATAGCCTTCGTTCTCGAAGCGGAACTGCAACAGTTCGGACAACGCCGGATCGTCTTCCACCAGAAGCAGTTTTGCATCGATCATGCACAGGCACCTTATCGCATCTACCATAAAGCACCTAGCAGGTAATATTCGCCGTTAGGTTACGGTTGGAAGACAATGCCGATATTTCTACCGTCTATTATGATCGCTCGTCTTATGTTTCTTCATCCGGGGGGTACAATCCTGTCGCGGCATAATGGACCATTTCTGCCACATTGGTCGCATGATCGCCAATACGTTCGATATTGCGCGCGACAAACAGCAATTGTGCCGCGGTGGAAATGGTCGCAGGATTTTCCATCATGTAACTGACGACATTGCGAAAAATGCTGTTGTAGAACGCGTCCACTTTTTCGTCGGCCGCGATGACTTCCCGGGCCAGGACCGGATCGCGTGCGGCATAGGCCGTCAGGACATCGTGCACCATTTCACTGGCAATTTCGCCCATGGCCGGAAGCAGCGTTAACGGTTCGAACCGGCTGCGCCCTTCGATTGCGCCCACGCGTTTGGCGATATTTTTCGAATAATCGCCGATCCGTTCCACCACGCCAGCAATCTTCAATGCTGCGATGACTTCGCGAAGATCGTCTGCCATGGGCGCGCGCAGGGCAATAACGCGCACTGCCAGCTTGTCGACTTCCGATTCCAGCGCGTCGATTTTCTTGTCGCGTTTGATGACTTTACTGGCGAGATCCTCGTCGCCGCGAACCATGGCTTCCAGAGATTCCTGGATAGACAATTCGGCAAGGCCGCCCATTTCGGCAATCAGACCGCGCAGACGGGTTATATCCTCGTCGAACGCCTTGACCGTATGTTCGTTCATTATCCGTACCGTCCGGTTATATAATCCTGCGTTCGCTGTTCTAGCGGATTGGTAAAAATATCGGAAGTGCGGCCATATTCCACGACTTTACCAAGGTGGAAAAACGCCGTTCGTTGGGAAACGCGGGCCGCCTGCTGCATGGAATGGGTTACGATTACGATTGCGTAATGGCCATTGAGATCGGCAATCAGCTCCTCGATCTTTGCAGTTGCGATGGGATCTAGCGCCGAACACGGTTCGTCCATCAGAATAACTTCCGGATCGACAGCGATCGCACGCGCAATGCACAAGCGCTGCTGCTGCCCGCCTGAAAGTGCGGTGCCGCTATCCGCCAGGCGATCCTTGACCTCGTTCCACAATCCCGCGCGTTGCAGGGATGTTTCCACAATTGCGTCCAATTCATCCTTACCTTCGGCAAACCCATGAATTTTCGGGCCGTATGCGATGTTGTCGTAAATGGATTTTGGAAACGGATTGGGTTTTTGAAACACCATCCCGACGCGTGCGCGCAAATGCACGACATCCATTTTCGAACGATAGATGTCCTGTCCATCCAGCGTTATCTCGCCCTCAACCCGCGCGGACGGTATGGTATCGTTCATCCGGTTCAAAGTGCGCAGGAATGTGGATTTCCCGCAGCCGGACGGGCCGATGAATGCCGTTACATATTTCTTCGGAATTTCGATGGAAACATGATCGATAGCCATCTTGTCTGCGTAAAAGACGGAAACATCCCGAGCGGTCATCTTCGCTTCGGTCTTTTCCAGATTGGGATGTATTACTGTCACCATTTTTTCTCGAATTTGTTGCGCAGGTAAATTGCAAGGCCGTTCATTACGAGCAGGAACAGGAGCAACACGATAATTGCAGCCGATGTACGCTCGACGAAGCCCCGGTCGATTTCATCGGACCACAAATATATCTGTACGGGAAGAACCGTCGCCGGCGAAGTGAAACCTTCAGGCGGGGTGGATATAAATGCCCGCATACCGATCATCAGAAGCGGCGCGGTTTCGCCCAATGCACGTGCCATTCCGATAATCGTACCCGTCAAGATGCCCGGTAGCGCCAATGGCAAGACATGATGAAACACGACCTGCACCGGCGATGCACCGACGGCCAGGGCGCCATCGCGGATCGACGGCGGCACGGCCTTGATGGCATTGCGCCCTGAAATCACGATTACGGGCATCGTCATCAACGCCAGCGTCATTCCGCCGATCAGCGGGGCCGAACGGTAATTCGGGAAAATCCACAGGAATACTGCCAGTCCGAGCAAGCCGAAAATGATCGATGGGACGGCTGCCAGATTGTTGATCGACACTTCGATAACATCGGTCCAGCGGTTTTTCGGCGCATATTCTTCCAGATAGAGAGCTGCGAGCACACCCACGGGAAAAGCAACCAGCAAGGTTACGATCATGGTCAGCATGGACCCTTTGAGTGCGCCCCATATGCCGACCGATTGCGGGTCTGTGGCATCCGCTCGGGTCAGATAGCCGCCATCGAACCGATCATCGATAACGCCCCGGTTTTCAAGTTCGCGTGCCAGTTCGCGCAAATCCTGACTGCCTTCGCCTGCATAGGCGGATGCCAGATCACGCGACGCGGGCAGCCAGAAAACACCGCTTTTCTGGAGAAGGGACGGATCGTCGATAATCTGTGCGGCAATCTCGCGCCAAGCAGTGGTTCCGACTTCCTGCGCGCCGCGTTGACCGAGGGCTTCTTCCGCGAAATATTCCACGACGGAAGGCAGCCCTTGCGCTTCGAGCCGGTCCAGCGCGCCGGGTTGTGCCATGCTTGCGCTATCGGCCGCGATAGCCGACTGCGAAAAATCAATTGGCACCGCCAGTTCCGTTCGCTGAAACCCGCCGATGCCGTTGATCGTCATCGTGACCAACAGGAAAGCGAGAACGCAGACCGAGAACAAAATCGCGGCCACTCCCGCCATTTTGAAACGGCGTTCGGCCGCGTACCGCTTCTGCAGCCGTTTTTCGAAGGCGCTCTTGCGGGTGGTATAATCAGCCGAAGTACGATCGGGCGAGGGTGCGCCGATGCTATTTGGCGACGGGTCATTCATAAGCTTCACGGAACCTTTTGACCACGCGCAGGGCGACGAAATTGAGACCCAAGGTTACCATGAACAGCACGAAACCCAAAGCAAACGCACTCAATGTCGCCGGATGGTCGAAGCTGCCCTCACCGGTCAACATGGCTACAATCTGAAAAGTGACGGTGGTCATTCCTTCCAGGGGGTCGGCTGTCAGATTGGCTGCGGCACCGGCGGCCATGACCACGATCATCGTTTCGCCGATCGCACGGCTGATCGCCAGCATGATGCCTGCGACTATACCGGGTAGTGCCGCCGGGACGAGGACGCGCTTGATGGTCTCCGATGTGGTTGCGCCCATGGCTAGGCTGCCATCCCGCATCGATTGCGGCACCGCGGCGATGGAATCGTCCGCCATGGAGGACACGAACGGAATGATCATCACACCCATGACCAGCCCTGCGGCCAGTGCACTTTCGCTCGATGCGCCTGTAAAACCTGCCGATACCGCAACATCGCGCACAAACGGGGCGACTGTCAGCGCGGCAAAATATCCGTAGACCACCGTCGGCACCCCTGCGAGGATTTCAAGCGCGGGTTTCAACCAGCGACGCATCCGGGGCGTGGCATATTGCGTAAGATAAATCGCACTCATCAAACCCAGCGGGATCGCAACGATCATCGCAATTACGGCGCCAATATAAATGGTACCCCAGAATAGCGGAATGGCCCCGTAACGCGTCGGGTCCGGATTATCGGGATTGGCCATCGGGTCAGGGCCCCAATGCGTTCCGAACAGGAAGTCCATGGGATTGACCATCCCGAAAAAACGCACCGTTTCGAACACCAGGCTTACCACGATGCCCAACGTGGTAAGGATAGCGACGAGCGAAGCGAGAAGCAGCACGGTCATCACCGCCTTTTCCACGCGCGTACGTGCAGTGAAGTCGGGTTTGAGCCGCAGAAACGCCCATACACCCGCCAGGAAACCGATAATCAGCGTGCCCGCAACCCCGATCAGATTGCTACGGTCGATTGCGCTGCGAAACGGATCGACGAGCGCGTTGGCTTCCTGACTGAATACGGCGGGCGCTGCGCCGGTTGCGACTGCTTTCGCCTCGCGCAGCAAGGCCTGCCGTTGAAAATCGAATGCGGGCAAGTCTGCAGCTTCGGGCGAAGCCAGAACCGACTGGTCGATCAGGGATGGGGCCGTTGCTGCCCATAAAGTTATAAAAGCCGCCACCGGAATGACAATCCACAGTGCAACATACCACCCGTGATAACTGGGAAGGGCGGCAATCCGTTCGCCATTCGCATTTTTCTTGAACGTCCAGGCCCGCGATCGCGCGGCGAGCCACCCTGCCACGCCGAGACCGATTGCTAGAAGAAGAAGAATTGCAGGCGACATGACTATGCGGTTTTCAGCAAGTTACCGACAGGCGGGCGCGTCGACACAAACGGTCCAGAAGGCGAAGCGGGTATGTGCAAGAGTTCAAGAGAATCGCCCCCGTCATCGCTGCAGCGTTGTTCGAAACATATGACAGTAGCATGACGCGGCGCCGTTCCATCCCGCCCCCTATCGATCCAAAATCGGAATGCGCACGGTGATGTTCGTGCCCTGACCAAGCTCGCTCGATATGTCCAGCCTGCCGCGATGCCGTTCCACGATATGTTTGACAATGGCAAGACCCAGCCCGGTTCCGCCCGATGCGCGGCTGCGGCTCGGGTCGGTGCGGTAGAACCGGCGGGTAAGATGGGGAATATGTTCAGCGGCAATACCATCGCCCTGATCGGTGACGGACAATATCGCTTCGTCGTTTTCGGAAACATGCAGCCCGATTGTTACCGGCGCGGCAGGACCGCCATATTTAAAAGCATTGTCGACCAAGTTGCGAACCAGCTGTTCGAGCTGGCGTTCGTCTCCTGCCACTACCAGTCCCGGCTCCACTTCAAGCACGAGCCTGTCGATGCCCCCCAAACTGGCCACTTCACGTGCGGTGCGCCCGGTGAGTTCGGACAGGTCAGCCGGCGTTTGCGGCTGTTCATGCTTTTCAGCCTCGATCCGGGATAGCGAGATGAGATCGCTGACCAAACTCTGCAGCCGGTTGGATTCGGACAGGATCGTATCCAGGAATTTGTTTTTTCGTTCGGTGTCCAGGGACGCACCGCCATCGCGAATGGTTTCTACATATCCGATGATCGAAGATAGCGGCGTACGCAGTTCGTGGCTGGCATTGGCAACGAAATCGGTATGCGCACGTCCGACGTCTTCTTCCGCGGTCCGGTTCAGCAATTCGATGAGCGATAGACCGTTGGACAGGCTTTGTTTGTTGATCCGCCACACATCCTTTCGCCGCGAAAGCCCGCGTATCTTCGTAAAGCCGCTCTTTTCCGATTCCAGCAATTTGATCGCCTTGGGATGGCGCAAGCCAACCCGCGCGTCCTGCCCGATGATATGTTTTCCCAGCAATTTGCGTGCAGCCCGGTTTGCAGCGGCGATCTTTCCACGTTCCATTATCAGGACCGGAGTTCCAGAAAACTCGACCAGTTCGCTCATATTCGCCCTGGTGAACGGGTCTGGTTCCGGCCGCAATTGCGTACGGGGCGGGGCTGCAAGAATCAGCCACAGGGAACCCAGCCACACCATCAGGACGCCTGCCGCCAGTGGCCACTGGGCGCCGCTGGCAAGAATGGCAATCGTGCCCAGCGCGGCCAGACAGACACTCAGCCAGGGGGAAGGGCGGTCAGGTGCCATCGCAAATCCGCTTAATACGCCTGTCGCCATCTGACCAGACCGGTTACCCTGCAGATTGTTCACAAGCGCAGCTTGGCAGCACGGTCGACCGGTTTATCGTGGTGACCCCTACGGGAATCGAACCCGTGTTTCAGCCGTGAAAGGGCCGCGTCCTAACCGCTAGACGAAGGGGCCAACAGGGTCGGTCAGGTCCAGAAAAACCATATCGCCCCGAACGCCGCAGCTGTGGTGACCCCTACGGGAATCGAACCCGTGTTTCAGCCGTGAAAGGGCCGCGTCCTAACCGCTAGACGAAGGGGCCATATCCCGAAGGCCGGGCAATGGTGTGGCGGCGCAATTAAGTGGATAGGGTTCCGCCGTCAAGCCTCTGCGCGGGAATGTCCTGCCGATTTTTTGACTTCTGTGCGCGCGCATTGCCATCAATCGGCCCACGCGGCATCGTCGAGATGCAATTCGGCCGATGGTGAGGCGCCCCAGTCGTCGATCTTGGCGCGCCCGGCAAGCCACAGCTTTCGCCCCTTGGCAGCGTGAAGCAGCGCCTGCCCCATATCGCTTTCCGCAGCGCGAAACGCGATTGCCTTTATCGATCCGCCATCCGCGCTGCCGACGATCAGTCGCAAATGCCCGGTGCCGACTACATCCGCCTTGATGATATGCACCGGCCCAACGGCAATTTTGGGCCCTGGCCATCCAATGCCGTACGGACCGGCTTCATCGAGCCGGTCGACCAACGCTGGAACAAGACCACCCGGTGCGATAGCGAGGTCGACCTTCAGCGCAAGCGCGGCCTGCGCCTTGCCGACATTAGCGGCAAGCTTTTCGTCGATCCACAGCGCGAATTCGTCCACGCACGTAGCATCGATGGTCAGACCGGCGGCCATTGCATGGCCACCCCCTGCAATCAGCAGGCCCTGTTCCCTGGCCGCGATGATTGCCGCCCCCAGATCGACGCCCGGAATGGATCGTCCCGATCCCTTGCCCTGGATACCGTCCGAAGCGATGACAATTGCCGGTTTGCCGGTCTGTTCCTTTATCCTTCCGGCTACGATACCGATTACACCCGGGTGCCAGCCTTCGCCCGATACGATTACCACTGCGCGGTTGTGCTGTGCGGCAATCTGCGCTTCCGCCGCTTCCTGAACTTCCGCCTCGATCGCGCGGCGTCCCTCGTTCAATATCGAAAGCTGTGCAGCAATAGTCTGTGCTTCTTCGTCGTCCTGCGTGATCAACAGACGCACACCGAGCGTCGATTTGCCGATGCGGCCGCCGGCATTGATGCGCGGGCCCAGTGCAAAGCCGAGATCGCTGCATACCGGCGCGCGTTTCAGGCGGCTCGCGTCGATCAGGGCGCTCATCCCCACATTCTGCCGTCGGGCCATGATTTTCAGCCCTTGCGCGACGAACGCACGGTTGAGCCCGTGTAACGCCGCGACATCCGCCACGGTCCCCAGCGCGACCAGATCGAGCAGCGACATCAGATCGGGTTCCTGACGGTTTTCGAAGAAATTGCGCCGCCGCAGCGTACGCACCACTGCAATTGCAACCAGGAACGCAACCCCTACCGCAGCAAGATGACCATGCGCCGCCGCTTCGTCCGTTTCGTCCAGGCGGTTGGGGTTCACCAGTGCCGCTGTCCTGGGCAATTCGTGGGAGCATTTGTGATGATCCACCACGATCACATCGACGCCCGCATCATGGGCCATCTGCAATGCATCGAACGCCATCGCCCCGCAATCCACCGTGACGATCAGGCTGGACCCGCTTTCCGCCAGTTTGACCAATGCCTCGCCGCTCGGTCCGTATCCTTCCAGCAAACGGTCCGGGATGTAATATTGCGCATCGTGCCCCAGCATACGCAGCAGCCGGATCAGAAGCGCGGAACTGGTCGCGCCATCGACATCGTAATCACCGAAGACCGTAATTTTTTCCTGCGTTAAGATTGCCTGTGCAATACGATCCGCCGCCAGATCCATGTCGCTAAAAATGGAAGGGTCGGGCAGGAAACCGCGAAGGGTGGGCGTGCGATGCCGCTCCAGATCGTCACCCGCCACGCCACGTGACAATAGCAACTGGGTGACGATATCATTGTCCAGACCGCCAATATCGCCGCCGACTTCCATGTTTCCGCCACGCCAGTGCCATGCCTTGCCCGAAAGCGAGTGCGTGACGCCGAATACGGGGGAGAGGGTGCGTGAAGCCATTGGCGTTCTCTAGCCCATTGCGCGTGCCGCCGCAAAGACCGGCGATTGACAATCGACAGCTTCCGGCGAAGATCGCGGGATGACGCACACCGCAATTATGCAGCCCGAAGCGCCAAAATTACTTGTCATATGGCACAGCCGGACCGGTACGGCACGATCTCTTGCCTATGCGGCGTTTCGCGGCGCAAAAGCGGTAGAGGGAGTTCGTGTGCAAATCCGGGCGGCGGAAGATATTTGCGCTGAAGATCTGCTGTCGGCCAGTGCATATCTGTTCGTTTTTCCGGAAAACCTCGCTGCAATCTCAGGAGGAATGAAGGAGATGTTCGACCGAACCTATTATGATGTGCTGGGGCAGGCGGAAGGGCGGGCATATGCCACCATTATTGCCGCCGGATCGGACGGCGAAAACGCGCAGCGCCAGATAGACCGCATCTGCACAGGCTGGCGGCTGCGGCGTGTGGCCGATCCGTTCATAGTGATAACACAGGCGCAGACCCCCGCGGCCATCATGGCCGACAAGACCGTGCCGGATGAATCGACAGCGCATGCCTTCGCCCTTGGTGCTGCACTGGCCGAAGGATGCGCGCTGGGCGTGTTCTGATACTATCGCCCACCTGTGACGAATGGGCGCGCAAACTTACCCGAACGCCTTGGCTTGCAATTCGTCCCGTGCGGCATTGTATTCACGTTCGAGCCGGTCGACCCGGTCGGCCACGCTTTCGACCTTGTCGACGCTGCCAACACCCTGGCCCGAACCCCAGATATCTTTCCATGCCTTGGCCTTGCTGTTTCCGCCGGAACCGAAATTCATCTTGCTGGGATCGCTGGTCGGAAGATTTTCGGGATCGAGCCCGGCCTTTTCTATCGATCCGCGCAGGTAATTGCCGTGAACCCCGGTGAACAGATTGGTATAAACGATATCGCCAGCGGCACTATCGACAATTTCCTGTTTGTACCCGTCATCCGCATTTGCTTCCTCCGTCGCGATCCAAGCTGAACCGATATAGCCGAAATCCGCGCCCATTGCCTGCGCCGCCAGCACCGACCGGCCATGTGCGATCGATCCGGACAGTGCGACCAGCCCGTCGAACCACTTGCGAATTTCCTGCATCAAAGCGAATGGCGATTGCGTTCCGGCATGGCCACCGGCGCCGGCCGCGACAGGTATGAGGCCGGTCGCACCCTTTTCGATCGCTTTATGCGCAAATCGATCGTTGATGACATCATGCAGCGATATGCCGCCCCAGTTTTTAACTGCGGAAAAAATATCCTCGCGCGCGCCCAGCGATGTGATGACCATCGGCACCTGCCATTTTGCGCATACTTCCATATCCTCGTCCAACCGGTCGTTGCTACGATGGACGATCTGGTTGACGGCATAGGGTGCAGCAGGGCGATCGGGATTGTCGCGATTATGCTGCGCCAGCTCCTCCGTAATGCGGTGCAGCCATTCGTCCAGCATTCCCGATGGGCGGGCATTCAACGCAGGAAACGATCCGATAATTCCGGCCTTGCACTGGGCGATGACCAGTTCCGGACCCGATACGATAAACAAGGGCGAACCGATGATCGGCAATCTCAGGCGATCGAACGGGGCTGGAATGGTCATGCGGATTTTCCGGTACGTTGGTGAAACACATTCGCTGGGTATGGTCGGACTGCTGCCGTGTCGAGGGTGACGTTACGGAAGGTCAAACATCCGCCACCAGGGATTCGAGACCGTAGACCCGTGCTGCCGTGCCGGAAAAAAGATCCCGCTTCTCGCCGTCCGAAGCGCCCTGCGCCAGTCGCTTGAATGCATTCCACAGCACCGGATAGGTCGCGCCCCAGCGATCGACGGGATAGTTGGATTCAAACATTGCCCGACTGGTCCCGAATGCATCGATGCAGTGGGCGATATAGGGTTTCCACAATGCTGCCAGCTGTTCCGATCCGACCCCTTTTGCCGGGCCATCTTCCGGCATTCCGCAGAACGCCATGGCCAATCCGCCGAGTTTCACGGTCACGTTTTCGCACGCGGCCAGGTCGGTAATCGCCCTCCGCCAGCGATCGTAATGTTCGGTCAGTTTTCCGCGATAGGACGCGATATTCAGCGGCGATCCACAATGATCGAGGATAATTGGCTGATCGGGGAACGCGCGGGCGAGATCGATGACGTCCTGCAATTGCGGCTCCAGCAGCCAGGCATCGAATGTCAGACCGCGCTTGCCAAGTTCGCGGAACCCTTCCTGAAATGCAGCCTCGCGATACAGCCCTTCCTGCGCGTGGAATGGGGGGCCCAGAACATCGCCATCGGCATCCCAGGCGCCCTGATGCCGAACGCCTTTGAAACGCCCGTTTCCAGCCGCCATCAATGCATCCAGAACCGGTGCGGACTTGTCCCCCAGCATCAGATCGGCATGGCCGACGATACCGGCGCACGTTCGCACCGGACCATACAGGCCACTGGCACTTTGCGCGGCGACGCCATTGACGAACTCCACTTCGCCCACGGGGCGCATTTCCGGCAGCGCGTCCGCACGATAGAACGCCCCGCATTCCATGAAAATCGTGCCGACGATATTGTGGCCGGTCGCAATGTCGGCATGAAGCTGGTCGAACGTATAATGCGCCGCGCCCGCGATCGCGGCGATGAACGGATGATGTGGCTGCGGAAACGCCGGAACCATCGCCCGCAAATCCCACAGATGATGATGCGGATCGATGATCGGCAGATCGGGTTCAAGGATGGCTTCGGTCATAGGGTGGCTCCGTTATGGTACGGCTAGCTATTGGCACGGACGCGGTGATTAGGCGACCATCGTCTGCTTTGGGAATATATAACGATCTTCGATGAATGTGCGGCACGGTTTCCAGCCCTGTGCGCCAACGATACTGCATGTTAGCTTGATCACGATGCAACCCGTCACCCGCGATTGTTCATGCGCGAGATTAACCAAGTGTGCGGCACGGTAAGCGCGCTCAGGATCATGAACAGCGCCGCGGTCCCGGCGGAACCGATCGACGTGAGGCGGTCACCCAAACTTACCGCCATAGCGATAACCCCGACCGATGCGGCGAAGGCCCACGGCGCGGCGAACCGTAGCAATCGGGCAATCGGATCGCCGGCAAAACGCCGTTGGACCGACGCAATATGACGCGGGGCATGAAGGATGCAGAACAGCGCGCCGAAATACGCCAGCGGCGGCAATAGAAATGCGCTTATGATGATAGCTGCAAGTTCGATCGCCACAACCCATACCCGGCGATACACGGATAGAACCCCGTACCCGGCGACCACAATCATCAGCGACGCGCACACACGCAGCAGTTCGACCAGATCGCCGCCGCTATTGCCCGCCAGCCAAACGAAGATAGCCCGCACTTGGTCGGTATGAAACAATGCGGGTGCCGCAAGGGTGGAAATACCCATACAGGCGGCTCCGATAGGACCGAAGGCATCGTCCCACTCCTCGGCAAAATGATAGGCCGACAAGAGCAGGAAAAACGCAAGCGCAACAATCGGTGCGGTGAACCAAACCATCAGCACCCCGCCGGCGGCCGCGATATAGAACGCAAGAAACCGAAACGATGAAAGCCGATCGCGCATCAGACCCAGTTTCATCGCGATATACACATCCAGCGCGCCATGCGGCATGCCAAACAATACGATGGTCGCGACGATGACTACGGTCGCGTGATCACTGTCTAGCGGAGCGATCAGAAAGTCGATTAGTGCCAGGGCGCCAATGACCATAAGATACAGTAACAGCAGCCCATAATTTCTGTGGGATATTTCAGTCACATCCGTTCCAGAATCAAAACCGCGCCCGTTCCGAAGAACAGGCGCGGCCCGGCTGCCGTTCGGAACATATGGCGGCTTGAACCAGCCACTGTCCGAACGCAGGTTCATTATTCAGCAGGCACTCTCGTTTCCACGATCTTGCCGGGATAGTCGGGTTCGTAGGCCGATTTGCGGACGGCAATGACATAGATCAAGATACCGATGCCGCATTTGGCGACGATATCGGCAACCGTATAGCCGATCTGCAGTGCCGTTTCGACGGTCGATCCTTCCAGTCCCAGGAACGGAACCATGTACACGATAGGATAGAACCCCCAGGATGCGAAAGTAATCAGCCGCGCATCCTTGACCAGTTTGCGTACGTCATCCGGTTGCTTGGCAATCGCATCGCCCAAACCTTTGAACAGTTCGAACACGATATACAGGAACGGGATGGTACTCAGTGTGCCCCACAATACCCGCGCCTCGATCGTATTGGCCACTTCACCTGGATAGCCAAGAATGATCATCAAAGCCGCGGCCAGCCCCAATTTCCAGCATTTAGAAACCGTTTCGCTGCGCGAAAGTTTCATAACCAGAATCAATTCGATGAGAAGCAGCGGGACTGTCAGCAACCAGTCGACGTAACGATATGCATCGTTGAAGGCGAGACCGGTGACCACCACCACGCCATCTACAACGTCATAGGCATTGTCCCAACTGTCGAAAATTCTCCAATAATGGTAGGCTGCGATGGCGGTGACCAATCCAGATACAGTCAAGGCAGTCCGGAAAGCGGGTGCGACCTGGCTACGGGCTAACCACAAGAACAAGGTGGTGGCCGCCATACAGGCAAGCGTAAATGAAAAAGCATTGTAAACAAAGAAGTATTGACCTGCACTTAGCAGATCGACTTGTTCGGCTGGTACATCTTGCATCCTAGTTCCCCTGGTTGCGGCGCTGCTATCGATATGCAGAGAGTAGAAAGTCCACAATTTTGGACAATTCCACAATTGCATATTATCGCACTGCAAATGCAAGGCGCACAAGTATTTGCAGTGCAACAATAATGCTGCATCTGCGTCCGTTTGTGCTAATAATGAAAGATAGCAAATGCTTGCCGCAAAAAATATTGCAGCAATATCGCGTTGGACTTAACGGCTCACTTCGCGGCACGCACACAGCACGCGTGCCGGCGGTGGCTATATCTTCGGCGATCCCGCCACCAAATACCGCGTCATAATCGGCATTAACGCATCCGAGGCTGGCTATGGCGTAGTGCGTTTTGCACCTGTTCCCGTTATCCAGTGTTTCAGTGTACACCATTCACGAAAGCGCCCCGCACCTTCTCTGGCGAATAGTCCCAAAAATTTCCAACAATTCTATCTGCACTTGGTGGCCGAAAGTGCCCCATTCCCGCTTCCGGAAAGAAGGTCATTTCACCAAAAAGAATGGTGCCTTGCGTATTGTACAAATCGACCCGCACGAACGGAAGGCCCCGTGAAAGGGTCTCAGCTATCGCAACCATATCATCCAGTTCATGCGGTCGGTCGGGAACGGCTTGGGCCATTGGTTTCTCATAGGCAAAATCGAAAGGCGTCCATGTTGGGTCGAGCAAGATGCGACGATGCATGTGGCCACGGCCACTATCGACCTGAATCATATCGACTTGACCGTTGAAGCAGAAAAATTTGTAGTCGAGAGGAACTTCCTTATCGATTCCGATAAACGGTTCGATCAGTAGACGAGGTTCGACTTCCAGGTACGGCCATTCATACCCAAAATTGCCATGTTTGTGCTGTAGCCAATCCTTGCGCCGTATCCTCGACGTTTTTCCATTGCGGTTCTGAATGGACAAATACATTGTTCGCACAGCTATGACTGCTTTTCAGAACATAGGGAAATGGCCAGGTGCGCTTTTCCATTTCCGGCAATGCATTCCCATACCATAATGTCGGTATGATATGTTTCGCGCCAATTCTATCGGCGACATAGGACTTTACTTCGATTTTGTCGACCAAGCGCGGCATCAGAGAGTTGCCCGCCGTATCGATTTTATAAGCGTTCAATTTTTCGTTGAAGGTTGAAGGCTTGCGAAATACCGGAACGCTGCGAAAATTCAAAAGCATCAACAAGTTGAGGTATTGTCGTTTTGACAGCTTGTACGCAATCCTTTGTGCGATCGTTTTCATTTGCTGCATCATAGCATTGTCCCTGTCCTGGTACGCAAACCGATGGAGTTTCTGGCGATCTTGCTGCGTCCATATCGCTTTATTCTCTTCCACCTATACCCAAGTGACGATTGTGGCTATCGCGCCGCTCCGTTCGCGGCACTCAACACAGCGCGCACGCTGGCCGTGGCAACATCTTCATCGATCCCGCAGCCCCAGACTGCTTCACCATCCGCATTCACACATTCGAGATAGGCGGCGGCATTTGCATTACGGCCGGAACCCAGGGCGTGTTCGGAATAGTCGCGCACTTCCAGATATACGCCGAACGTGTCTTCGATAGTCGTCAGAACGGAGGAGATGAGGCCGTTGCCGCGACCCGACACCCGCTGCCTCTCTCCACCCACCTCGATAGTTCCCGTAAAGATGCGGGTGCCGTCTTCGGCACGGGATTCATCGTAATCGATAAGCTGGAAATGTTTGTGACCGGAATTTTTCGGCATTTGTACATAATACGCCGCGCTGAAAGCGTCCCAGATATCGGCAGCGTTCAGTTCGCGGCCCAGATCGTCGGCCAGGCGCTGGACATGGCGGCTGAAATCGGTCTGCATCCGCTTGGGCAGTTTAAGTCCCTGATGCTGTTCCAGCACCCAGGCGAAACCCCCTTTGCCAGACTGGGAATTGACGCGGATCACCGCCTCGTAATCGCGGCCCAGATCGGCGGGGTCGATCGGCAGATAGGGCACGCGCCATGTCTCGCCATTTTGCACCGCGCGCGCTTCGAAGCCTTTCTTGATTGCATCCTGATGGCTGCCGGAAAAAGCGGTGTAGACCAGTTCCCCGCCATAGGGATGTCTCTGGTGCACCGGCAGTTCGTTGCAGAATTCGACGGTTTCGATAATCGCGTCGATATCCGAAAAATCGAGACCGGGATCGATCCCCTGCGTATACAGATTGAGCGCCATGGTCACGAGGCAGCAATTGCCGGTCCGCTCGCCATTGCCGAACAGGCAGCCTTCCACCCTGTCTGCGCCCGCCATCAGTCCCAGCTCTGCCGCAGCAACGCCGGTGCCTCGGTCATTATGCGTGTGCAGGCTGATGACGGCCGCATCCCGGTTTGGCAGATTGCGGCAGAAATACTCGATCTGGTCGGCATAAATGTTGGGCGTCGATGCCTCGACCGTGGCGGGCAAATTCAATATGATGGGCCGATCCGCAGTGGGCTTAAAAACCGCCATCACCGCCTCGCAGACCGATAGGCTGAAATCCAGTTCGGCGGTGGAGAAGGTTTCGGGACTGTATTGGAAATGCCAGTCGGTATCGGGGCGGGCGGCGGCTTCGTCGCGCATGATTTTCGCGCCGGTAATGGCGATGTCGCGCACCTGATCGCGGGTCATGCGGAACACGATATCGCGCCAGGCGGGGCTGACGGCGTTGTAGAGATGCACGATTGCCGCCCGCGATCCGGCAAGACTGTCGAACGATGTACGGATCAGGTCCGCGCGCGACTGCGTAAGAACCTGTAACAATACATGATCCGGCACATCGCCGGAACGGACCAGACCCTGGATAAAGTCAAACTCCGTCGCGCCGGCACTGGGAAAACCAACCTCGATTTCGTTCATGCCGATGGCCAGCAGCTGATCGAAAAAGCGGCGTTTCTTTAACGCATCCATCGGATCGATGATCGACTGGTTGCCATCGCGAAGATCGGTGCTGAGCCAGCGGGGCGGGGCGGTGATGGTACGGCCGGGCCATTGGCGGTTCGGCAGATCGATTGCGGGGAACGCATTGTATTTCACGGACGGGTTCGGGAGCATGGGCATGAGCTGCGCCTTGTAACGATAGTACTGACTGATTGCGGCTTTGGACCCCCTGAACGATGCCTTTCGACACGCAGGTTCCTGCGCGTCAGGTCACGCCCAGGGGCGCGTTAGTCGTAATAGCGATAGGGTGTGGCAGGCCATGACGGGCGTTACAGCGCAAACGGCCCACGATGGCAAGTGTGGGCCGTTACCCACAACGCAGATCGCGCACGGTATTCGCATTGTCGAGCATGACGTTGAGCCGGTCCGCCTGCCGGTCCTGCGTCACGATCGCACCAGGCGCGCGAACGCGAAAACTGCCACCATCGGGAACGATTGCGGCTACGGCGGTGTCCAGTGCAGCAGTCCATTGCCTGCCGATGATGTCGGCACCGTTGTTGGCGCCGCAACTGGCCGATGCGATATCGGTCGCGGTCCCGCGCTCCAGCGGACCGGGCACTACGCCTGGCCGGGTCGGGGTAATCTGCGGCGCGGTTGCCGGACCGGGTGCGACCGGTGCAGTGCCGTCGACGCTAGATGAAGCGCCATTGATCCGCTGCGCAAAATCTTCGCCGCTTTCATCCGGCGATTGCGCTGCGCCGCCGCATCCTGCCAGCATCGCGGCGGCGAACATTGCAAAAACACAGGCAGGAACGGTCGGGATCATTGCGGTTCTTTCGGAAAGCCGAATTTTGCGATAGCGCGCCGTAGGTGACGGATTTGTGACAGGCTAGTTCTTGCTCTTGTCGACCAGCTGGTTCTTGCCGATCCATGGCATCATCGCGCGCAGTTCGCCGCCGATCTTTTCGATCGGATGCGCCGCGACGGTTTTGCGACTGGCCTTGAGTTCCGGCTGGCCGGCGCGGTTGTCCAGAACGAAATCCTTCACGAACCGGCCCGACTGGATATCTGCAAGCACCCGTTTCATTTCCGCTTTCGTTTCTTCGGTGATGATCCGCGGGCCGGTTTTGATGTCGCCATATTCCGCCGTGTTGCTGATGGAATAGCGCATATTCGATATGCCGCCTTCATACAGCAGATCGACGATCAGCTTGGTTTCGTGAAGACATTCGAAATAGGCCATTTCCGGCGCATAGCCCGCTTCGACCAGCGTTTCGAAACCGGCCTGTATCAGGTGCGTGATACCGCCGCACAGAACCGCCTGTTCGCCGAACAGATCGGTTTCGCATTCTTCGCGGAAGGTGGTTTCGATAATACCGGAACGCCCGCCGCCCATTGCGCTGGCATAGGACAGCGCCAGTGACTTTGCGTAATTGTTGTCGGAATGGCCTTGTGCCTGCTGATCCACTGCGATCAGGCAGGGCACGCCGCCGCCTCTGGCATATTCGCTGCGGACCGTATGGCCCGGCCCCTTGGGCGCGATCATGATCACGTCGATATCGGCGGGTGGTTCGATCAGGCCGAAATGGACGTTCAAGCCCATGGGCGAAAGCCAGCGCGCTGCCCGGTTTCATCCGGCCCGCCATATCATTCGCCCAGATTGCCGCCTGATCTTCGTCCGGCGCCAGAATCATCACGAGATCGGCCCATTCGGCAGCCTCTGCATTGGTCATCACCGTGAAGCCTGCATCTTCCGCCTTCTTGCGCGTGGCAGACGCTTCCCGCAGGGCGACGGCGATATCCTTGACACCGCTATCTCGCAAATTCTGCGCATGGGCATGGCCCTGACTGCCATAGCCGACGATGGCGACTTTCTTGCCCGTGATCAGATCGAGATCGGCATCGGTGTCGTAATAGATTTTCATGGTGGTTCGATCCTGGTTTTCTTCATTGGTGTTGTGTGAATTTGCGCGGAGCTAGACCGCCACTGCCCCGCGCATCATGCCGACGATACCGGTCCGGCCGACTTCGACCAGCCCCAGTTCGCGCATGAGAGCAATAAAATTGTCGATCTTGTCCGGCGATCCGGTCAATTCGAAAATGAAGCTGGATGTCGTCGTATCCACGACCTGGGCGCGGAACACATCGGCAATCCGCAGCGCCTCCACCCGCGCATCGCCTGCCCCGGCAACTTTTACGAGGGCCAGTTCGCGTTCGACATGGGGCCCCTCTTCGGTCAGGTCGACGACCCGGTGAACCGGAACCAGCCGTTCCAGCTGCGCCTGGATTTGGTCGATCACGCGAGGGGGGCCATTGGTCACGACGGTAATGCGGCTGATGGCGTGATCTTCGGCGATATCCGCCACGGTAAGACTGTCGATATTGTATCCGCGCGCGGTAAACAGACCGGTGATCTTGGCCAGAATACCGGGCTCGTTATCGACGGTCACGGTCAACACGTGGCGTTCGCTGATATCGTGGCGGGCGTTCATGTCATAGGCCATTACACCAGCGCCTTTGCCGTATCGTCCATGTTCCCGGCAATCTCGTCGCCATACATGAGCATATCGGTATGCGCCGCGCCGCTGGGGATCATGGGGTAGCAATTTGCGTCCTTCGACACCCGGCAATCCACCATCACCGGCCCGTCATGCGCCAGCATCGCGGCAATACCGCTGTCCAGTTCGGTTTCGTCATGAATGCGGATACCTTTCCAGCCATAGGCTTCGGCCAACGCCACGAAGTCGGGCAGACTGTCGGAATAGCTGTTGGAATAGCGACTTTCATAGGTCAGTTCCTGCCATTGCCGGACCATGCCCATATATTCGTTGTTGAGGATGAACACTTTCACCGGCAGGCGATACTGGCTGGCAGTGCCCAGTTCCTGGATATTCATCTGGATCGACGCTTCGCCAGCGATATCGATTACCAGCGCGTCCGGATTGCCCAATTGCGCCCCGATAGCGGCAGGCAGCCCGTATCCCATCGTACCGAGGCCGCCGCTGGTCAGCCATTTGTTGGGGCCGAAAAACCCGAAATACTGTGCCGCCCACATTTGGTGCTGACCCACTTCTGTGGACACGATCGGCGACCGGTCCTTGGTCATTGCAAACAGACGCTGAACCGCTTTTTGCGGCATTAGGGCATCGCCGGTTTCGGGATAGGACAGACTTTTTCGTGCCTGCCAGCCGGCGATGCGGGCTTTCCATTCACCAAGATCCTGCTTGTTCCGGTCACCCCACTCGTCGATCAACTGGTTCAGGACAGTCCCGCAATCACCCACGATCCCCAGGTCCACCGGCACAATCTTGTCGATGGATGCGCGATCGATATCGATGTGGATTTTGGTGGCTTCCGGCGCGAACGCATCGAGCCGGCCGGTCACGCGATCGTCGAACCGGGCCCCGATACACACCATGACATCGCATTTGTTCATCGTCATATTGGCTTCGTAGGTGCCGTGCATTCCCAGCATCCCCAACCAGTCGGCATGATCGGCAGGAAAAGCGCCCAGACCCATCAGGGTCGACGTAACCGGCACGCCGGTCAGCGATTGCAATTTTCGAAGCGCGCTGCTGGCTTCCGGGCCGGAGTTGATAATCCCGCCGCCCGTGTAAAAAACAGGGCGCTTGGCAGCGGCGATCAGCGCGATGGCGCTGGCAATCTTTCCCGCCTTTCCTTCCATGCGCGGCCGATAGCGTTTCGAAGATGCAGGCGGGCAGGGCGGCGCAGTGGGATCGGAAACGACTTTGGCGATCTGTACATCCTTGGGAATATCGATCAGCACCGGGCCCGGGCGACCGGTCGTGGCGATGCGGAACGCTTCCGCAATGGTCGGGCGCAGATGCGCCGGATCCTTGATCAGATAATTGTGTTTCGTACAGTGGCGCGTAATACCGATCGTATCGGCTTCCTGAAAAGCATCCGTTCCGATCAACGCGGTAGGCACCTGTCCGGTAATGATGACCATCGGAATGGAATCGAGATAGGCATCGGCAATACCGGTGACCGCATTGGTCGCGCCGGGGCCGGACGTCACCAGCAGGACGCCGGGTTTGCCAGTCGAACGCGCATAACCTTCTGCCGCGTGCGCCGCACCTGCCTCGTGCCGGGCCAGAATATGCCGGATACGCGGATTGTCGAACAATTCGTCGTAGATGGGCAGTACCGCCCCGCCGGGGTAGCCGAAGATAAACTCGACACCCAGATCCACCATGCTGTCGATCAAGATAGCAGCGCCGCTTTGTTCCCGCTTGGACACGTGACTTTCCTTAACTTACAAAATCATCGGGCGAGTTCGGATCCCGTAGGAGGGCCGCAAATGCTCGCTATTTGCCCGCTCCCTACGCAATATAAATATCAGGTCAAGGTGATTTTGCGTAATATTGTTTCAACAATCATAGGGGTAGATACCGCCGCTCGCCCCCACCAGGATGGCGATTGATTGCGGAACCATGTGAACTGGCGTTTGGCATATTGCCGTGTCGCCATTTGTCCGGCAGCGATAGCTTCATCCCGCGACAGGTTGCCGTTTATCCAACCTCCGATCTCCCTGACACCGATAGCCCGCATGACCGGCAGATCGGGATGCAAATGCCGGGCCAGCAAAGTTTCGACTTCACCGATTGCGCCCGTATCCAGCATTCGGACGAACCGTGCATTGCACCGGTTATACAGCACATCGCGATTCGGCGTCATCACGATCGGATGGAGAGCGACCGAATTGGCGATGCCGCCTTCGTGCCGGCCCTGCCATGCGCTGATCGGCCTACCCGTCGAACGTATCACTTCCAGCGCGCGCATGGTCCGCGCTGTGTCGGCAGGGGCGAGGCGGGCGGCGGCTTCGGGGTCTTCGCATTCCAGCGCGCTGCGTGCATGTTCCTGCGGCAATGCGCGGACGGTCGCCCGGATATCTGCGTCGATCGTGGGAATGGGCGAAATTCCATCAAGCAATGTACGTATGTACAGTCCGGTACCGCCCACCAGGATCGGCACTGTGTCGGCTGCATGAAGGTCGCCAATAGCCAGTTTTGCGCGATCCGCCCAATCGGCTGTGGAACATGCGATCGCACCATCCCAATCGCCGAACAGACAGATGCTCTATTCCGCGCATTTCATGTGGGGCGGGGCGGGCGCTGAGTATATGCAGATCGCGATAGACCTGGGCGCTGTCGCAATTGACGATGGCGGCCTTGCGCCCTTCGGCTTCGAGCGCGCGCGCAAGTTCGACGGCCAGATCGCTCTTGCCGCTGGCGGTTGGTCCTGCGATTAGCGCCAGCGGCGGTTTGCCCGCTGTTTCGATATCGGGAGAATGCGCGATGCTCATCGCACGGATGATAGCAGATCGTCGCCAGCTTGAAACGCATCTTGCACAGGCTACGGCAGCCTTGGCCGAACATGGCATGGCAGTCGCCATGGCGCGTATGGTGGAATTCGACGGGGATGTGCTGCATCTGTCGCTTCCCGGCGGCGACCCGGCTGTTCTACGCCGAATCGTGGAAGACATATTCGCGCCGTCGGCCGGGCTGATTTGCGATCACGAACCGGAAATCCCCAAACTGTTTATATCCGACATGGATTCCACGATGATACAGCAGGAATGCATCGACGAACTGGCCGAATTCGCCGGATTGCGCGACCGGGTCGCCGCGATAACGGAACGCGCGATGCGCGGCGAAATCGACTTTGCGAAAGCCCTGGGCGAACGGGTCCGCCTGTT
Organism: uncultured Alphaproteobacteria bacterium; assembly: GCA_963803585.1. Classification (GTDB taxonomy): domain Bacteria; phylum Pseudomonadota; class Alphaproteobacteria; order Sphingomonadales; family Sphingomonadaceae; genus Pontixanthobacter. The sequence goes on along the minus strand of CAWDNB010000008.1, from coordinate 167,479 downwards.
GGCGGGGCTGGAAGAACACACGATTGCCCAATGTCTTGCCAACCGGATCCACCTCACGACCGGCGCCCGCATATTGGTGCAGACATTGAAAGCCAAAGGGGCAAAGACTGCGCTGGTAACCGGCGGTTTTTATCATTTCGCTGATCCGGTCGCGCAAATGCTCGGTTTCGACCGGGTTGCCGCCAACGGACTGGCGGTCGCCGACGGGCGGCTGACTGGCGACCTGGACGGACCGATTGCCGATAGCGAAACGAAGCTGGCCGTTCTAACCGATATGCGGGCGGCGTTCGGGCAGGGCCGTGTGCTTGCGGCAGGCGACGGGGCCAACGATATTCCGATGCTGCAGGCGGCGGATTACGGGTTTGCGTATCGCGCCAAACCGGCTGCCCGCAACGCTGCGGCCGGATGGGTGGATGACGGGGATCTTACTGTCTATTCTCAAACTGCTTGGTATTCCCCGGAAAGATTGGGCCTGACGATGAACCGACGGCGAAATTAGGGCTGGAATCAATCGGTATTCGGTGTATATTAACATCAATGTCAGTAAGAGAGATGCCATGACCCGACCTTTGCTTGAATTCTCCGCCGCGAAAGCTGCCGGCACGCCGACAGAGGCCGCACGCGATGGCACGCTGGTGCGCCATCCCGACCGCCCGTTGCTGAAGAAACGCCCGGTAAAAGCGTTCCGCCACTTTCGCGCGCTGATCGCGGACAAGGAAGACACATCCCAGGTGTTTGCGATTTTCGATTCGCTTCCTTCCAGCCAGTTCATGGACAATCTGCGCGAATTCTGTCTGTCGGACGAAGGTATGGAGCTGCGCAAACGCGAACCGTTCCTTCCGCCGATCCTCGACGATCATGAAACCCTGCGTAAAATGCCGGCGGGCAGCGTGGCGCACGCCTATTGCGATTTCATGGAACGCGAAGGGCTGAGCGCTGCGGGACTGGTCGCGGAAAGTGCGCGAAGCTGGGAAAACGATGTGAATTTTTCCGATCTGGTAACCTGGTACGGTGCCCGCCGCCGCGACACGCATGATCTGTTGCATATCATTACCGGGTATGGCCGCGATGCGCTGGGCGAACAATGCGTTCTGGCGTTTACGCATGGTCAGAACGGCGGGTTCGGCAATCTGTTTATCGGGTATCTGGGCGCGTATGAAATACGGCGCACTTTGCCGCCGGGCCCGGCGCGGCAGGCGCCGATCATGGCCGCGGTTCGGGAAGCTCAGGTGAAGGGGCGAGGCCGTGCGCGTCTGGCGGAATTGCCGATTACCGATGTGCTTGCCATGCCCCTGAACGAAGCGCGGGCGTTGCTGGGTATCGCAGACCCTTCGGTCTATCACCAATGCCACCGTATCTGGCGCGATGCCGGCCGCGATCCTTACGACCTGCTGGGCCAGAAAATTGCGGCCTGATCAATCATAACCAGCTGGAGATAGTCTGCAGCGGTTTCTTGCGCACAGCATGATCGGGTACGGTTGCAGCCTACTGCCGCATGGCCGGTCACGATGATCATGACCGGTTTTTCCACGGCCGGGCGCTGACAGATTTCGCGCAGGAAATTCATTGGGCTGGGCGTATGCGTCAACGTGGCCAGCCCGGCTTCGTGCAATGTCGCCAGCAACAGTCCGCAGGCGATCCCCACGCTTTCATTGACGTAATAGTTCTGGGTGGCGCCGTCTTCCGCGATTCCGCCTTTGCGCTGGGCGAAGCACACGATCAGCCACGGCGCGATGTCGAGGAACGGCTTGTGCTGATCGGTGCCCAACGGATCGAGTGCACCCAGCCATGCGTCGCTTGCCTTCGGAGCATCCCCGTCGGTTCCGTAAAACAGTCGCTCCTCAGCCTCCGCGGCTTTGCGAATTGCGCGTTTCTTTGCCGGCGAACCGACTGCTGCGAAATGCCATGGCTGATGGTTCGCACCGCTGGGCGCCGTTCCCGCCGCGCGAATGGCGTATTCGATAATCTCGCGGCTTACCGGCGTATCGGCAAAGTCGCGGCAACTGCGCCGATTTTTCAGCCTTTCGAAAGTCGCCCTCGCTCGCGCAATGCGTTGTTCGTCGGACAGATCGGGAAGCGGGGGGTAGGGTTGCTGTGCGCCAGTCATGGTTCGCGCCTTTAGCGCAATCGTGTTTTAGGATCGATAGCGGTCAGCCTGCCATCCAGTCGCGAAAGAAACTGTCGCTGGCCTCGCTCAGGTCGGCAAGGGCGATGCGCACATCATCCCCAACAGTAATAGCATCGCCGCCGACGGTCCCGATCTCACTCGCAAACAGTTCAACCGCATTCGCCAGGGCAATGATTTCGGGATCCGTAGTGGTGACCAGCATTCTGCCCTGATCCTCGCCGAACAGCATCGCAGCCGCCTTCGCGGCATCCGGCATCGTCAGCCGGGCACCGTAGCCACTGGCAAGCGCCATTTCCGCAATCGCGACCAGCGGCCCGCCGTCGGAAACATCGTGGGCTGCCGTAATTCTGCCCTGCACGATCAAATTACGGACCAGTTCACCAAGCCGCCGCTCTACGGCCAGATCGACTTCCGGTGGCTCTCCGGAAAAATGACCATGGTGCATCTGCGCCCACAGCGATTGGCCAAGATGGCCGCGGCCATATCCAATCAGCACGATGGAATCCCCCTCCGCCTTGAACCCCATACTCATGACGTTGGCGCAGTCTTCCAAAATTCCCACGCCCCCAATTGCCGGTGTAGGAAGTATCGCACTGCCCCCACCGGTCGCCTTGCTTTCATTATAGAGCGATACATTTCCGCTCACGATCGGGAAATCCAGCGCCCGGCAAGCGTCGCCCATCCCGTCGAGGCAACCGACGAATTGCGTCATGATTTCTGGGCGCTGCGGGTTTCCGAAATTAAGGCAGTTGGTGATCGCCAGCGGACGGGCGCCCACGGCGCACAGGTTGCGATAGGCTTCTGCAACCGCCTGCTTACCGCCTTCATACGGGTCGGCATAGCAATAGCGCGGCGTGCAGTCGGTAGTCATCGCCAGCGCCTTATTCGTGCCATGCACCCGCACTACCGCCGCATCGCCGCCGGTCTGCAATGTGTCGGCGCCGACCTGGCTATCATATTGTTCCCAGATCCAGCGTCGCGATGCCAGCGCCGGGCTTGCCATCAGCGCAAGCAAATCGGCCCCAATGTCGGTGCTTGCCGGGCTGTCATCCAGTGGAGCAACTTGCGCCCACGCTTTATAATCGGACTTCGACAAGAACGGCCGCTCATATTCCGGGGCGCTATCTGCCAGGGGACCAAGCGGAATGTCGCAAACGGTCTCGCCATGGAAGGTCAGTTCCATCCGCTGCGTGTCCGTCACTTCGCCGATGACCGCAAAATCCAGTTCCCATTTCTCGAAAATCGCTGCCGCTTCCGCCTCCCGACCTGGCTTCAATACCATCAGCATCCGTTCCTGGGATTCCGACAGCATCATCTCATACGGCGTCATACCCTCTTCGCGGCAGGGTACCCGATCCATGTGCAGGACGATGCCGGTCTTGCCGTTCGTCGCCATTTCCACACTAGAGGAGGTGAGGCCCGCAGCGCCCATATCCTGGATGGCAACGATGGCATCGGTCGCCATCAGTTCCAGACACGCCTCGATCAGCAGCTTTTCCACGAAGGGATCGCCAACCTGCACGGTAGGGCGCTTGTCTTCGATATCATCGCCGAAATCCGCGCTGGCCATGGTTGCGCCGTGAATGCCGTCGCGGCCCGTCTTGCTGCCGACATAGACGATCGGGTTGCCCACGCCGGTGGCCGCGCTGTAGAAAATCTTGTCCTGATCGGCGATGCCCACTGTCATCGCGTTGACAAGGATATTGCCGTTATATGCGGGATCGAAATTGGTTTCGCCCCCCACGGTTGGCACGCCCACGCAATTGCCGTAACCGCCGATGCCCGCAACCACGCCCTGCACCAGATGTTTCATTTTGGGATGATCGGGCGATCCGAAACGCAGCGCGTTGAGGTTGGCCATAGGGCGCGCGCCCATGGTGAACACATCGCGCAAGATACCGCCTACGCCCGTGGCTGCGCCCTGATAGGGTTCGATATAGGACGGGTGGTTATGGCTTTCCATCTTGAAGATCGCTGCCTGACCCACGCTGTTCGGGCCATCACCGATGTCGATCACCCCCGCATTCTCTCCCGGACCGCAGATGACCCATGGCGCGTGGGTCGGTAGTTTTTTAAGATGGAAGCGCGACGATTTGTAACTGCAATGTTCGGACCACATGACCGAAAAGATGCCAAGCTCCACCAAATTGGGTTCGCGGCCCAGCGCGCCAAGCACACGGTCGTATTCTTCGACGTTCAGGCCGTGGGCTTCGACGACTTGCGGAGTGATTGCATCGTTTGTTTCGCTCATGCCGCAGGCATTTAGCGATACGCTGTTCCCGCCGCTAGTCCCCGATCATCGACATGGCGGCGGGTTGTCCCCACCCAATACGCCAGTCCGGCCGCAAGCGCATACGAAATCAGTGCCATCGCGTAAAAGCCCGGACCAGCTTCAAGCGGGGGCGGTCCGAACCAGTTTACCGCCTGCATCGCGAGCAGGAACCCCAAAAGGATCCAGGGCGGCATGACCGGTCCGCGCGTGCGGTTGATATACCAGGCGAATGCGGCGAACAGCGCCATCAGTTCCACCCCGATAGCGATTGCAGGATAGTTCCACAGGCCCAACCCATACCGGGTTTCGCCGCCGGCAATCGTCAGATCGGGGCGGTGGACCAGCAGATCGACGAACCAGTGCGACATGACGACCAGCCCGCCTAAACCGGCCGTAACGTGATGGCGGCCAGTCATTATCAGAACAGCTGCAAATGCGAACGCCCAGATCGCGGTACCGACCAGACTGTGGGTGTAGGGCATATGATACATATCGAGCGAATTCATTGCCGTAATGCCCGGCACCAGCCGCAGCTTTTCCAACCCGACGCTTGCGAACAGGAAAAAGCCCCAATCTACCAATTGCGCCGCAATGAACAGCACGCCCAGTTTCGGCGCACGCTTGCTAATTGCGGCCGCCGCCAGTGCTGGTGCCCAATGACCGATGAACATATGCGCGCGTTCCCCCCGATTTTTCCGGCACAATAGCACCGGGCCGCTATCCATTGCCGCCTTCGGTTCGAAAGCGGCGCGGCGTGAACGCAACAGGAATTTTGCGTGATCCCCGCCAAATTCGCGCCAGCCCCGTCTGCCGCCTTGACCGACGCTTGTACGAGCGTCAATGCTCCGGCCCATGACCGACACAGCCGAACCTGCCGCGCCCGATCTTGCAACGCTGAACTTCGAACAGGCCCTCGGCGCGCTTGAGGATGTCGTGAAACGGCTTGAAAGCGGGGACGTACCGCTGGATGATTCCATTGCCCTTTACGAACAGGGCGAAAAACTGCGGCAGCATTGTCAGTCGAGGCTCGACGCGGCGCAGGCCCGGATCGAAAAAATCGTCGCCGGGCCCGATGGGCGCGCCACCGGCACCGTGCCGTTCGATACGGATAGTTAGGCGTGGCCGTATCCGAAGTGCATTCCGACATTCTGGGCGATGCCCTGCACGCGGTGCAGCAAGAAATCGATTCGTGTTTCGATGCACTGATGCCGGTTCCGCAAGACACGCGGGCACGGTTGGTAGAGGCTATGCGTTATGCAGCGATCAATGGCGGTAAACGGGTGCGGCCCTTATTGCTGACAGCAACGGCCGATCTGTTTGGCGTCGGTCGGGATTGCGCGATCCGGGCTGGCTGCGCGGTCGAAGCCATTCATGCCTATTCCCTCATTCATGACGATCTGCCCTGTATGGATGATGACGATCTGCGCCATGGCAAACCGACACTGCACCGGCAGTTCGACGAAGCGACAGCGGTACTGGCCGGAGATTCCCTTCATGCACTGGCATTCGAGATTTTGTCCGATACGCAGACCAGCGGCGATCCGTTCACCCGCGCCGACCTTATCGCAACCCTGGCCGCAGCTAGCGGAATGAACGGCATGGCGGGCGGGCAGATGATGGATATGGTGGCGGCGGATGCGGAATACGATCTGCACGCCATCACTCGGCTGCAACAACTCAAAACCGGTGCGCTGCTGGCCGCTTCTGTGGAAATGGGTGCGATTTTGGGGAAAATTGCACCGGAAGGGCGCGCGCATCTGCGGTCGTATGCCCGCGATATCGGATTGGCATTCCAGATTGCCGACGATCTGCTCGATCATGACGGCGACGAGGACAAGGCCGGCAAGGCGCTCCGCAAGGATGCCGGGCAGGGCAAACAGACATTCGTGACCCTGATGGGCGCCGATGCCGCGCGCGATCAGGCACGGGCTTTGGTCGAACAGGCGATCGGGCATCTTTCACCCTATGGGCAGGATGCGGCGTTGCTGGTCGAAGTGGCACGTTTCGTAGTGGAGCGGGATCGATGAACGCAGCAGCGGGAACCGAACGGATCGGCATATATCCCGGCACCTTCGACCCCATCACGTCGGGTCATTCGGACATTATCCGGCGCGGCGCGAAGCTGGTGGATCGGCTGATCATCGGCGTCACCACAAATCCTTCCAAAAATCCCATGTTCACGCCGGACGAACGGATTGCGATGGTGGAACGCGAGGTTGCCGACCTGGCTTTACCCCATGTCGAAGTGGTCGGTTTCAATGCCTTGCTGATGAAATTTGCGCAGAGGCAGGGTGCATCCATCATCATCCGCGGGCTGCGGGCGGTGGCCGATTTCGAATATGAATACCAGATGGCAGGCATGAACCAGCAACTGGATGATGAGACCGAAACGGTATTTCTGATGGCCGACGTATCGCTGCAACCGATCGCATCCAGACTGGTGAAAGAAATCGCCCTGTTCGGGGGGGACATTACACCCTTCGTCAGCGGTGCAGTGCGCGGCGATGTGGTGGCCAGGGTGGAAAAACTCGGGCAGCTCGGTGATTACTGATCGTTCATTGAAGTGACAGTCACGCCCCGCTAGACGCCGCAGGATGATGACCCAATCTGACAGGAAAACCATGTTCAACCGAATGATCGCCGCCGCGCTGGTTTCGGCTGTCGCACTGACTTCCGTCTCCGCAACTGCGCAGGATACCGCGCAGGACGCGGCGCAGGAGGCCGCGGCATCCATGGCGGAGAGCGTTGCGCCTGCGCAGACCCAGCAGCGTGTTTACGTGCCGGTGAATTTCGATGCCCAGCAGGATCGCGAGAATATCCTCGTACTCGATCTGTCGAATGGTGAACGGGTGCAGATCCGGCTGATGGAAGAATGGGCTCCCAATCATATTGCGCGTATAAAAACGCTTGCCCGTCAGGGATTTTACGATGGCGTCATCTTCCATCGTGTGATCGAAGGTTTCATGGCGCAGACCGGCGATCCTACCGGCACGGGGCAGGGCGGTTCGCAGCTTCCCGATCTGGAGGAGGAGTTCAACCCGATGCCCCATCTGCGCGGCACGGTTTCGATGGCGCGCGCCCAAACGGAAGACAGCGCCAACAGCCAGTTTTTCATCAATTTCTATCCGCGCTTCTCGCTCGACAAGAATTACACCAATTTCGGCCGCGTCATATCGAACATGGCCGGGGTCGATACGATCGCCCGCGGCGAACCGCCGGTCAGCCCCACGCGCATCGTGCAGGCGTCCATTGCCGCCGATGATCGCCCCGTCCCCGTAATGCAGCAAGCAAGCCCGCAACTGAACGGAATTACGGCCGATATGTTGAGCGCGCCGGTCAGCGAGTAGGCTTCCCCTCGCAAGGCATCATGCGTAAAGGCGCGCCATGCGCCTCGATCTTTTCGATTTCGAACTTCCGCCGGAAAATATCGCATTGCGCCCGGTGGCGCCGCGCCATGATGCGCGGATGCTACTAGCGGAGGGTCCGGCCGGTTTCGCCGACCGCATCGTTCGCGAATTACCGGACATCCTGCAGCCCGGCGATATTCTGGTATTCAACGATACCCGCGTTATCCCAGCGCAGCTGGAAGGGACGCGCGCTACACGGTCGAGTGGGGCATCGGCGGTTCAATCGTCGGGGCCACCAACCGGCGCACGCATCGGCGCGACCCTGCACAAACGCATCGATCTTCGCCGCTGGCAGGCATTCATCCGCAATGCAAAACGGTTGAAGGAAGGCGACCGGATTATTTTTGCGCATGGTGTCACGGCGATCGCGCAGCACCGTCACGATGACGGCAGCTTTACGCTATCCTTCGAAGGCGACGAGCCGGTGGAAATTCTGCTGGAACGCGCTGGCACCATGCCATTACCGCCATATATTGCGGGAAAACGTGCCACCGATGCGCGCGACCACAGCGATTATCAAACGATGTTCGCCCAAAAAGACGGGGCCGTTGCAGCGCCGACGGCTGCCCTGCATTTCACATCCGAGCTGATGGCAGCCCTGAAAAGCCGGGGCATCGGCACCGAAACACTTACCTTGCATGTCGGAGCGGGGACATTCCTGCCGGTGAAGGTGGACGATACCGACGATCACCGGATGCACGCCGAATGGGGGTGCATCGACATGGCTACCGCAGACCGCCTGAACGAGGCGCGTGAGATGGGCCGCAGGGTCATTGCAGTCGGCACTACCAGTCTGCGCCTGCTCGAAAGCGCAGCGGACGCACAAGACCGGATTCAGCCTTTCGAAGGCGACACGTCGATCTTCATCACACCGGGATACAGATTTCGCGCAGTGGACGGGCTGATGACCAACTTCCATCTGCCGAAATCCACGCTGTTCATGCTGGTTGGCGCACTGATGGGGGTCGATCGGATGAAAAGCATCTATACCCATGCCATCGCTGAAAATTACCGGTTCTACAGCTATGGCGATTCGTCCCTGCTGTTGCCCTAGCCTTGCTCTAGCCCTGATCTAGTCTTGCCCTAACCTCGCCCTAACCTTGTGCGGCGATGCTTGCTTTCCCCGCCCGTCTGCCTTCTATGAACCGATGAACGAACCCATTCTCGAAATCCAAGGTCTGACCAAAATCTACCCTGGCGGGCTGAAGGCGCTGGACGATGTCAGCCTGACCATCCAGCGCGGCGAGATTTTCGCTTTGCTCGGCCCTAACGGAGCGGGCAAGACTACGCTGATCGGCGCGGTGTGCGGTCTGGTCCGGCCAACCGGGGGGACGGTGCGGGCATTCGGCCACGACATGGCCCGCGACTGGCGCGCCGCGCGGGCACGGATCGGCCTGGTGCCGCAGGAACTGGCTACCGATATGTTCGAGGAGGTCGAGCGGGCTATTGCCTATTCACGCGGCCTGTTCGGGCTGGCGCCCGATGCAGCCCGGATCGAGGAGATATTGCGAGCGTTGAGCCTGTGGGAGAAGCGCCGGGAACAGATCCGCGCGCTGTCCGGCGGAATGAAAAGGCGCGTCCTGATTGCCAAGGCACTGGCCCATGATCCCGATCTGCTGTTTCTGGATGAACCGACCGCTGGCGTCGACGTCGAACTGCGCCGCGATATGTGGAAACTGATCGGGGATATGCGCAAACGCGGTGTCACCATCATTCTTACGACCCATTATATCGAGGAAGCGGAGGAGATGGCCGACCGTGTGGGTATCATACGCAATGGCAAACTGCTGATGGTAGACGACAAGGCGGCAATGATGGCACGCCTTGGCCGCACGGAAGCGATTGTTTCCCTGGCCGCACCGATTGCCCAATTACCGGATAATACCGCCCACTTGCCGGTGACGCTGGCGCAGGACGGGCGGAGCGTATCCTATCGCGGCGGGGACGGTAGCGGGAAGGGCAAGGGCGAAGTTGCCGAATTGACCAAACTGCTGACTCATGCCGGGGTCGATTATCAGGGTATCGAAATCAAGGAATCCAGTCTGGAAGATATTTTCGTCGATCTGGTCGAGGAGCGCGAATGATGGGTTTCAGCATACGCAGCGCCTACGCGATCTACACCCGCGAACTGATGCGCGCATTGCGCACCGCATTCCAGTCCATTCTCGCGCCGGTGCTTACCACTGCGCTGTATTTCATCGTTTTTGGCGCGGCGATCGGCGGGCGAATGCCGGATTTGGGCGGGGTGAGCTACGGCGCTTTCATCGTGCCCGGCCTGCTGCTTCTTACTTTGCTCAGTGAAAGCACCTCCAACGCCAGCTTCGGCATTTATATGCCGCGCTTTACGGGCACGATCTACGAATTGTTGTCCGCCCCCGTCGGTGTCGCCGAAACACTGACCGGGTTCGTCGGTGCGGCGGCGACCAAGTCGCTGCTGCTGGCGGCAATCATCCTCACTACGGCGTTGCTGTTTGTCGATTACACGATCGCCCATCCTGTATTGGCCGTTGGCTACATCATGCTGGTCGCGGCGAGTTTTTCCCTATTCGGTTTCATTCTGGGAATCTGGGCCGACAGTTTCGAAAAGCTGGGCATCATTCCGCAACTTATCCTGTTGCCACTGACGTTTCTGGGCGGCACGTTCTATTCTATCGATATGCTGCCCGATCCCTGGCGCACGGTCGCGTTGTTCAACCCGATCGTCTATCTTGTAAATGGTCTGCGCTGGACGTTTTACGGATCGTCTGATGTGAATATCGCAGTGTCGTTCGGGCTGACCGTGGCATTCCTGCTGATTTGTGTCGCAATCATAAGTTTCATATTCCGGACCGGCTGGCGACTGCGCGAATAAATGACGGGCGCTACTCTGTATTCGGCAGCAGGGATGCACCGGGATTTGAACCATCGCTACCCGCGATGTCGGATGTAGCGCCGCATCTCTAAACCCATCGCAGCGCGCAACACGCACATTGCCCGCTCATGACCGGAAGGTTAAGGGGTGATCGCCATGACCGACCCGTCCCGCTCCCGTTTCACTTTTAATATTTCGGCTACCGACGGGTTGGCCCGGGCCGGCACCATTGCCATGAAACGCGGCGACATTCGCACGCCCGCGTTCATGCCGGTGGGAACGGCCGCCACGGTGAAGGCGATGAAGCCCGAGACCGTCCGGCACACCGGTGCCGACATCATTCTTGGCAACACCTATCATTTGATGCTGCGACCCGGGGCGGAGCGTGTCGCCAGACTGGGCGGGCTGCACCAATTCATGAACTGGCAGCGCCCGATCTTGACCGATAGTGGCGGCTATCAGGTAATGAGCCTGTCCGATCTTCGCAAGCTCACCGAAGACGGGGTCGAGTTTCGCAGCCATCTGGATGGATCGAAACATATGCTGACGCCGGAACGCAGCATGGAAATCCAGCGGTTGCTGGGTTCCGACATCGTCATGGCATTCGATGAATGTCCACGCGCGAATCAACCACGCGATGCGATTGGGGCATCGATGGAAATGTCCATGCGCTGGGCTAGGCGCAGCCGCGACGCGTTCGATAGCGGCGGCGATCACGCTGCTGGTGCGGCGCTGTTCGGTATCCAGCAGGGCGCTCTGGACGAATCCCTTCGCAGGAACAGCGCTGCCGCTCTGGTGGATATCGGGTTCGACGGTTATGCCATCGGCGGTCTTGCGGTTGGTGAAGGGCAGGATGCGATGTTCGCCACGCTTGATTTTGCCCCAGAGCAACTACCTTCGGACCGTCCGCGTTATCTGATGGGTGTCGGCAAGCCCGACGATCTTGTCGGCGCGGTTGAACGCGGTGTCGATATGTTCGATTGCGTTCTGCCGAGCCGGTCGGGGCGCAATGGGCAGGCATTTACCTGGAATGGCGCCCTGAACCTGCGCAATGCCCGTTTTGCCGAAGATCGCGAACCGCTTGATCCACGCTGCGTCTGCGATGTGTGTCAGACCTATAGCCGGGCCTATCTGCATCATCTGGTCAAGTCCCAGGAAATTCTGGGCGCGATGTTGATGACGGAACATAATATCGCGTTCTATCAGCAATTGATGGGCAGGATGAGAGCCGCCATCGAAGCGGGCGCATTCGCTGCTTTCGCCATGCAATTCCGCAGCGATTATTCACGCTGACACAAAAAGGGCGGCCCGAATGGACCGCCCCGATTGTAACTAATTCGCGAACCGATCAGCGCGAATAGAATTCGACGACCAGATTGGGTTCCATCGTAACCGGATAGGGAACCTCGTCCAGCTTGGGTACGCGATTATAGGTGATCTTGTCGTTACCGTCCGGTGCGACATAATCAGGAATGTCGCGTTCGGGCAGACTTTGCGCCTCGATCACCAGCGCCATTTCCTTCGCTTTTTCGCCGAGGCTGATGACGTCGCCAACATCACAGCGGCGGCTTGCCACGTTGCACTTCACGCCGTTTACCCGGATGTGACCATGCGAAACGATCTGGCGGGCAGAAAAAATCGTGGGTGCGAATTTCGCACGATACACAATCATATCCAGGCGCCGCTCCAGCAAACCGATCAGGTTCTGACCAGTATCACCCTTCATCGCGGAGGCTTCTTTATAGGTGCGGCGGAACTGTTTTTCCGTCACATCGCCATAATAACCTTTAAGCTTTTGTTTTGCGCGCAATTGCAGGCCGAAATCGCTGACCTTGCTCTTGCGCCGCTGACCATGCTGGCCCGGCCCGTAGGACCGCTTGTTGACCGGACTGTTCGGGCGACCCCAGATATTTTCGCCCATCCGGCGGTCAAGTTTATACTTCGAACTTTTACGCTTCGACATTGATTGATCTTCCAATTTGCGTAGCCAACCCAGTTGGTGGCTTTTGAACCCGGAATTGCACCATATGGCGGCTGCACCATATGCGGCTACTGCTTCACCGGGATGCAGCGCCAATTATTCCGGACCCCTCTCAAGGCACGAAAGAACGAGCGCGCGAGATAGCACTATATGCGCAGCGGTCAAGGGCGGGGGGTGTAGAGCCTGTACACCCCCCGCGCGGTCACAGGCTTGAAATGGGCTCGACAAAAGTTGCCCATACCGGCAACGGATCGCAGATGTCCGATTCCCCGACCTCAAGTCCGACGCCTTCTGTGAGACCACCGGAAGACTGCAGCAGCATGGCCGAAGTTCGCGAAGGCGTCGATGCCATCGATGCGGCGCTGTTCGCAATGCTGGAACAGCGGTTCGGTTATATGCGCGCAGCCGCCCGTATCAAACACGATCGCAATTCAGTGAGAGATGAACAGCGTAAGGCAATCGTCATCGATACGATACGGGAAAGGGCACGCAAGGCGCGTCTTCCGGATAACGATCTGTCCCAGATTTGGGATCGTCTCGTTGAATCTTCGATTTCCTACGAACTGGCAGAATGGGATCGTTTGCGTAATCGACCCTAGCTGTCAGTCTATTGCAGGACGCGCCCGGATGGATTGGTATGACTAGCCGCCCGATGGCCGGTGCGAATTGACTGCCCCTTGATCCTTCATTCCGGTAGCCTCGAGCTTGGCAGCTTCCTCCGCACGCTTCCAATCCGCCAAGGTCATGCAAACCTTTTTGCGGAACCTAGTGCCGGTTTGCACCTGACGCACACATCTTATCTTCTGGTCGGCTTCGTCTCCTTGCGTATTCTGGGCAAGGTCAGCATCCGTTTCCAGTTTTTCGATGACGACCGGTTGCGGTGAAGCCTGATCCTGTGCTTGTGCGGTTTCAAAACCCGCCCCCACCAGCGACAGCAATATCGCCAGAATTCCTGTTGCATTTTTTACGTCGATCATTCCCAACCCCTTTTGCGTAAGCAAGATCTAGCCAGCACGCCGTAAAGTCCAGCCATTCGGCCCATACAAAAGTTACACGATCTTGTCGGCTCTGCCAAGATGCGTCAACATTCCGCGCAAGGTGCGGACTTCGTGATGGTTCCAGCCCGGCCGGGTCAGGACGTTGCGCAAATTTCGGTGGGTGGCTGCTGCGCGTCCCGCGGGATAAAAATAGCCCTTCGGTTCCAGCATGGCGGTAAGATGGGCGATCAACCCTTCCAGCTGATCCTGCGGTGCCGGTGGCAGCCGCTCAGTAATTGTCGGCTGAGAAAGCGCCTGCGTTTTGGACCATTCATACGCACACAATATGACAGCCTGCGCCAGATTGAGCGAACCGAATTGCGGATTGATCGGTACGGTCACGATCTTGCGCGCGAGGGAGACATCCTCCACATCCAACCCCGCTGCTTCGCGTCCAAACAGAAACGCGCTGCGACTGGGCAGTTCGACGATTTCGTGCGCTGCAACTTCCGGCGTGACGACCGGCTTTTCATCGCCGCGTTTGCGCACGGTGGTGGCGTAGATATTGGTGCAATCGGCCACCGCCTGTGCCGTCGTTTCGAAAATTTCAGCCTTGTCCAGCACCACGTCCGCACCCGCAGCAGCAGGCCCCGCGCTTGGATTGGGCCAGCCATCACGCGGCTGCACGATGCGCATTTCCGCCAGCCCGAAATTCAACATTGCGCGCGCCGCCTTACCGATATTTTCACCCAGCTGCGGACGAACCAGGACGAACACGGGGGGCGGGGCGTGGTCACCCATTGTCGGTGCTGTCGTCGGCAACTTCCTGGACCGTGCTGGCGAATTCCTTGAAATCGCGGGCCTCGCTGAAATCGCGATAGACGCTCGCAAACCGGATATAGGCCACGCTGTCCAGTTGCCGCAGACCGTCCATTACCAATTCGCCCAGTTTGGTGGAGGGAACTTCGCTTTCCCCGGTGGTTTCCACCTGCCGCTGTATGCCGGATACAAGGCGGTCGATCCGTTCCTGCGATACGGCGCGTTTGCGGCAGGCAAGGGCCACCGATCGTTCCAGTTTCGATCTGTCGAAGGGTTCACGCCGCCCGTGTTTCCCGTGCGCATCGGATTTTACGATGATGACTTCGCGCAATTGCACCCGTTCGAAAGTCGTGAACCGGGCCCCGCAGCTGGAACATTGGCGCCGGCGGCGGATGGATGTGCTGTCTTCTGTCGGTCTGCTGTCTTTTACCTGGCTGTCGTCATGCGCGCAAAACGGGCAACGCATCTATCGCTTTATCCGGTTATACAGGGCATATCCTGCCCCCAGTACCAGCCCGAGCGGAAGCGTGACGACGGGCAATAAAGCCCCGCCTAATGCGCCGATGGCCGCACCCGCGAGCACCGGCTTTGTCGAAGGATGCTGCATCCCTTCCTTGGCCATGCCGGAAATTTCGACCTTCGCATCGCCGAGTAAATCGTTCTTTCTATGGTCGTTCATGTTATAATCCTGGATAGACTGGAAAGGCGGTGCATAGCGCGCCCACGCGGCTGCGGACAAGATCTTCGACTTGCGGATCGCCATCGGGTCCATTGCGCGCCAAACCATCCACCACCTGCGTGATCAACTGGCCGATAGTACGAAATTCCCCAGGTCCAAATCCGCGCGTGGTTCCCGCCGGCGTGCCCAGCCGGATACCGCTGGTTATGAACGGGCTGCGCGTGTCGAAGGGAATGCCGTTCTTGTTACAGGTCAGGCCGGCCCGGTCGAGCCCCTTTTCCGCGGCTTTGCCGGTCACGTCTTTGGCAGTCAGGTCGACCAGCATCGAATGATTGTCGGTTCCGCCCGAAACGATCCGCAACCCATGTTCCGCGATACTCGCCGCCAGAGCGCGAGCATTTTCAGCGACGCCATGCGCATAGGCCTTGAATTCCGGGCGCAAAGCCTCGCGAAAGGCCACAGCCTTGGCCGCTACGATATGCATCAGCGGACCACCCTGCATACCGGGAAAGACCGCCATGTTGATGGGTTTGGACAGCGCTTCGTCGTTCCACAGAATAATACCGGAACGCGGACCCCGCAGGCTTTTATGCGTAGTGCTGGTCACGATATGGGCGTGGGGAAATGGCGATGCGTGAGCGCCGCCTGCGACCAGCCCTGAAATATGGCTCATATCGCATAGCAAATACGCGCCGATTTCGTCGGCGATTTCGCGGAAACGGGCAAAGTCCCAGCTGCGCGAATAGGCCGTGCCACCGCAGATTATCAGCTTCGGCCGATGTTCGCGTGCCGTTGCCGCAACCGCGTCCATATCGATAAGTTCGTCTTCCCTGCGCACACCATAGGCCACGGGATTGAACCATTTGCCGGACATATTGACAGGTGAACCGTGCGTGAGATGACCGCCCGAATTGAGATCCAGCCCCATGAACACATCGCCCGGTTCCAGCAGGGCAAGGAACACGGCCTGGTTCATCTGGCTGCCCGAATTGGGCTGAACATTCGCGAAATTACAGCCGAACAGCTTGGTCGCCCGGTCGATAGCCAGCGTTTCCACCACATCGGCATATTCGCATCCACCATAATAGCGTTTACCCGGATAGCCTTCTGCATATTTGTTCGTGAACACCGACCCGGCTGCTTCCAGAACCGCACGACTTGCGATGTTCTCGCTGGCGATCAGTTCTATCCTGTCGCGCTGGCGGGAAAGTTCATCGCCGATGGCGGCAGAAATCTCCGGATCGGCATCCGCGAGTGTATCCTGCCAGAACCGGTGCATGATATCGGTATCGTTGGCAGCCCGGGATGAAGGTGATGTGCTCATATAATGTCCCAATTCAGAATGAGAGTTTGTCGACCCTGCGACGATGGCGGCCGTGCACATCGTCGGCATCTATGAAGTCGGTGTGCAGGAACGCCATAACACAGGCGCGAGCCATTTCGATACCTGTAAGACGCGCACCGATCGCAATACAGTTTGCATCATTATGTTCGCGGGCAAGGCGCGCGGAAAGCGGTTCGGATACCAGCGCGCAGCGCGCGGCCGGATTGCGATTGACGGCAATCGAAATGCCGATGCCCGAACCGCATAGGGCGATGCCGCGATCGGCGGAGCCGTCCGCCAGCGTGCTGGCGAGTTTTCGCCCGAAATCCGGGTAATCCACGCTGATGCCGGCTTCCGGACCAAGATCGACAACTTCGTATTCTTCGCTCTTCAGCCAATCGCGCAATTCGGCTTTCAGGCCAGTGGCGGCGTGATCGGAGGCGATGGCGATAAGCATAGGGCAATCCGTAAAAGCGCGAGTCGCGGTGCCTAAGCTCTAGGCAGATTTCGCCGCCCCGGCCAGCGTCGTCGGTCTATAATGATTGCCGATAGTGATGGTCCTTTGCGACTGCACGTGAATTGACTTGGCGAGGCGCGCTCCCCATCATGTGCCATGCGTTCGACCATCCATACGTTCAGCGTTCCGATCCTGACACTGGTCACTTGGCATTGCGTTGGCCGTCTTGGGCACCACACCGCAATCGCCGGCCCCGCGAAATAGCGACCCCGCCAGTTTTTCCGCCGAACGCGCTATGAACCATGTCCGCAACATTGCCGTGCAACCACACCCGACCGGTTCACCCGCCAATGCAGAAGTGCGCGCCTACCTGCAGCAACAGATGGAGAGGGTGGGCGCCGAGGTAACATTCACACAAAGCGCCGCACCGCCGGTGGCTCTTGACCGGTATGCGCGGTGGAGTGGGAACCGGCCCAATGCTCTTACAATTACCAACGTGATCGGGGTGGTTCCCGGACGGGATCGCAGCTTGGACGCCATCGCGCTGATGGCGCATCATGATACGGTTTACGGATCGCCGGGTGCGCCGGACGATACGGCAGGGCTGGCGGCAATTTTGGAAACAGTGCGGGCTATTCGCGAACGCGGCGGCGCGGATCGCGATATTGTGGTCGTGTTGACGGATGGGGAGGAACTCGGCCTGCTGGGTGCGCGCGATTTCGTTGACCGGAACTCTCTCGCCCGCCGGATCGGGGCGTTTATCAATCTGGAAGCCAGGGGCGGGGGCGGGCGAACCAGCCTGTTCCAGACATCGCGTGATAACGGAAATGCAATTCGGGTATATGCGGATAATGTAACACGGCCTGCAGGATCGTCGCTCGCCACCTATATTTATGAAGTTTTGCCCAACGATACCGATCTGACGCCCGTGTTGGACCGTGGATTTACCGGCTACAATCTTTCGTTCATCGGTCGGCCGGGCCTGTATCATTCTCCAAAGGCCACGCCGGACAGGCTGGATCGTGGCGCGTTACAGGATATGGGCGACCAGACGCTTGCGTTGACATCGGCGTTGGCAAGCGCGGAACCGCTGCCCGCACGCTCGCAGAACCGGACCTTTTTCGATGTGTTCGGCTTATTCGTACTCGATTACGGGACAGTCGTGGGTTGGGCGCTGTTCGCGCTTGCCGCTATCCTTCAGTTTCTGGGTCTGCGTGCCGGTGCGCCGGGCGCATGGCGGGGGAGCCTGGCGGCATCGGCTACGATAATTCTTGGCGGCGGGATCGGGCTGTATGCGTTCAACCGGCTGTCGGGCGCAGCGGCAGGGCCAGCCATCTACTACGACAGGCTCGCTGCCATTCCCTTGCTGGAGGCACAGGCGGCGTTGATTTGCATGGCGGCACTTGTGCTGAGCGCGCCCTTATGGGCGGGTCGCAGCGGGGGCATCGTTGCATTGGTACTTGGCATAGGTTTGCAGATAGCCGCGCCTACCACGTCGTTTATCATTGTCTGGCCGTTGCTGCTTGGCGGGATCGTTTCGTTCGCGGTTCACCGGGCGCCGCCAAAGATAGCCCGGATCATCGCAACAATCCTGGGCGCCATCACAATCGGGTTTCTGTTGCAATACGGGCACCAGTTCATGCAGGGCGTGGGTCCGGATCTGCCGATGGTCGCTGCTTTATTGACGGCGCTGGCGGTGCCGGTTCTCGGGCCGACATTGGCGCGGCCCGATGCGCGCAAATGCGCATTGGCGGCGGCGATCATGCTGACGATAGCTGGTGCGATTGCGTTGTGGGTCCGGTTCGATCCGGTCGCGGATACGGTGCCGGTCTATCGCTCGATGAAGGGTTGATAACAGAAATCGCAATACGGCCGCGGGGACGCTTCGATTACGAAAGAGTTTTGTGTTAGGACTGTTCCCGGCGTTCCGCGTGTTGCGCCAAAGCATTCATCAGATCGACCCGTGCTTTTGGAAAATCGACCAATATTTCGCCCATGTATTTTCCAGCAGCCGCTGCAAATTTCGGATGGGGTAGAATTTCCGGCGATTTCGAAAAGAAGGACTGACCACTCGGTGCGGATACAAATTTGAGAAGATCGCGCAGTTCCTGTTCGGGAAACATTTCCGCATAAGTGCCTGCCATCGCGTCTGTAACGCCGACCTCGGTTCCAGTTCCAGACCCGTCGACCGCTTTTACTACGGGCGTGTGCATCTGCTTGATCATTTCGTCCATCGTACGCAAAAATAGCGGTTCGCGGATGTCCAGCGGATAGCCGCTATCCACGATCTGCTGGGCCAATTCTATCCGGACATCGGTTCTATCCGGACATCAGAAACCACGACCGGCGCTTCTCTCGCGTCAACCGGCACAGCTTCGCCTGATGGCATACCGAACACCAGCGCTGTCGCCGCACGCAACCCCGATATAGCTCCGATTGTTCCTGCTGTGCTTACTGGTCGAGAAAGCTGCGCATTTTACGGCTGCGGCTTGGATGTTTCAGCTTGCGCAGCGCCTTGGCTTCGATCTGGCGGATGCGTTCACGCGTGACGGAGAATTGCTGCCCCACCTCTTCCAGAGTATGGTCCGTGTTCATTCCAATACCGAAGCGCATACGCAGCACGCGTTCTTCGCGGGGGGTCAAAGACGCCAGAACGCGGGTAACGGTTTCCTTCAGATTGGCCTGAATGGCGGCATCCACCGGAATGATTGCGTTCTTGTCTTCGATGAAGTCGCCGAGATGCGAATCTTCCTCGTCCCCGATCGGGGTTTCAAGGCTGATCGGTTCCTTCGCGATTTTCATCACCTTGCGCACTTTTTCCAGTGGCATGGACAGGCGCTCTGCCATTTCTTCAGGCGTGGGTTCGCGGCCCTGTTCGTGCAGGAACTGCCGGCTTGTGCGGACCAGCTTGTTGATTGTTTCGATCATATGCACCGGGATACGGATCGTGCGCGCCTGATCGGCAATCGATCGCGTAATCGCCTGGCGTATCCACCAGGTGGCATAGGTGCTGAATTTGTAACCGCGACGATATTCGAATTTATCGACCGCTTTCATCAAACCGATATTGCCCTCCTGAATAAGATCCAGGAATTGAAGGCCGCGGTTGGTGTATTTCTTGGCAATGGAAATGACCAGGCGAAGATTGGCTTCGACCATTTCCTTCTTCGCGATACGGGCTTCGCGCTCGCCCTTCTGCACCATATTCACGATACGGCGGAATTCGGGCAGGCTCATGCCGGTGTTGGCGGCGATATCGGCGATTTCGGCACGAATGCGTTCGACTGCGTCCGCCTCCTTGTCAGCGAAAGCGGCCCATTTCTTATCCGTTTTCGCGCGATCTTTCAGCCACGCGTCGTCCAGTTCATTACCGATATATGCATCGAGGAAGTCGATCCGCTTGACCTTGTGCCGCTCTGCCAGACGCAGCATCTGACCACCAAGCGCGGTCAGGCGCCGGTTGAAGGCATAAAGATTGTCGACCAGAAATTCGATCTTGTTCGCGTGGAACTGGACGCTCTCGACCTCGGCTGTCAGATCTTCGCGCATTTTTTCATATTTGCGCTCCTTCGCTGCCGGGAAATCCTGCCCTGCGCCCAAGGTATCGACCCGGTCGGCCTGCAATTTTTCGAACTTCTTGAACATCGAGGTAATGCGCGCGAATGTTTCCAGTGCTTCGGGCTTCAGCGCCGCTTCCATCTGGGCGAGGGAAAGCGTGTTGTCCTCCTCCTCGTCATCGTCGTCTCGCTTCGATGTGCTTTCATCATCGTCTTCGCCATCCGCATCGTCGTCCGATGTGCTGTCGTCATCATCGTCGCGAATGGAAACGCCGGCATTTTCTTCGGAAATTTCGCCGTCGTCGTCTTCGTCTTCCTCCTCCATCTTGTCGACGGGAGGTTCTTTCGACAGCATGGCGTCGAGATCGAGAATTTCGCGCAGCTGCATTTCTTCGCTATTGAGCGCTTCGGACCAATGAATAATCGCGTGGAAGGTTATCGGGCTTTCGCACAGGCCGATGATCATCGTGTCCCGTCCGGCCTCGATCCGTTTGGCA
Source organism: uncultured Alphaproteobacteria bacterium (assembly GCA_963803585.1). Taxonomy (GTDB): domain Bacteria; phylum Pseudomonadota; class Alphaproteobacteria; order Sphingomonadales; family Sphingomonadaceae; genus Pontixanthobacter. The sequence continues at coordinate 146,530 of CAWDNB010000008.1, read as the reverse complement.
ATCGCGATTTCGCCTTCCCGGCTAAGCAGTTCGACGGCGCCCATTTCGCGCAGATACATCCGCACCGGATCGTCCGTACGGTCGCCGGCAGCCAGTTTCTTCGGCGCTGCGGGTTTCTTCGCGTCCTTGCCATCCTTGCCGACGCTGATCTCCTCGACCTCGGCGGCTTCCGCCTTTTCGGCTTCGGCTTCCTCGTCGTTCTCGACGATATTGACGCCCATTTCCGAAATCGCGGACATTACATCCTCGATCTGGTCAGTGGTCATCTGGTCCTGGGGCAACGCCTCGTTGAGTTCGTCGACCGTAAGGTAACCCTTGCGTTTCGCCTTCGTCAGCAGTTTCTTGACCGACGCTTCGTTCAGATCGATCAACGGTGCGTCGTCTTTTTCGGATTTCACTTTGGAGGGCATGGATTTATGTCAGTCCGTTTCTGGGACCCCGACGCCCGGATGTGCGGGTTGCGGGTCCAAATCAATCTGTGCTGCACGTGCAGCTTTCTCGGTCACCATCTGCCCTAAACGCCGTTCGAATTCCAGCTTTCGTTTAAGGAGACGCTGTTGTTCGGCAAAAGCCCCTTCCGGATCGTCGGCAAACCGCGCCGTCGCCGCCGCAAGCGCAGCATCGAGCGCAGGTCGTTCGACCATCAAAGACACAGCTTCTGCCAGATCGTCGCGAGCCACTTTCGGATCGATACCTTCGCGAAGGAAGGAGAAACGGGTTTCATCCGGTGCGTTTGCGATACCAGCGATTGCCAATATGGGAGACGTATCGCCGGGTTCAAGCGTTTCCGCCGCATCCAGCAGCGGATCGATCACCAGGCCGAATGCGCGGTCGCTTGCCGCAAAGCGTTCCAGACTGTCCACATGGCGCATAATGACATCGGGATAGCGGGCCAGCCCGCAGATGACGGCGCTGGTCAACCGGTCCCGGCTGCCACCGTTGCTTATCCGGCGAAGACGTGCTGCTGCATCGGGTGTCAGAACAGGCGTGGCCTGCCGGGAACCGCGCGCGTTCCAGTCCCGTTTTGACCAGCTTTTGGGTGGGCAGGGGCGGAAAGGCAAATGCCGAAAACCGTTCCAGCAATTCGCGTTTGTATAAGGCGCGAATATCGGCGTCCTGTATCAGATCGACATGGGCCAGCAGGCGCGCCTTGAGGCCCGCCTTATCCTCCGGTGTTGCCAGAGGCTGGGCATCGCGTTCAAAATTCCAGATCGTGTTCAGCAGCGTATCGGCACTTTCCAACACATCGTCGAGGGCTGTGCGGCCTTTCTTGCGGAGCAGATCGTCCGGGTCCATGCCCGAAGGCAAGCGCGCGATGCCGAGCGAATGAGAAGGTTTTAACAAGGGAAGCGCGCGGCTGATGGCACGCATGGCTGCCCGCTGACCCGCCGCATCGCCATCGAAACACAGAACCGGGCGTTCGACCATGCGCCACAGAAGTTCGATCTGCGTTTCGGTCAATGCTGTGCCCAGCGGCGCGACCGCATCGTGAATACCGGCATTGGCCAGGGCGATCACGTCCATATAGCCTTCCACGACGATCAGCCTGTTGGTCTGGCGCGATGCCGGCCCGGCGCGGTGCATATTGTAAAGCGTGCGCCCCTTGTCGAACAAAGGCGTATCGGGAGAATTGAGATATTTCGGCGCTTTCGTGTCGGCTTCCAGAATGCGGCCGCCAAACGCTATAACGCGTCCGCGTGCATCCTGGATCGGCAGCATCAGGCGCGAACGGAACCGGTCGTATGGTTCTTTCTGGTCCACGGAAATTCGCAACCCGCCTTCGATCAACAGCGCTTCGTCAAATTGGGACAGCGCCCCCTTCATGGCCTGCCGATCGGGTGGTGCGTAGCCAAATCCGAATTGCTGCATGATTTGCGCATCGAAGCCGCGGCTTGCCAGATAATCGCGTGCGCCGGCCCCCGCATCGTCTTGCAGATTGCGCACGAACCAGTCCTGCGCGGATTGCATCACGTCGTGCAGGCCCGCTTGCTGTTCTGCGCGCTCTACCGCTTGAGGATCGGGTGCGGGCATTTCCATGCCTGCTTGCGCTGCCAGTTCCTTCACTGCGTCCATGAATTGCAGCCCGCGCTGGTCGGTCATCCAACTTATGACATCGCCATGCGCGCCGCAGCCGAAACAATGGTAAAATCCCTTCTGGTCGCTGACCGTGAAGCTGGGCGATTTTTCATCGTGGAAGGGGCAGCACGCCTTCCATTCATGCCCGGCCTTCTGCAGCTTGGTCGTGCGCATGATGACGCTGGACAGCGTCGTGCGCGCACGCAATTCATCAAGCCATTGGGGACTGAGAGCCATCGCGCGCGAGTAGCACGCTTACGCGCCAACCCATAGTGGCGAATGCCGACCTATGAACAGGCGTTCGTCGCGCCTTTACGGGCAGCCGGCATCGGGCCGGGACCGCTGGCCTCCGCTGCATTGGCCATAATTGCATAGGCGGGGGCAGGGCCCGCAGGCGGCAGGGTCGATTGCCAGTAAAACGTCAACGGTTCCGCCTGTTCCCACTGGTTTCCGCCATCGCCGGCATTCACCGTCCATACGATGGAGCCACCCGCGCAAGTCACGACGACTTGCGCCTTGGCACCGATTGCAGCGATCGCTTCGGCTTTCGAATATCCCACTTTGCCGGTGAACCCGTGCGCGGGTTGCAGCATCTTGAACGCGGTCGCTTTTTCCACATGGGACGAATCGTTGCCCGCGCCGCTACCGGTGTCGGGCTGATTGTCTTCGCCGGGATAGACGACGTGAACATAGGTGTAGATCGTGCCATCGGGCGCGGTCTTGGGGTCGCAGATTTCCATGCCGGAGGGACAGGCGACGAAGGACCGGATGTCGGCAAAGCTACCTTCTGCATTGTCGAGAGACGCCTCGACCTGCGGTCCCTGCGGCCCGATAATTTTTGCGCCGAGTTGCAAATCCATGAAATCGCCTGCTTCGATGGATCGGTCCAGCGCGGCGGCCTCCCCATCGGTGGTGGCAACATCTAGATCGGTATCCTGCGTGGTTTCGGCGGAGCACGCAGCGAGCATGAGTGCGGCGCTGGACAGGGCCAGGATATTGAGGGTTTTCGTCATGTCAGGCTCTCCTTCACCATGGCGCTCGCTTTGGTCATATCCAGCGACGCCCCATGGCGCGATTTCAGTTCCGCCATCACCCGGCCCATATCCTTTGGACCCGAAGCGTTAACATCTGCCTTGATTGCGGCAATCGCAGCGCGGGTTTCGCCATCATTCATCTGTTTGGGCAGGAATTCCTCGATCACGGCCAGTTCGCCTTCTTCCTTGGCCGCCAATTCCTCGCGCTCGCCGTCGCGGTACATGGTGATGGATTCCTTGCGCTGTTTGGCCATTTTCTGCAGCACTTCGATCACCAGCACATCGTCATCCAGTTCCCTGGACGATGTGCGCAGTTCGATGTCGCGGTCTTTTATCTTTGCGGCGATAAGGCGCAGCGTGGCAACCCGTTCCTTGTCTTTCGCCTTCATGGCGGTGATGGTCTGGGCCTTGATATCTTCGCGCAGCATGGTGGTGTTCCCGTGGATGAGTGTTCGCCCGCCTGATAACCGACAATAACCGCCTGCGATAGCTTGACGGTGCGGCCTGCGCGCTATAGCCGCCATCCCTTAGCAAGCATCGCCGGAAACCTTACGAACGGAGCGCCTTTTCATGGCCCACGCCGCCACCTCCCCTGCGCAACCCAAAGGCGCGACCGGATGCTGCGTTCTGGCCGACGGCACGGTCATCTGGGGCATGGGGTTCGGCAAGCCAGGTTATGCGGTGGGGGAAGTGTGCTTCAACACCGCCATAACCGGCTATCAGGAGATCATGACCGATCCCAGCTACGCCGCGCAGATCGTGACGTTTACCTTTCCCCATATCGGCAATGTCGGCGCGAATGTGGACGATGTGGAGAGCGTGGTGGAATTGGCCGTCGGCTGCATCGTGCGCGAACCGGTATCGCTGGCGAGCAATTTCCGTTCCACGCAGGAATTTGCGCAATGGATGGAGGCGAGCGGCAAGATCGGCCTGTCCGGTGTCGATACGCGGGCATTGACGCGGCGCATTCGCGAAACCGGCGCGCCCAATGCGGTCATCGCCTATGAGCCCAATGGCGGGTTCGACATCGAAGGCCTGCTGGCCAAGGCGCGCGAATGGTCCGGGCTGGAAGGGCTGGATCTGGCAAGCCGGGTCAGCCGGGAAAAGGCGGAAGGCTGGGTTGGCGGCGAATGGCGATTGGGCGAGAGCTACGGTGAAGGATTGCGGCAAGAGGGGCCCCACATCGTCGCCATCGATTACGGCAGCAAGGACAATATCTTCCGCAACCTCGTCCGCGCGGGTGCGCGTGTCACCGTGGTCCCCGCAAGAACCACGCTCGACGATATTCTGGCGTTGAAGCCCGACGGTGTGTTCCTCTCCAACGGCCCCGGCGATCCGGCAGCGACGGGCGAACATGCGGTGCCGGTCATTCAGGCGCTGCTGGAGCGCGACATGCCGATCTTCGGCATCTGTCTCGGCCACCAGCTCCTCGCGCTGGCGGCGGGCGCGAAAACCATCAAGATGCACCAGGGCCACCGCGGCGCGAACCATCCCGTGCAGCGCGTGGGCGAGGGGTGGGGCGAGACGTCGGGCCTGGTCGAGATCACCAGCATGAACCACGGCTTCACCGTCGATGGCGACACCCTGCCGGACAGCGTCGAGCAAACGCACGTTTCCCTGTTCGACGGCTCCAACTGCGGGATTGCGGTGAAGGGCAAGCGGGCGTTCGGGGTGCAGTATCACCCGGAGGCTTCGCCGGGGCCGCAGGACAGTTTTTACCTGTTCGAGAAGTTTGTTGGGATGCTTGAATGAAAATTGCCAAGCATTATGGCTAGAACGGTACGATCGATCGTGTACATCTGCAGTAGATCAATCACGACACCGTCGATTGATAACTGAGTATGCAACAACTGGTCGGATCTTGTCAAAAGTTACGTGCTACCTAGAGTATGCGGAAAGGATCTTCGCTGCTCGGGCAGATATTGGATTGCAGCAATAAGGGACTGGCAGGTTAATCGAAATTGGCGGCCAGATTATCAATGCAAATTACTTCTATTCACGTGCACTGACGTAGGACACGAGGACGCCGTCCGATTTCGAGGTGCGATGACTATGCCAGACACGTTAGCGACGGAATGCTAACGTATTCAGGCGAAATCAGCTTGGATATACAGTCGGGTGCTACGAGAAAAACTCTCGTTAAGATTGCTGATGCTATCGGGCGTGCGTTGCTTGTATCGCATGCTTTGACTTAACAATAGTCTATGTGATAATCGTAATGCCCAAACGCACTGACATCTCCTCCATCCTCGTCATCGGCGCCGGTCCCATCATCATCGGGCAGGCGTGCGAGTTCGATTATTCCGGTACGCAGGCGATCAAGGCTTTGCGGGAGGAGGGCTATCGCGTCGTCCTCGTCAATTCCAATCCCGCCACGATCATGACCGATCCCGACATGGCGGATGCGACCTATATCGAGCCGATCACGCCCGAAGTGGTCGAAAAGATAATCGCCAAGGAAACGGCTGCCTTCCCCGGTGGTTGGGCGGTGCTGCCGACGATGGGCGGGCAGACGGCGCTGAATTGCGCGCTGGCGCTGGACGCGAACGGCGTGTTCGAAAAATACGGTGTGCAGATGATCGGCGCGGATGCCGACGCGATCGACAAGGCGGAAAACCGCCAGCGTTTCCGCGAGGCGATGGACAGGATCGGCCTCGAAAGCGCGCGTAGCGGTATCGCCAACACGGTCGAACAGGCGCACGCCGTGCTGGAACGCACCGGCCTGCCCAGCATCATCCGCCCCAGCTTCACCCTGGGCGGCACCGGCGGCGGCATCGCTTACAACAAGGCGGAGTTCGAACGCATCGTGCGCGAAGGGCTGGACGCCTCCCCCACCAACGAGGTGCTGATCGAGGAATTGCTGCTCGGCTGGAAAGAGTTCGAGATGGAGGTCGTGCGCGACGGCAAGGACAATTGCATCATCGTGTGTTCGATCGAAAACGTCGATCCGATGGGCGTGCATACCGGCGACAGCATCACCGTGGCCCCCGCGCTGACGCTGACGGACAAGGAATATCAGATCATGCGCAATGCCAGCATCGCGGTGCTGCGCGAGATCGGCGTGGAGACGGGCGGTTCCAACGTGCAATTCGCGGTCAATCCGGCGGATGGCCGCCTGATCGTGATCGAGATGAATCCGCGCGTATCGCGTTCCAGCGCGCTCGCCTCCAAAGCCACCGGCTTCCCCATCGCGCGCGTCGCGGCGAAGCTGGCGGTGGGTTATACGCTGGACGAGCTTACCAACGAAATTACCGGCGCTACGCCTGCCAGTTTCGAACCGACCATAGATTACATCGTCACCAAAATCCCCCGGTTCGCATTCGAGAAGTTCAAGGGCACAACGGACGATCTGGCCACCGCGATGAAATCGGTCGGCGAAGTGATGGCGATCGGGCGCAATTTTGCCGAAAGCATGCAGAAGGCGCTGCGCGGGCTGGAAACCGATCTGGACGGTTTCAATCGCGTCGTCGAACTGGAAAATGTGCATCGCGACAAGATTGTCAGCGCGCTATCCAAACGCACGCCGGACCGCATTCTGAAAGTGGCGCAGGCATTCCGCGAAGGGTTCGATGTGGACGATATCAACCGCATTACCGGCTACGACAAATGGTTCCTGCGCCAGATCGAAGCCATCATCGATGCGGAACGGCAGATCAACAAGGATGGCCTGCCAGGCGATGCGGCAGGATTGCGGCGGCTGAAATCGATGGGTTTTTCCGACAAGCGCCTGGCCACGCTGGCGGTACGTTCGGTCCATGTAGCCGGCGGTATCGGGGAAACGCAGGCGCGGCGTTCCGGCCTGTTGCACGATGCGATGAAGGCCATGGCCGGCGCCACCAGCGAAGCCGAAGTGCGCGCACTGCGCCGCAAACTGGGCGTGCAGCCGGTGTTCAAACGCATCGACAGCTGCGCGGCGGAGTTCGAAGCGATCACGCCCTATATGTACTCGACTTACGAAGCCCCTACGTTCGGAGAAGCGGAGTGCGAAGCCGCCCCGAGCGACCGGCGCAAGATCGTGATCCTGGGCGGCGGTCCCAATCGCATCGGGCAGGGCATCGAATTCGATTATTGCTGCGTCCATGCCTGCTTCGCCCTGGCGGAAGCGGGCTACGAAACCATCATGGTCAATTGCAATCCCGAAACCGTTTCCACCGATTACGACACCTCCGACCGGTTGTATTTCGAACCGTTGACGGTGGAAGATGTGCTGGAAATCCTGCGCGTCGAACAACAGAACGGCGAACTGGTCGGCGTGATCGTGCAGTTCGGCGGCATGACGCCATTGAAACTGGCGCAGGCGCTGGAGGATGAGGGTATACCGATTCTGGGCACCAGCCCCGATGCGATCGATCTGGCGGAAGACCGGGAACGCTTTGCCAAACTGGTGGATAGGCTGGGGCTGCGACAGCCGGATAATGGCATCGCCCACAGCCGCGACGAAGCTGCAGCGGTTGCCGCGCGAATTGGCTACCCGGTATTGCTGCGCCCGTCTTACGTACTGGGCGGGCGCGCGATGGAAATCGTGGACAGTGAGGCGCAGCTCGACGATTATATCCGCACCGCCGTAAGCGTGTCCGGCGACAGCCCTGTGCTGGTCGACCAATATCTGCGCGATGCCATAGAATGCGATGTCGATGTGGTATGCGATGGAACCCAGGTCGTGGTGGCCGGGGTCATGCAGCATATCGAGGAAGCGGGGGTCCATTCCGGCGACAGCGCCTGCACCATTCCGCCCTATTCCCTATCCGCCGAAATCGTGCAGGAAATGGAACGGCAGGCACAGGCACTTGCCATGGCGCTGGGCGTGCGCGGATTGATGAACGTGCAGTTTGCCATCATCGGCGCGGATGTCTTTCTGATCGAAGTCAATCCGCGGGCAAGCCGTACGGTGCCGTTCGTGGCCAAGGCCATCGGGCAGCCTGTCGCGAAGATCGCCGCACGCGTCATGGCGGGCGAAATGCTCAGCGCATTTCCGCCTTTCAAACGCGATCTCGATTACATGGCGGTAAAAGAAGCGGTATTCCCCTTCGCCCGGTTCCCTGGCGCGGACCCTGTGCTGAGCCCGGAAATGAAATCTACCGGCGAAGTCATGGGCATCGATCGCGATTTTGCCACCGCCTTCTTCAAATCGCAATTGGGGGCGGGAGTGAAACTACCAAACGAAGGCGTCGTGTTCGTATCGGTGAAGGAAAGCGACAAGCCGGTCATCGTTCCCGCCATCGAAAAGCTCATCGCTCAGGGGTTCTCCGTCGTTGCTACGCAGGGCACGCAGCAATATCTTGCGGATAGAGGTCTGGAAGTAACGCGCATCAACAAGGTCGCAGAAGGGCAGCCGCATATCGTGGACCGGATGATCGACGGCGATATTGCGTTGGTGTTCAACACCACCGAAGGCTGGCAAAGCCTGATCGACAGCAAATCCATCCGGGCTACCGCATTGGAAAAGAAAATACCGTATTATACGACTGCGGCAGCCTCGCTCGCCACTGCGCAGGCAATTCGTTCGGTAGAGCCTGCCAAGCTTGAAGTCCGGTCGTTGCAGGACTATTACAGTTAGGCAATATTCGACCTCTCCCGACATCGCTTCCGGAACGATGCCGCTCCTTTGAACGGGTGGCCCGGCATCGAATGGTCCGTGGGTATCGGGGGCCGCAAAGAAAAACGAGGAAAATGATGGAAAAGGTTCCAATGCTCGCCGAGGGCTATGAAACGCTGACGCGCGATCTGAAGCAGCTGCGGGCCGAACGGCCTAAGATCGTGGATGCGATCGAGGAAGCGCGTGCCCATGGCGATCTGTCGGAAAACGCGGAATATCACGCGGCGAAGGAACGTCAGGGTCAGGTAGAGGCCATGATAGGCGATATTGAAAGTAAGGTTACGCGGGCCCAGATCATCGACCCCAAAACGCTGTCGGGCGACAAGATCGTGTTCGGCGCGACAGTGACTTTGCTGGATGAAAACGACAAACCCATCAAATATCAGATCGTCGGCGAAACCGAAGCGAATGTCGCCAGTGGCCGCATTTCCTATAATTCCCCGATCGGCCGTGCGTTGATCGGCAAGAATCTGGGCGAGGAGGTCGAAGTGACAGTCCCGTCCGGCGACAAGTTCTATCTGGTCGAAAAAATCGAATATATCTGACGCGTTCGGTAACAGTAACGCCGTTTGGGCTTCCTGATTATTGCAGGCGTTTCGTTCATCGGACGATGCAGATGCGTATACAATCCGGTTCTACAGGACGGAACGGTACGGTTACGTGCTGGGTGTAAGCAATTTATGCAACGGAACGATGACATATTTCATTTCGGCATCGTCCACGGTCCGCTGTGCGTTGGATCGCCATGCCTCCACGGCGGCATCGTAATGGCTGAACACGCCGACGACGTGAATGCTTTCCGGATCCTGGAATTCGGCTGATCGGGGATCCTGTACCCGGCCACCCATGACCAAGTGCAGCGTCTGTGTAATTTCGGTTTCTTCCATCGTCTATACCCCGACTATATGGTGAACATTGGCTATTCGGCCCTTATCGGGTCCGGCCCATAAAGAAAACGGCGCATCAGACAAGCCTGATGCGCCGTGTTCAACACACGTTATCCCGATCGTTTACCGGCCGAAACGCGAACGCAGACCGCGTGCTCCGCGACCTGCCCCTTTTCCCGCCTCACGCGAGAGAATGTTTGCCTTTGCGACAGCGTTTCCGCCAGAAAACCGTGCCCGGCGCCGGGCAGCACGAGCATTGTCGCCAATTGAATCGCCCACATCTTCCAGCCTGTCGCGGCCTGTCGCTGCAACATCACCCGCGGCGTCGAACAGGCCGCTGGCATATGCCATACCCATTTCGGCAGCTTGAGAGGCGAATGAACTTGCGCGGCGCCCGGCCTGCGCGCCAACCCGGCGACCCGGACGGGTCATCGCGCCGATGGCAAGTCCAAGTACAGCCACCCCCGCAACCGTCGCAACGGGATGGTCTTTTACAAACTGTTTGGCAGTTTCGGTAGCTTCCTGGGCATATTCCCCAAGGGAACGCTCTTCATTGCGTTTTTCAGCGGCTTCGATCTTCGCTTTGAGTTCCTGCCGTTTTTCTTCGCTCGACATGTATGGATTCCTTGTTTTAATCGGTCTGATTAGACCGGTTCGCATCGTTTTAAGAGGGCTGTCAGACGCCGTATTGGCCGGTCCGGCCGTCATATTGATCCGCAAGCTCGCCGTCGTCCGGGTGCAGACCGGTTTCGCCAGCATCGAACAAGTCGAGGATCGGATTACGCGCGAACCAGATTACCACAGCCGCGACCAGTGTGGCGAGAACACCCTTGTTATCGTCTGCAAGCGCGGTGGCTTGTTCCAACACATCGACAGCACCCTCGGTTACTCTGTCGCCAACCCGGGCCCCCAACCCTTTTCCACGCAAATCAGCCTTGATGTGTGCGATATCGGCGCGCAACACAGCTTTCGCCGCATTCCGCACCATCCGGTCTTCGATAAGCTGGAATTCGAGATTATCAGACATTTGCATCGTCCTTGAAGCTTCTCGCCATGCTCGAAAATTTGTTCCGCGCGAAAAGAAGAAGCGCAAACGCCGCCACCGACAAAATTCCACCAACGATCAGGGTGGCAACCAAAGCGCCAAGTTCGTCCGCCAATCCGATGATCGCCCCGACCACTATTCCGATCAACGCAAGATGCAGCAAGGCGGCGGCACCGACAAGATACGCCGCGCCCGACTTTCCCCGGTTCGCCGCAAAGGCAAAACGCGTTTTTTGAAAGGCAAGTTCCGCTTCCACATACGTCTTACCATCATCAGCTAGCGCCGTTAGATCGTCGAGAAGCGAGCCTGAGTTAACAGGCTCGCCGCTCGGTACTGCCGAATCGCCGGTATCAACCGAACCATCTCGGCTATCAGACCGCTCCGTATTCAACATCTAAAGCCCCCGGCTCGACAAAAAAATGTCAGTGATTCTCAGCGACGGCCGCCGGTGAACAGACGCGCAATGAAAAACCCGGCAATTGCCGCGATCCCAACTGCCGCTCCAGGGCTTTTGCGAACTGCAATTCGTGCATCTTCGGTAAGTTCATCCACGCTCTTGGTGTCCAACTTGACGGCCGTTTCTTCCAGGGACCGCGATGCACTGCGCGCATAATCGCCATATTTCGCGCCAAGTTTCTCGTCGATCAGCCCGGCCTTGTCGGACACAACCTTGCTGAGTGACGAGAGCCCTCCGCTAGCCTTTGTTTTCGCATCGACAGCCATTTCGCCAGCACGAACTTTCGCGTCGGCAGTGAGATTTTCCGACTTGGTGCGTGCCTGATCGCGATAGGCACCTGCCCGCACGGTTGCTTCGTCTTTGAGCGCCGCTGCACCCGCTTTGGCTTCGTCAAGCGCAGCATTAAAGCGCGTCTTGGCTTCGCCATGCTCGGTCGATGTGGAATGGTCTGCGGCAGCGTCGGTGACCACAATGGCGTCAACCGGAGGAGTCTTCTTGACCGCTTTGCTTTTCGATGCCGGTTTCGGCACAGCAGTGCCTGTTGGTGTAGTGTCCATGATACTTCCTTTACCCTCGTAGAAATTCAATCGGGCGCTAATAATCTCGCTGTAAGAATACTGCGCCCGTTGTGATTTATAACGCAACTTGCCCGTAATTGTTCCGGTAGTTAAGGCCGTTCCATCTTATCCACAATCCCCAAGGACCGTGTTGCCGGGAAACTGGCGCCTTACCACCATCGGAGCTTCTGTATGACCGCGATTATCGACATCCATGGCCGGGAAATCTTGGACAGCCGGGGCAACCCGACGGTCGAAGTCGATGTTCTGCTGGAAGATGGCAGTTTCGGCCGCGCCGCCGTACCATCCGGCGCGTCGACCGGCGCGCACGAGGCGGTGGAACTGCGCGACGGTGACGGTGCTCGCTATCTGGGTAAGGGGGTGACCAAAGCCCTCGATGCCATAAACGGCGAAATCGCGGATATGTTGCTGGGTCTGGAGGCTGAGGATCAACGCGATATCGATCTGGCAATGATCGATCTGGACGGCTCGCCCAACAAAAGCCGCCTTGGCGCCAATGCGATATTGGGGGTAAGCCTGGCGGCGGCCAAAGCAGGGGCGAACGCGCGCGGATTGCCGCTATACGCATATGTCGGCGGTGTATCCGCCCATGTCCTTCCGGTGCCCATGATGAACATCATCAATGGCGGTGAACACGCGGATAATCCCATTGATATCCAGGAATTCATGGTGATGCCGGTCGGCGCCAGCAGCCTGGCGGAAGCGGTGCGCTGGGGTGCGGAGATTTTCCATACGCTGAAATCGGGGCTTGCGCAGAAAGGTCTTGCAACTGCGGTTGGTGACGAAGGGGGTTTCGCGCCTAATCTGGCCAGCACGCGCGACGCGCTCGACTTCATCATGCAATCGATCGACCAGGCTGGCTTTACGCCGGGCGACGACGTCGTTCTGGCTCTGGATTGCGCGGCAAGCGAATATTACGGGGATGGGGAGTATCGGCTAGCGGGGGAGAACGCTGTTCTGTCACCATCGCAGATGTCGGATTATCTCGTGAAGCTCTGCGCCGATTATCCGATCCGGTCGATCGAAGACGGCATGGACGAAGATGATCTGGAAGGCTGGAAAACCTTGACTGATGCATTGGGCGGATCGGTCCAGCTGGTGGGGGATGACCTGTTCGTAACCAATTCACAGAGGCTGGCGATGGGTATCGAAAACGGTTTGGCCAATTCGCTGCTGGTCAAAGTCAATCAGATCGGCACGCTTACCGAAACGCTCGACGCAATGAATATGGCCCACCGGGCGAACTACACCTGCGTCATGTCGCACCGTTCGGGCGAAACGGAGGATACGACCATAGCCGATCTGGCTGTTGCCACCAATTGCGGACAGATCAAGACCGGTTCGCTCGCCCGTTCGGACCGGTTGGCGAAATACAATCAGCTTATCCGTATCGAGGAAGAACTGGGCGCCAGCGCACATTACGCTGGAAAAACCTGTTTCGGTGCCCGCGCGCGGTAAGCTATCCGGTGAAGCGGGCCTGTAGGCCCATCATTGCAATTGCGGCGCGCGCCGCTTCACCGCCCTTGTCCTTCTGCGCAGGATCGGCACGAACCATCGCCTGATCGTCGTTCTCTACGGTCAAGATACCGTTTCCGATTGCAATACCGTCCATGGTCAAGGCCATGATACCACGCGCGCTTTCGCCGGCGACAATTTCGAAATGATAGGTTTCGCCGCGAATGACCACGCCTATCGCCACAAACGCTGCATAGGCCTGCCCTTCTGCGGCAAGGGCAATAGCCCCCGGAATCTCGAGCGCACCGGGCACCGTTACCACTTCCACGTCGTGTCCTGCCTGTTCCAATACGGCGCGGGCGCCGGCAATAAGCTGGTCGTTCAGCGCATCGTAAAAACGGGCCTCGACAATAAGAACACGCGCCATCGACAATTCCTCAACTCGATTGAAACGCGGCGTTAGCGGCCCGGTAGAGCGATGGAAAGCCTGCGCCCGTCGCAAGCCCGCTTATACCAGAGGTAGTTATGGAAATGGTGGACGCACTTGGGTTCGAACCAAGGACCCGCTGATTAAGAGTCAGCTGCTCTACCAACTGAGCTATGCGTCCTGACACCGATGATGGCATCGCCGCGACTCGCTAATACCGGTCGGGCAGGGCGGATATAGGCCCGGTACCGAATAATGAAAGAGCGCATACCGATGAAAGGGCATAGATCGGTCAGAAACAGCGGCTCTCCTGGCCGGGCGCGCTATCAGACCATGATTTGCACCAGCGAAGCGAGCGGATCGTGATGAACGGTCTGCAGTGTTAGTTTGCCATCATGAACCATTTTTCGGACAGTGCGGAGTACGCGCGGTTGACCCCCTGAAACCGCCTTGTGCAGATCGCGAAGCGAAACCTGTTTGCCGTAGGAATGCAGTTTGACGAGGAGTTCCATGATTGCGCATTCCAACTCAGCGTCCGACGGGCCAACCATATCGGACGTGCGCGCCTTGCCGAACGCCCTTCGCCCGATCGGGGTCTGGTCGTTTGGAGATAAAGCTAAAAACGGCATCTGCTGTCCTGCAATTACGGGGTCCGGTTCGCCCAGTGGGGGGCGCTGAATGCAGACTATGGTGAATTTGCAAAGTGAATATGGAAGGACGCTTACGGGTATGTCCCTAATCGCAACGCTTCAGCCGACCATGCTGCGGCGACCTTCCCTGTTCCAGCGATTGACCATCATCAATGTTCCGATGCAGATCATGTTGGTGAGCATGGACGATCCACCATGGCTCATGAAAGGTAACGGGATGCCCACCACGGGGGCCAGGCCCATAACCATCAAAAGGTTGATGGATACGTAGAAAAAAATGGTGGCTACCATGCCCGATGCAAGAAGTTTGGAAAACCTGTCCGGCGCTGCACGGGCTACACCCAGTCCCCATTTCAGGATCAGTCCAAAAATCACGATCACGAGCATTCCACCGATCATACCCCATTCTTCCGCCATCGTCGCGAATACGAAATCGGTATGTGGTTCAGGCAGATAGTTGAGGTGACTTTGCGATCCTTCGTTGAAACCCTTCCCCGAAAAGCCGCCCGATCCAATCGCGATTTTCGACTGGGTGATGTGATATCCGGCGCCCAGCGGGTCGCTTTCGGGGTCCATGAAAGTGGTGACCCGGCGTTGCTGATATTCCTTAAGTCCAAAAAAGAACGCGAGCGGGGCTGCAATTGCCGCAGCGGCTCCCGCGGCTAAAAACCAGCGGATGGGCAGCCCGGCCAGAAACATGACCACCGCCCCGCCAAATGCAATGGCCAGCGACGTTCCAAGATCGGGTTGCAACAGGACCAGAGCCATCGGCAATGCGATCAGCCCACCTGCGGGGACCACCGATCGCCAGGTGCCAATCATTCCACCGGGAAGCGAATCGTAAAATTTTGCCAATGCAAGGACCACGATCGGTTTCATCAATTCCGATGGCTGAATGCGCAAGGGGCCAAGTTCCAGCCACCGCTGGCTGCCGCCGCCCATCGCACCGACTGCTTCCACCCCGATCAGCATGATGAGAACGACAATGAAAGCGGGGAAAGCCATCATCTTCACAAAATCGCGAGAGAACAAAACCATGATTGCGGCCATGACCAGAAAGACGCCGAACCGGAGAACGTGCGATGTCGCGAAAGGCTGCAAATTCCCGCCGCCTGCGGAATACAGGACGGCGGCCCCGAACGCGACGAGCACGAACAGTGGGATCAGCATTTGCCATGGCTGCCGCGCAACCGGCGCTGGAATTGCTCCGCGGCTCACTGGTCATCCGCCGCAGATGATGGTTGGACGTTGCTGGACCCGTTGATCGCAGTGTCCGTGGTTTGCGCCAACCGTTCCGCCTGCTGTACGGCGGCGCGCGCTTCTGCATCGACACGATCGAAAATTTCGTCCTCGCGCCGCGGGGCAGGGGGCACGTCTTCTCCTGCGGCAGCGGCATAGGAAGCATATCGTGCAGCCAGGCGTTCCTGAGCGGTGCCACCCCATTCTTTTTCAAGAGCGCGCAGAGATTCCATGCCTTTGCCAGGGTCGAACATGAAGGTCATGACATCGCGCGCAATCGGATAGGCAGCGCCCGATCCGCCGCCATGTTCGACGACAACCGCACCGGCATAACGCGGATTGTCGAAGGGCGCGAAAAAGACGAACAGTCCATGATCGCGATACTGCCAGGGCCCGGTGCGACCGTCGGATTTGCTGAGGGACACGACCTGTGCGGTTCCGGTCTTGCCGGCCATCAATATCCGGTCGAGCGATAACCGGGCACGGCCTGCAGTACCGGGGCCGTTCACGACATCGCTCATCGCCTG
This sequence comes from uncultured Alphaproteobacteria bacterium, assembly GCA_963803585.1. Classification (GTDB taxonomy): domain Bacteria; phylum Pseudomonadota; class Alphaproteobacteria; order Sphingomonadales; family Sphingomonadaceae; genus Pontixanthobacter. The sequence goes on along the minus strand of CAWDNB010000008.1, from coordinate 130,559 downwards.
GCGCACATAGGCAATATGTTCGGGATCGAAATTCAGGCTTGGAGGGCGTGGGTTGCTTTTGTCGGCGGTAAGGTTCGGCATCAGTTTCTTGCCGGTGGCAAGCCGGGCCGACATTACGGCGAGCTGCAGCGGATTGGCCAGATAATATCCCTGGCCGATACTGGCATTCACCGTATCGTATGACCGCCAGGGTTCCCCATATTTCTTCTGTTTCCAGGCCGGGTTCGGAACAGTGCCGTAAAACTGGCTGGTAACCGGCAACGGGAATTGGTGACCCATACCCAGCGTTTCGGCCAGAGCAGCGATCCTTTCGAAGCCGACTTTCTGGGCGAAATGATAAAAATAGCTGTCGCAGCTGGAATAGATCGCCTTGCCCATATTCACGACGCCGTGATTGCTCCAGCAGTTGAAAAAGCGGTTGCCGATCCGCCGGCCACCGCCGCACACGATGGATTCTTCCGGCTTTATCCCGGCTTGCAGGAACGCCATGCAATGCATCGGTTTGATGGTGGAGCCGGGCGGATACAGCCCTTTCAGCACCTTGTTGCGCAACGGCACGCGTTCGTTTTCGCGCAGCATGGCATATTCTACGCTACCGATACCGTCCGAAAAGCTGTTGGGATCGAAACTGGGCATGGATGACATGCACAACAGATCGCCGGTCCGGCAATCCATGACGACCACCGATCCGCTTTCCAGGCCAAGCCGACGGGCGGCATAATCCTGCAAAGGACCATCTATCGTCAGCTGTACCGGATCGCCCTGAACATCCGGCCGCGTGTCGAGATCGCGCACGATCCGGCCCGAAGCCGTAACCTCCACCCGGCGCGCACCCGGTTCGCCGCGCAATTCCTGTTCGAACTGTTTTTCCAGCCCGTCCTTGCCGATTTTGTAGCCCGGTGTGACGAGCAGGGGGTTGGGTTCCTCTTCATATTCTTCCGAACTCGCAGGCCCGACATAACCGATCAGATGCCCGACCGACGAGCCGGTCGGATAAAACCGCGAAAAACCGCGCTGCGGAACCACCCCGGGCAGATCGGGCAACCGGACGCTGATGGCCGCGAACTGGTCGTATGTCAGACCCGTGCCGATTTCGACCGGCTGAAAGCCGCGCGCTTCTGCTACCGAATCCTTCAGATCCTTGACCCGCGCGGCCTGATAACCGAGCAGATCGCCCAGCACATCGATAGTTCGGTCCGCATCTGCCAGCCTTTCGGGAATAACGTCGACGCGAAAATCGGCGCGGTTCGATGCGAGCGGCGCGCCGCTTCGGTCCAGTATCCAGCCACGGCGCGGCGGGACAAGGGTCAGATTTACGCGGTTGCTTTCCGATTCGACCCGGTATTTTTCATTCTCCGCAATTGCGATATACGCCATGCGGACGGCAAGCAGACTACCGATACCGGCACCAAAACTGGCCAGGACGAAACTGCGCCGGTTGAACCTTGCATCCAGAGTGTTGGCGGTAATAGGGGTCGCGCGCAGAGTTTTCTTCATGTTCGCACCACCCGGACACGGCGCAGTCGCAACCGGTCGAAAATCGCAACCAGCCGCGAGACTACCGGCAATAGCAATAACGCGATTAAAAACTGCGGGCATAGCGCTATCAGCATCGGCACGCTGACGGCTGCCCCGGACAGAACGGCAGCAGCAAGTAGATATATTGCGATTATCGCCCCCATGGTCATCCAGTCCTGCATATAGCTGCGCCAGGGAAAACGCGCTTCGATCAATTCGATCCCGATCATCGCCAGCGACCATAACAGCATAGCGCTGCCGAATGGCTGGCCACTGAACAAATCGTCGAACAGGCCGAGCGGGAAGCCGATCCAGACCGGAAACATACCGGGGCGCGCAATGCGCCAGGCCAGCAAGATCATCAGGCCGAGCGGTGGCATCATCGGCACCGACCCGGTTAAAACGAATGCAGGCAGAAGAGACATGAACATAACGGTGACTGGCGGAATGATCTGGGCGAGTGCCGGCGAATGGGTTCGGTTTATACGGCTTCCATATTCATCGCGCCGCGCCTTGGGATTGAGCCGGTCCATCAATCCGCCAACGGTTCGTCCGCAGGCTGCTGCGCAACCTTCACCGTTTCCGGAAGGTAAATCGGCTCGACCGACACGTAATCGGTAGCAACTGGATCGCTGATGATGCGCGCGACTGCGCCATCGTCGGTAACCTTGGTCACGATCGCAACCGGCAGGTTGGGGCGATAATACCCACCCGATCCGCTGGTCATCATCATATCGCCCTTCTTCAGCGGATTGATGCCCAGATTGATAAGCCGTATCTGCAGCAGCCCATCGCCGCGCCCCTCTGCGAAAGCGACAATTTCCTTATTCGCGCTGCGTACCGGAAGGACGCTTTGACTGTCGGTTAACAACAGCACGCGAGACGTGTTCTGTCCGGCTTCCAGAATGCGCCCTAGTACCCCCCGCGCACTGCGCACCGGCATACCCACCCGAACGCCATCGTCGCGGCCTGCACCGATATAGGCAAACCGCCGTGCGCTGGTCGAACTGGAGCCGATAAGGCGCGAAATGGCTACCGGCTGCATCTCGGTTCCGGCGATACCGATCAGCCTTTTGAGACGGATGTTTTCCTGCTTGAGTGCAGCGGCTTCTTTTAGCCTTATGCGCGCCAGAGCCATTTCCTGCTTCAACGCGGAATTCTGCCGGCCGGCCGCAAGATAGCCGGAAATGGAATCGATCAGACCCTTGCTTTCCGAACGGGCAATGGCCGCACCCTGGCCAACCGGACTGACGATATCCTGCGCCGCCGAGCGCGGACCGTTGAAACTCACCGGCCGCCACAGCGACAGTCCGAGCAGTATAGCACCGATCAGCGCCCCGATCGCGGCGAGCACATATCCTGTAAACACTCCATATTGTGCGCGGCGCGAACTGTTGGAGCGCCGCGATGACGACGCCATTGTTCAATCCCCTCAGGTGGTCATGCGGACGCCGCGATACAGTTCGTCCTCCATCGCACGGCCAGTGCCGATCGCGACACACGAAAGGGGATCTTCTGCGATACTGACCGGCAATCCGGTTTCTTCGCGAAGATGTTCGTCCAACCCACGGATCAGCGCCCCGCCGCCTGTCAACACTATCCCCTGATCTACGATATCCGCAGCCAATTCAGGTGCAGTGTTTTCCAGCGCGATGCGTACGCCTTCCACGATTGCCCCGATCGGTTCGGCCAGCGCTTCTGCAATATGGGCTTGGTTGATAGTAATTTCCTTGGGCACGCCGTTGACCAGGTCGCGGCCCTTCAAGGTGATGATTTCGCCAATACCGTCTTCGGGAACGATCGCCGTACCATAATCTTTCTTGATCCGTTCCGCCGTCGCTTCGCCGATCAGCAAATTGTGGTGGCGGCGAACATAGCTGACGATCGCTTCATCCATCTTGTCGCCCCCGGTGCGAACGGATGTGGTGTAGGCCAGTCCGCGCAGCGAGAGGACCGCGACTTCCGTGGTTCCGCCACCGATATCGACGACCATCGAACCGATCGGCTCGGTCACCGGCATATCCGCGCCGATTGCCGCCGCCATCGGTTCCAGAATAAGAAAAACTTCCTTGGCGCCTGCATTGCTGGCCGCATCGCGGATTGCGCGCCGTTCGACGGATGTCGAACCGGACGGTACGCAAATGGTGATTTCGGGATAGCTGAACAGGGTGTTGCGCCCATTTACCTTGCGAATGAAATATTCGATCATCTTTTCGGCAATTTCGATATCGGCAATGACCCCGTCGCGCAGGGGCCGGATCGCCTCGATCGTATCGGGTGTCTTGCCCATCATCATCTTGGCTTCGTCGCCGACGGCCTTGACCTTTTTGAAACCGCCGATGGTTTCCATCGCAACTACCGATGGTTCGTTCAGAATGATGCCTTCATCCTGGACGTAAACCAGCGTGTTCGCTGTGCCGAGATCGATCGCCATATTCCGCGAACTGAATTTGAAGAGCTTTGAAAAAAGACCCATGTTTCGCGTTTTCCATACTGTAATAGGCCCGCTGGCAAGAAAATAGGCGCAGCTACGAACCCGATTGTGACTGGGGTGCAACAGCCCTTAGCCATTCGCGCAGGAAAATGCCAAAAATATAATGGCGCTGTGCACGGGTTTTTCCCCGGACAAACTCGAATTGAAACCGGTTCGGCGCTAGGTCATGCCGATGCCGCAGATCCGCCGCCTTCCCGAAGCGCTCGTGAACCGCATTGCCGCGGGCGAAGTGGTCGAACGCCCGGCCGCTGCCTTGAAGGAATTGCTGGAGAATGCGATCGATGCCGGTGCGGGCCGGATTGGCATTTCCATCGTGGATGGCGGCCTCACCCATATTGAAATTGCTGATGACGGGTGCGGAATGACACCCGCCGACATGGCATTGGCGTTGGAACGTCATGCAACCTCCAAACTGCCGGACGAACTGATCGGTGCGGAATCCGCTATAGAACAGGTCAAAACCCTTGGTTTCCGGGGTGAGGCTGTACCCTCGATCGCCAGTGTTTCGCGGCTGACCCTGGAAAGCCGGGCTCAGGGCGCGCCCGATGGCTGGCGCAAGATTGTCGATCATGGTGAACTGGTGGAGGATACACCCGCGGCACTCCCGCCGGGAACGCGGGTGCGAGTAGAAAACCTGTTTGCAAAAGTGCCTGCGCGGCGCAAATTCCTGCGCACGGCGCGCAGTGAATATGGCGCGTGTCTGGATGTCGTGCGGCGATTGGCCATGGCGCGCCCGGAAATTGCCTTTACGTTCACGCATGGCGATCGGCGTGTGCTGTCGGTACAGAAGGTTGCAAAGGTGGAAACCCGCGTCGCTGAGATCGTCGCCCGCGAACTGGCCAGCAACTCGGTCGCCATCGATATCAGCCGCGGAACCATGCGTCTGACTGGCGTTGCTGGACTGCCGACATACAATCGCGGTGTGGGCGATCATCAATATCTGTTCGTGAATGGCCGCCCGGTGAAGGACCGCCTACTGACCGGCGCGGTGCGCGGTGCCTATGCCGATATGCTGGCGCGCGATCGCCATGCGGTGCTGGCGCTGTTTCTGGAAATCGCGGCGGAAGATGTCGATGTGAATGTCCATCCGGCCAAAACCGAAGTGCGCTTTCGCGACAGTCAGGGCGTGCGCGGTTTCATCGTATCGGGATTGCGTCAGGCATTGGGCACGGTCGACCGCCGCAGCGCGCAATCGCCGGATGCGGCGGCAATGAACCGTTGGCAGGCGGAACCCGCAGGGGCCGAAACGCCGCCTGCATTACGTTCGATATTCGAAATTGCCGATCAGTCTTCGCGGTCCAGACTGGCGGAACCCGGTATGGCATACCGATCCCAATCGGGCGCCGAACCGCAGGGCCGGGCGCAGATTGCGGATGATCCAGGCGATGATTGCGCGCGCTATCCGTTGGGTATCGCGCGCGGACAGGTCGCCAATACCTACGTCGTGGCGGAAGCCGCGGATGGTCTGGTCATCGTGGATCAGCACGCGGCGCATGAACGCCTGGTTCTGGAGCGGCTGCGCGCAGCGGGGGCGGAAGAGGCGATAAAACGCAGTCAGGCCCTGCTGATGCCGGAAGTGGTCGAACTGGAAGAAACCGATTGCGACCGGCTTGAGGACGCGGCGGAGAAATTTGCAGAACTGGGGCTGCTGATCGAACGGTTCGGCCCCTCCGCGATGCTGGTGCGGGCCATGCCTCATGTCCTCAATCGCGCCAATGCAGCAAAATTGCTGCAGGATCTGGCCGACGATATTGCCAAACACGGTCTGGACGAAAAAGGCTCGGTGTTGCTGGGCGAAAAACTCGATCTGGTCTTGGCCACTATGGCCTGCCACGGTTCGGTCAGGGCGGGGCGCACGCTCGACGTCGCGGAAATGAACGCATTGCTGAGGGAAATGGAACGTACGCCGCGATCCGGCCAGTGCAATCACGGGCGGCCGACATGGGTGAAACTGTCCATGACCGATGTCGAAAAACTATTTGGCCGACATTAGCGCCAACACATGTGTTTGGCACGTAAGCGTAATCACTGCTAAATTATTGTCTGGTTTCGGGGCGTTCGGGGATAGCGGCCTATGTCCGTTTCTAGGGTGGGAAGCGGACATTCAGTTGGCATCTTCGACAATCCGAGTATGTCGAATGGCCGGCAGCGAGTAAAGGTCAATGCGGCGAACGAGCTGCCTCTCGCCGCTAAAATCATCTATCGTCACGCTTCAGCCCGACGGAAGACCGTAAGTCGACGCCGTGATTTCTCCGCGGTGTTGCGCGACAGCCAGCACTGCCGTTCCGAGTTGCATGAACGATCGAAGTGAACACTTGGGAACGGAACGGTACTCTTGCTGGAAGGGCCAGATATGCCTGCTGCTATCATTGGTGACGTGACCGCCGCCCTGCTTCATCTGGCTCGTTGCCCATCGTGGTTACAATAGTCTATTGGCGCTCGATCTGGCATGAGACTGTGGCACAACAGACAGAATACAGCTTGATCGTCCATAATCGCACATGCAATGCAGTGCTCAGCGACTGAACGTCCGCAATTGGGTCGTTAGCTGACTGTCCGCTTTTGAACAGCAAACACGATAAACGCCCCCAGTTCGGTCGCCTAATTTCCAACGGTTTTTCGAAGCGATTTATCTTGGCACCGTGAGGATGAGGTAAGTCCTTCCCGGGTGTGAATCCTTGAGGGGTAGCGCAAAAAAAGCGTCCGGAACCGTCGATCCGACCTTATTTTTTGCCGCGAAGATAATGACTTATACACTTGGCGAGCGCCCCTTGGTGACGTAACGACATCACTATATTTCGGGGGGCTTACGATGTTCAGAATAGGTTTGATGGGCGTTGTGCTTGCGCTTTCCGCGTGCAACGAGGAGCATGAACCGGCGGTCGATCTCAATGCGATTAACGAACAGGCCCAGCCGCCAGCGGAGCCTGTCGAACCCGAGCCGTTTACCAGCGCCATGATCGAAAAGCACAGGCTGACTGGCGCGGGATGTCATTTCAAGCGCACGAATGATGGGCCCATCATGGTCATCGCGGGAGATACGCGCGCGCAATTTTTGGCTGAACGGCGAACTGCAGTCGGCGAGTTCGGACAGCGGTTCTGTGCAGTTGCCTCACGGGGCCTGGTCGAAATATGACGGGTTGGAATATACGATCGCCCTGTCTTTCGATCCGCCGGATCAAATTGCCACTATGGACAAGGACCGAAAATTTCACCGGAAGCGTCACTATTCTCGATGCGCGGGGCAGGGAGGTGTTCAGGGCCGACGGTGTCCTGAAATGCAAGGCATGAAACGCTCCAGTAAAACGGGATTTACACTATGAAGTTAATACGTCTTGCCACGATGAGCGCGGTTTTGATGACAATGACTGCGCCGGCGGTTGCATCCGCGCAGGACGCCGACGACAATGCCCGCATCATGGACGAAGGCCTGAACCGGTCGCAAATCCAGCAAACCGCGCATGAACTGGTCGACGGGATTGGCCCGCGGCTTACCAATTCCACCAATATGCGCGCGGCAGAAGATTGGGCTATGGCGAAAATGCGCGCGCTCGGGCTTGAAAATGTTCGCAAGGAAGGGTTCGAATTCGGGCGCGGCTGGGAAGTGGTCGCATCCAGTGTGCGCATGATCAGCCCCCGCGATCTTGAACTTACCGCCATCCCGGTGGCCTGGCACCCGGGCACGAACGGGCCGCTCGAAGCCGAAATCTTTGTCGCGCCGATTTCCAGGGAAGAACATTTCGATGCCTATCGCGGACTGCTTTCCGGCAAAATCGTACTGTTGTCCGTGCCGGGAACCGGTGATGAACCGGGTACCGCACCATTCCGCCGGCTTACCCCTGCCGAGATCAGCGAACGCGACGCGATCGAACTGCCGCAGCATGACGACGATGCGCTGGAAGATCGTTTGAAACGCCGCGACTTTGCGAAAAAACTGGATGCGTTTCTGGTTTCGGAAGGCGCTGCCGCTTGGGCAAAGATGTCCTATCGGGATGGGAAGCTGGTGCATGGTACGGGTTACAGCCACCGTGTGGGTGAGACGCCCAGCCTTCCTGCGGTAGAAATTGCGGCGGAAGATTACCGGCGGTTGACGCGACTGGCCAAAAGCGGCGCTTCCCCGCGGGTCAGGATCGATACTTCGGTGCGCTATCTGGATGACGATACGCAATCCTATAATATCATCGGCGATCTGCCCGGCACCGACAAGGTCGCGGGCTACGTAATGGCGGGCGCGCATATCGACAGCTGGCACGGCGCCGATGGGGCTGTGGACAACGCGGCCGGGGTGGTCACCATTCTGGAGGCGGCGCGTATCCTGAAAAACATGGGCGTAAAGCCGCGGCGCACTGTTCGTTTTGCGTTCTGGGGCGCGGAAGAACAGGGGCTGCATGGCTCGCTGGCCTATGCGCGGCAGCATCTTGTCAGCCGCGATGGCGAGGCAAGTCTGGCCGAGAACGATGTGTCCACCAACTGGCGCTATCTCTATCCGATCCGTCCGAAACCCGGATTTTCCGATTTGAAAGCCTATTTCAATATGGACAATGGTTCCGGCAAATTCCGCGGTATCCATGCGGAAGGCAATGTCGGCGCTGAACCGTTGCTTAAAAAATGGATGGCGCCGTTCGGCGATCTTGGTGCGACCTCGGTCGTATCCGGCAATACCGGCGGTACCGATCACGTCTATTTTCAGGCGCTGGGTTTGCCGGCGTTTCAGTTCATTCAGGATCCGCTCGATTATTTTGCAAGGCTGCATCACACCAACGCAGATACCTTCGACCACTTGCGGCCAGACGATTTGCGACAGGCGGCGGTTGTGATGGCAGGAATGTTGCTGTCCGCGGCGAACGACACGGAAGTGATGCCGCGTAAGCCTTTACCGTCCAGACCGACGGACACCGACCCGTTCGGTTACGATTTTCCCGACGTGGATTGACCGGGACTATTCGGGAAACGCCGCATCCGGATCGCGCACGCGAATCAGGCCGTTGGAAACCATTTCCAGAACGGTTTCATCATGCTGGTTCAACGTCCGCCCCCGCGATTTGAAGATGCCCATATCGGGCCGCGACCGGCTGCGACGTTTTTCCAGTATCGTGGTTTCCACGCGAAGCGTGTCGCCTGGATAGACCGGTTTTATCCAGCGCAATTCGTCGACACCCGGCGAACCAAGGCCTGCCTGCGCATTGATCTTCATATTATCCACCATCATCCGCATGGTCATGGCACAGCTATGCCATCCGCTGGCGGATATCCGGCCGAAATGTGTGGCCGCAGCAGCATCATCATCCAGGTGAAAAGGTTGCGGATCGTATTTGCCGGCAAATTCCAGTACCTCTTCCAATGTGACCGCATATGCGCCGTAGGATGACGATGCGCCGATTTCTATGTCTTCGTAATACAGCACAGGTCAGGCGCGGAAGGAAGGTACGGCGACATTCCCATCCAGTTCGGGAATGATCTTGTATCGGGCCAGAACGAGGCTGAACAAACCGAACAGCAACAGTCCGATCGCAGTGAGGGTGAAGACGATGCCCTGACCGGCCAACGAAGCGACTGCGCCGCCCAGCGTCTTGATCTGATCCGACCCGCTGGACAGAAAACCCGCCTGGAACAGCGACCATCCGATGATGGCATAAACAACGCCGCGCGCGAGAAAACCGGCGCCGCCCAGCCACCGCGTAGCATCCGGCGCCTGCGCGCTGATGCGATGCATGAATTCGCCGGTAATACCCTTTTTCGCCTGGAACGCCGCGGTTACAAAAAAGGCTACGCCAAGCAGCCCCAGAACAATACCGCCGAAATCCATGGACAGGATACCCGCAGCAGCCTTTTGCGCGCCGCCGCCCGATCCGTTTCCGGCTGTGGTGGCGAATTGAAACGCGGAATAGGCAAGCGCAAAATGGCCGATGGCGCTACCGGCATGGCCGATCCGCTTTCCCCAACCCTTTGCGTCGGAACCATTGTTCTCAATATCGAACAGCGGCGAACACAGGCGAAACAGAGCGTAAGCGACAAGGCCGATAACCATCAACCACAGGATGAATGTGCCCGCCGGAAAATTCTCGATCGCAGTAAAAATACCGTCCGTACCTTCGCCGATTGCCCCGGCGCTGGTCAATGCGATGAGGCCGAGCACCGAATAAAGAATGGCACGGCTGAAATATCCCACGCGGACCAGCCATATGAATTTTTCGGATTTATCGACCATAGAAACTTTGCCCCTGAATTACCGGATCTGACATTATAACGACCGGCATTGAATAATGTGCCGGAGGCAGCGCCTTCATTATTACAGCTTGTATCGCACCAGCATCCAGACCGCCATGCCCATCAAGGTCAGTTTTTCGGTCAGCAATGGGAAACCCAGGGGCACACTGGCGCTATCAACCACACACGCGCATTTGATAGCGCGCATCTGAACATAAACAGCGTAAAACACCGATGCAGCGCCGATGGTACCGATCGCGAAGGCGGCGGGTATCGACGAGCCGAAAAAACATGGTCAGCCATAAAGATCGCAGCACCGGCTTCCAGAAACGGACAGCATAGGCATAAGGAACGAACCGTTCGCCGGTTCGCACGGTCGAGGCCTGACCGAAGCTGTAATGGGCAACGTCATGGCAAGGCCCAACGCCACTGCGAATATGGCGATGATCGGCGGATAACGAACTGCGTCGGAATCGGCAGGCGAATTACCCAGTTCACCACGCAATTCGGTATAGCCGCCTATGCGGCAACCCCCGATAAAAATCTGCGGCGTTGTGGAAACGGCATGTTCATCCTTGAATGCATCGGTCTGCGCCCGCGTAGTCAGATGCGTATTGATCCCATCGTAGCTATCACGTTCCAACAGCCACTTTGCCTCTATCCCAAAAGGGCAGAATGGTCGCCCATCACCATTCGATAAGGATGCGCGGTTTCGATATTACCGGGCGGGGCGTTTTGCGGATCGTTCGTTTTGCCATGGTAGTTCGTCACACGTTGAATTTGAATAGTAACACATCACCGTCCTGTACCAGATATTGCTTGCCTTCCTGCCGCAGTTTACCGGCCTCACGTGCGGGGCCTTCGCCACCCAGCGATACGAAATCATCAAAGGCAGTGGTTTCGGCGCGGATAAAACCCTTTTCGAAATCGGTGTGGATTTCCCCGGCCGCCTGCGGGGCGGTGGCTCCAGCGGGAAAGGTCCAGGCGCGGGCTTCCTTGGGACCGGCAGTGAAAAAGGTTTTTAGCCCAAGCAATTCGTAGCCCGCCCGGATTACGCGCGTCAAACCGCTCTCCTCAAGACCAAGTTCGGACAGATACTCGCCGCGATCCGCCTCGTCCATCGCGACCAGTTCCGCTTCGATCGCAGCCGAAACGACGACGGCCTGCGCGCCTTCGGTCTGGGCCTTGGCGAAGACCTGAGCAGACATGGCGTTGCCTTTGGATGCTTCGTCTTCGGCAACATTGCAGACATACAGGACCGGCTTGGCCGTCAGCAATTGTGCCTGTTCGAACACGCGTTCTTCTTCAACATCGGCGATGTCGGTAAGCCGGGCAGGTTTCCCGGCACGCAGGAGGTCCAGTGCTTTCCCCAATACGGAAGCCAGAATTTTGGCTTCCTTGTCTCCAGCGGTCGCCCTTTTCTGTGCATTGGGCACACGCTTTTCCAAACTGTCCAGATCGGCCAACATCAATTCTGTTTCGACAATCTCGGCATCGGCCAGCGGATCGACCCGGTTGGCCACGTGCTGGATATCGTCATCTTCGAAACAGCGAAGGACATGGACGATAGCATCGACTTCGCGGATATTCCCTAAAAACTGGTTGCCCAATCCTTCGCCTTGGCTTGCACCTTTGACGAGACCGGCGATATCGACAAAGGCCAGCTGCGTCGGTACGATCTTTGCGCTTTTCGCGATGGCGGCAATCTGGTCCAGCCGCGGATCGGGCACGCTGACCTGGCCGACATTCGGCTCGATCGTGCAGAACGGATAATTCGCCGCTTCCGCTGCCTGCGTTTGTGTCAAGGCATTGAACAAGGTAGACTTGCCGACATTGGGCAGCCCGACGATCCCGCAACGGAAACCCATTTTTTTACTCCAGCAATAAGTTCGGCAATAAATTCGCCGATAATTCGACCGCGGCCCTTAACGGCTGCAGTATGGATTGACCAGCATCACTGCCGGTTACACGTCGTGCACCGCCTTTATCCAAGGGCCGTAGGGGGTTGTGCCCAGCCATTCGACCTGAGTCTGCGCGCTCACCCGGTTGATCGCAATCTGCGGTTTGGGGCCGGGATGGACCGGACGACGCAGAGGACGCGTGCCGGGGGCCATCGCAATGATGTCCGCCATCGCGTTGGGCACATCCATCGGATCGGTCGATCCGCCATCGTTGGTGCGATTACGCAATTGTTCGATGATCGTGGTGTAACCGTCCAGATGCCTGCCATCAGCACGGTCCAGCAGGCCAAGCGTCAATGCGTTGGCATTTGCCCAGATACGGGTCGGATACCCGCCTGGTTCGATAATCGTCACATCGACATTATGCGGCACCAGTTCGTACGCCATCTGCTCGCTCATCGCCTCCAGCGCGAATTTCGTCGGCGAATACTGGCCGAAAGCGGGCAGCATCACACGGCCAAGCTGCGACGAAATATTGACTATCAAACCGGATTTCGTCGCGCGCATCGCAGGCAACACGGCGCGGGCCATCCGGTGCGGACCGTAAACATTGGTTTCGAACAGCGCCTTCGTCGCCGCCATATCCTGTATTTCGATGGGACCGGCGGTGGAAATACCGGCATTGTTGATGAGCACGTCCAGCGCACCGCCGGCGATACGCTCAGCCTCAGCCACTCCGGCGGCGACCTGCGCGTCGTCCGTCACATCGATTTCGATTACGTATAGCTTCAGCTTTTCCGCCATGGCAATGGCGCGCAGTTCCTCAGCCTCGGGGCGGGGCAGATTGCGCATGGTCGCAAAAACAGTAGCGCCTTTGCGTGCATAATCTTCGGCAGCAAGCCGGCCGAAACCGGATGAGCAGCCGGTAATGAGAATGGTTTTCCCGGTAAGCGATCCCGCCGACAGATTTACGGTAGCGCCGACAGGCGCGGCAGCCGCGAGCGCAGTGGTAGCAGCAGCGCCGCCCAGAAGAGTGCGTCGATTGATTGTCGGCATGGTCTATTCCCGTTGGTTTTAATGATTGGGCGCAGCGTCAGCCCAGCCAAGTTCCTGCAGCCTGTTCCGCAGATGCGCAATTGCAAAAACATCGTATACGATATGCGCGACCATCACCAGCAGCAGGCTGTCGGTAGCCCAGAACACATATCCGAAAAGCATTCCGATTCCGAAGATTATCGCACTGATAATAGGCGTGGCAAAATGGATGAATGCGAAGATCAGCGATGCCGCCAGAATTGCGAAATGCGGGCCGATATTATCGTTCAGCAATGTCTGGATGCCGCCGCGGAACAGCACCTCCTCACCCACGCCGGCGCAGATCGAAAGCCAGACGACAGCGGAATTGGGGCATGATTTTCCAAGAAAACCAAAATGCTTTGCCTGCATGCGTACCAGCCTGTCCGCCACATCGGGCCACGCTCGGAAAAACACTGTGGCAGTTGCGATCAATGCTGCGCCCAAGGCGCAACCCAAGGCAGCGTCGCGCATGTTCCAGTCGATGAAATTGCCCAGCGATCGACCCGATGCCTGCCAGATAAAAACGCCCGCGCCGGTAAACAACGCGGCCTGTACCGTGAACCAGCCAAGCGCCTGCGTTAGGCGCAGTTCCGGTTCGATACGCAGCGTCGTTCCCGCTCATGCCAGACGCAATGCCAAATCGCACAGGAAGCGGGCGTCGTCGTCCTTCGCCAGCCACCCCGCCTCGGCACCGATTGCGCCCAGCATATCGACAAGCCCGTCCTGTTCGGACTTGGCGTAGTTGCCAAGAACGTGATTGTTCACCGCGTCCTTATGGCCGGGATGGCCGATGCCGATGCGGATGCGGCGATATTCGGGATCGCAATGCTGGCCGATACTGCGCAATCCGTTATGCCCTGCATGGCCCCCGCCGCGCTTCACCTTAACTCGGAAGGGCGCAAGGTCCAGCTCGTCATGAAACACGGTCAGCGCTTCTGTTCCCAGCTTGAAGAACCGCAGCGCCTCGCCGACCGACTGGCCGCTTTTGTTCATGAATGTCGCAGGCTTCAGCAACAGGATTTTATCGGGTCCGATGCGCCCTTCCTGAACCCAGCCCTGGAATTTCTTCTGCACCGGACCGAACCCGTGCATATGGGCGATAACATCCAGCGCCATATAGCCGACATTGTGCCGGTGCATCGCATATTGCGGTCCGGGATTTCCAAGGCCTGTCCAGATTTGCATGGTCGCGGCTGTAGCGGCTTATGTCGTATCGCGTCACCCCGCAGTTGCGTGCACACTGCGATAAACGAAAACGCCGGACCTCTTTAGAAGCCCGGCGTTCTGCATAATCGGATTGGGTGAAAAGGAAGGCGGCTTAGCTGCCTTTTTCCTGCTGTTCCTTGGCAGCGTCGTCATCTGGACCCTGTTCGGTGGCAGCGGTTTCGCCAGGTTCCATGCCCTCACCGGTTTGATCGGAGCTTGCTTCATCCTCCGATTTTTTCAGCGCGGATGGCGCGACCAGCGTTGCAATCGTGAAATCGCGATCGGTAATCTGGCTTTCGGAACCTTCGGGAAGTTCGATTTCGCTGATGTGGATGGAATCGCCCACTTCCTTGCCGGTCACATCGATCTCGATCTGGTCGGGAATCTTGTCGGACACACAAACCAGTTCCAGTTCGTGACGGACCACGTTCAGAACGCCGCCTTTTTTCAAGCCGGGCGATGCGTCCTGATTGACGAATACGACCGGAATGTCGACTTCGATCTTCGCATCTTTCGAAAGGCGGTAGAAATCTGCATGGATCGGGCGATCGTTCACCGGATGGAACGCGACATCTTTCGGAAGAACGCGAACCGATGCGCCATCATGTTCGATCATCACAATCGAATTCATGAAATGTCCGGTCATGAGCTGTTTCATCAGCTCCTTTTCCTCGACGTGGATCGTAACCGGTTCCTGTTTGCCGCCGTAGATTACGGCGGGTACGCGGCCATCGCGACGCAGTGCACGGGAGGCTCCCTTGCCAGCCCGTTCGCGCGTCTCGGCCGGCAGGGTCAGAGCTTCGCTCATAAATATTGCCTTTCGAAGTGCATTGATATGTTCTTTCCAACACCACGCCTCCAGGGATGACCATGGCTGGAAAGTGCGAGCAATTAGGGGGGATGCAACCGCTTGGCAAGGGAAACCCCTATCAAGCCGCAAATCTATTGCAGGCGGCGCACGGTATATCCGCGCCGGGCCAGCCGAACAGGCAGGCCATCCTCCCCCGCCAGATGCGCCGCGCCAACCGCGACCATCATCGGTCCATCGGACTGCATCCAGCTATCGATCTTGTCCGTCCAGCGGGCATTGCGATCCACCAGCAAGGCAGCCCGCAGTTCCGGATCGGCCAGAATTCCGCTGCGCGTTTCGCGTTCCAGCGCCGCCATATCGCCTGTCAGCCACATGTCCACCATCGCCTGATAACGCACCGCGCCATTTTCCAGGCTTCCTTCCACGACAGCGGCCAGAAGATCGCGTTGATCGCGTTCGGGCAACTGGTCGAAAATACCCAATTGATAACGCGTGCCTTCCAATGCCCGCAGCGTGCCGGCCTGCTTCATCAGAGCCCGGTCGACGCCGTTCTTTGCCGACCCGAACGATTCGACATCGGCCAGGGTCAGCGCCGCCGCCCAGCTTTCCACATGCGTGAAATTCCGCGAATTATATCCCCCGCGTTGCATGAGCGCGGCAAGCGCAGTGCGATGTTCAGGGGGCACCCGCCTTTCGATCGGGGTAAGGCCCGTAGAAAAAGCCAGTTCGGTGAAGATTGCCCGCATTTCGTCCGCGCGGTCCAGTTCCGAAATTTCCAGCACGAGCGATTGCGACCCTGCCAGTGCGCGTTCGAAAACAGGGGTCCGCCATTCCACCCCATCGGGTAGGGAATGGATCGTACCGAACAGCCAGCCTTCGACCGTGCCTTCGCCGTTTTCGACGATCCACAGGGCGGGGCTGGCGCTGGTATTGTCCATGTCAGCCGGCACTGGACCACAGCCGAACAATATGACCGGGATCAGCAGGACGATTGCCGCCAGCTGCGTCAAGCTGCGGCGCATGATGTTACTGAACGCGCGTGACAGTAAATCCGCGTTCGCCCAGATAATCCTGCACGCTTTTTTCGCCCGCAAGATGGCCCGCACCGACCGCCACGAACACTGTCCCCGGCGCATCCATGCGATCATCGATCCATACCGCCCAGTTTGCATTGCGCGCATAAAGGAGCCGTTCCGCCAGTCCCGGATTTTCCGCAAAAGCTTCGTTCATCAATACAGCCAGACCGTCAGGATCCCCTTCGGCCCATTCGGCGATCATCTTGTCGAGTACGGGGCCGACCTCATCGATCTCGTCCGCGGTTTCCATCAGATAGGCGATCTGCTGGTCCATCGGCAGGCCATCGAACAGGGCAAACTGGAACTCCAGCGTCTCCAGCGCATCGCGCTTCGCATCGGGCGCGGCCGCAGCTTCCAGTACGGTCTCCACGCCCAGCTCCGGGTTCATGCCATTCTTGGCATAGGCAACATTAACCAGGGTCAACGCGGCAAACCACGGTTCGATAGGGTCCAGCGCGTTTGCGGGCATTCCCATTTTCGCAAGAGCCGCTTCATACGACACCCGTTGTTCCGCCGTCAGCAGATCGCGCAGACTTTCCCCTTCGGGCAGCATGGCGAGGTTCTGGACCATCGGCCCCATCTTCGCCATCGCTTCGTCCGTCATGTCGATTTCCGTGACCAATGTGCCGGACGACGCCAGCGCATTGCGCACGAGATCTGTTTTCCACTGGATATCGTCGGGCAGGATATGGACCGTACCGAACAGATAGATCGTCGTATCCTCGTCCGCGACTTTCCACATTGCCGGGCCGTCTGCTGGCGGCGTGACGGCGATTTGGGGGACTGGAGGCCATCGTCAGATCGCCCTGCGGCGCGGTACAGGCGGATAAGGTCACGGCCATTCCTGCAACAGCTGCGGTGCCTAACAATCTGGAAATTCTGGCAATCATCGACAGTGCCCCTTTGTGAAAAATTCTCCGCTGGCCATCGCCGGCCACAGTCTGCTTTCATTGAAACGTATGCCCGGCATTTGCAACCCGCGCCGCGTCGCTGGGTGGCAGCCTATCGCCATTGACCGGTTTCCAACTATCCGTCATTGCGCGCCGTCATGACCAGCGATCGCCGATATGATCCCCGCCACAGTTTTCAGGATATGATCCTGACGCTTCACGATTTCTGGAGCGCGCAGGGATGCCTGATCCTGCAACCTTATGATATGCGGATGGGCGCGGGCACCTTTCACCCTGCAACCACTCTGCGTGCGCTGGGGCCGGAACCGTGGAACGCAGCTTTCGTGCAACCCTGCCGTCGCCCGACCGATGGGCGTTACGGGGAAAATCCCAACCGGCTCCAGCATTATTATCAGTATCAGGTCATCCTGAAACCAAGCCCACCGCATATACAAGACCTGTATCTCGATAGTTTGCGCCTGATTGGCATCGACCCGCTGAAACACGATATCCGGTTCGTGGAGGACGACTGGGAAAGCCCGACGCTTGGCGCGTGGGGTTTGGGTTGGGAGGTTTGGTGCGACGGTATGGAAGTCACCCAGTTCACCTATTTCCAGCAGATGGGGGGCTTCGATTGCAAGCCGGTGGCGGGCGAGCTTACATACGGTCTCGAACGGTTGGCGATGTATATCCAGGGCGTGGACAATGTGTACGATCTCGATTTCAACGGCCGAGGCGTAAGCTACGGGCAGGTGTTTCTCGAAAACGAAAAACAGATGTCGACCTGGAATTTCGAGATTGCCGATACCGACACGCTGTTCGATTTGTTCGACAAGGCAGAAGCGGAATGCCGGAACATTCTGGCGAACCAGCTTCCCATTCCCGCCTACGAGCAAGCTGTGGAGGCGAGCCATATCTTCAACCTGCTGCAAGCGCGCGGCGTAATCAGCGTGCAGGAACGCGCCAGCTATATGGGCCGGGTCCGCGATCTGGCCCGGGGATCGTGCGAAGCGCATATGGCGCTGAACCGGGATGTTTGGGCACAAAGGTTTCCGGAATGGTCGGCATGACGGACTTCCTTCTCGAACTGCGGTCCGAAGAAATCCCCGCACGTATGCAGAAAAACGCGCGTGCCGAACTGGAAAAACTGTTCCGCCGCGAAATGGATGCCGCCAATATTGCGCATGGGGCGGTAACGGTCTGGTCTACACCGCGCCGTCTGGCATTGATTGCCCGCGATATGCCGCAGCAGACGCTGGCGGTGCGTGAAGAAGCCAAGGGTCCGCCCGAAGGTGCGCCGGATCAGGCTATCGAGGGGTTTTGCCGCAAAAACGGCGTCACGCGCGGCGATCTGGAAGTGCGCGATATCAAGGGTAGACCGACGCTGTTCGCTATTATCGAAAAGCCCGGCCAGGCCGTAGCCGATCTGCTTGCGCGTGCGATACCGGCAATAATCGACGATTTTTCCTGGCCGAAATCAATGCGTTGGGGCGGGGCATCCATCAGTACGGAAAGCCTGCGCTGGGTGCGTCCGCTGTCCGGCATTGTCGCGCTGTTCGATGGCAAAATCGTGGACTGCGCGGCACATGGCATAACATCGGGCGCGGTGACGCTGGGCCATCGGTTTCATCATTCCGGCGATATTACAATTGGCGGACCGGATGATTATGCGGTGAAGCTGCGGGCCGCGCATGTCATCGTCGATCATGCCGAACGCGAGAAGCTGATCCGCGATGGTGCGCGCAGAGCCGCGCAGGATGCTGGCCTGGAACTGGTGGAGGATGAGGGGCTGGTCGTCGAAAATGCGGGCCTGACCGAATGGCCCGTTCCGCTGCTCGGCCGGTTCGATGATGATTTTCTGCAGGTGCCGCCCGAAACCATCCAGCTGACCGCACGCGTGAACCAGAAATATTTCGTGTGCGAGAAAGCCGGGGCGGGGAAACAGGAATTGACCAACGCCTTCATCTGTACTGCCAATGTGGAAGCGGCGGATGGCGGCCATGCGATTGTGGACGGCAACCGCAAGGTGCTGGCCGCGCGGCTGGCCGATGCGCGCTTCTTCTGGGATGTGGACCGCAAAAAGACGCTTGCGCAGCACGCCGAAGGATTGCAGCGGATTACCTTTCACGAAAAGCTTGGAACGGTCGCGGACAAGACGGAACGGGTGGCGAAGCTGGCCGAATGGCTGGCAACCGAAGGTATCGTGCCGGGTTGCGATCCGGTTCTGGCGCGCCAGGCGGCAGAACTGTGCAAGGCCGACCTTGTTACCGAAATGGTCGGCGAGTTTCCGGAATTGCAGGGTGTCATGGGCGGTTACTACGCCCGCGCCGAGGGGCTGGACGAAGCCATAGCTGACGCCATCCGAGATCACTACAAACCGGTCGGGCAGGGTGATGTTGTGCCAACCGCGCCGGCGACGGTGGCGGTGAGTTTGGCGGATAAACTGGATACCTTGGTAGGCTTTTTCAGTATTGGTGAAATGCCAACAGGATCGCGTGATCCGTTCGCTCTTCGACGCAGCAGCTTGGGAATCATAGCTGTCGTGCTAAAAAACGAGTTGCGCTTTTCGTTCGGCGATGCAGTTGCTCAAGCTGGCATTACTCTCGGTATTAATTCTGATTTCGGCTATTCGAAAGATGATGGTTCTGGATTTGGTAATGTAAATTGGTTCCTCGCTGACCGCCTCAAAGTCCAGCAGCGCGAAGCCGGCGTTCGCCACGATTTCATCGACGCAGTGTTCGCCCTGGGCGGGGAGGACGATCTCGTTCGTCTGCTTGCCCGCGTCCGTGCCTTGCGAGCCTTTATCGAAACCGAGGACGGGGCTAACCTCCTCGCCGGGTACAAACGCGCCGCGAATATCCTGACGAAGGAAGGGTGGGGCACAGAAAACAATCATCGCCCTGTACGTGATCCAGAATCGCGCTCGGATAACGAGGACCCGATTCCTCATACCGGCGAGGAAGACCCGCTTGCCCAGGTCGACGATCCGATCCTGAAGGACATTGTCGCGCAGCAGGTGGCCGACAAATCCACACTTTCCTACACTTTCGAACCCGCAGAAAAGGCTTTGATCGATGCGCTCGACGTGGCGGAGCCGCAAGCCAACGCAGCGATCGTGCAGGAGGAATTCGCGGCCGCCATGTCCGCACTCGCGAGCCTGCGCGCGCCGATTGATGCGTTTTTCGAAGGGGTAACCGTCAATGACCAGGATCAGGACAAGCGCGCCGCGCGACTGGAACTGCTCGCGCGCTTCCGCGATGCGGTGCATGCCGTTGCCGATTTCAGCCAGATCGAGGGGTAATCGGACGCGGCACCACTGCGGGTAAGTTTAGAATCAGAACCGTGTAACATGCGGTCCAAGCGTTGTTGGGATACGATGAAATGAGTCAGACAGTCTATCAGTTCGGCGGCGATGCGCCCGCACCCGATGCCCGGCAGAAAGACAAGACCGTCACCGGCGGCAAGGGTGCCAATTTGGCGGAGATGGCCAGTATCGGCCTGCCGGTGCCACCGGGCTTTACCATCACCACTGAAGAATGCGTCGACTATCTGGCAGGCGGTTCAGATTTTTCCGAACAGCTACGTGCCGATGTTGTCAAGGCGTTGGGCAATATCGAAGCAACCGTCGGCAAGAAACTGGGGGATGAACGCGATCCGCTGCTCGTATCCGTTCGTTCCGGCGCACGTGTATCCATGCCCGGAATGATGGATACCGTCCTGAACCTCGGTCTGAACGATGCCACGGTCGCAGGTCTCGCCGCCAGTTCGGGCGATGCACGCTTCGCCTGGGACAGTTATCGCCGGTTCATCCAGATGTATGGTGACGTCGTATTGGGCGTGGACCATGGATTGTTCGAAGAGGCGCTGGAGATAGCCAAGGAAGACAAGGGCTTATACAACGATACCGAGATGCAATCTGAAGATTGGCAGGCGCTTGTCGCGGAATACAAGACCATCGTCGAACGCGAACTTGGCCATGCGTTTCCGCAGGATGTGCATCATCAGCTGTGGGGTGCCATCGCCGCTGTGTTCGACAGTTGGGATAGCGACCGTGCCAAGGTTTATCGCCGGTTGAACGACATACCGAAGGATTGGGGCACGGCCGTCAACGTGCAGGCCATGGTGTTCGGCAATATGGGGGATACCAGCGCGACCGGCGTTGCTTTTACCCGTGATCCGGCCACCGGTGAAAAGTCGTATTACGGCGAATATCTGATCAACGCGCAAGGCGAAGATGTGGTGGCAGGCATCCGAACCCCCCAATATCTGACGCGGGAGGGACGCGAAAAGGCGGGAGCCACTGCGCCTAGCATGGAAGAATCCATGCCGGCCGCCTATCGCGAACTGGCTGAAGTGTTCGATCTGCTGGAACGCCATTACCGCGATATGCAGGATATCGAATTTACGGTTCAGGACGGCACATTGTGGATGCTGCAGACGCGTGCTGGCAAGCGCACGGCAAAGGCTGCGCTGAAAATGGCCGTGGATATGGTCGCAGAAGGGCTGGTCGATGAAGAAACGGCTATTCTGCGTGTCGATCCGATGGCGCTCGACCAGTTGCTGCACCCCACGCTGGACCCGGCGGCGAGGCGTGATGTTCTCACCACGGGATTGCCCGCGTCGCCCGGCGCGGCGTGCGGCGTCATCGTGCTGGACGCGGATATGGCGGAACGTCTTACGCAGGATGGCACGAAGGTGATATTGGTCCGGTTGGAGACCAGTCCGGAAGATATCCACGGAATGCACGCGGCGCAGGGCATCCTGACCGCGCGTGGCGGCATGACGTCGCACGCGGCGGTTGTGGCGCGCGGGATGGGGCGCCCGTGCGTGTCGGGCGCTTCCGCAATTTCAATAGACATGAAATCGCGTACTTTGCGGATCGGCGAACGCGATCTGAAGGAAGGTGATACACTAACCCTGGATGGCAGCAACGGACAGGTCATGGCGGGCGAAGTTGCCACGATCGAACCTGAGATGGACGGCGATTTCGGAATATTGATGACATGGGCCGACCGGCATCGCCGGATGCGCGTGCGCACCAATGCCGAAACACCCGCCGACTGTTCCATGGCGCGGCAATTCGGGGCTGAAGGTATCGGGCTCTGCCGTACCGAACATATGTTCTTCGACGCTGGTCGGATCAGTGCCGTTCGCGAAATGATTTTGGCCGATGATGAAAATGGCCGGCGCGCGGCGCTGGCCAAGCTTTTACCGGAACAGCGATCGGACTTCAGACAGATATTCGAGGTAATGGCCGGGCTGCCATGCACAATTCGCCTGCTGGACCCGCCGCTTCACGAATTCTTGCCGCATAGCGAGGCCGAATTTGCCGATCTGGCGAGCACGACCGGCATCGATATGGGCCATCTGCAGCGGCGGGCGGCGGAACTGCATGAATTTAACCCTATGCTTGGCCATCGCGGTTGCCGACTGGGTATCACCTATCCTGAAATTTATGAAATGCAGACGCGCGCAATTTTCGAGGCTGCGTGCGAGATTGCAGCATCTGGAGAAACCGCACCGATACCCGAAATCATGGTGCCATTGGTTGCGACACGGCGGGAACTGGAAATATTACGATCCTTGATCGACAATACTGCCCAGGCTGTGTTTAGCGAACGCGAGACTATTATCGAATATCTGGTTGGCACGATGATCGAACTGCCGCGTGCAGCATTAATGGCAGGAGAAATTGCGCAAGAGGCAAAATTTTTCTCGTTCGGGACCAACGATTTAACCCAAACCACGCTGGGCGTATCGAGGGATGATTCCGCCCGTTTCCTGGCGCCGTATGTAGACCAGGGCATATTCGAACGCGATCCCTTCGTCAGTCTCGATATTGACGGGGTCGGTCAGCTCGTCGAACTCGCTGTCGAACGCGGTCGCCAAACCGATAATGCGCTGAAACTGGGTATCTGCGGGGAACATGGGGGTGATCCGGCAAGCATAGCGTTTTGTGAAAAAGTCGGGCTCGATTATGTCAGCGCATCGCCATATCGTGTGCCGATCGCAAGGCTGGCCGCTGCGCAGGCTTCGCTTCGCGCAAAATGATCCTATTTCCAACCGGTTAGGGTAAGCATTTCGAACGTCTCCTTAAGCTTCCCTTCCGCGCTGGACAGCCGTTCGAATTCGCGATTTGCGTAAAGCAGGCCCATCTTGCCCACCGGCGGGCTGATATCCTGAAGGACGTTGGTGAGCCCCATATCGCGCAGATCCGCGATCAATACGGATAGGCTGGAATAGCGAACCTGTATCGAATGGCTGTCGACGACTTGCCGTTTGAAACCAGCGCGTTGCATCAACCCGGCGCCGGACTGTCTATCGACCAACGGATGCATCCGCGCGGCAGGCATATCGCGGTCCGCCGCCAGCATGATGCCCCGCAATCCGCCGAGAGACCCCGATCCCGGAAAGCTGCCCATCATCAAACCGCCGGATTTCAGGGCATTACGCATATGGATGAGGGCACCGGGCAGATCGTTGATCGTCCCGAGCCCCAAAAGATGAATTATGCAGTCATATTCCTCTGCCGCAAAAGGCAGTTCTTCGTCCAGTTCGCCAATTCCGCATTGCCTTGTCTGCGCCCCCGCATTTTCAAGTTCCGCCGCAAGCCGTCCGGTCCAGTCGCCGATGATAAGGACATTTTTCGGCACCAATTGCATGAATTGCAGACGTTCGCGAATGTCATCGATCGCATCATCCAGCAGATACGATGCTGCACCTGGTCTGGTCTGCCGTCGAAGCAATCGTTGCCAATTTGCCGCGCGGCGCGTTTTGGAAAAGATGGACGGCGGAACGGTATGGGTCATGGTTCGCCCGTTACGCGCTTGTGGTTCGCACGCAAGTAGGACAGTTTCAGTGCATGGCCCTTTCGCGATATATTACCGAAACATTCAAGCCTGCGGTCGACCTGATCTATCCACCCCGCTGCCCGCTTTGCGGCGATGCGATTGGGGAACAGACGGGGGTTTGCGCCCAATGCTGGATGCAATTGGCCATTCCGGGGCAGCCATCGTGCAGCACGTGTCAGCGACCCCTGACCGGATCGATCGAACCGGCCGATGTCCAATGTGCACCCTGCATGATGCAGCCGCCTGTGCATGACGGCATTGCCGCGGGCACATTTTACAACGACGCATCGCGCAAGCTGGTGCTGTCCTTCAAACATGGGCGGCGAATTGCCCTGGCGGATATGCTCGCGCGTCTGATGGTGGCGCGTCTTCCGCAGCTGGATGGGGAATGGCTGTTCGTTCCTGTTCCTCTCCATCGCTGGCGGCTGTGGGGTCGTGGTTTCAACCAGGCGGCACTGCTCGCTCGACGATTGAGCGCAATGACCGGGCAACGCCTGTTGGTCGATGGACTGGTGCGTATCAAACTGACGCAGCCGCTGGGCGGAATGGGGCGTAAGGAGCGGGAGCGAATGCTGCAAGGCGCCATCCGTGTTCAAGACCGACATCGCATGGCCTTTAGCAGTGCAAAGATCGTGCTGGTCGATGATGTGCTGACAAGCGGCGCCACCAGCGACGCGTGCGTAAAGGCACTGAAAAAAGCCGGGGCGCAAAAGGTTGTAATCAGCTGTTTCGCACGCGTGTTGAGCGAGGGCGTCGACGGTCGCTGAGCACGGAAACACGAAACGCCCGAGGCATGAAGCCCCGGGCGCCACGTGACGAATAATTCAGGATCCACCAAACGGCTCGGCAACCTCCCCCAAAGTGGCTACCCGGATCCTATTCCTCATCGTTTCGGAAGCGCCGCACCCGAAAGTCGGCAGCATCCCGTTCCCCTGAACCCGGCGCTATTGCTGCACCTGGATATTCGGTGGAAAGCCCCTTTCGAGACCAATGCTGCTCTTTCCACTCCCGCGCGCTGCCGAAAAGCCAGCAGATCATTTGCCATGGATTTTACGGCGTCATGTGGTTATTGTGCAACATCAACAATGCGAAGGGTTTTTGGCACATGCGGGCGGACAATAATGACCGGGAAACCGGTACGCAGCTTATGCCGAAATTCGATGCTGCGGGCCTTCTGACGGCGATTGCAATCGATCACCGGACCAAATCCATACTTATGGTCGCGTATATGGATCAGCAGGCGTTCGACAAAACGAGAGAGACGAAACTTGCCCATTTCCATTCGCGTTCGCGCGGTCAATTGTGGTGCAAGGGTGAAAGTTCGGGCAATATCCTGACCGTCGAACGGATGCTGGTGGACTGCGATCAGGATGCGATAGTTCTGGAATGCGTGCCGGCCGGCCCCACCTGCCATACTGGCGCAACCAGCTGTTTCTACCGCGAGATCGAAGGCGACCTGTTGGTCCCGTCGCGAAAATCAGGCGGCGACTTGACGTTTACGTAAAGGGTAGCTAAAAGCGTTTCATGTCGAATGCCCGCCGATCATCTGCTTCCGTGAAACGCAAGGACGTGCACGCGGGCGCGCATCTGGATCGACCGGACAAGCTCGCGCGCGAACAGTTCACGATTTCCGACCTGACGACGGAATTCGATTGTACAGCGCGGGCGCTGCGTTTTTACGAGGACGAAGGCCTGGTCGCACCACGACGGGCAGGGCTGTCGCGCGTATATTCGAAGCGTGATCGGGCCCGCCTTGCCTGGATCATGCGCGCCAAGAATGTCGGTTTCAGCCTGACCGAAATCCGCGAGATGATCGATCTGTACGATCTGGGCGACGGGCGGGTCGAACAGCGCCGTGTCACCATGGAAAAATGCCGCAACCACGTGGCGAAATTGAAGCAGCAACGGGCGGATATCGATTCCTCAATAAAGGAATTATCCGCATTTATTGCCGACATCGATGAACTCGATCTCGACAGCGACAGACATTCATAGGCTCCATCAAACCCACCACAGTTTTACGACCAAAGGACGCTTTCATGCCCACCTATACCGCTCCCACCCGCGATGCCCGCTTCGTCATCAATGAGGTGCTCGATCTGGCGAGCTACAACAATCTTCCCGGTTTCGAAAGCGCGACGCCCGACATGATCGATACGGTCGTGAACGAAGCCGGAAAATTCTGTGCCGAAGTGCTCGCGCCAATCAACCAGAGCGGCGACAAGGAAGGCTGCACGCGCCACGACGACGGCAGCGTGACCACCCCTGCAGGCTTCAAGGAAGCTTTCTACAAATATCGCGAATCGGGTTGGGGAACGATCTCGTCGCCTGAGGAATTCGGCGGGCAGGGTATGCCCCATGTTCTGGGTATGCTGGTCGAGGAATTCGTGAGCACGTCCAACCAGGCGTTCGGTATGTATCCCGGCCTTACGACCGGCGCCGCCGCGGCTATTCTGGCAAAGGGATCGGACGAGCAGAAGGACAAATATCTTCACAAGATGATTGCCAATGAATGGCTCGGTACGATGAACCTGACCGAACCGCATTGTGGCACCGACCTCGGCATGATCCGTACCAAGGCGGTTCCGAATGCCGATGGCTCCTATGCCATTACCGGGCAGAAGATTTTCATATCGGCCGGGGAACACGATCTTACGGAAAACATCATCCATCTGGTTCTTGCCAAGACACCCGGTGCGCCGAACAGCTCAAAAGGCATTTCCCTCTTTATCGTGCCCAAGGTGATGGTGAACGATGACGGCTCGCTTGGCGATCGCAACACCGTAAAATGCGGCGCGATCGAGGAAAAAATGGGTATCCATGCCAATTCCACCTGCGTCATGAATTACGACGACGCGACCGGTTTCATGGTCGGGGAAGAAAACAAGGGGCTCGCCGCGATGTTCGTTATGATGAACGCAGCGCGGCTTGGTGTCGGCATCCAAGGGTACGCACAGGCGGAAGTGGCGTACCAGAACGCCGTCGCTTACGCGCTTGATCGCAGGCAGGGACGCGCCCTGACCGGACCGGCGGAACCCGAGGCTCAGGCCGATCCGATTTTCGTGCACGCGGATGTGCGGCGGATGCTGATGGATGCAAAGGCTTACACCGAAGCCATGCGCGCGCTGGTTCTATGGGGCGCGCTGCAGGTCGATCTGACGCATCAGGCGCAGACTGACGAAGACAAGCAGAAAGCCGACCAGATCCTCAGCCTGCTGACTCCGGTAATCAAAGGTTACGGAACGGATAAGGGCTTCGATATCGCGGTCAATATGCAGCAGGTGTTCGGCGGGCACGGGTATATTCAGGAATGGGGCATGGAACAATATGTCCGCGACAGCCGGATTGCCATGATTTACGAAGGCACCAACGGCGTTCAGGCAATGGACCTTTGTGGCCGGAAGCTGGCGCAAAATGGCGGCGCGGCGATCCAGACGTTCTTTGCCACCGTCGATGAAGAAATTGCCGACGCGAAGAATGTGGAAGCGTTGAAATCGTTCGCCGAAAAATTGGACAAGGCGCTGGGCGAACAGAAGGCTGCAACGATGTGGTTCATGCAGAACGCGATGAAAAATCCCGACGATCTGGGCGGCGGCGCGCATCATTACATGCATATTATGGGTATCGTATCGCTGGGGTTGATGTGGCTGCGAATGGCCTCTGTCGCACAGGCAAGGCTGGACGAGGGTAGCGACGATGCCGCTTTCTACGCCGCGAAAGTTACCACAGCCAATTACTATGCCGATCGGTTCCTGCCCGATGCGGGTGCGCTTCGCCGGAAAATCGAAGCGGGTTCCGCGTCGATGATGGCGCTGGGCGAAGAGGATTTCCGGACTGCCGCCTAACCGGGGGCCGCTCTGATCAAAAAAAGCGGCCCGGTCTGCACTTTGGCAGGCCGGGCCGCTGTCTTGGCTGCAAAACGGGGGCCTGTTCGGGTCCGTATGGATAGCGGGCCCTTTAGCCCTGCTCGGTAGGAAGAAAGTCGGGCACCGACAGATATCGTTCACCGGTATCGTAATTGAACCCCATGATCCGTGTGCCCATACCAAGGTCCGGCAGTTTCCGGGCAATCGCCGCCAGAGTGGCACCGCTTGAAATGCCGACCAGAAGCCCTTCGCGCGCAGCACATTTGCGGGCCATATCCTTCGCTTCATCCGCGCTGACTGCAATGGCGCCATCGATGGACTGCGTATGCAGATTACCGGGTATGAAGCCGGCACCGATCCCCTGGATAGGATGCGGCCCTGCCTGCCCGCCGGAAATGACCGGCGAAAGTTCGGGCTCCACGGCATAGGCCTTCATATCCGGCCAATGTTTTTTCAGTTCTTCGGCGCAGCCCGTCAGGTGGCCGCCGGTACCGACACCGGTGATCATCGCGTCGATAGGTGTGTCGGCAAAATCGGCCAGAATTTCCTGGGATGTGGTGCGCACATGAACTGCCACATTGGCAGGATTGTCGAATTGCGCGGGCATGAAACCCCCATCGGTCTGTTCGACCAGTTCGGTGGCACGTTCGATCGCACCCTTCATGCCTTTCGCCTTGTCGGTCAGATCGAAACTGGCGCCATAGGCAAGCATCAGCCGCCGCCGTTCTATCGACATCGATTCCGGCATAACCAGAACCAATTTGTAGCCCTTGACTGCGGCAACCATGGCCAGCCCAATGCCGGTATTGCCGCTGGTCGGCTCGATAATCGTGCCACCCGGTTTCAGATCGCCCGCAGCTTCCGCCGCTTCGACCATGGCCAGCGCGATGCGATCCTTGATCGAGCCGCCCGGATTGGCGCGTTCCGATTTGATCCAGACTTCATGATCGGGAAACAGCCGGGACAGGCGAATATGCGGCGTATTACCGATTGTGGCGAGAACGGATTCGGCTTTCATCTAGGTATCTCCGGTAACAGCTGGTTTTTGCTCTTGATCATTCAACTCATCGGGCGGGTCAAAGGTCCGCGTGGTTCGCAGAACCGGGAATAGCTGGGTCCACAAACCTACGATGAACAACGCGCCTGCTCCGCCGACCACGACTGCCATGACCGGGCCAATCAGATAGGCAAGGGTTCCCGAAAACGCATCGCCGCCTTCGTTGGATGCGGAAATCGTCAGCAGCGAAACCGCCGATACCCGCCCGCGCTTGTCGTCGGGCGTATGCAACTGGATAAGCGACTGGCGAATATAGACGGAAAACATATCCGCCGCACCGATGATGAACAACATGGCGAGGGACAGGGGCATCGATTT
This sequence comes from uncultured Alphaproteobacteria bacterium, assembly GCA_963803585.1. Lineage (GTDB taxonomy): Bacteria > Pseudomonadota > Alphaproteobacteria > Sphingomonadales > Sphingomonadaceae > Pontixanthobacter. Next base: position 101,287 of record CAWDNB010000008.1, on the reverse strand, counting down.
CGACACGGCAAAAACGATGGTGGCAACCCCGAATATCGCCACGGCCATCAACATCCTTGGCCCGACATTCGTTTTGAGCGGACGGAACGAAAACAATAGCGCCGTCAAAGCCGCGCCAACGGCCGGCGCCGCCGCAAGTTGCGCCAGCCCGTTTGAACCGACTTCGAGAATGTCCCGCGCATAGACCGGGAAAAGGGCGGTGGCCCCGGCAAGGAAAACCGCAAACAAATCGAGCGTGATTGCACCCAGAACCATCTTGTTGCGAACGACATAACGCAGACCGTCCACGATCTGTCCGATCGGCCGCCGGGTTCCGGCGATTGCGCTTCGCGGGACGTCGCCGATTAGCGACAGGCAGACGATCGAAACCGAAAACAGAACGAATGCTGCCAGATATGGCGCCGCCGGTTCGATGCCGTAAAGATATCCGCCGATCGCCGGCCCGACGATCATCCCCACCTGCCAGGCGATGGACGACAGGGCAATCGCGTTTGGCAATACTGCTTTTGGCACAAGATTGGGGGCCAGGGCGGACAGGGCCGGGCCTGCGAACGCACGCGCAATGCCGAGCAGGATGGCCACCGAAAACAGCACGCCCAGCGAAATCGTATCGGTCCAGCTGAACCAGGCAAGAATGCCCGCACACAGCATCTGCAATCCGACAGTCAGCCGCGCGACTGTCCGCCGGTTGAAACGGTCTGCCGCAAGACCGGAAAACGGGGTCAGCACAAATAAGGGCAGAAATTGCAGCAGACCGATAAGCGCCAACTGACCCGAAGCCTCTCCGACCCCGAGCCCGCTATCGCGCGCGATATTGTAGGTCTGCCAGCCGATGATCAGTAGCATGGCGTATTGCGCCAGCGTCATCGCCAGGCGCGATACCCAGTAAAACCGGAAGTTGGCTATGCGGAATGGATGGGTCGGTACGCTCACCGTCCGTCATTGGCAGGGGCGATGCGCTTTAGCCAGTCGCTTGTTGGTTACCGTTGGATCGTTGATAAAAGGAAAGGCACTAGCGCCCTTTGCGCAGGCGAGGGTTGGGCTGCAGCGTATCGATCATGGCCATAAAATCGTCGACCCGTATGATCCGTTCGAACTGGAAACCGGCCCGTTCGTCCCGCGTCCACATGACATAGGCTTCGATCCGTCCAACAACCGGCAGCCGGACGATCACCCGGTCCCCGCGATTGAGATTTTCACTGTTGTCGATCATGAATCCGTGCGCGGAGATGTTACTGATATGCATCTGCACATCGCCGTAATCATGATGTTCCCCGATAACCGGGTAATCCAGCGGATGCCGTGCGGCCCGTCTTTTATCGGTTACTGAAAGCTGCGCTCCGACACTCATTATGGATAACCCTTCCCGCGAAATGCGTTGCGCTCTTATGGAGGCGCAAAGGTCGATATTCCGTAAAGTTTTCTGTGTCAGATCGGGACGAAACGGCTGAATTCTGCGGATGACCAACGTAAAATCGCATTAAGGGCGATCACCGTATAATTAACGCGTGTTTCTTCTTTCCCAAGCTTAACCGTTTTTCGGCGCCTGGCAAAATTTCAATGAGACAGGCCGGGTCCGCAACGATTGTATCGTCGATCCGGACGGCGCCTTCCCCGATTTTACGCTTGGCTTCCTTGTTGGATGACGTGAAACCCAATTGGGTCAGGATCGCGGTGATGCGCATCCCATCCGCGCCGACGGCGATCGACGGCAGATCGTCGCCGGCACCGGCACCCGCGAATGTTTCGCGTGCCGTGGCATTGGCTGATAGAGCTGCCGGTTTTCCCCGGACCAAAGCGGTAACTTCATCCGCCAGAATGGTTTTTGCCTGATTGATTTGGCTACCTTCAAGCGCATCCAGCCGGGCGATTTCATCGGGTGGCAGGTCGGTAAACAGTTTCAGAAACCGCCCGACATCGCGGTCATCCACATTTCGCCAATATTGCCAGAAATCATAGGATGGCAATTGCGCTTCGTTCAACCAGACAGCCCCGGCGGCGGTTTTGCCCATCTTCTTCCCGTCTGCGGTGGTCAATAGCGGGGTGGTAAGCCCGTATAATTCCACGCCGTCCATTCTTCGGCCCAGTTCGACACCGTTGATGATGTTGCCCCACTGGTCGCTGCCACCCATCTGCAAGCGTACCCCGGCACTCTGCGACAAATGCCTGAAGTCATAGCCCTGCAGGATCATGTAATTGAATTCCAGAAACGTCATCGGCTGCTCGCGTTCCAGACGCAGCTTGACCGAATCAAAGGCCAGCATCCGGTTCACGGTAAAGTGCGATCCGACCTTCTGGAGCATGTCGATATATCCGATATGGCCCAACCAGTCCTGATTGTTGACCATCACCGCATCGGTTGGCCCGTCACCGAACACGAGCAATCGTTCAAACACGGTCCGGATGGAGGCGATGTTGCGATCTATTGCCGCGTCCGTCAGCATCTTGCGGCTTTCGTCGCGTCCGCTGGGGTCACCGATGCGGGTCGTTCCACCGCCCATGAGGATTACCGGTTTATGCCCGGTCTGCTGCAACCGGCGCAGCATCATGATCTGTACCAGACTGCCGATATGCAGCGAAGGCGCGGTCGCGTCGAAACCGATATAGGCGGGAACAATCTGTCCAGCTGCCAGCGCGTCCAGCCCGGCCGCATCGGTCTGCTGGTGGATGTAGCCACGCTGCTGGAGCACGCGCAGCAGCTGGGATGAATATACAGGATCGGTTTCAGTCACGGTTCGGGTCATAGCCACCGGGTCTTAGCAATCATGAATGGGCGCGGTAAGTGGGTTGCCGCGGCTTTTCCGGTGCGCGATAGGGCAGGGATGAAACGTCTTACCTTGCACCCACGGTCTGCGGCCGGCCCGGTCACTTCCATACATGCGGAAATTACCGCGACCGACAATGGTTGTCTCGCCCGGTTCCGGCTGGACGGGGACATGGAGCGGATAAGAATTCCGGCGCCGGCCCATGGCGCGCGTGAGGACAACCTTTGGAAAACCACCTGTTTCGAAATTTTCTGGCAGCCGATGGGCGCGGATGCCTATCGCGAATTCAACCTGTCCCCATCCACCAAATGGGCCGCCTATGATTTCGATGATGTGCGGGCCAATGGCCGGGATGCGCCCACCGAACAGGTTTCGATCACCTGCCATCATGATGAAGCCGGTTTGATGCTGGAAGCCGAAATCGCCTGCAAGCTGGATCTTCCTGCCGACATTGCACTCAACGCAATCGTCGAAGACGAAACTGGAACCCTGCAGTTCCAGGCGCTGGCTTTCCCGCCCGGCGCACCGGAATTTCATAGCCCGGCGTGCCGGACCCTGCATCTGGCGAGGCAGAATTGAGCGTCCTGTTCGGCATAGACCGTTTGCTGGCGGAGCCTGCATTGCTCGAACCGCTAAAGGACAAACGGGTCGCATTGGTAGCGCACCCCGCATCGGTTACGCAGGATCTTGTCCATTCGCTCGACGCGCTGGTTGCGGCAGGCGTGAATATTACCAGCGCGTTCGGTCCGCAACATGGGCTGAAGGGCGACAAGCAGGACAATATGGTGGAAACGGCGGACGAAATCGATCCGCATTACGGCATACCGATATTCAGCCTGTATGGCGAAGTCCGCCGCCCGACCGGACAGATGATGACCAGTGCCGATGTGTTCCTGTTCGACCTGCAGGACTTGGGCTGCCGGATATACACCTTTGTGACGACGCTGCTCTATCTACTGGAAGCCGCACAGGCGCATGGTAAGGAGGTTTGGGTGCTGGACCGCCCGAACCCCGCTGGACGTGCCGTGGAAGGGACGTTGTTGATACAAGGTCAGGAAAGTTTCGTAGGCGCAGGTCCGATGCCCATGCGGCATGGACTTACCATGGGCGAGATGGGGCGTTGGTTTATCGAACATTTCGCGCTCGACGTGTCCTACACCAACATCGAAATGCGCGGCTGGGAACCCGATAGCGCGCCGGGATATGGATGGCCTGCCGATCGTGTCTGGATCAACCCCAGTCCCAATGCCGCATCGGTGAATATGGCGCGCGCCTATGCCGGCACAGTCATGCTGGAAGGTACGAATTTGAGCGAGGGGCGGGGAACCACCCGGCCGCTGGAGGTGCTGTTCGGTGCGCCCGATCTAAACGCCGGCGCAATACTTGGCGAAATGCACCGCTTCGCGCCCGAATGGCTGGCAGGATGCGCTGTGCGAGAATGTTTATTTCGAACCGACCTTTCACAAACACGCAGGCCAGCTTTGCCAAGGTTTGATGATCCATGCGGAAGGCCCCTTTTACGGCCATGCCGCATTCCAACCCTGGCGGCTTCAGGCGCTCGCCTTCAAGGCTATCCGCAATTTGCATCCCGATTACGACCTTTGGCGTGATTTCCCCTATGAATACGAACTGGACCGTCTGGCGATCGATGTCATCAATGGCGGTCCGGCGTTACGCGAATGGGTCGACGACGACACCAGCACCGCGGGTGATCTGGCAAGGATTGCCGATGCGGATGAAGGTGCATGGCAACAGACTGTTCGGAACTGTATCCGGTATTGACGGGGGCTGCGTGTACGGCGCGAACCCGGACAAGCGCAAATTTCTCAGCCTGTTTCGCGCCTTAACCTGTCTTGCGGCTTAACTGGCGCATGGCATCGTCAAGTCCGTCCAAGGTCAGCGGATACATCTGATCGTTGACCAGCTGTTTCAGCATCGTGGTGCTCTGCGAATAGTTCCACTGTTTTTCGGGCACGGGATTCAGCCATATGGTAGCGGGATAGGTGTTGGTGACGCGGTGCATCCAAACGGCGCCCGCTTCTTCATTCATGTGCTCAACACTGCCGCCGGGATGGGTGATTTCATACGGGCTCATGGCCGCATCGCCGACGAATATCACTTTATAGTCATGACCGTATTTATGCAGGATGTCCCACACCTTGGTCCGTTCCTGCCAGCGGCGGCGATTGTCTTTCCAAACCCCTTCGTAAAGGCAATTGTGGAAATAGAAGAATTCGAGATTTTTGAATTCCGTATTGGCCGCGCTGAACAACTCTTCGACCAGTTTGACGAAGGGGTCCATGGACCCGCCGACATCCAGAAACAGCAGCAGTTTCACCGCATTGCGGCGTTCCGGTCGCATATGAATGTCGAGCCAGCCCTGTTTCGCCGTACCGGCGACAGTCGCATCCAGATCGAGCTGGTCGGGATTGCCTTCGCGTGCAAAACGACGCAATCGGCGAAGCGCCATCTTGATGTTGCGGGTGCCTAGCTCTTTCGTATTGTCGAGGTTCTTGAACTCCCGCTTTTCCCACACTTTTACCGCGCGCTTATGCCGGCTTTCGCCGCCGATACGCACACCTTCGGGGTTGTAACCGGAATGTCCGAATGGGCTGGTCCCGCCGGTGCCGATCCATTTACTGCCGCCCTCGTGCCGCTTTTCCTGCTCCTCAAGCCGCTTCTTCAGCGTGTCCATGATGTCGTCCCAGTCCCCTAGCGCCTCGATCGCAGCCATTTCTTCCGGAGTAAGGAATTTTTCGGCGACAGATTTCAGCCATTCTTCGGGGATTTCGACCGGGTTCTGCCCGTAATCCGATATGATGCCTTTGAAGACCTTGTTGAACACCTGGTCGAACCGGTCCAGCAGCCCTTCATCCTTAACGAAGGTCGCGCGGCTGAGGTAATAGAACGCTTCCGGCGTCTGCTGGATGACATCGCGATCCAGCGCTTCCAACAATGTCAGATGTTCCTTGAAGGATGCCTGGATACCCGCGGCACGAAGCTCGTCTACAAAATCGAAAAACATGATGTCGCTGTAACGGAGCCAAAGGCCGAAAGAAAGTGGACAGCGCCGTGCGAGATGCGGTTTGCCCTTAACCCGATGGTTACCATGCTGTGCCATTTTGGCGTAACAGATTCCAAAAGGGACCGATCTGCGATGGAACACATACCTCTTACCGATATCGATCAGCAATCGATCGACAGCATCCCGCGCACCTGTGGCGAAGTTACGGTGGGTTGCGCGGATGCGGCCGGAATCGTCAAGGCCGTTATCGATTCGTCGGAGAAACTGCGCGCCGAACACAGTGCGCTTGCCGGCACCGTTCTGGAACTGGAGGCGGATCAGCGCAAGGTATCCGAAGCGAGCGACGAAGCGCGCATTCTATCCGAACGCGCGATCGAGCGTCTGGGGGAGGGCACCGAACTCATCCAGTCGTCGCTGGGGCAGATATCGAACCTTCTGGAACTGGTCGAAACCCTTACCGAACATATCACCGGCTTTGCCGCCGCGATGGAACAGGTTCGCCGCAGTTCGCAGGATATCGATCAGATTGCGGAGACCACAAATATCCTTGCGCTTAATGCCACGATCGAGGCGATGCGTGCCGGAGATGCCGGACGCACCTTCGCAGTGGTCGCGAGCGAAGTGAAAGGGCTGGCCAGCGATACGCGCCGCGCAACGGAGGAGATAAGCCGGACTATCGATACGCTTGGCGGGGAAGCCGAGCGGGTCATTGCCCAGATCAAGACCGGTGCGGAAGCCAGCAAGAATGCCAAAACTTCGGTTATCCAGATCGAGGAGACTATCGGCAGCGTCGCAAGCCTGGTGGAAGAGGTGGACCGGCAGAACGACCAGATCGCCCGCGCCACCGGCACGATTTCCGGCCATGTCGGCAAGGTGCAGACCGTGCTTGTGGGGTTCGACGAAGCTGCACGCGAAAATGAAAGCAAACTACAGTCGGCCCATTCGCGGATGGAAAATCTGGAACTTACGGCGAGTGAAATGTTCGATAGCATTGTGAAAGCCGGGCTTTCCCCTGCAGACAGTGCGATGGTCGATCGCGCACAGACAGAAGCCCGCACCCTGACGGAACTGGCCGAACAAGCCATCGCCAGCGGCAGCCTGACCATGAGCCAGCTGTTCGATCGTGATTATAAGCGCGTGGAAGGGTCCAATCCGCCCCTGTTCAAAACAGGCCTTAGCGATTGGGCGGACGCGAACTGGCGACCGATTTACGACGATGTTGTGGAATCAGGCAAACCGGTTATCATGTGTTCGCAGGCCGATATGCAGGGCTTCCTGCCTACGCACACCACCAATCAGTCGCGCAAACCCACCGGCGATCTGGCGCATGATACGAGATATTGCCGTAACGGACGCATCATTCTCAACCCGATCGATCGCAAGGCGAAGCAAAGTTCTGCCCCTTACATGATGGCGGTTTACCGACAGGAAGGCGACGGGAAAGCCTATCAGGTCGTGCGCAATGTCTACGTTCCGATAATCATCCAGGGCCGGCGTTGGGGCGATTTCGAACTGGCTTATCATATCAAGGACTGACGGGTAGCTTCTGCCCGCGCAGCGATATTCAGGTATTGCGCCGCGACATGAATGCCAGGCGTTCGAATAGCATCACGTCCTGTTCGTTCTTCAACAGCGCGCCGTGCAGGGGCGGGATGGCTTTGGACGGATCCTGGTTTTGCAGGACTTCCAATGGCATATCCTCGTTCATCAGAAGCTTCAGCCAGTCCAGCAATTCCGACGTGCTCGGTTTCTTTTTCAAACCCGGCACGTCCCGAATTTCGTAAAAGATATCCATGGCTTTGGTCACCAGCATCTTCTGAATATCGGGGTAGTGGACATCGATGATCGATCGCATCGTGTCGCGGTCCGGAAATTTGATGTAATGGAAAAAGCATCGGCGAAGAAACGCGTCCGGCAGCTCCTTCTCGTTGTTCGAAGTAATGACGACTATCGGCCGTTCCTTGGCCACGATGCGTTCCTGTGTTTCGTACACATCGAAGCTCATGCGATCGAGTTCCTGAAGAAGATCGTTCGGAAATTCGATATCGGCCTTGTCGATTTCGTCGATCAGCAAAACCGGCAGGCGCGGCGCGGTAAACGCTTCCCACAATTTGCCTTTCTTGATGTAGTTGCGGATATCGTGCACCCGTTCTTCACCAAGCTGGCCGTCGCGCAACCGTGCGACCGCGTCGTATTCATACAGGCCCTGCTGCGCTTTGGTAGTGGATTTGACGTTCCATTCGATCAACGGCGCGCCGACGGCTTTCGCGACTTCCTGGGCAAGCACCGTTTTTCCGGTGCCCGGTTCTCCTTTCACCAACAGCGGCCGGCGCAGCATGACCGCCGCATCCACGGCAACTTTCAGATCGTCGGTCGCGATGTAATCGGCCGTACCATCGAACCGCTTGGGAGATTGATTGGTCATAAAATGTCCTGTGAAATTCAGAAGCTGGATGAGGAATCAGTCGGATAATTGCGCGGTAGTCGCGCCGCCGGGAAAGGGCAAGGATCGCCAGTAACGCCTCAGCGTGCCGGAAATTCCATCCGGATATTGTCCAATATCGCATCATGCAATGGCGGTTCGAACGAAACGCCGACATATGAGTTCTTCCGCCATCGGATCACCGATACGATCGGACCGAAACCACCGATGCGGATGGTAATCTCCGACCCTTCGCGAAGGCGCCCGAACCGGTCGAAAAAGCGGCAGCCGGAACGCGACAGGTCGAGCAATTGCACGTTCGCAGCGACCCCGGTGCCCCGGCGGTAAACCCCAGGTACCGCAACCGGATGACGCGTTTCGAAACGCGCATCCAACGGTTGGCAATCATCGTCATCCATCGCTGCAATTCACTCCACAACCAGTTCAGAAACCGTGTATCGGCCTAGATCACCTGCCTAGGCGTCGATAAGATTTCGATCCATATCGCCAGCATTGTTCTGTATGAAATTGAACCGATGTTCCGGATTGCGGCCCATCAGCTGATCTACCAGTTCCGTTACCAGGGCGCGCTGTTCGAATTCGGCAGGCAAAGTTATCCGTATCAGGCTGCGGCTGGCGGGATCCATGGTCGTTTCCCGCAATTGCGACGGGTTCATTTCTCCCAAGCCCTTGAACCGCCCGACATCGACGGTCTTGCCCTTGAAAACGGTGGCTTCCAGTTCGGCGCGGTGCGCATCGTCGCGTGCGTAGCGGCTTTCCTTGCCCGCACTCAAACGATAGAGCGGCGGCTGCGCGAGAAACAAATGTCCGCTGCGGACGATCTGCGCCATTTCCTGAAAAAAGAACGTCATCAACAGCGTGGCGATATGCGCACCGTCCACATCCGCATCGGTCATTATGATGATGCGGTCGTATCGCAGGTTTTGTGGATCGCAATCCTTGCGCACGCCGCAGCCCATCGCCAGCATGAGATCGGCAATTTCGGCATTGGCATGAATTTTGTCGAGAGACGCGGACGCGACGTTCAGAATTTTTCCGCGGATCGGCAAGATCGCCTGCGTCTTGCGGTTGCGCGCCTGTTTGGCACTCCCTCCGGCAGAATCCCCTTCCACGATAAACAGTTCGGTTTCGCCCTTACCATCGCCGGAACAATCGGTAAGCTTTCCCGGTAGCCGAAGTTTCTTGGCGTTGGTCGCGGTCTTGCGTTTGATTTCGCGTTCCTGCTTGCGGCGCAGGCGTTCGTCCATCCGTTCCATCACCTGGCCGAGCAGTGCCTTGCCGCGATCCATATTGTCGGTGAGGAAATGGTCGAAATGATCGCGAACCGCGTGTTCGACCAGTCGCGATGCATCGGCGGAAGTCAGGCGATCCTTGGTCTGGCTTTGAAACTGGGGGTCGCGGATAAAAACGGACAGCATAAATTCGCCCCCGATCATCACATCGTCGGCCGTCAGATCTTTTGCCTTTTTCGCCCCGGTAAGTTCGCCGAAAGCGCGCAATCCACGGGTCAATGCCGCCCGCAGCCCTTGTTCATGCGTGCCGCCATCCGGGGTGGGCACGGTGTTGCAGTACCAGCTTGTCGAACCGTCGGAAAATAGCGGCCATGCGCAAGCCCATTCGACGCGCCCCTGTTCATCTGCAAAATCCTGGCTACCGGCGAAAGGCAGCGCGGTCACGCATTCCCGGTCGCCGATCTGTTCGGCCAGGTGATCCGCCAGACCGCCGGGAAACTTGAACGTGGCTTCCGCCGGCACGTCATCGCTGGTCAGGCTGTCGACACATTTCCAGCGTATCTCGACACCGGCGAACAGATAGGCCTTGGACCGTGCAAGTTTGAACAGGCGATGGGGCTTGAACTGGCGATCACCGAAAATCTGCGTATCGGGGGTAAAGCTGACAGTGGTGCCGCGCCGGTTGGGCGTTGGACCAAGCTGTTCGATAGGGCCCAGCGTTTCACCCCTGGCGAAACTTTGCGCGTAGAGCTGCCGGTCGCGGGCGACTTCTACCCGCGTGTCGCTGGAAAGGGCATTGACCACGCTGACACCGACCCCGTGCAGACCGCCCGAAGTGGCATAGGCCTTGCCGGAAAACTTGCCGCCGGAATGCAGCATGGAAAGAATGACTTCCAGCGTGGATTTGCCCGGATATTTCGGATGTTCGTCTACCGGAATGCCGCGACCATTATCCGTAACGGTCAGCCTGTTTCCAGCTTCCAGAGACATTTCGATGCGGGTGGCGTGACCGGCCACCGCTTCATCCATCGCATTGTCGAGCACTTCGGCGGCCAGATGATGCAATGCGCGATCATCGGTGCCACCGATATACATACCCGGCCGCCGCCGAACCGGTTCCAGCCCTTCGAGTACCTCGATCGACGATGCGTCGTAATCGCCGCTGGATGCGGGCGTGCCTTCGAAAAGATCGTCTGCCATGATTTCAGTATTGGACGCCCGGCGCCGGGCTTACAAGCCGCCCTTTCGTGTTATCGCCGATCGACATGGGGTAGGGATCAGAACTTGTTAGGGGCGGCATCGACCACGACCACCCGGCCATCTTGTACCTGACGTACTTCCATAGCACGTTCGATTACGCCGTTGGGGCGGAAACGGAATACACCATCAAGGCCCAGGAACCCGTCTTCATCGCGCAGCTGCAGCACCGGAAAACTGTCCCCGACACGCCAGTCCTGGGCGACCCGCAGGGTCAAAAGAACACTGTCGTAACCAAGGGTGGATATACGATAGGGCTGCCCGCCGAACCGCGTGGCGTAACTATCGGCGAACCGTTTGTACCGCGTATCGGCAATTGCGGAAAACAGCATATTGCGCAGGGCCGAATTCCGGGTGACGCTGGCTTCGCCGCTTAGCAGTTCGGTACCCATCAACTGCGCCGGCCCGCTGCCGGTCGGCCGCAATTCCGCCGCGGCCAGCGCGGCCACACGCGCATTATCTGCAATCAGAACCGCATCGTATCCGCCGCGCTGTCGTAAGCGCTGCGCCGCGCTGACGACCGACGTGTTGCCACGAGCGTAGTTCTCGGTCGCGACCAGACTGCCGCCATACTGCGTCAGCGCAGCATCGATCGCCGCTTCCGCCTGAGTACCGTAATCGCCACCTGGCGCGATGATCGCAAACCGGGCGGCCCCGCGCGCGCGCGCATATTCGACCGTTCGTGCGATCGACTGACCAGGGATCTGGCCCATCACGAATACGTCCGGGCCGGCCACGCTGATATCGTTGGAATAGGATATGAGCGGCACATTGGCGGGCCGGGCTTCGGCCAAAATAGCCGATACATTGTCGCCCATCAGCGGCCCCAGGATCACCTTGTTGCCATCGGCCACGGCTTTGCGTGCGGCATCCCGGGCGCCGCGTGCGGTGTCATAGGTGGTGATCCGCAGATTGCTGGCATTCGTGTCCAGAATTGCCATCGTGGTGGCGTTGGCGATAGATTTGCCGACAGCGCCGTTTTCCCCGGACATGGGAACCAGAAGCGCGATCAGATGCCGCGTGTCGTCCGTGGGCAGGGCATTTGCACTGGGTGTCTGCGTTATGACCGGCGGCGGCACCTGCGTGGTGGTTTGCGGTGCGTCCGGAATTATCTTGCAACCCGCCAGCAAAAGGGACGCGCCGGCCATTATCCAATTGCGGCGATTCATAATGTTACCGGACATAGCCATGCGCTTCTTCCTTGCGAACCGGGTAAGTGTTGGTCAAGAACGGCGCGGTGACCCGCGACACCCCTTCAAACCACCTCGCTTCAGGCCTCTATATCGTGGCCACGCCGATTGGCAATCTTGGCGATATGACTTTGCGCGGCATAGATATTCTGTCCCGGTGCGATCTGATCGCGTGCGAGGATACCAGGGTGACTGGCAAGCTGCTGAAGCATCTGGGTATCAGCAAACCCATGCGCAGATATGACGATCACAGCGATGCGGGTCGGCGCGATCATCTGGTGACGGAGGCGCAGCAGAACGCCGTTGTGCTGGTCAGCGACGCCGGTACGCCCCTGATATCCGACCCCGGATTTCAGCTGGTCCGCGCGGCGAAAGAGGCCGGCGTAACCGTCACCAGTCTTCCCGGCCCCTGCGCCGTGATTGCCGCATTGACCCTGTCCGGCCTACCCAACGACCGGTTTACATTTGGCGGGTTCCTGCCGGGCAAGGACAAGGCACGGCGCGACGTACTGTCCGAATTCGCTTTTGCGACCGGCGTGCGCGGTACGCTGATATTCTACGAAACCGGGCCGCGTCTGGTCAAATCGCTGGAAGCTATTGCCGCATGTCTGCCGGGCCGGCAGGTTTCGGTCGCCCGCGAATTGACCAAGCTGTACGAAGAATGCCGGACCGCCGATGTGGCGGTGTTGATCGATCATTACGGCGAACACCCGCCCAAGGGAGAGATCGTGCTGCTGATCGGGCCTGAAGCCGCCCGGACCGTGGACGATGCAGCGGTTGCGCGGATGCTGGATGACGAACTCAAGACGAACAAACCGTCGCAGGCCGCCGCTATCGTAGCCAGACAGACCGGGCGGGATCGCAAGGCGTTGTATGCAAAGGCAATGGAGCTTCGCAGGGAATGACGCGGCAGGCTGCCGAACGCAGCGGTCGCTCTGCGGAACGGCGGGCGGCGACATGGCTGCAGCTGAAAGGCTGGTCGATCCTGGCATCGCGGGTGAAAACGCCGCGCGGGGAAATCGATCTGGTCGCCAGGCGCGGCGGCATCGTGGCATTCGTGGAAGTGAAATGGCGCGCCCACAGGGCCGAACTGGATTTTGCGATCGATCACCACCGATTGCGCCGCGTGGCCGATGCGGCCGAATGCGTCGCCCATCAATATGCAACGGATGGGGAAGATATTCGGATCGACGTCATCCTGCTTGCGCCAGGGTGCTTCCCCCGCCACATTATCAATGCCTGGCAACCCTGACCTGCCGACGATACGGAAAAACGATTATGAAACTGCGCGTGGCGGTCCAGATGGACCCGATGGAATCCATCAATATTACGGGCGATTTCAGTTTTGCCCTGATGCTGTCCGCACAGGCCAGAGGGTTCGATGTGTGGCACTACGATGTCCGCAGTCTGGCATATGAAACCTGCCCCAAGGGGGGCGGTACGCTGACGGCCCATGCTGCACCCGTTACGCTTCGTGCGGTACAGGGCGATCATTTCGATATGGGGGATCGCCGGCGGGTCGATCTGGCCAGGGATGTGGACGTGATCCTGATGCGCCAGGATCCGCCATTTCACCTTGGTTACATCAGTGCCGCGCTGATGCTGGACCGGTTAAAGGGCCATACGCTGGTTTCCAACGATCCGCGCGCAGTCATCAACGCGCCGGAAAAGATGTTCGTGCTCGACTATGCGCGGTTCATGCCGCCGACCCTGATTGCACGGGACCTGATGGATGTACGCGCGTTCCAGCAGAAACATGGCAGCATCGTCGTCAAACCCCTGCATGGCAACGGCGGGAAGGCTATTTTCAAGCTGGGCGAAGATGGCACGAACCTGTCTGCGCTGTTCGAAATGTTCAATCAGACATGGCCCGAGCCGCATATGGTGCAACCCTTCCTTCCCGAAGTGTCGGAAGGCGACAAGCGCATCGTGCTGGTCGATGGCGAATTTGCGGGCGCCATCAACCGCAAACCGGGGGAGGGTGAATTTCGCTCCAACCTTGCACAGGGCGGTTATGCGGAAGCTGCGCAACTGACTTCGGTGGAAGAGGAAATCTGCGCTGCGATGGGGCCGGAACTGAAAAGGCGCGGGCTGACTTTTGTCGGTATCGACGTAATCGGCGGCAAATATCTGACGGAAATCAATGTCACATCGCCAACCGGCATCGTCGCGATCGACAATTTCAACGGCACCGACACCGCAGCGCGGATCTGGGACGCGATCGAACGGCGTCTGGCGGAACAACGCTGAATGGATACGATCATAGCCGATATCATTGCCCGCGGCGGTTATATCGGAATTGTGATGCTGATGGCTCTGGAAAACATTTTTCCGCCGCTCCCCAGCGAAGCGATCATGGGCGCAGGCGCTTTGGCCGTAACCCAGGGCAAGATGGAATTCTGGCCCCTGTTCGCCGCGGGCACGATCGGTTCGACATTGGGCAATTGTTTCTGGTATTTTCTGGGCCATCGCTATGGGTTTGAACGGATGCAGCCGTTTGTCGCGCGCAATGGCAGATGGCTTACGCTGGAATGGCACGATGTCGAACGCGCAGCGGCTTTCCTGCAGAAATACGGTCACCTTGCGGTATTTTTCCTGCGAGCGACCCCGATCATGCGCACGATGATCTCCCTGCCGGCGGGGCTCGCGCATATGAACGCTGTGAAGTTCGTGTCCTACACGGCTGCCGGCGTGGCGATCTGGAATTTGATCGTCATCTTCGGCGCGCAATGGCTGGCGCGCACTTTTGAAAACAGCGACCACACGGTCAGCATCGTCGTGTTTGCAATCGCAGCACTTGCCGTGGCAGGATATCTGTGGCGCGTATGGACCTGGAAGCCCCGGACCGACCGTTAGCGACTTTCGCGGGGATGGGCGGAACGATAGGTCGCCAGCAAAGTGGCAGCATCGACCTTCGTATAGATTTGCGTGCTGGACAGGCTTGCATGGCCGAGCAGTTCCTGAAGGCTGCGCAAATCGGCGCCTGCACCAAGCAGATGGGTCGCAAAACTGTGCCGCAATGCATGTGGCGTGGCGCTGGCAGGCAGGCCCAGCGCAAGGCGCGCTTTGGCAACGGCTTTCTGGACCATTCCCTGGTTCAGCAAACCACCCTTTGCACCTACGAACAACGGCCCGTCCGGGGTCAGCGGCCACGGGCAGGCCGCCGTATAAGCGCCGACCGCTTCGGCCACCACCGGCAGGATCGGTACAATTCGCGGCTTTCGACCTTTGCCGGTAACCGCCAAGGTTTCACCCATCGGCACGGTGTCGCCAGTCAGCGCCAACGCTTCCGCAATGCGAAGACCGGCACCATATAGCAGCAGCAGGACTGCGGCATCGCGGGCACCGATCCAGTCTTCCTGCGCGGCGTCGCGCACGACTTGCGTCAGTCCGGCGGCTTCATCCGGCGTGATGGGTCGGGGCAGCCCTTTCCGGATTTTCGGACCGCGCATTTTTGGCGGTGCCGCCTCCGGCATACCGGATTGTTCGCGAGCAAACCGGATCAGGGACTTTATCGCCGAAAGCTCCCTGGCGACCGATGCATTGCCAAGCCCCGCACTGCGGCGTTCCGCCAGAAATTGCCGCAGGGCGCCGCTATCGAGTGCGCCGATCGCCGTCCAGTCGCGGAGGTCCAGGCGTTCGATCAGCCTGCGCGCCGCGGCATCATAGGCGCGCACCGTATGCGGGGAACGCCGCCGGTCGTTGACGAGATAGGCACGCCACGTATCAAGCAGGCGGGCGTTATTCACGCGGCAACCAGATCGTCATGGACCAGCTCGGCCAGAATTGCGTCGAGCACCGGCATTCCGCGTTCGGATACGCGGATGGTGTCGCCATCGCAGATGACCAAACCCAGCTTTCCGAGATTGTGCAATGCGCGCGCATCGATCAATGCATGCGGCGCAATACCGAAACGGTGCGACAATTGGGGCAGATCCAGCCCGCGATCCAGCCGCAACCCCATCAACAGGGCCTCGCTCGCCGATTCCGATGGCGACAGACGTGCCTGTTCCTTGATTCCATGACCATTTTTGGCAACCGCTGCCAGATAGTTTTCCGGCTTGCGATGCCGCTGAGTGGCGACACCGCCGCGCCTGCCATGCGCGCCCGGTCCGATCCCGCAATAATCACGATATTGCCAATAGGTAAGATTATGTCGGCTTTCCCGACCCGGTTTGGCATGATTGCTGATCTCATAGGCCGGCAGGCCGTGTCGCCCTGCAATTGCCCGCGTCATTTCGAACAGATCGGCGGCTGGATCGTCACCCATAGGCGCCAATCGGCCCCGGCGTACATCGGTCGCGAAACGCGTATTGGGCTCGATCGTCAACTGATATAAAGACAGATGTTCGGTCCCGAAACCGATGGCGCGGTTCAATTCACGCTCCCATTCGGCCATAGCCTGTCCGGGCCGGGCATAGATCAGATCGAAGCTGACCCGGCCGAATACCGATTGCGCGATGTCGAGCGCGGCCAGGCTTTCCGCGACATTATGCAACCGCCCCAGAGTTAGCAGCGCGTCATCGTCCAGCGCCTGCAACCCCAACGATACGCGATTCACACCGGATATTGCCAGATCGGCAAATTTTGCAGCTTCTACGGAAGACGGGTTGGCTTCCAGCGTGATCTCGATGTCAGGGGCGAAACCCCAGAGCTGCTCTGCCTGTTTCAGCAGACCCGCCACCAGAGCGGGCGGCATCAAAGACGGCGTTCCCCCGCCAAAAAAGATCGACGACAGCGGTTCGCCAGCGGCCGACGCTGCTTCGTATTGCATATCGCTGATGAGAGCGCGGCGCCATGTGTCATGATCCACGCCGGCGCGCACATGGCTGTTGAAATCGCAATACGGGCATTTTTTCAGACAGAAGGGCCAATGAATGTAAAGCGCGCGAGCCATACACGATACATTAGCCGCCAAACTGGTCCGCGACCAGCTTCGCAAAAGCGTCCGCCCGGTGGCTCATCGCGTGCTTTCGCTCCGGTTCCATCTCGGCAAAGGTCCGGGTCATGCCTTCCGGTATGAAAACGGGATCATATCCAAAGCCAAGATCGCCACGTGGCGGCCAGGTCAGACTGCCATCGACGCGGCCTTCATATACGGCGTGCATGCCATCGGGCCAGGCCAGCGCCAGAACACACGAAAACCACGCCTCGCGGGGCGTGTCCGGCCCCTTATGCGCCAGCATTCCTTCTACCTTGCCCATCGCCATGTACCAATCGCGGCCCGGTTCGCCTTCGAACCACTGCCGCTCTGCCCAGTCCGCGGTATACACGCCCGGGCGCCCGTCCAGCGCTGTGACCGACAGGCCGCTATCATCGGCGAGGGAAACGATCCCGGAAGCTTCGGCAGAAGCGCGCGCCTTTATAAGCGCATTCTCCACGAACGTCGTGCCGGTTTCTGCCGGTTCGGGCAGGCCCAGAGATCCCGCCGAGATACAGTTGAGCCCACGCGGTTCGAGCAAGGCGGAAATTTCTTTCAGCTTGCCCGCATTGTGCGTGGCGATCACCAGCGATCCGGATCCCAGCCTGCCCACCCGATTTAACGTATCGCGTCGCGCTGGGCCGCGAAGATACCGTCGCAACCGATTTTCGCAAGACGCAGCAGGCGCAGCAACGCTTCCTCGTCATAGGTTGCGCCTTCCGCAGTGGCCTGCACTTCGGCAATCTGCCCGCCGTCGATCAGCACGAAATTCGCGTCCGCATCGGCGTTGCTGTCCTCATCGTAATCGAGGTCGAGAACCGGCGTACCCTGATATATCCCGCAGCTGATTGCAGCCACCTGTCTGGCTATCGGGTCGTCCTTGATAACACCATCCTTGATGAGGGAATTGACGGCCAGTCGCAATGCGACCCAGGCGCCGGATATCGACGCAGTGCGCGTACCGCCATCGGCCTGGATGACATCGCAATCCAGGGTAATCTGGCGTTCGCCCAGCTTTTTCATATCGACGACCGCGCGCAGGGATCGCCCGATCAGACGCTGTATCTCCTGCGTTCGGCCGCTCTGCTTGCCACGCGCGGCCTCACGCGATCCGCGGGTATGCGTGGCGCGCGGCAGCATCGAATATTCACCGGTCACCCAACCTTCGCCCTTACCGCGCATCCATGGCGGTACCCCTTTTTCAATGCTGGCGGTACACAGCACCTTGGTATCTCCGCAGCTGATCAGACACGACCCTTCGGCGTGTTTGGTATAATTGGTTTCGATGGTGATGGCGCGCATTTCGTCAGGCGCCCGGCCGGAAGGTCTCATACAATATCCTTTGGTGAATCGGTTTCGCAGCGTTAGACCTGCCGCGTTAGGCCTATGGAGCGCGGGGCCGCAAGGGCGTTGCGCGATTGCTGTTCGGGAACGCATTATCATGTCGCAGGTACCACTCACCGAATTGACGGAACGCGCCCGCGCGATCTTTCATCTGGTGGTGGAGGGGTATCTTGCAGACGGGCTGCCGGTCGGCTCCAAATTGCTGGCGAGCGACGGCCGCCTCGATCTGTCTCCGGCGTCCATCCGCTCCGTTCTTGCCGATCTGGAACAGCTTGGCCTGTTGGCGGCGCCGCATACCAGCGCGGGACGGCTGCCGACCGAAACGGGATTGCGGCTGTTCGTGGACGGTATGATGCAAATGTCGGAACCGACCCGGCAGGAACGCCTTGCCATCGAAAAACGGCTGAAGGAATTTGGTCCGGTCGAACAGGCTCTGGAAGCGACCAGTGCACTGTTATCCGACCTTTCGGGCGCAGCCGGCATGGTCATGGTTCCGCAACGCGAAGTGCGCCTTCGCCAGCTCAGCCTGGTTCCGCTTTCCGATACGCAGGCGCTGGCCGTGCTGGTGGGCGAAGACGGGCAGGTTGAAAACCGTGTGCTGGCAATTACGCCGCCGCCCGATCCTGCCGCCATGGAACAGGCGGCGAACTTCATCACGGCACGAATGGCCGGCAAAACCTTGTCGCAGGCGGCAGCAGCGCTGGAACATGAAATCGCCCTGGAGCGCACTGCGCTGGATGCCGCGAGCCGCGATCTCATCGAACGCGGGCTTGCCGTGTGGACTCAGGATTCCGCCGATCGCCCGGTCCTGATCGTGCGGGGGCAGGCGAAACTGCTGGACGATAACGCCATGCAGAACCTGGAACGGGTTCGGTTGCTGCTGGACGAATTGGAAAGCAAGGAAGCGGTTGCCGCCCTGTTGGACGATGCACGCGAAGCGGAAGCGACCCGGATATTCATCGGTTCGGAAAATCGGCTCTTTTCCCTGTCCGGTTCTTCCGTAATCGCATCACCCTATCGCGATGCCGAAGGTAAGGTGGTCGGCGTGCTGGGCGTTATCGGCCCGACGCGGTTGAATTACGCGCGGGTTGTCCCCATGATTGATTTCACAGCGCGATCGCTTGGCAAAATCATCGGATGAACGAACGAAAATGACCGACAATACAACACCCGATACCGCTGCCGACACAGGTCTGGACAGCGCGATGAAGGAAGAATTGAAGGGAGTTCCCAAGGAATTTCTCGAAGGCAGCGACGAAGGCGATGCGGCGTCGGTTGGCGACGGGGACATCGATGCTGATGGCGATAGTGCTGAAACGATTGCCAATCTGCACCGCGAACTGGAAGCATCGAAGCAGGAAACGCTTTATGCCAAGGCGGAAACACAGAATGTGCGCCGCCGGATGGAAAAAGACGTTGCCGATACGCGCGCCTATGCCGCCACCGGGTTTGCCCGCGACATATTATCGGTTGCGGACAATCTCTCGCGCGGCATCGATTCTATTCCTGCCGATCTGCGGGAAGACAGCAAGTTCGAAGGTCTGGTAACCGGGATTCAGGCGACCCAGCGTGAACTGGACAAGGTTTTCGCCCAGCACGGTATCAGCCGCATTGCCGCCGTCGGGCTGCCGCTCGATCCCAACCAGCATCAGGCCATGATGGAAGTGCCGAGCGCGGATCAGGATCCCGGAACGATCGTTCAGGAGATGCAGGCAGGGTATATGATCAAGGACCGGCTGTTGCGGCCGGCAATGGTCGCGGTCGCAAAAAAACCTGATTGAAGCTAAGGCGCCGACGGGTCGTAATCGGCGCCCGCGAAGTTGACCAGCCTGTCATAGCTTTCTTTGCTGCCGACGCCGGCAATTTTGGCGTTGTTGCGCAGCAGGAATGCGTGACGCACGATTTCAGCCTGCTGTTCGATCCCGTATCGCTCCAGCGGCCAGCCCGGCTTCAACGCATAGTCGTAACGCGTCCAGGGCATCCGATTGAACACCAGCCACCAGCTTCCCTTGCGTTGCGCCTGCCAGATATGGGTCATTTCGTGAATAAAATGCGCTTGTAAATGCAGCGCCGCCTGGCTGAAATCATCGCAGTAATTCGTGCCGGCGGGGTGGAAATGCATATGCCCGCGCGGTGCCATGGTCACATTGCGCGGCTGGAATGTGAACCATTTGCGGCGGCGCAGGCGGATCTTGCCATAATCGATCGCAGACCCGAAAATCGTTCGGGCCAGCACGACTTCCCCTTCGGTAAGGCGTCGCTCGCCGCCAGCGGGACACGCATCGGGGTTCGTCATCGCAATGTCGCCATTCAGCGTTCGTCCCCGGCAGCAAGAATTTCGGCTTCGACCGTGGTTTTGTCTCCGCTACCCAGAACAACTGTCACGTCCGTCTTTCCGCCAGCAGCAAGCTCATCGGAAACGCCCATCGCCATAATATGCTTGCCGCCCGGTTCGAACGCGATTTTCGAACCCTTGGTCAGCGGCACCGGATCGAGCGGGATCATCTGCACCTTCAAATCCCTCTCCCCATATTGGTGCATCATGGTGTTTGCAGCGCCTTCCACGGCAACTGCGCTCAACAATCCGGCGGTGTCGCCATTATAGGACAGATCGAAATACACTGCCGCAGGATTGCCCGACACCGCGGGAAGAACCATGCGCGCATTGGTAATTTCCAGGCCTGGCGCGCCATCCGGGGCCTGTTCGACAGTTTCGACCGGTTCCCCGCAGCCCGCCACACCCAGCAGCGACGCCGACAAAACCAAACTCGCCATTAATCTATTCATCATGTGGTATCGTCCCTGAACATATCCGATAGAATTTGTCGGGGAACTAGCTGGCCCGGTCTCTTGTGCCAATAAAAACCGCACCTATATCGCGTCCACCAATCGAGCCGCCGATATGTCTTGCCATTCCTGGAAGGCACAATGTGCGGCGTCCAACAAATGAGCATCAAGTGGGGAAACCATGGCTAAAGTAATCGGTATCGACCTCGGCACGACAAATTCCTGCGTCGCAGTTATGGACGGCGGAAAACCAAAAGTCGTCGAAAATGCAGAAGGCGCACGTACGACGCCTTCCATCGTCGCCTTCACGAAGGACAATGAGCGGCTGATCGGCCAACCCGCCAAGCGGCAGGCCGTGACCAATCCCGACAATACGCTATTCGCGATCAAGCGCCTTATCGGCCGCCGGTTCGACGATCCGATGACGAAAAAAGACATGGGTCTGGTGCCGTACAATATCGTGAAGGGCAAGAATGGCGACGCCTGGGTCAAGGCCGGTGGCGAAGATTACAGCCCGTCTCAGGTTTCCGCGTTCATCCTTCAGAAGATGAAGGAAACTGCCGAGAGCTACCTTGGCGAAACAGTGACCCAGGCGGTTATTACCGTACCGGCATATTTCAACGATGCGCAACGTCAGGCGACCAAGGATGCCGGGCAAATCGCGGGTCTGGAAGTCTTGCGGATCATCAATGAACCGACAGCCGCCGCGCTAGCCTATGGTATGGATAAGAACGACGGTAAAACCATCGCGGTCTACGACCTTGGCGGCGGTACGTTCGATGTGTCCGTCCTGGAAATAGGCGACGGGGTGTTCGAAGTAAAATCCACCAATGGCGACACATTCCTGGGCGGCGAAGATTTCGACAATGCAATCGTCGAATATCTCGCCAGTGCTTTCAACAAGAAGGAAAGCATGGATCTGCGCACGGACAAGCTGGCGCTTCAGCGATTGAAGGAAGCGGCGGAAAAAGCGAAGATCGAATTGTCGAGCTCGCAAACGACGGAAGTCAATCTGCCGTTCATTACGGCACGTATGGAAGGTGGTTCGTCCACGCCGTTGCATCTGGTGGAAACCATAAACCGTTCCGATCTGGAAAAGATGGTCGGCGATCTGATCAAACGCACGCTGGAGCCTTGCAAGAAAGCGCTCGCCGATGCGGGTCTGGACAAAAGCGGTATCGACGAGGTCATTCTGGTCGGCGGAATGACCCGGATGCCAAAGGTCCGGGAAGTTGTCGAAGAATTCTTCGGCAAGAAACCGCATACCGGCGTCAATCCCGATGAAGTCGTGGCTATGGGTGCTGCCATCCAGGCCGGCGTTTTGCAGGGCGATGTGAAAGACGTGCTGCTTCTGGACGTAACGCCGCTATCGCTCGGTATCGAGACGCTTGGCGGGGTGTTTACCCGTATGATCGATCGCAACACCACGATTCCGACCAAAAAATCGCAGACCTATTCAACGGCGGAAGACAATCAGCAGGCTGTGACCATCCGGGTGTTCCAGGGTGAGCGTGAAATGGCGGCCGATAACAAGATGCTGGGCAATTTCGATCTGGTCGGCATTCCGCCTGCGCCACGCGGCGTCCCACAGGTCGAAGTGACCTTCGATATCGATGCCAACGGGATCGTGAATGTCTCTGCCAAGGATAAGGGTACCGGCAAGGAACAGCAGATCCGCATCCAGGCTTCCGGCGGTCTCAACGATTCCGATATCGAACAGATGGTGCAGGATGCCGAAAAGTTCGCGGAAGAAGACAAGAAACGCCGCGAGCAGGCTGAAACCCGCAACCAGGCTGACAGTCTGGTTCATTCGACGGAAAAGCAGCTGGAGGAACACGGCGACAAGATCAGCGCTGACCTCAAGACGCAAGTCGAGACTGCTCTGGCGGAAACCAAAACCGCACTGGAAGGCGACGATCTGGACGCCATCAACGACAAGGTAAAATCTCTTACCGAAGTCGCCATGAAAATGGGCCAGGAAATCTACCAGCAGGAACAGGCCAGTTCCGGCGATGACAATGCTGAGGCCGCTAAGGACGAGGCGGCAGCGGAAGACGACGATGTTGTCGATGCCGAATTTTCGGAAGTGAACGAAGACGAAAACAAAGGTTGAACCTTGTTGATACCATTACCCGCCATCGGTGCCCGGTGCATCGGTGGCGGTTTGGGTTAGGTATGATTTGATGTCTTCGACCGAAACAGATTTCTACGAATTGCTGGCTGTATCACGCGATGCAGACGGAGGAACGATCAAGGCTGCGTATCGCAAGCTCGCGATGAAATTCCACCCTGATCGTAACCCGGGTGATCACGCGGCGGAGGCCAAGTTCAAGGCGGTCGGCAATGCATATGAATGCCTGAAAGATCCGCAGAAACGGGCGGCCTACGACCGGTTCGGCCATGCTGCGTTTGAACAGGGTATGGGGGGTGCCGGTCAGCGGCAGCAGGATTTCGGCGATATCGGCGATATTTTCGAAACGATTTTCGGGGGCGGTTTTGCAAATGGTGGCGCCCGCCAACAGTCACGCCGCGGCGCCGATTTGCGTTACGATATGCAGATCGATCTGGAAGACGCCTTCCATGGCAAGGCCACACAAATCGAAATCGAAGTATCGCAAGGCTGCGGCACTTGCGATGGTTCAGGTGCCGAACCCGGCACCGGCACGCGCGGTTGTACGTTTTGCAACGGCCATGGGAAGGTCAGGGCAAAACAGGGGTTTTTCGTGGTCGAGCGACCATGCCCGAATTGCAACGGTCGCGGCGAAGTGATCGAAACGCCCTGCGAGGAATGTCGCGGGGAAGGGCGGATCGATCTGCCGCAGACACTGGACGTAGAAATTCCCCCAGGCGTCGATACTGGCACCCGCATCCGCCTGTCTGGCAAGGGCGAGGCCGGTCCCGGCGGTGCGCCGGCCGGTGACCTTTATATATTCGTGCATGTGCAGGAACACCCTGTTTTCCTGCGCGAAGGGACGACGCTGCTCAGTCGCGTTCCCATCAGCTTTACGATTGCCGCGTTGGGCGGATCGGTCGAAATTCCCGACCTCGGCGGCGAAGCCAATGTCGTGGACATTCCCGCGGGCATTCAATCGGGTAAGCAGCTTCGGGTGCGCGGCGCCGGTATGCCGGTGCTGCAGGGCCGTGGTCGCGGTGATCTGGTTGTCGAAATTTCGGTCGAAACGCCCACCGGTCTTTCACGGGAGCAAAAGGATATCCTTAAGCGTTTCCGCGAAACAGAAACGGGCGATGAGTGTCCTGAAAGCCGCGGCTTTTTCGACAAGGTGAAAACCGCGTTCGGTTCATGACCGGCGATTGACATGACAGCTACGATGCCCGACCCCGTTGTCAGCAAGCAATCAGGGAACGTGCTATGAAATATGTCGGGTGCGCCATCGCGTCGCTTGTCGTTGCAACAATTGCTGGCGCTGGAACGCCCGCCTTTGCCCAGCGCGACTTTTCCGATGTCGCGATACGTACGCAAACGGTTGCGCCGGGCATCGCGGTACTGTTCGGTGCAGGCGGCAATATCGGCGTGAGCCATGGCGATGACGGAACGGTGCTGGTAGACGATCAATTCGCCCCGTTAACCCCGAAAATACAGGCGGCGGTTGCCGCTCTTGATGCGACCCCAGTCAAATATCTCGTCAATACTCACTGGCACGGCGACCATACCGGTGGAAACGCCAATTTTGCGAAAGCCGGCGCGACGATTTTCGCGCATGATAATGTGCGCGTTCGACTGGCGTCGGGACGTCCAGGCACGGACCCGGTTTCTCCAGCGGCAGCCGATGCACTGCCCGTGGTGACTTTCGCGCAAGGGATCAGTCTGCATATCAACGGCGATACGGTCGATGTGATCTATTTTGGCGGCGGCCATACCGACGGCGACAGCATCGTGCATTGGCGTGAAGACAATGTCGTTCATATGGGCGATCTGTACTTCAACATTCCCGGTTTCCCCTTTGTAGATGTAGCGTCGGGCGGCAATGTCGTGAATGCGATGAACTCCATCGATCAAGTCATCCGGATGATTGACGATGATACCAAAATCATTCCCGGTCACGGGCCGTTGTCCAGCAGGGCGGAACTGGTGGCCTATCGCGCCATGATCGGTACGGCAGTCCATCGGGTACGTGCATCGCGTGATAACGGCATGACGCTGGAACAGACCGTGGCCGCCGATCCGCTCGCCGGGTTCGATCGCGGAGATGGGTTTATCAGCGCCGACCAGTTCGTTACCGCCATCTATCGCAGCCTCGTTACGGACTAGATCACTGCAACCGATCCTGGATTTCCTGCCGTATTCGCGGCAGCAGATCAGGGTCGGCGGTCAGGCGCGAGCGTTCTTCATCTAGTATCGCCAGAAATGCGCGCCGTTTGAACTGGCGGAACCGATCCTCTTCAATCGGGGCATCCAATGTCGAACAGACGAGATCGATCATTCGTTCCGCACCGTGCAATCGGCCCCAAAGGTAGTCGTTCTCGCGATAGGCGCGACTGAAAAATGCGCCAAAATTGTAGAACTCCGTACCCCGCAGGGTTGCCTTTGTACCACCATCACGGATGGATCGCGCATCGTCCGGCGATATGCGGTCCACCTTCACCGGGTTGAATTCGGTAAGGCCTTCGTTCCGCATCAAAGTGAGCGTCGAAATGTCGTAATATGGAAAACCGAGATAAGTCAGCAACATATGGCGACGCAGTTTGACCGGCATCGCCTGCATCGCATCTGCCAGTATGGCCTCTGCCCGCTCGTCGATATCGGCCAACAGCCTGCGTTCGGCCAAAAACTGAAGAACCGCCGCGGGCTGCAACAGCGCATTTTTCGCCAGGTCGGCAAAGTCTTCACCGAGCTTATCCGATTGCTCCTGATCAAAATACAAGGCGAGAATACGGTATATGGCCGCGCGCGCGTTCTCCAAATCATCTTCTTCAAAATCGGGATCGGCGCCCCAGTCGCGTGCGAGGCGGCGCGCCAATAAGCGCAGGCGCCGTATGCGGAACCCCAGATCGTGAGCCCGGAAAAAAACCATTGCTTGGTTGCTGGCCCCGCCTGACGGGCCGGACAGGTTACTTGTACCGTCACGATCCAACGCATCGAAGAAAGCTGCCGCAATAACTCCAGGACCGGAAAACCCCGCACCGGGCGCAGCCTTGAAAGTCAGCCGGGCGAGACCTTCGACTATTTTGCCGTATTTCGCCTGGGCATAGGAATTATAGGCAAATCCCGCTGCGAGCGCAGCTTCCTGCTGCGCTCGGCTTCTCCAGCTCGACAGGCGTTTGGGCGTAGGCTTGTTCAAAAACAATGTGCGGCCAAACAGCTTTTCGACGGATCTTTCCACCTCTGGACGCAGGTTCATCACCATGCGCTGCAGCGCCCGCGCCTGTTGCGACTGTTCTTCCAACAGTTCCAGATTGTCGCGGATCGGCTGTTCGCGCGGGATGGTCGATATCGAACCGAAAATGGCACCGAAAAAACCGATATCGCCCGTAACGCGTTCGCGCTTCAAGCCGAATTTATCGGGCCGTGGGTCGATATAGACAAAACGGCGATCCACCTCGCGCTGCGCCGGGCGGCCGTGCAATGCGTCGATTGCAGCGCCGAAGGGCGCATTGACCAGCACCGACCCGTCGATCAGCGCAACATCAGCGAGAGTGCCGCCCGACACGTGTTCGGGCATGACCCGTTGGAGAAAATCCGCCCGACTTTCCCATTGCCGCCCGCGTGCCGCAGCCACGGCATCGAGTTCACCGACCTGCAATGGTGGAAAGGCACCCGGAAAACTGGCCGTAGCCCGTGCGGCGAAAGTCAATTCCAGCGTATCGGCAAGATCCAGGCCACCATTTGCCGGGCATTGCGCACGAAAACCAATCGGCATGCGATGTTCGCTTTCCTCGACCATGGGTGGACTGTTCAACCGCAATATTTCTACATGGCCCCGAAAATCGGTGGCTGTTACCGAAAGGTCGATTGGATGGCCTTCCGGCAGAAGCGGTTGTGTCGAGGTGGTGGCCGCCATAGATCGAAAAGCATCGTAAAGCAGTTTGGAAAACCCAATTCCGGAAAAAGGCGGTCGGAACCAGCGCCCGCGCACCAGCGCCGAAACTTTCCGTCGAACCTCCCGGCGGGTTTCGGGGGCGACTGTTTCCGATACCGCATTTCCCGGGCGCTTCAGGAGCCATTTGGCAATCGGTTGCGCCCAAAATTTGGCGAACCGCCACATGGGCCGCGCATCGGGATCGACCAGCCGGTCAACATCCGCGCAATCGAGCCACAGTTCCGTCAATGGCTCCAGCGATTGCCCGGAATGGATCGCCTGCGCCAGAAAAATGGCGTTGATACCGCCTGCGCTCGCTCCGGTGAGAATGTCGGGCAATACACGAAGTTTCAACGCGTGCTCCCGCGCGATTTCTTCCAGCAAATCATGATAGACCTGCTCCACTGCCGTGTTTGCATTGGTGCCGGAATGGAACGCATGACTTGCGCGGGCCAGTTTCCATATCTCTTTCGTCACGCCATGCATGTATACAGCCAGGCTGACCCCGCCGTAACAGACCAAGGCAATACGAAGTTCCTTCTGCTTCATAGCTTGCGTTTGTGCCCGCGAAATCGCCGCTTGGCAATTGCGTTCCACCTATGTTCCAGCTAAAGCTCCGGCATGGCCAAAACCAAGAAGCGCTATATCTGTCAGGCCTGCGGTTCGGTGTCCCATCGCTGGCAAGGACAATGCCCCGACTGTTCAGAATGGAACACTCTTGTCGAAGATGCACCGGCAACGGTCTTTTCGCAAAAACACGATCTGTCTGCAGGTGGAATGGCGGTAGAGTTCGTGGATCTCGACGCGCCTTGCGAACCTTTGGTGCGGCGTCCGTCCGGACTTGGCGAATTCGATCGCGCATTGGGCGGGGGATTGGTGCCGGGATCCGCGATCCTGATGGGCGGCGATCCTGGTATCGGCAAGTCGACCCTGCTACTTCAGGCCGCGGCCAATATCGCCAAGAGTGGGGGCAGGACCGTCTATGTCAGCGGGGAAGAGGCCGCCGGGCAGGTAAGGATGCGGGCATCGCGACTGGGCCTGGCCGATGCACCGATAAAGCTCGCTGCTGCCACATCCGTGCGCGATATCCTGACTACGCTGCACACGATGCCACCGCCTGCATTTCTAGTCATCGATTCCATTCAGACCATGCATTCCGATACGATCGAGGGGGCACCGGGCACGGTCAGCCAAGTGCGGGGCTGCGCCTTCGAACTGATCCGTTATGCAAAACAGAACGGCGTGGCGATGGTGCTGGTGGGTCATGTGACGAAGGATGGCAGCATAGCCGGGCCCCGTGTGCTGGAACATATGGTCGATGTGGTCATGAGTTTCGAGGGGGAGCGCAGCCATCAATACCGAATATTGCGCGCTTTGAAGAACCGGTTTGGCGCAGTCGATGAAATCGGCGTGTTTGCGATGGCGGGACAGGGGTTGGAAGAGGTGTCCAACCCATCGATGCTGTTTCTGTCCGGCCGCGACATTCCATTGGCAGGCAGCGCGGTCTTTCCAGCTCTGGAAGGGACGCGGCCTGTGTTGATCGAGGTGCAGGCGCTGATCGTGCGGTTGCAAAGCGGGGCGACACCGCGCCGGGCCGTGGTTGGTTGGGATAGTGGTCGTCTGGCGATGCTTCTGGCGGTACTCGAATCGCGTTGCGGACTGAATTTCAGTTCGGCCGAAGTGTATCTGAATGTCGCGGGCGGTTATCGATTGTCGGACCCTGCCGCGGATTTGGCGGTCGCAGCGGCTTTGATATCGGCGCTGGCAGACAAGGCGTTGCCCCAGCGTAGCGTCTGGTTCGGGGAAGTGTCTTTGGCGGGGGAAATCAGACCGGTAGCCCATGCAGGTTTACGCGTGCGGGAAGCGGCGAAGCTAGGTTTCGCGTCCGGTTCCGGGCCCAGGGATGCACAGGCTTCACCGGGTTTTAACTATCACGGCATAAGCCAGCTTTCCAACCTCGTTGACCAGATAATGGCATCGCAATAGAACGCATCTGTGATTAACAGTTTCGACATTATCGTGCTTATCATCGTCGGCGTGGCGGCTATCGGCGGGTTCATGCGCGGTTTGGTGCAGGAAGTTCTATCGGTTGCCGCATGGTTTCTTGCGATCTTCGCCATTCATTTCCTGCATACGCCGCTTTACGAACTCATGCGCGAATATATCGGGCCCGGCACTCCGGTCGCCGTGCTGGCGTTCGCACTTCTCCTGCTTATTCCCTATGCTGCGATGAAATTGATTGCGGGCCGCGCGGGTGCGGAATCGCGTAATACCCTGCTCGGTCCGATCGACCGGGTGCTGGGCTTTGGTTTCGGGGCGATCAAGGGCGCGCTGATCGTCGTGCTGGCATTTTCGCTACTGGTGCTCGGTTACGATGCAACCTGGGGCGTGGCAGGCCGGCCTACCTGGATTACGACGGCACGCACCTATCCCGTAGTCAATGCAAGCGCGACTTCGCTGGTGCAGATGATCCAGGAACGTCGTGCGCAGTTGCGGCGCGATACTGAAAGCAACCCGAATTGACGGCGCCCATCGGAAACGCGGCCAGCCTGTATACACCCGATATCCTCGCGCTCGCAGTATCGCTGGCGGATTATCCGATTTTTTCCAACGCGGCTTGCACTGCAGAAGCCCGATCCCGATCCTGCGGCAGTTCCATTATGATGTGCCTGAACGCCGATGGCAGTGGCAAGATTGTCCGCATCGGCGTTCAGGCTCAGGCGTGTGCGATCGGCCAGGCAGCGGCGGCGATTTTTGCGCAGAATGCGGCGGGGAAGTCCGGGCCCGATATCGTGCTTTATCATGCAGCGATAGCAAGCTGGCTGAATGGTGAGGCACCGACGCCGCAATGGGAAGGTTTTGCATCCCTGGAACGGGCCAAAGCCTATCCTGCCCGGCACGATACCATCCTGTTGCCGTGGAAGGCGGCAGCGGCCGCTCTTTGCAAAGACGGGGCGTCCCGTTAAAGCCGAACGCCGATTGGAATGACCGGCAGGAAGGTTCTATATGAGCGAGGCACAGGCGCTTCACGATCACCGGCCCACTGACAAGGAAATCAAGCTGGTCATTGCCGCATCGTCTGCCGGCACGATTTTCGAATGGTACGATTTCTTTATTTACGGAACGCTGGCCGGCTTGATCGGTGCGGCGTTTTTCCCGTCGGACAATGCTACGTTGCAGATCCTGTTGGTGTGGGCCGGCTTTGCCGTGGGTTTCGGTTTCCGGCCGTTGGGCGCCGTCCTGTTCGGCTATCTGGGTGACCGACTGGGGCGAAAATATACCTTTCTGGTTACTGTAACGCTGATGGGTATCGCAACCGCCGGGGTGGGGATCATACCCGATGCCGCGACCATCGGTATTGCTGCACCGATAATCGTCATTTGCCTGCGTATCGTGCAAGGCTTGGCTCTGGGCGGCGAATATGGCGGCGCGGCCATATATGTTGCGGAGCATGCCCCCCCTGAAAAGCGCGGCTTTTACACCAGTTTCATTCAGGCAAGCGTCGTCGGCGGTTTTGTTCTGTCGATAGCGGTGGTGCTGACCTGCCGTGCCCTTATCCCGGCGGATGATTTTGCCGCCTGGGGCTGGCGGCTGCCGTTTCTGTTGTCCATCATTCTGTTGGCGATATCGCTGTGGATGCGGCTGAAACTTTCGGAAAGCCCGGTATTCAAGGCGATGAAGGCTTCGGGTCAGATGGCTTCGAACCCGTTTGTCGAAAGTTTCACCTATCCAGGAAATAAGAAGCGGATTTTCGTGGCGCTGTTCGGTGTCGCAGTAGGCCTGACGGTAATCTGGTACACGGCATTTTTCTCCACCCTGTCGTTTCTGAAAGGGCCCATGCGCATGGACCCGCAACTGACGGAGATCATCATATTTACTGCCGGAATGCTGGCAATGGGCCTGTACGTGCTGGTCGGGAAATGGTCGGACAAGGTCGGTCGCAAGAAACCGATTTTGATCGGCAATTTGTTGACCCTCGCCTTGTTGTTTCCATGTTTCTGGGCGCTTGGCCATCTTGCGAACCCGGGCATGAACACTGCCGCTGGATCTGCGCCGATCGTAGTCACCGGTCCTGACTGCGCCTATGATCCCTTTGCCGAAAACCAGGACACGCAATGCGGAAAACTTTTAGAAGACCTGACTGATTCCGGCGTTCCTTACGATCTGGAGCAGGGCACCCGGCTTCGGCTGACTGCCGGCGCAACGGACATAACGCTCGCAAATTATAACTGGGACGATCCTGTAGAACGACGGAGCGAACTGCAAACGGGCCTGGAATCCGTCGGCTATGATTTCTCGCAACAGACACCCCCCGCCATCAATATCGTGGGAATTGTAGCGGTCCTTCTGGTTCTGGGCGGATTGTCGGCTCTGACTTACGGGTCGGTTGCGGCCCTCCTGTCGGAGATGTTTCCGGCGCGCATCCGCTACAGTTCGATGTCCATCCCGTATCATTTGGGGGCGGGTTATTTCGGCGGTTTTCTGCCGCTGATTGCGGGATACATCATCGCGCGGACCGGCGATGCTTATGCGGGCTTGTGGTATACGTGGGTATTTACCGCAGTCGCCCTGATAGTGGCATGGTGGGGGCTGCCCGACGGTCCGCCGCGCGACTATTCCGACGAACACGCATAGCGCGCCGCCCGTTCGATGACCGATACATCACCCTGTTCGCTCCGCCTTCATCTCGATGGCGCGGCTTTGGTTGCAAATTGGCAAGCGCTCGACGCACTATCCGGACCCGCAGCAGCGTGCGGTGCAGCCGTGAAAGCAAACGCTTACGGTCTGGGTGTGAAGGACGTGGTGGCCCGGCTCCGCAATGCCGGTTGCCGGGACTTCTTTGTCGCGACCTGGCCGGAAGCGGCGGAGATCGAAAATCTCACTGCCGGGTGTTCGGTAACCGTGCTGAATGGTGTACTCGATCACGACATGGCCATAGCCATACAATTGGCGGCAAAACCCATGTTGAATAGTCCGCAGCAGATTGCACGTTGGCGAAGCACGGGGCGTGCATGCGACGTCATGGTCAATACGGGCATGAACCGGTTGGGCGTGGATGTAGCCGATCTTGTAACTATTGATTGGTCCGGGCTGCAGATCGATGTCCTGTCGAGCCATCTGGCTTCGGCGGACGAAGACAGTGCGCAGAATAACGAACAATTGCAGCTATTTGCGCAAATCTCGGGCCGTGTGCCGCATCGGCGGCGCAGCCTCGCCAACAGCGCAGCGATCGGTTTGGGAAGGCAATACGCATTCGATCTCACGCGTCCCGGATTGGCGCTCTATGGGGGTGTGCCGCGCGCGGAACTTGCACCCAGTATACGTCCGATCGCTTCGATCAACAGCGCTATTATACAGCGCCGCAATTTGAAGCGCGGCGACCGTGTGGGGTATAATGCGACATTCACTGCGAGCGAAAATACGCCCGCGGCAATAATATCGATCGGCTATGCGGATGGATATCTGCGCGGCTTTTCCAACTGCGGCACGTTTTTTTCTGGCGGGGCAGCATTGCCGGTGATCGGCCGTGTGTCGATGGATCTGGTCGTTCTGGATATCTCGAAGGCACCCCGGCTTGGGGAAGGAGACCATGTCACGCTAATGCTGGATTTGCCTGACATGTCGCGCCTATCGGGCTTGTCGCAATATGAACTGCTAACCGGCTTAGGCAACCGGTTCGACCGTGTCTGGCGCGACTGATTGGGCGGTGCGCGGCAGAGCGCACGGGTTTACGCGACCGTCATATTGCACCGCACCTACTGCACCTGCTAAGGCCGCAGTAATAAACACGCAGGGGAGCGAGTATGGCCAGACAGAAAGCCAAACCGGGCGATACGGTAACGATCAAAAAATACGCGAACCGCCGGCTCTACAACACCGGTTCATCGAGCTATATTACGCTGGACGATCTTGCCAAAATGACCCGTGAAAATATCGAATTCGAAGTGGTGGACGCCAAAAGCGGGGACGATATCACACATTCAATTCTGACGCAGATCATCATGGACGAAGAAGCCAGCGGCAAACCGATGCTGCCGGTCAGTTTCCTGCGCGATTTGATCGCGATGTATGGCCATTCGATGCAATCCATGATGCCCCAATATCTCGAAGCGTCGATGGCTAATTTCCGTGCAAATCAGACCAAGATCCAGGACGCTCTGCGCGAAGGGCTGCAAAACAACCCTATCACCCGGATTCACGAAACGAATATGGCGGTCATGCGCGCGGTCGGTCAGGCCATTCTTCCGTCGGCGGACGCTGCCAAGGATCGGGAAAACTCGGCGTCTACCGGCGATGAAAAAACCGAAATCGCTGCATTGCGCCAACAGATGGCGGATATGCAGAAAAAGCTGGACGAACTCGCGAAATAATCGTCCGCCGGCCTTCACATCGCCACAATTCGACATACCCGATCAGATAATTCAGGGAACGCTCTCTTGTCCAACATCCGCCATGCCCTTTCGGTGAAACGCGCAGACGATTTCGCCGCCTGGTATCAGGAAGTCATCTCTGCCGCGGATATGGCCGAGGAATCCGGAGTGCGCGGATGCATGGTAATCAAACCATGGGGATACGGGATATGGGAACGCATCCAGCGACTTCTGGATGACCGGATCAAGGATGCCGGGCATGACAATTGCTATTTCCCGATTTTCATTCCCCTTGCCAATTTCGAACGCGAAGCCGCGCATGTCGATGGGTTTGCCAAGGAAATGGCGGTGGTTACCCATCATCGCCTGATCGCGGGCTCCGATGGCAAGTTGATCCCCGATCCCGAGGCAAAGCTGGAAGAACCGTTGATCGTGCGGCCGACATCGGAAACCATTATCGGCGATGCTATGGCGCGCTGGGTGCAAAGCTGGCGCGACCTGCCGCTGCTCACCAACCAGTGGGCCAATGTCGTACGCTGGGAAATGCGCACCAGAATGTTCCTGCGCACGACCGAATTTCTTTGGCAGGAAGGGCATACCGCGCATGAAACGGCGGCCGAGGCCAAGGCGCATACGCTGCGCATGCTGGAGGTTTACCGCGCCTGTGCCGAAGACGATCTGGCATTGCCGGTAATCGTAGGCGAGAAGCCGGAAAACGAACGCTTCCCCGGTGCAGTCGAAACCTGGTCGATCGAGGCGATGATGCAGGATGGCAAGGCTCTGCAAGCGGGAACATCGCACTATCTCGGCACCAATTTCTCCGCAGCGGCCGGTATTAAGTTCCAGGGGCGCGATGGCGATCAGGAATTGTGCCACACGACCAGCTGGGGCGTATCCACCCGCATGATCGGCGGGATCATCATGGCGCATGGCGACGACGATGGATTGCGCGTACCGCCCACCATAGCTCCACGCCAAGTCGTAATCCTGCCCATGCTTCGCGGTAAGGATGAAGACGCGGCCCTGATCGATTATTGCGAGGAACTGCGCGCCGGCTTGGCAGGCAAAACCGTGTTCGGCGAAAAGTTGCGCGTGGCGATGGACGTCAAACCAGGGAAAGCCGCTGCCAAACGGTGGGATTTTGTCCGCAAGGGCGCCCCCATCATCGTCGAAGTGGGTGGCCGCGATATGGACAATGGCGTCATCAGCCTACTGCGGCGTGACGCATTGTGGGCCGACAATGGAAAGCCGCAATTCCACAACCCGACCAGAGCAGAGGCACTGGATCGCATTCCGGTTCTGCTTGAAGAAATACAGCACAATCTGTTCCAGCAGGCCAAGGCGCGGCGCGATGCAAACATCACTCGCGATATTGCGACGCTGGACGATCTTGCACAGTTCTATTCCGACAGACGCGAAATATCCCGGCTGGGCCGAAGTGTCCTGGGCGCGGCCGAGCGGGGCCGAACTGGAAGTGGTTATCGAACAGTTGAAAGCGCTGAAGCTGACCATTCGCAACGTGCCGATCGATGCAGAAACCGCAGCTGGTAAGTGCCTGTTTACGGGCAAGCCTGCCGTCGAGCGTATCTATGTTGCGCGGGCATACTAGACGTTCGAATGGCGCCGATTGCCTTATCGGGCTTGCCAACGGGCCCGGGGTGCGTAACATTGAAAGAATGAGATATCTGATCCCGCTTGTCGCTGGCGCTATTGCTATTCCCGCTGCCGCCGATCACCATGCATCGATGGATCATCCCGCCAGTGCGGTTTCGCAGGACCGGTTGGAAGCGGATGTAAAGGCGCTGGTTGGCTTCGGCACACGCCATACGATGTCGGCTCAGGACGATCCTGATCGCGGCATCGGCGCAGCGCGACAATGGGGAGAGCGCGAATTTCGCAAGGCCTCCGACGCGTGTGGCGACTGCCTGGAAATCGTGTTGCCGGAACGTATGGTGGAAGGGCGCCGAATTCCGGTGCCGACGCGTCTCGTCAACGTGGTGGCCATCCAGCGCGGCACGGAACGTCCCAACGAAGTCGTCATCATTCAAGGTCATATCGACAGCCGGGTGAGCGATGTCGCGGATTATACCAGCGATGCGCCCGGTGCGAATGATGACGCTTCGGGTACCGCGCTCACTATCGAGGCTGCCCGCGTCATGTCGCAGCATCGCTATCCCACGACGATAGTCTATGCGCTGCTTTCGGGCGAGGAGCAGGGGCTTTACGGCGGACGGCTGATGGCGGACTATGCCGAACAGCAAGGCTGGACGGTGAAGGCGGTACTGAACAACGACATTGTCGGCGGCAGTTGCGGTTCGGACAATTATTGTGACGCCGATCATATACGCGTATTTTCCGAAGGTCCGCGCGCAGATTTGACTGATGCGATACGCGCAGAACAGCGGCGTGACGGCGGGGAAAACGATAGCCCAAGCAGAAATCTTTCGAGGTGGCTGGACGATTTGGCGGGAGAGGCCGGGGGTGGGCTGGACGTTCGCCAGATCTGGCGGACCGACCGGATGGGCCGTGGCGGCGATCAAATTCCCTTTCTCGAAAAAGGCTATCCGGCCATCCGCTTCTCCGTTGCGGTAGAGGATTACGAACATCAGCATCAGGATCTGCGCGTCGAAGCAGGCGTTACCTACGGCGACACTGCCGACGAGATGGATTTCGCCTATCTCGCTAAGGCTACCCAGTTGAATGTTCGTGCAGCTGAAAAACTGGCCAAGGCACCCATGCCGCCGGCGCCGACCGCACAGGCTGCGGTTCAAACCTTCACGCAACTTGCCTGGGAACCCGTAGACGGAGCGTTTTCATACACGATCTGGCAGCGCCGACCGGATGAACCCTATTGGCGTAAGGAGCCGGTCATCGATAAGGCCGCGGCGACCAGCGCAAAGCTGGAAGGCGTGCGGGGCGACGATTGGATTTTCGGTGTGTCGTCCTGCACCGCGCTAGGCGATTGCAGCCCCGTGGCAAGCGCCGTTCCTGCTGGCGCATTCGTTCCGGTCTCGGCGGAAGATGGTGACAGTTTGTAATGGCGCGTCCATAGGCTCCGAATGGCCAAAAAACCCTTTACCGCTCCTGCTGGATTACCGTCTCGCGATCAGATTTTGGAATTCATACAAGGTGCGACCCAGATCGTCGGCAAGCGCGAGATCGCCAAAGCCTTCGGTTTGAAGGGCCAGGAAAAAATCGCATTGAAGCGCCGGCTGAAAGACATGGCCGAAGAAGGCCTGATCGATGGCAAACGCACGGCCTATCACCGGATGGGTGGCATCGCCAAAGTCACGGTCCTGCGGGTTGTCGATATCGAAGATGGCGAACCGATCGGCATTCCCGACAATTGGCAACCCGATGATGGTACCACACCGCCCCGATTGCGCATCCTGGAAGTCAAGAAAGGCAAATCCCGTCACGCAGCGTTGAAAACGGGCGATCGTATATTGGCGCGCACGGAAGAGGCGGGCAGCGGCTGGACCGCGCAGGTCATGAAAAAGCTTCCATCGCTGACGGACGGTCTGATGGGCGTTGTCGAAGTGGACGGGGCCGGCAAGGCCTGGCTGGCGCCGGTCGACAAGAAAGTGCGCAATTCATCCCCTATTGCCGATTTGGGCGGGGCGGAAGAAGGCCAACTTGTGATGGCCGAACCGGCCGGCAAAAGCCCCCGGTCCGGCGTGAATATCATCGAGATTTATGGCGATCCGCTTGCCCCGAAAGCGTTCAGCCTGATTGCAATTTCGAAGCATGGAATACCCAATGTCTTTCCCGAAGACGCGCTCGCTGAGGCAGAACGTGCCGCCAGTTTGCCAATATCCACCGAAGCGCGCGAGGATTTGCGCCAATTGCCGATTGTCGCCATCGATCCGGCGGACGCGCGCGATCACGATGATGCAATCTGGGCCGAACCGGACGGGCATGGTGGTTTCCGGGCGGTCATCGCAATTGCCGATGTCAGCTATTATGTGCGCCCGGGGGGCGCCGTAGATCGCGAGGCACGCAAACGCGGCAATTCGGTGTATTTTCCCGACCGGGTGGTGCCGATGTTGCCCGAAATACTGAGCGCAGATGTATGTTCGCTGCGGCAGGGGCAAGACCGCGCCGCGATGGCCTGCCACGTCGAAATTTCCGCGGAGGGTAAGATTGTGAAAGCGCGCTTCTCCCGCGCCGTGGTGAGGATCGACGAGGTTATTGCCTATGAAGATGCGCAGCAGCGTATCGATACAGGCCAGGCCGGCGAACATCTTACAAACCTCTGGGCGTGCTGGAAAGCGTTGGCAACCGCGCGTGGCAACCGTGATCCGTTGGAACTGGACCTGCCCGAACGGCGCGTAGTGCTGGACGATCAGGGCAAGATCGCTGAAATTGCCGTTCGCGAACGGCTGGACGCGCATCGCGTGGTGGAAGATTTCATGATCGTTGCCAATGTGGCAGCCGCAAAAGCACTGGAGTCAAAAAAATCTCCAGTCGTCTACCGCGTGCATGAAACTCCGAGCCGGGAGAAACTGGTCGCTTTGCGGGAGTATCTGGAATCCTTCGGCAAAACGCTCGCTC
Source organism: uncultured Alphaproteobacteria bacterium (assembly GCA_963803585.1). Lineage (GTDB taxonomy): Bacteria > Pseudomonadota > Alphaproteobacteria > Sphingomonadales > Sphingomonadaceae > Pontixanthobacter. The sequence continues at coordinate 63,360 of CAWDNB010000008.1, read as the reverse complement.
TGGGGCAGGTGGTTACGCCGGGTCTGTTCAACAAATTGTTGAAAGATGTGTCGGACGTGTCGGAAAAGGCGCAGGTAATGGAAGCGGTTCTGCGCGCACAGACCCAGGCCTATTACGGTCCCGTCAATGCCGGACATTTCGGATTGGCGCTGGCATCCTATGCCCATTTTACATCGCCGATACGTCGCTATGCCGATCTGCTGGTGCATCGTTCTCTGGTCGACAGTTTTAAACTGGAACAGCCGAAACCCGAATTCGAACTGCCATCCACATCGGGACTGTCCGATGCCGACCGTGCCGATCTTGGCCGCATTTCGGACGCGATCAGCAAGACCGAACGCCGTGCGATGGAGGCGGAACGCGACACTATCGACCGTTATGTTGCCGCATGGCTTTCAGGCAGGGTAGGGGAAACATTCGAAACCCGCATAACCGGCGTGCAACCGTTCGGTTTTTTTGCAACCATTCTTGGACTGGGCGGAGACGGTCTGGTGCCGGTATCCACGCTGGGTTCGGATTATTTCCGATATGACGAAGCGGCCCAATCATTGACCGGGGAACGGTCCGGCACGACCTATTCCCCAGGGGATACATTGAAGCTGAAACTGGGGGAAGCCAATCCGCTGACCGGCGCCCTGAAATTCGTGCCGCTGGATGCAGAAGGCAACCCTATCGAAGCGCGCGGTAATCGCCCGGGCGCACGGCACGGCGCACGCGCGGAAGGTCGCGCCTCGCAAAACCGCGGGCAGGGGAAACGTAGGGCGAAACCCGGTTCCGCAAAGGATGCGCCGAAGCAGACCGGCAAACACAAACCGAACAAACGCGGGCGACCCGCCAATATCCGGCATCAGGGCAAACCGCGCTAGGCCGTCAGCCGGTCGATTTGTTCCGTGTCGAAATGACCGGGCACAATATAGAGCGGGCAGGGCAAGCCGCCCGAATGCGATGAGAAATGCGAGATCAGCGGACCTGGCGATCCGTCCGGCGATGATCCCAGCACCAGTGCGGCGACTTCAGGGTGATCGCCCAGATATTCTTTGATGACTACGTGCCCTTCGCCAATCTTGACGGTGATAGTCGGCATCTTGCCGCTTTCGGAAAACAGGTTTCCGGCGGCACTGCTGGCCATAACCTCGGCGCGGTCGCGTGCCTCCTGCTCGATGGTTGCCTGAACCGCGCCGAAGGCATTGAAATTCTGTTTGGCGACCAGAGCCAGGATGTGCACCGCGCCGCCAGTCGCCATCGCCCGGCGCGAGGCGAAGCGCAGCGCTTTGCGTGCTTCGTCGGTATCGTCCATGACCACCAGATAGACCCGCATATTGCCCCTCGATTTCCCGGCCGCAGCGACCGTCTGCCAACTTTTAAGTGCGTCACCGATATCGGGCGAAATGCGTTTGTGTGCAAGAACCTTGCCGGAAGGGCGCAAATTGGCCACAGAGTTGGCGACCACGAAACAGGATTTTGCACGCCCTATGTCGATCTCTATCAAGATGCCCGCCCTATCGCCAACGATGGAGGAAGGCACACTGGCCAAGTGGTTGGTAAAGGAAGGCGACACGGTCGCATCCGGCGACATCATGGCGGAAATCGAGACTGACAAGGCCACGATGGAATTCGAGGCGGTGGACGAAGGTGTAATTGCCGCGATCCTGATCGAAGAAGGTACGGAGGGCGTGGGCGTCGGTACGGTAATCGCAGTGCTCGCCGAAGATGGCGAGAGCGTGGATGCTGCCGTAAGCGATGCGGGCAAGCCAGCTGATAGGCGCGAGTCAAACATCAGCACGGATTCGGAAACAGAGCAACGCGACGAGGAAACCGTCGCGAACGCGGCGAAGTCCAAGGCCGAGGCGCCTTCTGCTTCCCAATTGTCGGACCGGCAGACTACGGAACACACCGGCGCCCGTGTCAAGGCTTCCCCCTTGGCGCGCAGACTGGCCGAAAAGAATGGCGTCGATCTGACGTCGCTGACAGGTTCGGGCCCCAATGGACGCATTATCAAAGCGGACATTATCGAGGCAGACATTATCAAGACAGACATTGAAAATGCCAATACCCCCGCTGTCAGTGCTGCGGCAGCCGATACTGTTCGGGCGAAAGCGGTTGACCCGTCGTCCCATCCAGCGGCCGCGGCATCGAACGATCTACCGGATTTCGGCATTCCGCACAGCGATGAAAAACTCAACAATGTGCGCAAAGTCATCGCGCGCCGTCTGACCGAAGCCAAACAAACCATCCCGCATATTTATCTGACCGTCGACGTGCGGCTGGACGCGCTGCTCGCTCTCCGCAGCGAACTGAATGCCGCACTGGAAAAACAGGAAATCAAGCTTTCGGTAAACGATCTGGTGATCAAGGCGCTGGCGAAAGCGTTGCAGCAGGTACCGCAATGCAATGTCAGTTTCGGTGGCGATATTTTGCGGCAATTTGAACGACAGGACATTTCGGTCGCCGTTGCCGCGCCGAGTGGGCTTATCACACCCATCATCGTAGACGCTGGTGCCAAGGCGGTTTCGGCCATTTCTGGCGAAATGAAAAATCTTGCCGCGAAGGCACGCGACGGAAAGCTGCAACCGAACGAATATCAGGGCGGCACGGCCAGCCTGTCCAATCTCGGTATGTTCGGAACCAAGCAATTCGATGCCGTAATCAATCCCCCGCAGGCTATGATCCTGGCAATCGGGGCCGGGGAGCAACGACCTGTCGTCATGAATGGCGAATTGTCGGTGGCAACTATCATGACTGCAACAGGTAGCTTCGATCATCGCGCGATCGACGGAGTGGACGGAGCCAGGTTGATGGAGGCATTCAAGAACCTGATCGAGCAGCCACTGGGCCTGGTGGCCTGAGCGTATGATGGGTGCCGCATTGACTGCGATACTGGCATTGGCGTTTTCTGCACACGCGCTGCCGGCCGGAAAAGCTTCACCGGCGCCCCGCATCCCATTGGTGGGTCTGCAGGGCAATCTGGTGGATGCGTGTCCAGCCATCGGACGGGTATCTGCAAGCGAAACAGTATCGGATCGTGATTTTGCGGTGCTGGCCTATCCCGGCGATGACGCCTCGCAGATACGGCGTCTTGAACTTTCAACATTGGTCTGGCTTTGCGAAGCCGACGGCAAATGGCAAGGCGTGGTTTTCCCCAAAAACCCGGACCAGGATCTGGGCGATTGCCGGGTGAGTACCCCGCTCGCCGACCCGGAACCCTATTCCGGCCCTTGTGACTTTGGCTGGATCATGGCTGAAAATATCGATCTTTCCGCGGGCTGATCCGCGACTATCATCAATCTGGAGTATCTATGACTTCCACCTATGACGTCATCGTGCTCGGTTCCGGACCGGGTGGGTATGTGGCTGCAATACGCTGCGCTCAGCTCGGGCTGAAAACCGCTATTGTGGAACGCGAAAAGCTGGGCGGAATATGTCTCAACTGGGGCTGCATTCCCACCAAGGCACTGCTTCGTTCTGCCGAGATTTTCCATTATATGCAAAATGCCGCAGATTACGGTCTTAAAGCCCAGAAAATCGAAGCCGACCTCGACGCGGTCGTCAAACGCAGTCGCGGCGTCGCCAGCCAGCTTAATCAGGGTGTGGCCCACCTGATGAAAAAGAACAAGATTACGGTTCATTTCGGGGAAGGGCGGCTGACCGGCCCGACGTCGCTTATCGTGAAGAGTGATGCCGGGGAAGAGGAGCTGACCGCCGCCCATGTCATCGTTGCTACAGGCGCGCGCGCACGGGATCTTCCCTTCGCCACGGCGGACGGCAAACGCATCTGGACCTATCGCCATGCCATGACCCCTCCGGAGATGCCATCCAAGCTGCTGATTGTCGGCTCAGGCGCGATTGGGATAGAATTTGCCAGTTTTTATAACGACATGGGCGCCGAGGTTACGGTGGTTGAAATGCTGGACAGGATCGTTCCGGTCGAAGATGAAGACGTGTCGGCCTTCCTGCACAAATCGCTCGCCGCTCAAGGTATCGATATCATGACCGGCGCCGGGGTGGAGGATATTTCCATTACCGAAGATGGCGTGATCGCATCCATAAAAGACGCCGCCGGATCGGTTCGCAAAAACCAGTACACGCATGTTATTTCCGCAATCGGTATCGTGCCCAACACCGAAAACGTCGGGCTGGACGATCTGGTGGAAATGGATCGCGGGTTCGTCCAGATCGATCCTTATGGCCGCACCGCTACGGCCGGCTTGTGGGCGATCGGAGATTGCACCCCGGGGCCGTGGCTTGCGCACAAGGCCAGTCACGAAGGGGTGTGCGCGGCTGAATCCATTGCACGGGAGCTCGGCAACACGGATGCTCATCCCCATCCGCTTGATCGCAACAACATTCCGGGCTGCACCTATTGCCACCCGCAAATCGCCAGCGTGGGAATGACTCAGGCACAGGCGATGGATACCGGTCATACGGTGAAAGTCGGCAATTTTCCGTTTATGGGAAATGGGAAGGCAATTGCGCTGGGCGAAGCGGAAGGGTTTATAAAAACCGTTTTCGATGCGGAGACCGGGGAGTTGCTGGGCGCGCACATGATCGGCGCCGAAGTCACCGAGCTTATCCAGGGCTACACAATCGGGAAGACTCTGGAAACCACCGAGGCCGAGCTCATGCAGACCGTTTTTCCGCATCCGACGCTTAGCGAAATGATGCACGAAAGCGCACTGGCCGCCTTTGACAAGGCGATACATTTCTAAGAATGCTGGCGGTGATATCGGGACGACAGGATATTTCTACCTGCTTGCGATTGTCACATATCAGGCTTGGCACGTCTGCATCTCTGACACCCAAAACCCCGGACTGTTTTTAATGGGGTTCCTTCGGCAAGGCGATTTCGGCAGCGATCGCATTACTACAACGATTTGCGGTTATATCGGCGTTCAATGGCGGACAGGGTGGGATTCGAACCCACGGTACGTTTGCACGCACGCCGGTTTTCAAGACCGGTGCATTCGACCACTCTGCCACCTGTCCGCAGAATGACCGTCCGCTAGCCAGTCATTCGCGGTTTGTCACGGATGTTAATTTGGTCACGAAGGCGTTTATTGGCACGCTCGTGCCAAAATGCACTTGCGGTTCAGACTGGATCTGACACGGATGCGTTCATGACAACACGAACCATATTCGCAGTACTCGCTGCATTTACACTGGCTTCGCCAAATATTTCCATACCCGTGAAAGCGCAAGGCCAAAGCCAGTCGCTTTCGTTCGACGCGTATGTCCAGTTGCTGATCGCGAAATCCAGGGCCGAGGGAGTAAGTGAGGCGACATTGCGCCGGATGACTGCCGGCCTGACCCCCAATCAGCGTGTAATCGAACTCGACAGGGGCCAACCGGGCAGCCCTACCAGTCGGGGGTATCCTGCCCTGGCGCCGTATATCGACACACACGTGAACCCAACCCGTATCGCGCGGGGCCGCGATATGTTCGCCGCGACCACTGCGATCCGGCGTTCCGTGGAAAACGAGTATGGCGTTCCTTCAGAAATTCTGATGGCAATCTGGGGGCACGAAACGAATTATGGCGGATATCGGGGCAATTTCGATCTGTCCCGTTCGCTCGCGACGCTGGCGTGGGAAGGCCGCCGCCGCGATCTGTTCGAAGGTGAATGGCTCGCGCTTATGAAAATTGCCGATAAAGGATATTCGCGCAGTGAGCTTGTGGGCAGTTGGGCCGGGGCATTCGGCAACCCACAATTTCTGCCCAGCGTCTATCTGCGTCTGGCAACCGACGGCGATGGTGATGGGCGCGCTAACATTTTCGACAATAGAGCGGATACGCTGGCCTCGATCGCACGCTATTTTCAGGATTCCGGTTGGCGGCGCGGGCAACCATGGGGCGTGCGAGCAATTGTCCCGAACAATCTTGATCGGGCGGCTTTGGAAAACAAGATCGTTTCGCCGGTGTGTTCGCGCGTTCATGAACGGCATAGTCAGTGGAAAACGGTTCGTGAATGGCGGGCGTTGGGCGTTCGGCCGCAAGGGGCACTAGCCGATGACGTGATGGTCTCGTTCTTCCAACCGGACGGCCCCGGTCAGCCGGCGTGGCTTCTGACTGCCAATTATCGTGTGATACTCGAGTATAATTGTTCGAACTATTACGCGATGAGCGTTGGGTTGCTTGCGGACCGGATCGGTGGGTGATGCGTCGGTCAGCTAACCGGTCGGGGTGCCGGTCACTTGTCGCCTCCAAATTCACGGAACAACCCTTCGGGCGATGACATAAGTATTTCCGGGCTAGTGCGCCCTTCTGCCGGTCATGACGTGTTCCATCATTTCGTACTCGCAAAATTCTGCTTCGTCGGTTACCAAACGTTGACGGCATATAACAAAAGAAACCGGTTCATACGTAGCCGACGGCAGGGAATTTGGTGCAGCGTTTCTGGATAATCATTGCTGCTGGGCTGATCGTCCTGTCGCATAGTCCCATTGCCAGCGCGCAGGGTGCATCTACGCGGCCTACAGACCAGCAGGGCGTGCGAAAGGTAACAGCAAACGCACCCATTGCCCTTATGATCGATGCCGCAACCGGCCAAATCCTATATTCGCAAGGGGCAGGGCGTAGGTTCATTCCGGCGTCGATAACCAAGATCATGACTGCATATCTTGCATTCGAAATGCTTGACGATGGTGATCTGCGTACGGACCAGAAGTTCTCCCTGTCACCTGCGGCATCCAAGGATTGGTACCGCACCGGATCGACGATGTTTCTGGAGCCTGAAGAACCGGTGTCCGTGCATATGCTTCTTCGCGGAATTACCGCGGTATCTGCGAATGATGGCAGTATTGTTCTGGCGCAAGGAGCCGCGGGATCGGTTCGCAACTGGACGGCCAGAATGAATGCGACGGCGCGTGATTTGGGCATGCGCGACAGCCGGTTCGGCACCCCCAATGGTTGGCCAGACGATGCCCGAACATTCACGACCGCCGCCGACCTAGCAAGACTTTCCCGCGCGATGATCGACAAACATCCCGCGCTTTACGCGCGATACTTTGGCAAGGCGGGTCTGAATTACAAAGGGTTTGCCCAAGCGAACCATGATCCGATTACCGGAACAGTGAAGGGCGCGGACGGTATAAAAACCGGATACACTCGGCAAGCCGGCTATGGTTTTGTCGGCAGCGCGAAGCGGGCGAATGTGCGCCTGATCATGGTCGTTGCCGGAATGGACAGCGCGGGCGAACGGTCCATTACAAGTCGCCAGTTCATCGAATGGGGGTTTTCGTCGTTTCGCAGAACTTTGGCTTATAAGCAGGGCGAACGGATCGGGTGGGCCAATGTGCAAGACGGTAATATGGATCAGGTTGAGATAGTGGCACCCAGCGACATCGTCCTCGCCATTCCGCGCTTCGGCCAAAACGAACTGTCCATCAAACTGACCTATCAAGGGCCAGTGCAGGCACCGATAAAAAAAGGCACAAGCATCGCCTTTATAGATGCATTTGATGGCGCGGATCGGGTTGCACGCATTCCGGTCGTCGCAGCCCGGAATGTCGAACAGGCCGGTTTCGTGCGACGGGTCACCAATGCAATGTCGCGACGGTTTAACCGATGACTGCCCCGTTCATTGCTTTCGAGGGCGGGGAAGGAAGCGGCAAAAGCACGCAGGCGCGCCTTCTCGGCAATGTGCTGGCGCGTCATGGCATCGATCATGTGGTGACACGAGAGCCTGGCGGTACCGCGGGCGCGGAAGCAATCAGAAATCTTTTGCTCCATCCGCCCGCAGGTGGCTGGCATGCCCAGGCCGAAGCATTGCTGTTTGCTGCAGCACGGTCAGATCATGTTGCAAGACTTATCCGGCCCGCCCTTGCACGGGGCGAATGGGTGATCTGCGATCGCTTCGTCGATTCCAGCCGCGCGTACCAAGGAGGCGCCGGCAATTTGGGTGACGATGCCATAATCGAACTTCATCAATTCGGCAGCGATGGTTTGCGGCCGGATCTTACGGTGCTGATCGAAATATCCGAAGACCTCGCCCGGCAAAGACTACGCCTGCGTGATACCGATGGCAGCGATGCGATAGGCGGTCGGCCACCGGCGTATCATGCAGCGGTTGCAGGCAGCTTTCGCAGACTTGCCGAGATGGCACCGAAGGATTTCGCGATTATCGACGGTAGCGGCGGACCAGAGGTAATTTCCGCGAAAATAGTGGCGCTGGTCAGTCAACGCTTCGGCTTAGGTTCAAGGCTATGATTGGGCACGACGCCGCGTGGGCGCAATGGCGCGAGGGGCTGGCAAGCAAACGAATGCATCACGCGTGGATGCTTGCAGGCCGTCCCGGTCTGGGTAAAATGCGTTTTGCGTTGATGGCGGCATGGGAACTGGTTGCGAACGAACAGGATAAGGAACCTTTAGGAAGCCATCCTGATATCCTGGTGCTGAGCCGCACTGCGAAGGATGAAAAGGAAGAAAAAAAGCGAGACGATGGGAAACCGTTCGAGCGCAAGCGGAACATCACCGTCGGCCAGATCCGGGCCATGCAGTCGCGGCTACATACCCGGCCGACCGTGGGTGAAAAGCGAGCGGTCATCATCGATCCTGCCGACGATATGGAAACCGGTGCCTCCAATGCGCTGTTGAAAAGCCTGGAAGAACCGCCACCGGGTACGTATTTCATTTTGATTGCACACCGTCCTGGCCGGTTGCTTCCCACCATCCGATCACGGTGCCGCGTGGTCCGATTTCCGGTCGTGCCGGAATTGGATATGAAAAAATTCCTGGCCCGTAACAAGCCGGAAGCAGACGTGTCCACACACAGCGCGGCAATTGCAGCGGCAAACGGTTCGCCCGGTCTGGCGCTGCAATTTGTCGAACGTGATATGGGCAGGCTGTTTGCGGTAATGCAGGCATTGCTGCAAGGTGGCGATCCACAGTTCGAGATGCGTGCGCGATTGGCGGATCTTATTGGGCCGCGTCCGGATAGAGAAAGGCTTTTGGCAATTCTCGATCTGGCGCAGACGGTAGTCGCCAAAGCGGCAGGGGAAGCACCCCTGCATGGTTATCCGGCCATAGTAGACACCCATTCGGAACTGGTCCGCCTGACCGCACAGGCGCCGGTCTACAATTTCGACAGTGGTCTGCTTGCCGCGCAGATCGGCACCTTGCTCGCCAATGCCGCGGCCTCTACGAAAGCCGGGAATGTCTGAACCCTATTATATAACCACCGCTATCAGTTACCCGAACGGGAAGCCGCATATCGGACACGCATACGAGGCTGTGGCCGCCGATGTCATCGCACGTTTTCAGCGGATGCGCGGCAAAGAGGTGCGGTTTCAGACAGGAACTGACGAACATGGTTTGAAGATGGCTCGCAAAGCGGAAGAGCAGGGCCGGTCGGCGCGCGACCTAGCTGATGAAATGTCATCGTATTTCCATGAGATGTGCACCGTTTTGGATATCACGCACGATCGTTTCATTCGTACGGTGGAAGAGGACCACCACCGCGCAAGCCAGGCAATCTGGCAAGCAATGGAAGCGAGCGGAGACCTGTATCTCGATCGTTACGAGGGCTGGTATTCCATCCGTGATGAAGCCTATTACGATGATAAGGAGCTTATTGCAGGGGAGGGTGACGAAAGACTTTCCCCGCAAGGTACGCCTGTAGAATGGACTGTCGAGGAAAGCTGGTTTTTCCGCCTGTCGAAATATCAGGACAGGCTGCTGGAACTTTACGACGAACACCCGGAATTTCTGAAGCCCGATAGCAGACGCAACGAGATGATTGCCTTCGTTTCAGGCGGTTTGCGGGATCTTTCGATATCGCGGACCAGTTTCGACTGGGGTGTTCGCGTGCCAGGCAGCGAGAATCACGTGATGTATGTCTGGGTCGATGCGCTGACGAACTATCTGACGGGTCTTGGTTATCCCGACCGGACGGACAATTTTCGCAAATTCTGGCCGGCCAGCCTTCATCTGATTGGTAAGGATATCGTTCGGTTTCACGCCGTCTACTGGCCGGCATTCCTGCTCAGCGCCGGTCTGCCATTACCGAAACGGATTTTCGGGCATGGCTTTTTGCTCAATCGCGGGGTGAAGGAATCAAAGACGCTCGGCAATGTCACCGATCCGATCGCCTTGGCCGACAAATACGGCGTCGATTGTCTTCGGTATTTTTTAGTGCGGGAAGTCGCTTTCGGGCAGGACGGTTCCTATTCTCCTGAAGCAATCGTCATGCGCTGCAACGCAGAATTGGCAAACAGCTTCGGCAACCTCGCGCAACGAAGTCTTTCCATGATTTTCAAGAATATGGACGGCGAACTGCATATTCTAACCAAGAACGATGCCGCTGCCGCCGCACTGTCTGCCCTTGTAAACGAGGCGTGTCGCAAATTGCAGGATGCGTTCGAAGATCTGGCATTCAGCAATGGACTGGATCACTGGATGAAAGCCGTATTTGCCTGTAATCAATATGTCGACGAACAAGCCCCCTGGGCGTTGAAGAAAAGCGACGAATTGCAGATGCGGCAGGTTTTGACTGTTCTGTTTTGCCAATTGCGGTCCCTTGCGATCGCTGTTCGACCTGTGGTGCCCAGCGCAGCCGACGCCCTGCTGGATCAAATGGGGATCGCCAAAGATGCCCGAAACTTTTCAGCCCTGGATGATACGCAATGGTTGGATGCGCTTATAGAGGGCGGGTATAGGGTCCAAAAGCCAATCGGTATTTTCCCGCGTCTGGAGATACCTGCCGAGGATGCGCAACCATGCTGATCGACAGTCACTGCCATTTAGAATATGAAGGCCTAGTCGAACATCAGGGCGCTATATTGGATCGTGCGCGGAATGCGGGCGTAAGCGGCTTTCTCAATATTTCGACCAAACAGACCGAATGGGCGCAAGTCGTCAAAACGGCCGAACGCGAACGCGATGTATGGGCGAGTGTAGGGGTTCACCCCCATAATGCGGACGACCATCGATCGCTGACGATTGATATTCTGCGCCATGCAGCAGTGCATCCGAAAGTTATCGCGATCGGGGAGACCGGTCTTGATTATTATTACGAAAAATCGGACCGGGATGCGCAAAAGGATCTGTTCCGCAAACACATCGCCGTTGCGCGCGAGCTGGAATTGCCGGTAATCATTCACACCCGCGATGCAGAAGACGATACGCTCGAAATTCTCCGCGCAGAGACCGCAATCGGCGATTTTCCTGCGCTAATCCATTGCTTCACGGCATCGATGGATTTCGGGACGCAGGTTCTCGAATTAGGGTTATCGATCTCCCTATCGGGAATTGTGACGTTCAAGAATGCTAAGGAACTTCAAAAAGTTGCAACGACGCTTCCGGCCGATCGCATATTGATAGAAACGGACAGTCCGTTTCTCGCGCCCATTCCCCATCGCGGTAAGCCGTGCGAACCGGCCTTTGTTGCGGATACGGCCCAGTTCTTGGCGGAATTGCGTGGTGAAACTTTGGGCGATCTTGCAAGGGCCACAAGCGATAATTTTTTTCGGTTGTTCCGGAAAGCCGCGGTATGAAGCTGATCATGCTGGGTAGCGGGACGAGCACCGGGGTGCCGCGCATCGGCAATGATTGGGGCGATTGCGATCCGAGCGAACCCAGGAACCGCCGCAGCCGCGTTTCCATCGTAGTCGAAAGCACGGATCGCAAACGGTTGCTGGTCGACACATCTACCGACTTGAGGCACCAATTCCTCGCCAACGGAATTTCGACGATAGACGGTGTGTTCTGGACGCATGATCATGCCGATCACTGCCACGGGATCGATGATCTTCGCGTGTTACGTTTCGATCGAAAGGCACCAATTCCCGGATACGGTTCGCAAGAAACCGTGCGCCGTCTACGCCAGCGTTTCGATTATGTTTTCGCCGGCCAGCACGGTTATCCCACTATATGTCAATTGGAATCGCTGGAAACGGTCCGGATGTGCGCAGGCTTCGGCGTCGAGTGGTGCCAGATGCCACACGGCCCGACACAAAGCACCGCATTCCGGTTCGAAAATGATGGAAAGTCAATCGTATATGCGACGGACTTCAGCGATATCACGGAAGATATGCTCGCGCTGATGGAAGGAACCGACATTCTGGTGTCAGACTGCCTGAAAAGAAAAAAACATCCAACTCATGCTAATCTGGAAATGGCATTGGATCTGCATGAGAGGTCTGGCGCCAAGAAAACGGTATTGACCCATCTGGACAAGACGATGGATTATGTAACAGTGAAGGCCGAGATCCCGGATGGCGTCATCGTGGGTTATGACGGGTTGGAGCTATCCGCATGAATGATGTGTTCTACGTCATTTGGGCGATAGGAGCACTCGCTTTGGCAGGTGGCGCGTTTGCCAGTTACAGGATGAATTGGCGTAGAAGCCTGATCTATGTGTTTATCTGGGCATCGTTATTTACGGGCGCGACCTTACTTATCAGCGTAATCGGGTACGACTAACCTAGCCGAACCCGGCCGATTATTTAACATAATATATATTATCATTCCGAAAGTACCGTAATGTCTTTAGCGTCGATCGATCGCCTGATCCAGATAATGACGCACCTGCGCGACCCTGATACCGGCTGCGAATGGGACCGTGCCCAAAACTTTGAATCGATCACATCCTATACTTTGGAAGAAGCATATGAAGTCGTTGATGCCATCGATCGCGGTGACATGGCCGATCTGTGCGAAGAGCTTGGCGATCTTTTGTTGCAAGTCGTCTTTCATTCGCAAATCGCTGCTGAACTGGGAGTTTTTAATTTCGAGAAGGTCGCAGCAACCATCTGTCACAAGATGGAAACGCGCCATCCGCATATTTTTGCCGATGCAGACGGATCGATGGATAATCTGCGATGGGAATCGATAAAAGAAGATGAACGATCAAAAAAGGGGGCAACCAGCGCCATGGATGGTGTCGCCATGGCTTTGCCTGCTTTGATTCGCGCGGATAAATTGCAGAAACGCGCCGCGCGTACCGGTTTCGATTGGCCGGACCCCGACGGCCCAAAGGATAAAGTTCTTGAGGAATTGCAGGAACTTGTCGAAGCGAGTGATAATACTCGGGAAGAAGAAGCAGGCGATCTGCTGTTCGCAGTAGTAAACCTGGTACGCGCTTATGGACACTCGCCCGAAACCGCATTGAAATCTGCCAACGCCAAGTTCGAGCGGCGTTTTCGGGAGATGGAGCAGATAGCAGCCGGTTCTTTTGCGAAACTGAACCTGGAGGAACAGGAAGCCCTGTGGCAAGAGGTAAAAACCCAAGAGAAATCCCGGTGACCGCTCGTTGGTGACCGCTCGTTAAAGCGCCTCGAACCGACCGAGTTCCTTAGGTGTAAGTTCGACATCGATAGCGACCTGGGGCCGCCCCCCCTCGCCTGTTGCGCCAGTATTTTCACGCAGAACCTTTCCATGCGCGTGCAACCAGGCAATTTTGTGCCCGTCCGACGCCGATAAAATAATCCGATGCTCTTTCGCGTTGGCGGTCAGCGACGATCCAAGATACTCGGTTAGCTCCGCAATTCCCTGACCCGATATCGCGGATATGGGAAACACGTCGTCTTGCTGTGCGGCGATTGCTTCCAATTCGTCGCGCACATCAGGGGCAAGAACATCCCACTTGTTCCATGCCTCCACGATAGGAACGATCGATGTTCCATCCACCTGATCCAGCACGCCGAGTTCGGTCAGGATATTCAGCACCTGGGCTTTCTGAGACGCTGCGGCGCTGTTGGCAATATCCCTTACATGGACGATGATGTCCGCCGCTGTAACCTCCTCCAGCGTAGCCCGGAATGCCGCCACCAACTGAGTCGGCAAATCCGAAATAAAGCCCACCGTGTCCGATAGAATGCCCTTTTCTACGCCAGGCAGACGTACGGCGCGCATAGTGGGGTCGAGCGTCGCAAATAACAGATCTTCCGCCATGACGTCTGCGCCGGTCATCGTGTTGAAAAGAGTGGATTTCCCGGCATTTGTGTAACCGACCAGCGCAACGACCGGCCATGGCGCCCTGCCCCGTCGCGCACGATGCAGCGTTCGGGTCTTGCGGACCTGCTCCAGTTCCTTTCGAAGTCGGGCCATCCGCTGCCGTATCATGCGGCGATCCGCCTCGATCTGTGTTTCTCCAGGCCCGCCAAGAAATCCGAAACCGCCGCGTTGCCGTTCCAGGTGGGTCCAGCTGCGGACCAACCGGCTCTGTTGGTAATCGAGATGCGCCAGTTCCACTTGCAAACGACCCTCCGCCGTTGCTGCGCGTTCCCCGAAAATTTCCAGGATCAATCCTGTACGATCGATAACTTTGCGTTTCAGCGTTTCTTCCAGATTGCGCTGCTGGATCGGTGAAAGGGCACCATCAACCACCACCAGTTCCGCATTTTCCAGATTGCATGCGGTCTCGATATTCTCGACCTGACCGACGCCGAACAGAGTATTCGGGCGGATCTGCCGCACGGGTATGACCACCGCTTCCGCGACGACGATACCGATAGCCAACGCAAGACCGCACGCCTCCCGCAGACGGGCGTCGGCATCCAGATCGTAACTTATCGACCTGATATCCGGACATACGACCACCGCCCGCGCGCCGCGTGATACGTCGCTCATCAGATTTTCATCGAAGCTCAGCTGTTTGCACCTTCATCATTGCCGGCCCAGTCGCCGGATAAATCGACATGTTTGTCGGGCTGTATCGTCGACACGGCATGCTTGTAGGCAAGCTGCACATATCCATCGCGTTCCAGCAACATGCAAAACAAATCGTAGGCGGCAATGACGCCTTGCAGCATCACCCCGTTGATCAAAAACATTGTCACCTGCGCTTCCGCGTCGCGCACACTTGCAAGAAAAACATCTTGCAACAATCGCTGTTTATGATTGCCTTCCCGACTGGCGAATTGCGCGGTATCCATTGGCTGCCCGGGCATAATGGTCGAAACGGCGTGCTTGTAAACCAGCTGCGTCTGGCCATCGCGGCGCAGCAATATGGAGAAATTGTCGAACCAGGTAACGACGCCTTGAAGTTTGACCCCCTTCACCAGAAACATCGTTACCGGGATTTTATCCGTACGCAGAAGGTTCAGGAACGCATCCTGCAAATTTTTCTGTTTCGCACCTTTGGCATCGGGCGAAGGGTCTGGCACAGGTTTGGCCGTTATCCGGGCGGAAAGGGTGCGTCCTTCGGACATCGTTTGCTCCATTATTGGCGACTTTGGTAAGCCGCAGTCTGGCATTGCAAATTTGTTCAATGCCGGGATAACGCCCTAGCACTAGTCCTCAAATGCGCTGAATTCAACCGGCTCATCGGCGACGGCTGTCAATCGTCCGGCTCGTCCTTCTTGCGATCCCCCATACCCAGCAGTTTCAGCTTTCGGTGCAGGGCCGATCGTTCCATCCCGATGAAACCGGCTGTCTTGGAAATATTTCCCGAAAACCGGCGTATCTGAATACTCAGATATTCGCGTTCGAAGGTTTCTCGCGCTTCACGAAGTGGCGCACCCATCAGGGCGGCAATCCCCCCTCCACCGCCCAGTTTGCCGCCTGTGACTTCGCTTGGCAGCATGGACGCTTCGACCATTTCGATCTTGTCGCGTGGGGTAAGGATAATTGTTCGTTCGATGACATTGCGCAATTGCCGGACGTTGCCGGGCCAGTCATACGCCTGCAATGCGGCCATCGCTTCTTCCGATACACGCGGCGCGGGAATGCCCTGTTCCGCCGCATGACGGGTAAAAAAATGTTCGGTCAAAGCCGGAATGTCGTCGCGCCGTTCGGAAAGCGAAGGGACGGTAACCGGCACCACATTCAAACGGTAGAACAAATCTTCGCGAAAATGTTTTTCCTCCATCTCCAATTGGAGATCGCGTGCGGTTGACGATACCACGCGAACGTCCACCCCAATCTGGCGCGACCCCCCTACCCTCACGAAGCTCTGATCCGTCAGCACGCGCAAAATCCGCGCCTGGGTGGAAAGGGGCATATCCGCCACTTCATCGAGATAGAGCGTTCCGCCATCGGCCATTTCCAACAAACCGGGGCGGACCAGTTTGCCGTTGCTCTCTTCGCCAAACAGTTCCTGTTCGAAGCGTTCCGGTGTGATCCGGGCGGAATTTACGATGACAAAAGCGTTTTCGCTACGCTGGCTCCAGCTATGAAGCAGCCGCGCCGCCACCTCTTTGCCGGCGCCCGCAGGACCGGTGATGAACACCCGACTGCCGGTGGAGGCAACGCGTTTTAACGTGGCGCGGACGTTGTTGATCGCCGCCGAATTTCCGTTGAATTCCTCCCCCTTGATAAATCCCTTGCGCAGACGGTTGTTCTCCCGGCGCAGACGCTCCGTTTCGGTTGCGCGCTCCACCAGATGAAGCAGGCGTTCGGACTCGAACGGTTTTTCGATAAAGTCCATAGCCCCGCGGCTGACCGCCGATACCGCCGTATCGATATTGCCGTGCCCCGAAAAGATGATGACCGGTAATTCCGGTTCGCGCTGTTTGATAGCGTCTAGCACTTCCAGCCCGTCCATCTGGCTTCCGTGCAGCCAGACATCCAGCAGAACAAGGCTAGGCCGCCGCTCATCGATCGCCGCAAGCGCCGCGGTGCTGTCACCTGCGGTCCGACAGTCGTAGCCCTCGTCGCTCAATACGCCGGAAACCAGATCGCGAATATCGCGCTCGTCGTCTACCACCAGGATATCCAACGCCATTACGCAGCTCCTTCTTTCACATATTCGCGATTTGCCTGCGCTATATCGTATGCCGTCATATCGGATCGTCAGCGTTCATATCGGGCCGTCCTTCCTATCGCCAAGTGGATCGCGGGCCAGGCTGATAGTGACGCGCGTTCCCCCACCATTCGCGGATTTGAATGCCATTGCCCCGCCATGTTCTTCGACGATCTTGTTTACGATAGCGAGACCCAGTCCGGTCCCTTTTTCCCGGGTGGTCACGTAGGGTTCGATAAGATGGTCCGCATCGTTCGGAAGACCCACCCCGTTATCGAACACAGTCACTGTTACCGAACCGGCGTCGCATGATACTTGAACCGCGATCTTTCCGCGATATTCCGGCCCCGAATTGCCGGTTTTGGTTTCAATGGCTTCAACGGCGTTCTTCAATATATTCGTCATCGCCTGCCCAACCTGATGACGGTCGCACGCGATCAGTTGCGGTGGATCGCATTCCGTAGCGAAATCGAAATCGATATGTGAATGCGCGACCTCCTGCAGAAATATGCTCTGCCTGATCAGATCGAGCGCATCTTCGGGGCGGAATACCGGTTTGGGCAGACGGGCAAAGGAAGAAAACTCGTCGACCATTTTTCGCAAATCGCCGACCTGCCGCACGATGGTATTGGTAAGATCGTCAAACAGCTCGCCGTCCGTTTCTATCTGTTTGCGATAGCGCCGTTTCAGCCGTTCCGTCGCCAATTGGATCGGTGTGAGCGGGTTTTTGATCTCGTGCGCGATCCGCCTGGCCACATCGGACCATGCGGCCTGGCGTTGATCCAGCAGCTGGCGGGTGATGTCTTCGAATGTGATGACATGCCCGCCCGGAGTATCCGCGATCTTTACCGCCAAAGTCAGCAGATCCCCATCATTGGAATGGTTGACTACGCCGCTGCGCAGCTTTGTTTCGACCATATTGGCAATTTGCGGTGCCACTAGACCCAGTCCGGCGCCCGGTTCGAAACTGGCGTTCCGACCCATCAGCAAAGTCTGTGCCGTGCTGTTCATCAGCTCGATTGCGCCATCGCCGCCGAGTGAGATAATCCCCGCCGACGTCGATTCCAGCAACGTCTCCACAAACTCACGCCGCTGATCGAGCTGTTTGTTTACCTGCATCAAATCGGATGTCTGCGCCTCGATCTGGGAAGTCATGCGATTGAACGCGCGGTTCAACATTCCGATTTCGTCGGCTCCCGTGCGGCCCTCCACCCGAAGCGAGAAGTTCCCGGCACCCACCTTACGTGCCGCGGCTACCAGATCGGTAAGAGGCTCGACCTGTCTGTCGGCAAACCGCAGCGCAAACCACACTGCGGCCCCCACCAGAGCCAAGGAGATGAAATATAGCGCGACATTGAACCGCAGTTGCAATGCGCGCGCGCGCGTCGTCAAAACCTCGTAAGCCGAGGATATGGATTTCGCGCGTTCCCATTGGCTGAACGGTCCGGAATCCGAATTGCGCGCATTGTAGAGATAGATGCCGCTATCCGCATCGATGGCTGACAAGGCTTCGATCCGGGTCTGATCGGCAGCGATAGCCACACTCTCGCCGGCATCGAGCTGTGCTACGGCTTTTTGGGCATAGTTGACCGGTACGTTATTGCCACTGAGGTTAAGGACGATGGCGGTACGAAAGCTGCCATCGTCTACGCGCTGCAAGATGGCCGTTTCATTGAGTTCGCGCCCCTGCATCTGGTAATTGTACCAGTCGATGAAATCATCGTCGGTAATGGTCGCGGATTGCAGATAGGCGCGCAGATCGTCTGCCATCGTAATGGTCTGCGTACCCACCTGAAGCTGGTTCTGTTCGTAATAACCCTGTGCCAACTCGTTGGCGTTTTGCATCAAACCCCGCGAATTGTCCGAAAACCAGAAATCTACGCCGGATTGAAACAGAAAAGCGGCAAAGGTTGCCACCAGCAAGGTCGGCACCGCTGCGACCATCGAAAAGAAAAAGACCAGCCTGGTGTGCAATCTCGCGGTGCTGCCGGCTGCGCGTCGGATCGCCATGCGCCTGCCGAACAGCACCAGCAAGCCCAAAGAAGGCACCAAGGTCGCAATAAGAAGTGTTGAAACCTGCGTTGCAGGAAGCAGTTCTCCTTCTGGCAGTGCGTTGGAAAACGTCAGATAGGTTGTAAAAATCATCACGGCCGTCGCCACGATCGCGGCAATTTCAAGCAAGCCGAACAGGTTGGCGCGGCGCGAAGCCACCACAAACTGCCGCCGCAGTCGCGAGTTCCAGCCAGCGGAGTTGAATACCGAACTTGTCATCGTTGCCCAGTTACAACGATAGTGTTGCAATTATGCAAGCCATTTTTGAGCAAGCGTTGCCGCAACGCGCCGGTCGGCCTTCGCACGAACTTTGAAAAGTGAACCTTCGTAACAAAGCCGAAAAGGCGCAGGTGATCCTAATTAATCCCCATTCGGTTCGATGCCTGAATTGACAATTTTCTTTCGGAGAGTGTTGCGGTTGATCCCCAGCAAACGGGCCGCGCGCAACTGATTGCCGCCGGTTTCGCGAAGCGCCCATTCGATAAGCGGCTGTTCAAATGCTGTCAGCGCCGCTTGATACACTGTGCCTGCTGGCGGATTGGCTGAATCGATCCAAGCCCGCAAAACCATGGAAAAATCTTGCTCGGCGCCAATCCCGCCTGATCGTGTTGTTGCTGGAACCGCTTGTTCTACTGTGTCTGCATCTATGATTTCATCGCGCGCCATCAGGATTGCCCGAAACACGACATTGCGCAATTGCCGTACATTTCCGGGCCAGTCCTGCAGGGTCAACAGTGTCGTTGCATCGTCGGTCAAACTTTTTTGCGGCAACCCTTCCCCCGTGGCTTGTCGTAAAAAATGGTTCGCAAGCGCGGCAATATCGTCGCGCCGGTCGCGCAAGGGCGGGAGCTGGATCGGCACGACATCCAGGCGGTAGTACAAATCTTCACGGAAAGTGCCTGCTTCCACCATCGGCTGCAAATCGCGGTTGGTCGCTGCAACGATCCGTACATCTACAGCGATATCCTGACGCCCCCCGACTCTGCGAATGCGCCCCGATTGCAGGGTGCGCAACAAACGGGTCTGCGCTTCAAGGGGCATATCGCCGATCTCATCCAGAAACAGGGTTCCCCCGTTTGCCTGTTCGAACTTGCCGATTACCTGGCTCACGGCACCGGTGAAGGAACCGCGTTCATGTCCGAACAGCTCACTTTCGATCAGTTCAGCAGGAATAGCGGCAGCATTTACAGCGACGAAGGGGCCGGTTTTTCGGTGACCCAATTGATGTACCGCTTCTGCTACCAGTTCTTTTCCGGTGCCAGATTCGCCCAGCACCAGAACAGTCAGATCGTTCGTCAAAACCCGGGTGATCATGCGATAGACGGTTTGCATCGCCTGGCTGCGGCCGACGAGCGGAATGTTTCCCGTGTCCTCCTGCAAGGGTTTCGATTGTACCGGGCGTTCTCCAGCAGCCTGCACCACCGTACGCACGAGTTCATCCAGATCGAATGGCTTCGGAAAATATTCGAATGCACCGGCTTTGGTAGCGCGGATCGCTGTATCCAGCGTGTTCTGTGCCGACAGAATAATGACCGGCAAGTTCGGCCACTTGTCCCTAACCTTCGCCAAGGACGCGATCCCGTCGCCATCGGCGAGCAGGATATCCGTAAGCATGACGGAAAAATTCGACGCGCCCAGCGCGGCATTGCGCGTAGCAACGCTTGGGCAGCTGGTCACCGCGAACCCTTCCGCCTTCAAAGCGGCGGTGATGACTGTCACTATGGCCGCATCGTCTTCGACCAGCAGGACGCGGCCTGCCGCCGGATCGCTGCTAGTCATGGCTGTGCCGCAACCGGCAGATGTACGCGAAACTGCGTCGTCATCTTTTTTGTGTCCCGGTCATGACTGATCCGGCCGCCCATATCCCCAACCAGTTTCTTGACCAGAGCGAGCCCCAGTCCCTGCCCGGTCTGCCGCGATGTTACGAATGGTTCGAAAATCAGCGCTGCAAGTTCCGGCGAGACGCCTGCACCATTGTCCCCGACGCTGAGTTCGACCGGCAAACCCACCGGCTGCACACCTTCACCGCCGGTTATGGTCAATCCGCTTGCATAGCGCGTGCGCACGCATACCCGAGCATCGGACCGTTCGCGACACGCCTCCACCGCATTGGCCAGCAGATTGCCAAGCACCTGTTCCAGCGCGTCGGGGCTGGCAAGAACATCGGGAAGCGATGGGTCGAACATTTCTGAAAATTCAATATTTTTCGGTGCGCCCACCTTGATGCCGGCCACAGCCTTGCGCACGGTCTGGTGCAAGTTCACCGGCTCCACAGCCTCGTTCATATTGCTGCCCAGCGCCTGCATCCGGTCGATCAGACGCGCGATCCGCGCAACTTCATTGTCGATAAGCGCCGTCAGTTCGGCATCCGCCGGCAATTTGCGCGCCAGAAGCTGGCTTGCACCTTTGATCGCGGCGAGCGGATTTTTGATTTCATGCGCGAGAATTGCCGGTGCCGCCAAGGCGCGGCGTTCATCCACTTCGCGGCCCATATCGTCTCGGCCAGCATCGGAGATGGTTACGACCCGCCATCCGCCAGGCGAAGATATTGGCGATAGCGTAAAATTGACAACCCGCTCCTGGTCGATGGGCGAAATCCCGATCCTGCGGGCTACAAGCTGGCTATCGCTCTGGTTGAAGCGGTGAAGCGCGGCATTTGGCAGGCCGCAGGCCTCGCCGAGTTCCATGCCGACCAACCGAATGTTGCTTCGGCCAAGCAGATCTTCGGCCGCGTGGTTTGCCTGCGCAATGACCAACTTTTCGTCCACCAATAGAACTGCGAAAAGCATACCGGCAATTTGCTGCACAGCAGAAGGCGCAGCAGCCGCATTCATGCCGCCTGGCGATGAATAAAGGGTTCGTAAAACCGTTCCAGCTCGCCCATGACCTGATCGGGATCGTCGATAAAATTCACATGGTTGCGAAATTCGGCGGAACCATGCATTCCCTTGGTGTACCAGCCCAGATGTTTGCGGGCGACTTTGCTGCCAACCTCGCGCCCATAGTGGTCCAGCATCCCGGTATAATGTTCGATAAGCACGTCATATTGCTGTGCAAAGCTTGGACTTTCCAAAGTGCTGCCGGTCTTGAGCCAGTGCATGACCTGCCCCAGCAGCCATGGTCGGCCATATGCGCCGCGACCGATCATAACGCCGTCGGCGCCTGATTGTTCGAGCGCAGCTGCGGCATCCGCGATCGTGCAAATATCGCCATTCACGATTACGGGAATTCGGACTGCATCCTTAACTTTACGGATGAACCGCCAATCGGCATCGCCCTTGTACATCTGATTGCGGGTCCGGCCGTGGACGGTGATCATCTGGACGCCCAGATCTTCCGCAATACGGGCCAGTTCCGGTGCGTTGAGACTGGCGTGATCCCAACCCATGCGCATCTTCACCGTAACCGGCACATCGACTGCCTTCACGGTCGCTTCCATCAATTTCGTCGCCAATGGAACTTCGCGCATCAAAGCGGACCCGGCGAGACCGTTGGTCACCTTGCGCACCGGACAGCCGAAATTGATATCGATGATGGCGGCGCCGCGATCACGGTTGAGTTTGGCCGCTTCCGCCATTGCAACCGGGTCGCATCCAACCAGTTGCATGGATACCGGATCCTCGGTTCGATCCCAAGCCGCTTTTTGTAGCGATTGGCGAGTTTCACGGATGGCAGCCTGGCTCGCGATCATTTCCGTCACGTTCAGGCCCGAACCATAACGCCGCACCAATTTACGAAAAGGCAAATCGGTTACGCCCGTCATCGGCGCCAGCACGACAGGACAGTCGATCGTGACATCGCCAATCGCAATCGGGCCGAGTTTAGGAGGTGTGGGAATAGTGCTCATACAAGGTGCCTGAAATTTAGGCACTGCATAGTCGATTGCAGCTTTTGCCGCAAGGCGTTAGCGGTGATCATCCATGGACACCGAACCCGCTCTTATACGCACCGCCGCCATTATCGTAGCGGCCGGACAGGGCGTGCGAGCCAGGCAGAAACTGCCGAAACAATTCGCGCCATGGCAGGGAAAACCCCTGCTGCGCCATTCCGTCGAAACATTTGTGGCTGCAGGATGTTCGCCGATTATCGTGGCTATCCCCGAAGGGTGTGCTGCCGTAGCGGATAATGCCCTTCACGGCATCGACGGTATTCGGTACGTTATCGGACGCCCGACCCGGCAGGGGTCCGTTCGGGTCGCATTGGAAGCACTGGAGGGCAGCCAGAGCGTTAATGTGATGATCCATGATGCGGCACGTCCGCTCGTGCCGTCCGATGTGCTGACCCGACTTGCGAAGGCTTTGGACAAGTATGACGGCGCTATTCCAGTGCTTGGATTGGTCGATAGCCTCTCCATCGAGGAAAACGGCAGAATGGCTGGTCATGCGGATCGCAACCATCTGCGCCGCGTGCAGACCCCGCAGGCGTTTCGTTTCGCACCGATACTGGCAGCACATCGTAACTGGCAAGGGGCGCCGGATGCTGGAGATGACGCGCAGGTTTTTCATGCTGCGGGAGAAATCGTGACCCATGTCGAGGGTGATGAAACACTTCGAAAGATAACCGTTGCCGAGGATTTTGCCGTGGCCGAACCGCAAATGCGCGTAGGTATGGGGTATGACGTGCATCGTCTGGTCGCGGGCGAAGAATTGTGGCTCGGGGGCATCAGGATCGACCATGAGACGGGGCTTCAGGGCCACAGCGATGCGGATGTCGCCCTCCATGCAATTGTCGATGCCTTGCTGGGTGCCGTCGCAGCTGGAGATATCGGGCAACATTTTCCGCCAAGCGAAAAACGCTGGAAGGGCGCGGCGTCATCTGCATTCCTGGAACACGCCGCTGAACTGGTCGGCGAAGCGGGCTATGCCATTGGAAATATCGACCTGACGATTATCTGCGAAGCGCCGAAGATCGGGCCGCATCGCGACGCCATACGGATCAGGATAGGCGAACTTCTAAGAATTGATATCGGGCAGGTCAGTGTGAAGGCTACCACGACGGAGGGGTTGGGCTTTACGGGAAAACGCGAAGGGATCGCTGCGCAAGCGATTGCAACCGTCGCTAAATTTTAAATATTGTGGGAGATATGAAGCCGATGAAATCGTCAGCGAAGAAAACTCTTGTGACCGTTGCGGCCTCTCTGGCCCTGGTTGCACCGCAAATCGCGTCGGCGCAGCAATGCGTCGAGCGTGCCGACCTCGCGGACGGTGTCACTTACTTGATGCCGATGATGTATCAGGCGTTTCAAAAACAATGCGCTGGGCAGCTATCCGCTGATGGATTTCTGAACACGCAAGGCTCTGCGTTCATCGCCCCCTATGAAGCCGCGCGTGAAGAAAGCTGGAGCGGCGCCTATCGCCTGTTCGGTGAATTTGCGAAAAGAGGGCGCAGTTCGGGCAGAAGCAGCCAAATATCCGAATCGTTCGGTGAAATGCCCTCGGAAGTGCTACGCCCGGTCTTCGACGCAATGATCCAGATCG
The DNA here is from genome assembly GCA_963803585.1 of uncultured Alphaproteobacteria bacterium. Classification (GTDB taxonomy): domain Bacteria; phylum Pseudomonadota; class Alphaproteobacteria; order Sphingomonadales; family Sphingomonadaceae; genus Pontixanthobacter. The sequence continues at coordinate 39,156 of CAWDNB010000008.1, read as the reverse complement.
AATTGGCCAAGATATTCAAACCGGAAATATGCGGTGATGTCGAACGGGTTATCGAGCCTTTGGCGCCTCTTCCTCCTGAAAATCTGGGGATGTTTGTGGCCAACCTTGTCGGAATGATGCCGAAAATCCGCAATCCAGAAATCTGTCCTGTGTCGGCACCATGATACTGACGCTCTTACCCGCCGATATTGCCGATCTCGCGAGGGATGTAATTACCCGCAACACCGATATTGGTCGCCGGATTGCGTTGGCGGAAAGCTGCACCGGCGGGTTGGTGGCCGCAGCTTTGACGGAAATCGAAGGTTCGTCAGCGGTACTGGATCGTGGTTTTGTGACGTATTCCAACGCCGCCAAGATGGAAAGTCTGGGCGTAGCCAGCGACATTATCGAAACATTCGGCGCTGTTTCCGTCGCTTGCGCCTGGGCTATGGCCCATGGGGCGCTGCAGAATAGCGATGCCGATATTGCCGTGGCGATCAGCGGCGTCGCCGGTCCGGGAGGTGGCACTGCTTTAAAGCCCGTAGGCACAGTGGTGTTTGCGCGCGCCATACGCGGGCACGAAGGCGAACCGGAAGGGGAACTGAAAAGTTTCGGCGAACTTGGTCGGGCCGAAGTCCGCCGTCAGGCCACAATTTGCGCGCTGGAATTGTTGTTGCCGTAAAGTTCATCGGCGCGCGCTTCAAAAGCGGCGACCATTTTGCGAAAGGCGCGGTCGAAATATTGGCCGGCGATACGTTCGAATACCCGGTTCTTGAACGCGAACTGGACGCAGAAATCGATTTCGCAACCGCCGCTGTCGGTCGGGCTGAAAGTCCAGCGATTATCCAGATCGCGCAGGGGACCATCGATATAGCTGACACGGATCGAACCTGGCCGATCCTTGATCACACGTGAAGTAAAGCTTTCCCGCAGCGCTTTGAAGCCCACCACCATATCGGCTTTCATTTCGGTATCGGTGTCCGACCGGACCCGAGTGGCGATTACCCAAGGCAGAAATTCACGATATCTTCCGACATCGGCCACCAGATCGAACATCTGCGCGCAACTATACGGCAGTATTCGTTTTTCGCGAATTCCCGGCATCAGCCGGTCGATTTCGCAGCGGCCTTCGCCAGCTTCGCCTCACGCGCAGCCCGCATCTGCGCAAAATCGTCCCCTGCATGATAGCTGGACCGGGTGAGCGGTGACGATGCGACCTGTAGAAACCCTTTCGCCCGCGCAATTGCGCCGTAGGCGTCGAACTGTTTGGGCGTAACGAAATCTTCTACCGTGGCGTGTTTGGGGGTGGGTTGCAGATATTGGCCCATGGTCATGAAGTCGATGTCGGCGCTGCGCATATCGTCCATCACCTGATGCACTTCCAGCCGCTGTTCCCCCAACCCCAGCATAATTCCGGATTTGGTGAATATCATCGGATCGTGCGCCTTCACTTCCTCCAACAGTCGCAACGATGCGTAATAGCGAGCGCCCGGTCGGATTGTGGGATACAACCGAGGTACGGTTTCCAGATTGTGATTATAAACATCGGGACCAGCCTCGCAAATCGCCTCTACCGCAGGACGCATTTTTCCGCGAAAATCGGGCGTGAGTATTTCGATGGTCGTTTCCGGAGCTTCACGGCGTAATGCCTTGATAACCTTCACGAACTGCCCCGCACCGCCGTCCGGCAAATCGTCCCGGTCCACGGACGTCACCACGATGTGCTGCAAACCCATTTTTCCTGCAGCAATCGCCGTATTTTCCGGTTCCATCGGATCGACGAGCCGGGGCATACCGGTCTTCACATTACAGAATGCGCAGGCCCGCGTGCATACGTCGCCCAGGATCATCACTGTCGCGTGTTTTTTGGTCCAGCATTCACCGATATTGGGGCACGCCGCCTCTTCACAAACCGTGTTCAAATTCAGGTCGCGCATCAGTTTACGTGTTTCGTGATAGCCTTTGCTAACGGGGGCCTTCACGCGGATCCAGTCCGGTTTGCGCTGACGCACAGGCCGGTCGGAATAAGTCGCGGGAGCGTTGGACAGATCGTTCATAGCCGTCATCTAGGATCCCGGAGCAATTTTCGCAACGGCGCAGAACGCAAGCGGTCATGCGCAGATGTGGAGAATAGGCGCGCCGAATTGCGCTTGGCAAAGTTTGGGTTTAGCAGGTCGCGATGGATGCAACCGCGCTTCAGACCTTCACTTCCCCGGTTGTGCTGTTCTTCATCCTTGGCCTGTTTGCAGCATTTGTGCGTTCGGACCTGGCAATCCCCGAGGCTATTGCCAAGGGATTGTCGCTGTATCTGATGGCAGCAATCGGTCTGAAAGGCGGGGTCGCCGTCGCAAAGTCGGGATTGAATGAAACCGTCGCTCTTGCATTGTTGGCGGGTATCGGTGCCAGCTTCCTGCTACCCCTTGTGGCTTATTGGGTGTTGCGGACTTTCGGCCGACTCGACCAGTTGAATTCCGGCGCAGTCGCCGCGCATTACGGATCGGTCAGCGTGGTTACCTATGTGACAGCGGTCGAGATATTCGAACTTGGTGCAATACCTGCTGCAGGTTTCATGGTTGCCGTACTGGCAGCAATGGAAACACCCGCCATCTTGAGTGGACTGATGCTCGCGAAACGCGGCGGCGATAAGGACGAAACGCAGGAACGCGGCGAAATGCTACGCGAAGTGTTCTTGAATGCATCCGTCGTGCTTCTGCTGGGCAGTTTTGCTATAGGAATGATCGCGGGACCCGATGGCTTCGCCGAAGTAAGCCCGTTTTTCGAAGCCGGTTTCAAAGGTGTCCTGTGCCTGTTCCTGCTCGACATGGGTATGATCGCGGCGCGGCGGATCATGAACAGCCGGGCAATCACGATGCGTCTGGCCGCGATTGCGATCGCTCTACCGTTGTTTAACGGTACCCTGGGCGTTCTGGCCGGCGCTGCAATCGGGCTGGATGTCGGATCGACAGCGGCTTTCGGTGTGCTGTGTGCCAGTGCGAGCTACATCGCGGTTCCTGCCGCCATGCGGCTCGCCCTTCCGAAAGCCGATCCCGGTATTTATCTGACGATGTCGCTGAGCATTACCTTTCCGTTCAATATCCTTGTAAATATCGGGCTGCTTTCCGCATTCGCCAGTTACATCGTGAACGGTTCGGGAGGTACGCCATGATCGAAACCGTCATTCGCAAGCGCATCGAAATTCTGACAGACACGCCGTTGATCCGTAAAGTAACGCAGATAATCGATGATTGCGGTATTTCCGGCTGGACCGTTCTACCGGTTGCGTCTGGCAGCGGACGTGAAGGGCGCTGGCGCGAAGAACGTATCACAGGTTCCGACAAGGCGTTGATCTTGACCATCGCTTCGCAGGACAAGGCCACGCAACTGGCGCAAACACTTGGCCCAATTCTGTCGAGCCACGGGCTGCTGCTGACTATGTGGGATGTCGAAGTCATCCGCGGGGAACGGTTCTGATGCCCGAATTTGCGAAACTTCTGGAAGGCTATCACCGTTTTCGGACCGAAGGTTACGAAACGCAGAAACAGCGGTTTGAAGCCTTGGCAATCGCCGGACAATCTCCGGAACTGATGGTCATCGGCTGTTCCGACAGCCGTGTCGATCCGGCGCAGATCTTCGATGTCGATCCGGGGGAGATTTTCGTCGTTCGCAACGTCGCCGCGCTGGTTCCGCCATACGAAACGGCGCCTGGATTTCATGGCGTGTCCGCAGCGGTCGAATTTGCCGTTACCGTTTTGGGAGTAAAACAGATTGTCGTTCTGGGCCATGGCCGTTGCGGCGGTTGCCAGGCGGCATTGACGCAGGATCTACGCGGCATGGCCCCGGGAGAAGGCGGGTTTCTGGCCGACTGGATCAGTTTGCTGGATGCTGCGCGAGAGCCCATCGCCGCGCAATATGGTACGATTGGCCGTGCAGCCGAACACGCCATGGAACTTGCCGCTGTAAAAGTAAGCGTCGTGAATTTGCGCAGCTTCCCGTTTGTCCAGAAGCAGGAAGCTGCGCACAAACTCACTTTGCGTGGTGCATTCTTCGCAATATCGGATGGGATCCTGCATATTCTCGACAATAAGACAGGTCAGTTCGAAGCACAGTCGTGAGATTATTCGGCAAACACAATTGCCGGCGAATACAGGAAAAAAGGCGCAGAAATTAATCTGCGCCTTGTTACAACAAAAACAATCCCATTCTTACATTGCAGCAGCGGTATCGGGCATCGGAGCAGCGCCCGAGGCGCCGTTCATCTTGGGCGCAATATAGGCACGCCATAGAGCCGCCAATGCCGCGCGCTGCCCGCCGACCTTGCTGAAGGTTGCATCCGCATCAGCGAATTTACCCTGGTCGACCTGCGCGATACCCATGCGGGTAAGAACGCGATCCTTATCCGCGCCGGCCTTGGACGAGGCTGCTGCATACATCATCTCGGCCTTTGCAGCGTTCCCGTAGCTCAGGAATACGTCACCTGCGGCAGTAGCCGTCAGTGCGGTGGCGGATGGTTTCATCGCATCGCGTTCCAGCGCGGGAAGTTCTGCCTTATCCGCCGCCAGCCGCGACTTTACCGTCTGGCTTACATCGGCAACGAAGGGATCGCTGGCTTTCAAAGCGCCGCTGGCCAAACCCTGTTTCAGCACCGTGTCGACTTCGCCGGGAAGTCTGCGTGCATCGGCAGCTTCGATATATTCGGCAAAATCACGACCGCCCTCAAGCGAGTTGGTCCGCGCGGCAAGGCGCATCAAATCGAGCGTTACGTCATCGCTCATCGTAATCAGATTACGCTGGACGCCGATGGCATTGCGCCAATTTTTTTCGGATGGATAATATTCGACTGCCATCGCCGCAAGGGTGATCGCATCCATCGCGCGGTCATTGTTGTAAGCGGAACTGAACGCGACATCGATCCAGCGTTCATTCGGTTGTTGGTTCGCGGCAATCTGCGCCTCTACCAGACCGCGAAGGTAGCCAATTCCTTCTTCATACCGGTCTTCCTGAAAAAAGGTCTGCGCAATAATCTGCGGCAGATCATCTTTGACATGGCCAGCGGCATGGGCGGCCATGAAATGGCTTCGGGCTGCTTCGAAATCACCGGCTTCCTGAGCAAGACCGCCAGCATTCACCCTGAACGACGTCAGGCGGTCGGCGGGCACTTTCCCGCTTTCCAGCATAAGTTCCAGGCCTTGACGCGTGAGCGCGTTGTCGGATGATGCCTGACCCACATTTACCATAAACTGCCCAGCCACCATCCGGTCGTCCGGCGTGTCGATCGCCGCAATCACTCCAGGTATTGCCGCGGTTGCGCCCGTAATATCGGCCGGCACGGCAGAGAACAAGCCATTGGCAACAGTATAGGCCGCAATGAAATCCTTGGAGTAATCGGCTGCCGCAGCCTCTTTATCTTTTTTCTTCTGGGCGGCCGCCGGAGACGCAACCAGCCCCGCCGAAAGCGCGCTTCCGCACAGAAGTGCAATCGCCAGAACAGCCCTGGATCCCGGCCGGTTGCGTTTTGGATGGTGTGCGTAGCTGAACATATGAAATTCTCCCTTGATACCAATATTTCAGGCCCTGTACCCACTGGCAATACCAGTCTGCACATGTACCGTTATTTCTTCCGAACGCACCGATCAGGACTAGCGTTCCGGATATACCACGCACCTGGCGCTGTGCGGCTGAACGATGTTTGAATACAGTTGATACCACGCACGTTGCCACCAATTCCCATACCAGGGATGGAGGTGTGGAAAACCTGGGCGCCGAACGTGTCTATGCCCTGCTTTCTGTATGCTTTGTCGGCCATCTGCGCTAAGCTGCGATCCTAGTTTACGCGTACGTCGATGTACGGGGAAAGAGCCATAATGAGCGACGATACAGAAATTCTGGAACCGGCACCGCCTTCGGAAACATTCGGGCGGATCGATATCGTCGACGAAATGAAGACGAGCTATCTCGATTACGCGATGAGCGTGATCGTCAGCCGGGCTTTGCCGGACGTGCGCGATGGTTTGAAACCGGTGCATCGCCGGATCCTGTTCGCCAGTCAGGAAGGGGGCTTCGTAGCCGGCAGACCTTATCGCAAATCGGCGAAAATCGTCGGCGACGTGATGGGCAATTATCACCCGCATGGCGATAGCGCGATATATGATGCCCTTGCCCGCATGACGCAGGATTGGTCGCTGCGGGTGCCTTTGATCGATGGTCAGGGAAATTTTGGATCGATGGACCCCGATCCGCCCGCATCGATGCGGTATACCGAAGCGCGGCTCGCAAAAGTCGCCAATTCGCTGCTGGACGATCTGGACAAGGATACCGTCGATTTTGCCGAGAATTACGACGGATCGCGCCAGGAACCGACAGTGTTGCCAGCACGGTTCCCCAACTTACTGGTAAACGGTGCCGGCGGCATTGCGGTCGGCATGGCGACCAATATTCCGCCCCATAATCTGGGCGAAGTCATCGATGGCTGTCTGGCGTTCATGGACGATCCGGCGATTACTACCGAACAATTATACGAAATCATTCCCGCGCCCGATTTCCCGACCGCACCGCTTATTCTGGGGCAATCCGGGGCCAAATCCGCTTATATGACCGGTCGCGGGTCAATCCTGCAACGATGCCGGCATGAAATCGAAACCAAACGGGGGGATCGCGAAAGCATCGTTCTCACTTCGATACCGTTTCAGGTCGGCAAGTCCAACCTCGTCGAAAAGCTGGCGGAAGCCGCCAAGGAAAAGCGGATCGAGGGCGTGTCCGACATTCGCGATGAATCGAGCCGTCTGGGTATGCGTGTCGTCATCGATCTCAAACGCGATGCGACGGCCGAGGTCGTGCTGAACCAGATCTGGCGTCACACCCCGGCGCAGTCCAGCTTTCCGGCCAATATGCTGGCCATCCGCGGGGGCCGGCCGGAAGTGCTGGCGTTGCGCGATATCATTCAGGCATTCATCGCATTTCGCGAAGAGGTCATTACCCGCCGCACCAAGTTCGAACTGAACAAGGCACGCGACCGGGCGCATATCCTGCTCGGTCTGGTCGTTGCGGTTTCCAATCTGGATGAAGTGGTGGCGATGATCCGCAGCGCGCCCAATCCTGCCGATGCGCGTGCGAAACTGCGGGCCAAGCGTTGGCCGATCGGCGATATTGCGCAATATATCCAGTTGATCGAAGCCATCGAGCCGACTGCGGATCAGGATGATGGGGCGTATCAGCTATCCGAACGGCAGGTGAAGGCCATTCTGGAGCTTCGCCTTCATCGCCTCACTGCCCTTGGGCGGGATGAAATCGGTGACGAGCTCAAGGTGCTGGCTGACGATATTGCCGGTTACCTGGCAATCCTGGCCGACCGGGTAAAACTTTACGCGGTCATGCGCAGCGAGCTGGAAGAAATTCGGGAAAATTACGCAACACCCAGAATTTCCGAAATCGCGCCTGCGTGGGACGGGTTGGACGATGAAGATCTGATCGAACATGACGAGATGGTGGTGACCGTCACCCTCGATGGCTACATAAAACGCACGCCTCTATCCACCTTTCGTGCGCAGAACCGGGGCGGCAAGGGCCGCGCCGGAATGGCCACGAAAAAAGAAGATGCGGTCAGCGAAATGTTCGTGACCAGCACTCACAACCCGGTGCTGTTCTTTTCCACGGCAGGCAAGGTGTATCGCCTGAAGGTGTGGAAATTGCCCGAAGGTGGGCCGACGACACGCGGGCGACCTATCGTAAATCTCCTGCCCGCGTTGGAGGCTGACGAAACGATCCGTACCGTTTTGCCGTTGCCCGAAGACGAAACAAGCTGGGGCGCATTGAACGTCGTTTTCGCGACCAAGCTCGGCAGCGTGCGGCGCAACAGCATGGACTCGTTCACGAACATCCCGTCGAACGGCAAGTTCGCTATGAAGTTCGATGAAGACAGCAAGGACAGGCTGATCGGTGTCGGCCTGCTGGAGGTCGGGGACGATGTGCTGTTGGCCACCAAACTGGGCAAGGCCATCCGCTTTGCCGGAGATGACGTGCGCGAGTTCGTCAGCCGAACATCCACCGGCGTCCGCGGCATGAAGTTCAAGGATCAGGACGATGAGGTGGTATCCTTGTCCATCCTGCATGGCGGATCGGCCACGCCCGAAGCCCGCGACGCCTATCTGAAAGTGGCCCCCTGGAAATCGGACGACGAGGGCCCGGATTTGTCGGACGATCATTTGCAGATGGCCGATGACGAACAGTTTATCCTGACCGTATGCGCCAATGGCTATGGCAAACTTTCATCGGCTTATGAATATCGGCGGGCCGGCCGTGGGGGTCAGGGAATAACGAATATCGATAATATCGCCCGTAATGGACCGGTCGTCGCCAGCTTCACCGCGACCAAATCGGACCAGTTGATGCTGGTCACCGATCAGGCCAAACTCATTCGGATTTCTCTCGACACGCTGCGGGTGATCGGTCGTGCCAGTTCCGGCGTTCGCCTGTTCAATGTCGATAATAAGGAACAGATCGTAGGCGTGGCGAAACTCGACGATGACGAAACGCCGGAAAACGAGGCGGAAGAGGCTGTTATCGAGGAAATGGTCGGCCGGGACAGTGAACCGACCGAACCAGAAAGCACACTCCATTCGGACAATAACATTACGGACGAACCCGGCGCATCGTAATTCCTGTCAAGTGGCGCCGCCCCGGCGTAGCGTTTGGATGATACCGGTCGCAATCAGGAACTGACCGATAAAATAAAGAGGCCATATCAGCAGCGAGGTGACGGAACGCGGATCCTCGCTGCCGATATTCCAGAAGATCAGCCAATCCGAAATGACGAACAGGATCACGCCTGTACCGACCCGATACCGGGAAAACCGGCTTGTCCATGCTGCAGCCGCCATGGCACCCAGTACAGTCGCATAGGCGCAGATCAGGGGATCGCCTGTCAACCACCAGGCAACCAGCGGTGCAAGCACAAGCAACGCCAGGGCGGCCCCGATTTGAGTGTGGCTGAGATAGTCGCGCCGGTTTTTCAAATACAGCACGATCGCCACCAGATGCGCTGCCAGAAAACACCCGCCGCCCCAGATCAAATCGAACTCGATCGTCATGTCACCAAGGCTGGACAAAGCCATTGCACCGGTCAGCAGCCCGGCACTTACACCGCTACCGCGTTGCCAGGCATATACGGCCAGAAACGCTGCACCGCTGCCCTTCAGAACTATTATCGGATACTCGTCCACATCGCCGGAACGCATAAAAAAATACGCAATCGCGCAGCTTATGGCCGCAAGCAACCAGGGGCGATGTTCTATCAATGCGCGACGGGCCATTATTTTCTCCGCGCGCACACTTGGACTTGATGAATAGGGCAGGCAAGCACTAGGTGCAGCGAATGACGCATCAGGTACATATAATCGGCGGCGGTCTCGCGGGGAGCGAAGCGGCCTGGCAATTGGCGCAGCGCGGTGTGCGCGTGCGCCTGTCCGAAATGCGTGGCGGCGGCGATACGACGCCGGCGCATCATGGCGATCGCCTTGCCGAACTGGTCTGTTCCAACAGTTTCCGGTCGGACGATCATGAAAAAAATGCGGTCGGTCTTCTGCACGATGAAATGCGGCGGCTCGATTCCATCATAATGTCGGCGGGCGCGCAGGCACAGGTACCAGCGGGATCCGCCATGGCCGTGGACCGCGATCTGTTCGCCGCCGAGGTAGAGCGCCGATTGCACGCCCATCCCAATATCACGGTAGTGCGCGAACGGGTGGATAGCCTGCCGTCATCAGGTGCAACAATCGTGGCCACTGGCCCGCTGACTGCTGCGGCGCTTGCCGACAGTATAGTAAGCGCGACAGGTCAAGACCGCCTTGCCTTTTTCGATGCCATCGCGCCCATCGTACACCGCGACAGCATCGATATGGACATTTGCTGGATGCAATCCCGCTGGAACAAGCCGTCGGCCGGGGGCGGCGATGGAAGCGATTACATAAATTGCGCAATGAACCGCGATGAATATGCGGCATTTCACCAAGGGTTGATCGACGGCGAGAAGACCGAATTCAAGGAATGGGAAGCCAACACCCCCTATTTCGAAGGCTGTATGCCGATCGAAGTCATGGCCGCACGCGGGATCGACACCTTGCGTTACGGCCCGATGAAGCCGGTCGGGCTGGACGATCCACGCACCGCGTGCGCTGAATTTCCGCAGGGTCGCTGGCCCCATGCCGTGGTGCAATTGCGGCAGGATAACAAGCTGGGCACATTATGGAACATGGTCGGTTTCCAGACCAAGATGACATATGGCGCGCAGGTTGCCCTTTTCCGGACAATACCGGGTCTGCAGAATGCCGAATTCGCGCGGTTGGGCGGCTTGCATCGCAACACGTTTCTCAACGCTCCTCTGGTGCTCGATCGACAATTGCGATTGAAGACATCGCCGAATATCCGGTTTGCCGGGCAGATTACCGGCTGCGAAGGCTACGTCGAGAGTGCGACGATAGGGCTGCTTTCCGGGATCATGACTGCTGCCGAATTAACGGGTGAACCGTGGCGTGCACCGCCCGCTACCAGCGCAATGGGCGCGTTGCTGTCGCATATTACCGGTGATGCGGAAGCGGAAACCTATCAACCCATGAACGTAAATTTCGGGTTGTTTCCGCCATTGCATGAAGTGCGGAAAAAACAGCGCAAGGAAGCCTATACCAGCCGCGGCAAGACGGATTTCGGAGACTGGCTGCACTTGATGAATGCGCTGCCGGCGTAACTCAACATTTGCAGGCGGGTCGCTTTGCTTTGGGTTTCGGCCGTGTCGTAGCGAATTCTTTCGCGGTTAATTCCGCGTCCTTGTTTGCGTCCGCACCATCGAATTTGGTTACGGTGGCGACTGCCCATTCTTCAAATGTAAGAAGATTGTTTCCATCCTTGTCCAATTTGCGAAAGGCGGATGTACGGGTCGACAGCATTTCGTTGCGCGAAATGCTTTGGTCACGGTCCCTATCATAGCGAAAAAAGCGGCGCTGTTCACGCGACAGTTCCGTCGCTTCGGGTAGTGCCGGACCGGTCATGTCACGTGGATCGGCCTGCGGTAGCTCCGTCATCACACCAGGTGCTGCGACCGGTTCCGGCGGCGGGGCGGCATCTTCCACCTGCGCACGCCCCTGCCACCAGAACAGCCCGATACCAAGCATCAATATCGCACCAAAGGCGCCAAGCAAAACTCTGTTCATCGTTCATTCCGCCTTGTTTAGGCCCGATTGCCTGTAACCTACCGGCCCAATAATCCAAGCCTGATCACCTGAAGAACATCGCCGCGGCCAGCAATTAGCACCCCCCCTCCCCTGGCCAAGGCACGTTGACCCAGCCGGCCGAGGATCGACAGGGAACGCAAAGCGTAGGGCAAATTCAGCGAGGCCGAACACTGATCACGGGCCAGATCGACGACGACGGATCGCTCGCCGGCATCGCTGATTTTCGCGGCTAGATCCGCGAAAGCCCAGATAACCCCGCAATGCGACGCGTTGCCCGGGTCGCAATGCGCCAGCCGTGCCATCCCCGCAAAACACGATGCGCGGCCACCGACGAATTCCAACGCGGCTTCATCGGGCAAAGGCGGCTGGGCCAACAACGCCTCCCAACCATCGACGAGCGCCGTCAGAGCGGTTTCTTCCCCGGCCCAATGGACACCCAACGCATCCAGAACCACATCGCCGGTAGGACGGTCGATAACAGGTTTGGCAAGTTGATCGCGCCACCACGCTATACGCATTTGCGTAAGCATGATTTCCTTGGACTGGCTGACGAACTGTCCCAATCTGCGGTCGAGTTTCAGGAACGCCGCCAGCCGGGTTCTATGCCCCCCGCTCGCATGGGCGAGCGCAAGGGTCTGTTCGGCCGGAAGGTCCACCGGCAATAACGGGTCGATATCTGGCAAAACCATAGGGGCCGGCTGACTACTTGACGTAGCAGACCTTGTTCACAGCCTCCACTATTCGCGCCTTGTCGACAAGCGCAAGCTTTTCCAGGTTCGCCGCATACGGCAGGGGAACGTCCTCGTTGCAAACGCGCGTTACCGGCGCATCGAGATGGTCGAAACCCTCTTCCATACAGATCGCGATTATTTCAGAAGCAATGGAACAGGTCGGCCACCCTTCTTCGACCACGACCATCCGGTTGGTCTTTTCCAGGCTGGCCAAAACCGTCTTCCGGTCGAGCGGTCGCAGGGTACGCAGATCGATGATTTCCGCCTCGATCCCCTGCTGCGAAAGATCTTCTGCGGCTTCCAGGGCCAGTCCAATACCGATTGAATAGCTGACGATCGTGACGTCGTTCCCGCTCCGTACGATACGCGCCTTGCCGATCGGCAACACGTGATCGTCAAGCTCCGGCAGTTCGAAACTGCGGCCGTAAACAAGTTCGTTTTCCAGAAAGACAACCGGATCGTCGCACCGGATCGCCGCCTTCAGCAGCCCTTTGGCATCAGAGGAGTCGTAGGGCGCAATTACGATCAGTCCTGGAACGCTGGCATACCACGGGCCAAAATTCTGGCTGTGCTGCGCGCCAACCCGGCTGGCAGCACCATTGGGGCCGCGAAACACGATGGGACAGCGCATTTGCCCGCCCGACATATAGTTCGTTTTGGCGGCCGAATTTATGATATGATCGATGGCCTGCATGGCGAAATTGAAAGTCATGAATTCGACGATTGGCCGTAAACCGCCCATGGCAGCGCCCGTACCGATACCCGCAAAGCCATATTCGGTAATAGGTGTATCGATCACGCGCTTGGGCCCGAATTCGTCGAGTAAACCCTGCGTCACCTTATAGGCGCCCTGATATTCGGCAACTTCCTCCCCCATCACGAATACGCGGTCGTCGCGGCGCATTTCTTCCGCCATCGCATCACGCAAAGCTTCGCGTACCGTGACGGTGGCCATGTTGGTGCCGCGCGGGATAATCGGATCGGTCGCTGCCGTAATTGCCGTAGGCTTGGTAATATCGGCCTCGCTCGGTTCGCGTCCGACGGCCTTTCCTTCGCCCGCAGCGTTTTTCGCTTCGGTTTGCGCCGCACGACTATCCGTGCCTTCATCTGCCCCGGCAGATACGTCAGCATCCGCTTCGTCACTTTCGGTCAAAAGGGTCGCGATGATGGTACCGACCTTTACATTTTCAGCGCCTTCTTCGATCAAGATCGCGCCTATCGTTCCCTCGTCGATCGCTTCGAATTCCATCGTCGCCTTGTCGGTCTCGATTTCGGCGATGATATCGCCCGGCGCAATTTCATCGCCCTGTTTGACCAGCCATTTGGCCAGAGTGCCTTCTTCCATCGTCGGCGACAGGGCGGGCATTTTCAGATCCAGAGCCATTGCTCAATACTCCCCGACCAGAACATCGGTATATAATTCGTCAGGCTGCGGTTCGGGGGAGTTCTCGGCAAAATCTGCCGCTTCGGCCACCCGGGCCCGGATGGTCTTGTCGATCGCTTTCAGATCGTCTTCCGTCTTGCCGTTTTCGATAAGTATCTTCTTGATCGCCTCAATCGGATCCTTGTGATCGCGCACGTCTTTAACCTCTTCACGCGTCCGGTATTTCGCAGGGTCGGACATCGAATGACCGCGATAACGATATGTGTTGAGTTCCATCAGCACCGGCCCGTTTCCGCCGCGCACATGTTCGAACGCGATTTCCGCCGCTGCGCGTACTTCCAGAACATCCATGCCGTTCACATCCATGCCCGGAATGCGAAACGCCGCCCCTCGCCTGTGAAATTCGGTTTCTGCAGAACTGCGCTTCACCGCAGTACCCATCGCGTAACCGTTATTCTCGATAACGAACACGATCGGCAGGTTCCATAGCTGGGCCATGTTGAAGGTTTCGTAAACCTGCCCCTGATTGGCCGCGCCATCCCCGAAATAGGCAAGACAGATGCCGCCATCTTCCTTGTATTTGTGGGCCAGAGCCAGTCCGCCGCCAAGTGCGACCTGCGCGCCGACGATGCCATGGCCGCCATAAAACTTATGTTCGGTAGAGAACATATGCATGGAACCGCCCTTGCCCTTCGATATGCCTGCCTGTCGTCCGGTCAGTTCCGCCATGATCACATTGGGATCGATACCGTAGGCCAGCATATGCCCGTGATCGCGATAACCGGTGATCACGCTGTCCTTATCGCTGTCGAGCGCGCTTTGCAGGCCGATCGCGACTGCTTCCTGTCCAATGTAGAGGTGGCAAAAACCGCCGATCAGGCCCAGACCGTAGAGCTGACCCGCCTTCTCTTCGAACCGGCGGATGAGCAGCATCTGTTCGTAAAATTGAAGCAACTGATCGCTATCAGCCTCGAACGCGCCCGATTGTTCGAATGCCTTCTGCAAATTGCCTAAAGCGAAACCTTCATCCAGCGCTTTTGCGGTCGCGGTTACGGCGCTCGTTGCCTCAGCTTTTGTATCGTTTTTTGCTGTAGTATTTGCCGTAGTATTCACGGGGGCTTTTCGGGTCCGGGCTGGTTTGGCCAATTCGGGCATCCTCGATTTGCCATGCAGAGGCACGATTGTGACTGCATGGAGTGGTTGGATTGTGATTGGCTATAACCGTAACGCGATACCACGCGCAACGCCTTCCCCCGCAAAAAGCGAAACGCTGCTATCGTATCGAACTGCCGGCCTGCTGTGGTTCAGCCGGTTCCGGCAAAGTCAGCACGATTTCATCGGGATGGACCACGTTCAGGTTGCGGCGCAATTCCTCGCTGACAAGATCGGCGTCCGCATTATCGGGATCGAGCAGATCTACGCGGTTTTTCAGCGTATCGCGCTGCTCTGCCAAAGCGCTGACCTGCGCATGGCGTTTTTTCAGCAGGTTCGCGTTTTCGCCCCACGCCAACAGACCGCTGGGGCCAGCAATCGCCAGTCCAGCCAAAACCAGAAGCGCAGCAAGCGCAAGCCCTTGCGTCACTTGCTCTTTCGGCAGTGCGATCCTGTGTCGTTCCGTTGTCACGATCTCGTTAGAATCACAAGTCGGCCTTACGATCAAGCGTTAAGTGGATACCGGTCAATACGAACGCGGCAGGTCCAACACGTGTTCGGCAAGATATGCCAGAATAAGATTGGTCGAAATCGGTGCCACCATGTACAATCGCGCCTCCCGGAATTTGCGTTCGACATCGTATTCTTCAGCAAAGCCGAAGCCGCCAAACGTCTGCACGCACATATCCGCCGCCGCCCAACTGGCTTCCGACGCAAGCATTTTTGCCATATTGGCCTCCGCGCCCGCATTGTCGCCCGTATCGAACATCGCGGCCGCGTGATGAACCATAAGTTCTGCTGCCTTCATTTGCGCATAGCAGCGGGCGATCGGGAACTGAACGCCCTGGTTGCGCCCGATGGGCGCGCCAAAAACCTCGCGTTCCTTCGCATAAGCGCTCGCTTTTTCGATGAACCATTTCGCGTCACCGATGCATTCTGCGGCGATGAGAATGCGTTCGGCGTTCATGCCGGACAGAATGTAGCGAAAGCCCTTCCCCTCTTCTCCGATCAAGGCACCGGCCGGAATACGCATATCGTCGAAAAATATTTCCGTCGTCGAATGGTTCATCATCGTACGGATCGGTTTTATCGTCATGCCCTTGCCGACAGCTTCCCGCATATCGATCAGGAACAGCGATAGGCCTTGCGTCTTGCTTGCGGCTTCATCGCGCGGTGTCGTGCGCGCCAACAACATCATCAGGTCGGAATGCTCCGCCCTGCTGGTCCAGATCTTCTGGCCGTTGATAATATATTCATCGCCATCGGCACGGGCGAAAGTCCGCAGACTTAGCGTGTCAGTACCGCTTGTCGGTTCCGATACGCCGAACGCCTGCAGGCGCAGTTCGCCTTGTGCGATGCGGGGCAGATAATGTCTTTTCTGGTCTTCGCTGCCATAACGCAGCAACGTGTTCATGACATACATCTGCGCGTGCGCTGCTGCGCCATTACACCCCGAAGCCTGAATTTCCTCCATAATGACAGCAGCCGCATCCAGCGACAGTCCGCTTCCGCCGAATTCTTCAGGTATCAAGGCGGCGAGATAGCCCGCTTGCGTAAGGGCATCCACAAACTCGCCGGGATAGGCCCGCTGCCGGTCGCACTCGCGCCAATATTCGCCGGGAAAATCCTCGCACAGAGTGCGCACGGCGCGGCGGATTTCCGACAGATCTTCAGCTTCGTTCATTAGCGCATCCTTGTTAGGAGATCGATTGCCCAAGCCGGAGCCCGCTGTAAACCTGTATCGACAGCACGCTTGCAAGCAGTCGCGAAATTGGTTACATATGAAACCATATTGCGATGGAGTGAAAAATGGCTGACCTCTTTGAAAATCCCGCTGGCCTCGATGGCTTCGAGTTCGTCGAATTCTGCGCCCCTGAAAAAGGAAAGTTGGAACCGGTATTTCAGGCGATGGGTTTCACGCGCATTGCCAAACATCGCAGCAAGGATGTCGATCTATGGCGTCAGGGCGGCATCAATCTCATCGCCAATTACGAACCGCGCAGCGCCGCCTGGTTTTTCGCGCGCGAACATGGTGCCAGCGCGTGCGGCATGGCCTTTCGTGTCCAGGATGCCCGGAAAGCCTACGATCATTTGATCGCAAAAGGTGCCGAACCGGTCGCCAACGAGCCGGGTCCGATGGAACTGCGCATTCCGGCAATTCGCGGTATCGGCGGGGCGATACTGTATCTGATCGACCGTTATGCCGATGAACAGGGCAAAGGCCTGTCAATCTACGACATCGATTTCGAATATCTGCCTGGGGTCGAAAAACATTCCGAAGGCGCCGGCTTCAAGATGATCGATCATCTTACCCACAATGTCTATAATGGGCGCATGGCCTATTGGGCGGATTATTACGAAACCCTTTTCAATTTTCGGGAAATCCGGTTTTTCGACATCAAGGGCGAATATACCGGCCTCACATCCAAGGCACTGACTGCGCCCGATGGGAAGATCAAGATACCGCTCAATGAAGAAGGCGAAGGCGGTAAAGGCCAGATCGAAGAGTTCCTGAAGGAATTCAACGGCGAAGGCATCCAGCATATCGCCCTGATCTGTGACGATCTTGTCGCGTGCTGGGATCGGCTGAAGAATTTCGGTGTGCCGTTCATGACGGCGCCGCCCGAAACCTATTACGAAATGTTGGCGGAGCGGCTGCCCGGACACGGCGAAGATGTGGACGCATTGCAAATGCGCGGCATCCTTCTCGATGGCACTACCGAAGGGGGGCAGCCACGCTTGTTGCTGCAGATCTTCGCGGAAGCGCAAGTGGGTCCAGTGTTCTTCGAATTCATCCAGCGCAAGGGCGACGACGGATTTGGCGAAGGCAATTTCAAGGCGTTGTTCGAAAGCATGGAACGCGACCAGATACATCGCGGCGCATTGAAAGTGGAAGAAAAGGTCGAAGAGATAACTGAAATTGCGCCAGTGCCGGTGGATTGATCATGACCAACAACCCTATCAAACCCGACCACCCTATTAAACTTGGCGGTGTGCATCACGCAGCCTATCGTTGCCGGGACGCCAAACAGACCGTTGAATGGTATCGCGATGTGTTGGGTATGGAATATACCAGCGCATTTTCCGAAGACCATGTCCCGTCAACCGGTGCATATGATCCCTATATGCATGTCTTCCTCGATGCCGGGAATGGCAACATTCTCGCATTCTTCGAATTGCCGAACCAGAAAGACATGGGCCGCGATGAAAACACGCCGGAATGGGTGCAGCATCTGGCCTTCAGGTGGCTTCTGAAGAGGCACTGCTGGCGGCGAAAGCACATATCGAAGGGCTGGATATCGATGTCCTTGGCCCGACCCATCACGGTATTTTCAAGTCGATCTATTTCTTCGATCCAAACGGTCACCGTGTCGAACTTGGCGGCAGATATTGGCACAAACGAACAATATGCCGAACTGAAAAAGGTCGCGATGCCGATGCTCGATGAATGGAGCGAAACCAAAAAGGCACCCCGCCATGCCGATTGGCTGCATGACGTTGCGCGGCAGGAAAATGCCGCTAAAGCCTAGACGGCACAGCGTTCGCGCGCGGCGCCTGAGCTTTGTCTTCGATATTGATTATCAGGGAATATTATGCAAGCCGATGAAACCGGGCCTTCGGCTGACAATGTTGCGATGACCGAAGCCGGGCGCGTGGCGGACCCGATTGCCAGCCCGTTGGCAACCATTCAAAACCAGCTCGCGGATATGGCGGAAGGGTTCATCCGTGCCCTTCCCAACTTCGCCATTGCGCTGGTTGTGCTGCTCATCACCTGGGCAATCGCCAAATTTGCAGTCGGGATCGCTGACCGGCTGATCGGCAAGACCGAAATGCGGCCCAGTCTGAAAAGCCTGTTCGATACGATGGTCAGGTTGGCGATCTGGCTGGTCGGGCTGATGGTTGCACTGGTGGTGGTAATGCCGGGGCTGACACCAGCCAGTCTGTTTGCCGGTCTCGGTATTGGGGCGGTGGCAATCGGTTTTGCATTTCAGGACATTTTCGAAAATTTCTTCGCCGGTATTCTTATCATGCTGCGCGAAAAAATGCGTATCGGCGATGTGATCGAATGCGAAGGTATTACCGGCAAGGTCGAACATATCACCCTGCGCGAAACCTATGTTCGCAAACTGTCCGGGGAGGTTACTCTAGTGCCCAATTCGGTACTGTTCAAAAACCCGGTCGAAATACTCACCGATAGCGACAAACGCCGGCACGAGATTGTGGCCGGCGTGTCCTACGATACCGATCTGGACCATGCGGCGACAATCATCCGCAAAGCGGTGGAAAGCGTAGAGAACATCGACCGCGAAAAGGGTATCGACGTGTTTGCCGCGGTGTTCAATTCCAGCTCCGTCGACTTCAACGTCCGCTGGTGGGCCGGTTCCCGTCCACGCGATATGCACGAAAGCCGCGACGCGGTCGTTCGGGCAATAAAACGGGCGCTCGACGATGCAGGTATCGAAATTCCATTCCCTTACGTAACTCACACTTTCAAGGAAGCGGTGCCACTTTCCGGATCGGCGAACGGCCGGTCGTCGCCTTGATCCGGCATCGTCCGCGATGATCGCAAATTCAGGGGCGGGTCCGGTCCTTACCCGCCGCAATGAAGTTGCACTGGCGGCGGCGGGCGGAATTCTCGTTGCAAATGCTTACTACATTCATCCGATTATCTCTGCCGTTGCCGAAGATTTCGGGGTAAGCGACGCAATGATCGGACTGGTGCCCGCGCTCAATCAGATCGCGCTGGCCCTCGGGATTTTTTTGCTGCTTCCGCTTGGCGACCGATACAGCAATCGCCTTCTATCCATCATCTTCGCGTCGGCGCAGACACTCGCTTTGATCGCGATGGTGGTCGCCCCGAATTTTGTGCTGTTCGTCACCGGATCGACCGTTCTGGGATTTTTCACCATCGCGCCCTATCTTCTGCAGCCCTATGCTTCAAAACGGGTCATCCCGCAACGGCTGGGCAGCGTGACCGCCACTCTGACGGCGGGCACCATTTTCGGTATTCTGATCGCGCGCGTGGGCGCAGGTTTGATCGCCCAGTATTACGATTGGCATCTGGTCTATATCATCGCCGCGATCTTGATGGTCGGCACGACATTGCTGCTTCCGCTGATTATGGAAGGTCGCCGTGCGAACGCAGGGCGGACAGCGCACACCAGTTACGGTACGCTGGTTTTTTCGCTGTTCGGGTTGCTGCGCGAATATCCGCAAGTCGCGATGTCCGGAATAATCCAGGCGCTCAATTTCGGAATCTTTCTTGCGGTCTGGCTGGGTCTGGCTTTGCATCTACCCAGCCCGGCAATGGGCTATGGCGTCGATACGGTGGGCTATCTTGCCGGTTTTTCGATCGTCGCCATTTTTGCGACACCCCGCCTTGGAAAATGGGCCGATCGGGTCGGACCCAACGCGGCCAGATTGCGCCTGTCCATCGTTCAGATGATCGGTGTGGCGCTGCTGCTCCCATTCGGTGGTAATCTATGGCTGTTGCTGATCCCGCTTTTTATCATGAACGCAGTTGGTCCTGCAATCGACGTGACCGGCCGGATGGCATCGCTTGCTGCCGTACCAGATGTGCGGACCAGGTTGATGACCGGTTACATCGTGCTGATGTTTATCGGAGCGGGCGTTGCAAGTTGGGCGGGCACAGCGGCCTATGATCTCGCCGGATGGGCAGGAACCAGCATATTGGTCATGTTCATGTCGGCAGTTTTGGTCTTTTTATCATGGCGAGAGGCAAGGATTTGAGCGACAGCAATCGGGCATCTTATCCAAATTAGTTCAGCGGATTCCCAAACCGTTATCTCACCGATTTGAAAAACAATGGTGCACCCGACATAAGAATAATGGGCACTCAAATCATTGGGAAATTTCAGTCGAGTTCCCTCTCAAAGGCCTGTCTTCCATCGTCAACGGGTCCGCTTCGAATACCCTCGCAGCCGATCGTCCGTTTTTGGCAGACTGAAAAACATTGTGAATGTACATAGCTGTAGTGGGTAGCTGACACGGAAATAACATAACGAAAAAGAGATTAACTGGTCGTTTTGCCTCTGCGAACAATAGCAACTACGCGAAGTATATCAATTTAAGTTTGTTATGAAACTGGAGCGCTTTTAGGCATAATTCGCTGAGTTTTCTCGAATTCGGTTTGCGTCAGAGGATAGCGCAGGAAAAACCACGATGCACAGCCCATGATGATCATCGGGATCCATGCATAGGTCATCACCAAAGCGCGCAGGGCTGTGTCACTGTTAAGCGGTTCGGCAGGATCGAACCCGAACAGCGACGGTAGCACCAGGCCAACGAACGAACCTAGCGCGACACCGGCTTTGCCGACCATTCCCATCAAGGCAAAGAAGAAACCGCCTCGCGACTTGCCGGAAGATAGGCTGTCGACGTCGATGACGTCAGCCAGCATGGACGAGATAAGAATAGCCAACGCGCCGCCAGCGAACCCGCGAACGATGATGATAGCGGCGTAAGCGTAGTGCGCGTCTGGCGCGAGTAGCGGGATCGGCGCGCTAAAGACGGCCATCAGGAATGTTCCGAGCGCCATGGCGCGGTGCTTTCCGATCCGCTTCGAAAGCCAGACCCAGCATGGTGCGGATGCCATCCCCATGATGCTTTCACCTGCAAGAATGTAAGGGAACCAGGCGCGGATACCAAAATAGGACTCCATAACGATCAGATGGAGAGACGCGCCGATGATGGCGCCTGACAACAGCACTACCGTTCCTCCCAACAACCACATGAACGGCTTGTTGGCGCGAAGCAGTGTCAGCTGCTCCTTCACGTTGACGCGCGGTACAGTGACTTCCGAAGGTTCGGGTAGCGGCGGTTCCGGAACCAGAACGAGTGTAAGGACAAGCAACGGTATCAACAGCACGGTGAATATCGTCGCTAATAACCATAGCGTGTCCGCGGTTGCACCATAACCCAGCGACGGCGCTGCGACGATCGTAGCGAGCGCCAGCAGTCCGGATGCCATGCCGAATGCTTCACGCCAAGCGACGATGCGGGTCCGCGAATTGTAACCGCTGACCAGTTCGGCGCCCCATGTACGGTAGGGAATATCGACAAGGGTGAAACCCAGATACAACAACGCCATCCAGATACCGGCGTACCATAGGTCGACTTCGAGCGGCGGCACCAACACCATCCAGGTGCTGACGAGGAGTAAGGGCAAGCCCGCTGCAATGAATATCTTACGGCGGCCCCAACGCGTTCGTGTTCGATCGCTCAGTACGCCGATCAGCGGATCGGTGATGACATCAGTGAGACGCGTCAAAAAGATTATCGTACCCAGAACGGCAAGCGAGACGCCATGATCGACCGAGTAGAAGCTGGGAATGAACGCCAGCATCGGTGTGAATAGGAACGCTTTCGCAAGATAGGGCGCACCATAGGCCGCTTCTCGATAGGTGGATATCGCTGGGGCGCTACGGGTTGCCGGTGCGACGACGTTCGTCACTTGCCCAGCTCCATACCCACATCAATTTGTGCCAACATAGGCAGCGCGGCTGCGGCCCATGCTTGTGGGCTGCTTGCATTGCCATAGTGGACAGGACCAAGTCCGGGTTCGCGCGGGTGTCCTGAAATGAGTTCGGGTATCCGGTGTTCCGGCATGTTCATTGCAAGCTCGAACAGGCCTCGACGGACAGTGTCGAGTTCTTCCCGAAAACCGTAGCGAGCGAGTCCCGCGCCGAACAGCGCTGTGTCGTGTGGCCACACGCTGCCATTGTGGTAGGATGACGGCGCATAACGGGTCTCGTTCGAACCCAGCGTGCGCAAGCCCCATCCGCTCCACAGGTCCGGCGACATCAACGTTGCGACCAGCTGCGGCGCTGTATCGACCGGAACGATTCCGCACCATAGCAGGTGACCCGGATCGGATGAAAGCACACACAGCGGTGCAAGGTCCTTATCCAGCGCCATGGCGTATGTTCCGAGTTGTTTGAGCCAGAAGCGTTCATGAAAAGACCTTTTCAGCGCATCTGCCCGTAACCGGTAGTTCTGAGCGGCTTCGGGATCATCAAGATGAGATAGGAGCCGTGTGGCCCCTTCGAATGCCGCAAAAGCGTATCCCTGCACCTCAGCAACGGCTAACGGTTGCTCTGCCGGGGTTCCGTCTGCGTGGTTCATGGAATCGTGAGAGTCCTTCCACGACTGGATTACCAAGCCGGAGCCGGAGGCGTTGAACCGGAGCAGTCCCGTCGGTCCGTCCAGATGGTCCGTCAGCCATCTCAGCGCGTCCCGTAGTGCCGGCTCCAATCGTTTGAGGAACGCAATATCTCCGCTGTGTTCGACATACCGATCGATCGCCATGACGAACAGCGCCGTCGCATCGACCGAACCATAATAGCGGCCGAAAGGTATCTTGTCGGTTCTGCTGAGTTCGCCCTCGCGAATTTCGTGCAGTATCTTGCCCGGCTCTTCCTCGCGGAATGGGTCATCGACCTTGCCCCGATGCTCGGCAAGCAACATCAAGACAGCCTGCATCACATCCGGTGCCCAGGGCAGTATCATCATGGCCGTAATCAGTCCGTCCCGGCCGAACTTGTTGCCGAACCACGGCATGCCGGCGGCAGGATAAGGCCCGAACCGCGTTGGCAACAGCAGGCCGCGCAGGTCATCGACAGCCCGGTCGAAGGCCGGCTGCCATTCGGGGCATACCGAAAGATCGAACCGCTTACGCCACGCTTCGTACGTTGGCAGATCCGGTAGCGTCGCTTGCCCATCGTCCGGGTCCACCGTGACGGTTGTGACGAACGTTCGCTCCTCGCCCGGCTCGAAGTCGAAAGCTACCGTCGTGCCCTGCGTACCCGGAGGCAAAGTAATGAGGACGCCAAGCTCGCGGCCATCCATGCTTGTTCGCCTGAATGTCAATTCAGACCCGTCAAGGTTCCGAACTATTGGCCGGTCGTTATCATCCGGAACGGGGGCATAACGCGCGAACAGGTCTTCCATCGCCGCCTCGGCAATCAGTGTCTGGCTCCAGTGTCGGGCCATGCTGTCGGTATTTCTTATGGTCCATCGGTCTTCGAGCGCAGTCTCATCGACGGTCAGTACACGCCGGACGGAGAAATGCTGGCGGCGCTTGTCATCAACGACAGCGTAATGTTCGATCAGCTGGTTCTTACGGGTTTCCGACGACAACGCCTCGCTAGGCGGTAATTCCCAATCGAAGCGCGAGAGGTAGCGGGTATCGCGATGATACAGGCCGCCAAACCGCGCGTCACTGCCGGTCAGGGTTTCGGTCACGACGATTGTGCCTGCTTCTTTGATACGCGCCATCTCAATCTCCTAAGCCAAGATGCATACATGTTGACATGTTTTTATCAAGACCATAACAACTGCTGTCAGAACGCCGTTTGCACGAGCTTTTGCGGCCAATTTTTAGGAGATCATGGTGAATAAAGGCCAGGTCTCCAGCGAGTACAACCGTACCGCGCACATGGGAGAGAACGTATGCTTTCACTTAATAGAGTTCCGTCGGGCGGGGTTCGGTTTACTTCGCGCCGCAGTATTCTGGCTGGTAGCTCCGTGTTTGCGCTATGTTGTTCGTTTCCCGCTTATGCCCAGGACGCGACGCCAGCTGAACGTGACGAAGATCCTTCAATGATCATAGTTACCGGGACCAAGCAGGGGCTGACTATTACCGAGGCTCCGATCAGCATCTCGGTAGTGGGCGAGGACCAGATCAAGGGATCAGGCGCGACCAACCTGTCCGAGCTGACCGAACTGCTCCCCAGCGTCGTGTTTTCGCAATCGCAATCGCCGACGCAAGCGAATGTCGGCATTCGCGGCGTTACGACGGCCGGTGGTAGCGCTGCGCTCGAACCCAGCGTTGGCATCTATATCGACGGCGTGTTCACCGATCGCACCGCGATTGGAGTCGGCGATTTCAACGATATCGAGCGGGTTGAAGTGCTACGCGGTCCGCAGAGCACGCTGTTCGGCAACAGCTCGCCCGCTGGCGTGATAAACTTCGTTACCAAATCCCCGGCCTTCGCCTTTGAAGGAGACGTGTCGGCGACTTACGGTAACTTCAACCGTCTCCAGTTCGCCGGATCGGTATCCGGTCCGGTGGTCGACGACGTTGTAGCGGTCCGGATCAGCGGATTTTCGAACGATCGGGATGGTTACCTGGAAAACCTCGTAGGGCAGGATCGCAACGACCAGAACAGCTGGGGCGTGCGCGCCAAGGTTCTGATCGAGCCAAGCGCACTTGGCAGCATCCTGCTGACATACGAGCGAGGTGAAGCGGATGAGGTGTGTTGCTCGCCCGTGACGGACAACGTTTCGCAAGCGACACTGGATCGTTTTGCCCAGGCATCGACCCCGTTCCCGTTTCGCGGTACGGGCGTACCGTTTCCCGGTAACCAGCTGGAGGGGCAGGTCGTTTCCATCGACGGTGACCAGCGGTTCGAAAGCCAGACTGAAGTCTATCAAATGAACGTGGAACTCGACTTGGGTCCGCTCACGATGACCTCGATCAGTTCTTACCGGACCTATTTTTCCGAAGCGGATGTCGATATCGATTTCTCGCCGCTGGACCTGTTCCAATTTCGCAACGTCACGCGTGACCAGACCTTGCTGAGTCAGGAATTGCGGTTCGCTTCCAACGGCTCAGGCCCGCTGAACTATCTGTTCGGCGGATACTTTTTCGAGAAGGACGTCGTAGAAGACAGCGGCGACGGGCTAATCGTCAACCCGGTGCTTGCCGGACCATTTGGTAACTTCGTTGCCGCAACGTCCCCATCCGGCAGCGATATCACCAACCGAAACTACGCGGTATTTGCAGACGCCACTTATGCGGTGACCGACAGGCTGAAGATTACCGGAGGCCTGCGCTACAATTACGACGAAAAGGAAATCTCTGCGTTCGCATCCCGTTTGCGACTGAACGGCACGCCGCTATCGCCGACCCAGACCATTCCGGCAGCATTTCAGGAGCGTAGCGGTGGCCAACTGACTGGGCGTGCGGTGCTTCAATACGATGTGACCGACAATGCAAACGCCTACGTATCGTACACGCGCGGTTACAAGGCTTTCGGGATTAACGACGATGCCAATCTGTTGCGCAATGTGCCGGGTGCCAGCTTCTTCTTCGACAGCGAGGATGTCGATAATTACGAGCTCGGTTTCAAGGCGAGTATTCCGACCTATCGCGCTGCAGTAAGCCTCGTGCTGTTCAATACGAAGTACAGTAACTTCCAGTCGCTTTCGTCCTTTACCGATAGCAACAACAATCTGCGGTTTTTCCTGCAGAATGCCGCTAGCCTGACATCGCGCGGGGCTGAACTGGACTTTGCGGTCGAGCCGGTCGAAGGACTGACCTTCAATGGCAGCGCTACCTATCTCGACGCGACATTCGATAGCTTCCCTAACGCGCAAGGTCCGGGCGGGCCTGTCGATTTGACCGGCGAACGGCTCCGCGACGCACCCGAATTCTCGGCCAGCCTATCGTCGCAATATACCCAGCCGATCGGCACCAGTCTGGAAGCGTTTATTCGCGGCGACGTATTCTATCGGTCCAGCGTATTTACCGATCAGAACCTCGATCCGCTGCAGGCGCAGGATGCCTTCGCCAAGATAAATGCACGCATCGGGTTCGGACGGGCAGACGGCCTGTGGCAGCTGGAATTCTGGGGTCGCAATCTGACCGACAAGATCACCTTCGGACGCGCGGGAAATCCGCTCTTCGGTGCCCTGAACGGACTTCTGCCCTTCGCTGGCATCCCGCCCTTTCCTACGGACGACGCGCGCATCAAGTTCGTTAGCGACCCGCGCACATACGGTGTGACGCTACGGAGCCGGTTCTGACCGAAGCAGGTATGGCAGCAGTGAGACGTGTATCGGTCTATCTGATGGCCATGACGGCACTCATAGTATCGGTGCCGGGCTATGCTACCTGCGTGGATCACCAACCCGCGGCTCCGATGAAAACCAGTGGATCGGGTATGTCAGCGACACGGCTGCAGGCTATCGACAGGGAGTTCGAACGCCGTGTGCAGCTTGGCGAGGCGTCAGGGTATGCGATCGCGATAAGCCGCCGCGGTAAGCCCGTTCATCGCGCTGCGATCGGCAGGCAATCGATCGGTGGTCCGGCAATAACGCAAACCACCATGTTCCGTATCGCCAGTATGACAAAGCCAGTAACCGCCGTGGCTATGCTTCGGCTGGTCGAACAGGGTAAGCTGTCGCTGACAGATCCGGTAGAGCGATACGTGCCCGCAATTGGCAACATGCAAGTGCGCTTGCCCGACGGAACCAAACAGGCGGTAAAGCGGCCGATACAGATACGGGACCTGCTTACGCATATCTCGGGGATCGGTTACCGGTTCGACACGCAAAGCGAGCTGGGCCAAGCTTACGTTTCAGCGGCGCCTTATGAAAAGGCGCGCTCTCTCGAAGAGGCAGTTGCTTTAATTGCACAGCAAGACCTGTTCTTTCAGCCAGGTGAAAGCTTCCTATACAGCTACGGCCTAGATGTTGCTGGTCTTGTGGTACAGAAAGTGTCCGGCCAGCCTTTCGAGGATTTTCTGGAGCAGGAAATCTTTTTACCGCTCGGTATGAAGGACACTGGCTTCACAGTTGCTCAGGTTGATGTTGGCAGACTTGCCACCGTTTACGAAACCCGTAGCGGCGCCGCGCTAGAACCTGCGCCGGGCACGGTGTTTGGTGATCCGCTGGACGCTGGAACCTGGCCGTCCGGCGGTGCAGGTCTGATATCGACAGCCGAGGACTATCTGCGCTTTGCCACCATGTTGGAGCGTGGTGGCTCCTGCGAAGGTACGCAGATCCTGTCACCGGCCAGCATCGCGTTGATGATTGCAGATCATATGCCGCCAGCCCTGCGAACAAAGGTCGCGGGAACGCCGCTTGGAGGGATCGGTCTGGGTCTCGGCGTTGCGGTCACCCTAGACCCGGGCCGATCAGGCGCGTTGGCGGCTCAGGGTGATTACGGATGGGGCGGGTACTACGATACGCAGTTTTTCATCAGTCCGCGATACGACCTTGCGGCAGTGATCCTGACCCAACGTGAAAAGGCTGCGGACGCTCCCGATACCGATACGCTGGCGGTGTTCAAGGCGATGACGCTCGCAGCCGTGATAGAATGAACGGGTTGGGCGTACCAACGTCTCACCTGGCAGCATCTGGCGTATGGGGCGTCGGTATACTGGGTGCCGGTGATATCGCTCCACGGTATATAGAAAGTTTGCGACACGCCCGGAACCTCCGGTTAATTTCGATCGCGTCGCGGAGGCGTGAGAAGATGGAGACCATGGCTACCCGCTTCGGCTTGGCTCCGGTCAGTCCAGAACAGCTATTTGCTGACTCACGGATTGATCTGATCCTCATCCTTACTCCGCCTCAACATCACGCCCAAGCAATCCGCGCCGCGCTTTGTGCAGGCAAGCACGTCTACTGTGAAAAGCCCTTCGCTTCGTCGCGGAACGAATGCGATGAACTGATTGCGATGGCGCGGGACCGTTCGCTGATGCTTGCGACCGCGCCCGCTACGCATCTCGGACCGACCGTAAGGGCCCTTCGAGAACTGATACGAGACGAAACGCTGGGCGATGTTGTCGGGGCTGCTGGCACCATGATCTATCCCGGTCCGGACCTGTGGCATCACGACCCGGATCATCTGTTCGCGCGAGGCGGGGGTCCGCTGTTCGATATGGGGGTATACCACCTCACGGTCCTCATACACCTACTCGGTCCGATCGAAGCGGTTCACGCTTTTTCCAGTCGGTACCGCAGCGAACGCACGATTATGAAAGGTCCGTCTGCCGGAACTACTGTGCCCGTCGAGGTTGATACGCACGTCAGCATCAATCTGCGGTTCGCCAGTGGAGCGATCGGCCACCTGACTTGCAGCTTCGACGGGTTCGGCAGCCGAGCCCCGGGTCTCGAAATATATGGGTCCAAGGGTTCCGTCGCAATGGGCCAGCCGAACGATTTCACGGCACCGTTGGCCGTTTCCACTGCAATAGGCTCGTGGCAGGAGCAGCCGACGGACCCCGTATGGAACGACCGGATGTGGGCAATCGGCGTAGTCGAGGCTGTGGCTGCCTGCCAGCGCAGCGCCGCACCCGCTGCAGACCCGGCCGCAGCTGCGCATGTGATCGATGCCATGCACTCAGTTGATCAATCCGTCTCCAATCGGTGCCAGGTACCCGTCCAAAGTTCCTGCGAGCGAGATTATGGACTAGACCCGTTCGACACAGACCTTTGGGAACCGGAGACGAGCGGCCATCATGCCACGCAGGAATAAAGTGCATATCAGCGAGGATCGCAGTCCACCTCAGGACAGTATCACGAAGGCGGAACGATCCAGGCGCACCCAAGCGCTGCTTATCGCAACGACGACATCGTGCATCGCCCGCTATGGCTACGCAGCGACATCGTTGAATTTGATTGCCAAGGAGGCCGGAGTTTCTCGCGGGCCACTCCATTACCACTACAAGGACCGGAACGACCTGATGGGCGCCGTCGCCGAAGCCTTACCGCAGACCATCTCGGATAAATCCCTGAAACGATTGTTGGAAGCGGAGGGTATCGAAGCGCGTATTGCAGCTTTGGTCGATCTCGGCCTCGATCAGCATCTTGGCGATCACCATATTGTCGCATGCGAATTGCTGATCGCGACACGGCAGGACGAGGCTTTGGCTGGGGCCGTCCTGCCGCATCTGTCGGCGGGCGAACATGCAATAGACATATGGTGGTCCCGGTACGCTCGCGACCTTGGTTGGCCACAGGATCGGCTGGTGGCGTTCCGGCGGCTGTTCGTCGCCGCCCTACGTGGGCTCGCCATCGACCATATCGAATTTGGCAGCGACGGCCACGAGGCCGCTGCCGCGCTTCTGAAGGACATGATACTCAACTTCACCAGCGGCGCCGGTTCCGAAACCGACAAGCAGTCGCGGAAAAAGGAAACACATCGATGACTGACCACGGCCCAGCCAAAGGTATGACAGCCAGCCGACAGGCTGAAATTATCGATGCTGTGCTTTTGGAAGCCACGCTGGAAGAGAAGATCGGCATGATGTCCGGACGCGGCTTCTTGCAGGCGATCAGGGACGATCAGGGTGTTTGGGCTGCGCGGCCTTACCGCGCAGGTGGCGGGATCGAACGGCTGGGCGTTCCAGCTTGGTGGTTCACCGACGGACCGCGAGGAGTTGCTCGGGGCCAGTCCACCGCCTTTCCCTGCACCATGGCGCGCGGCGCCAGTTTCGATGTCGACCTCGAACGCAGGATCGGGGAGGCAATGGGCATCGAAATCCGTGCTCAGGGGTGCAACCTGTCGGGAGCAGTCTGCATCAACTTGCTGCGCCACCCCGCTTGGGGACGCGCACAAGAGACTTATGGCGAAGATTCCATGCATTTGGGTGCAATGGGAAGCGCGCTGTCCGCCGGAATTCAAACACACAACGTCGCCGCGACCGTCAAACATTTCGCCCTGAACTCGATCGAGAATACGCGGTTCACCGTCAACGTCACGATCGACGAGCGCGCGCTGCGCGAAGTCTATCTACCGCATTTCAAAAAAGTGATCGACGCGGGATGTGCGACCGTCATGAGCGCCTACAACAAGATGAATGGCGAATATTGCGGGCAAAACGCTGATCTTCTTACAACGATTTTGCGCGATGAATGGGGCTTTGCGGGGTTTGTCCATTCCGACTGGCTGCTCGGCGTATATCAGCCTTATGGCGCTACGGCAGGACTCGATGTCGAGAACCCGGAACCAGTCGTCTTCGGCAAACGGTTGCAGGAAGCTGTCGAAACAGGGACTATCGCGGCTAGCGTAATCGACAAAGCATGCCGCAGAATATTGTCGGTTCTCTATCGCATCTCCTGTGCACCAGACCCGCTGCCCGAATACCCGGAGACGCTGGTGGCGAGCGAACGTCACCGTCTATTGGCCAGGGAAGCGGCGGAGAAGACCGCAGTACTGTTGAAGAACAACGGAATCTTACCTCTCGATCGTTCGAAAGTGCGCAAACTGGCCGTTCTCGGCAGGTTGGCCGCGTTGGAGAACACCGGCGACAACGGCTCAAGCAAGGTCCGCGCGCCCTACATCGTGACCCCGATTGCCGGTCTTGGCGATTATCTCGGACAAGAGCGCATTTTAACGGGGGACGAAACCGATCTCGAAGAGGCGTCTCGTGTTGCTGCGCAAGCCGATGCAGTGGTTGTCATCGTCGGCTACACTGCCGACGACGAGGGCGAATATATCCCCGGCGACCTTGGCCTGGTCGGTTTGCCCGACAATGTGCGCGACATGCTCCCCGAACGGCCAAAGGACGGGAAGCCTGCGCGTGGGGGCGACCGGGCTTCGCTTGACCTGCCCGTCGAGCAGATCGCGCTCATCCGCGCGGCAACTCAGTCCGGCAAGCCGGTGGCGGTCGTTCTTGTGGCCGGCTCCGCAGTTATGGTCGAGGATTGGCATGAGGAAGCTGATGCGATCATGCAGACGTTTTACGCCGGAATGGAAGGTGGAACGGCGCTGGCCCGGCTGCTGTTCGGCGAAGCCAATCCGTCAGGCAGATTGCCATTTACTGTAGCGCGCGACGTGTCGCATTACCCGTGGTTCGATCGCACAGCGACCGAGGTTACCTACGACTTGTGGCACGGCTACACGAAGCTTGCGCGCGATGGAAATGAACCACGATACCCCTTCGGCCATGGTCTTTCCTATGCCGAGATACGTGTGCAAACCTGCACTGCGCAGCGCATCAATAACACAGTTAATTTGACCGCCACAATTTCCAACGAAAGCAACGTAGCTTGTGACGCAGTCGTGCAATTCTACGCACGCTGCCCCTCCGATGAGGCTGAACGCGCAGACCGCCAGCTCGTAGCGTTTGCGAAAGTCACAATTGGCCCATTCGAGAACCAAGCAATCTCGGCAAGCGTATTGATCGATGATCTGCGGTATTTCGCAGAACTATCGCAACAGTGGATCTTCGTATCCGGTAATTACGATTTCTACTGCTCGCAAGACAGCACTTTAGCAGATAGTGCGCATTGCCAGATCGAATTGTATTGACGATTATATTTGGTTGGATAATCCAAATTGACTGACCAGCCTGCTGCCTGTCGATGCGGTTTGGAACCGTTGCAGATTTCAAATATATTCTGTTTTATCCCGAATTATCGAATATAGATTGTTAGCGGAGTTTTGGCTGCTAGTGCTAAAAGCATCAATTTAGGACCGGAAGCATGTTAGCGAAAGTGTTACTGGTGCCCAGTTTTATCCAGTTTGCTATTTGAAATATGCTTGCTTCTATCCGTAAACGAAAACTGGTGCGCCCGGCATAAGAATGATGGGCACTCAAATTATTGGGAAATCTCGGTCGGGTTTTCCTGAACGTCTGCATTTCAGAAAACAATCGGCTCTATTGAATGTCGGATTAGGGGTGGGAAGCGGACGGTCGGCTATAGAGACGAAACAGACTGGAACGGCCGCCCCATGCCTTATGGGTTCGCACCCGGCGACCCTGCATAACTTTGACCGGTTCGCAGCATGAATATCAGCGAATAGGCATAAGCCAGCACCACTATTGCGCAGATCGCAGTTACTCGAAAGGGTTCGGGTGTGAGTGCATAGGCAAGGTAGCAGCCGATTCCGCGCCCTATTGCATGACGTAATCCGACAGGATCGTTTGCCGCCCAACCATACGGTATCCAGATAACGCCTGCCAGAACCGCCATACCCAATGTCATAAGGGTGTGATTGTCGGAACCGGACACTCCAATAACGACAAGGGGAACCGAAAGTGCGATCCCGATGATCGATGTCAGAAACAGCTTGGTAAGGGGATCGTCACCCCCGGCAAAAAGGTTTCGTCCCCGTGATTTATCGATCAGAAATGCAAGAGGCAGAATGGCCGCCATGACGTAAAAAGCAAGATTGCTCAAAATCGGTGGAGCAACATAAAACGCCGCAACGCCCAATGCCGCCCATACGATCATTCCAGCCAGAGGCATGGCGTTCGTGCTTCCTGAGCGGAACTGTTCCTGTAGCTCATCCAAGGTCTGGCGAGAATTCATCTAATCATCCCCATCTGATACTGAAAATCTTCGCCGTCAATGTTGCATCGCTGGAATTGGACAGCAAGCACAGAACGTCCGCTTTAAGATCATCGGCTATCTGACAGACACGTCCGTTATTGGGTCGTAAGCCGACAGGCGGGAATGTCATAGCGAGGCTCTTAAACCGGAACGGCAGCTAACGGCCCAGTTCCAGCCAATCTAGCTGCTTTCGGCCAATGACGGCTTACGGGCGCCAAAGCATCCGCCGCGAAGGTCAGATATTGGGGTGGAATGCTGTCATTCGCCTGCCAATATTTTGGGCTCGTGAAACTTATGGAGGGTCAATCTTTCTGTGCCGCAATCCAGCGATCGATTTCGCGATCGAGCACTTCCAGAGGCAATGGGCCGTTGGCCAAAATCTGGTCGTGAAACGCTTTGACATCGAAGTTATTGCCCAATTGCTGTTCAGCGCGGGCACGCAACTCGGCGATTTTCAGCTGCCCCATCTTGTAACCCAGCGCTTGCGCGGGGTTCACCAGATAGCGATCAATCTCCGCATAGCCGGGACCGCCTAGCGTTTGGCGGAAATAATCGGCCGCCTGTTCCCGGCTCCAGCCCTTGGCATGAAGGCCGGTATCAACCACCAACCGCACAGCCCGGAACAGTTCGCTCTCGAGTGCGCCAATCTCGCCCACAGGGTCACCGTCGTAGAGCCCCATCTCGGCCGCGATGGTCTCCACATAAAGACCCCATCCTTCGCTATAAGAGTTGAACGGCAGGAACTTACGCAGCAGGGGCAGGTCGCTCTCACGCTGCAACGCGATCTGATAGTGGTGACCGGGAATAGTTTCATGAAAGATCAGACTGGGATACATGACTGGGCTGATCGAGCTTAAATCCGTCGCGTTAAGGCTGAAATAGCCGGGGGTTGAACCATCGGCGGCCGGGCCGGCATATCGGTTCGGCCCGGATGACACGAGCCGCAACTCGACACCGGCCTTGGGCAGCCGTGATAGATAGTCGGTCGATTTCTCTCTAGCCTTTTCTACCATGCGCGCGGTGTACGCGCTGACATCCTCGGGCGTTTTGAAATCGTAGGATGAAGCCGCACGCAGCTGCGCCATGCGATCGAGCACGCTCCCTTCGGTATAGCCCAAGCCAGCAAGCTTGGCATCCATCGCCGCCGTCAACCGCCCAACTTCGGACAGGCCGGTCTGGTGGATCGCATCCGGGGCCAGCGTCAGTGTTGTTTCGCGCTGAATATTGGCAGCATAGAAGTCAGCGCCACCGGGCAGTGCGCCGACCCCGATATTTTCTGTTCGCGCAGCAGGCTGATAATGGCGCAGGCTCTGGAGCAGGTTGCGATAGGCAGGGTAGATTTCGTCTTGCATCAACAACGTTGCCTGCGAGATTAGCGCGGCGGCCGCTGCGCCATCAACGCCAGCCGGCATTTCATCGCAAAGCCGGGTGATGATACGGTTGTCTTCAGGCGCGACCGCTAGCAATTCCTCATACCCCGTAATCGCTTTGTCGAGGATCGATTTTGGCGGCAGTATGCCTTCATCGGCGCGCAGTCCCATCATCGCCTGCTGCGTCTTGATCGTCTCGGCTGCGAACGAGAGCCTTGAGACATAGGCCCCGGCCATCGCTTCGTTGGTCATCGGGTGGCTCAGCACCATCAGGTCCGACAGTCCGGTCGGCGAATAATGCGTGACCGGATATGGTCCTCCGAGCGGCACTCCGTAATCGAATTCGCTCACAGCCAGTTCGTAATCAAGGAATGTCGACCAGATTTCCAGGCTTAATCGCTTCTGATCGTTCATCGCTGCGGGATCGAACTGATCAAGTTGGCTGCGAAACTGCCGCAGCATGGCCTTCCGGTTATTGATCGCTTCGAGATCGTTGGGCGAGAGCACTGAATAGACGCGGATCGCGACCGGCCCCTGCGCCAGGCCCAGCGCAGCAAGCAATTCGGGCTCGGTCATCAAAAACTGTTGCAATTGTTGGGCTGAAAGAGCGTCGACGTCTGCGGCCGAATTTTGTTGCGAAGGCGGTTCAGGATCGGTCGTTTCCTGCGCAGCAGCCGGATTTACAGCGATCACAAGGCTCGCGGCCAGAATCGCATATTTTGCGTTCTCAAACATCAATCTCTCCTATCCCCTAACCTACTTACTTTAAAATCGAGGATCGTGGAAGCTGCGTCGCTAGAGGCGACGGTCTTTGCGCGTCCGCCATCAGATGTATGTCCAATTCAGAGTTCGTATTTTACAACCGGCTCAGGCGTTAAGACTAGGTTCTTTGCTTTCAACGTCCGCAAATGGGTCGTTTGCGGAAAGGCAGGATTGGCAACGTAAGGCCCACAAACCGGAACGGCAGCTCAAAGCCAATTCGGTGTCATCATCAGAACAACTTGTTCAACAGCTCCGGTTCGCTAGATTTCAGCCTTTCCAACATCGTGTTCACGTAAAACATATCGGGCGAAGCGACCGTTGGCAGAACTACCACCACGTAATCCGGCTGAGTGACATTCAGCGTGAAAATTACAAGGCTCACGCCGTGAAGGCCGCATAACGCCTTCAACCGGTTCATATCGTCGCTGCTAGTGGTGTTGGGCACGACGATGTAGCTCTTATGGCAGAACAGGCGGTAGGCAACTGCTTGACCGAAGGCGACGACCGGCTGGCCGGGGACCGCCTTGATCTCGGCGGTGATGATTTGAGGCTCGAATTTGAAGATATCCTGCACGCGGGGCTTTAGGACACCAATGACGTCGGGGGTGCCCCATTTCCCGCCGAAGCTGCTACCGCCCAGCGCCGACGCGATAGTGGCTTCGTCGTTTTCTTCAAGCCAACCTGCGAAGCTGTCGTAAAAATCTTGCTCGGTGACCGATTGCGTGCCTTCGGTCTTCACTGGAATTGCCGCCGTCGCCTCTTTGCGTTGGACGATGCGTTCGACGAGATGGTGGCCCTGGACGAGGAGGACCTGTTCGACGAGATCGCCCCCATCGCCGACATGATCCGCCACAATGCGCAGTCGGCAGTGTCGGCCACCGCGGCCGTGATCGCGCGGCACGCCGAGGACGAGTTGTGGGTGAAAACGGAGGAGACCGTCGTCGGGATAACACAACGCGCGGCGACGATGACTGAGGTGGAAGGCGAGCTGTCAATCCGCAGCGCCCACGTGACGGCCCACCCGCCGGCAATGGCGGCGCATGCCTATGCCGCGCTCATGCGCCGCTAGCCCTCCAATCCAGAATGGCGAGAGGGGATGCTTCAGCTCGCGGGTGATCCGATCGAGAAGGTCGTAGAGGGGGTGTACGACGCCGCGCCCGTATATGAAGACGCAGTGCCTGAGATGGTATGGGCGTTGTTCTGCCTCGCTACGCGCCGTGCCGCCCGTTCGCACGACAGCGGCCACGGCCTTCACTGGTCGAGGAGCGAAGCCCTTCAGCAGTCGGAGATGGCCGACGAAATCGAGCGCGCGATGGTGGCCGGTGAGATCCCCAGCCCCCATCCGGCGCCGGCCTCGGCGGGTTCGCGGCCCAATGGCGACTACTACCGCTCTGACCTGCACTCGAACGCGTTCCGTCTACCGATCCCCCCGATGCTGACGGCGGAAACGCGCGACGCCCTGATCGCCCACGCGGCGTCCGCCCTCGACTGGGCGCTCGCGTCGCTTGGCGAGAGGGACCGCCATGGGGACACGCCATTTGAATGGCTGTTCGAGTTCGGCCGGTGGCTGGGGCGCCTGTGCGCGCTGCTGCCCGCGTCTGAGATCCGCACGCTCGTCATCGCGCGCGCTGACGCCGCAGTCCGCCATGCCGCCGACGAGGTCATGGACATGGTGGTGCGCAGTTTCATGATCGACCGTATGCTGCAGACTGAAGCGCTCGACGCCGGGACGCTCGAGAGCTGGGATCTTCTCACGGGCTGGATCGTCGATCGGCCCGTCTGGGCGGGCGAACCGGTCGATGCAGGTCAGCACGACCGGGGGATGGCCGTGTCCTCGTTCTTCTGCGCGACCGCAAGCGGGATGATCTGCGGCGTCGACGCCGCTTGGCCGAACCTCGACGCGGTGATGCCGATGCTCGACCGCGCGGCGGCGTCCTTCGGCACCGAGCAGACCGCGTTCAATGCGATGCTCGCCCTCTTGCGCGCCAGGCCGGACCGCCTGTTTCCCGATCCCGGTCTCGGCTGGATCGGCCGGGTCGTGCGCGCCCGGAGATCGAGCCTCGAGTTCTGGGAATATAGGAAGTCGCCCAAGCCTCGACGCTTCGTCAAGATCTTTGGTGGTTTTGGCGGTTTTCCAATTCGCTTAAGCGATTGTTTGGATGTATCTTGAGATCGCGGCTTTCGCAGGGCAGCGAACGATACACCGAGCACTCGTGCCTCGCGGTTTTTGATCATTAGCCAGATCGGGTCTCGGCTGAACCCGGTTTCGCAGGGTGCGAGTTGCGCCCAGACGCGGGCTGACTTCAGAAGCTTGCGCAGTCTTGCCGATGCCGGGAAAAAGCCTTGAAGGTAGCGCCGGACGGTTACGAAAAATGCCATTTCCGGCGTTGTATCGTCAGACTGCCTGGCAAGAGCCGCCCACTTACCAACAGAGCTCTCGACGGAGTTCCAGTCTTCGCTCTTGAAACTCACCATTTGCGAAGGACTGCCAAACTCAGTGCTGGCGCGGTCGCTATACATCCTTTCATCGTCGCCACATCAGCCCAGCGTCGGCGGCCTGGCTTGGCAGAACTCATGATTGCCGTCCGCGCTGAACCTCGCGAGTTCGAAGCCATCATCATTGCGCGGCTTGACCGGCTCTCGTCAATCGTGGCGGAACGCATGTTCTATAAACTACAGCTCGAAACCCGCGGTATCGAACTTGTCGTGGCGCAAGATCATGAAACGTAGGCCTGTTCGACCCGCGTGACCGCACGCAAACCGAGATTGAGGAACAACGCAATCTCGGGCATCGTGTTGGCATCAACCACCACCCAAATTGAAGGACCGGTAAGAACCGCTTCAGAGAGACACAAATGATTACGAATGACGACGATATGCCGCTCGCGGTCTCCTACATCCGTGTCTCGACCAGAAAACAGGTTACCGAAGGTGTTTCAATGGCTGAACAGCGACGGGCTAACCAAGCCGAAGCAGCACGCCTGGGTTATAAATTGGTTACTGAGTATACCGATGGCGGAAAATCCGGGAGGTCCGATCGTCGCCCTGAATTCCAGCGCATGATTGCCGAATGTTGCGCCAAGGGAAGTTCCGTTAAGGCGGTCATCATCTATAATTTCTCGCGGTTTTTCCGCGATGACTGGGAACTCGAAGGCTACCGCCGGAAACTCGAACGCGCCGACGTCGAATTGCTGTCCGCCACGCAGCAAATCGCAGAAGGCCCGCATGCAAGGCTGCAACGGAGCATCATAACCGCCATGGATGCGGCGAGTTCAGAGATTACTGCCGAAACGGTCAAGGAAATGATGCGTGCGAATGCCGCTGCCGGTTTCTGGAACGGCTCCACCCCGCCCCTTGGCTACGAAACCTATGTGGCCGAGACCAAAGGCAAGAAGCAAAAAAAGAAGCTGCGCATGGTGCGCTCCGAGGCCAATCAAGTGAATGAAATCGTAGCGAGGTACCTAGGGCGCGGTGGTTTCAGCAATGTCGGCATCGGAAAGTTGGCCGAAGAACTGAACGATGAGGGAAAGACCTACCGTAGTCGGCCCTTTACTCCCAATCTCGTGCATTCGATCCTGACACGCGAAACCTACGTCGGTCGGCA
Source organism: uncultured Alphaproteobacteria bacterium (assembly GCA_963803585.1). GTDB lineage: Bacteria > Pseudomonadota > Alphaproteobacteria > Sphingomonadales > Sphingomonadaceae > Pontixanthobacter. The sequence continues at coordinate 865 of CAWDNB010000008.1, read as the reverse complement.
TTATTACAACACCAAGGACAGCCGCACGAAGAAGCCTCGCCCGCGCGACGAATGGATCGAAGTGTCTGTGCCACAGATCGTCAGCGAAGCCGACTTCGAAGCTGTTTAGAAGCTTCTGAAATCGCGTGACCCGAAGATGGTGCCCGCCCGTTCGCACAGTTCGCCGGTTCTGCTCTCCGGCCTTGGCAAATGCGGCAACCCGGGCTGCTCTGGCACCATGATGTTACTCACGGGCAAGGGTGGACAGTACCGCTATTACACCTGCTCGAATGTCAGGCGAAAAAAGGATCGGTCCTGCGGCGGCAACAACGTCCCCATGCAGAAGGTCGACGACGCGGTCATGAACGCGCTCAAAAAGCGCCTGTTGCAACCATTGCGCCTCAACACGCTTCTCTCCGAGCTGATTGAACGCTCCGAAGGCGCGGATGCCAAACGGCGTCAGACGCTCAGCGTCCTGCGCAGCGAACGAACCGAGACGGAAAACGCCATCCGCCGTGTGTTCGAAATGGTCGAATCAGGAATGGTGGAACCTGGCGACAGCGATCTCAAGACACGTCTTGCAACGCATCAGAAGCGTCGCACAGCCTTGGATGAGGAAATTCGCGTTCTTGATCGTCAGATCGGTCAGAAGGGCAAACGGATCGACGAGGCAGCCATTGCCGAATTTTCCGCCAAAATGCGCGCCAAGCTCGATGATCCGAAGCATCCCGCTTTGCGCAAAAACTATGTGAAAGCTTTCATTGGCGAAGTGGTAATGACGAAAGAGCGCATCACCATCCGCGGGCCGGTTTCGGCGCTCTCCGCTGCTGTCACCGCGCCGAAAGATAACGAGGACGCACCAGTGCGTAGTTCCATGGTAGATTGG
>CAWDNB010000007.1:0-35358 GCA_963803585.1 uncultured Alphaproteobacteria bacterium | reverse complement strand
GGTGCGGTCGAGAAGACTCGAACTTCCACGGGCGTTAGCCCACAACGACCTCAACGTTGCGCGTCTACCAGTTCCGCCACGACCGCACATAGTCGACGGGCCGTGTCGCGGCCCCGTCCGGTAGGAGCGGGCCAATAGCATCGGCGTTTGCGCGCTGCAAGCAGCGGATCGAACGGACGGGTATTTTGCTATGTGCAGCGTTCGCAGGCGCGGCGCATATCGGCCGGGCGCCATTCCGGAAGGTCAATTGGGATTCCATCCGATATCCGCAAATTTCGCGCTTTTGGGCACATCGGTCGCGATCTCGTTTATGGTTACGGATTGACCGGGCGCAAGCGTGTCGCTTGGCGGAGCGAGCACCCAGCTATAAACCGGCACCTCGCGTTCGTTACGCATCACGATCAGCAGCGATGGTACGTTGCGGGTCTCGCGGCCGGTATTGGTGATCGTGCCGCTGGCGCTGAAATATTCGGACCCGTCGGGCAAAGTGCGGCGGTCCTGCTGCCCATCCGGAAAATCCAGTACCAGATCGGGCTGTGCCACGGCAAAGGTCGGGCGGCTGACGGGAAGCCATTCCGGCGCGCCGTAATAGCTGACTGCAAACACCGCACCCATCGCCAGAGTTGCAAATGCGACGCCGGCCGCGGTCCAGACCTTCAGGGGGTTTCGGCGCGGCCTGAAGGGCGGGCGATAGTCGAACTGCGAGATTGCGTCGTCATCGCCATTATCGCCATTATCGTTCCAGTGGTCCATATCGGACGCATCTGTGCGTTCCTTGAGGGGCGCGGCAGCGGGGATGGCGACCGGGGCGGCAGCGGGCGCTTGCCGCGTTGCACCGCTGTGATGATCGTTGAGTGCCGCCATGCTCATCGCCAAAGCCGGGCTTGACCACTTCGCCCGGCATATTCGCAAGCGTCGTTTGTTCCTGCTGCGCGTCTTGTTGCAGGCCGGCAACCGGAGCGGGCGCCGGTGGGGGAGCCGTAACCGGTCCTGCCGATAGAACAGAAGGCGCGGGAGACGGCGGGGCGGAGGGCGGAACAGGGGGCGCAGCAGAAGATGGAGCAGGGGACGTACTGGAACCGGGCGCGGTTTGCTGATCGTCGGCAGGCGAGCGGCCTTGCATCTGGCCAGGATCGATATCCGGGCTGTCCTGATGCCAGCTGTGCCGGCATTTCGCGCAGCGCACTGTCCTGCCTTCGACGCCGATGGCGCTGTCGGGGACCACGTAACGGGTGGTGCAGGCTGGGCAGGCGATGATCATGGTAAAGCCGGTCTTACGACTGTGGGTAAATCGCAACAAGGGCAAGAGGACTGTGCAGGAGGCGCCGTGCACCTTTTTTCCACATCGCAGGACGGCTATAGGCGCAGGTGATGATGCGATGCCCTGCCCATAACGCCTTTAGAAGCGCAGTTTCGTGACGGATGCGCATCCCGGCGGCGCAGACGACGGCGTGACGTTCGACAATGTCGGGCTGCGTTACGGTGCGGACCGCGAAGTGCTGACGGATGTATCCTTCACCCTGCATCCGGGCAGTTTCTATTTTCTTACAGGGGCAAGCGGGGCAGGCAAGACGTCGCTGCTGCGGCTGCTCTATCTGGCGCAGCGGCCATCGCGCGGGGCGATCCGGATGTTCGGTAGTGATCTCATCACTCTGCCGCGAACCGGATTGCCGGCGCTCCGCCGCCGTATCGGGGTCGTATTCCAGGATTTCCGGCTGGTGGCCCATATGTCCGCGTTCGACAATGTTGCCTTGCCGCTGCGCGTGGCGGGCGTGCGCGAACAGGATTTGCGCAAACCGGTTTCCGATATGCTGGACTGGGTCGGTCTGGCGGAGCGTAAGGATGCCCGGCCGCAGACCCTGTCCGGCGGGGAACAGCAACGCGTCGCCATCGCGCGTGCGGTTATCAGTCGCCCCGATATGCTGGTGGCCGACGAACCGACCGGCAATGTCGATCCTGAAATGGCGCTGAAGCTGCTGCGTCTGTTCGAATCGCTGAACCGCCTGGGCACGACTGTTCTGGTGGCGACCCACGATGTGCATCTGTTGAAGAAAGTGCCGCAATCGTTGATGATGCGGCTGGACAAGGGGCATCTATCCGATCCCACCGGCGCATTGCGATATCCCCCACGCGCATCGGGCAATCGGCCATGAAGGCGCCGCGGATGAAACGCCCCCCGGCGATTGCGGGCGATGCTGCACGAAGCCGAACACGCTTCGCCGGGGAACGGGCTGCGCAATTGGTACCGCAGCGGCGGCTTGCAGGGCCCATGCCATGGGTCATCGCGGTCATGGTGGCATTGACGGTTATTGCGGCGGCAGGCGGTCTGGCGCTTAACAATATGGCCGCCACTGCACGCGCGGAACTGGCAGGGGGTGCCACGGTGCAGATATTGGAAGCATCGCCGCTGGATCGCGAACAGCAGGCGCGCGCGGCCCTGTCGGCGCTGGAAACCCATCCGGCCGTGGCGTCGGTGCGCAGAGTGCCCGATGCGGAACTGGACGCGCTGCTGGAACCCTGGCTCGGCGTTGGCACCGGCAGCGATACGATTCCGGTTCCGGCATTGATCGATGTGCGGCTGCGCACCAATGCCAGCGAACAAACGCTCAACCGGCTTCGCGCCGTGTTGAGCGGCCCTGCGCCGGATGCGCGCATCGATGCGCAATCCAGTTGGCTGGCACCGATATTCGCTGCGATCCTGTCGCTCAAATATCTGTCCGCCGCGCTGGTCCTGCTATTGGGACTGACCAGCGCCGCGGCAGTTTGGCTGGCGGCGCGTTCGGCACTGGGGGCAAACGCGGATACGATCGAGATCGTCCATCATCTGGGCGGCACCGATGGCCAGATCGCGCGCATATTCGAACGTGCGCTGGGGCTGGATGCGACATTGGGCGGGGTGGTCGGTTTGGGGCTCGGCCTGGTGGCGGTGCTGATACTGGGCACGCAATTTGCGCAGCTTGGTGCGGGAATGGCGACGGGCGGTGCCCTGATCTGGAGCGATTGGGCGGCGATTGCGCTTATTCCCGTCATCGGGGTGGCGATTGCCATGCTCACCGCCCGGCTCACTGTCATTACGACTCTGCGGCGGATGCTATGATCCGGCGCTTGCTGGCAGCTTTGGCGATTGCCTGGTTCTGCGGGTTTCTGTGGTTTGCGACCACTCTGCCCGGTCCGGCGCGCGATGTCGTGACGGAAGCGGTCATCGTGCCTACGGGGGCGGCCGGGCGTATCGAACGCGGGCTGGAAGTGCTTGCCGCACGGAATGCCGATGCCATTCTGGTTACCGGCGTCGATCCCGATGTGACCGAAAATGAATTCGCTGCTCAGTTCGATGTGCCCGCAACTGTTATGGAATGCTGCCTGACCATGGGATTTTTCGCCGTGGACACGCGCACCAACGCCACGGAAACGGCGGACTGGCTGGCGCGTAACGATGTGCAATCCATCCGCCTCGTCACGTCCGACTGGCATATGCGCCGCGCGGTTCATGAACTGCGCCGTACGATTCCGGCATCCATTACGGTAGTGCAGGATTCGGTTGTGTCGGAACCGTCATTGCGGATATTGTTTCTGGAATATCACAAGCTTCTGGCCAGCCGGATATCATCCATCTGGCGCGATTGACGGTACGATGCTGATCCTGCGCAATTTCATATTCTATCTGGTGTTTTACCTGGTCAGCCCGGTTTACATTATTTCATCCGTGCTGGTGATGTATGCAAGCGAGCGTGCGCTGCGCCGGTGCGTGCGCGGCTGGTGCAATTTCCACCGTTGGTGTCTGCGCGTTTTCATCGGCATACGGATCGATATCGTGGGCGAAAAACCGGTGGACCCGGTGTTCTATGCCATCAAGCATGAAAGTTTCTTCGAAGCGATCGATGCGCCCGCCAATTTCGAATGGCCCGCGCCCTTCGCCAAACGCGAATTGTTTCTGATACCCGGTTGGGGCTGGGCGGCGAAGGTGTATGGCTGCGTACCGGTAGCGCGCACGGACGGGGCAAAAGCGTTGCGGGCCATGGTTTCGGCAGCCAAATCGCTGGCGGCACAGGGGCGTTCGCTGGTCATATTTCCCGAAGGAACGCGGATCGAACACGGGAAAACCGTGCGATTGCAGGCGGGCTTTGCAGGTCTTTACAAACTGATCGGTTTGCCGGTCGTCCCGGTCGCGGTGAATAGCGGGCCGCTGTATCACCGCCGGTTGAAACGGCCGGGCACCATCACCTACAAATTCGGGCAGCCGATACCACCGGGCCTGCCCCGCGCCGAGGCGGAGGCCCGGGTTACCCAAGCCATCAATGCGCTGAACCCCTGACTACCGATCAGGCCCCGATTGCTGCGGTGATGCGCCATGCCGTCCGAAATCGGGCCGCGCATCATCCTGACCCTGTTCGATGATGGACCGGCGTACCGCGCGGGTGCGGGTAAACAGATCGTGCAACGCATCGCCATCGCCCCGCCGGATCGCACGCTGAAGCGCGGTCAGATCTTCGGTGAACCGCCCCAGCATTTCCAGCACGGCATCCTTGTTGCTCAAAAATACGTCGCGCCACATGGTCGGGTCCGAAGCGGCGATACGGGTGAAATCGCGAAATCCGCCGGCTGAATATTTTATGACCTCGCTGCGTGTCACCTCTTCCAGATCGGAAGCCGTGCCGACGATGGTATAGGCGATAAGATGCGGAATATGACTGGTCACGGCCAGCACCAGATCGTGATGGGCGGCATCCATAAGCTCTACGCGTGCGCCCAGGCGCTGCCAGAACTGCACGAGCGCCTGCAACGATGCGTCCGGCGTATCGTCTGCCGGCGTCAGGATGCACCAGCGTTCTTCGAACAGTTCGGCAAATCCCGCATCCGGTCCGCTCCGCTCCGTTCCGGCGACCGGATGCGCGGGAATAACGCAGTGACCGGGCAATGCGGCGCGCAGTATATCGGCCACCGATTGTTTGGACGATCCCACATCGCTGACGATTGCATGGCTGGCCAGCGCGTCGCGAACGGCGTCGGCGGCATAACCCATCGCGCCCACGGGCACGCACAGGATCACCAGATCGGCGCCGCGCACGGCATCGGCCGCAGTATCGCAGACAGTATGCACCAATTGCCGATCCCGCGCCCGGCCCCTTGTATCAGGATCGCTGTCATAACCGGTCAGCTGCAGATCGGGCGCGTGTTTCCGGCAGGCCAGACCCACCGATCCGCCCAGCAGACCAAGCCCGATGATCGCGACTTTTTCGATCGGCATCAGACCGTTTCTGCCGCGTCGCGCAATATCCTGGCCACATCGTCCATTTGACTGTCGGTGCCGATGGTAATGCGCAGCGCATTCGCCAAACCCTGGCCCGGCAACCAGCGAACGGCATACCCGTTTTGCATCAGTGCGTTCTGCGCCGCTTCCGCAGTCAACGCGCCTTCGAACAGGATCAGCAGAAAATTCGCCCTGCCCGGCACGGCGCGAAGACCGTGATTGCCAAGGCTGGAAATAACTTTCCCGAACCGCGCAAGCCCGCGGCTGTTATGATCCCGCGCCGCGGCGACGAAGGATTGATCCCCGATGGCGGCCCGCGCCGCAGCCTGTCCGCTGCTGGTCACGTTGAACGGGCCGCGAATGCGGTTCAGCGTGTCGATCAAATCGGGATGGCCGGTCGCCCAGCCGATCCGTTCGCCGGCCAGCCCGTAAATCTTGGAAAAGGTACGGGTAACCAGCACGTTCGCATACTTGCTGGCCAGAGCCAGTCCGCCATCGTCGTCGCCAGCATCCAGATATTCGGCATAGGCCTGATCCACAACCATCACAATTTGTTGCGGCAGGGCTTCGTGCAGACGGCCGATTTCCGCCGCCGGCAGGTAGGAGCCGGTCGGATTGTTCGGATTGGCGATGAACAGCACCCGCGTCCTGTCCGTGACGTGTTCCACCAGCGTATCGACATCGGCGCCATAATCGGTGTCGGGCGCGATCACAGGCGTGGCGCCGCAGCGGCGTGCAGCAATTTCGTACACCGAAAAGCTGAACCGCGAAAACAGCACTTCATCGCCCGGTCCCGCATATCCCTGCGCCGCCAGATTGAGCAGTTCGTCGGACCCGGTGCCGCACACGATCCGTGCCGGGTCGATCCCGTGGACATCGCCGATCGCCATACGCAGTCCGGTGGCATCGGGATCGGGATAGGCCGACGGCATCGTTCCCTGCCGCTCCGCCAGCGCAGCCATGGCAGCGGGAGAACAGCCCAGCGGATTTTCATTGGCGGACAGTTTGACAAGCGTGCGCCCGTCATCGCCCGTCGCCTTGCCCGGAACATAGGGATGGATGCCGGTAATCCATGGTTTGGGTCGGGGATGATCGCTGTTCATTGCGGTTCGCCGTAAACGAAGAGTTGAAAAAGAAAAGCAGCCTCCTTCGACAAGGGTGCCATCACCGGTTAAGGGGTAGCGGGAAATTCGGCACGCCGTGGCCTTCTTTTTTCAATACACTGCCTTTCAACAGTCTGGTGCATATATTGGTACATCCCGATCCCTCTGCCATCGTGCTGCCGCAGCCGCTTTCGCTCGACGGCGGCGATGTGCTGGATGACGCAACGATTGCGTTCGAAACCTACGGCGATCTGGCGGATGACAAAAGCAACGCAATCCTGCTGTGCCATGCCCTTACCGGCGACCAGTTCGTGGCGGGCGCGCATCCGGTCACCGGCAAGCCCGGCTGGTGGACCCGAATGGTCGGCCCGGGAAAGCCGATCGATACGGACCGGTTTCATGTGATCTGCGCCAATGTCATCGGCAGCTGCATGGGGTCGACCGGACCCGCCAGCCCACAGTCCGATGGTCGCGCGTTCGCGATGGATTTTCCTGTCATAACCATACGCGACATGGTGCGCGCGCACATGGTCCTGCTCGATATGCTTGGTATTGCGCGGTTGCACGCAGTGGTCGGCGGATCGATGGGCGGAATGCAGGCACTGAGCCTCGCCGCGAACTGGCCCGAACGCACGGCACGCGTACTGGCCATCGCCACCACCAGCCGCCATTCGGCGCAGAACATCGCGTTTCACGAACTGGGGCGTCAGGCGATCATGTCCGACATCGCGTGGAACCAGGGTAATTATTACAGCGGCGAACCACCGGCAAACGGCCTGTCGGTGGCGCGGATGGCGGCGCATATCACCTATCTTTCCGAAGAGGGCCTGACCCAGAAATTCGGCCGCCGTTTTCAGGACAGGGCGGATGGCAGCGCGGGCGCGAAATCGTTCGGCTTCGATGCGGATTTCCAGATCGAAAGCTATCTGCGGTATCAGGGCCGCGGGTTCACCCAGCGCTTCGACGCCAATTCCTATCTCTATATCACCCGCGCAATGGATTATTTCGACCTGGCGGAAGAAGCGGCCGCCGACGGGAAAGGCACTCTGCTGGCCGACGCGTTTGTCGGTGGAAGCGGCGCGCAGCTGGCCCGGTTCTGTCTGGTCAGTTTCGATAGCGACTGGCTGTACCCCACTGCTGAAAGCCGCCATATCGTGCACGCCCTGAACGCTGCCGGCGCGCCGGTAAGCTTCGTCGAATTGCGCGCACCGTACGGCCATGACAGTTTCCTGCTGGATGTTCCTGCGCTGGACCGGGTGGTACGGGGATTTATCGGATGAATCCTACCGACGACCATTCGGGCGAACCCGCGCTACGCCCCGATCTGGCGGTAATTGCCGGTGCCATTGCGCCCGGCGCGCGCGTGCTGGATGTCGGGTGCGGCGACGGTCTGTTGATGGCCGCCCTGCGCGCCGGCAAGAATGTCGATGCGCGCGGAATTGAAATCGACGGTGCCTGCGTCGAACGCTGCGTGGCCCAGGGTTTGAGCGTCGTGCAGGGCGATGCGGACCGCGATCTTTCGTTCTATCCCGATGGCGCGTTCGATGTCGCGATCCTCAGCCAGACGCTGCAGACCACCGAACGCCCGGACCGGATGCTGCGCGAATTGCTGCGGGTGGGCCGCAGCGCCTTCGTCAGCTTTCCCAATTTTGCCTATTGGCGGATGCGTTGGGCGCTGATGCGGCGCGGACAGATGCCGGTCACGCGCCATTTGCCAGTCACCTGGTACGAAACGCAGAACATCCACCATGTGACGGTGAAGGATTTCGAGGCGCTGACCACCAATCTCGATATCCACATCGCCAATCGCTGGTTCTTCACCAACGAACGCGAATTGGGTGCAAGCGGCGCGAACTGGCGCGCGGAATATGCGCTATTCGAAGTGGCGCATGGTTGAAGAAGGCAACACCGCGTACTTTCGGGTTTCGAAAACTTCATTTTGCGCGTCAATAGCTTGAAAGGTTCGAAAAACAGGGCTGGACAGGGTAAGGCGTGGTCAGAGCGTGAAAGAGCGCATCGGTTCTCTTACATGATTTAGGGATTGAGGACACGTCAGCAATTGGGGTGGAAAACTGGACGCTCAAATTAACGGTGTGCTGTGTAACGCTCCATAGTTACTAGGAGGCGCTCTCGCTTGGAGTTGCCCCAAGAGCGTATAGATCCCGCATCAGCTAGGCGACCTGTATGTAAACAGTCTGGATGTGCGTCATCTAGGTCCACTGCGTCGCCGGTTTCCGATCATCTCCAACGGCAAAGATATTCGTAGCTCCCGATCGTTGTCCACAGGTCGACACGTCATAGGTCAGCACGTCCATCGGCCCATGGAGTCTGACGTCTTGTAACGTCGCGATTAGTTTGCGGTCATACGATCTAAAGGTAGCCGGTGCTGACGGTCGATGGCCTACTCACGTCCATCGCTCTTGGTGACAGTTTACCTCGCTCGAAGCACCCGCCGTGACAGTCATTTACTCCAACAGATGTCCATTGCCCGAAGCACGTAATGTTCGGCCGACGCAACGGCACGTTTCTCCGCGCGAAGGCGCTCGATCCACCGATAAGCGTCGGTTGGCCGAACTCAATAGTCAGAAAACTGCCGTATCCACTGCTTCACCCCCCAAGCAGGCAACTTGAGCATCGGTCTATGAATGTTTCTAGTGGGGTAGGACAATTTGAAGCGGCACTCATAGAATGTTTTATCGCACCGTCACTGAATGTCCAGCAAAGTGGGTCGTAACCTGCCGCGGGCCTTAACTTCGTAACCTCGCCGCATGCCAGGCCACATGCTCGGCCATTACGGTCGAGATGAAATAATAGGAATGGTCGTAACCATCCTGCATCCGTATCTGCGCACCCATACCCGCCTTTTTACAGGCGAGGGCAAGATTGCCGGGTTTGAGATGTTCGGTCAGGAATTCGTCCGCAGTGCCCTGATCGACCAGCAGATGATCGTGGCGCGCGCCGTCTTCAATCAGGCGAACTGCGTCGTATTGCGCCCAGGCGCTGTCGTCGTCGCCCAGATAGCGGCCAAGCGCCTTCTGGCCCCACGGCACTGCGGTGGGGTTGGTGATCGGGGCGATGGCGCTGATCGCGCGGAAGCGGTCCGCATTGCGCAGGCCGATGGTAAGCGCACCGTGGCCGCCCATCGAATGGCCCATGATCGACTGGCGGTCCATATCCACCGGGAAATGTTCCGCGATCAGTTCGGGCAGTTCGCGCTCGATATAGCTGCGCATCCGGTAATGTTTCGACCACGGTTGCTGCGTCGCATCGACATAAAAGCCCGCACCCTTCCCGAAATCGTAAGCGTCGGCATCGTCCGGCACGCTGTCTCCGCGCGGGGAAGTGTCGGGCGCGACGAAAATGATACCGGCGTGTGCGCAGGCGGCACGATATTCACCCTTTTCCACGACATTGGCGTGCGTGCAGGTCAGACCGCTCAAATACCACAGCACCGGCAATTTCGCGCCCGCATCGTGTTCGGGAACGTACACCGCAAAAGTCATGTCGCATCGCGTTTCGGCGGAGGCATGGGAATAGACCCCTTGCACCCCGCCGAACGACTTGTTTTCACTGATAGTGTTTATCGACAAGACGACATCAGCCCATCCGCTTCATCACGCAGATCTTGTTGCCAGCAGGATCTCGCAGATAGGCGAGATACATGCTGCCGATGTCGCTGTTGCGGATGCCGGGCGGGTCTTCGATATCGGTGCCGCCATTGTCCATACCGGCCTTGTGCCAGGCGTTCCCTTGTTCCTCACTCTCGACAGCGAAGCCGACCGTGCCCCCATTCGCGCCGCAGGCCTTGCCGCCATCGATCGGTTTGGACAGCAGGAAAATACCGCCATTGTGCATATACAAAACGCGGCCTTTGGGATCGACCGATCCTTCGCGGCCGCCCAGCGCCTTGAAACAGGCATCGTAGAATTTCTTGGACGCCTCGATATCGTCGGCCCCCAGCATGACATGGCTGAACATTCGTCTCTCTCCTTATCGTGAAATCTTTCGGTAGCGGCCTTCCCGTCAATAAACCACCACGCTGCGGATGCTTGTTCCAGCGTGCATAAGATCGAAGCCCTTGTTGATCTCGTCAAGCGTCAGCTTGTGGGTAATCATCGGATCGATCTGGATTTTGCCGTCCATATACCAGTCGACGATTTTGGGAACGTCCGTTCGCCCCTTCGCGCCGCCGAAAGCAGTGCCGCGCCAATTGCGGCCGGTGACGAGCTGGAACGGCCGCGTCTCGATGGTTTTGCCGGCTTCCGCCACGCCGATGATGATGCTGGTGCCCCATCCCTTGTGGCAGCTTTCCAGCGCCTGGCGCATGACATCGGTATTGCCGGTGGCATCGAAGGTGAAATCCGCCCCGCCATCCAGCATTTCGACCAGATGCGCGACGATGTCCGTCACGTCGTTCGGGTTTACGAAATCGGTCATGCCGAATTTCCGGCCCCATTCCTCACGCGCCGGGTTGATATCGACGCCCACGATCCGGTCGGCCCCGGCCAGTCTTGCCCCTTGCAGCACATTCAGACCGATCCCGCCCAGCCCGAATACCACCACATTGTCGCCCGGTGCGACCTTGGCCGTGTTGACGACCGCGCCGACGCCGGTGGTGACACCGCAACCGATATAGCAACTGGTTTCGAACGGCGCATCCTGCCGGATCCGTGCGACCGCGATTTCAGGCAGAACCGTGAAATTCGAAAAAGTCGAACAGCCCATATAATGATAAATCGTTTGCCCGTTGTAACTGAACCGACTGGTCCCGTCCGGCATCAGTCCGCGCCCCTGCGTTTCGCGAATGGCGCTGCACAGATTGGTCTTGCCCGACAGGCACATCCTGCACTGGCGGCATTCGGGCGTATAGAGCGGGATGACATGATCGCCCGGGATCACACTGGTCACGCCTGCGCCCACTTCGCGCACGATGCCCGCGCCTTCATGCCCCAAAACGGAAGGAAACAACCCCTCGCTGTCGAGCCCGTCCAGCGTGTAGGCATCGGTGTGGCACAGGCCGGTAGCCATGATCTCCACCAGAACCTCACCCGCTTTGGGCCCTTCCAGGTCCAGTTCTACGATTTCCAGCGGTTGCTTGGCTTCGAAGGCGACGGCGGCTCTGGTTTTCATGAGATGTGTATGTTCCGGTACATTCGGGGGCAGGCGGGCAGTGCGTACAGTTTCGTTATCATCCTTCGTAAACGGTCTTTGGCACCATGCATGCCATTACGCCTTCGCGCCCGTCTTCGCTGCCATATCCCGACCATTTGACCCCGCCAAACGGCGCATCGACTGCCGACACGCTGCCCCCGTTGATGGCCAGCATTCCCGCTTCCACTTGCGCGGCAAGACGGCGACGGCGCGCAGGATCTTCGGTCCAGGCATAGGCCGCCAAGCCGTAGGGGAGGCGATTGGCCTCTTCGATCATGGCATCCTCGTTCCCCATGGGATTTATGATGGCCACCGGTCCGAAGGGTTCATCGTTCATGATATCCGCATCGATCGGTACCTCAGACAGGACGGTGGGTTCGTGGAAGAAACCGCGATTGCCGATACGGTTGCCGCCGGTCATTAGCTGCGCGCCTTGCGCTTTCGCATTGCCGATCAGCTTTTCCATACCGTCCAGCCCGCGCGCATTGGCCATCGGGCCCATGTCGGTTTCGTCTTTCGATCCATCGCCGACAGTGATTGCCTCGGCACGTTCGACGAACCCGTCGCGGAATTTTTCGAATACATTGTCCTGCACCAGGAAACGGGTGGGGCTGACACACACCTGCCCTGCATTGCGGAACTTTGCGGAAACCATCGTATCCAGCGCCTTGTCGACATCGGTATCGTCGAACACCAGCACAGGCCCGTGTCCGCCCAGTTCCATCGTGGTGACTTTCAGGTCTTCCGCCGCCAGTTTCGCCAGTTGCTTGCCGACTGCGGTCGAACCGGTGAAGGTCAATTTGCGGATGACCGGGCTTGCCAGCAAATGTTCGCTGACATCGCTGGGCACCCCGAACACACATTGCACGGCATTGCCGGGCACGCCTGCATCGATCAATACCTGCACCAGTGCGATGCCGGTGGCCGGTGTTTCCTCGCTCGGCTTTACGATTGTGGAACAGCCCGCCGCCAAAGCACCGCCGATTTTGCGCATGACATTGATGGCCGGGAAATTCCACGGGGCGAACCCGGCGACCGGACCGACCGGGTGATATTGAATTTCCACGCGGCTGCCTTCGGGGCGAACCAATGTGCGCCCGTAGATGCGTTTGCTTTCGCCGGCATAGAATTCCAGCAGCATGGCAGCATACATCAGTTCGCCCTTGGCCTCGGCATGGGATTTTCCCTGTTCCATGGTCAGGATCTTCGCAAGATCGCCCGATCGTTCCTTGATCAGACCTGCAGCCTTGGTCAGGATGGATGCGCGCTTGTCCACCGCAGTTAGGCGCCATTGCCGGAACCCCGTATCCGCCGCTTCCAGCGCCCTGTCCAGATCGTCTGCCGTCGCATGGGTTAGCGATCCGATCGTCTCGCCAGTAGCAGGATTGACGACATCTTGCGTATTGCGGCCTTCTCCGGTCAGTTCGTGTCCATCGACAAGGAGGTGAAGTGGCGCGTAATTCGTCATGCTGGATTCCTCGATTGAACGGGCGGTTCGATGATGGTTGGAAGTATGCTGTTCACACAGATGCTTGTAAGCCGAACGCATGATGTTCCAAATCGTTCTCGCCCCGCTGCTTGCCGTGTCGGCTGTCAGTTCCGTTTTGCCTGAGCCAGCCGCCGCCGCGCAGGGGGAAATTGCGCCGCTGGATCCGCCCATGACTTTGGCGGAGCGGACGGCGCTTCGCTGTTCGGCGGCATTCAGCCTGGTTGCCGGCCGGCAACAATCCGGCGATCCGGCGGCGCGCGAATTTCCGCCATTAAACGAACGCGGCCGTGAATTTTTCGTTCGCACTGCTGCCGGGATCATGGATAGCCGGGGATGGAACCGGCAACAGGTGGCGATGTTGATGCAGGCGGAAGGGCGTTCACTGGTCGCAGAGAAATCCGACCTGGCGATCATGCCGGGCTGTCTTTCGCTGCTGGAAAGTTCGGGTCTGTAACTACGTGGATTTGGCAGGCCCGGGGTTTTTGGCGCACCGAAACGGTTTACGTGCCTGCGCCCATACGGCAAGGATGCAGGCCATGTGGCGCTTGCACCAATTCCCGCTCTGTCCGTTCAGCCGCAAAGTGCGCTTGCTGCTGAGCGAAAAGGGTGTGGGATACGATCTGGTCCGCGAAAACCCGTGGGAGGGGCGCGACCGGTTCTGGGCCCTGAACCCGGCCGGACGCACGCCGGTGGTGGAGGATGCGGAAAAAAAGATCGTCTTGTGCGACAGCCGCGCAATCTGCGAATATTTCGAAGAAACGGTCGATCAGGCGCCGATGATCAACGGCCCGGCGAAAGCGCGCGCGGAAATACGGCGGCTGGTGGCTTTGTTCGATGAAAACTTTTTTGCCGATGTTACCGGCCCGCTGCTGCATGAACGCATGACGAAACGCCTGATCCTGCGCCAACCGCCAGATTCGCGGCGGCTGCGCGATGCCATGAAAATGGCGCATGGCCATCTCGACTATATCGACTATCTGATCGACAACCGGCCTTGGCTGGCGGGATCGCGCATGAGCCTGGCCGATCTGGCTGCCGCCGCGCAGATCAGCGTGGCGGATTATCTCGGCGGCATCGATTGGGCCGGGCATGAACAGACGCGCGGCTGGTATTCAATTTTCAAAAGCCGCCCGAGCTTCAGACCGCTGCTGAGCGAACGCATGGACGTGATCCAGCCACCCAAGCATTATGCGGATGTGGAAGCGTAGATCGGTGTAGCCGGGCTTCGCGTCTCAATGAAAGGCCGATGGGTTTTGAAAAACTTCGGGGCCGCCCCATATTGCGGGTAAGGAGACAAAGATGACCGACCCCAAAGCGAAAACCGATGCCGAATGGCGCGAACAATTAACGCCGCAGCAGTTTCATGTCCTGCGGGAAAAGGGCACCGAACGTGCCTTCACCGGGGCGTATGACAAACATTACGATACGGGCGAATATGTCTGTGCCGGATGCGGCACCAAACTGTTCGAAAGCGATGCCAAATATAATAGCGGCTGCGGCTGGCCCGCATTCACCAAGCCTGCGGAAGGCGGCGCGGTAGAGGAACATCGCGATACCACGCATGGGATGGTCCGCACCGAGGTTACCTGTGCACGCTGCGACGGGCATCTTGGCCATGTATTCCCGGATGGGCCGCAGGATCAGGGCGGGCTGCGTTATTGTATAAACAGCGCATCCATCGATTTCGCCGGCGAAACGCCCGACGCGCAGGATGGCTGAGACGCACCGACCCCGTCCCCACACCGGGCAACCCATCCTATGTTTTGCGTTCACGCGGCGTTAGAACTGCTTTATACACGAACATCGGGGGCATCGCGCTTATCGTGTTGCAGATCATAAGGTGGTTACGGGCATATGGCGAAAAGGGGCAGCCGCCGCGCTGCGACACGCAGGCCAAACACGGTAAAGGCCGCGCCGCGCGGCTTCCGGCTATGGCTGCGCCGCCTTTTCCTCTGGGGCTTCGCTGCGGCGTTGCTGGGTGCATTGTTCCTGGGGCTTGCGGTTCTGTTCGCCGCACGGTCGCTGCCGAGTTATTCCGAACTTAAGGCCACCCAGACCGCACAGACCATCATCGTGCGCGCGCGTGACGGAACGGAAATCGTGGCTCTTGGCCCCAGTTTCGGCAAATGGCTTCCCAGTCAGCAGATACCCGGGGTGATGAAGGAAGCGATGATTGCGGTGGAAGACCGCCGGTTCGACAGCCATTTCGGCGTCGATCCGATCGGGCTGGGCCGTGCGGTCTATGTTGCGGCGACCGGCAATAAACGCGTGGGTGCGACATCCACAATCACACAGCAACTGGCGCGCAACATCTTCCTGAATTCCAACCGGACGCTGGACCGCAAGATGCGCGAAGCGGTGCTGGCAATGGCGCTGGAATGGAAATTCTCCAAGGAACAGATCCTGGAATTGTATCTGAACAAGGTCTATTTCGGCGGCGGCGCATACGGGATCGACAGCGCCAGCCGGCGTTTCTTCAGCCACCCTGCGACCGATTTGAGCACCGGCGAGGCCGCGATCATCGCCGGTCTGGTCAAGGCACCGTCGCGCTATTCGCCCACTGCCGATGTCGATGCCGCGGTCGATCGTGCGCAGGTCGTCCTGCGATTGATGAAAGAACAGGGGCGGATCGCCAACAGCGTGACGGTCGATCTTTCGGCGGTCAAATTGAAGGAAGAACGGGGGCAGAATTCCGCGCGCTATTTTACCGACTGGGCGCTGCCGCAGCTCGATCTCCTGCTTCCCGAAACCTTCGAACCGATCGAAGTGTGGACCACGCTGGACGTCGGGATGCAGCGCGCTGCGGCTGCGTCGATCAAGGCGAACACGCCGGGCGGGGCGCAGGGCGCGCTGGTCAGTCTCGATCGCGATGGTGCAATTCTGGCAATGATCGGTGGCACGGATTACGTCGAAACCAATTACAACCGCGCCACCGATGCCCTGCGTCAACCGGGATCGGCGTGGAAACTGTTCGTCTATCTGGCAGCGCTGGAGGCCGGTTACACGCCGGACGACACGGTGAAGGACGTGGCGGTTACCATCGATGGTTGGAGCCCGCGCAATTCCGGCGGCGGTTTTGCGGGCGAAATCAATATGCGCACTGCCTTCGCCTATTCCAAAAACACCGTGGCGGCGCAGTTGGGCAACGAAGTTGGCTTCGGCACGGTGGCATCCATGGCCCGGCGGTTCGGGATAACTTCGCCTATCGCGACATTCCCGTCGATGGTGCTGGGCAGTTCCGAAACGCGGGTGATCGAAATGACGCAAGCCTTCGCCGGCGTGTCGTCGGGCGGAAATTCCATAATGCCCTATGGCATCATGAAGGTCACGAGCGCGACGGGCGATGTGCTGTACGAGCATGAGGAAATGACCCCTTCGCGCATTATTCCCGACCATGTGGCCGCCGGTATTACCGATCTGTTGCAGACGGCGGTGAATACGGGCACTGGCCGCGCCGCGCAGATCGGCCGCCCGGTTGCCGGCAAGACGGGCACCACATCGTCCAACAAAGATGGCTGGTTTATCGGGTTTTCCAGCGGCATCACCACCGGCGTATGGATGGGCCGGGATGATGCCAAGCCGGTCTCGGGCCTGCAGGGCGGCCGCGCACCGGCGCAGGCCTTTGCCGCGTTCATGCGTTATGCGGTCAAGGATCGCCCGATCGAGCCGTTCGACACCGATCTGAAACTGCCGGAATGGCAGCTTGAACCCGACGACGAGTTCTATTTCGGCGATCCGGACGATTATTACTACATCGATGAACAGGGCAATCTGATCGAACCCGGGGTGGGGCCGGGCGGAAGCGGTGGGGAAAGCGGCCAGGATAACGCAGCGCGCGATGGCCGAGGGTCCGAGCCCGGTTTCAGACCGCAGTCACCCGCGGATGGCGGCGATCCGCGACGACGCGCGCCGCGCAACGATGTACCACCTGCCGCCAGCGACGATTTCCTCGATCGGGCAACCGGGGGGAATGACGCGGCGCCGACCCCAGCTCGCCAAAGCCAACCCCGCCAGACCCAACCCCGCCCGACGCCTCGACCGCAAGCGGGTATATAGCGTCCTCTCCCGCGTCAGGAGCCTGCGCCGCCGCGCTAAAAATGCGCGCCCCCTTTTCGGGCTACCGAACAGGACCAGCGGTCAACCAGTGACATGGCGCCACGTAAAGAACCCCGCCGGTCGGAACCGGCAGGGCTTCTTGGCTGGTTAAATATATCCGCCTAGTTGCGGATGCGCACGGCTACGTAGCGGTTGATGCCGCCACCGGGGCGCTGCACCCGCAGCAGCACGGCGTTGCGGTTCGCCCTTTCCGCGACCGCGATCTGTTCTTCCAGATCGGCAATCGTGGCAACGGGGCGGTAATTTGCGGTCAGGATCACATCGCGGCGCTGCACACCCTTGCGTGCAGCGTCCGAATTGGGATCGACCGACACGATCGCCACGCCGGACGTATCGCGGTCCAGACCCAATTGGCGCGCGATATCGGGGGTCATGTCGACCACCTGCAGGCCCAGCTTCTCGATCACGGGGCTTGCATCACCAGCCTCTTCCGGCATTTCATCTTCGCCATCCTGATTGAACATCTGGCGGTTGCGCAATTCGTCGTCGCTGGGCCGTTTGCCGACCAGCGCCTGTACCGTACGCCGGTCGCCGCGGCGGATAAGATCGATCGGCACCCGCGTTCCCGGCGCGATGTTTGCGACCAGGAAGGACAATGTCTGTTCCGACGTTACCGGCTGCCGGTTGACGGACAGGACGATATCGCCTGCTTCGATACCGGCCTTGGCGGCGCCTTGGTCAGGCTCCACCATCTGCACGATTTCACCGCGCTTTTTATCCAGGCCGAGTGAATCCGCCAGATCGTCGTCCACCGGTGCAATACTTATGCCCAGATAGCCGCGTTCTACCGATTGGCCGCGTTTGAGCTGATCCACGATCGGGGCGGCAATTTCGGCGGGAATGGCGAAACCGATGCCCACGCTGCCGCCGGTGGGAGAAATGATCGCATTGTTGATGCCGATCACATTGCCTTCCATATCGAACAGCGGGCCGCCGGAATTGCCGCTATTGATGCTGGCATCCGTTTGCAGATAGCGATCGTAGGCCCCGCCGCCTGCAGTACGCAGGACGGAGGAAATAATGCCGGAGGTCACCGTTCCGCCAAGGCCGAACGGATTACCGATGGCGATCACCCAATTGCCGACCCGCGCTTCACGCGAATCGCCGAATTTGACGAACGGAAATTCCTCGCGGCGGCTGATTTTCAGGACAGCCAGATCGGAAGCCGGGTCGGCGCCGACCAGTTCCGCGTCATATTCCTTGCCATCGGGCAGTGTTACCAGAATTTCCTCGACCGTGCCGCGGGTGCGGCCCTGACGGTCGGTGGCCGGCGCAATGACGTGATTGTTGGTCACGACATAGCCATCGGCGGTAATCAGAAAGCCCGAACCGAGCGACTGCGCCTCGCGCGTTTGCGGTGTGGCGGGCTGTCCGCGGCGCTGCATCCCGAACAATTCGGCAAGCGATCCGCCGCGCTGTTGCACTTCCACGCGTTGCCGGGTGGAGATGTTCACGACGGCGGGCTGCAATTGTTCCGTCAGATCGGCGAAACTTGCAGGTGCCCCGGCGCGGGGGACCATCTGGGCCATTCGCGCATCGTCGTTCTGCGCCACCTGGGCGCCAGCGGGAAATCCGCCGATCATGGTGGCAGCAGCGCCGCCGATCAGCAGCGCGGAGGTCAGTCCATAGGCATATCGCACAGGCTTCACGTCCTTATATTCCTTGTATGGGGGTATGGCGTCGACACGCCTTTAGCGAGATCGCAATGTTCGTGCGCACGTCCTGAACGGCGTTTGAACGATTGCGCGCATCTGGCGCTGCGACCGACCAACAGCAATCAACGGCCCCTGAACTGCCGCAGATATTCGTTGTCGGGCGACAGGATGATGTTGCTGTCACCCTTGCCTTCGCCAACGGCAAAGGTTTCATCGTAGCTTTGCATGGCGCGGTAGAAATCGTAAAATTCCGCATCCTTGCCGAAACTTTCGGCATAGATACGTGCCGCATTGGCATCGGCTTCCGCGCGGATGATCCGGGCATCGCGCGATCCGGTGGCACGAATTGCGCGCGCTTCCTGTTCGCGATCGGTCCGCATCCGGGTAAACGCAGCGGCGAGTGGCGCGCCATCGGGAAGATCGGTCTGCTTGATCCGCACGTCCAGAATTTGTGCGCCGTAGCGCCGGGCCTGCGCATCGAGTTTCTGCGTAATGTTGGTCATCGCATCGCCGCGTTCGGCCGTCAGCATGGCGGCAAAGGTACGCCGGCCCAGTTCCTGGCGGAGGACCGAATTGAGAATGGGTTCCAGCTGGAGACGGACGCCGTCGGTGCTGCCGGCGGATTCCACCATCTGCACAGGATCGATGATACGGAAGCGGGCATAGGCATCCACGAGCAAACGCTGCTGGTCGCTCGACAATACCTGCTGCTGGCTCATGTCCAGATCCAGCACGCGCTTGTCGATATGAACCAGGCTGTCGATGAGTGGAATGCGCCACCATACACCCGCACCGGTTTCGCCGAATGGCTGATCGGCCCGGAAACGGTTTACGATCGTGACGGGATTACCGGCGCGCACGATCACGACCTGTTCTTCCTCGGGCACCACGAAAAGAGTTGAAAGGACCACCAATATCGCGGCGCCAACAGCAATGATGGACGCTTTGTGGTTCTGCCAGACGGTGTTCATATCGATATCGCTCATTCTATTGTGCGGCAGGGGCAGCGGTAGGAGGGGCGGCAGTCGGCGCGGCTGGCGCACGTCCGCGAATTTCGGGCAGCGGCAGATAAGGCGTCACACCGCTGGGTTCCACGATGGTCTTGTTGGTCTGACCCAGCACCCGCTCCATGGTTTCGTAATACAATCGCTGCCGCGTAACCTGCGGGGCCAGCCGATATTGTTCGTAGACCTTGTCGAACGCGGTCGCTTCCCCTTCCGCTGTGGACAGCACCTGCTGCGCGAAACCCTGCGCGCGGTTGCGGGCCGCATCGGCATCCTGTTCGGCGGCCGACACATCCTTGAAGGCATCGCTTACTTCGGCAGGTGGATCGGTCTTGTCGATTTCCACACCCTGTACGGTAATGCCGGCCTTGTATGAATTGAGAATGGATTGCATCCGCCGCAGCACGCGCTGTTCGATCTGCGCGCGCCCTTCGCCCGAAAACGTATCGTCCAAAGTCTTTTCCGCGACCGCCGACCGCATGGCGGCTTCGCCCGCTTCCTTCACGGTCTGGACCGGATCGGCCAGCCGGAATTTGAACTGTGCCAGATCGTTGATGTTCCAGCGGATGAGATAGGACAGATCGACCAGGTTCTGATCGCCGGTCAGGATCAGCCGCTGATCCCCACCTTCGGGGATGCGCACGGCGCGCACTTCGCTGATGTTTTCCACTTCGACTTTTTCAAACGGCCACGGCAGCGTAAAATTGGTGCCGGGATTGAAGAACCGGGAATAGGAACCCAGCGTGGTTACGACCGCCTGTTCTTTCGGCTGGATGAAATGGATGGAAGTAAAGCCGATCCACGCAAGCACAATCACGCCGATGCCAAGCGGAAGCCAGCTTTTCCCGCCGGGCCTTTCCGGCAGACGGAAGCCGCCACCGGGCCCGCCGAAACCGCCGCCACCGGGGCCACGATTACGGTTTCTGAAAATATCTTCGACCTTGGCGGAACGGCCACGGCCACCATTTGCCTTCCCGCCATTCTGCGAACCGGATCCCCCGCCCATGCCGCTACCGCTGCCGGGAAGCCAGGGATTGCGTGGGCCCTTGGGCGCGCCGCCTTTGGCCGGGCCATCCCCGTCCGATGCAGAACCGCCGCTGCCGGGGCCGCCGCCGTCATCGCTACCCCCGTTGCCGCCCCAGGGACTTTTACCGGCCATCGCCAATCCGATGTTTTTCGTAATTCCGCCAAATATGCTCATGAACCCTTTATAGGCCTCGCGCGAAGGAAAAACAGGGGTTGCGTGGTCGATTTTGATGCTAGGGCGTCCAGCCATGACCATTACGCCACCACGCGCGCCCGCTGGCGGGCCGGACCCTGCCGTCGAAAGGCTGAAATCGCGCCTTCCGAGCGCCGTGGCAGACCGCGTCCGGTCGCTGAAACTGGCGGACGAGATCGTCACGGTCGTTCTGGATGTGTCGGATATGGCGGATAGCGACCGGCCGGGTCTGGAATCCGCGGTAAGGCAGTTGCTGGGCGAAGCGGACGGCGTGGCCAGAAGTGCGCGTCGCCATGACTGCCGATCGTGCGCCGGCGATGCCGGAACGTGCCGAGCCCGGTCCGCCGCGTCCGGTGATCGTGGCAGTGGGTTCGGGCAAGGGCGGTGTGGGCAAGTCCACATTGACCGCCAATCTGGCCGTGGCTCTTAAACGTATGGGCCACAATGTCGGGGTGGTGGATGCCGATGTCTATGGCCCATCGCAACCCACCATTCTCGCCAGCAAAGGCGCCAAGCCCGTAGCGCGGGACAAGAAGCTGGTGCCGGTTGTGGGCACGCTGGACATTCCGATGCTGTCGATGGGGCATCTGGTCGAACCCGGCAAGGCGCTGGCGTGGCGCGGGCCGATGGCGGGCAATGCGATGGCACAGCTGGTGGATGCGCATTGGGGGGATACGCAGCTATTGCTGATCGATCTGCCGCCGGGCACGGGGGATGTGCAATTGACGATGCTGCAGAAATTCAAACCCGCCGGTGCGATCATCGTATCGACCCCGCAGGATCTGGCACTGATCGACGCGCAGCGTGCCGCCAGCCTGTTCGAAACCGGCCGCGTTCCGATCATCGGGCTGGTCGAAAACATGGCTGGCTATGCGTGCCCGCATTGCGGCGAGATCAGCCATCCGTTCGGTGAAGGCGGGGTCGAAGCGGCGGCGCAGGCCACGGATATTCCGTTTCTGGGCCGCATCCCGCTGGCCATCGAAATTCGCATTGCCAGTGATGCAGGGCAGCCACCCGCCGCGGGCGACGGGCCTGAGGCGGCGCCGTTTCGCAGGATGGCGCAAAAGCTCGCCCAATGGCTTGCTGCGATGCCCGTTTCGCAAGGGGCGGTTTGAACGATGCAAGTCAGCCGTCGCGGGGTTTTGATCGGCACGGCGGCGGGCGGCGGATTGCTGGTGGCATGGGCACTGCGCCCGCGAACTTTTCCGGCTCCACTGGTGCCCGGCAAGGGCGAACATGGTTTCGGCGCCTGGCTGAAGATTGCGCAAGACGGGGTGATTACCGTGGCCGTGCCGCAGCTCGAAATGGGTCAGGGCATTACCACCCTTTTGCCGCAGATCGTATGCACCGAACTGGGTGCGGACTGGCGCCAGATCGGGGTTGAGGCACCGCCCGCCAGCGGGGCTTTCGCCAATATTCCGCTGGCAGCGCAATGGGCACCGCTGTGGATGCCGCTATTCGCCAGTCTGGCGGACGATCCGGGGGATATGCTGGCTGAGCGTTTCGCGCAGATCAACCGGTTTACCGCCACTGCTGATGGAACGAGCCTGGCGGCATTCGAAACCCCCTGCCGCGAAGCTGCCGCCACCGCGCGCCATCTGCTGATTGCCGTGGCAGCCGCGCGTTGGGGCGTCACGCCGGAGGAATGCGAAGCGATCAACGGCTTTGTAATTCACCAGACGCGGCGGTTTTCCTTCGGGTCGCTGGCGGCGGACGCGGCATCCGGCGAAGCGCCCGATATCATCCCGCTGCGTATCCAGCCGGCATCGGAACAGCCGTTCCCCGGCGCGTTGGAAAGCGAAGGGGCAGATGCAGCGCAGGCCTGGTCGCCGCCCGATTTCCCCCGGCTCGATCTGCCATCCAAGGTCGACGGTACGTTCGTATTCGCGGGCGATGTGCGCCTGCCCGATATGCTGTACGCCGCGATCAAGCATGGTCCGGTAGAACAATCGCAGCTTGCCGCATTCGATGTGGATGCCATCGTCGGCGATGCGCGTATTACCAATGTGGTGAAAGGCAAACGCTGGCTGGCGGCGGTCGCGACCGACTGGTGGTCCGCCGAACGCGCGGTACAGGCAATGAAACCGCGTTTCGATGTGGCCAACGCTATCGACAGTATGCGGGTGGAGGAACGGCTGACCGAGGCGCTGACCCGGCAGCCAGCCCATATCATCGCATCGCGCGGTAAAGCAGTGCCGACCGAACCCGAATTTTCCCGCCGCTACCATACGTCCGCGGCGCTGCACGGGACGCTGGAAACGGCAACCGTCACGGCCCGTTTCGCAGACGGTAAGCTGGAACTGTGGATGGCCAGCCAGGCACCCGAAGCCGCGCGTGAAGCTGCTGCAACAGCCATCGGCCTGGATGCGGAAGATGTCATTCTTTACCCCATGGCCGCAGGTGGGAGCTTCGATCGGCGGCTGGAGCATGATCATGCGATCGAAGCCGCGTTGATCGCACGCGAAGTGTCGCAAAAACGCGTCCGCCCGGTGCAGTTGATCTGGTCCCGCTGGCAGGAACATCTGGCCGGATTGCCGCGTAGTGCAGCGACCGCGCTGCTTTGGGCGGAACTGCGCCGCGGCGAAGGGGGCGGGATCGGCGCCTTGCGAACCAGAATTGCCGCACCATCGGCGGGTCTTGAATTCGGCAACCGGCTGTTCGGCAACAAGACCCCATGGTCGGCCCGCAAGGCATCGCTGGGCAAGCCGGACGCGATGGCCGTGGCAGGCGCGATGCCGCCTTATGCCATTCCCCATATCATGATCGAACATGTACCTGTCGATACAGGATATGGCGCCGGCCGGCTGCGCGCCAACGCACACGGGCAGACGGCGTTCTTCACCGAAAGTTTCATGGACGAGGTGGCTGCCGAACTATCGCGCGAGCCGCTGTCGTTCCGGATCGAGATGTTGGGCGACGATCCGCGCATGGTCGCCTGTCTGCAGGGCGCGGCCCGGCTGGCGCAATGGGATGGCGGCCGCGATGGCAGCGGTCAGGGGCTGGCCTGCCATGTCATGCAAAACGGCGACCGCCAGGGCCGTATCGCCTGTATCGCCAATGCCCGCCGCGATGGCGAAAAATTCAGTGGGAGCGTACGGGTATCGCGTATGTCGGCGACGGTCGATATCGGGCGGATTGTCAATCTGGATATTGCCCGCCAGCAGATCGAAGGCGGGTTGATTTTCGGCCTCGGCCTCGCGCTGGGAAGCGCAACGCAATACAGGCGCGGCATTCCCACTGCGCAGCGTCTCGCCCATCTCGATCTGCCGCGGCTGGCCGATTGTCCGGACATCGCGATTACGTTCGTGCCCAGTACAGCGCCGCCATTCGATCCCGGCGAACTGGGCGTAGCAGTGTGCGCGCCGGCTATCGCCAATGCCCTGTTTTCCGCAACCGGCGTGCGTTATCGCCGCCTGCCTCTGCTCTCCGAAGGAATTTGACCGCACATGACCTGGCAACACCAACAGCTGCCCACCGATCACCCCCCTGTCAAAAGCGGCAAAATCGGTGTGCTGGTCGTCAATCTCGGCACGCCGGAAGCGCCGACGGCCAAAGCGGTCAGAACCTATCTGAAGGAATTCCTGTCCGACCGGCGGGTGGTGGAAATCCCCCCGATTGCATGGCAACCGATCCTGCGCGGCATCATTCTCAACACGCGCCCCAAGAAATCCGCCCATGCCTATGCGCAGGTGTGGACCGAAGACGGATCGCCATTGGCGACGATCACCAAGGCGCAGGCCCATGGTTTGCAGGCCCGACTGGGCGATGGCGTGCAGGTTGGCTGGGCGATGCGGTATGGCAGGCCTGCAATTGGCGAAATGCTTCAGCAGCTAATGGATGAAGGGTGCGAGCGCATTCTGCTTGCGCCCCTGTATCCGCAATATTCCGGCGCGACGACGGCAACCGTGGTGGACAAGGCGGCGGACACGCTGAAGGCGATGCGGTGGCAGACCGCGCTGCGCACTTTGCCCCCCTATCACGACGATCCCGCCTATATCGGGGCGTTGGCCAGCGACCTTGCTCCGCCAGCTGGATGCACTGCCATTCAAGCCTGAAACATTATTGTTGAGTTTTCATGGAATGCCCCAGCGCACCCTGGATCTGGGCGACCCCTATCACTGCCATTGCCGCAAAACCGCGCGCCTGCTGGAAGCGGCGATGGGGCCGCGCGACGGGCTGCGTTACGTGACCAGCTTTCAGTCCCGCTTCGGTCCGGCAAAATGGCTGGAGCCCGCCACCGACAAAACGCTGGAACATGAAGCGGCAGCCGGGACCAAACGTCTGGCCATCGCCGCGCCCGGTTTCTCCGCCGATTGCCTCGAAACGCTGGAGGAACTTGTCATTCAGGGACGCGAACAGTTCGTGGACGCAGGCGGAGAGGATTTTGCGGTCCTGTCGTGCCTTAACACCAGCGACGCGGGCATGGATATGCTGGAACATATCGTGCGCCGCGAATTATCGGGCTGGATTTGAACCGCCAGTTTAATAGTGCAGTTCTCAGCCCTAGACTCGTGCGGTTTAATTACTTACAAAAATGTCAGTAAGGAGCATTTTCGATGGCGACACTGGCCGATAAGCCCAACCATGATACCACGTTCCGCCCTGCTCATTGGAGCGAGCGTTTGCCCGACGATGCGCTGGATCATATTCCGGGCGATGGCGGCTTGCCGGTGCTGGGCAATACGATGAAGGTGCTGGCTGATCCGCCGAAATTCGCGAAAGAGGCGGTTGCCCGATATGGCCGAGTTTATAAAAACCATATTTTCGGTGGCTGGCAGGTCGCATTGGTAGGCGCCGAAGCGAACGAACTCATGCTGTTCGACCGCGACAAGATATTTTCGTCGGAACAGGGTTGGGGGCCGGTGCTGGACAAGCTGTTCCCGCGCGGACTGATGCTGATCGATTTCGACCATCACCGGATGGATCGCCGGGCGCTTTCGATCGCGTTCAAGCCGGGTCCGATGCGCCATTATTCCGATGCACTCAACCGCGGTATCGCCAGCGCGGTGGCCTATTGGGGGGCAGGCAAAAACGGCGGGGAAATGCGGTTCTATCCGGCGATCAAAAAACTCACTCTGGATCTTGCCGCCGAAAGTTTCATCGGCATCGAATGGGGACCGGAAGCGGACCGGATCAATCAGGCATTCGTCGACATGGTCCAGGCCTCGGTCGCGCCCATCCGCAGGCCGCTCCCGTTCACCTTGATGCGCAAGGGCGTGAAGGGCCGCGAATTCCTGGTCGATTATTTTACCAAGGAAACGGCGCGGCGGCGCAAGGAAGGGGGCGGGCAGGATATGTTCAGCCAATTCGCCACCGCCACCCGCGAAGACGGGGAATTGCTACCTGCCGATCAGGTCGTCGATCACATGAATTTCCTGATGATGGCGGCACATGACACCATTACCTCCAGCGCGACCTCGCTCGTCTATCTGCTGGCCAAACATCCCGAATGGCAGGAAAAATTGCGGCAGGAAATCCTGGCGGTCACCGGCGGTATGGATGCGAAGGGGCATTCGCGCGCCATCGCCTATGACGATCTGGGAAAGCTTACGCTTTGCGAGATGGCGTTCAAGGAATCGCTGCGAATGATCCCGCCCGTACCGTCCATGCCGCGGCGTGCGCTTAAGGATTTCGAATTTGGCGGCTATACTATTCCTGCAGGAACGCAGGTCGGTATCAACATCGCGATGACTCACATGATGCCGGAATATTGGAACGACCCGGAACAGTTCGATCCGCTGCGTTTCACGCCCGATGCGGTGAAGGCGCGCCACAAATACGCATGGGTACCATTCGGTGGTGGTGCGCATATGTGTCTGGGACTACATTTCGCCTATATGCAGGTGAAAGTGCTGATGGTGCATATCCTGTCGCGATATTCGATCGAAATCGCCGGCGGATACGATCCCGAATGGAAAGCATGGCCGATCCCGCAACCGAAGGATGGACTGAAAGTGGCTTTCCGCCCGCTGTAACACTTTTTTCATTAGCGAAAACTTTTGGGTCTAGAAGTCCCAGGCAATTCCGTCTTTTTCCCAGTCACCGTAACGGGTGGGTGATTTTTCGCGCGGTTCGTCCTTCTCCGGATCGACCGCCTTGGGCTCGGGAACGGGATCGTTGGTCCAGCCTGCCGGCTTTTCGAAATTCTTCGCGACCTCGTTCTTTTCGCGCGTTCCACTGGTTTCGCCGCCAGTGTCTTTCAACGGGACTTCCTGACGGGCCTTGCTGCCGATATTGCGCGTTTCCGCATCGCCGCTTTTTCCCGCTCCGCCCGAATGCGTGCCTGTGGTCTGGTTCTTGGTTGTATCGTTCATGTTCCTGCAACGCGCGGGGTGGCCGTTGGTTTCACGCGCGACTAAGAGATAACAATGTCAGACATTCCCGGACTTCCCGCGCGCCGCGCCGCCTTGCAAATGATCGACGCGGTGCTGCATCGCGGCGATACACTGGAACAGGCGGAACGCGATGCATTGCGGCGGGTCAGCAGCCTGGCGGACAAGGCACTGGCCCGCGCCGTGGCAGGCGAAACTCTGCGCTGGCTGACCGATCTCGACAGTCTGATCGACAGTGCAACCAGCAAACTACTGCCCCCCGATGCCAAGGCACGCAGTGTGCTGCGGCTGATGCTGGCGCAATGGCTGCGACTGGATACGCCGCCCCATGCGGTGATTGCAACCGGGCTCGCGCTGTTGACCGGCGGACCGCGCCGGCTGGCGCATGGTGTGTTTTCCACCCTGACGAAACGCGGTGCAGCATTGCCCGATGCGCCCACCTTGCCGGCTGGGGTGCAGGAACGATGGGGGGATCGCGCGGGGCCCATTGCGCACGGGCTTGTCATGCCCCCACCGCTCGACCTGGCGCTGAAAGACTGGGCGGATACCGATACGCGCGCCACCGCGATGGGCGGCATCAGCCTTGCGCCGGGTCATGTCAGGATGCCGCGCGGCACGCCAATCGACCAATTGCCCGGGTTTGCCACCGGTGACTGGTGGGTACAGGATCTGGCGGCGTCTCTTCCCGCACGTCTGCTGGGCCGCGGGGATGGGGCCAACGGGCCCAAACGCGTGCTGGATCTATGCGCCGCGCCGGGTGGCAAGACATTGCAACTGGCGGCGGCCGGATGGCAGGTGACAGCGCTGGACATCAGCGAACGGCGGCTGGAGCGACTGCGACAGAACCTGCAGCGCACCGGACTGGAAGCGGAAATCGTCAAAGCAAACGCGCTCACCTACGTGCCGGCCAAGTCCTTCGATGCGATCCTGCTGGATGCATCCTGCACGGCCACCGGCACCGCGCGCCGGCATCCCGATGTGGTCCACCGGATCGGCGAACGCCAGATCGCGGAGCAGGCCGAACTGCAGCATGCCCTGCTGGCACGGGCGGTCGGATGGCTGCCGGACGGCGCGACGCTGGTCTATGCGGTGTGTTCGCTGGAAAGTGCCGAAGGGGAAGCACAGGCGCAGGGCATAGCGCTGCACGCCATGCCGATTGCAAAACACGAACTGCCCACTGGCCTTTTGCCTAGCGAAGATGGATGGCTGCGCACCGATCCTGGAATGTTAAGCGATGCAGGCGGGCTGGATGGATTCTTCGTGGCTCGCTGGCGCAAATAGACGGGCCAGCTCTGTAATCAGGACGGTCGGGGCAGTCCGCGTTCGCGCGAATAAGCTGCCGGGATTATCTGTATTGACCGTTATCGAACCCCCTATATACGACAAATCAGGGGGATAGCGATTGCCTGAACCTGCGAATCACTGGGTGCTGTGCTGATTGGGCCGGCAGGGGGATTGGGTCATGACCGACATTCTGATTACGACGCAGGGCGATGAGAACTGGGTTCTGAGCGCCGATGGTGCAGCGATCTATGTTGCCGGGAATGACGGATATGTCCGTATATACAACGCGCAGACGGGTGCTTTCCTGTATCAGGTGCTTCTGGGCCGCGATCTTGGCGCGATCGCATTGTCGCCGGATGGTTCGCAATTGGCCATTGTGGAAGAGATCGCCAGCAATGTACGACAGTCGCAAAACTGGACGTCCAACACCGCCGATGTCAGTTTCTATATCGTCGATATCGATACTTTCGGCGCAGAACAATACACCTACACCGTAACCGGCAGCACTTACACATTCGCCGATATCAGTTGGACTGACGGCGATACGCTGCAGGTTTCGCAGAACATTCTTCCAGGATGGAGCGGCTGGACACCGCTTGCCACCGTCGAACTCGACACCGGTGTGCGAACCGAAAATGGCAGTTATTATGCAGGGGGTTACCAGTCCGCGCCATCATTGCTGACCATTCCCAATTCCGATATCGTCCTGTTGGGGCAGCTTGGTTTGTCATCCGCTGAATATTTCCTGATTTCGCCGACGGGAACATCGCTGGCCAGCAACGGGATCTATGACAACAATGTGTATGGTTACGCGCAAGGGATAGAAGCCGCATCGGGTATCACCACCGCCGACCATATCGTTATCGTCACCGGCGGAAGCGCCCATCTTTATGATGGGACGATGCAATATATCGTCGATCTGTCGGAATTTTACCCATCGCTTGGATCATCGTCCGGGGTGGCATTCAGCCCCGATGGTTCGCGCATATTCTTCCTCGATCGCCAGAATGGCGCTGTCGTGGTGATCGATGCGAACACCCAGGGGCTGGTCGGTTCGGTGCAGATCGCCAACGCCGATTACGCGATATTGCAGCTGGGTGCAGAAATCGTCGTCGCGGCGGATGGGGAAGGGTTCTATTACAACACCGCAGGCGGGATCGCCTATGCGACCATAGATCTGCCCGATCTTGCAACAGACGGTTCCGATGTCATCCGCGGCACCAACAGTGACGACGTGCTGGATGGCAGGATGGGCGATGACGACATCTACGGACTGGCCGGCAATGACTGGCTTATCGGGGGCCCCGGCAATGACCGATTGTTCGGCGGCGCAGGTATCGATATTGCCGCATATGACACTGCCCCGGGCGGGGTGAATGTGGATTTGCGCATTGCCGGTTCGCAGGCAACCGGCGGGGCAGGGCGCGATACGCTGGACAGTATCGAAGGCCTCAGCGGTTCCATTTTCGCCGACCGGCTGACAGGCGACGATGCCGACAATTATCTGTTCGGTTTCGATGGCGACGACATTCTCAATGGCGGCGGCGGCGCAGACGATCTGCGTGGTGAGAACGGCAATGATGCGCTTTATGGCGGCAGCGGAAACGACCGGTTGCTGGGCGGCGACGGCAATGATCTGCTGGATGGTGGCACAGGCCGCGATTATCTGGATGGCGGCAATGGCAACGATATCTATGTCGTCGATTCCCCGGAAGATATCATCCTGGAATCGGCTGCCGGCGGAAACGACACCATGCGTGTTTACGGGTTCGACGCGACTATTGCCGCCGGGGTGGAAACTTTGGTCATCATGACCGGCGCCTATAACGCGACCGGCAATTTCGTCGCCAACACCCTGATCGGTTCGGACGAAGCGAATATCCTCATCGGGCTTGGCGGAAACGATATTCTGGATGGTCGGGGCAATATCGACACGGCCGTACTTTCCGGGCGCCGTGCCGATTACACCATTACACAGACCCAGACCGGCGTGTTCCAGATCGTCGGACCCGATGGCCGCGACACGATGACGGCAATCGAATATCTGCGTTTCGATGATGAGACGATGCGGCTGCTTCCGGGTACCGGGGTTGCTGTAAATTTCAGCAGCACCGACCGCGCGACCTACCAAGCGGCGATGAACGCGATACGCGATTTCGATGGTAATATAATGGGCGGTAACGGATCATGGCTGCGTATCGGGCAAGCTGACGTCAACGGCGATGGCGATATGGACCAGATTATGGTCAATAACGCCATCGGGCGGTTTGCCACGATTGGCACGGCGGCGGACGGGATGGTCTATTTTGCCGATCACGGTTGGGCTGGCGAAACCCGGATTGCGGGCATCTATGTCGATCCGCTTGTACTCAGCGGCGATGTGGTTGCAAACAGCGCGCAGGATAGCCAGCGGCGGTTCGCCAACGATTTGTCGATCGAAAACATCAACCGCGTGCTGGGCGCGGACGATTACGATGGCGACGGTGTTCAGGAAGTTTTCTTCGCGCTTACGGACGGCACGGCCTATCTACGGGCGCTCATGCATCAGGACGGCAACATCCGGTATGCCAATTACCAAAGCCAGCAGGAAGTGGTCGATTATCTGACTGCCAACGGATATGATGCGTCTACATTCGGCGACTGGTTCGGGGCAGCGGCACAGACAGCCCAGTCGCCGCAGGATAGTGCGATGTCCGAAGTTCTTTCGACTGCGGCCTTATTGCCGGTTACCGAAAACACACCTGCTCTGCCTGAATATTCCGCGGAAACGCACCTGATGCTGTTACCCGAATTGCAGTCGGAATTCTTTGGCTGAAGTACACCGACCGGGTTTGGCGTCTATCTGCGATCAAGGTCGCCGATGGCGGCAAGGAAGTTCGTAAGTTCCCGCCGTCTGAAGGCTTCTACCGCGAATTCCCCATCGACGCCCAACTGCCATCGCAGGGGAATAGATGCAGGGTCGCGATGAAGCGCCAGATAGAGATCGGCGTGCGTCTGCACCTGCGCGGCATCGGCGGCAATTCCTTCGTCGACCAGATCCTGCGCCTGTCTGCGCAAGGCCGCTGCTATTTCCCCAAGCGCAAGTTCGGGATGATATTGGACACCCCAGAAAATGCCGCGTTCGTGACGGATCTCAGCCGCCTGAACCGCGGTAACCCCATTCCCGGCGAGCAGGATCGCGCCCGCTGGAAGGCTTTCCACCTCATCGCCATGCAGGGCGGGTGCATCCCACACAGCGGGTCGTCCGGTTAGAAGCGGGTGGCCGTTACCCGCTGCGCTTCGGGTGATCCCGCGCGAAACCCCCGCTTCCATGCGTGGCTCCATCCGGCGCACCGTTCCGCCTGCTGCCGCGACAGCGACCTGCAATCCGGCGCAGGATCCGAAGGCCGGCGTGCCCGAACGGAACACGGCGCGCATGAAATCCAGCTGTCGCTCCACCGCCGCGTTCCGATCATAGACGTGCAGCGGAGAGCCGGTAATGAATACCGCATCGTGGCGGGCAATGTCTGCCGGAACCATTGCAGGGGTATCGGCATCCGTGGGTGCGACAATCGCAATGGTGCAATCCGGCGAAAGCTGGCGCAAGGTCGCGGCAAAGGTTTCCCCGGAACTCTTGCCGACATCCTCGCGTCTGTTGCGCCGGTCTTCCTGCGTGCCGCTTTCGGCTATAAGCAGGCGGATCAGGCTTTGACCTTGTCCTGAAAGCTTTTGCGCAGCTTCGCGATCTTGGGCGGGATCACCGCAAGGCAATAGGGATTGCGCTGCCCTTCGCCGTCCCAGTATTCCTGATGGTAATCCTCCGCCGGATACCAGGGCAGGCTTTGTTCGCCATTCTGCAATCCTTCGATCGTGGTCACCGCGCCCGTGCCACTGCCTGTTCCATTATCGGCGTTCCAGCGTGCAATCGCAGCCTCCGCCTCAGTGGCCTGCCCGGCATCGAGCGGGAAAATCGCGCTGCGATATTGGGTGCCCACATCGTTGCCCTGCCGGTTCAACTGGCTGGGATCGTGCGTGCCCAGAAACACATCGTAAATTTCAGGCAGGGTAATGACGCCGGTATCGAACGTCACTCTGATGGCTTCCGCATGGCCGGTATTTCCGCCACATACCTCGCGGTAGGTGGGGTCGACGCCCTTTCCGCCGATATACCCGCTTTCAACGGCGCTCACGCCGATGACATCGCGAAACACGGCTTCCGTGCACCAGAAGCATCCGCCCGCGATGATAGCCTGTTGATTGCCAGCCATAGTTTCTTTCTTCCGTTCATCCGTGTTCTGTCCTGCGCCGCAAGATAGGTAGCGGCGGCTGGCTTGTCATCGGGCCATCACCGGCTAAAGTGGACAACGATCGTGAATGAACTGATTTGATGGAGATAAATTATGCGTTCGATAATCGCCGCCTCTGCTGCGCTGGCCGCACTTGCTACTACCGTACCCGCGCTGGCCGATCATCATGGCGGCGACAAGGCCGCCATGACGATGGAAGCCCGCACGCTGGCATCGGTAATGGCCGATGCGCGCCGCAGCCAGGACGCACCGCGCGATATTTCGCGCAATCCGGCAGAAACGCTGGCTTTCTTCCAGGTGGAACCGTCGATGAATGTGGTAGAATACGGTCCAGGCGGCGGCTGGTACACCCGTATTCTCGCCCCCTATCTGGCACCGACCGGCGCCTATATGGCGATGAACGGCGATAGCGACGGCCGCAAATATCGCGACCGTGCCCAGCAGGCATCGGCCATGGGGTGGAGCGAACGCTTCCCCGGTCAGGTGCTGGAATGGACGGGAGTACCATCGGCAAAGATCACCGCTTTCGAAAGCGACGAGATCCCCGAAGCCGTCGCCGGTAAAGTCGACCGCGTGCTTGTGTTCCGATCCCTGCATGGCATGCGCAATGCCAGTATTGCGGATCGTGAAATAAAGGCCATGCGCGATCTGCTGAAGGATGACGGCATGGTCGGCGTGGTCCAGCATCGCGCGCCTGAAAACACGCCCTATGAAATGGCCAATGGTACCCGCGGTTATCTCAAACAGTCGGACGTTATCAAAATGTTCGAATTGCAGGGTTTCGAACTTGCCGGCACTTCCGAAGTCAATGCCAATCCGCGCGACGATGCCAGCTGGGAAGGCGGGGTATGGACGCTGCCGCCAGTGCTGCGAGGGGGCGATACGGACCGCGCGAAATACGAAGCCGTCGGCGAAAGCGACCGGATGACCTTGTTGTTTCGCAAGGCAGGCTGATTGAGCCGCATCCGATAATCGCATAGGGCGGCGCGCATGAGAAACCTGACTGTCGCCGCCCTGCAATTGCCATTGTCCGCCCCGGACGAACGGGACAATATCGACGCGGTCGCGCAACTGGTCGAGCGTGCTGCAGCGCAAGGGGCGCAAATCGTTCTGCCGCCCGAACTGTTTTCCGGGCCGTATTTCTGCCGGGAAGAGGACGAAGCGCTGTTCGCGCTCGCCCGGCCGACGACCGAACACCCGTCGGTCATCGCGATGCGCCGGCTGGCGAAGGCACTGGGCGTGACCATACCGGTCAGTTTTTTCGAGCGCGATGGGCACCATTACTACAACACTGTCGCCATGGTGGACCCTGATGGCGAAATCATGGGGACCTATCGCAAAAGCCACATACCCGACGGGCCGGGATACGAAGAAAAATTCTATTTTCGCCCGGGCAATAGCGGTTTCAGGGTATGGGACGTGGCAGGCGCCCGGATCGGGGTGGGCATATGCTGGGACCAATGGTATCCGGAATGCGCACGCGCGATGACCTTGATGGGGGCGGAACTGCTGTTCTATCCCACCGCCATCGGGTCCGAACCCTATGATGCGCAATTCGATACCAGTCACATATGGCGCCGTGCGATGCAGGGGCACGCCGTGTCGAATTGCATGCCGGTGGTGGCGGCAAATCGCATCGGGATGGAAGGCGACCAGACATTCTACGGTCACAGTTTCATCGCCAATGAATGGGGCGATCTGGTCACGGAATTCAGCGACAGCGAGGAAGGCTTGCTGGTCGCTACGCTGGATCTCGATCTGGCGGCCAAGCACCGTGCAGGGATGGGTTTTTTTCGCGATCGCCGCCCGCAGCTATACGGCCGGCTGTGCGAAGATGTCTGATGGAGCGGCCGGAAGGTCAGGCGCAGCCCAGCTTTATCTGATCGCATTGGGATCGAACATTCGGCACCCACAATACGGGTTGCCGGGCGCAGTGCTGGCAACGGCAGTGAAGCGGTTGGGCAGCATCGGCACAATACACGCAGTATCGCCGATAAGAGGCAGCGCGCCGGTCGGCCCATCGCGCCGGCGTTACGCCAATGCCGCAGCGGTTCTGGAATGCGGCCACCAACCTCGCGCATTGCTGCATCATATCAAGCGCATGGAACGCCAATTCGGGGTCCGGCGCGGCGGGCGCTGGCAGGCACGCGTGCTGGATCTGGACATTATCCTGTGGAGCGGGGGGCGCTGGCACGACCGGACCCTTACAATACCGCATGCGCAGTTTCGCGCCCGCGATTTCGTATTGCGACCCGCCATGCAGATCGCACCGTCCTGGCGCGATCCGTATGCCAATTTATCGCTGCGACAGCTCAATGCCCGCTTGACCAAGCCCCGCCCGGTCCCTAGTTGACGGCCCGGCCATTCGCGCCATTCATGCCGATGCCACAGCAATGTGGGCCCTTAGCTCAGTCGGTAGAGCAACTGACTTTTAATCAGTAGGTCGCTGGTTCGAACCCAGCAGGGCTCAC
>CAWDNB010000006.1:0-83304 GCA_963803585.1 uncultured Alphaproteobacteria bacterium | reverse complement strand
CCCGGCAGGACTCGAACCTGCTGCCTCAAGATTAGAAGTCTCGCGCTCTATCCAGATGAGCTACGGGCGCGCACTGGCTGGCGGGTTAGGTTTGCGGTTCTGGCGCGTCAACGCAAAAAGGCAGTGTCGGCAATACGCAAATCGGCGGTGAGGTTCATCCTGTCGGCAAGCAGGTTCAAGTCCTTGCGATTGGAATAGCCGAACGCGGCCTCGTATGCAGGCTCCAGCGTCAGGGCCAACCGATCGCCATCGATCGCCAACCGGCTGGCGGCGAACACCCGCGGCGACAATCCGCCAAGTCTGCGGCACAGCCGTATTGCCAGCCCCCATTGCAAAGCCTGTTCCAGCTGTTCCTCGCTTGCCAGATCGCGCAGAAATGCCGGAAGATCGCATTCGTTCTTATTGGCCGAAACCGTTGCTGCCATCATTGCGCGTCCCGACGCGTCGACATCGATCCAGCGCTTCTGCAATGCCCAGTCCATCGCCAGACCGGTGCGAAGGTTGGGTTCGATCTGCATGGATGCCAGCGCAAGCATGGTCGCGGACAGACGCAGTCGTTCCGAACCGCGGGTAGGCGCGGCGCGCGACTTGGCATCGCCCTCAGTAATGCTGGAATCGCGCAATGCGCCCACCGTCCATGCG
Source organism: uncultured Alphaproteobacteria bacterium (assembly GCA_963803585.1). Lineage (GTDB taxonomy): Bacteria > Pseudomonadota > Alphaproteobacteria > Sphingomonadales > Sphingomonadaceae > Pontixanthobacter. The sequence goes on along the minus strand of CAWDNB010000006.1, from coordinate 82,662 downwards.
GCGACGCGTGTGGCTAATGTCGGCGATGTTCCCCGCGATTGGGCGAACTCGCCAACGCCCGACAGAAGCGGATCTTGCGCCTTCACAAAATCAGCAAGATCGTCGAACATCACGCCTTCGCGCAGACCCCAGGATGAAAACACGATGCGATCGGGCTGCAACCGGTCCAGCAATGCCGAAAGCAACCGGCCCGCATCCGGCAGATAGGAAGCGCGCATGGCCGAGATACGCGGATTGCCTGCCAGATCATCGCCCGTCAACCGTTCCAGCCGGGACAGCATCGCGCGCACCTGCGTCACCGGCATTTGGAACCCGTGCGGGTCGCTCAGCGGGTAATTGCGCGCATCCATCGCGACGACTGCCATCGCCCGCCAGGTACCACCCACCATGAAGAGCGACACCGGTGCATCATCCACGTGCTGCGAACAGTCGAAAGGCAGGTCTGTCGAGCATTCGCGCCAGATGGTCGTGCATCGTGCCACCCGCGTTCGTGCCGTCCGCCTCATCGCCGCCACCGCGATATTGCGGCAAACGCAAAGTGCCCAGTGGCAGGCTGATACCAGTGCCCGGCGTACCATCTGTAAAACCGATAAGTTCCAGACTGCCGCCGCCCAGATCGGCAGCAATACCGCTTGCACCGGGAAAAGCGCCGATTACCCCCATTGCGCTGGCATATGCTTCCTGTGCGCCTGCCAACAGTTTCGGCGCAAACCCCAACGCGCGCACCCGGGCGAGAAAATCGTCGCCATTGCCAGCTTCGCGCACCGCGGCGGTGGCAACCACGTCGACTGTCTCGACGCCCCATTCCTCCAGCAAAAGGGCGTAACGGCGCAGCCCGCCAATGGCCGCATCCATCGCAACATCCGCCAGCATTCCCGTTGCCGCAATATCCCGGCCAAGCCGCGCTGCGACTTTTTCGTTGAACAATACGACCGGTGCCCGCGGCGGCCCGCCATATACTACCAGACGGACCGTGTTCGATCCGATATCGATAATTGCCCGCTGGGCCCGATGTCCGGCAAACAAACCCTCGCGATCCGCACTTTGATAGGTTCGCGGCATCAGTCGGCCCGTGCTCGTGTCGGTTCGCTGCGCAGTGCCAGATCAGGAACGCCATCCGCCTCCAACGCACCGCCACGTCCCGAAAGCGACGGGTTGGTCATGAAATACCGATGGCAGTTGAACGGCTTATCACCGGCATCCATCCGGCTATAGCTGCCATCGGCACGTTGCTGCCAGCTTTGTTCGGTATCCAACAAATTCGCGAGCAGAACCTGCTGCAGCACTTGGTCGTGAACCGTTCGGTTCTTGATCGGCACCAGCACCTCTACCCGGCGGTCCAGATTGCGGGACATGGCATCGGCCGATGCGATGAACACTTTCGCACGTTCGCCGGGCATCCGGTAACCATTGGCGAAAGCCCATATGCGGGTATGTTCCAGAAAACGCCCGATGATCGATTTGACCCGGATATTGTCCGAAAGGCCCGGCACGCCGGACCGCAGCGAATTGATACCGCGCACGATCAGCTGCACCTCGACCCCGGCGCGGCTGGCGGCATAAAGCCGTTCGATTACGCCGCGATCGGTAATGGAATTGAGCTTGGCCCAGATCGCCGCAGGCCGCCCGTTACCTGCATTTTCGATCTCGCGATCGATATGGGCATAGAGCGCCTCGCGCAGGTCGATAGGCGCGATCGCCAGCATTTCCATGCGATTGGGCTCGACATAGCCGGTGACGAAATTGAACAGCTTGGCCGCATCGCGCCCGAATTTGGGATCAGTGGTAAAAAAGCTCAAATCGGTGTAAATCCGCGCATTGATCGGGTGGTAATTGCCAGTACCGAAATGGCAATATGTGCGCATTCCCGCTTCTTCGCGGCGCACCACCATCGACACTTTGGCATGGGTTTTCCAATCCACGAAGCCATAGATCACTTGCACCCCGGCGCGTTCCAGCTGCGATGCCCAGAGCAGGTTCTGTTCCTCGTCGAAACGCGCTTTCAATTCCACGACAGCGGTAACGGATTTGCCGTTCTCCGCCGCCGCGATCAGCGCCGCCACCACCGACGACTGGGTGCCGGCACGATACAATGTCTGCTTGATGGCAACGACATCCGGGTCCACCGCGGCCTGACGCAGGAAATCGACCACCACTTCGAAACTTTCGTAAGGGTGATGGATAACGATATCCTTTTCGCGAATGGCGGCAAAGCAATCGCCATCATGTTCCATGACCCGTTCGGGAAAGCGCGGGGTGTAACTTGGGAATTTAAGGTCCGGGCGTTCCTCCTTGACGATGTCGGCCAGCCCTTCGATCCCGATGAGGCCATCGGTTTCCATCAAAGTGACGCCCTGACCGCCCAATTGTTCGCGTAGCAGTTCCTCCGCCAATGGGTCGAAACCTTCGTCCAGTTCCAGTTGGATAACCTGCCCGCGCCGTCGCCGCTGGATTGCGGACCGGAATGTGCGCACCAGATCCTCCGCCTCTTCCTCGATTTCGATATCGCTGTCGCGCAGGACCCGAAATGCGCCATCGCCCTGAATTGTAAAACCGGTAAACAGTTTATGGGCAAAGCGGGAAACCAGGCTTTCCATTCCGATATAGACCGCGCCCGGATCGCCGTCGGTCGCGCCCTTGTCGTCCGGCACGCGGATGAACCGCGGCAGGCCAGCAGGGATCAGAATCAGTTCTATGATCCTTTCGCCATCGCTATCCCGGACCAGATTGAACAATACGCCGATCCCTTCGTTGGAAACGAATGGAAACGGATGCGCACTATCCACGATCTGCGGAGTGATGACGGGCGCAATTTCTTCCAGGAAATAGGATTTCAGCAAATTGTGCGCGCGCGCATTGACCCGCCGACCATCGGCTATGGTGATCCCGGCCCCGGCCAGCGATCCGCGCAATTCGCGCCAACTATCTTGCTGCTGGCGATTGATAGCCCGCACCGCTTCGCGAATGGCCTGCAATTGCTGCGGCGGGCTGCGGCCATCGATGGACAGACGCGATATGCCGCGCTGCGCTTGCCCGACCAGTCCCGCCACGCGGATCATCATGAATTCATCCAGATTGCTGCCGGAAATCGACAGGAAACGCAGCCGTTCCAACAGCGGGTAATCGGAATTGTCAGCCTCCGCCAGCACCCGTTCGTTGAAGGCAAGCCAGCTCAGTTCGCGATTGATATAGCGATCTGCGGGATTGACCGCCCCCTGACCAGACAGAGCGCCCCCCGCTCCATCATACTGGGCCGGGACGGAATGGGATGACGCGGTTTGGGGCATGAATTGGGTGCATTCTATACGCCGGATGTCCGGTCAAATCGAAAGATGGCGCTCACATGGTTCTGCTTGGGTTCCATACATACCGAAGTCACGCCTCGTGTAAATCGTTCGCCAAATCCCAAAATACCATTGTCATAAATCTATTTTCCCGGCCGGGCCGCCCGGACAATCGCAATAGAGCTATGCAAAGGTGAGATTAAACCAAAGCGGCGGTTTCGGCGATCTGTGTTATGGAGCGTTTGCCGTCGGAACCGCGCCCAAGCTGCACGATAATATCGATGACCGATGCGGCATAGGCAATGGTGTCGGCGCGGGTCAGCCCGATGCCGGTCTGCATCACCATCAAAGCCAGCTGTTCCAGCGCACCGTTCAAGCTGTTGGCGTGGATCGTCGAAAAGCTGCCGGGATGGCCGGTGTTGATCGCCCGCAGAAAGCTGACGCTTTCCGCACCGCGCAATTCGCCCAGCACGATCCGGTCGGGCCGCAGCCGCAGCGCAGCCTGAAGCAGTTCGTTGGCAGTGACCTTCGCTTCGCCAAGTTCGCCCTTTACTGCAACCAGACCTACCCCGTTGCGCCCCGGCAGCCGCAGTTCAGGCGTATCTTCGACCAGAATAACCCGTTCCGCCCGCGGAATTTCGCCGAGCATGGCGTTAAGGAAAGTAGTTTTGCCGGTGGACGTGCCGCCGGATATCAGGATCGTACGGCGCGCTGCAATTGCCGCCCGCAGGAATGCGATGGGCTGTGCGGCAGCATCCGGCATGATAGCGGGCACGATGGGTTCGAGCGGGCCGGTATCGTAAGCGTCCAGCGGCAGATCCAGCCGCCGGTGCCGGCGGATCGCCATCACCCAATGTTTGCGCGCGGCAGGCGGGCCGCAAAACTGGATGCGCGCGCCATCGGGCAAAGTCGCGCCAAGCAGGGGATGTTCGCGATTGATGCCCTGATGACTGACCCGGGCAACCTGTTCCGCCAGTCGCTGGACCAAACGGTCGTCGATCCCGGGCACGTCGATACGCTGCATCCCGGCACTGGCGGCATCTTCGATCCACACTTCGCCTGGACGGTTCACCAATATTTCGGTCACCGTGTCCGTTTGCAACCATTTGCGAAATGGTTCCAGATAGGCATCCAGATAGACGCTGCGTTCCACCGCCGTTTCCAGCGGCGCAGCGGGTTCATGCGGCAAGGCGTGAATATTCGCGCTCATACCGTGTCCGCCCCTGCCATGGTTCTAGCGGCCGCCAACGGCTGAAAAATCAAGGTCGCGGGCCGTAAACACCCGGATCGGCGCCCCCTGCTTCACCCGAATGGTCGGGCCGATCTGATTGTCCTGCTGCACGGCCGCCGCAGCAGCCTGACCGCCGCCACCCAGCACCACCGATGCGCCGCCTGTACCGATCGCGGACAGGCCGCTGACGACCGACAGCAGCATTGCAGAACCGAAACGCTGGAAAAAATTGCTGCTGACCTTGCCCTTCAACCCGGTGGTTCCGTCATAGCCGACAGCGGGCGATTGCAGGCTGACCGATGCGCCATCCGGGCGGATCAACCGGGTCCAGATGACATACGCGCGTTTCTGCCCGTTCTGCAGCCCGCTTTGATACTGTCCGATCAACCGCGAACTGCGGGGGACCAGCACATTCCTGCCATCGAAACTGCGCACATCCTGGCTGACGACAGCGCGCACGAAACCGGGCACGTTGGTATCGATTGCGGTTTCCAGGATTGCCGGAATAAGCGTGCCCTGCGTGACAGTGGTGGTGGGATTGACCATCGCCTTGGCCTGCGCGGTTCCGCCACCGACCCCGCCGACGCGGCTGGCAAAGTCGCTCGATGAATTGCCGCTGCTCGCAGCTTCTCCATTGGGCATTCCGATCGCCGCTGCCGGAACGGCGATCTGCCCGATCGGGGTGCCGCCCGCATCGAACACCAGCGTCGGGGAACTGTAGGGATTGCTGGCTGGCATCGAATTTACCATCGGCGAATTGGACATGATCGGCTGCGGTGCCGGATCATATTGCGGCGCCATCGGGGTGAAACTTTCCACCGGTTCGATGGCTACCGGCACCGGTACCGGCTGGGCCACGGGCTGCGGTACGGCCTGTGTCTGGCCGCCGATTGATTCAGGCGGTGCGACACGCGCGCTATTCATGCTCCATAAGGTGACCGCACCGATCGCGCCGACCAGTGCGATACCGGCCACCAGGCCCATGGCATCGGATTTGTTGCTGCGCTGTGTAACGGCGGGAAAACTGTTGCGGCTGGCCAGATCGATGATTTCAGCGGATTCCGTTTCGCGCGGATCGACATCGTTGGCGGCTTCATCCGTTTTAACCGGAATAGTGTTGGCAGAACGCATTATTTCTGGTTCCTTCCAATGCTGATCGTGGGCCTTGCCACTGCGGTATCGGGATCGATCGCGGTGACGCGGGCAACGCCCTGATATGTCAGCATCGCGCTGTCATCGCCGGAACGCAGCACGATTTCGCGCGGCACGCCGTCGACCACGATAGTATCGCCCCGCACTGTAAAATTAACCGGACCTTCGGTGCCGGCGCTGTCCTTCGTCAATATTGCCGGGATTGCGGCATCGGCGGGCCAGCTTAGGAAAGTGGCGCTGCCATCATCATAGGCCCGTTCAGGCAGCAATCCCGCAACGCCCGTGCGCGCCCATTCGAAATTGAGCTGGGCCGGGTCGATCACGGCGTAGGGATCGCCAGCCGCCGCCAGTTCCAGCGCATTGGGGTTTTCGACCAGCATCGGCTCCGCTTCGGGCTCATCGGGATATATGAACCGCAGCACGTAAAGCGGTTGCGCGCGCGGGCTGGCAACCAGATCGAACAGATATGTGTGCCGATCGGTCACCACCGTCATGTTCGTGCGCGCAGTCGGGCTCAATGGCTTGATAAACAGAAGATTGGCGCGTTTGTTGGGGGTAATCTGCCACGCTTCTGAATTGCCCACCGCGACATTTTCGATATTTTCGTCCGCGCCGAATACGATAGTGGCCTGAACTTTCGTGCGTCCTTCGATATGCACAACCTGCCCCGGATCGTAGAATTGTTCGATCAGGCGCGGATCGTCGGCGTGCGCATTGCAGGCAAACACAAACGATGCCGCCAGCAAGAGCGCGGGTCGAAATAGCGCAGGCAGAGTGGCGCGGATCATGATGTCTTTCCCGATCTGGTGGATAAGGGCGAGCGCGTGACCGCCGGACGGAACCGGTTGCCGATCCCATGTGTGCGCGATGTGGCACCGCTGACCGGCACAGCCTGACCGGCACCGGGGGACGTCGCGAGCACCCGGCTGGTGCGGGCCGCCGATCCCGGTGAAATCGGTGCGGTATCGTTGGCGGCCGCCAGAATACGCGGCGCGGATGCCGCCAGGCGGCTGGGAGCGACCGACTGTGCCGCCGCCTGCGCGGTAGATAGCGGCGCCCCGGCAGTTGCCAGGGTCGCTGCAGGCGGAACCATCGCTGCACGGGGTTCCAGCCGATCGGCCTTATCATCCGGCGCAAGGCCGAAAACGCGCCAGCCCGCCACCATGGTCGCCGAAACTTTCAGCGCCATTATCATCAAGGCGACATGGACGGCGCCGATCATGAAAAACGCCATCGCTGCCCGCGCATCGATCTGACCGGGGATCTGGTTGAGCGAGCGCAGGATAGGCACCGCCAGTTCCAGCATCACACCCCCGCCCAGTACCGCGAGAAGCGGAGTAAGGCCGAGCATCACCACGCCTTTGAGCCAGCCTGTAAACAGCCCGCGCGTGGATGAAAACAACGCCATGACCACGAAAATCGGCCCCAGTGCGACCAGCAATGCCAGCCCGATCCGCGCCGTTACCAACACCCCGACAGTTCCCAGCAGGAACAGCAGCGCGCCAAGCCACAGGATGCCGCGCGGCGAAAAGGCGGTGATCTCGGCCCCGCCGGCAGCGCCGCCAGCAAGTTCGGATGCCTGCTGGACAGCGATGAACACGATATCGATCTTGTCCGCAAAGGTGGTGGTAGCGGACCCGCGCGATCCGGTGATGACCGATGCAAGATAGTCGGGCGCGGCAATCGCAAGGTTCCAGACCACGGATTGATAGGCAACCCAGCTCGTTGCGAATGTAACCACCAATCCCAATGTCAGCATCCGCGGGACCAGCGACCGGATGCTCAGATTGGTTCGGCCCAGCATCAGCGCGATGGCGAAAAACGCGATGAACAGTCCCAGCAGCAATGTCAGTACGGGGCCGAGCGCACCGCCCGGGGCGAACAGCCGGCCGAATGCTGCGGCACTGACTTCGGACGCCGTACAATCGACCGCACGCAGCGCCGCCGCCACGCCCGATCCGACATCGTTTGTCAGATTGTCGCATTGTGCGCTCATTCCGCTGCCTGCCACAGGGGATAGGGCTCATCGCCAATACCGCCAGTGCCCTGCCCGCGATATCCGTCCCGCCCGTCATCGCCGGGCCAGTTGTGACCGGTCAATGCCGGATACCAGTCCGCCGGTTCGTCCCCCAGCTCCGCGCGCAGCTTGTCCAGCTTGCGCACCGATGCTTCGCGGCCCGAAAGAATGGTGAGCACTTCGGGGGCATTCGACAGATCGAGCCGCACCACGACGGAAGCATCGGGCTGCCGCACCAGAAAACAGCGGCTATGCGCGGGAAGCGAACGGATCAGAGCGAATTCATGTTCGGTCAGACCGAAACCATCGCAATAATCCTCCGCCCTGGCGCGCGAATTAGGCATGAATATCATGGTGGCCGTTTGTTCTACCAATGCGGTGGAAATGCGGCTTTCCAGTGCATCGCGCGCGCTTTGGGTTGCAAAGCCGACCAATGCATTGCGTTTACGCAGGGTTTTGAGCCAATCGCGGATACGCGCGGCGAACACTTCGTCATCGAGCGCCTTCCAACCCTCGTCGATCAGGATCATCGTCGGTTCACCATCCAGACGTTCTTCGATCCGGTGAAACAGATACATCATGGTGGGCGTGCGCAATTTGGGATTTTCCAGCAACGCGGTCATGTCGAAGCCGAGCACGCGCTGGTTCAGGTCGAGCCGGTCCACCGCATTGTCGAACAACCACCCATTTTCCCCACCATCGCCGGTTTCCGATCCGATCCACGCGGCAAGCCGGTCCGCGAGATCGCCGGGCTGGGGGCGGCGGGAACCCGACAGCAGTTCCTTGAAATGGCGCAGACGGCGCAGCGACGGCGCGTTGGCGTAGGTCGCATCGACTGCGGCTGCGATAGTGGCGGCCTCCTCCGGCCCCTCCGCTTCCAGCAACACGCCCAGCCAGTCGCGCAGAAAGGCGCGATTTTCCGGGCTGTCGGGCAGAGACATGGGATTGAAACCGCTGGGCGATCCGGCTGTTATGCGATCATACCGCCCGCCGATACCGCGAATGAACGGTTCCGCCCCGCGATCCTTGTCGAACAGGATCGTGCGCGGGCGGTATTTCTGTGCCTGGGCAGCCAGGAAGTTCATCACGACCGTCTTGCCTGAACCACTGGGCCCGATAACCGAAAAATTGCCGAGGTCGCCGTGATGGAAATTGAAGAAAAACGGTGTGGCGCTGGTCGTTTCCAGCAATGTTACGGCATCACCCCAATGATTGCCGGCAGCCTGCCCCAGGGCAAAACCGTGCAGCGATCCGAAACTGGCCATGTTGGCGCTGGAGATCATGGCGCGCCGCACGATGTATTGTTCGTTGCCGGGGAACTGGCTCCAGAAAGCGGGCTCGAGATTGGTGTCTTCGCGTACGGCAATCGCGCCGGTATCGGCTAAAGCCGCGGCGCAGGCGGCGGTCGCATCGTCCAGCCGTGCCAGATCGCTTTCGCGCACCAGCACGCTGAGATGATGATCCCCGAAACCAACCGCACCGTTGCCCAGCGCATCGCGGGCAGCGAGCATATCACCGCGTTCGGCGGCCGCATCCTCGTCAGCGGAACGAAGGCGGCGGATGCTGAGATCCATGCGTTCGCGGGCGGTCTGGCGTTCCGCCGGAGCGTAGCTTTCGCTGACCACCATTTCATGGGGCAGGCGCAACAGGCCGTCGAGCAAGCCGGGCGAAGTGGCGTCGGGATATTCTTTCAGACTGACGATGGCGGCAAATTCGGGGTCGCCGGACCCGCGCAGTTCCATCGCATCGAGGCCGAAACTGGCCCGACGATAGGGCAGCATCTGGCCTGCATCCACATCATCCGCCGGGCGTCGCACGGGACGCATTTCGCCATTGTAAAGCGCGCTCAGCAGTTCCAGAATTTCATTGTTGTCCCCGCCCGAGGCGCCTTCGTAATCGCCCAATATCTGTGCGCCATAAGCCGTCAGCGATGCAACGAGCCCGGTGGCCGCAGCTTTCAGGCTGCGGATGTCTTTGACATCGGCCGCGATGTCCTTGCTTCCGGATCGGCTCAGCATCTTGCCGAGTTTTTCCGCAAGACCGGCCTTGCCGCGGGCGGGCCGGCGAATGAGGGTGATAAACTGGTCGTTGATGAACAGCGAACCATGACCAAGCCGTTCTTTCCACCGCATATCGATATGGGCGGAAAGCGGATCCGGGAATTCGGCGTCCAGTGACACCGCAACGCGGCGGCGGACGACATGGTGATACATGACGAAACGCGCATCCAGAGTGGACCGCAGCACGGTTTCGCGGGTGGCGGCATGGGCGTTCAACGCATCGCTATCTTCGGTTTCGAACAGCAGGCCCGGCACCTGAATGGCGGTCATCACCGATCCATCGCGCAGCAGCATGGTGCTGGGGTCGATCAGATGGGAATAGGGCAACCGGTCGCCGGCACGGGCTTCCTTCGCGCTCCAGGCGGCGGCGCCGATCCATTTGGTCATCGCGCAAGCCCTTCAAACAAGATTACCGACGGGTCAGGGCGCATAACTGTTACACCCCCACCGCTTCCAGTTTTTGACCCGCGGGCATTTGCTGACTTTGGTGATCCACACATCGAACACCCGCGGTTCGCGCAGACAGGCGAAATAGCCGACAATATGCAGGATCACGGGTATCGGAATGACCCAGAAGCTTTTCAGAATCAGAAAAGCTTCCGCTGTAATCAGCAGATTGAGAATGAAAAAATTCATCGTTACGCCCGCAAACATCTGCGGACGGGTAAGGGCACGATGCACCGGATGGCGGACAAGCTGTGTCATCGGTGTCTAACCCGCCGCACCCTGAATACCAGCAACGATCGTGCTGGCGCCGAACAGGATGAACAGACCGATGATGACCGTTGCGCCGAACCGCCAGTTCATCCGCCCGGTCAGCATCATGAATCCCACAGCCGCCACGGCCATCACGGCAATGGCGGTGGCAACATTGCCCAGCAGTGTGCCCTGCAACCAACCCAGCGCCGCCACGATCGGGCCGGAACCCTGCGGATCCTGTGCAAAAGCGGCAGTCGGTCCCATGGCAAAAAGAAGGACGGCTATACGCGACAACAGGTTCATTTACTGCACACTCCGGGAATAGTTGGATAGACGGCCCATGATCGCCGCCACATAAAGTCTGGTCTCGCGGATATTCGGCACGCCATTGGCGCGGATCACCCGCCCCGGTCCGGCATTGTAGGCCGCCAGCGCCTTTTCCAGATTGCCGTCGAACCGGTCCAGTTGTTGGCGCAGATAGCGGGCGCCGCCTTCCAGATTGGCGAAGGGATCGTCCGGATCGACACCCAGATCGCGGGCGGTGCCGGGCATCAACTGCGCCAGTCCACGCGCGCCGACCGGTGAACGCGCATTCGCACGCCACCGGCTTTCCTGCCACACCAGGGCTTCGATCAAAGCCGGGCTGAGATCGAACCGGGCGGAAAGTTCGTGCACCTTGGCAAGATAAGCGGCGGGCACGAGACCCGCATGACCCGCACTGTCGGCCAAAGCTTCCACGGGAACGGCAAAATCGTCCGCCAGATAGGTAAGATCGGCCGACGCGCTCAGTTCGGTGCCCGCAACCGGGCCCCCGATAGTCGCCGAAGCGCCGGCAATCCAGCGCGCGCCATTATCGCCCACTTCCATGACATCCGCCTGAACCGGCGCGGCAGATATGAGCGCAGCGACAAGCGACAGCAGAACGCCCGCAAATCTGAGAATCATCAAACCCTCCATACGGCCCCATCTGCGCATACTACATGACACTGTGGTGACATCAAACCGTCCTGACTATCTCCTAACCAAGCGTGGTTACCAAAAGGCTAACGCGGCGCGCCGGGTCCGCGGTAGGTCACACTGCATCATCATGAACGCGGAACCGTTGGGCTACAAAAGTTTCGCGACCCGGTTGCAACGTAACCGTCACAGGTAATTCAAACTGTCATGAAGCGATCCTAACAGGCGATTCGAGACAGCGAATCCACGCTGTTCCACACACAGAAATTCTTAAGGGGGGTTCACCCGTGACACATTTTCACCGCTCAATGATTATCGGCTGCAGCGCATTGGCGCTGGCGGGCTGCGGCGCAGAAGAAATCGTATCGCCGGGCACCGGCGGCAACGTGATCATAAACAATCCTCCCACCACGCCCCCGGTCGTTCCCCCGACCACCGGCGGCAGTGTGACGGCGGCGGCGGGCTGCCCTACGATCAGCGACCCTGCGGGATTGACCGACGACGGCACCATTTCCGGGCCGACCGGCGAATATCGTGTCTGCACCCTGCCCGCACGGTTCACCTCTTCTGCCAATCTGCCCTATATTAAGGGTCTGCTCTATCGGATGAACGGCCGCGTCGATGTCGGCACCGATGGCGGCCCGGCAGCGGATGCGACGGACGGCGCCAGCGACACCAATGTGCGCCTGAGTATCGAAGCAGGCGCGATCCTGTATGCCAGCGGATCGTCGTTCCTGATGGTCAATCGCGGCAATACCATCAACGCGGTCGGCACCGCAACGCGGCCGATTATCTTTACCAGCCGCGACAATGTGCTGGGCCTCAATAACGAAAATTCGTCCGGCCAGTGGGGCGGCGTCGTTCTGGCGGGCCGTGCGCCGGTAACCGATTGCATCGCGCCGGCCGCAGCGCCCGGATCGATCAATTGCGAACGTCAGGTCGAAGGTGCGGCGCAGCCGGCTATATTCGGCGGCACTACGCGCGGCGACAGTTCGGGGCGGATGGAATTCGTCCAGATCCGCTATTCCGGTTTCGTTCTGTCGGGCGATAACGAACTGCAATCGTTGACCACCGGGGGTACCGGCACCGGCACGATTTTCAACAATATCATGAGCTACAACAGTTCCGACGATGGTGTTGAGTTCTTCGGCGGCAGCGTGAACATGAAAGGCCTGGTCGTGGTCGGCGCGGAGGATGATTCCATCGATACCGACACTGGCGTCAAAGCCAATCTGCAATATGTGGTCGCAGTCCAGCGCAGCGGCGTGGGCGACGGTATCATCGAAGCGGATTCGACCAACGGGCTGGAGGACCAGACCCCGCGCCAGAACACGGTTATCTCCAACGCCACCTTCATCCAGCGCCGCACAAACGATCAGGCTGTGCGAATTCGCGGCGGGGCGGATTACACGCTTCTCAACACGCTGATCGTGGATGCATCGCAGGGCACGCCTTGTATCCGGATCGATCAGGCGCAGACGATTCGCGCCGCCGATGCCGGGCTGGACGATGTTGGCCCGCCGATGTTCAATTCGGTCGCGCTGGATTGCGGGACCGATTTCCGCGCCGGCAGCGGCGGGGTCACGGCGGCACAGGCTCAGGCGATCTTCGATGGCGGGTCGAACAATAATTCCGGTTACACCAATTCGCTGACCATGACCTATATCAATGGTGCGAATGAGAATGCGCTGAGCCCGTTCAATCCGACCGCCATGTCGATGTTCTTCGACAATGCCGGCTTCGTGGGCGCGGCGCGCAGCGGCGATACACGGTTCCAGGGCTGGACCTGTGACAGTGCGGCAATCGCGTTCGGTAGCAACACCGGATCGTGCACCGCGCTGCCGATCTATTCTTGACGCCGAACCGGTGGGGAAGTGGCCGATCCGCCTCCCCACCTTTTGCCTGTTCCCGTTCCACCATATGATTAAGAGGCCCGCTTCGATGACGAGAGCGACAAATTCGGTCAAGCGCGCGGCGACTGCGCTGCTGGTGTCCACCGCGTTGTGCGCGCCGCTGGCGTTCGGTTCGATTGCCCATGCGCAGGCAAGCGACGCTGACCCGGCGATCCTGGACCCTGCAACGGCGCAACCGAGCGGCGATCAGGAAGTCGGTCTGGAAGAACAAGGCAATGGCATCGGGACCGATGAACAGCCGGTGGAGGATGCAGACGTGTCCATTCCCGGCGGGGAAATCGTTGTGACCGGTCGGCGTACCCGTGACGTAACCCGCAATTCATCGCAAGTCATCACCGTCCTGACGCAGGAAGAAATCGCACGAACCGGCGAAGGCGATATTGCCGGTGCGCTGGGCCGGACCACCGGCCTGTCGGTTCAGGGCAACGGGTTCGTGTTCGTGCGTGGATTGGGCGACCGCTATTCGCTTGCGCTGCTGAACGGCCTGCCGCTTCCTTCCCCACAGCCGTTAAGTCGGGTAGTACCGCTGGATATTTTTCCCACCAACATCATCGCATCGTCGCTGGTACAGAAGACCTATTCCGCCAATTTTCCTGGCGAGTTCGGCGGCGGCGTCATCAATTTGACCACGCGCGCGGTTCCCGAAGACGGCTTCGTCAAAGTCAGCGCAGGGATCAGCGGCGATACGCAGACAACCATGTCTACGGGCCTCGATTATTACGGGTCCGATTTTGACTGGTTCGGTTATGATGACGGCACGCGCGATGTCCCGCCCGCATTGCGGGCGTTTCTGGACAGCGGCCAGCGTCTGTCCGATCTGGGCGTGGACCAGCAGGCGATTGTGCGCGAATTGGGCAATCCCAATCTGGTGCTGGCGCAGGATATCCAGCGATTGCCATTCAATTTCTCCGGCGGGCTAACGGCGGGGGAAGCCTGGGATTTCGGGTCTACCGGCCGTTTCGGCGTGATCGCGACCGCATCGCTCAGCAACAAATGGCGCAACCGGTCGATCGTCAATCAGACCGCGGTGAACGCCGATCTCGACCTCGATAGCGACTTTCGCGATTTCGTCACCGATAACCGCATTCTGGTGAATGGCCTGCTGGGGTTTGGCATGGAGCTGGACGAACATCGCTTCCGCTTTACCAACCTGTATATTCGCGATACGCTGAAGCAGACGCGGCTTTCCCTTGGCACCGATTTTCAGGACGATGACAGCGAGTTCAATCAGGATACTGCCTGGTTCGAACGCCAGCTCATCGACAGCCAGATCGTGGCCGAGCTGGAATTCGGCGATCTGGGCATCGATCTGCGCGGCGGATATGCGCAGACCCGGCGCGAGGCACCGTATGAATATAGTTTCAACTATGTCCGCACGAACAACGCCAACGATCCGTTGGGCGATACCTTCCTCAATGTGCTGGACCGCCAGACCGGCAGCGCATCGGTGGCGTTTTCCAATCTGAAGGAAGAATTGTGGTATGCCGGTCTGGACGTAAGCTATCCAATTACCGACTGGCTGCAGCTGACCGCCGGTTATGCCTATACCGATACGGATCGTTTTTCCGTGCGGCGCGAATTCCTGTTCGATGCGGGCACCGATTTCGACGATGGGGTGGGTGCCCTTCGCCCCGATCTGCTGCTGGGCGATGCCGTGGTGGATTTCTACGATATCGGCCTCATCGAAACGACGCAGTCCGACCCTGCCTTCGCAGCCGCGCTGGAGGTTCAGGCCGGCTATCTCAAGGCAATAGTGCAGCCGCTATCCGGTGTATCGCTGGATCTGGGGGTGCGATACGAGGATGCGACCCAATCGGTCGATCCGGTGGAAGTCTTCGCCGTGCCGACCAATTCGGGCAGCAGTTCGTTTCTTGCCAATGATTATTTCCTGCCCGCCGCTACGCTGACTTGGGAAGTGGACGATGGCCTGCAACTGCGCGTGGCGGCATCCAAAACCATCGCCCGCCCGCAATTTCGGGAACTTATCTTTCAGACCTATTTCAATCCGGAAACCAACCGCCAGTTCAACGGCAACCCGTTTCTGGTCGATAGCCGGCTGACCAATGCCGAAGCACGCGCCGAATATTATTTCGGACGCGGCAATCGCGTATCGCTGGCCGGATTTTACAAGAATATCGACCGGCCGATCGAAGTATTTTCAAGTTTTTCGGACAATGACCAGATCAGCGGTTTCGCCAATGCGCCCAGCGCGCAGCTTTATGGGGCGGAACTGGATTTTCAATATGGGTACGACCTGCTCGATTTGGGTGGCTGGTTCGAAACGAAGCGCGCATTGGTTGTCGCCAATTACACCTACACCCAGTCGCAGTTGCAAGTGACGGATGGCGATATCGCCCGCGTGTTTCCCTTCGCCGATCAGCCCGCCACGAATTTCTTCCGCGATGGGGTACCGCTGACCGGTCAGTCGGACCATCTGGTCAATCTACAGCTGGGATTGGAAGATCTCGACAAATTGCAGCAGTTCACCGTTCTGATGTCCTATGCGAGCGAACGCGTGAGCAGTCGGGGCACGGCCGCACTGCCGGACATTGTGGAAGACCCTGGCTTCCGCCTGGATTTCGTTGCGCGGCAGGAACTCGCCCTGGGCAACCGGCCGTTCGAAATCAAGTTGGAAGCGCGCAATATTACCGGCCGCGACAATTTCGAATTTCAAACCAACGGCGTCAACCGGATCGAGATCAACAGTTACGCAGTAGGACGCAGTTTCAGCCTGTCGGTTTCGACGGAATTCTAGACCTGGCGCCTATCGGTGCTTGGTTATTGACGCCATGTCTATTGGCGCGTGTCTATTGGGGCGCATCGAAAACATAGCCCAGTGAACGGATCGTGCGCAGCGGATTGCCGGCCCCCGCCAGTTTGAGCGCGCGCCGCAAGCGGCCGATCCATACATCCACGGTACGTTCGTCGATCGCGGGTTCCTGTTTGCCGATCCCGCAGATGAGGTCGCGCCGTGACAGAACCCGATTGGAATTTTCCACGAGAAACCGCAGCAATCGAAATTCATTGGGTCGCAGATCGACTATCGTGTTGCCCCATCGTGCGCGCATGGCGGCCATGTCGATGGTAAGGTTTCCCTGCGTCAGCCGGTCCGCCGCGTGCAATTGCTGTGTCGGATGAAGCTGCAGCACCCGGTCCAGCACCTTGGCCCGGTCCAATGGCGCCAGGATGTAATCGTCTGCCCCTGCCTGCAACGCGCGGCGGCGGTCTTCCCGATCATCATCGTCCAGGACCATCGTGATATGCGCCGAAGCCGTGCGACTATCCGCGCGCAGGCGGCGGCACATTTCCAGCCCGGCGAGATGTTCCATAACCCAGTCCACGAACATCCAGCTTCGCCCTTCGACCCGGCGACCGGGCCCGTCATGGCGAAGGTGGCAGAATTTCACCTGCCGCCGATCGTCTTCGAAAGGCGTCATGTCCACGCCGCATGGATCGGTCAGGAAAATCGTAATTGCTTCCATGCAGCATTCTCCCGGCAGACGACCTGATTGGTAACGCCCGCTTTTCCATGGTCTGCATCGTCCATGTGACGCGTGCGTGACAGTTCATGACCGCAGCAAGGCTTATCCAAGCCTGCACCCGGGCGCCTTCCTGTTCAGGCCCGTTCAGGCCTGCTCAGGCCCGCTGTCCTGCGATTGCAACTGCCGGGCATAGAACCAGCCGATGCCGATCAGGCTGAAACCCAGCGCCACGAAGGATGCGATACGTACCAACCCTTCCAGCCCGTTCGCATCGAACACGAACACTTTGCACACCGCGCCCAGCATCAGCACCAGCGAACCGATGCGCCAGCTACGCCGGTTCTTATGTGATCCCCACCACAGGAAACCGACGGCCAGCATGATCCCCAGCAGCGACCGCAACAAATCTTCCCCTTGGCCCAGCGGCTGGGACGTCAGGACGGAGCCCGCGAAACTCTGCCGCAATTGCGACAGCGCAAACATACCCACCGTCATCATCGCTGCGATATCCAGCAGCCATTGCGGTACGTTTTTGCGAACCGGTTCCATCCGGCCTGCCCACCAGATTGCCATCAGCGCTATCGCGTAAGCGGGCACCAGTAGATTAATCCACGGCCAGCTGCCGACGGCCTGCGCTGTCCATAACGGGTTATGCCAAGCCAGAGTGAAGACTGCGAAATGGGCGAAGGCGGCAACCGCCAATCCGCCCGAGACGATGGGCGCAAAGGCATGTCCGCGAAGTCCGCGCCAGACTGCCAGTGCACCGGCCAGAAGCAGCGCCTGCCATAGCGTGCGTTCCGCCATGCCCAGTGCAGAGAATTCATCGCGGGCAATGATCGCGAAAACATGCTTGAACCCGCCATGTATGGCAATCGTGCCGATGCCAGCGGCAAGAATGGCCGCCCACCGCCGATGGATTGCCGCTAGACCGACCGGCCGGACCAGCAGCGTTCCCGACACGACCAGGGCAGGAAGCAATTGTAAACCGATCGCGCGCATATCCAGCGTTTGCGCGATCAGCATGGGATCCCCGCCTGCAGCACGCACTGCCCTATCCAGCCAGAACAGCACCGGCTGCACGATCCAGCATAGAGTGATTGCGAGTACCGTATAGCGTGCGGCAAACCGGCCGGCCGAAACATGGGTCAGCACCGCTGCCCCTGCCGCGAGAAACCATACCAGCCATGGGGCCGGAACGATCTGCGCGGCCAGTCCGTATGATAGTACGCCCGCCCCGATTTCCGCCAAGCGCGTAATGGCGGGCACGATGCGCCGCTGGGTCAGAACAACAAATGGCAACAGCGCTGCGATCCACCGGATCACCGCCTGCACCGGATCGGACCCCCATTGCAGACCGGCAAGCCGCGCCAGTTCGCCCGAACCATACGGGCCGGTCAACAAGGAAGCGGCAAGAACGGCCAGCCAAGTCACCAGCATGACTGCCAGCATATCGTCCTTTCGGTGCCAGCTGAGTGCGACGATGGCGAGCGATACGGCGCTCCACACCAGTGGAACAGCCCACAGCGGCGCCACCACCAGACCGGCAATCGTGGCAGCAATCGCAGCAGAGGCGGCCGGAACAATACCGTCGGTGCCCACCGGCACATCGGGCGCCGGCCAGTTGCGCCACGCACCTGCCACAGGCAGCAGCGCGATCAGCAGACAGGCGGCGGCGACCGTGTAATTGCCGCCTGTTCCATAAAAATGCAGGCAGGTCGCTGCGATCATGGCCAGGCTGAAACCGGCGACTTGCCCGATATCGGCCCGGGTGGTTGCCCGGCGCCATATATTGGCGAGCGGAATGCCGGCAAAGATCGCCAACAGCGCAGCCCCGACAATGGCGAAATCCAGCCAGTTGGAAACCGGCCACAAAGCCAGCATAGCTGCGCTCAAGGCAGCGCCGAATGCACTGGCCGTCCGCAGCCGCGCGTCGCCCCAGGCAAAGAACGTGATTGCACCACCCAGCAGAATATACAAACCCCAAGCGAGCAACCCGAAGCCCGTTTGCTGAACCATGATTGCCAATTGCAGCGCGGCCAGTCCGCCCGCCACCATCCGCCACCCCTGTGCCGCATCGCGCCCTGGGGTGAGCGCAGGCAAAACCGCACCGATCACTACGATATAACCACCGAAAGCGAGAATATCGGCGCTACCGAATAAGCCCGAAAGCAGGATCAGGGCGCCCCAGCCCAGCCCACCGGCCAGTGCGGCAAGCGCCAGCCAGCTGCGCCCCTGCCGATTGCCGGCATAGGTGAGGCCGCCGGTAACCAGCGAAAGATACAGAGCCAGTAGCGGCACGTTCGCCCCATCGCTGCCTACGAGCAGGGGCGCCGCAAAACCGCCGACCAGCCCCAATATCGCAGCCGGTAATCCGAAGCGGAACGATAGCAATATCGCCGCGCCGGTCACGCCCGCCAGTCCAAGGAACGCGATGGTGGAACCAACCAGATCGTATAGCGAACCGGCAAGATAGAAACTCGCATACAGCGTGGCCAGCCCCGCCCCGGCCAGCGCCTGGCGCACACGATCGTCCGCAATACGGGCCTCGGCGCGGTAGGCTATCTCGGCACCCGCCAGCAAGCCGCCGCCGAACAGGAACCCCAGTGCCACCCGCACTTTCGGTCCAAGCAAACCCATGTCGATCGAATATTTGACCAGGAAGAATCCCGCTACGGCCAAGGTGATGCCACCGGCCCATATCGGCAGCAAGCGACCGAACATATCTTCAAAATCGAACGATCCGGTCGGGGTGGTTCTAGAATCGTCTTCCAACAGCGCGACGTTCTTTTCCGGCTGAAAGGCCACTTTCGGCTTGGATGCGGAAATCGATTTGCCGGTCGGCTCTGACGAAGGCTCCGGCCTGCGGGCTGGCTCGCGGGCTGGCTTGAGGGCTGGCTCGCTGTCTGGCTGGGAACCCAGTTTGGGGTCTGATGGACGCGTCACTTCCGGTTGGGTGCGCCGTAATCCTTCGATCGAATTTTCCGTCTCGCGATCCGAAATCCTGTCTGTAGAAGCCCGTCCTGCTCTCGGTGGCTGCCAGCTGGCACGTGGTTCAAGACGGGGTGCGACCGGCGCTGCAATGCCATCGCGTTCCGACGGCAAAGCGGCTTCCAGCCCGGCCAGACGCGCCTCCATATGGCGAAGCCGCATCTCTGCGGACGTGCTGCGGGTCCACAATACGCCGACTGTTACGATCAACGCCAGCAGGATCAAGAATTCCACGCGATTTCTCCCAAAGAACTCCGGCGCACTAACCAACAAATGAACAATGTTCAATATATAAATTAGACAGCGTTCATTTTTTTGCTATCATAGTGGGCATGGGCCGCCGATCCGATCATACACCTGCGCAACTTACTCAATTGTTCATACGGCAGGGGCACGGATTGCTGGCGGAGGTCGGCTATCCGAGATTTTCGGGGCGGGAGGTTGCAAAACGCGCGGGCTATTCCGTTGGCACAATCTATAATGTCTTTGGTTCGCTGGATGGATTGCTGGCCGCGATAAATACCCATACGTTCGTGTTATGGGCCATGCATCTGCAGCAATCGCTGGACGAAAGCGGCGGCGATCGCGTGGCGGCGCTGGTACGTGGATATTTCACCTTCGCTCTGGAAAACCCGCAGGTTTGGTCGGCAATCTACGAACATCGTTTGAAGGACAGCCAAACCATGTCGGATGCCGACCGGGAAGGTCGCGCACGATTGACTGCCATCGTCGAGGACGAAGTTCGCGCGGCCCTTCCCGCAGATATCGAATTGGACGTGCCGCGTTATGCCCGATCGCTCATCGCGTCGGTTCACGGCCATTGCAGCTATGTGGTAAGCGGTAGCTTTGCGTTAATGGACGAAGCTGATCCAATGGGAAGTGCGTTGGAAAGAGTGCGCGAATCCCTGGATTACCATCGCCATTCACATTACAATGTGATGCGTGATTGACTTCATCACATTGCGCTTCTAGCGCTCGATCATGACCGATCAGACCACCAGCGCCATACAGACCAAAATACACGCTCTTGTCGAGACGGGATCCTTGTCGAAAGCGGGCATTGCGCGCGCTGCGGGGCTTCATGCCAATTCATTACGCGATTGCCTGGATAGTGCGTGGAACCCGACGGCGGAAACCATGGGCAAGCTGGAAAAGTTTTTCGAAGCGAACGACGACCGGCCGGTACTGGCACCGATCGAGGAAATTATCGAGGAAGCGCGCAACGGACGGATGTTCGTGCTGGTCGATGATGAGGATCGGGAGAACGAAGGCGATCTGGTCATCCCGGCGCAAATGGCCACACCGGCAGCGATCAATTTCATGGCAACCCATGGCAAGGGCCTGATCTGTCTGTCCATGACCAAAAGCCGGTGCGACGATCTGGGTCTTGAATTGATGAGCCAGAACAATCGTACGCGCCACGAAACCGCGTTCACCACCAGCATCGAGGCACGCGAAGGCGTCACCACCGGGATCAGCGCAGGCGACCGGGCGCGCACCATTAGCGTCGCCACCGACCCATCCCGAACCCGCGACGATATCGTGACGCCCGGCCATGTTTTCCCCTTGATCGCGCGCGATGGCGGGGTGCTGGTGCGGGCTGGCCATACCGAAGCTGCCGTCGATATCTCGCGGCTTGCAGGCCTGAACCCGTCGGGCGTGATCTGCGAGATCATGAATGAAGACGGCACCATGGCGCGGATGGACGATCTGGTCAGCTTTGCCCGCAAGCACGATCTCAAAATGGGCACGATCCGCGATCTTATCGCCTATCGCCTGCGGCATGATCATTTGGCAAAAATCCGTGCGGAAACGCGTTTTACCAGTCAGTTCGGGGGCGAATGGACTGCCATTGCGTTTTTCAATCAGGCCACCAAAAGCGAACAGATTGTATTGCGCAAGGGACACATCGATCCCGAACAGCCCACGCTGGTGCGAATGCACGCCTTCGATATATTCGACGATATATTCAGCAAGGATGGTCCGGGAAGCGGCGTTCTGCGCACGTCCATGAAGATTATCGGCGAAGCGGGTGCCGGCATCATCGTGATGATCCCGCGGGCCTCGCCCAATTTCCTGTCCGATCAGGTCAAGCGGCTGAACGGGGAAGCGGGCGAGCCTATGGACCAGCTGCGCGATTACGGGGTCGGGGCGCAGATTTTGAATGAACTTGGTGTGCGGAAAATGGAAATTCTGACCAATTCCGACCGATCGCTGGTCGCGCTGGAAGGTTACGGTATGTCAATCGTCGGCAAACGGCCCATCAGACCGGTTCAGGAAGGTTCGTTCGCCACCCTGATCTAACGAGCCAGAACCTCGCGCAGGGTTCGCTTGCTGCCCCATATGCTGTTGGTGTTTTCCAGATGCAGCAACCAATGCCGTTCCGCCGCATCCACATCCCCCGCCCCGATCAGATCGATCAGACGGTTGATCGATTTCACCCCCTTTTCGCGGGCGCGCTTGCGTTCTGCATTTTCTGCGGCGCTGGTGACATGGCGCTTCTGGTATTGCGCAATGACATCCTCCAACATCCGGGTCAGGAAATGCAGCGTTGCGTTGCCGCCTACTTCCATCAGCACGCTGTGGAAACGGGCGGATGCGACCATGTAATCCTGTTCCCGGTCATTGTCGGACAGTTCCGCCAACCGCGCCGCTTCTGCGCGTAATCGCACCAGCGCTTCGGGGGCGGCAGAATTGGCCAGCTTACGCACGATATAAGGTTCCAGCGCCAGCCGCGCTTCGTAAATATCGGCGACCTGCACGTCGCTTGCCTGAAGATAATAGCTGGCATAGCGCGATACGCTTTCCACCTTCGGCAGGCTGACCCGCGCGCCCGACCGCGACCCGCGCCGAACCGCGATCAGCCGTTCGGTCTCCAGGATACGAAACGCCTCGCGCAGGCTGGGCCGGGAAATCCCGAATTGTTCCATCAGCTGCGCTTCGGGCGGCAGGGTATCGCCTTCCGACAAGTCGCCCGCGATTATCCTGCGGCGGATGGAATTGGCAACCAATTCCGCCGTTTTCGGCACACGCAAGGCATCCATTTCGCCCATCTACATCGACCGGGCGATGACCATTTTCATGATTTCGTTCGATCCCCCGTAAATGCGCGCGATCCGCGTGTCGCGATACATACGGGCGATGGGGTAATCGTTGATATAACCTGCGCCCCCATGGAACTGCAGGCATTTGTCGACAACCTCGCTCTGCAATTCGGTAACCCAGTATTTCGCCATGCAGGCGGTCGATACATCCAGTTTCCCGTCCAGCAATTTGGCGATGCAATCATTGACGAATACGCGCGCCGCCGTGCCCCGCGCGGCAAGATCCGCCATGACGAATTGCGTGTTCTGAAAATCCCAGATCGTTTTGCCGAATGCCTTGCGCTGTTTGGTGTATTCCACCGTCACATCCAGCGCACGCTCGATCCCGGCCATGGCCCCCATCGCGATGACCAGCCGTTCCTGCGGCAATTCACCCATCAGCTGATAGAAGCCTTTGCCTTCTTCCCCGCCCAGGATGTTGTCGCCGGGAATGAAGACATCGTCGAAGAACAATTCGGATGTATCCTGCGCATCCAGCCCGATCTTGTCGAGTTTCTTGCCGCGCTTGAACCCCTCCGCCCCTTCGGTTTCCATCAGCAGCAGCGATATGCCCTTATGCCCTTCGCTGGGATCGGTTTTCGCGACCACGATAATGAAATCGGCGGTCTGCCCGTTGGAAATCCAGGTTTTCGATCCGTTAAGCCGGTATCCATTGCCCTCTTTCAGCGCAGTGGTCGTGATGCTTTGCAAATCGGACCCGGCATCGGGTTCGCTCATGGCGATTGCGCTGACCAGTTCGCCGGTCACGAGTTTGGGAAGGTATTTCTTCTTCTGCTCTTCCGTCCCATGGCGCACCAGATAGGGCAGGATTATGGTATTGTGCAGGCTGGCCGCAAACCCTTCCACGCCGTGTTTCGCCTGTTCGTCGATCACCACCATTTCATGCCGGAAATCCCCGCCATGGCCGCCATATTCCTCGGGCACGGAGGCGCCGAGCAGGCCGGCCTCCCCCGCCTCGTTCCAGAATGCGCGTTCCACCTGACCATCGTCGCGCCATTTGTGGACGCGTTTTTCCGGTGCATGCTTGGCGTAGAATTTGCCCACCGCATCCGCGAAGATCGAAATTTCCTCGTCTTCCATGAATTCAGGCTGGGGGATGTTGATGACGGGCATATAACGGGCCTTTGCTTCGTTGCGGTATTTTGCGCTTGTATCACCTAGTTAGATATGTGCAAAGTCTTGCCAAACTTACCGCATCGCAGCATTGCACCGCGCATGGAACTCATCGGCCCGACATCGCAGACCTATATCTCGCAGCGCACCCGCCTGCATTACGCCGATTGGGGCAATGCCAGCGCACCGCCGCTGATCCTGCTGCATGGCGGGCGCGATCATTGCCGCAGCTGGGACTGGGCGGCGGAGGAATTGCGTGGGCAGTGGCACGTCATCTGCCCCGATGTGCGCGGGCATGGCGACAGCGAATGGAACAATAACGGCTATTACCCGATGCTCGGCTATGTCTACGATCTGACGCAGCTGATCCATCAGCTGGAACTGGCGCCGGTGACGATCGTGGCGCATTCGATGGGCGGTAATATCGCGATACGCTATACCGGCCTGTACCCGGAAAATGTCCGGCGGCTGGTGGCGATCGAGGGACTGGGGTCCAGCCCCAAACGCCAGGCCGAAATTGCCGAAACGCCCTATGCCGGGCATCTGCGCACATGGTTCGACACGAAGCGGGAAGCCAGTGCGCGCTTGCCCAAACGCTACGAAACATTCGAAACCGCCCTGAACCGGATGCACGAGGCGAACAGCTACCTCACCCGCGCGCAGGCCGAACATCTGACGCGGCACGCAGTGATCCGCAACGAAGACGGCACCTTCAGCTGGAAATTCGACCCCCACCTCCACGCCTGGCCGCCGGAGAATGTGGAGGACCGCCATGTCGAGAAACTATGGTCCGCGATCACCTGCCCCACCCGCCTGATCTACGGCAAGGACAGCTGGGCCAGCAATCCGGAACGCGACGGCCGGATGCAGCATTTCGGCGACAACGTCAGCGTGTCCGAATACGACCGGGCCGGGCACTGGGTGCACCACGACCGCTTCGATGATTTCATGAGCGAGGTGAAGGGGTTTATTGGGTGAGCCGTGCGTCATGCCATCATAATATTCGCACCTGGAATTGCAGTTCCAGTTGCGGATCAGGACTGCCGGGCAGCATGGAACCGGCAGGGCGGATGCAAAGGAAACGAACGTTCGGATCATAAGCGCCTATCGGCGTGTACTGGCACTGCGCTAATGTGGTTGGAACGCTGGCTCCGGTAGCAAAACGAAGATCCTGCGCTGGGTTAAAGGTCAAGCCGCTCGTGCCCAGTGCGACCGTAACCGGAGAAATTACCCCGTCGGTTGCGATGAAATCGGCGGTGCGAAAGGCGACGTTGTTAGGCATGGTATCAACTACAAACAGCGTATTTGCATCCACGGCGCCATCGCCGATGTTTACGATTTCGATCGTATAGACCACATCGTTGCCAGGTAATGCGAAATCGGCCCCATTAGCGGCGGTTGTGGATTGTTTGGTGACCAGCAATTGCGCCGGGTTGTCGGTGGCGGTCAGGCGGGTCTGCTGCGTCAGGGTGCGCGACGCGCCGCCGGAATTCGTGGCATCTATATACGCGGTTTCAAGAATGTCGCCGCTACGTCCGGTCATCGCGCCGTTATTGTTCGGCCCGCTGGCGCCGCTGGGCACGTTGACGGTCGGCAGGCTTGCACGAAAAATACCGGTGTTGGGACCCGTTTCAAGGAGGGTCAGCGTTTCGATTTCCCCTGTACGAATATTGCGCACGGATACAGTCAGCGTGTCGATCGTGCCAGCGCGGCGGTTGCGGTCGGCATCGATTACCTCGATCGTAACCGAATTGCCGATTTTGCGGGACAAGGGTGCCGTCAGCTGTGCGTCATTGCCCAAAAGGGGGCGCAACACCAATTGGAACGTACTAGGCCGACGATCGCAACCGCCGGTGATGGATGCGTTTCCGGCTATCGTGGTAGCATTTTGAGGAACTTGAACCGCCCCTGCGAAGCTGAAACCCGGCCCCGTCACACGTTCGTCGAACAGTTCGGAACCACCATTGTTGAACGTGGTGAAAGTCGTATTCTTCCCTGTTCCGACAAATGAGAACACGTAATCATTAGCCCGCGCGCTGACCGGGGCGAATGGAATGGTTCCCGCCGAATTTACAGTCCCGGTGCTGCAAAACCGCGCAAAACCGCGCGGAGGATCGATTGCGCTGGCCTGGTCGATGTTGAGGACCGTGGCCAGATATATAAGCGACGCGGCAGGATCCGGCCCATAGCGGATGCGCAAGGTCGAAAGGCCACCGGGAATATCGGCCTCACGCAGGATGAATGCGGTCATCCGGTTGCGTTTCGCCTGTTGCGCTTCGATCGTGCCCAGATTGATCATCGGCACACCGCCTAACGTCGCATCGGTGACCAGTGAATCTTGGTTGAGATCGTATTCGGAAAACACGATTGCAACGACGACCCTGTTTTCCCCCGTAGCCGGGCTGTATGTCCGTTGATATTCCCGTGTCGTTTCGTGATTGTTGACTACTGTTTCATTGGATATCTGCGCATATGCGGGCATTGCCGACAGGATGCAGGCGAGCAAGATCACAACCACACGTATACGGGCTGATGGAATATTACAGCGCACGGTCAGTAGGATGGCATCAAGTGCAAGCATAATCGTAACGCGGTAAACGTCTACGGTTAAGGAAACACACTCAAAGGTCCAATTCCTTTGCGCTACCGTGCTTATCTCTAGAATATCACCTTAATTTTTGTTCGCGCCCCAAACTGCTGCGGGAGCGGCTGTAGCTGAAATATACCACCAGTCCGATCGCTCCCCAGATCGGCAGGACGGCCATCGCCAGAAAAGGCAGATTGAGGAACAGGAACACGCAGCCCGCCACGGTCGCGGGGCCGACCAGCCATAGGGCGGGCGTGCGGAAGCTGCGTTTCATGTCGGGGCGCGTTTTTCTCAGCAGCATTACCGCGATCGCCACCATCGCAAACGCATACAATGTGCCGCCGTTGGAAATGTCCGCCAGCTGCCCCACCGGCAGGAATGCCGCGCCTACTGCAACCACCGCGCCGGTGATCATGGTGACGATATAGGGCGTCTTCCATTTGGGGTGAACCGTGCTCAATTTTTCCGGCAGCAGGCCGTCGCGGCTCATCACGAAGAAGATGCGCGTCTGCGCGAACAACAGCACCAGAATGACGGATGGCAGCGCCACGAACGCCGCGATGCCCAGCATATTGCCGATGGTGCTGAAGCCCACCTGCCGCAGGACATGGGCCAGCGCTTCGTCCGAACAGACCAGCATCTGCGCGTATTGGGGCATGGCGCATTGGGCGGCCAGCGCCTCCGACCCTGCGGGGAACGGCACGCCGCCCGGCCCCATGATCGGTTGCCCGCCGATGGTTCCGATCGCGCCCGCTGCCACCAGAATATAGAACACGGTGCAGAACAGCAGCGATCCGACCAGCCCGATCGGCACGTTGCGCTGCGGGTTCTTGGTCTCTTCCGCCGCCGTGCTGACGGCATCGAACCCGACATAGGCAAAGAATATCGTTGCCGCCGCGCCAACCGCGCCCACGCCGCTGCCGAAGCCGCCGAACAGTCCCGCGGGCAAAAACGGATTGAACCGCGCCAATTCCGCCTGTGGCAGGGTGATAACCAGGAACACGGTCAGCGCCGCCACCTTGATGACCACCAGCACGGCGTTGAACATGGCGCTTTCTTTCGTGCCGATCATCAGCAGCCAGGTCACCAGCAGCGCGATGACCAGCGCGGGCAGATTGATGAAGCCGCCCGGCGCCCCGCCCAGGGCGAGCGGCCCGGCGGATAGCCATGCGGGCAATTGAATGCCGAGAAATTCGTTGAGGATGGTGCCCGAAAAATAGCCGGACCAGCCGACCGAAACCGCGCTGGCCGCGACCGCATATTCCAGGATCAGCGCCCAGCCGACAGTCCAGGCGAGCAGTTCCCCCATCGTGGCGTAAGTGTAGGTGTAGGCGCTGCCCGAAACCGGGATCATCGATGCGATTTCGGCGTAACACAGCGCCGCCACGATGCAGATGCCGCCGGCAATGGCGAAGGCGAGCATCAGCCCCGGCCCCGCCTTTTGCGCACCGGCTGCGGTCAGTACGAAAATACCGGTGCCGATGACGCAGCCGATGCCGAACAGCATGAGCTGGAATGCGCCCAAAGTGCGGTGCAGCGATTTCTTTTCCGCCGTAGCCAGAATGGCTTCGAGCGGTTTGATGCGATCGAACAGTGACATGATCCGATGGTTCCCGATGCCGCAACGGCGCAGACCGGCGGACGTTTTTCCGATACGCCTAGCTGCAGAATTGGCAATCGGGAAAATGCATCGGCAGCGCGCTTAGATACCCCGCGAAATCACTTCTTTCATGATTTCGTCCGTTCCGCCGAATATGCGCGTCACGCGGGCATCGCGCCATAGCCGGGCGATGGGGTATTCGTTCATGTAACCTGCGCCGCCATGCAGTTGCAGGCTTTCGTCGCAAATGCGGTTTTGCAATTGTGTGTGATACAGCTTGGCAGCGCTGGCTTCTTCGGTGGTCAATTCGCCCGCCATGTGACGTTTCAGCGCCCAATCGACATGCGCCCAGCCGACCTGCAATTCAGTCTTCATGCTCGCGAGCGCTGAATTTGGTGTTTTGAAATTCGAACACGCTTTTGCCGAATGCCTTGCGCTCCTTCACAAACTTCACCGCTTCGTCGAATGCGCGCTGGGCGCCCGCCTGACAGCCGATGGCGATGGACAGGCGTTCCTGCGGCAGTTCTTCCATCAAATGAATGAAGCCGCGCCCTTCCTGTCCCAGCATATTGGTTTTCGGCACGCGGACATCGTTGAAGAACAGCTCGCTGGTATCGGCGGAATGCTGGCCGATCTTGTCGAGATTACGGCCGCGTTCGAACCCTTCGGTTCCAGCGTCGACGAGGATCAGAGATGTGCCCTTGGCCCCTTGCGTCGGGTCCGTTTTGGCGACCACGATGACCACATCGGCGTTCTGGCCGTTGGTGATATAGGTCTTGGAACCGTTGACGACCAGATGGTTGCCGTCCGCCTTGGCAGTCGTGCGGATGCCCTGAAGATCGCTGCCTGCGCCCGGTTCGGTCATGGCGATAGCGGTGATGATATCGCCGCTGATCATGCCGGGCAGATATTTCGCCTTTTGTTCGTCCGACCCCAGCCGCTCGAAATAATTGACGGTGATGTCGTTCTGCAGCGTGAAACCCGCGGAGGACCCCAGATAGGACAGTTCCTCCGCGATGACCGCATTGTATCCGAAATCCAGGCCGAGACCGCCATATTCCTCGGCCACGGTGGGGCACAGCATACCTGCATCGCCCAACGCCTTCCAGGCTTCGCGCGGGACGATACCTTCCACTTCATGAAGGTCGAGATGCGGCTCCATATGTTCGCCGAACACCCGCCGCACGGTATCGCGAAACATATGATGATCGTCATTATAGGCGGACCGGGTGGACATATCGAGCATGGGGGAAAATCCTTTCAGGAAACAGTGCCGGCCTGGCGCAGAACGGCCGGATCGAGATCGAGCGAACGCAGGATTGCGTCGGTATCGTCTGCCGGGCATCGGTGCAGGTTCGGGGGTCGCAGGTCCGGGTCCGGCTGTAACGCGGCGCAGGTGCGGGCTGCAGATCGCCGGCAATTTCGACAAAAGTGCCCCGCGCGACATTGTGCGGATGCTGCTTCGCCTCGCTCATGGTCAGGACCGGGGCGTAGCAGACATCGGTATGCTCCATCAGTGCGTCCCACTCGTCGCGCGTTTTTGTCTTGAACACGGCGGTCAGCCTTGCCTTCAGTTCGGGCCAGGACCGGGGGTTCATCTGCGCATCGAAAGCGTCGTCATCCAGCCCGGCGATGCGTCGCAGTTCCGCATAGAATTGCGGTTCGATGCTGCCGATGGAGACGAACTTGCCATCTGCGGTTTCGTAAGTGTCGTAGAAATGCGCGCCGGTATCGAGCAGATTTGTACCGGGTTCTTCCGACCACGCGCCCATATTGCGCATTCCGTGGATCATGCCCATCAGCGTGGCGGTGCCATCGGTCATCGCGCAATCGATGACCTGTCCCTGCGCCCCGTGTTCGACAGCCAACAGCGCGGACACCATGCCGAATGCCAGCATCATTCCGCCGCCGCCGAAATCACCGACCATATTGATCGGCGGCGTCGGTTTTTCGCCCGCCCGCCCGAAATGCGCCAGCGCACCGGCAAGCGCGATGTAATTGATGTCATGCCCGGCGGCATGGGCATAGGGACCGGTCTGGCCCCATCCGGTCATCCGCCCGTAAATCAGGTTCGGATTGTCGGCGAGCAATTCGTCCGGCCCCAGCCCCAGCCGTTCCATCACACCGGGGCGGAAGCCTTCGATGATACCGTTCGCGCTGGCGCAAAGTTTGCGGGCCAATGCCACGCCTTCCGCCGATTTCAGATCGATCGCGATACTCTTGCGCCCGCGCGCCAGCACGTCCTTGTGGCTGACAGGTGTCGAGCCGCCGCGCGTGCCGGAAGACCGGTCGATCCGGATCACCTCAGCCCCGTGATCGGCCAGCATCATTCCGCAAAACGGACCCGGCCCGATCCCGGCGAATTCGACGATGCGGATGCCCCCGAGTGGACCGGACTGTGGACCTGGCATATGCAGTTATTTCCCCGTCCAGTTCGGCTTGCGCTTCTCGGCGAACGCCTTGCTGCCTTCCTGCGCATCGGCAGACATGAACACCTGCGGCAACAATTCGGCCTGTTTGGCATAGCGTTCATCCAAGATCCCAGCCGCGCGATTCATCCATGATCTGTTTCGAAACGCGCACTGCTGTCGGGCCATTGGCAGTAATGGATGCGGCCAGTTCCCGCGCTGCCGACAGGGCATCGCCGTCCGTAACACGGTTGATCATGCCCAGTTCGTATGCCCGCTGTGCCGTGATGAAATCACCCGTCAGGGCCAGCTCCATTGCGACCTTGTGCGGTATGAGATCGGGCAGCACCATCAATCCGCCGGCAGCCGCAGCCAGCCCGCGTTTCGCTTCTGGAATGCCGAACTTCGCGCCCTTGTTGGCGACCACCAGATCGCAGGCGATCATCAGTTCAAGACCGCCGGCAAGCGCATATCCCTCGACCGCGGCAATCAGCGGTTTCACCGGCTTCTGCTCGGTCAATCCGCCGAAGCCGCGGCCTTCGACCGATGGTGTTTCGCCTTTCAGAAAGCCCTTCAAATCCATTCCGGAACAGAATGTCCCCCCTGCACCGGTAAGAATACCCACCCGCAGGTCGTCTTCCCCGTCCAGCCGGTCCAGCGCCGCCGCAATCGCTTCGGATGCGGCCTTGGTCATCGCGTTCTTCGCTTCCGGGCGATTGATCGTGATGATCAGAATGCCATCTTCTACCTGCGTCAATACTTCGTCGGTCATTGTGTTTCTCCGCATGACGGTCCGCTATTGCCGCGGCCTTTATCGTGACTTATATAACTAGGTGAACCAGCTTGTCCACGCTCGCTAATTTCTGCAGTTTTTTCTGAACGAAGGATAACCCTATGGCCGAAGCCTATATCATCGACACAGCCCGCACGCCCCGCGGGATCGGCAAGATCGGCAAAGGCGCGCTGGCGGCGCAGCATCCCCAGCATCTGGCGGCCACCGTGCTGCGCGCTCTCAAGGAACGCAACAATCTCGACACCAGTACGGTGGACGACGTCATCTGGTCCACATCCACGCAGGACGGGGCGCAGGCTGGCGATCTGGGGCGGATGGCCGCTCTGGACGCGGGATACGACGTGCGATCCAGCGGAACGACGCTGGACCGGTTCTGCGGTGGCGGAATTACGTCGGTCAGCTTCGCGGCGGCGCAAGTGATGAGCGGAATGGAAGATTGCGTGGTCGCAGGCGGCACGGAGATGATGAGCCTGACGGGCGAACTGATGAAAGAAAAAATGGCGGCGGGAATCAAACCGCCGATGATGGGTAGTTACAACGCGCGTCTGCAGGCCGTGCATCCCCAATCGCACCAGGGCGTGTGCGGCGATGCGATCGCCAGCATGGAAGGGTACAGCCGCGAGGATCTGGACGAGGTCGGCTATCGCAGCCAGCAACGCGCAAATGCCGCGATCCTGGCAGGCAAATTCGACAAGAGCGTGGTCCCTGTGGTGGACGATGACGGCACTGTGATCCTCGACCGGGATGAATATCCGCGGCCCGAAACCACGCGCGAAGGGCTGGGCCAGCTGGAGCCCGCATTCGCAAAGATCGCCAACGTACCGCTGGACAAGGACGGCACGACGTTTGCCGGATTGGTGAACCAGAAATATCCCGATCTGAAAATCGAACATTTCCACCATGCGGGCAATTCCAGCGGCGTGGTCGACGGTGCGGCAGGTGTTCTGGTTACGTCGGAAAATTATGCACGGCAGCATGGGATGAAACCGCGCGCGCGGATTGTTGCGACGGCAAACATGGGCGACGATCCGACGTTGATGCTGAATGCACCGGTCCCCGCCGCGAAGAAAGTTCTGGAAAAGGCAGGCCTGACCAAAGACGACATCGATCTGTGGGAAATCAACGAAGCATTCGCCGTCGTCGCGCATAAATTCGTGACCGACCTGGATCTGAGCTGGGACAAGGTGAACGTAAATGGCGGTTCCATTGCGCTTGGCCACCCCATCGGCGCGACCGGATCGATCCTGATCGGTACGGTGCTGGATGAACTGGAGCGGACCGGCGGGCGGTACGGCCTTGTCACGATGTGCGCGGCGGGCGGCATGGCGCCGGCAATCATTATCGAACGGGTCGACGGGTTCGCCTGATCACGCCGGTGCAGTAGGTGCGAACAACGCGCCTATTGCACCGACATGACCTGCGCGTCGGCAAGCCGCTTCACGTGATCCCAGATAGCGGACATCACCACCGATCCCTCACCCGCGCTCGATGCAACCCGCTTGACTGAACCCGCCCGCACATCGCCTACCGCAAAAATACCGTCGGCCGATGTTTCATAAGGCGACACCTTACCGGCATCGCCCCCGGTCTTGACGAAATTCTTGTCGTCGAGATCCACCACGCTTTCCAGCCAGCCGGTATTGGGTGCTGCACCGACCATGATGAACAGTCCGCCGCAATCCATGTCTTCCTGCCCGTACGGCGTTTTCAACGCGATGCCTTCCAACCAGTCGCCGCCTTTCAGGGAATGGACTTCAGCGTTGTAATGAATGGTAATCTTGGGGTCGGCCTCCAGCCGTTCGCTGAGATAGGACGACATGGAAGACGCCAGACTGTCCCCCCGCACGATAATGTGCACATGCTGGGCGGCGCGCGACAGATACATCGCCGCTTGCCCTGCAGAATTGCCGCCGCCGATGATCGCGACCGGTTTTTGCCGGCAGAACCGCGCTTCCATATCGGTGGCGGCATAAAACACGCCCGATCCTTCGAAGTCCTCGCGGCCCTCCAACGGCAGCTTGCGATATTGCACCCCGGTGGCAACCAGCACCGCTTTGGCGCAGATCGTATCGCCATCGCCCAGATGCGCGCAATAGGTGCCGTCCTCGCGCGCCTCCAACTTGTTTACGCGCCGCGGCATGGCGAAACGCGCCCCGAATTTCATCGCCTGTATCTGGCCGCGATAGACAAGATCGGAACCGGAAATTCCCGTGGGGAAACCCATATAGTTCTCGATCCGGCTGGACGTTCCAGCCTGTCCGCCGATGGCGACATCTTCCACCACCAGCGCGCACAGACCTTCCGCCCCGGCATAGACCGCCGCGGCAACACCGGCCGGCCCGCCGCCGACGATCAGCACATCCACATCAATCCCCTGTGCGACATCCAGATCAAGCCCCAGCAGTTTGGCAATTTTTCGCGGGGTCGGGTCTTCGACCACATTGTCCTTGCCATATATTACTGCTGGTTCGTGATCGGCCAGATTGCACAGCCGCGCCGTCTCGTCGTCGCTCGCGTCCATATCATGCGACTGGAAAGGCACCCGGTTGCGCGACAGGAAACTGGCGATTTCCTGTATCTGCGCATCGCGGTCCGCCCCGATCAGCTTGATCGAACTGCGGCCGTCTTCGAATTGTTTGCGGCGGCGGGCGGAAAACACGGTAATGATGTGATCCGACAATTCGGGTATGGCGCTCATGAGATGCAGCATATCCTCGCGCGGTACTTCCAGCGTTTTGGTAGGGACGGCGGCACGCATCGCCAGAACGAAGCTGCCGCCGTTCAGAAATGCGATCTCGCCCATGAACTGCGTCGGGCCAAGGCCGGTTTCCAGCAGCCGGTCGCCGGAAAATGGATCGACCACTTCGATCTCCCCTTCCAGCACATAGACAAACCGGTCCATCGCATCGCCCACTTCGGCCACGCTGTCCCCGGCAGCGTAATCGACCACCTGGGCAATCTTGCGCATTGCGGCGACGTGGCTGTCGGCCAACGGCTCGCGCTTCATGACAGCCAGATCGGCGCCGATAGATTCCATGATGCCGTTCCCCTAAGCCGCAAACTTTCAGCATATCTAGGGGGTCTGATGCGTGAGACAAGGACGAGTGCCCCCGCGTGCCCCCATGCACCCAAGTACCACTATATCGGTCAGGCAGACGCCTTGTTTGCCTCATGCGCGGCATGGCGACGGCGTTTCTTTTCCAGCACGATCGCGTTCGGGGCCGTGGCATCCACGGCACTGTCCGCCATCACCGCGCCACGTTCGCCCAGTGGCAGATCGGGGCCGACCGTCGAATCCACTGTGGTCTGCCGTTCGATCTCTGCATTCAGAAGCGCGCCCAGCAATATCGAATAGCTGGTAAGAAACAGCCACATCAGGAACACCACGACGGCGGCCAGCGAACCATATGTGGCGTTGTAATCGCTTACATACCGGACATAGAACGAAAATCCGAACGACACGCCCAGCCAGGCAAAAGTCGCCAGCAGCGACCCGGGCGACAGCCAGCGCCATTTCGCCGGGCGGCGATCGGGGCCGTATTTCATGATCAGTGCAAAACCCGTCGTCCCCAGCATCATCGCAACCAGCCAGGTCAGCGCCTGATAGAACCCTTCCCCAACCGGACCAATGAACGTGCCCGTCTGCGATTCCAGCCAGGTCATGGTGACTCCGCTGACCAGACCGGTCATCGCAATCATGATCGCAGCCAGCGTCAGCCCGGCCGCACGCAGCGCGACGGAGAATATATTGCGCGTTTCATGTTCCGAATTGATGATGTTGAGCGCGCCGATCAGACCGCTTGCCGCGCGCATCCCGCCATAGATTGCCAATGTCAGCGATACGACCAGCGTCAGGCCGGACACCCCGGCACTGGTGGTTACCACCGCCAGCAATTGCTGTTCGATCATCGTCGCTGCCTCTGCCGGAACCATCTCGATGATCGATGCCATCTGGCGCTGGACCGTCTGCACATCGCCCAGCAGGCCATAGGTCATGACCGTGGCGGCCAGCAGCGGGGTAATCGCGAGAAACACGAAGAACGCCGTCCCCGCTGCCAATAGCGACAGATTGTGGAAGCCCGCCATTACCCATACGCGTTTGCCGATCTGCTTCCACGCTGCGCGGGGCAACTGGCGGGGCGACTGCGCGGTTGCACCGGGCTGCAATTCTTCTATATCCTGCGTTTCTTCTTGCATAGATTGGTTTTTCTCGTCTGGAACGGATGTGGCAGCTACCGTGCAATGCGATGGTCGGATCGCGGAAAAGCACGATTGCGCCGGTTGGATCGAAACAAAGGCAATTACGTTCGCCCCATGATAATAGCAACGCAAAGAAAGCCGATAGGTGGCAGCCGCTTATGTGCCGCCGACCACGGTCGTTTGCAATGCGGCGCCGGGGTGCTGACGCTGGCATTCGCCTTGCTCGCGCAGCCGGCATGGGCGCAGGACGGCAGGCAGGCGGCCGCGGCGCAAGTCGATCAGGCGGACGGGCAGTCAGCGGAAGAACAGGCAGCGGATGTTCGGTCTACAGATACGCAGGCGGACGGGCTCGTCGCCGGATCGGTGCCCGTTCCGCCCCCACCGGCGGAGGCGAATTTACCGGCCGTCGAACCGATTATTTCGGATGAAGAGTTTAATTCCTCCGTCCCCGGATTGGAGATCGACGCGCTGGATTTGGGTGAGGAACTGGAATCGATCGAGGAATTCGAACGCCGGTTTGCGGCGGAAAACGGGGATCTCGACGTGCCGGAAGGCGCCCCGCCGCTACGGCTCCCCGAACTTGCCGATGGCGACGCAGTGGAAGAAATCGGTGATGCGCCGATCCGCGATGTAGAGCTGGCCCGCCCTCTCCCCCCTCTGGAAGCGTTCGATGTTAAGGAAATCGAGCTGGCCGAGGCGGAAAGCGATCCCGAAATACTGGTCGTTCGATATGCTACGGTCATCAACGGTCTGGATGCGGTGGAGGCTGAGACCGAAATCGACATTGCAGGACAGTTCGCTGATTATTCCGCGCTTGGACGATGCCGATGGCAAAGCCGCCAATGTCGCCATGCTGGCGGCACGGCTGACCGAAGACAGCGCCCTGCTGCAGCGCATCCTTCGTGCAGAAGGGTATTACGAAGCGGCCGTAACCACCCGGATCGATCGGTCCGCCGAAGCCGATGACGGGCAACCCCTGACCGCGGTCCTGGATGTAAGCGCAGGTTCGCGATATACTTTTGCCGACATCATCGTGGATGCGCCGCCAACGCAGCCGGAAGCGCTGATTCGCGACAATCTGGCGCTGCAAGTGGGCGAACCGATCATCGCCGCGCGCGTTCAGGGTGCCGAGGCGCAGATTGCGGTGGCTTTGCCCCAACAAGGCTATCCTTTTGCCAAAGTGGGGGACCGCGATATTCTGCTGGATCAGGATACGTCGGACGGGGTCTATACACTGCCCGTGGATACCGGTCCGCGATCGCGGTTCGGCGGTTTCACCACCAGCGGCAATCTGGCCTTCGATGCGGAACACGTGGCGGTGCTTTCCCGGTTTGAACGCGGCGAACTCTACGACAGCCGCAAGGTCGACGATCTGCGGCAGGCGCTGGTCGCGACCGGTCTGTTCAACACCGTATCCGTCGTTCCCGAACAGACCGGTGAGAATGCCGGAGACGATACGCAATTCGTCAACATAGCGGTGGAACAGGATGCCGGCCCGCCCCGTACCATCGCCGGCGGCGCCGGTTTCGGCACGGGTCAGGGCTTCCGCCTGGAAGCCAGTTGGAGCCACCGGAATTTGTTCCCGCCGGAAGGCGCGCTGACTGCTTCCGCCGTGCTCGGCACGCAGGAACAGGGTGCGGGTGTAAGTTTCCGCCGCAACAATGCCGGGCAGCGGGATCGCACGTTCGAAGTTGGGCTTAACGCCTTGCGCGCGCGCTACGACGCGTTCGATGCGTTGACCGGACGTCTGGGCGCGCTGGTCAGCTACGTTTCCACACCCATTTGGCAAAAGACATTCACCTATGCCTATGGCGCGGAAATCATCGGATCGATCGAGGAAGATTACGATTTCGATCTGGGCGAAACAGTCGACCGCACCTATTTCATCGGCGCCCTTACTGGCCAGGTGGGTTTTGACACTTCGGACAGCCTTCTCAATCCGACATCGGGTTTCCGTCTAAAGGCGTTCGTCCAGCCGGAAGGATCGCTGCAGGACGGGTTCAGCCCCTATGTCCGTGCCATCGTGGATGGGTCCGCCTATTATCCGGTCGGCGATTCCATCGTGGTCGCAGGCCGGTTGCGTGCCGGGACGATCCAGGGCGTGGAACGCGCCGATATCGCACCATCGCGGCGGCTCTATGCCGGCGGCGGTGGTTCGGTTCGCGGGTTCGGCTATCAACAATTGGGGCCCAAGGTACAGGTCCCCAATCCCAATTTCGATCCCACCGATCCGGAAGAAGAAGCCGATCCGTTCCGCCTGCGCCCCGTTGGCGGACGCAGCGTAGTGGAAGGCGCTGCCGAAGTTCGCTACCGTTTCGGGAATTTCGGAATTGTCGGCTTCGTGGATGCGGGGCAAGTGTATGAAAGCAGCACGCCGGGCCTTTCCGACATCCGCTATGGTGCGGGTCTCGGCGGCCGGTTCTACACCAATTTCGGGCCGATGCGCGTCGATCTGGCCACCCCGATCGGCCGGCGTGAGGGTGAAAGCCTGATCAATGTGTATGTTTCCATCGGACAGGCTTTCTGATGGCTGCGACTGCAGAACCGACAGGCGATCTTGCCGCAACCGGGGAAAATCATACGGCGCAGGACCATGCAACGCCGCCGCAACGGCGTGCCTGGCCGCTACGCGCGGGCAGGATCATCGGCGGCATATTGCTGGCGCTGGTCGCGATCGTGGCCATCGCCCTGATGGCCCTGAATACCGGGCCGGGCCGCAATTTCGTCAAGAACCAGATTACCGCGCTCGAATTCGAAAACGGCATGGAAATCGGCATCGCGGACCTCGACGGTTCGCTATACGGCGAACTGACCGTTCGCGGTCTGACCATTTCCGATCCCAAGGGCGTGTTTTTGCGATCGCCGGAAGTGGTGATGGACTGGCATCCGTTCTCCTTCATTGGCGGGCATATCGATATCGATGCCTTGACCGCCGATACCGTAGTGCTCGCGCGCAACCCCGAATTGCTGGAAACCGCACCGACCGACGATCCG
Organism: uncultured Alphaproteobacteria bacterium; assembly: GCA_963803585.1. Classification (GTDB taxonomy): domain Bacteria; phylum Pseudomonadota; class Alphaproteobacteria; order Sphingomonadales; family Sphingomonadaceae; genus Pontixanthobacter. The sequence goes on along the minus strand of CAWDNB010000006.1, from coordinate 44,080 downwards.
CTGCTTCCCGATTACGATATCGATATCAACCGGTTGCAGATCGGGCGATTCATCGCCGAAGCGCCGGTTTCGGGCGAACGGCGCGTCGCAACGCTGGCAGGCGACATCCACATTGCCGACCGCCGGGCGAAGGTGAATTTGAACGGTTCGACCATTGCCGGACGCGGGCAGGCGGGCGGTGACCGGATCGCCTTGACGCTGGACGCGCTGCCCGAAGACAACAAGCTCGATATCAATCTGGACCTCAACGCACCGGGCGACGGTGTGGTTGCGGCGCTGGCCGGATTTACCGAACCGTTGCAGCTTACTCTCAATGGCAAAGGCAGCTGGGCCGACTGGAAAGGCCGACTGGCGGCGGATCTGGGCGGCGCGGATCTGGCCGATCTGGATCTGACTGCCCGTAACGGCACGATCGGGCTGGTCGGTCCGCTTCGTCTGCAAAGATTTGCGCCTCCATCCACGGCTGCACTGCTGGGCGAAGTGACGCAGATCGATCTGACTACCCGCCTGGAAGATCGCGCCGCCATGGTGGCCGGGCGCGTGACCAGCGATGCCTTCACCCTGTCCGCCAATGGCGGCATCGATTTGTCGGACAACAGCTTCGATGATTTCAAGGCAGCGTTCGTGCTGCTCAAACCATCCGCTCTCGCCCCCAATCTTCGCGGGCGCGGGCTGCGGGCCATGCTGACGCTGGATGGCGCATTTGCGACCCCTCTCGTGGACTATACCGTCAACGCGGCGCAGATCGTGATGAACGATATGGGCGTGGAGAATTTGCGCGCCAGCGGTCAGGCAAAGGTGAATGCAGGCAGCATCATCCTGCCCGTGGCGGCAACTGCATCGCGCATCACCGGGCTCGACACGGTGGCCGGCGGCACCCTTGCCAATATCCGGCTGGATGGCGACATCGCAGTGGAAGGCACGCGCATCCTGTCCGACAATATGCGCCTTCGCTCCGACCGGATCGACGCGCGGCTGATCCTGCTCGCCGACACTTCGACCGGCCTTTATACCGGGGCGATCGACGGCAGGATCGACAATTACCGCCTCGAAAGCGTCGGCATCTTCAATTTCGAAACCGACATCGATCTGAAAACGCAGGCGGGCGGCGGCTTTGCCCTGCAGGGCCGGGTCCGCGCGCGATCGACCCGGTTGTTGAATGACAATCTGCAAACCTATCTGGGCGGCAATCTGGTGGCGTCCAGCGACGTATCCTATGGCAGCGATGGTATCGCACGGTTCCGCAACGTCCGGATGACATCGCCCCTGCTGCGCATCACCGATGGCCGGGGCAGCTATTCGCAGGACGGACAGATCAATCTGGTGGCGAGCGCGGTTTCGCAGCAATATGGCCCGGTCGGCGTTCAGCTTGCCGGCACGATTGCGAGTCCCCGTGCCACGATCAAGGCCGCCAGCCCCGGCCTGGGCATAGGGCTGGCGGGACTGACCGCGACCATTCGCGGCGATAATGGCAATTACCGGATCGATGCCGATGGACAAACCGATTATGGTGCGTTCACCGCCGATGTTACGGTTGCGGCAGGGCGCGGTCCATTGGCGCTCACTATCAACAGCGCCGATTTTGCCGGCATCGCCCTTTCGGGCCAGCTTCGCCAAAGCGCCGCCGGACCATTTCTGGGTCAACTGGACGCCAATGGGCGCGGTCTCGGCGGTATAGTGCGCCTGGGTGCGGTCGGCGCCGCCCAGTCCGCCATCGTCAATCTGCGCGCCAACAATACGGTTCTTCCCGGCCCGGCCAATCTCCGGATCGGTTCCGCGATCGTGGATGCGCAAGTCGTCCTGTACGACCGCCCGCAGATAATCGCGGATGTCCAGCTGGCGCAGACCAGCTACGGGGCGATCGATATCAACGCGTTGCGCGCGCTGATCGATTATCGCGGCGGACGCGGCAATGCAAAACTGGTCGCGGAAGGGACCAGCGGCGTACCTTTCAGAATTTCCGCCAATGCCGATCTGCAGCCTGAATTATGGCGCGCGGCCATTCGCGGGAAGTTGCGCGGCGTCGATTTCAGAACGACATCGCCCGCACGCATCGTACCCGGCGCAGGCAGCTATCGGTTGCTACCCACGCGCATCGATTTCGGGCGCGGGAGTATCCGCCTTGCGGGCAATTACGGCGACGGAATAAAACTGCAAAGCCGCCTCGACAGTCTCGATCTGAATATCGCGAATGCATTCGTGCCCGGGCTGGGATTGAACGGCAAGGCCACCGGCAGTCTCGATTTTGCACAGACCACCCCGAATGCTTTTCCCACCGCCGATGCACGGATGCGGATCAGCGGCTTTACCCGCACGACTGCGGTTTCGGTCAGCCAACCGGTCGATGTGAATTTCGTCGGCCAGTTGCAGGCGAATGGCGGCGCAGCACGCGCGATCGTGCGCCGGCGCGGTACCGTAATCGGCCGTATGAACGCGGCGCTGACGCCACTGCCGCCCGGTACCGGACCATGGATGGCGCGATTGATGCAGGCACCGCTGGGCGGCGGCATTCGGTATAATGGCCCGGCGGATACGTTGTTCTCGCTGGCGGGGCTGGCCGATCAGCGGTTGAGCGGCCCGTTGGGCGTGGCTGCGGATTTTTCCGGTCGGCTGGCGCAGCCGCAGCTGGCGGGTATCATCCGCGCCAACAATCTGACCTATGAAAACCAGACCTATGGGACGCGGCTTACCCGCATGATCCTTCGCGGCCGGTTTACCGGCGACAGGCTGGAGTTTGAACAGATTGATGCGGTGGCCGGCAACGGCACGGTAAAGGGGCAGGGTTTCATCAGCCTTGCGGCGGAAAACGGATATCCGATGGATGTCCAATTCGCCCTGGACGACGCCCGTCTGGCCGATAGCGATGCGGTTTCCGCCACGGCAACCGGCACTATCGCCTTTACCAAGCGGACGGGGCAGACCGCGCTTCTATCGGGGCAGATCCGTTTGCCCGAAACGCGTTACGAGGTCATCCGGCAGGGTGCGGTCGAAATTCCCGAGCTCACCGGTGTACGGTTCAAACCGCCACGCGGGCGCCCGCGCATCAGCGGCGACGAGCCGGCGGTGCCGCAGCCCGGCCTGCTCGAACTTGTCCGCCTCGATCTCGATCTGGTGGCGCCTGAAAAACTCTATGTGTCCGGCATGGGGCTGGAAAGCGAATGGAGCGCGGATATCAAGATCGGCGGCACCAGCGCCGCGCCGCGTATGTCCGGCGGCGTCAATCTGATCCGCGGTACGCTGGGCTTTGCCGGACGATCGTTCGAATTGCAGGAAGGGCGGGTCCAGTTTCTGGGCGGGTTGACGCTCGATCCCACGATCCGCTTGGTCGCAAGCGAGGATATCGAGGATGTCCGGGTCAATGTGAATGTGACCGGTCAGGCGTTCAACCCGCAAATCGCGTTCACCAGCACACCGGGCCTTCCGCAGGACGAAATCGTATCCCGCATCCTGTTCGGCAGTTCGGTAGGTAATTTGTCTGCCATCCAGGCTGTGCAACTGGCCGCATCGCTCAATTCCTTGCGGGGAACCGGTGGCGGGCTCAATCCGCTGGGCAAGCTACGGTCCGCGACCGGGATCGACCGGTTGCGCATTCTCGGCGCGGACGAGGCGTCCGGACGCGGGACCGCGTTGGCTGCGGGCCAGTACATTACGGATGATATCTACATCGAAGTTATTACCGATGCGCGCGGATTTGCTGCGACCCAGCTGGAAATCAGCCTGACCCCGGCGCTTTCCGTGCTTAGCCAGGCGGGCGGCACCACCGGCACGAATGTCAACGTGCGGTACAAAAAGAACTATTGATGCGGCCATTGGTGGTCCTCACAATATTGGCATTGGCGCTGCTCGCTACGCTGTTTCTGGGTGATGGGCCGGAAGGTTCGTTCGACGATCGCTATGCCAGAACGCAGCAGCGTATCGAGGATATGGCACGCGATATCGACCGCGATTTCGAAGATCGCGAGGAATTGGCCACCGATCCATAAACGACCGTACGATTATTGGCCGAACAATAATTGTCGGCCATCGTAGTTTCCGGCCATATCATCATGCGCAGAACGACCAATGGTATTCGCGCGCCGCGTCGCGTCAGGCCTTGTGCGCCATCGAAACCGGTCATACGCTGCGATAGGGAATGTCTATAAACAGCGTGCACCCGCGGTAGGAACTTGGGCAAGCCGCTGATTTACGGCGAATTTTTCCGTCCCGCTTTGCGCGATCTGTTCCACACGGCGGGCGAGCTTCCGGGGGTAACCTTGCCCCGCTATCGTCCGGGCACTATCGTCCTTCCTGCAACCCAGTTTCGCAATTCGGCGCCTGTCGGTCATTGCGGTTCCAACCGACCGAACGACACATCAGGGGATTTCGAACCGATGTTTACCACTGCCGCAGAAGCGCTTCGTGATTTCCTGAAGAACGAAAGTGCCGGGGGGATCGTCCTGATAGGCGCTGCCATATTGGCATTGATCGCGGCCAACACAGCATTATCGTCGGCCTATTTCGGGACTCTTAATATTCCGCTCGCCGTTACTTTCGGCAGCTTCGCCATCGACAAACCGTTACTCCTGTGGATCAATGACGGTCTGATGGCGATCTTCTTCTTCCTGGTCGGTCTGGAAGTGAAGCGGGAAATCGTCGAAGGTCAGCTTTCAACGTGGAACAAAGCGTCTCTTCCCCTGTTTGCGGCGATCGGGGGGATGGCGATGCCCGCCTTGGTTTTCCTGACTTTCAATATAAACAACCCCGAAAATATTGCCGGCTGGGCTATCCCCGCTGCAACCGACATCGCTTTTGCGCTAGGTATCCTGTCGTTGCTCGGTCCCCGCGTACCCATCGCGTTGAAGGCTTTGCTGCTGGCGATTGCGGTGATCGACGATATCGGCGCAATTACCATCATCGCGCTGTTTTATTCGGGTACGATCGATACCAATATGTTGTTTGGCGGTGCGGTTGCCTTTGCCGGTTTGATCATCTGCAACCGTTTGCGCATCGGGTCGAGCATACCCTATGTAATTCTGACCCTCATCCTGTGGGTGTTCATCCTGAAATCGGGCGTACACGCCACGTTGGCGGGAGTGGCTGCGGCCATGACCATTCCGATGCGCGCACGTGACGGCTCCGAACCGCTGGAGCGGATGGAGCACGCGCTGCACCCATGGGTCGCGTTCCTGGTTATCCCGATTTTCGGATTTGCCAATGCCGGCGTCAGCATGGCCGGCATCGCATTCTCCGATCTTCTGGAGCCGCTGCCGCTCGGCATTGCCTTGGGACTGCTGATCGGCAAACAGATCGGTATCTTCGGATTTGCCTTTGCCGCTGTGAAACTGGGACTTGCACGACTGCCGGAAAATGTCGGCTGGCGTCAGGTCCATGCCGTATCGTTGTTGGCGGCCATCGGTTTCACCATGAGCCTGTTTATCGGCAATCTGGCATTCGCGGATGCGACACAGGTGGATGCTGTGAAACTTGGCGTTCTTGCAGGATCGCTGGTCGCAGCGCTAAGCGGCCTTTTGATGCTGCGATCGACTTTGAACAAACCTGCCGCACATTGAGACCGCGTGCCGCGTGCACCCCAACAAAAAACTATAGTTTAGGAGAGTGTTCGTGCAATATCCTCGCAGCGCCGCGCAGGTTTTCGCGGCCATCATATTGCTTATGTCCGTGCCCGCCACCGCATCCGACCAGGCTTTCGAACTCTGGCTCAATCCGTCGGTCTCCGCCGATCTGGATGATGATACGGGCATCGAACTGGAAACCGCACAGCGGCTGCGTAGCGAAAGAGATGGGCGCGTAGACACGTATTTCGCGCGTTTGTGGCTGAACCAACGCGTTTCGGACCAATTTACGCTGGCCGGGGCTATCGAACGCCGGATTAACGATGGCGGGCGGAACGAGACGCGGTTTATCCAGCAATTGTCCGGCAGACATGGAATATTGCGGACGCGATTGCGGCTGGAAGAACGGTTGGTGGACGATACGGGTCGGCTGGGTCTGCGCCTGCGCCCACGGGCCGGCGTCGCCTTCGATCTGGACGATAGCGGCCGGTGGTCGGCCAAAGCGGATACGGAATTGTTCATGACCCTGCGCAGCACCAGCGACGGCGGGGATGACGGCTTGACCGGACTGCGCACGCAGATCGGTATTGGATACGACGTTTCCGATCGTCTATCGCTAGGGCTGACCTATCTGCGCCAACAGGATTTTAACGATGGCGCGCCCGATGATATCGGCCACGCACCGCTGGTCACGATCGAACTGGCTCTGTAATCCACCATATGCCTGCTATTGGTGTGCCTGCAATCGGCGTGCCCGCGGTTATCTGGCCTCGCAGGCGATCTGTTTCGCTTGCGTCGCCAGTTGCGTGATGGCGCCAAAATTGCCTTCCGCCACAAAATCGGGGGGCGTCAGCCAGCTTCCGCCGCAGGCCAGGACATTGGGCAAGGCACAGTATTGTGCCAGATTGTCGGCCGAAATGCCCCCGGTGGGCATGAATGTCATTTCCTGAAATACCGCGCCGAATGTTTTCAGCATTGGAACGCCGCCAGCCAGACTGGCTGGGAAAAATTTTACCCGACGCAGACCCATCGCATAGGCTCGCTGAACTTCCCCGGCAGTCATCACACCGGGTAGAAGAGGTATGGCCTGCGCGGCACAATAATGGACGATATCATCGACCAGACCCGGACAGACGATGAACTGCGCGCCGCTTTTTTCAACCGATTGCGCCTGCGCGATAGTCAATACCGTACCGGCACCGACGATGACCCCATCGACCCGATCGATGATTGCTTCCATGCAGTTTAGCGCCGCGTCGCTTCGCAACACCACTTCGATTACCGTCAACCCGCCATCGCGCAGCGCCTGCGCCGTGCGAACGGCCAGTTCAGGATCGTTTTCGCTTATCAGCGGGATCACGGGCGCTTTTGCAATGCGTTCGAAAAGCTCGTCCGGCATCGGTTGCACCCCTTTTATCAAACCTTACGAAAAGACGCGTGAATGCCGCACCGGCAGTCTCGTCCGCATCGCGCCCGATTGCCTGAAATGGCAATGCCGGGATAAATTATCGATTGGCATTATCATCCAATTTCGATCAGTTCCAGCAATTCCCCTGCCGGGCCGGTCGTTGTGGCCGACCGCCGCCCTTCATACACCGGTCCCGCGTGGCGGGCGGGTGCGGCGATCCAGTTGCAATTGCACGCGCCCAAATCCGTAACGGCCAAAGTAACCAATGCGTTTCCCGGTGGCAGTGCATCAATATGCCGTGCGCGGCGCGTGGTGGCCGCCGGGTAATCATCGACCTCCACGACCGGCCTGCGCCCTGCCGAAACCATCGTCAGGGTGGTAAGCGTATCCGCGTGCAATCCGAACGCCTGGTTGATCATGGAATAGGGTATGGTGAAATCGTTGCCACGATCCAGACCCAGACAGCCGCAATACCAGTCGACGCAGATGTTCCGGTCGGGCGCAGCCAGAACGCAGATGAAAATGTGGTCCACAGGCGATTTTGCGCGCGGCAGATCGCTGTCCGGCATATCGCGCAATACTTCATTGAGATAGACCATCTCTCCGCCCGGCCCCAGCACCTGCATGGGAATGAAAGCCGGTTCGATGCCCGTCAGTTCCTTCGGCGGCCTGACTATCGTAAAATGGTCGGCGGGCAGGCGGTCGGGCCATTGCCGCACATCTTGAACCGTACATTCGAAAGCGGCCCAGCCATAATTGCGGGTCGGATGGAAATCAGGATGGCCCGGCTGTTCGACCAGCCGCATCTAGCACGGCGCCTCGCTGGACGGGCGCAGTATGGCGATGTTCGACCCGGCATTGGCAGAGCACCCCCCATGATCGCGCCAGCCCTTCCGGTAAAATAGCGCGTTCGACGAAATCGAGGCCAAGCGTGTCGCGGTACGCGGCAATTGCAACATCGATATCCGGCACGGTGGACAGCCCGCCCAAAATGGTACCGTGCGCGATCGTCATGGCCCGAACTCCGGCTTGCGTTTTTGTACAAAAGCGGTGGTGCCTTCCAGAAAATCGGGACCGGTGAATGCATCTGCGAAAATCTGCCGCGTGTCGTCGTCGTCGGCGATCTGACCGTCCAGCACGCGCTGCACGAAGTGTTTGGTCTGCCGCACCGAATGCGGGCTTGCTGCCAATATGCCGGCAATCACACCCTGGGCGTTGTCAGCCAGAAATTCGACCAGTCCGATACGGTGCGCCTCGCGCGCATCGATCAGTTCGCCCGTATAGAGCATCCGCCGGGCCTGCCCCGGCCCTACCAGGTCGATCAACAGTTTCACATCATGCAACGGGTAGACCAGCCCCAGTTTCGCCGGCGTGATGCCAAACCGCGCCTGTCCGGTCGCGACCCGCAAATCGCAGGCCATAGCCAGCCCGCACCCGCCGCCGATGCAATCGCCTTCCACCAGTGCAATGGTGGGCAGTTCAAACCGGGCGAGTTCATATTGGACGCGATTGATCGCAGCCTGGTTGGCGTTCCGCCAGACGGCATCATCCTTGTTCGCCAGCAATTCGCCGATATCGGCCCCGGCGCAGAACACACCGGGTTCGGCCGCCCGCAGGACCACCAGACGCGTTGCCGGATCCGCCGCCGCTGCCTCCAGCAACAGGGGCAGTTTCTGCCACATTCCCATGGTGAAGGCGTTGCGTTTCGCCGTTCGATCGATCAGCACATGTGCCGTCGCACCGTCACGTTCCAACCGCAGGCTCATGCCGGATTGGCTTTCATGAAATGTTCGGCGATGGCCATGCGCGTGGTGATCCAGACATCATCGTGATTGCGGACATGCTGGAAAAACCGGTCCAGCGCCCAGATCCGGCCGGGCCGTCCGATGATCCGCAGATGCAGCCCGAGGCTCATCATCTTGGGATTGCCTTCTGCCCCTTCGGCGTAAATCTGGTCGAAACTGGCTGTGGCATATTCCAGCCATTGGTGCGGTGTCAGCGCGGGATCGGTCCACATTTTCATGTCGTTATTGTCAAGTTGGTACGGCACGATACACATCGGCTTGCCCGGCACGGTATCGCGATCCCAAAACGGTATGTCGCCGGAATAATCGTCCATATGATAGGTGAACCCTTCCTCCGACAGAAGCCGCCGCGTGTTGTCGGTAAGCAGGTAACGGCTTAGCCACCCACGGGGCGGTACGCCGCAGGTTTTTTCGATACTGGCCACAGCCTTGCGGATGAAAGCGCGTTCGGCGTCTTCGTCCATCTTGAACTGGTGGACCCAGCGATAGCCGTGACTGACCGGCTCGTGCCCCAGCATCACGATGGCTTCGGCGATTTCAGGATGGTTTTCCAGCGACATTGCAGCGACCGTCCAGCTGGCCTCGATATCGTAGCGTTGGAGCAATTTGACGATGCGCGGTGCGCCTGCAGATCGGTGCCCGCATTGGGTTCGGTCAGGGCCAGCCCGCCGCGGATTTCGCCGCTGGCCATTTTCGGCAGCCATTTCGCCTTTTGCTGGACAGTGCCGAACCGTTCGACTGCGGCGGCCATGATCAGATGAGAATTGAAAATACCGGTGATCGCCATCCAGTGGCTGGAAATCTTCATCACGATATTGGCATACGTGGTCGCCGGCAGGCCAAGCCCACCATATTCCTGCCCGATAGTCGCCCCGAACAGGCCCATTTCCGCCATCTGGCCAACCAGTTCTTCGGGCCAGATATCACCATGATCGTGATGTTTGACCACGGGGATAACCGCACGTTCCGGCCAGCGGTCGATCGCGTCCATGACGGCGCGTTCTTCGTCCGCATCGATAGTGCGGATCTGGGTGTCGAGAATTGCTGCGGTAGCCATGCTGGTGTTCTTTGATAATATTGTCGCGGCGTTACTCGGCCGGCTTAATCGTCCATGTTTCCATAGCCGCGTTTCCAGACCAGAACGGACCGTTTGTAATGGCTGACCACTTCGCCATGCTGGTTCATGCCGGTGGTCTTGAACGTCACGATGCCCTGACCTTCGCGGCTTTTGCTTTCCCGCTTTTCCAACACTTCGCTTTCGCAATACAGCGTGTCGCCTACGAATAGCGGCTTGGTCATGCGCACTTCGTCCCACCCCAGATTGGCAATGGCCTTGCCGCTGGTATCGGATACGCTCATGCCGGTCATCAGGGCGATGGTCAGCGGGCTGACCACCAGCGGTTTGCCGAATTCGGTTTTCTTGGACAGTTCGTAATCGAAATGGGCCGGGTGAGTGTTCATGGTCAGCAGGGTGAACCACACATTGTCGGCATCGGTGATGGTCCGGCCCGGCCGGTGTTCATAGACATGGCCTTCCACGAAATCATCGAAATACCGGCCCTGAACCTCACGGAACCGGCCGGGTGAAACTTCGATGACGCTGTCACGCATGGGTATTTCCTTCGTTCTTGTTCGATTGGCCGCGCGCAACGATGGCGCGGTACTGCTTCACGATCGGCGCTTCCAGCATCCGGCCATTATGCGCAATAACCTTGCCGCCCGCTTCGTCATAGGCGCGCAATGCCGCTGCCGCCTCGTTCACAGCGTCTTCGCCGGGCACGAAAGCACTCTTGATCGCGGCAATCTGTCGCGGATGGATGGCCGCTTTTGCGCGAAATCCCAATGCGCAGGATGCAGCGCATTCGCGTGCCAGCCCATCATCGTCGTCAAGATGGATGACCGGTACGTCGATGGCAGGAATATCCGCTTCGGCGCAGGCAAGGATCAAGTTCTGGCGCGCTGCAAGCAGCGGTGTAGGGCGGGGGAAGATCGTGTGCCATTATAAGCCTCGCAAGCAAAAACTTGTCTGGACAAATTTGCCATGCTGTGGGCCCATGTCAATTGATTGCCAGTCGAATAGGCGTGCCATGCGTCAGACGGGCAGTGCCGTTTCGTTCTTGATCGTCTCCATCGCGAAGCTGGCTGAAACATCCGCAATCGGAACGCAACCGATCAGTTTTTTATAGACCCGGTCGTAATCGGCCACGTCCCGCACCATCAATTTTATAAGATAATCGGTATCGCCTGCCAATCTATAGAATTCCACGATTTCCGGAATGGTTCGGGTCGCGGCGGCAAACTGGTCCAGCCATTCGCTGCTGTGATCGGTAGTGCGTACTGTCACGAACACAGTGAGATCCAAGCCGACTTTGGCAGGATTGACCAGGGCCACCCGGCGTTCGATCACGCCATCGTGCTGCAACCGCCGCACGCGCCGCCATATGGCATTACCGGACATCGAAAGGCTGCTTGCCAATGCTTCCATCGATAAAGTCGCGTCCTGCTGCAACAATCGTAAGATAGCTCGGTCGTTTTCATCGATCATCCCACAATACTGGCTTTTTTGGGATGAAATAGCAATCCTCCTCGTCTCAGTCGCAAAGATTGGGCAGGATTTTGCAAGGCGGCGGAAATACAATCACGCTATGCACAATGTCCAGCCAGCTATCGCCCCTACCGCTCCCGCCGATCGCGCCCATCACGCCGATCGCGCCGATCGCGCCGATCGCGTTTGTCCCACGGCAGGGATTGCGACGGCCATCGGAAATACGCCGGCATTGTATCTTAGACTGGAGCATGACGGGCGACCCGTCGAAATCCTGGCGAAGATGGAAATGTTCAATCTGTCGGCCAGCATCAAGGACCGGATGGCGATAAATATCATGCGCCATGCCTACCGAACCGGGGCGTTGCAAGCGGGGCAATGTATCGTCGAGGCCACTAGCGGCAATGCCGGTATTGCCTTTGCGGCGCTGGGTGCGGCGCTGGGTCATCCGGTCATCATCTTCATGCCCGATTGGATGAGCGTGGAACGGCGCCAGCTTATCGAAAGCTACGGCGCGCAGGTGCGGCCCGTATCACGCGCCGAAGGGGGATTTTTGGGGGCGATCGACCGGGCCGAGGAAATGGCCGCGGCGACGGGTGCCTTCCTTCCGCGGCAGTTTTGCAACGAAGACAATTGCAGCGCCCATCTGGGCACCACGCTTCCGGAACTTACGGCACAGGCCGCTCATATCTGCACCACGCTTACCGGTTTTGTCGCCGGTGTGGGAACGGGCGGCACGATCATGGGGGCCGCCCGCTATTTTGCACAGCACCAGCACGCCGTCCCGGTCCATCCCGTCGAACCGGCTTCGTCCCCTACCCTGTCCACCGGCCACAAGGTGGGGCAACACCGGATGCAGGGAATTTCGGATGAATTCATTCCGTCGATCGTAAAACTGGACGAATTGTCCGGTATCATTGCAGTCGACGATGGCGACGCGATCCTGATGGCGCAGCGTTTCCTGCGCGAACTTGGCATCGGTGTAGGGATTTCCGCGGGCGGCAACATCGTGGCGGCAATACGGGCAGCGCGCGACCAATATAATCAACATCCTGATCGCGTGCCGGTGATCGGCACTGTGCTGTGCGACAATCACACCAAATATCTTTCCACCGATCTCATGCGGACAGAACCGGTGCGGCCGCAATATATCACGCCGGATGTATCGTTCACGGGGTCGAAAATCGTTGCGCCCATTCCGGGCATCGCGGCGGTTTGAGCCGACGTTTCGCGGCCGATCCAGATTGCGCCATATCGGTCGCTTCACGCAGGAGCAGCCGCGCCTTCACGCAGTGCGCGAAGAAATTCGACCAGCGTATCTGCCGATGGCAACCGCTGTTCGACGGAATTTATCGTTTCGCGCAATCTGCCTTTCGCCCGCGACACCAGCTTCACGGTTTCCGCGCCAACGCTGACCGAAACCATGTCCATATCCGCAGCCAGCAGCGCCGCCTGTCGTAGATCCAGCAAATTGCGCATTTCCGGCGGCGGCGTGCCGAAACGATCCGCAAATTCGGTGCGCAGTTTTTCCAGTTCGTCGCTGTTGCGGGCGTGCCCCACCCGATAATGGATTTCCAGCCGGCTGTCGGTGCGGGGCAGCCAGTCGTGTGGAATGTTGCAGCAGAACCCCGCCGTGACCTGTGCGATGTTGCGCTTCGCCGCTTTGCGCGCACCCTGCATTTCGCCAATCGTCGCCTCCAGCAGATCATGATACAGATCGGCACCGACCAGCGCGATATGCCCGTTCTGACTGTCGCCCGCCAGATCGCCGCCGCCGCGCATATCCAGATCGGCAAGACTTAGTGAAAATCCGGCGCCAAGCCGCGCCTCCGCCACGATTTTGCGTAACCTTTTTGCAGCGGCACTGTCCGGGGTGGCGTGGCAATCGCTCATCATCAGCATCGCTGCCTTGCGATCGCTGCGCCCTACCCGGCCGCGCAGCTGGTGCAATTGTGCCAGGCCAAAGCGTTCGGCGTCCAGCACGACCATGCAATTGGCCTGCGGCACGTCCAGACCGATTTCGATGACCGTCGTCGATACCAGAATATCGTGCTTGCCCTGCGCAAAGGCCACGATTGCGGCATCCATGGCCGCCTGTTTCATCTGGCCATGCACGCTGGCAATACTGGCATCGGGGAATAGCCGGGCGATTTTCCGCCTTGTATCGTCCACATCGGCGACCTGCGGCACTACCACAAACGCCTGACCGCCTGTGGCAAGTTCGGCGGCAATCGCGTCCTTCATCGCATTGTCATCGGGCGCGTGGAAGGACGTGGCCACCGGCTTGCGTGCCACCGGCGGCGTGGCCAGTATGGAAATATCCTGCAGCCCGACCATCGCCGCCATCAAGGTGCGGGGTATCGGGGTTGCGCTCATCTGCAGCATATGGCCGGACGCCAGACGGCGTAACCGGTTCTTGTCGCGGGTGCCCAGCCGGTGTTCCTCGTCCACGACTACCAGCCCCGCGTTCTTGAATACGACATTGCGCCCGGCAACGGCGCCCGTTCCGATCACAATGGAAATGCTGCCATCGGCCAGTCCGGCCAGCACACGCGCCCGCTCCGCACCCTTGACGCTACCTGTCAACAGGGCGATTTCGATGCCGAACGGGGCGAAACGCTGTTTGAACACATCGAGATGCTGTGCTGCCAGAATATTGGTCGGCGCAGCCAAAGCAACCTGCGCGCCGCCAAAAACCACCTGCGCCGCCGCCCGCAATGCTATTTCGGTTTTGCCGAAACCGACATCGCCTGCAATCAGGCGGTTCATGGGTTTACCCGCGGCCAGATCGCTTTCCACAGCGGCAAAGGCTTCCGCCTGGTCGCGGGTCGGATCGAACCCGAACCCTTCGCAGAACTTATCATACGGCCCGGCATCGACCGGGAAGGCGGTGACTTGCCGCTTCGCCTTCTCGAACGCCTGGCGCACCATGTGTTTCGCAGTCTTCGCAACCGCCTTGTCCAGTTCCTTGCGGCGCCGGTGCCAGCTCGATCCGTTCAACTTGTCCAGCACCACTTCGCCTTCATCGCCGCCATAGCGCCAGATCTTTGCGATTTGCGATGTGGGGACCAGCCGTGTGGTATCGTCGCGGAAACCCAGTTCGATCATGTCCTGCGTTTCGTCCGCCAGTGTAACGCTTTGCAGACCGCCGACGCGGCCCAGCCCATGATCCTCGTGCACGACCAGATCGCCCACCCGTATGGTCTGGCCATGCGGCGAAAGCGGGTCGATCGCGAATGTCGGCGCGGCGAGACGCGCGGCATCGGCTGAACCATCGCCGTCCAACCCGATTGTCACGGACTGTTCTTCCGCAATCTGCAACTGGGTCAAGGGATCGTACCATGCCATGGCGGCGATCGTTCCGCCGATCAGTCTGAGCCGCAGCGGCAATGCGCGGACGGAATCGAAAAGATCGAACACCGAACCGCGCAGAACATATTCGCCCGGTTCGTCCACCCGGTCGTCTTCCCGAAAACCCCGGTCTTCCAAGGTGGCTATGAACGCGTCCTGGTCGAACGTGTCTCCGATTGCGAGACGGGGGAAGTCGGACGTATTTCGGGGCATGAATGTTCCTCTGCGGGCGCTTCGCATTCAACCTGCCTGCCCCGCCCCGCGTTCCCGCACTATCATTTGATGGGCCACGCTGCGGGCACCATTGGTGTGGTGTGCCTTCGCCGCCCACGACGCGTCACAGGGTGGGGCTGAAGTTTTCGGCGCACGCGATCAACGTGCTGTCGATCCGCCCCATATCGCAATCGCCGACACCGTCGACACCGCCGGGGACTGGGCGCATTCGGTCGCCGGGCGGGAAACTGCCATAACCGGCGAACAGGCAATGCCAGCTCGCGTCGGAATAATATCGCTGCGGATAGGCGGCGTCGTTTGCCTCGGCGAGCGAGCGATGCGTGAACCACGCCGTCATCATCGCTTTGACGCCGTCCGACAGGTTCGCGTTCGCGGCGTTGTCGCGCCAATACTTGGTGCCGCCACGCTGGTTAAGGCGGTAATGGGCCACGATATAATCGCGAATTCCGTCATAGCGGGCGGCAATCGCATCGTTGAAACCATCGCGATTGCGTGCGGTAAATCCGCCACTTTCATACGCGCGCACAAATTCCATGGCGGTGGCAATAACGATATGCAGCGCCGTGGCCTCCAGCGGTTCGAGAAACCCCTGCGCGAGCCCGGTCGCAAGGCAGTTGCGGTTCCAGCTCGATGCCTGGCGCCCCACTTTCATATGTAGAACGCGCGCGTCCAGATCGCAGTCCTGCGTTCCGATGGCGGCGCGCAATTCCGTTTCGGCATCGTCATCCGAAATATGTCGGGAAGAATAGACGTAACCATTGCCAACCCGGCTGGTCAGCGGAATATGCCAGCGCCAGCCCGCCTTCATCGCTATGGCCCCGGTTTGGGGATGGAACGCCCCGGTCGGCGGTGTCGGCATCACCACGGCGCGATCGTTGAACAGATTGTCGGCAAACGACACGAATTTTCCGCCCAAGGCATCGCCCGCGATCATGGCACGAAACCCGCTGCAATCGACGAACAGATCGCCTTCCACCCGCATTCCATCATCGCACGCAAGCGCGGCGACATCGCCTTCATCGGTCAATTCCACCCGGGCGACGCGGTGCTGCAAATGCGTGATGCCACGTTTTACGGCGTGTTCGCGCAACAGGGCGGCGAGCTTATATGCATCGAAATGGTAGCCGTAACTGGGCGGAAATGGAAAATTGCGGGCCGGATGCGGCCCCGATCCGGCTGCCGCCAGCCGGCTGGCGAGAAAGAAGCGATCGGGATGGGCAGGCACATCGAACCCGCGCCGCACAAGCGCACAGTTCTGAATGAATCCCGGTTCGGTATGCAGATCGACGGGCCCGGGGAAAGGATGGAAATAGCTTTCATATCCGGGACGTTCGCTCCATCCGGTAAAGCGAATGCCCAGCTTGTAGGTCGCATCGCAGGCCGGCATCCAGTCGGCTTCGGCAATTCCGATATGATCGAAAAACGCCTTCAATTGCGGGGTCGAACCTTCCCCGACGCCGATGATGCCGATATCGGGACTTTCGATAACCGTAACCGTGCCGCCGCGCGCTGCCCATTCATGGTTCAGCAGCAACGCGGTAATCCACCCCGCGCTGCCGCCGCCCAGCACGACGATGCGGGGCGCGATAGTCTGATCGGTTTCAGCCATGGACCGGGTTTACTGCCGTTTCATTCCGGCTTCAATTCCATCGCGAAACCACCGGCCCGCGCAATCGGGACGTCGATCGTGTCGCCGCGGGTGACACTGCGTGTTTCCACGATCATGGCATGGCGATTGTCGCCCAGGCCATCGGCCCCGTCACCATCGCGCCAGACGGTCATAATGTAGGATCGGCCGTCATCCAAGAAATCCAGGCTTACGTTTTGCACGCGTGCGTTTTCGTCCGTCACCCCGCCCATATACCAGGCATCGGATCGGCGGTCCTTTCGCGCAAACAGCACATATTCCCCGATGGCCCCATCCCGCAAACGGGTTTCCGACCAATCGGCCGGCACGCGCCTGACGAAATCGAGTGCCTGCGGAAAGGCAGCGAGGTTTTCCGGCAAGTCCGCTGCCATCTGGATGGGGGAATAGACGACGACGTAAAATGCCAACTGGCGGGCAAGCGTGCTGGGAATATCGGGCGCTTCGGCACCGCGCCCTTTCAGGCTGAATACCCCGGATGTATAATCCATCGGGCCGGACAGCATTCGCGTCCAGACCATGGTCGGCACATGGTCGGGCTGGTTTTTGGGCACGCCCCATGCGTCATATTCCGCGCCGCGCGCCCCTTCCCGGCTGACCCAGTTGGGGTAGGTTCGGCGCAGTCCCGTATCCTTGACCGGTTCATGCGGGTTCATGGCGATCCGGTACTTGGCGGCGGTTTTCACGACATCGAGATGATGCCGCACCATTTCCTGCCCGTCATGCCAAACGAATGTTTCCCCGCCTTCGCCATCGGGCGCGATGATCCCGCCCGCATCTGCGACATAGCCGGATTTGACCGCATCGATGCCGAACGAATGATAATACGCCATCGCTGCATCGAGCTGTCGGCCATAAACATCGATGTTGCCCCCCGTTTCATGATGGCCGATGATCCGTACTTTTTTGACCCGGGCATGATCGGCAACGCGCTGCATATCGAAATCGGGATATGGCGTGGTAAAATCGAATTCGCGCCCGTTGCCGAACCAGGCACCGTCCCATCCCACATTCCATCCTTCGATCAAGACACCGCGAAAGCCATGCTCTGCGGCAAAATCGATATGCCGGATCGCATTGGCAGTGGTCGCACCGTGCTTCGGCCCGCTTGCCCAGCTGCTTTCATCCAGGTGCATTTCCCACCAGATGCCGATATATTTATGCGGCACGAACCAGCTGACATCACCAAGCGCATTGGGTTCATTGAGATTGAGTTCCAGATTGCTTTCGTACAATCCCGCCGGTCCATCGGCGATCCGCAGGGTGCGCCAGGGCGTGTGGAACGGCGCATCGCGGACCACTTTCGGCCCGCGCGGACTGGGGGCGAGTTGGGCGCGGAAATTTACCCCCTGCATTCGCCGCAGCCACATCGCGGAATAATCGACCAGCGCCGCTTCATGCAAGGCGATATGCGTGCCGTTTGCGGTGCGAAACGTAATCGGTGTATGCGCCACTGAAACAGCGTCCGCGCCGGTCTGGGTGTACAGATATTCGTAACGGTTCCAGTCGCCGGCCTGTATCCACCACGCATCCGCCCCATCCATCGCGGCGGCTGCAAAATTGAACTCCGTCAGTTCTTCCGCGATACGCGCCGTGGAAAAATGGTCTTGCTGCGGGAATTCATAGCGGAAGCCCACGCCATCGTCGAACACGCGCATCCGCACGAGAATACGGCGCGGTGCATCGTCCTTCTCCGCAAACGTCACGGCCAATTCATTGTGGTGATCGCGCACGAACCGGCTTTCACCCCATGGCTGTTCCCAGATCGTATCCGCAGAAGCGGTTTCTTGCGATATCACCGCAAAATTGCGCCGCATCGGATCATCGTCGGTGAAATTGAAACCGAGGTTGGATTTCGCCACCAGCGGCTGGCCGTCACGCGTGATGCTGTAATGGGGAATACCTTCTCCATCGGCGTCCAGCACGACGACGATCCGCCCATCGGGAGAGGTAACGGTCCCGGCGAAGGCCGGTGCAGCAAGCAGCGCGGCAAGCGCAGCGATTGTGGATGTAATAACGTGCATGAATTATCCTTCCAGCAGCAATCCGGCAAAGGGCGGCAGGGTCCGGGCAGAGGCATCGTTGAACCGCGTCACGATGTCGCGGCCTGCGATACGGTCATTCACCGCGATGGTATCGACGCCGAAATTGAACAGCCAGGTCAGCCGTTCCGCATCCGCCCGCCGTGTCAGCACCAGCAATTCGCCGTTGCAATCGCATCGTTCGATGGTTCCTGCGCGCAAGGCCTTGCGTGAATTTCGCAGCGCGATCATCGCACGCGTGAAGTTCAAGGGCGAATGTTCGTCCGCCTCCTGCCGGTCGATAGCCAGCGCGGCATTCGTATCGCCAAGTGGCAACCACGGTTCGCTGTCCGAAAAACCGCCATGCTGGTCCTGTGTCGTCCATGGCAGCGGCGTGCGCGCGCCATCGCGGCTAAGCGTCAGTGGCCAGTTGCGCAAAGCTTCCGGATCCTGCACCAGTTCATAGGGGATATCGACCTGTTCCAGCCCCAATTCTTCCCCCTGATACAGAATTATGTTTCCACGCAGCGCACATAGCAGGGCCATTTTGAACCGCAGAAACGCCTGTTTATGGCCGTGGCTGGCCCAACGCGAAATGGCACGTGGTGCGTCGTGGTTTTCAAAAGCCCAGGTCGGCCAGCCCATGCCGGCATCGTCCGGCCAGTTCGCCAATACACGGCACACCAGATCGGGCGTAATGGTTTCGGCATAAAGAAAATCGAAGCCATAGGCGCTGTTCAGCCGTTTATCACCCCGGGCACATTGCTGGGTGAATTCCAGACCCCCGGTATCCCCCACCTCCGCCACAGTGAAGCATGTGCCATATTTATCCGTAAGCTGCCGCACGCGGGCCAGGAAATCCAGGATTCCGGGATAGCCCTGATTATGGATGTTCTGCTGGAAATCATGCCCGCGCGTTTTGCGTTTCGTCCGGTCATCCCGCGGCGGATTGTCGGTCAATGCGGGATCGTGCATGAAATGCAGCACCGCATCCACCCGGAACCCGTCGACCCCGCGGTCCAGCCAGAACCGGCCGGCATCCAGCAACGCGTCTTGTACCTGCACATTATGCAGATTGAGGTCGGGCTGCTGCGGCAGGAAATTATGGAAATAGAATTGCTGCCGCCGCGCATCCCAGTTCCACGCGGAACCGGAAAATATCGACTGCCAATTATTGGGC
Source organism: uncultured Alphaproteobacteria bacterium (assembly GCA_963803585.1). GTDB lineage: Bacteria > Pseudomonadota > Alphaproteobacteria > Sphingomonadales > Sphingomonadaceae > Pontixanthobacter. The sequence continues at coordinate 24,339 of CAWDNB010000006.1, read as the reverse complement.
GGGGTGCCATCCGGCTTGGGGTCCGCCCAGACATACCAGTCTGCTTTCGGATTGTTGCGACTGGCGCGGCTTTCCACGAACCAGTCATGGCGATCGCTGGTGTGCGAATAGACCTGGTCGATGATGATCTTCAGACCCAGCGCATGGGCACGGTCCACCAGCGCATCGAAATCGGCAAGCGTCCCAAAGATAGGGTCCACATCGCAGAAATCCTGAACGTCATATCCAAAATCGAGCATCGGACTGGTGAAAAACGGCGAAATCCAGATCGCATCGACACCCAGCGAAGCGACATAATCCAGTTTCGCCGTGATGCCCGGCAGATCGCCAATCCCGTCGCCATCGGAATCCTTGAAACTGCGCGGATAGATTTGATAGATCGACGCCCCGCGCCACCATTCTGAATTGCCGGCGGAAACGATCTGCATTGCCGCATTGTCTACCATCCGGTTCATTTTATGGCCGTGCTTATGCGGCAGATGGCATGGCCGAATGCTGGCAGTTCCAGCATGACGGAACCCGGTGCGGTGACCGCTGCGGGACATACGCCGTGCAGCGTCTCCAATCCGCGCGCGTCATATCCGATCGTCGATCGTACGCTGACGGGATCGGCGGATGTGTTGAAGGCCAGCAGATATTCCGCGCCCGTATCGGGATCGAAACGGCTGACGGAAAACAGCCCCGGTTCCTGCGCGTAATCGCGGACGACCTGCCGCCCGCGCCGCAGGGCCGGATGCGCCGCGCGAAGGGCGGATAGTTCCGCAATCAGGCGATAGAGTGGGTGGCCAATATCGTAATTTGCATCCGCCGTAGTCGCATCGGTCCCGATCAGATCGTTATCATTATAACTGGCGGTAAGGCTGGGAAACATATCCTCGCGCGCGGCCTGATCGTTGCCATCGCCAACGAAGCCCTGTTCATCGCCGTAATATACGGTCGGCGATCCGCGCAGGGTCAGCAGCATTGCGTGCCCCAGCTTGACCCGCGTCCAGCAATTCGGCCTGCGTGATATCGGGATTGTCGTCGCGGATAAGGGTGGAAAAACGGCCCATATCGTGATTGCCCAGAAATGTCGGCAAAGCGATCGCTGCGCTCTCGCCCCCTTCATACAGGACATCGCCATCGAACATCTCGTTGAGGATGAACGTGCCCCTGCCGCGCCCGATTACCTCGCGCATCGCGGTCTGGAATGCAAAATCCAGAACGGCGGGAAAACCATCCCTTCGGGTATATTGGGCGATATAGCCGCTGTCGGGGACATCTTTGTACACCTCCCCGAAAATATGAAAATTCGGGATACCCTCCGCCTCGGCAACCGCCAATATCGCGGGTACGAAGCTCTGCCAGAATTCCGGATTGACGTGCCGGGCCGTATCGATGCGAAAGCCGTCTATGCCGAACTGCGTAATCCAGTTGCCATAGATCTCGGTCATCCCGGCCAGCACGCGCGGATGTTCGGTGAACAGATCGTCCAGCCCTACGAAATCGCCATGCCGGCTGCTTTCGCCGGTAAAGGTCGTATCGCCGCGATTGTGATAATAGACCGGATCGTTGAGCCAGGCGGGCCGCTTTATATCCCGCTCCGCAGCGGGAACGACAGGGGTATAGGCGAAAGCCGGGTCGGTCAGTTTTGCGAAATTCTCGGCCGTCTGGATGTCGTCGCCCAGGAAACCATCATTGATCGGGGCGCCGCGTGCAGACCGTGAATAAGGAAAATCCGCACGGCTGCGATACCGATAGCCGTTCTCTGCGCCTTCGGCATATTTGATGACATCGGCCGTATGATTGGTGATGATGTCCATATAGACTTTCATGCCCCGTGCATGGGCGGCCTGCACGAAAGACTTGAATTCGGCGTTGGTCCCGAAATGCGGATCGACGCGGGTGAAATCGGTCACCCAATATCCGTGATAGCCTGCGCTTTTATTGTCGTCCGGCCCCTGCACCGGCTTGTTGGCGAAGATGGGCGCAAACCAGATCGCGGTAACGCCCATGCCCTGAATATAGTCGAGCTTTCCCGTCAGTCCGGCCAAGTCGCCGCCGTGGAAAAAACCTTTGTCGCCGGGATCGAACCCGCTGACAAGCCGGTCCCCCGCAAAGCCGCCACGGTCGTTGGATGGATCGCCATTGGCGAACCGGTCGGGCAGGACGAAATAGATGATTTCGTCTTCTGCCGGGCGTTCGCGAAAATTCGCAACGTCCCAGGTCGATGCAGCGTCCGGTTCCTGTGCATAGGCTGGCGCGCCAGACAAAATGGAGGAAGACAAAAGGGCGGAAGCAAATAGGGTTAAGGCGGCAGGACGCTTCATGCGGATTTCCTTGTTTCGGGCGGCGCGATGTAAGCGCGCAGGAAGTCGAGATGGCTCGGCATTTGCGCGACCATGTCGGCGTTACGCGTGGCAATGTCCTGCAGCATCTGCGCAAGATCGGCGGCGGGAATGGTGTTTGCGATGGGGTTCCACCGCGATGGAATGACACCCTGACCGATCATGACCTGAACCCATCCTGCTTCGGTAAACAGTTCCTCGTGTTCCCGGTGGATATATCCGGATGCGCGGAACTGTTCGATTTTCGCGTTGAGCGTATCGGGCAGTTCCATCATGCGCATCGCGTCCCAGAACGGTTCGCCATGCCGGCCATTTGCATGATAATGCAGCAGCAGGAAATCGCGAATGCGGGTCCATTCGAACGTCGCCTGCCGGTTGAATTCCCGCGCCATTGCCGGATCGTACCGACTTTCGGGAAGCATCTGGAGAAACCGGGCGATACCGGACTGGATGAGATGGATGGACGTCGATTCCATCGGCTCCAGGAACCCGGCGGCCAAACCCAGCGCCAGGCAATTGCGATGCCATTGTTGCCTGCGCATTCCGGTGGTGAAACGCAGCTGGTTCGGTTCCGCGATCGGTGCACCGGCCAGATTGGCCAACAGAATTTCCAGCGCCGCATCGTCGCCCATATATGCGCTGCAATAGACATGGCCGTTGCCGACCCGGTGCTGCAAGGGAATGCGCCATTGCCAACCGGCCTCGCGCGCGGTGGCGGACGTATATGGCGTAAAATCGCCGGTGGTTTTGCAGGGTATGGCAATCGCCCGGTCGCAGGGTAGCCAATGGCTCCAATCGTCGAATTCAGCGCCCAGCGCCTGGCCCAGCAACAGGGAACGGAAGCCCGTGCAATCGATGAAGAATTCGCCATCGAACGTGCGGCCATCATCCAGCACTATGGTGTCGATATCGCCGGTTTCGGAATGCAGCGCGATCGTGCCGACTGTTCCTTCGATGCGGTTCACGCCCTTCGCTTCGGCATAGCGCCGCAGATAGGCGGCATACAGCCCGGCATCGAAATGATACGCCCACGGCATATCGGGAATAGGCTGGCCCTGTTCGCCGCGCCACATCTGCATGGCATTGGCATAGGCCGCGCGTTCGTTCAGCTTGTATGCCGACAGCGCGCCCGCTGAACTGTCCGCCGATCCGCCTCTGAACCGTCCGCCTGCGCGCGAAGCCAGTAATGGTGAAAGGGCAGCAGCCCGGCGGACTGGCCGACCTGGCCAAACGCATGCATGTAACGGCTGCCATCCCCGTTCCATCCGGCAAATTCTATCCCAAGTTTGAAGCTGCCTTTGGTTTCGCGCAGAAATTCCGCTTCATCGATACCAAGCCCGGCGTTGAACAACCGAATTTGCGGAATGGTCGCCTCGCCCACGCCGACAGTACCGATCGCTTCGCTTTCGATTACGGTAATGCTGCGATCGGTGAACCGTGAAAGTGCAGCCGCTGCCATCCAGCCGGCCGTTCCCCCGCCGACGATGACGATTCGCTGCTCTTTTGTGCCATCCATATCACGCCCTTTCGACCGATACGCATCGGGCCTATCGGTAGCAGGCGCGGACCGGTCGTTTCAACCGGCGCCCGCGCCATGCTTCGGCGTTCTAGAACCGGTAGGTGAAACCGGCCAGGAACCGGCGACCATATTCCTGATAATCGATCACCGCTTCGGGAACCGGCACATCGAACTGCGACACGAATGGCGCATTGGTCAGGTTCTGCCCCTGAAAATACAGCGACAATCCGGACAGGGCGCCGGTATCCGCGAAATCATATCCGATCTGCCCATCCACGATGGTTTCCGCCCGCGCCCGTCGCCGGGTCGGCTGGCCACCCACCTGGACGAAATCACCGAGGAATGTCGAACGGTACCGGACACTGCCGCGGGCGCTGAACCCGAATTTTTCGAAATACAGCGTGCCGTTGGCCACATATTTCGAATACCCCGGCAATTCGTCCACATCGCCCTGTGCGTTTTCGATCTTGCTTTCGGTATAGCCGACGCCGCCGGTCGCGCCAAAACCATCAAGAGCTTCGGTGAATATATCGAACGGTATCGTGGCGGAAATCTCGCCGCCGTAAAATTCCCCGCCGCCCGTATTGAACGGTGCATTCAGCAGGCCGATGGTCGTACTGGTCGTCTCGTTGCTCGGTGGGGGGAACCCTTCGAAATCGAACACCAGCTGCGTGCGATCGATGTAGCTGACGAAATCCTTGTAGAACAATTGCAGCGCGACAACGCCAGAACCATTGGCGAAATATTTTTCGATATTGGCATCGACCGCATTGGCCCGATATGGCCGCAAGCGTGGATTGCCCCCGCCCCCGCTGAAGAACGGGACGACCCCGGTCGGTGAATTTCCGACATTGTCGTCAAAACCATATTGCAAAGCAGCACTGAAATCGTCGAGCCTGGGGCGCTGGATCTGCCGCGAAGCGGCCAGGCGCAATACCCAATCGCTTTCCAACCGCAGCGACAAGTTCGCGCTCGGCAGTATATCCCAATATTCGGCGCCGATCGTTACCGGAGTGCCCACGCCAGCGGCAAAGGCGATGGCCGATGATTTTTGGACCGTGTTGATTGCCTGAACGCCGATATTACCGGTCAACTCGCCCGCGCCCAACGTCTGCTGCAGATCGAGCTGAAGGTACATCGTCATCAGATCTTCCGAAATGTCATAGGCTTTCGCCCCGACATTGGGATCGATGTTGCGATCCCGCTCCAGAATGCCCGCATCGATGAGATCGCGCGCATCATAGCTCACGATCGGGCCAAGGCCCAGATAGTCGAGATTGGTTGGACGCAGCAGGAATTCCGCAGGAATATCGATTTCCTGACGACCATCGGCGGGAACGATGAAAAATTCGTCCGGCGTCAGGCTCTTCCCGCGATCTGTATAGGAAAGGCCGGCTTTCACTGCGCTGACGAAACCGTCGAGTTCCTTCTCGACGCCGACGCGATATTGTTTGAGTTCGTCTTCCACGATGCGGTCGTTGAAATAACCCGCCTGAATTCGGCTGCCACCCCAGCCCAGCGGATCGGTCAAGCGGATCAGACTGGGATCGCTGTAATCCAGGGTCGGCGAAAACGACGTGCCGTTCTGGTCGCTGATGAAACCGATCGTGTCGGTTGCACCGTTCAACCGGTCATAACCGGTTCCGGCATAGCTTTCGAAACTGAGTTCGTTGCGGTCGGTGCGGGAATACCCGAAATCGAAAAATGCGCTCCACCCATCGTCGCCTTCATAGGCAAGATTGAGACCGCCGGAATAAAGATCGGCCTTGCGCTGGAAGATGTCGTTACGGACCACGCCTTCGACATTCTCGAACGTGCCCGACGTGGCGAATTCCCCAAATTCGGTACTTATCGTACCCAAAGCGGCCGGATCGTATGTCGTCCCGAAGAAACCGCCGAACGCCAGCGGCAGTTCAATGCCGCGCTTTGACTGGTCGTCGTCGAAATTGGAATAGAAACCGTCGACCGTCAGCATCAACGTGTCGGTCAGGGCAGCCTGGACGGTGCCGTTGACGCCGAACCGTTTCAGCTGGGTAGACGTGACGAAGCTTTTCGAACCGCCAATTACGAAGGGATTGCCCGCTTCGCCATTCCCGGCATAGCCCCAGGCGTTGAATTCCTGCAATTGGTAAGGCTCGTCCGTGTAAGCGGCCGCCAGAGCGATGCCCAGAGTGTCATCGGCGAACTGGTCGACGAACGTCGCATTGACGCGATATCCGAACTCTTTCGAACCGGCATTCAGCGCGCCAAGATCGGCGTAGGACCCCTTGGCGCCGATCGCGAAAACCCGCTCGCTCGTTTCCAGCGGGCGAATGGTGCGCACGTCGATCGTACCGACCAGACCTTGACCCACCAGGCTGGCCGACGGCGTTTTATATACGACGACCTGATTGACGACTTCCGAAGGATATTGATCGAATTCGACCGCGCGCGCATCACCGGTAGAGGTTTGTTCGCGGCCGTTGAGCAGAGTTTGGGAGAAATCCTGACCCAGCCCACGGATCGCGATGGCATTGGCCCGCCCGTTCAAACGCTGCGAGGTGACACCGGGCAGGCGGGCGATGGATTCGCCGATGGAATCATCGGGCAGTTTGCCGATATCTTCAGCCGTTACCGATTCCAGGATAAGATCGCTGTTGCGCTTTTCGGCAACCGCCGTTTCCAAGGCGGCCCGAAAACCGCTGACGACGATGATGTTTTCGTCATCGATGCTTTCGCCGGGATCGACGGGCGCCGCGTCGGCAATGGGCGGTTCGCTGTTCTGCGCAGACGCAGCCTGGGTTCCAAGGACGGTGAATGTTGCCATTGCAAGCGCCGAGACGCCACGTTTCGTAATCAACTGCCGCGTCTCGATAATACGGTATGCCACGCTTGTTTCTCCCCTTGTTCGCTCGTTATCGGGCGAATCGTATCCTTGTTGAAACCTCGATCCCGCGAAATCTCGATCTGGAACGTGCAAAGCAGCTCCGCCCCGCCGTCGTTCTGCGGTTGTAAGGGCCAAAATCGATGTGGGGATAGCCAGCATACGTATGTTTGTGCATCGCAGCACCGGGGAATGTGACTCTGTTGCAACAGGAAAAATCGCGTTGCGACATCATCGGCTGACTGCGTATTTGCCAAATTTTCGAGGAGCGGATAGTGCTTTGACCAGCGCGCGAGGACGATAGGCCACTATGGGTTCAGGAAAGCCGACCAGTTTCGACATCGCCTATCTGGCCGGTGTCTCCCAGCCGACGGTGAGCCGTGCGTTGCGCGGCGACAAGGCAGTCAGCATCTCGACCCGAAAAAAGATCGAACAGATCGCGGCGGAACTGAAATATACCGTCGACAAGAACGCATCGTCGCTGCGGTCGCAGCGGTCCAACACCCTTGCCCTGCTGTTTTTCGAAGATCCCGTGCCAGACGATACGGCGATCAATCCGTTCTTTCTGGCAATGCTGGGTTCGATTACCCGGGCCTGCGCCAATCGCGGGCTGGACTTGCTGATATCGTTCCAGCGCATGGAGGATGACTGGCATACGCGCTATCAGGATTCCCACCGTGCGGACGGATTGATCCTGCTCGGCTACGGGGATTACACCCAATATGAAGAACGCCTGGAGGAACTGACCCGGCAAGGTACCCATTTCGTCCGGTGGGGATCGGTCGGTGCGGACAATATCGGCCTGACGGTCGGGTCCGACAATTTCGGGGCTGGCCGCCAGGCGGGGGAACATCTGCTGCAATGCGGCCGCCGCAAGATTGCGTTTTTGGGCCATACAGGCGCGCAATATCCGGAATTTGCGGATCGCTATCGCGGACTTTGCGCCGCATTGACCGATGCCGGTTTTTCAATCGACGACGGCCTGCAACGCGATGCGCTGACCGCGGATGAGGAAGGTTACGATGCAGCATGCGATCTGTTGGCCTCCAACTCGGATTTCGATGCGGTCTTCGCAGCCAGCGATGTCATCGCGATCGGGGCGATGCGTGCCCTGCGGCAGGCGGGGAAGAAAATTCCGGCCGACATCGCGGTGGTCGGGTTCGACGATATTCCGGCGGCAGCGGTAACATCCCCCCCTCTCACTACCCTGATGCAGGATGTGCGCGGCGGCGGGGAGCGTCTGGTCGCGAACCTAGTCGATCTGATCGGGGGCGGGAATGTTCCCGCCGAACCGATCCCTGCGCAGTTGATCGCCCGCGCCAGCACGGGTGGCTAGCAGGGGCGCCTGACCGCAAGGCGATCGGGCTACATTCGTATGCATCCTTGCCGCGCCGCTGCGCGCCTGCCAGCCTGCATCATTGATACGATATCGGGGTATGAGCGCGGCGTAAGTTCGGCCATATCGGGGAAAGGACAAGTTCTATGGCCACCAGCGCCGTCACACCGGATATAGCGTCTGCACGCAGCGACGAGGCGGCAGAAAAACCGCGCCAATCCCTGGCCGGCCTGCTCAATATCAGTTTCGGCTTTTTCGGCATCCAGATCGGCTTTGCCCTGCAGAATGCGAATATGAGCCGGATATTCCAGTCCTTGGGATCATCGCTGGACGATCTGCCCGCATTGTGGGTGGCGGCACCGCTGACCGGTCTGCTGGTACAGCCCATCGTCGGCCATCTGAGCGACAAGACCTGGCTTGGCCGATTGGGGCGGCGCCGCCCATATTTCCTGATCGGTGCGGTGCTGGCGGCATTGTCATTATTCGCGATGCCGGCTTCGGACGTGTTGCTGGTCGCCGCCATCTTGCTGTGGGTGCTGGATGCCAGCCTCAATATCTCGATGGAGCCCTTCCGCGCTTTTGTAGGCGATATGCTGCGCAAGGATCAGCATACGGCAGGCTACGCTGTGCAAACCGCCTTTATCGGCGCCGGGGCCGTAGTCGGATCGTTGATCCCGTCGGCCATGGATGCGCTGGGTGTCAGCAATGTCGCGGCGAATGGCGGCATTCCCGACACGGTGCGTTACAGCTTCTGGATCGGCGGCGGCGCGCTGTTTCTGGCCGTGCTGTGGACGGTAATCACGACCACGGAATACAGCCCGGCGGCGATGGACCGGTTTGCCGATATGCAGGGCCAGGACACAGCGGCGCAACCGATCCGCGCCTTGTCCAGTCGCGGCTATGGCATGAGCGCGTTCTGGGTCGCGAGCGGAGTGCTGCTGGCCGGGTTGGTCGACGCCTTCGCCCTGCAGAAGGAGATGTTTCTGCTGGCGGCATTGCTCGCGGCCTACGGCGCCGTCAGCGCGCTGGCGATTACGCTGGCGAAAAGGGGCAGTTCCGCCAATATGCTGTCATCCATCGTCGGCGATTTTTCGGGAATGCCGCCGATCATGAAACGGCTGGCGCTGGTTCAGTTTTTCAGCTGGTCCGCCTTGTTCATCATGTGGATCAACACCACCCCGGTGGTTGCCCAATATTATTTCGGGTCCGCCGATCCCGCCAGCGTCGCGTACCAGAACGCCGGCAATTATGTCGGTGAACTGTTTGCCGTCTATAATGGCGTGGCGGCAGTTGCCGCGCTGACGCTGCTGCCGTTTCTGGGGCGACGGTTCGGTAAGGCGCGCACGCATATGTTCGGATTGCTGTGCGGTGCGGCAGGGTATGCCAGCTTTTTCGTGATGCCCGGTTCCGGCTGGCTGATGTTGAGCGAAATCGGCATCGGCATTGCCTGGGCAAGCATTCTGGCCATGCCCTACGCCATTTTAGCCAGCAGTCTGCCGCAAGCAAAGCTGGGCATTTTCATGGGGCTGTTCAACGTGTTCGTGGTCTTGCCGCAACTGCTTGTCGCGACCGTGATGGGCACCATAATGCTGTGGCTGTTTCCCGGCGATCCGATCTGGACGATGGCTTTCGCCGCAGCGGCGCTGATGCTGGCCGCGCTGGCGATGACGCGGGTGCAGGTGCCCGGGGAGGATGTATGATATGCTGAAATTACTCGCCGCATTTTCGGCAATCGTGTTATGGGCAGCAGCAGCTGCGGCGCAGACACCTATGGCCAACGCCGACTGGCAACCGCGCGATTATGTGGAACTGCAGAACCCCGAATGGTCCCGCGACGCGGTACTGTATCAAATCAACACCCGGCAATTCACCGCCCAGGGCACGTTCGCAGCCGCACAGCGCGAACTGCCGCGGTTGAAAAAGCTGGGCGTGGATGTGCTATGGCTCATGCCGATCCATCCCATCGGCGAGAAGAACCGCAAAGGCACGCTTGGCAGTCCCTATTCGATCCGCGACTATTACGGCGTCAATCCAGAATTCGGCACGAAAGACGATTTTCGCGCGTTCATCGATGCTGCCCATTCGCAAGGGTTCAAGGTCATTCTGGATCTGGTCGCCAATCACACCGCCTGGGATCACCCGCTGGCGCGCGAACATCCGGGCTGGTACGAAAAGACCTGGGATGGCCGTTTCCGCCCGACCCCGTGGTGGGACTGGTCCGATATCATCGATCTCGATTGGTCGCAGCCCGGCGTGCGTGCGCATATCGGTGGTGCGATGGAATATTGGGTGCGCGAATTCGGCGTGGATGGATACCGCGCCGATGTGGCCGGTTACGTGCCGGTGGATTTCTGGGAAACCATGCGCCGCCGACTGACGGACATCCGCCCCGTATTCATGCTCGGCGAAGTGCAGGAAGTGGCCTGGCACCGGGCCGCATTCGACGCGACCTATGCCTGGGACTGGCACAATACCGCAAAGAACGTCGCGCAGGGCAAAGGCGATGCCACCAGCTTCTACGGATATTACGCGGAGAATGAGAGCCTGTGGCCCCGCGCCGCGATGCGCATGACCTATATCGAAAATCACGACAGCAACGCGTGGGAGGGAACCATGCGGGAAAATTTCGGGCCGGCGCTGGAAGCGATGACCGCCCTATCCTTTACCGGCGAAGGATTGCCGCTGGTTCATAACGGCATGGAAGCGTGCAACGCCAAGCGGCTGGAGTTTTTCGAAAAAGACGCGATCGACTGGAGCCAGGGGACCGATTGCAGTTACGGCGACCTTATCCGCGATCTGATCGTCTTCCGCCGGGACAATCCGGCGCTCGCCAACGGTCTGGCGGGGGCGCGAATGCACAAGGTGGAAACGGACAATCCGCAACAGGTTCTGGCGTGGGTCCGCATGGAAACTGCGCCAGGCGGCAACAAGGTCGCCGGGTTTTTCAATATGTCGGGCAAGCCCGCACGTCTTGTCCTGAACAATGGGTTGGCAGCCGGTACATATCGCGAATTCGGCGCGGACCGGCCGGCCACTTTATCGAAGGGCGAAGCGATAATGCTGGAACCCTGGTCATTCCGACTGTTCAGCAACCGGTGATGGGAAATGTGAGACTATGGTCATAGCACCAAGTACAGCCGGGGGCACTGCCACCGCCAATATCGACGCGCCCGGTCTGCAAGGTTTCGTGTTCGGCCTGTTTTTCATATTCGGCGGTATCACATCGCTGAACGATGTCATCATTCCGAAACTGAAAGAACTGTTCACGCTGAGCTGGACCGAAGCGATGCTGGTGCAATTCTGTTTTTTCTTCGCCTATTTCGCCGTAGGCATTCCTGCTGCCAAGCTGGTCAAGCGCATCGGTTATATGCGCGGCGCGGTAGCCGGATTGCTGATCATGATGGCCGGTTGCCTCATGTTCATTCCGGCATCGCAAACGGCCACTTATTGGCTGTTCCTGCTGGCCTTCTTCGTGCTCGCCAGCGGGGTGGTAGTGGTGCAGGTGGTGGCCAATCCGCTCATCAGCCTGCTCGGCCCGGCGCGCACCACTCCCAGCCGCCTCACTTTTGCGCAGGCATTCAATTCGCTGGGCACTACGGTCTTTCCCTATTTCGGCGCGATTTTAATCCTTGGAAGCCTGGCAACCGTGACCGCCGACCAGCTTTCCGGGGTCGAGCTGGACGCATACCGGACAGCGGAAAGCCAGGCGATCGTATCGGGCTATCTGGGGATCGCTGTCGCGCTGGCGATCGTCGCCGCGGTCGTCTGGATGTTCCGCAACCATTTGAAGGGGGAACAGCACGAAGCAAGTTCCGGTTTTGCAGGCTTCGATCTCATCAAACGATCCCGCTTTGCTTTCGGCGCATCCTGCATTTTCCTCTATGTCGGCGCGGAGGTCGCAATCGGATCGATAATCGTCGATTATCTGCAACAGGATAGTGTGATGGGCATCGGCGAACAGGCGGCGGGCCAATTGATCGCACTGTATTGGGGCGGTGCCATGATCGGCCGGTTTATCGGATCGGGGCTACTCAGGATCGTGAGCCCGGGCATGATCCTGTCGGCGGTTGCAGCCGGAGCGATCACGCTTCTGATCGTATCGGCCAACACCACAGGCAGCATATCTGGATATTCCCTGCTGGCGATTGGCCTGATGAATTCGATCATGTTTCCCACCATCTTCTCGCTCGCCTGCGAGAAACTCGGATCGCGCGCGGCCGATGGGTCCGGGATCATCAATGTCGCTATCTGCGGTGGCGCGGTGGTGCCGCTTGTGTTCGGCGTCGTAGCGGATGCCAGCACGCTGACGCGTGCGTTGATCATCCCCGCGATATGTTACGCGATCATTTTTTGTTTTGGCATCTTCGCACGTCGCCCCGCTCGGTAGACGACGACTGGCCCGGCGAACTGGCCCGGCGAACTGGCTAAGCGCCGCCGGCGACCCGCCCGCAAGTTTCATTACCGATCTCACCACCCGCGCCGCCGTTTCTCGCCCACATCGACTGGACGCTGATAGACTGGACGCTGACAACGCTGATAGACTGGACGCTGACAGGTGGCGGTGGACGCAGTCACAAGGCAGTTTGTCTCCACCAAAGTGTCCGCAGTTGGGCCGATGGCGGTCTGTCCGCTTCGAGAGAGACCTGACGGAAAGCCGACGTCCTCCGTTGTGTAGGGTGTGCTTGTAGCCCAACGCGTGAGATCGGGTTCAATGTATCGACGGAGAACTAATTGGGTGCATTGCCGTCGGAACTACCATGCGGACGCAAGCCATAGCAGCGATTGAGCCAAGGCGATCGCAAGAGTTGCTTTATCCCATAGGATTCAATCAACAAACCTGTAGTATTCGATCTCAGGGGATCGGCCTCAGGGGATCGGCCTCAGGGGATCGGCCTCAGGGGATCGGCCTCAGGGGAGCAGTTATTTTGTCACGCCCATTGTTCTCGCAATCCATAGACGCACTTTCGAACGCGGGTGAACGCAATTGGTCAGACGCGGCTGAGCTTGCGCTGATTTTGCAGGAACTGCACCATCGTGATTCGAGAGCGGCTGTCGCGCTGAGGCAGCGACTGAGATCACGGCTGGACGAACTCGCCAGTGATCGGAACGAGCAAAGCGAATTCTTCAGTTACGAGGCGTCAGGGCAGATCGACGATGACCAACTTCCCGACGAGGGGAATGCGAGAGCTTCGGCGGTCGGTGATGCCGTAATGATTAAGGTCGATGTCGCCGAAAAAATCGGTTTTGTCTCACAACAAAATGCGGTCCCACCATTACGCGGGATTTCGATAACTAACGAGCATGACGAACCTCTTGAAAAGGCAGTTCTTACTCTCGAAACCGATCCAGGCTTCCTGGCTCCTCGCACTTGGCAAATCGATCATATCCCGGCCGGCGAAACGCTCCATATTCTGGACCAGCGAGTTGATATCAGTGCTTCCTACACAAAAGGATTGAGCGAAAGCGAACGAGGGACAGTCTCCCTGAAGCTTCGCGATCAGGATGGCGAGATTTTGGCACTGCACCATGCGCCGACTGAATTGTTGGCCTCTGACCAGTGGGGCGGCACAGACGCGATGCCGGAGCTGCTTGCTGCTTTTGTGATGCCGAACGACCCCGCCGTGGACAAGGTTCTGAAGGCGGCATCGGATGCCTTGCGCCGCGCAGGTCGGCCCAGCGGAATCGACGGTTACGAAAGCGGTGACAGAACGCGAGTTTATGAATTTGCTTCGGCGATCTGGACTGCGGTTGCCGGATTGAAACTGAGCTATGCCTTGCCACCAGCCAGTTTCGAACGATCTGGACAAAAAGTGCGCACGCCCAGGGCAATCTTCGATGGTCGGCTTGCGACGTGCCTCGACACAGCACTTCTTTTCGCAGCCGCGCTGGAGCAGGCACGTCTCAATCCACTGATTGTGCTGACTGAGGGCCACGCATTTATCGGGTGCTGGCTGCAGCCTCAAGAATTCGCCCAATTAGTGACGGATGAAGTCGGTATTTTTCGGACCCGGTTGGATCTTAACGAGCTACTACTTTTCGAAACTACGCTGGTTTCGGACCATCCGCCTGCCCGCTTTTCGCAGGCAGTGGATGAGGGGCGGCGTCAGGTGTCGGAGCTTTCGCGCGAAGACCTATTTGTTGCTCTGGATATCCGGCGTGCGCGAATGCAGAAACTCCTTCCGCTTGCGACGATGTCCGAGAGGCGCGAACTGGACGACGACGACATTGAAGCAGGCCTCGCGGTAGAGGTTGCGCCAGGCAATATACCCAAGGCATTCGACCTTTCGCAGATTGACGAACAAGAGGACGACCCGACAGCGGATCGGATTGTCGATTGGCAGCGCAAGCTGCTCGACCTGACTGCCCGAAACCGCCTGCTGAATTTGCCCAAGAGTGCATCGATCCTGTCATTGGTTTGCCCGCAGCCCGGGCGCCTTGAAGACTTGCTTGCCGATGGAAAGGACCTGCGCGTCAAGCCTCTCCCAGACCTGTCCATCGGCGGGAGAGATGTCGAGCTGCACCGTCAGCGCAGTCGTGAAGATCTTAAATCAGAGCATGCGCTGGCAGGCTTGGAGCGCCTTGAAGTTTACGCTGAACTTGAGAAGCCGAAACTCGATGCCGCTCTGATCAAGTTGTATCGTTCGGCGAAATCCGACCTTGACGAAGGCGGTGCCAACACCCTTTATCTGGCGCTTGGCTTCCTTGAATGGAAAAAGGACGGGGGCGATAGTCGAAGCTACCGCGCGCCGCTTATTCTCCTGCCGGTCAGTCTGAAGCGGAACAGCGCACGGGCGGATATGAAACTATCCGCGCATCCCGACGATGCTCGTTTCAACATGACGCTTCTGGAGCTGCTGAAGACTGACTTTGGCTTGGTTATCGGAGGGTTGGACGGTGACCTGCTCGCAGATGAGAGCGGAATCGATGTCCAAGGCATGTGGAACCACATACGCCATGCGATCAAGGAATCGCCTGGCTTTGAAGTGCGAGAGGACGTAGTTCTCGGCATCTTCTCCTTTTCCAAATATCTCATGTGGAAAGACCTTGTCGATCGTGCCGATAAACTGAAAGAAAATGCGGTCGTCAGGCATCTGATCGAACGAGGAACCGACAAGTTCAGCGGTGGAGAAGGCCTGCCCGAAATGGCCCAGCCAGAAACGCTCGACCGGGATGTCAAACTCTCGGACCTCTATGCTCCGCTACCAGCAGATTCGTCGCAACTCGCCGCCGTGGTAGCGTCGGGCCAAGGCCATAATTTTGTGCTCGATGGGCCGCCGGGGACGGGCAAGTCGCAAACTATCGCCAACATGATCGCACATAATCTAGCACTTGGTCGCCGCGTGCTGTTCGTATCTGAAAAGCGTGCCGCTCTCGACGTTGTTTATCGCAGGCTTGAGACTGTCGGTCTGGGCGACTTCTGTTTGGAACTGCATTCACACAAGAGTTCGAAAGCCGAGGTCCTGCGCCAGCTTGGCGAAGCCTGGGATGCCAAGGAGGCGCTGTCCACCGAGGAATGGCAGCGCGAAACGTCACGCCTCACGCAATTACGCGATGAACTCAATGGCTTCGCGCGGGCCTTGCACAAGGTCCATTCCAACGGACTAACTATCCATGATGCCATTTGGCGGAGCGTTGCCGATGAAGGCAAGGCAGTGCCCACCTTGCGATGGCCAGCCAGGACAGAGCACAGTCGTGACCAGTTAGAGCGAATGGCCGATCTGGTGCGCAGGCTCGAATTGACTCATCTCGGCCTAGAAACATTGCCGCAGACTGTGCTTGGCAGCGTTGCGGCTAGTGAGTGGAATAACGCATTTCAGGCCAGTTTGATCGCGGTTACGCAGAGCCTCAGGTCGGCTACATCGAACTATCAGACTGCGGCGCTGGCCGCGCAGTCGGCCAGCGCTTTGCCTCTTCCAGCAACTTGCGGCGACGAAGCATCCGCGCTCTCGGAAGTGCTCTCGGCGTTGTGTCGGGCAAGCGGTGCCAACCTTGGCTTCGCCTTTGCTTCTGAGGCCAATTCCACGATTTCGGCGCTGGACGAATATGCAGAAGTGCTTCGTCAATATCACGTTGAAATTGCGCAACTGAGCGTTGCATATGCGGAGGACAGCGAGCGAACCGTCGATCACGAAGGCTTGGCGGCGCAATGGGCCGCTGCGGTGGACAAATTTTGGTTTTTCGAAACTCTCGCACGCGGCAAGGTAGCAAAGGAACTCGCACGGCTAGGCGGAACGTCAGCTCGTCCCGATCCAGAGAACGATTTGCCGGTCCTGGCCCGCCTAGCCGGGCTGAGGGAACGGCTTGATGGACTTGCTCCACGCCTTTCGTCCTTGCCAAGCTTCACCTCTCGGGACAGCGATCCCGCCAAGCTGGAAGAGCTTGCTCAGACGGCCCGCGCAATCAAGAGCCTCGTCGCAGCACACGCTGCTGGCGTGGACGATTTTGCCAGGCTGAACCAGGCCGTGCGCTCGCTTGTCGTCGATGCCAATGACATGCTGCAATCAAGCGGAACTATCGCGCAGTCTAGTAAGAAGTTGGCAACTGCCGCGACAGAGTGGTCTGACAAACTTCGAGCTTTTGCCGAGATTAGTGGATCGTCTCCTGTCGGAGAGGATTTCGATAGCCTGTCCCAAAATCTGCAGGCGATCATCGATTCCCAATCATCCATGCAGCGCATTTGCCAGTGGAATGGAGCCAAGACGGAAGTCGAAAAGGCCGGAATGTCCGAGTTCGCCGACCTCATTGAAGCAGGATTGCCGAATGGGGATGCTGTGCCGCTCTTCAAAACCGCCTATGCGCGCTGGTTCGCCAACTGGGCGATCGATGACGAGCCGGTGCTCGCCAATTTCAACGCCAACATTCACGAAGACACAATCGTGCGCTTCCGGGAACACACGAAGAAGGTGCAAGATTTAACCGCCGCGATCGTGCGGGGACGCCTTATTTCCAAGATCCCGGGCAAGGACGGACACGCGAAGAACTCAAGCTATGGGATACTGCGGCATGAGTTGACCAAGAGCAAAATGCACAAGCCGGTCCGTCAGCTTGCCGAGTCGATGGGCAGCGACTTCAATACGCTTGCACCCTGTATGCTCATGAGTCCGCTTTCGATCGCGCAATACCTGCCGGCTACGCAGGACTTGTTCGACATTGTTATCTTCGATGAAGCATCGCAGATCACGCCTTGGGACGCAGTCGGCTCCATCGCTCGAGGCAAGCAACTTGTCCTCGCTGGCGACGACAAACAGATGCCGCCAACCAACTTCTTCAGCAAGGGAACTGCTACCGTTGCAGATGACAGCGACATAATTGACCTCGATAGTATTCTTGAGGAATGCCAAGGGGCAGGCATCCCGAAGCGGAGCCTCGACTGGCACTATCGTAGCCGCCATGACTCACTAATCGCGTTCTCGAACTCGCGCTATTACAAGAACAAGCTGGTCACTTTTCCGCCGCCGCAGACGCGGGAAAATGCTGTCGAATGGGTGCGAGTCGATTCCGTCTACGCAAAGGGAGCCGGTCAAACCAACGCCGGCGAGGCAAAGGCCATCGTTGCAGAGGCTAAAAAACGGCTTGCGGGCAAGGAACCCGGGAATCCATCGCTTGGGATCGTAACACTGAACAGCCAGCAGCAGGAACTGTTGATGGATATGCTCGATAGCGCAAGGAAGGCGGACTCCGCATTTGACGCGCACTTTGCTGATGATCTTGAAGAGCCAGTGTTCGTGAAGAACCTCGAAACTGTTCAAGGCGACCAGCGAGACATCATTATTCTTGGCACAACCTTCGGACCGACCGAACCTGGATCACAGAAGATGTCGATGAACTTCGGCCCCCTGAACCGCGAGGGTGGTGAACGGCGTTTGAATGTGGCGATCACCCGGGCGGCGGAGACGATGATCTTGGTGACTAGTTTCGATCCAGGAATGATCGATCTTTCGAAAACAGGTTCGAACGCAGTGCGCGATCTGAAACATTATCTCGAATTCGCTGCAAAAGGGCCGCGGGCTCTCGCGGAGGCTCATCAAGGTTCGGTCGGCGTAACTAGAGTCCCCATTCGAAGATGCAGTGAAGCTGGCACTTGAACGGCGTGGTTGGATGGTGCGTCCTCAAATCGGCGTTTCAGGCTTCCGTATCGATCTTGGCATCGTCCATCCCGACCGACTAGGCGACTATCTGGCTGGTATTGAATGTGACGGAGCGATGTATCACAGTGCCCTTACCGCACGTGACCGAGATCAGGTTCGTCAGGCCGTTCTTGAAGGCCTGAATTGGAAAATCATCCGCATCTGGTCGACGGATTTCTGGGTCAATGCAGAGCGCGCGATGGAGGTCGTTCAGGAACGGCTGGGCGCGCTTCTTGAGGCTGATCGGGAGCAAGTGATCTCTGAAGCGAAGGCAGGCGATCCGGTGCCTGAAAGTGATGACAGCTCTACCCTGTTCGGGGGGGACGATGAAACAAGCGGCACAATTGAACCAACGGCATTTTCCGAGGAAGGGCAATCTGAAGAAGGAAGTTGGATTCGAACGAAGCGGTAGTTGAGCCCCCGATTTCAGAGGACGAAAGCAACGCCAAAAATCCCCGTACTGGTGGTAGGCAACCATATCGGCATGCCGACTTCGTACACATTTCAGGGCGTATCGAACCTGACCTGTTTGCCGAGCCAGAATACAGCCAAGTCATCGCCGAATTGATCAAACATGCCGTCGACACTGAGGCACCAATCGAAAAGTCTGCCTTGGCAACCGTGATCGCAAGGGCTCATGGTTTCAAGCGCACCGGGAGCCTGATTGCTGAGCGGGTGGAAAAGATCGGCAGGAAGCTCTTCCATTACCGGCAAGAGCGCAGCGGACGGATATTTGTCTGGCGAGATGAGGATCACTGCGATGCGCTCGCGACTTGGCGCGAGCCGAGTGACGAAGACCGAAAGAGGCCAATCGAAGATATTCCGGAAGAAGAAATCATCCTGGCGGCGAAGGATTTCCCGTTTGATGACGATGTTCCCCGTGCAATTGCAGTGGCATTTGGATTTTCGCGTCTTCGTGCACCTTCGCGCGAGCGGATCGCGGAGGCACTTCAAACGGATGGAGATATCAATCAGTCGGGCATCATCGAAGAACAAGAGCTTGAGGTTGCTGCCGCCCAATTGACGATTTCGTCGCGCGTTACGGAGAGCGAAGTGCAGCAAGAAATCGTGAACCTGTTGGCTGACGGAAACCCTTGGACCAACGGCGAACTCAAATCAGCGCTACAGGCGATCTTACCTCTCTCTCAGGCGGACCGCGAGCGAGCCAATCACCGACCGAACGAGGAAAAGTGGGAAGAACTGGTCAATAATGCGCTATCGCCGTCACGCGGAAATTCGCTTTACGGCAAAGGCTTGATCGAGAATGTAGATCGTGGTGTTCACAGGCTTCGAAGTTGAAGGATGGCCGGTAATGATAGCCGGAGCGGCTAGATGCTAGGCCAACATTCCCAGCTCCAGCTTCTTGCCGGGCGCGGCGCGGAAAGCGCGATCACGGCAGCTAAGAACGATGACCTGCATGGAGCGCGCTGACTCATCTAACAGGTTAATCATTGCCTGAAGTCGGTAGTCGTCCGAATAAACGAGAGGGTCGTCCAGCATAAGCGAGACCGGCCAGCCTTCCTCGCGCAGCAATTCGGCGAAGGCGAGGCGGGAGAGTAGGGCCAGTTGTTCCTTCGTACCCTGTGAGAGAAGCTCGCGATCCTCCTCCACACCATTGCGCCGGATGCTCTCGAGCTCAAGGCCTGCACCAAATACTGGGTCGAGGCCAGGAAGGATGCGTTGCATATAGGCTTTCGCACGGATCGCCACGGGTCCAACAAGGCTTTTTGAGGTTTCTTCTTGCGCCTGCGCCAATACGTCGCGGAGCAGGGTAAGAGTAGCTGCAGCGTCCCCAGTGCGGCCGAGAGCGGCGCACGCGGCTTCCAATTCATCACGCGCAAGGGCGGCGCGTTCGGCAAGGCCCCGGCCGCCCTCGGTCTCGATGCGCGCTTCGAGGCGGCTCACCTCGTCTCGCAATGTCGAGCGCCGCTCTCCGGTCTTTTCGCGCTGGCGGTCGATGTTCCCTATCTGGCGGGTGATTACGACCTTGTCGAAAGCGACCGCATTGCGCTGCGCCTGTTCAAGATCGCCAGCACGTCGCGCGAGATCGGCGCGAGCCTCGGCAAGGTTCGCAGCCAGTTCGGCAAAATCCTCCTGCTCCTCGATCCCGGCGACATCGCCGCGCGCCCGCGCGCATTCGCTTTCTGCAGCGTTCTTGCGCGAGGCGATATCTCCCTCCTCTTTCTCTGCCCGGCGCAGCGCCTCGAGAGCGAGGTCGTTGCGCTCCTCACCGCGAGCAAATTCAGCTTCGCGCGCATCGGCACTGTCCTCCAGTTGCCCAACAGAGGGGCCGGTCTCCTCAACGGCATCGATGGGTTCGGCATCCTCTGGATGCTCCGCAATGAACAGCTTGAGCGCATCTGCTCCAGCAGCGAGGTCCAGCGCCGGATCGGCAACGGTGAGTGTCTCGATCTGACCCGCCACGCCCGACAGCTGCGCTGCTGCATCGCGTGCTTCGCGGTCCCGCTTGCGGAGATCGTTGAGCGAGGCGGCATCCAATTCGGCCAGCAGAGCCTCGCGCTCGCTCTCGAAACTGGCAAGCCGCGCCTCGGCCCCAGCGAGGCCCGTAGGAGGATACACAGTCAACTCGCCACCATCGGAAAATGCCAAAGTGGTTTCTTGCGTCAAAGTGGTAATACCTTCGGATAAGGCCTCACCGCCGATCATGGGAGTAGTAGGGCCGCGATACGCGACCCTGACCCCGCCTGCATGGAGCGTGTTGCGCTCACCCGCGATCTGAGCGTCCAGCGCCTCAAGCTTCTCGATGGTTTCTGCCGGAACCTCGCGGCCTGCAAGCTCCGCAATTCGCTTCTGTTCGGCTTCCAGTTCGACCAGCCTCCGGTGCCGCTCGCGCGCCCGCGCCAAGTCGGAACGCATGCGCCCCCGCGCTTCACGTTTGCGAGCTTGAGCGAGAGCCTTGCTCGCAGTGTCGCGTGCAATGCGCGCAGCCTTGAGCTTCGCGCCCCTTTCGACTGCGGTGCGCTTTGCTTCCGAAAGCGTGTCGGCCAGGATCGCGCGGTCCTTCGTCAGCTGTTCAAGCGCGGACTCGCTTTCCTCCAAACGCTTGTTTGCAGCCTTATGCCGATGTGCCAGGTCCTCTATTCGCTCCACGCGCGCCTTGGCGTTATCGTGGCGGGCCTGCTCGGTTTCAAGCCTCTGCGCCGCGCCCTTGGCTGTTTCAGATCAGCCTCCAACTGGCGTTTGCGTTCTGTATCTTCTTCGTCCGCCAGTTCGATGACGACGAGCTCTAATTCTCCCTTCTTCCGCTCAAGATCTGCGAAGGCCTGTTCGAGAGCGGCGTCCTGTTGCTCCGCCTCACGAAAGGCATCTTCGGCCTCCCCGATACGCGCCTCAGCGTCCTTCAGTTCGCCCTTGCTCTTGCCTGTTGGTGTCCGGAAGCGGTCATACTGAGCTTCGATCTTCTCTCGCACCCGCTCGAAGGCGATGGAGCCCAGCAATGCCCCCGCCTGATCTTCCAGCGCCCCGCCAATGCCCTCGCGCACCCGATCGCCGGGGGTAGGGAGAGTGTGGCCATCACCCTGTGGAACCCAGAGCAGACCAAGCGTGCCGAGCGCGCCGGAATCGAGCGGGCGGATTGCTTCTCGAAGCCTAGCAGCTCCTGCAGAGCTTCCTCTGCCGCGTCGCCCTGCTGGCGCCCGTCCGGCCCCTCCAGTTCTGCCGTAGCTTTCGACATGAAGCGCTTGGTGAGGCTGTAAGGCGCACCGTCGATTTCGAAATCGAGTTGCACTTCTGGTCCAACGCTATCACCATAGGGTAAAAGGGACTGGATCAGCTGCGTCTTGGAGCCGTGTCGTAGGAACAGCGCGGCGCGCACTGCCTCCATTACAGTAGATTTACCCGTTTCGTTGGGTGCTATGAGAATATTGAGACCATCACCGAGGCCGGACACTTCGTGGGGTTTGCGAAACTTGCGGAAGTTTTCGAGCAAGATGCGGCGCAGGATCATGCCCATTTTATGCTTCACCTCGTGCGATTCGACGAATAGCCGCTCCAGCGCGCGGCGTGCCAAACCGGCATCACCGCCGCCAGCCTCGGTCTTCTCGCGCAAGATGCCCGCCGCGCGGCCGAGCATGCCCTCGGCTTCAAGCGAGTACAGGTCCTCATCAGTTGGCCGGGCGACAAGATCGCCGTCGCGCACCTCGAGATGGCGCAGGCGATGGCGCAGATCGTCCTCGATCCGCGTCGTCATCGCCACCCTGTCAGACAGCGCGACAAGACCAGCGAGAGTGAGCAGGACCAGAAGTCGCTTCGGGCTTGCATCCACCTAACAAGGTGTCGCATTCGCTTGTAAGGGCATCAGCATCGTTGACCGTCCAGCTACGAGTGAGCCATTGAAAGCGACCGGTGCGGTGCGCCTCCACGCGGGGTTGCTCTCCCGGCACGAGTTCCACCGCAAGACACTGGCCAGGTTCATCCCGCTGGGGCTGGAAGCGGTCTGTCTCCGGCGTGCCAGAATACCAGGTGCGCTCATCAACGTTCAGCCTCCCATGCCAGTCGCCCAACGCAAGATAGTCTAAACTGGCGCGCGCAGCTCGATCAGGCGCGATCAGGTTCTTCGCATCGCCCTGCGTAGAGAAGTTACGGATCGATCCATGTGCGAGGCCGATACGCAATCGTGCGCCCGGCGTTTCCATCTCATCGAAGGCCGCGGTCGGATCGTCGAGTGTGTGACGATGAATGAGCGGTGCAGGAAGTATCCATACGCCGTCTTCCACTTCGACCGGCACCGCCTCGCACAGAACGGTAACATTGCTCGGTTGGCGCGATCGCACGCGGTCCCAAAGCCCGCCATTGCGCGCGAAATCATGATTTCCCGGAAGAAGCCACCAATGACACGCGAAGCTCTCCATCCTCGCCAGTGCCTGCACGATCGTGCGCTCTTCTGGCCCCTCGGTGTCGAACACGTCTCCAGCCACCAGCACGTGCTGCGCCTTGTGGGTGGCGGCGACATTTCCGACCGCACCGATCGCATCGAAGCGAGCTTCAGCCAGCGCATTGCGCGTCTCGGCATCAAACCCTCCAAAGGGTTTGCCGAGCTGCCAATCGGCGGTGTGAATGAACCTCAAGGCACTTCCTATCGTGGTGATGGAATTTCGGAATCAATGTTCAACCATTAAACAACATAAAATCACGGTCGAAGATAGAGTGACTGAAAAACTTCAAAATCTTAAAAACCCGCAACACTTTGTCCGCCATGATAGACTTATTAAGAGATCAAGAAATCCCATGCGTGGCGCGTGCCTTCAGCCGACTGTTATCAGAACGAGACAGGTTTCGGGAACATTCCCCTGAATGGCCAGCCCGACCGCAAATGGGGCTCATTCCTGACCGGCAGGAAGTGGGCCGGAAGGAGACCGTCCGGTCCCTGTTGAGAATTTCGGGAAAGCTGACATTCGGTCCAGCCAATGGCTGGGTCAGCAGTCGCTGACATAGCTTTCGTCCAAGGGGTCAATCGCCTTTCTCGAAAGCGGTCGTACATTCAGGCCTCAAAGTCCGACGCGACATTCTTCCGCTGCAGCGCCCTATGGCCGACATTAAAGTCATAGGGCGTGGTCGGGGAGATTTGATCCGCATGTATTTCAGCACCTCGAACAAACGGCGTGTTCGCCGAGATCAGCGATCAAATCGTCTTCGACCTTATCTAACGTTCCGCCAAGTGCCCACTCAACGGCCCTGTGACCGGCAGGCAGCATTGCCGCGATCTCCTCGGCAACCCTGTGATCACGATCCGCCAGAGTCCAGACCGTGAGAAGCAGCAATATGCGGCGCTTCGCATTTGGCGCGATTTCTTCCGCCGCCGATCGGATGGCTGCTATCCGTCCACGCCAACCCAGCAGCAAGGCGAGCACTGCCGCGACAGGCTCATAGCGCGTCGAAATGAGTTGCGGCGTGATAGCGTCGATCAGCTCCTGGTCCAGTTCGGAGCCTGCATGGAGCAAGGCATAGGCTGCCGACTTGCGTACGCTGGCTTGAACCGGGTTCGACTGCCAAATCGAAAATCCGCGTTTGGAAGGCAACGCCAGCCGTCTTGGCAAGCAAATTTAGGATCGCGTCGCGGACATCGGGGTCCGAACTATCGATGGCAATTGTATAGAGCGCGTCGTCATCGGCCGCTCCCAGCGGCGCGATGTCCGCCAGCGCCTCGA
>CAWDNB010000005.1:0-114146 GCA_963803585.1 uncultured Alphaproteobacteria bacterium | reverse complement strand
TGAAACATCGAACCCCGCGAAGCAATTAGCCAAGCACCCCACAAGCCCTCCGTAGTCCTGACAAAGGACAGTTCGCACAGTCGCCCGCATCACCTGCGCACGCGCGGAATGATCTCCACTATTGAGCGCGCGGCTTCGGGAATTCGCGGCACGGTAATGGGCGTAGTGGTTTCGGTTGCCCCGTGCTCTGACGGAACTATCGCGCGGCCGGTGGGCGTTTCGGTGACGACAAGCGGGCGCCCGTCTTCGGGAAAGCAGGCCTCTTCCTTGCCACCGGTCGAATAAAGACAGGCCTGGCCATCTGACCGCACCTGCACGGTAAGCGCTTGGATGCGAGTTGTGCGATGACATGAGGTGTTTTTGCCGATCGGATCGCCTGCCTTAGAGAAGATGCAGGCATGCCCCTGATCGCCAGCTGGCATCGGGATGAAGTCCGGCAGCACGAAGTTGACCGACACTGCGCCGTGCAGTCCCGCCGGGAAGCGTGGAAATGGCCGCACGATGCGAAACTCAGAGTCGTAGTCGGTGGCTTCAATGGCGCCCTGCGCAGCCAGTTGCGCCACGCCGAAACCTGCCGGCATCACATCGTATGGCGTCACTGCGACCTTGCTGACGACCGAAGCTGGAGCAAGCGCTTCTATCCCGCGCGGCTCGAACCGGAGCGCGTCACGCCACAAGACTGGATCGAACCCCTCGGGCACGGGCACCTCACCGCTTGCACCGTTCATGGCGAAGGACGGCAGCGAAATCGTGCCCGCCGCGTGCGACACACTGTAGGCTTCGGCGACAAGCCCGGTGGTGGCGCCGATCGTAGCTGCAAGATTTTCCCCGGTGTTGTAGTTCGCGGTTCGCAGGCAGTCCGGCGCAGCAAAGTCCACCAGGGTTTCGGGGACTCCAGCAATGCCGGCAAGCGCATTGTCCGCCTCGTCCTTGTCCCGGCCAAAGACAGTAACCCTCTCGACCCCTTCGCTCGCGCCGGAAATGCGCCAGATTACCGGGCGCGAGGCGACAAGCATCAGGTATAGCGGCTGCTCACCCGGTTCGATGACGAGGTCGACGATGCTGGTCACCTCATCTTGCGAACCGAGCGCGAGCGTCGAGATCATTTGCCCCTCGGAAGCGGCGATGCCGAGGGTGCGAGCTTCGGCAGAAGGGGGCCGAACGGCACAGATTCGTGCCTCCGCCATCCTGCTGCTACGCTCAATGAGAGAGCGACCGCTGGCATATTCAGCCGCAGAAATGCTGCCATCGCCGTCGTCGTCGATCCGGCTGAACTGGGCGGTAAATGCGCTAGTCAGATCTGCCTCGGTCACCCTTCCGTCACCATCGGGATCAATAGTCAGCAGCCGCTCGAACCTCTCGCGCCGCTTCACGCCTGCGCGCGTATCCATCGACGGAGGGGGAGCAAGGCTCAAGAACTCGTCAATCGCCATTCGCCCATCGCCATTGCGGTCGACCTGGGCAAAGATCTGCGCGGCATCGGGCACGTTGCGCGGGCGTGTTGGCCTTGCCGCCATCAGCTCCTCGACGGAGAGGGCGCCATCGTTGTTTGCATCCATGCGGGCAAACAGCTCGAGATCCACCGGCCTCTGATCGGGTGTGAGATCGGCTTGAGTGACGGCGCCATCGTTGTTCCGATCCAACCCGGCCAATTGTGCTTCTGCCTCGCGCCTTCCCGAAGCGACTTGCGCCAATGCCTCTTCCAGCTCCTCCAGAGTCACGCTCGTGGCATCGGTGCCGATCAACTCGCGCCATTGCGCCCGGCCCCGCTCCAGGCTTGCCTGATAGTCTGCCTGTGCCCGCTCGAACTCTGTCTGATTGATGTTCGCAACATCGATCCGGTCAAGCCCGTTGCCGTCGAGATCTGCTGCGCGAAGCGCGGCAATAAGGCCGGCAAGATAGGTCTCTGCATTGGTGCCTGCGTTTATGTTCGCAAGCAGGATCGGCGCTTGATCAAAATCGCGATGCAGCTGGACATCATCCTGCGCCAGCGCAACGTGAGGCGCCAGAAGGACTGAGGCCGTGCAAAGCAGGGGCAGCAGGCAAGGTTTGGTCATTGGGTCGGCTCCGGCACAATTCAACGTGTTCCGGATCGATAAATGACAAACCTTTCAGGGAGTTTGCTGCGCATCCTCTTAATCGACTGTGTGCAAGCCGCACTTTAGCGGGCCTTGCCATTGGCAGCTTTGCCCGCGTCCCTGGCCACAACCGGACAGTCCGCTGTCGGCCCAATTTCAGATATTTACGCTGCTGCGCTATTTGCGTCACCACGCACTGCCTCGACGACCGGCGAATTCAGCGGGCTGTCCGAACTCACAAGCCTGAAAACCTTCGTTACCACGTTGGCAGGCCATATCGCAGCCGAGGCAGCGCGGTCATAGTTCCGGTTCATCGTTGATTGAAAGAAGGGTAGGAGTTGACCAAGTCCTTGTGATATTGGCCAATGATGCCCGCCCTTCAGGCTCAGTTCTCTCATGTCGATGATCTCTTGCGAGAGGCAGCGCATGGGAGGTTGCGGGATCACGGTTCTATCGTGATTGAGAACTCGGGCCGGATCGGCCCGCTAATTGAGTTGCTAGCAGGTGCTCAACAATTGCCGGGCGAGTATGACTCCATTTCATTCGCGGGGGCGTTCGCCTCTAAAGTTCGTGAGGCGTGGGCAACGGGTAAGTCATTCGGCGGCGGCTTCAACGATCAGGCAGGAGCATTCCCACTGCCTTTTGAAAACCCTGTAGAGACCTGTGACCCAGCTTGGCAGCAATGGCTGCTCCATGCGGAGAATGCCGCGAAGAATTGAGGTTTCCCCGCCGCGCTCGTTGCGTCGCTTGTCGGGGCGTTGGGTGAGATGCAGGACAATGTCTACCAGCATAGCGGCGCAGCCTATACAGGGCTCGTGGTCTATGCCGTTACGGATCGGTCCTTCGAGTTTGTGGTGGCGGATCGCGGCAAAGGTGTACTGGAGACGCTACGGCAAAATCCAGACTACGCGCATCTGCCAGACGCAGGGGCGGCGCTGGCCGAGGCCATCAAAACGGGTGTGTCGCGCTTTCCTACGGCAAGTGGTCGTGGGCAGGGATTCGTACAGCTCTGCCGGTCAATGGTGACTGACCGTGTAGAGCTTCGCTTCCGTTCCGGTGATCACGCGCTGATGCTTTGCCCTACGAGTGATCCACTCAATGGCGATCAGCGATTAAGTCATAAGTCAGCTCTCGCGGGCATGACGATCAGCGCGATCTGGCGCGCGGAAGCCGTCTGAAGTCGCGCCGCGCCGTTTCTCAGCGTGGGTGCGCGCTAGAATGATGTGGTGACTGTGGAGCGCTGCGACGTTCTGCTGCAACAACGCATCGATCGGCGCGCCAGGCGGGGTCGGATGCTTGCGCCAGACCAACTTGCCATCGGGTCGGAACTGGGCTGCCTGACGATAACATGTCTTAGCGAACGCGTCGGTATCAATCATCGTTACCGATGCAAAGGCTGACCGCAGCGGTTCGAGTGCGCGCATGCCGCCTCGAACGACCAAACCCAGCGGTTGCGGTACCCGCGCCGCGAGCGCGGTCAGCTGCGCCACATGCCAATGCAGCCGGTCGCCACGGCCTGCACCCGTTGCAAACTCGAAGGCCAGATATTGGATCTCCGGGCGCTCGGCGATCAGCTCGGCCCAGCGCTCATAATCACGTTCGGTGCGCGCGTTGGGATGCAAGGCGGCCGGAAGCCCAGCGTGCATCATCTCAATCGTCGTCATCAGGATGCGCTTCATGGCATGCAGGTTATCGGTACGGGGGACATCGGTCAGCACGCTGTAATTCGGTGGCGTGATCAGCGCGATGTCGATGTCTGCCAGCTGCTCTAGCATGGCAGGCCTGTCTTTCGCCGCCCAGTAACGCTCAATCTTTTTGTCCCGCGCCACCCCGGAAACTACCAAGCGGGCGTTCGGGTCAATGCCGAATTTCTGGCTCAGCGCAGTGCGGTCGGGATAGCGCAGCTTGCCCGCATCGATGTCCAAAAGCGCATAGAGCGGCAGCGCGACAATTGGGGAATTGAGCGTGCCGACACGAGCTGTGGCATGCTCGATCAACGGGACCATCGGAGGCAGTGCCTCAACGGGGACGCGGGGAGCGCGGGGCACGTTCGCGAACTCCAGCCCGCCGACTTCCCTCAGGCGTTCCACAAACTGCTTAGGCTTGCCCCGGCAGACGAGGTCGCAGGTCGCCTTGTCATTGCAGCGGCAGTAATCGCCGCAGTCGAAGAAGCTGGCGCCGTTATGGACTCCACCGCAGATGGGGCGGTCAACACAGCTCACACACCCCAGCGAACAGGGCATGGTGGCGGCATCATCCCACAGGCTCTGCGCATTGCGCACGAGGTGGGGCAGCGCATGCTTGTTGGCATTCTTCATTGCAAACGAAGCTCCGCGCTGTTGCCGAACAGACTGACCCGTTCAACGATTCCAAGGGCGACACCGCCGCATTCGGTAATGGATGTGTGCATGTCGGATGGTAGGCCATTCACCGCACCAATGCGGTTTTGCCCCCGGCACACCATGGCGTTGCCAGACCCACACTGCACCACCAACTCGTCGCCAGCCTGCACACTCAAGCCGGGGTCGATGTCTGCAGTAATGGTGCGTTGCTGCGCCCCAAACTGAACATCGAACAGTCCCGGTTCCTTGAGCCGGTCCACGCCGTTGTTCCAGCGCTTGCGCCATGGCTGACCGGATTGTTCGCGGATAAAATCAGCGCCCATCATATCGCCTCCATTACAGGACTAAACAGCTTGGTTTTCCCGTGGCGTACTTCCTTGAGCATGCCTTTGGCGGACAGTGTCGCCAGCCGGTTGTTCCATGCGGTAGTGCCGATCTTGTCATCGGGGCGGAGCTTGGCCAGCTCCGGCGCGGAAATCGGATGATGCTCAGCGATAAGATGAATGGTGTTCATCTGCCCGGCATCGAGCTCGCCGAGAATGTGCGGGTCGTTGGCTGCACCGTCCGTGTCGAGGGTGCATGCCCAAATGGCGTCGTTGCGACCACGAAGGTAGGTCGCAAGTTCTTCCTCGATGGTAGCATTGGCATTGGCGACGACCGGGTAGATCATGCCCGCGGCGTTCCGGCAGAAATCACGGAATCCCATGACGGCCTCTCGGAGGAACGACCCGGTCGCGATGTCCACTTCCGCGAAATCGAGGAAGGCGAGGGTGGGCTCTGCCACCGGTTTCGTTATTTCGATCAACTTGGCGAGCATTTGCCGCCCCATGGCGCTGCCCGCCAGCGTTGTGCTGCCGGTTGGGTTGGTCAGCATCGGGTATCGAACCATTTCATAATCCTCATTCATGAAAGTGAGATACATGAGGGTCGGCGGTTCGTCAAGGTTCGCTCCGAGAACATGGCGTGCGCTGTGGACGGGTGGGGCAAGCCACTGAGGTACCGTCCAAGCCCTTGGGGGCGGTCATGCGACCGCCCCCATCATCGCTTTTGGTGAACACGAGCATCACGACGCGGTCTTGCAGAGGGATGTCCCTAAACAATCGGAATGAGAGCTGGGAGCATTTGTGTTGCAAATTGGAAGGTCCGATTGCTCCCCAGCGCGCCCACAAGCGGACAGTCAGCTATCGGCCCAAATTTTGCCATAGCGAGCGACCAAACCATGCAGTGAGTTCGGCTTATCTCAATCAAACTTCGAACGTCGGAGACCGGCCACCATCTGTTCGTTGCACAATTAAAAAAAACTTAGTTTGCGCTTTCAAACGGCAGTCTGACAGTAACCTCCAGCCCGCCGATCGTTCGGTTCGCCAAGATCAGCGTTCCGCCGTGACGCTCGACCGTTGCTTTCGCTATCGCGAGGCCCAACCCATGTCCGCCAGTGGCGCGGTTGCGTGAGGGTTCGAACCGGACGAACGGTTCACCTGCGCGGGCCAAGTCCGTGACGGGTAAACCCGGTCCTTCGTCGGTTATTCGGACGATGGCTTCAAATTCTTCAACCGCCAACGTGACGTACGCCTGTGCGCCATACCACTCCGCATTATCCACCAAATTGGCTAGCGCCCGGCGCAGTGCTGCGTAATCACCCAACGTCGTCGCGGTTGCTGCTACTTCCAATGTCACGGCATCACGCCCGTCCACAACCTTTTGCAACAGCGCCGCCAGGTCGATAGGTACTCTTGTTGGAAGAGCGCGCGCCGTGCGCGCGAGAGCCAAAATTGATTCCAGCTCTTCCGCCAATCGATCAAGGCTGTCGATCATCGGTTCGCGAACATCGTCTTCATTAATCCCTTCCACTTCCAATCGAAGCGCAGCAAGTGGCGTGCGCAAATCGTGCCCGATCGCACCCAGCATCACGTCCTTCTCGCTCAGCATCTGCTCGACCCGATCGCGCAGATTGTCGAATGCAACGATCAACGCTCGCACATCCGAAGGACCGACTACATACAATGGTGTTGCCTTATCTCCCGGGCGCCAATCCTGCGCTGCTTGTGTTAACGCCCCGAGCGGTCGAGTGGCGCGGCCCAGCAACCACAGAAGCGGCAACAACAAGGCCAGCAGAATGATAAACGTCTGCCCGATGAGCGAGGCAAGCAGGGGACGAATTGATACAGGTCCTCGCACGACCACGCTGACGCGCTCACCCTGTTCCCCTTGTGCAGACACACGTAGCCGAGCCCGTCCATTACGCCCCGAACCCCGCCAAACCGCGCGCACATCCACGTTCGAAAAGCCGAAATCGCTTGCCAAGCGTTCCGTAATCCCAGCCTCCAGTGCCAAGTCACGCGTCCCGGCCCCAGCTGAAAGAGATGACGGCCGGGGACGTCGTAGATTGCGGTCCGGTTCCGTCAATCGGTCGGCCAATCGAGCCGCAGCGATATCTGCAACCGCCTCCCTGCCTCCGGAACGGCGCTGGTCCAGCGCAAGTCCAAGATTGATCGACTGGATAATCACCAGACTGGCCGTCAATAGTACAGCTACTTGTTTGCGTAAACTCCACCGTTTCACAACCGACGCACCTCGGCCGCCAACATATAGCCGGCACCATGGACGGTCTTGATGAGCGCCGGGTTTGTCGGATCGGTCTCAATCTTGCGGCGCAGGCGGCTGACGGAATTATCGATGGCGCGATCGAACACGCCCGCTTCGCGTCCTTGCGCCAGGTCAAGCAATTGATCGCGGTTCAGCGTGCGACCCGGTCGCTCCACGAATGCCAGCAGCAGAGCATATTCGCCGGCGGTCAGCGTTACCGGCTGCCCATCCGACCCGACCAGCGTGTGGGACCCAGTTCGCAATATCCAATGATCGAACGCGTAATCAGGCGCGTCGCCGCTGCCAACGGACAATCCCGTTCCGCGCCTTAGTATAGCATGGATGCGGGCCACCAACTCGCGCGGATTGAACGGCTTTGTCACATAGTCGTCCGCACCCATTTCAAGGCCGACGATCTTGTCGATGTCCTCTAACCAGACGCATTATAACCGTCGGCGGCAGGCCAAAGTTTATGACATCAAATCAATTTCAAGGCCGAAAGCGCTCAATGAGCGCAGCCCCGTGGATCGATACGGGCGGCAAGATCCAACTGTCGACCCATTCCCTATAGCTAGCAGAGGCAAATGTGACCTCGTCGCCAGCAACCGCGTTTGCAAAGGCAGCTACCTCTTCTCGATGAGCTGCCAACTGTGTGGGCGCAATCACCACGTCTCCGCGGCGTTCAGGTTCAGCGAATAAGTAGAAAAGAAGCGGGGCTTTTCCGAGCCGCCCCCCCCTCGGTGACGAGCCCGTAGGCGTGCTTTATGAGCTGCGCGCCGTCTAGGAAGTTGAACCTGATCTCGCCGGTCTCGAGGGCGACTTGCAGGCGCCGAAATCGCTCCATTCGATCGCCCCAAACCGGCCGCGAATACGCTGCGGCAAACGACACCGCTTTTCGATCGCGAAACGGTTCATATCTCTTGGATTCCACCCCGAAGAGGTGGGTATTTGTGATGACCGCAGCGTCGAGCCAAGGATGCCTTCCGCCAGCCCACGGAAAGCGCGCGCAGTATTCAACTTCCACCTTCTCCGCTGTGCCAGCAAACTCCGTGCCGGGTAACGTGGGAAATAGTTCGGGCCTCTGAATGAACCATCCGAACGCATTGACGGCCAAGGCGGCCGAGCTGTCCCTATGCGCGAGTTTGCCAGATGCGACCTCGTTCCCGCCAGCCGCGGCCAGACGTTTCAGAACGAGGTTTTCCGGCACGCCTGGGAGGAATAGATCAGTCATGTAAGGGGCGGCGACCTTCCAGCGCCTCGAGCAGGGCCGATCCTTTGGGCAGGACTGGCGACCCAAGACCTTCGGGCAACACGTCGAAGCCGAACGTTAGCGGTAAGCCTTCGCGCTCGCCCAACGACCGAGCGCCGGTTTTCAAGACATCTTCCAGGCGATGAAGATCGTAGCGGTCGTAATACGCGTCTGGCGCAAGCACACGCAGATCGAGTTTCTCGGCTCGCAATAAGTCCGGATCGTGCAGCGGCAGAGCCTGTCGCGACAGAAGCCAAATGCTGGCGTAGCCGAGCAGCTCGACAGCGGCAAAAAGGGGAGTGTCGCTGGCGATCTTAAGTTCAATCAGCTGATAGGTCCGCGTACCCGTCCGCTCAACGAGATCGATCGCTCGTCGTCCGTCCGAGGCTCCCGCGATCAGTCCGGAAGCGACCGGAACCTGGTTGGCCCAGTCTGTTCTTCCGGTCGAAGCGCAAGCTGCGCCGATGGCCCGCTCCAGAACGACCTCAGGGCTTTTGTTTGCTGCGCCGATCTGCGTCTGGAGCGACCAGCGCCAGTTCTGTTTCGAGCGATTGCGATTGTCTGGGGCGCTACCCCATTCCCAGTTCTTGGAGACTTTCTCGAAGACGAGCGAGACGAGGTCGATACCGTCGGGAATGTCGAGGTTTAAAAGCGCAGATCGATGCCGAATGTTGGCGATCCCAAGCGCTTCACTTGCCGCCTCGAATACGCCGTGTATCAGTGAAGGGCAGGTCCCGTCTGTCGGATCGAAATTGCTCATGTGCCGCGCAGCATAAAGCTCGAAAGCGAATTTCATAGAGGCTGTTGTGGGAGGTCCGAAAAGATCCTGGCCTAATGGCGCGCGCCTGAATCATGAGGAGCGACCTCAGTGGCGACCTTCCGCTATCGGCCCGATAGTGGACGTTTCTCTAGCAACTCTAAATCCCCCGCCAGCACTTCAAAGATCGTCGAGGCATTGCCCTTTACGACTGGACTGTACTGGTTCTTCGAGCATTGCTGTTCCTGCGCCCGGTAAGCCCGGGTTCGCTTCGGTAGCGGCGGCCATTTGCGGCCTCCGTGTGAACCGGAGTATGACGATGACCAACAAGGCCCCAAACCCGCCAACCAAACTCGACACGCTCGAGAAACTCCTGAAGCGCAAGAATGGCGCGAGCATCGCCGAGATGACCAGGGCGACAGGCTGGCAACAACATTCGGTACGCGGCGCGATTGCGGGCGCCCTGAAGAAGCGCGGACACACCATTACGTCCGACAAGACCGATGGGATGCGCCGCTACCGGATCGAGACGACACAATGAGCGCGGAGGTTGAGCAGGCCGTGGCCGAAGTTGCCGCGATGGATCTCGAAGCGCTGCGGGCCGCATGGAGGCAGCGCTACGGCGCTCCTCCCAAGTTTCGCTCGGCCCTTCTGCTGCGGCAGCTGCTGGCATGGCGGATACAGGCCGAAGCGTTTGGCGGTCTGGATCTCGATATCCGCAAAACCCTGGCGCGATCCGGACCAGTACAGCCCGAAGGCAGGCAGCTCGGTGTTGGAGCAAGACTGACCCGCCAATGGAAGGGGCGGGAAGTAACCGTTGTGGTCGAGGAAGGTGGGTTCCGATGGGACGGTAAGACGTTCCGCAGCCTATCGGCGGCGGCCACCGCAATCGCTGGCTCGCGCTGGAACGGCCCACGGTTCTTCGGGCTGCGAGATAGCTGATGCCAAGCGTTACGAAACGCTGCGCGATCTACACGCGCAAAAGCTCTGAAGAAGGTCTTGAGCAATCGTTCAACAGCCTCGATGCGCAGCGCGAGGCGTGCGAGGCCTATGTCCTGAGCCAGGCCTGTGAAGGCTGGGAGGCATTGTCCAACCACTACGACGATGGCGGGTTCTCTGGCGGCAATACCAAGCGTCCCGGGTTGAAAACCCTGATCGCCGACATCGCGGCGGGCAAGATCGATATCGTCGTCGTTTACAAGATAGATCGGCTAACCCGCAGTCTTGCCGATTTTGCCCGCATCGTCGAAATCTTCGACGCTGCCGAATGCAGCTTCGTCTCGGTGACCCAGTCGTTCAACACCACCGGCTCGATGGGCAAGCTGATGCTCAACGTACTGCTCTCCTTCGCCCAGTTCGAACGCGAAGTCACGGGAGAGCGGATCCGCGACAAGATTGCTGCTTCGAAAGCCAAAGGCATGTGGATGGGCGGTAATCCTCCTCTTGGTTACGACAAACCCGACGATGACAAGCGCATCCTGCGCGTGAACGAGGGCGAGGCCAGGATCGTCCGCGAGATGTTCGCGCGATACCTCGACCTTGATTCGGTCCATGCACTGCAGCGCGATCTTGCAGATCGTAGAATTTTCTCCAAGCAGTGGACAACCGAAAAGGGCAGAACCATGGGCGGCAAGCCGTTCAGCCGTGGCGCGCTGTTCCATCTGTTGCGCAACCGCCTTTACCTCGGTCAGATCATCCATAAGGAGCAAGTGCACGAGGGTGGTCATGCAGCGATCGTCGACCAAGATCTGTTCGACCGGGTTCAGAAGCACCTGGACAGCAATGCACGGCGGCATCGGGCGAACGCCGGTCGTCGAAAAAATACTGCTCCGCTGACTGGTAAATTATTTGATGCCGTTGGCGAACCGATGAGCCCGACAACCTCGCGCGGAAAGTCTGGCAAGTCCTATCGGTACTACGTATCGACATCGCTGCAGCAGGGCACCGGACTTAAGAGTCAAACCATCGTCCAGCGCCTGTCTGCTCCTGATATCGAACGGGTCATCGGCGAAGCGATCCAGCGCTGGGCCCCAAAGGCTTCCAATCCGTTCGTCATTTTGCGCTCGGTCCATCTGTCGGCACGCGGACTACATATTACCGTCGAAGCGAAAGACACAGGCAGCATAGTCAGGAAACTGACGGATAACGAAGCAATCGTTGATCGCTCTGCTCATGCGACAACCGTGCTACTGCCGGTCGCACTACCAATGCGTGGTGGGCAGCGGCTTGTCATACCATCTTCACAACGCAATTTTCCGCCCGACCCGGTTCTCGTTACCGCGCTTCGCAGGGCTCACACAATGCTGGATACCCAGCGCGGCATGCCGATAATCACCTCCGTTCCAACCTCGCCCTATGATCGAAGCATCCTGCGGCTTGCATTCCTGGCGCCTGATATTCAGAGCGCGCTGCTCGAAGGACGTCAGCCGTATCATCTCAATCTCGAGATAATGAAGAAGATGGACCTGCCGATCTCCTGGTCCGAGCAGCGAAGGATGCTGGGTTTCAGCATTCCCTGTTCCGCTGATTAGGCTCCCTGATATGGGTGATATGGGTCCCTGTTACGGCAATTAAGCCCCCTGTTCCGTCGAATAACAGGGAAACCCCCTTTTTGCGTACGTAACCGTCGGAAATATCGAGACTTCTCGGAAGTCATATCGCGCTAGATGCTGAAGATTTGCCTGTTATCGGCCGAAGAATAACAATTTTCCCTGTTCCTCCCTGTTTATCAGGGAAACCCAACCGATCTTCATCCTCAAAGAGACGAGCGGGACAAAACCAGCCTGTTCGCGCAGATGAGACCGGCGGAATGATGTGCTCGCGACGGAATGAGGCGCACAACCCCGCCTGTTCCGCGGACTTCAACGCAAGGCGCGCAAGTAGAGACTAGTGCTGGGGGTCGGTGGCGGAGACGGAGGGATTCGAACCCTCGATAGGTTGCCCTATACACGCTTTCCAAGCGAGCGCGATCGACCACTCTGCCACGTCTCCGCATCTGGACCCGAACCGATGGACGGGGCAGAAGCTGCGCGTTTAGCGGTGGCTTTGGGCTTTCGCAAGATGCAATCCCGTGCCACACCCGCGTGTATGAAGAAACCTATCCCGATGCTCGCCGCTGCGATTGCGCTGACTGTATCTGCAAACGCGCAGGAACCGGATGCCGCTTCATCGCCCAGCCAGATCGTCGCCAGCGCACCTGCCACACAATGGGTCGACATCGCGGCAGACGATCTGCTGGTGATGACGCTCGCGCCGGACCGTGATGGCAATCCACGCAAAGTCGTGCTGCAACTGATGCCCGCGCCGTTCTCGCAAGGCTGGATAGCAAACATCCGCACGCTGGCCCGTGCATCCTGGTATGATGGAAACAGCATCAATCGCGTGCAGGACAATTACGTCGTCCAATGGGGCAATGCGAGTGCCGGGGACGAGGGCAAAACGAGACCATTGCCGGCACTTAATACGATGGGCGAAGACGACTATGTCGCTAGCGGTCAACATTTCAACCCCATCCGCGATCAGTTGATTGCATTCATGCGTAGAGGGGTTGCCGCTGCGCGCACTACTCGGAATAATCAGAGTACCGAAGCTGGCACCCTCGCCGCGCAATCCCAGCTAACTGAATTCTTCGTCGATGAAAGCGATGCTTACGCAGAGGCTACGATGTTTATCGACGGTTGGCCGATCGGTCTTGCAAACACCGCTGGCTGGCCAGTCCATTGCTATGGCATGGTCGGCGTCGGGCGCGATTATTCGCCCGATACCGGTTCCGGTGCAGAGCTTTACACCGTGATCGGCCATGCTCCGCGCCATCTTGACCGTAATATTGCGCTGGTCGGGCGGGTGGTCGAGGGGATCGAGCATCTCGCCAGTCTGCCGCGCGGGTCGGGTGAGTTGGGCTTCTATACCGAAGAGGAAGCGGACAAGCGGGTGCCGATCCAGTCGGTCCGCATTGCCAGCGATTTGCCGGAGGCGGAGCGGCCTCGGTTCGCGTATCTTCTAACCGAGGGCGAGACCTTCGCCCGCTACGCCAAAGCGCGCGCCAATCGCCGCGATCCGTTCTTCATCGTGCCGGCGGGCGGCGCGGATATCTGCAACATTCCGGTGCCGGTGCGCCGGACAGCCAGCGGGCAAGCGCAATAGACTTGAATATTTTAAGGGAATTGCCAGCAAACCTGTCGCTTTCACGATCAATATCAAATAAACAGGGTTTGGTAAAAAGGGGAACGCCAGCATGAAGATTAGTGACCGCAAGGAATTCGCCAACAAGGCGCCGCCGCTCACCTGCCAGCCCGACAGTACCGTCTTTGACGCGGTGCGCGATATGTCGGAGAAAAACTTCGGGTCCGTTATCGTAACCGATGGCGAACGCAGGGTTCTGGGCATCATGAGCGAACGTGATATTTTTCGCCGGGTCATTGCCGAAGAACGCGATCCCAAAACCACGCTGGTGAGCGAAGTCATGACCACCGATGTCCGCACGGCCAAGGCGGATGACGAGCTGCTCGATTGGCTGCGCATCATGTCCAATGAACGCTTCCGCCGCCTGCCTATCGTGGATGATGACAATCGCCTCACCAACATGATGTCGCAAGGCGATTTTGTTTCCTACACGTGGCCGCAATTGCTGGGGCAGCTCAACAATTTCGCCCGCGCTTCGATTGCGCCGATTTTCAATCCGGTCACGATCGGCCTGTCCATTCTGGTCTACACGGTCGTAATTATTCTGGTGCTGTCGATCTTTATCTGACGCGGCGCTATCGGGTCAGATGCGCTGCATCAGCGCGATGCGATTGCCGAACGGGTCGTTGACGTCACCGTGAACATATCCGTCGAGAGGAGTGCCGCCGACAAAAGCCACGCCTTGTTGAACGAGGGTTTTGCGTACCAGGGCCAGATCATAGACGAGCAAAGCGGGATGGGCCTTTTTTGCAGCCCGGAACGGCTCTTCTGTGCCAAGATGAATATGCAACCCGCCCGCTTCGAACCAGCATCCGCCGCGCGAGGCCAGCGGTTCGGGCTTGGCGCGTTCCTGCATACCCAACAACCCACAATAAAAAGCCCGTGCATCGTCCTCCCCGCCGCGCGGCATTGCGAGCTGTATATGGTCCAGCCCGATTACCGCCATCAGACCCGCTCCGCCTCCGCGACAGCATCGCTTGCCCGTAATGCGCCAAGAATGCGGCCGAGATGAGCGCTGTCTTTCACATCCAGCTCTACTTCGTAAACGCCAAAGGGATGTTCGGTCTGCGATAGGGTCAGGGCGCGAATATTGGCGGTATTCTTGCCGAAAATACCCGCCATTTCCGCCAGGGCACCGGGCCGGTCGAACAAGGTTGCGCGGATACGGCCCACAGCGCCTTTGCTTTTTTCGCCCCACGACAGATCGAGCCAGTCCGCATCGATCCCGCTCGCCAGGCCGGGGCAGTCGATGGCATGCACCTCCACCCCTTCCCCCTGTTTGCGCAGGCCGACAATCCGGTCGCCGGGAACCGGGTGGCAGCATTTGGCCAGTTGAAAGCCCATACCCGGCGTCAATCCGCGAATGGATATGACGCTGTCCTGTTTGGACCAGTCCGCTTCGCTATCGAGATCGCTGGTGCACCCGGGAAGCAGCGCTTCCATCACTGCGCGATCTTCGATTTTCGCGGCGCCGATCGCGTACATCAGATCGTCCGGCTCCTCCATCTCCAGCCGTTTCACCGCAGCGCGAATGGCTTTCTTGCCGATTTTCGATGGCAGGCGGGTTGCGATATCGTCGAACAGTTTCTGCCCGATCTCCGCAATCTCTTCGCGTTCCTTCAACCGGACAGAACGGCGTATGGCGGCACGTGCCTTGCCGGTTATCACGAAATTCAGCCAGCTGAGCTGCGGCGTGGTATTGTCAGCCTTTATGATCTCCACCACATCGCCATTGATCAGCGGCGTGCGCAGCGGCATATGCCGCCCGTTGATTTTCGCCCCCACCGTCTGTTCGCCCAGTTCGGTATGCACGGCGAACGCGAAATCCACCGCCGTCGCACCCTTGGGCAACTGGAACAGGCCACCCTTTGGCGTGAAGGCGAAAATACGGTCTTGATAGATCGCCATGCGGGTGTGTTCGAGCAGTTCTTCCGCATCATGGCTGACGTCGATAATTTCGATCAGATCGCGCAACCAGCCAACTGCGCCGTCGGGCCGGTCCCCCTGCTTGTAGGCCCAATGCGCGGCCAGCCCGAATTCGTTGGTCTGATGCATATCACGGGTCCGGATCTGCACTTCGACCCGCATCGAATTTTCATAGATCAAGGATGTGTGCAGGGAACGGTAACCGTTGTTTTTAGGGGTCGAGATATAATCCTTGAATTTGCCGGGAATGAACTGCCAGACCGAATGCAGCACCCCCATTGCGCGGTAACAATCCGCAATACTGTCGGTAATGACCCGAAAGGCCATGATATCGGTGACCTGTTCGAACGATACATGGCGTTCCGCCATTTTGCGCCAGATGGAAAAAGGCTGCTTTTCGCGCCCCGAAACCTCCACCGGTAAATCCGCTGCCGCCAGTGCCTGCTTGATTGCCAACGCAATGGCATCCACCTGTCCGCCATCCTGTTTGCGGATCTGGTCCAGCCGCCCGGTGATGGTGGTATAGGCTTCCGGTTCCAGCTGTTCGAACGCCAGCAACTGCATCTCGCGCATATATTCATACATGCCCACTCGTTCCGCCAGCGGGGCATAGATATCCATCGTTTCGCGCGCGATCCGCTGACGTTTTTCGGGCGATTTGATGAAATGCAGCGTGCGCATATTGTGCAACCGGTCCGCCAGTTTGACCAGCAGCACGCGAATATCTTCCGACATCGCCAGCAGGAACTTGCGCAGATTTTCCGCCGCCCGCTCGTTTTCCGGCATGGCTTCGATCTTGGACAGCTTGGTAACCCCATCGACCAGCTGGGCCACCTCGCTGCCGAAATTCGCCTCGATATCCTCGATCGTAACCAGCGTGTCTTCAACCGTGTCGTGCAGCAGCGCCGTCATGATCGTTTCCTGATCGAGCTGCAGATCGGTCATCAGGCCGGCCACTTCGACAGGATGGCTGAAATATGGATCGCCGCTTGCCCGTTTCTGGCTGCCATGTTTCTGCACTGTGTAAACGTAAGCGCGATTGAGCAACGCCGCATCCGCTTGCGGATCGTATTCGAGCACTCGCTCTACAAGTTCGTACTGGCGCAGCATCGTGGTATGGTTTGGGGGTTTATACGATCTTTGCAACGCAAAAATGGGCTACCGGACCGCAAGGAACATCCGCCTGGCACGCGGAGGCAGCAGCCTGAGGGGCCGCCTGATGGGCGACCCGCGGATGGCAGGCTACTTCGCGCCCGTGACAATCGCGTCCACTGTTCCCTGCGTAACCGAATGATACAAGCCGCGCGTTTCGGCATAGACACGCCGGGCAATGGGCCGTCCCCATTCCCCCTGCCCCATCAACGCTTCGAACAGGGGGGCCACGAATTTGCGGCGCCCGACATTGGCCAGGAATTTTTCCGTTGCGGGGACCACCGCCTCATACCGGTTTGCCAGCGCCAGTTCGAGCCACAGGAAAAGTTCTTCATTGTTGGTCGAAGCGGTCAGTTCCAGCGCATCGTCCAGCGCGGCAAGATCGGCTTCGGCCAGATCGCGCGGTAAACGCTGCAGATAACGCTGCCGCTCGGCGGAGCTCCATCGGCCCCAGGCCGCGATGTCCAGCGTGCGGTCGGTATCGAATGCACGGGCGGCCTTGTCTACCTCAGCGAACGCAGCAGGATCGGGCGTCGCCACATTTTGCGGCAGGCCGGGCTCGTAAATCCATTCCCGCAGGCGCAGCTTGCGCGCTTCGGCTTCATCGGCGACCAAATTCTTTTCCATGTCAGCCAGGATCATCGCGGATGTCGCGGGCTGGAACGCATGATTGTCGAACCATTGCTGCAACCAGGCATCAAACCGTTCGCGCCCGACGATGCTTTCGACCGTTCGCAGGAAAAACGCGCCCTTGTCGTACACGATGGCGCTGCCGATCGAATCCAGATTGACCGGCTGATGCAATGCTGTTCCCGGCGCATCGGTTCCGACATCGGATAGTGTGTTCTGGATTGCCGCAAAGCTCAATGCCGCTTCCTGATCGGCTCGTTTCTTGCCGTAGATTTCTTCCACGATACGATTTTCGAAATAGGACGTCACACCTTCGTTCAGCCAGCTATCCGTCCAATTGGCATTGGTGACCAGATTACCGGACCAGCTATGCGCAAGTTCGTGCGCGACAAGGCCGGTCAGGCTGCGATCCCCGGCTATGAATGTGGGCGTAAGAAACGTCATGACCGGGTTTTCCATCCCGCCATAGGGAAAGGCAGGCGGCAACACGATCATGTCGTAACGGCCCCAGCGATATTCCCCGTAAAGCTTTTCCGCGGCATCGATCATCGCTTCTGTATCGGCAAGCTCCGCAGCTGCCGCTTCGATCATCGGCGGTTCGCTCCAGACACCAGAACGGGGCCCCAATTCGCGAAAGACGATATCGCCCGCCGCGATCGCAATAAGATACGGCGCGACCGGCTTGTCCATTTCGAATGTGAACGCATGGCGCCCGTTTTCCGCCGGTTCCGGATCGCCCTGCGACAGGCCGGACATGACCACGGTCAGTTCCTGCGGCGCAGTAATCCGTGCGGACCAGGTCTGGCGGATGCCGGGGCTGTCCTGCGTCGGGATCCAGGTGCGGTTGAGTGTCGCCTGCCCCTGACTGAACAGATAGGGGTGCTTTGCGCCCGCCGTCTGCTGCGGCGTCAGCCACTGCAGCGCATCCGCATCCGTCGCGGAATAACCGATGGTTATTTCCCGTGCATCGCCCATCGTGATGATGAACGGCGCGCCTTTGCCCGCCTCTATAGGGCCGACCGTATAATCCAGCGACTTGCCATCGGCATCGGTTACCGACCCTATGTCGTACCCGTCATTGTCGAGAACGATCGTATCGACGCCCTTATCCGCCAGAATATCCAGCATCGCATTTCCCGATACCATCTGGCGGTCGAAATCGAGCGCGAG
Source organism: uncultured Alphaproteobacteria bacterium (assembly GCA_963803585.1). Classification (GTDB taxonomy): domain Bacteria; phylum Pseudomonadota; class Alphaproteobacteria; order Sphingomonadales; family Sphingomonadaceae; genus Pontixanthobacter. The sequence goes on along the minus strand of CAWDNB010000005.1, from coordinate 96,074 downwards.
GTCCAGATCGATATGCGTCACGCGTGCTTCGGCCGGGCGGGCAAAGGTCTGGGTGTCCAGCGCGTCGGCGCTGGTCAGGATAGGCGAAACGCGCGGCTGGCTCCCATCCGCCGGCGACAGGGAACAGGCGCTTACGAACAACAGGCTGAAAACGGCAATAAGACGCATCGGGAACTCCGCGGATCGGGACAACTGAACGGGCTTGAACGTTATGCCTACACGATGGCGCATCGCAATGTCATGAACAACCGGCCTTTTGCCCGCGATGCCGTTGCGCAAATGTCGGGTAGGTTGAAATACGGATATCGTGCGCAACGTACGGCCAACCAGCGCGGGTTATCGTAACCTCATGAAACAGGAAGAAAATTCAGCCGCCACGCGGATTACGGGCGAACGCACCATTCGCCGCGAATGGAGCCGGCTGTCGACCGAACTTCCCGTGCATATGCACACTTTGAGCGGTTACCAGCCCAGCGTCATGCTCGATCTGTCGCTTACGGGCATGAAAATCCGTTTCTCCCGCGAATGCCATTTCGGCGGCGATCTGCGGCATGGCAGCGGTGCGGAACTGGGTTGGAACGGAATGGAAGCCTTTGGCGAATTGGTGTGGATCGTACCGCTGAAAAGCTCCTACAACGCCGGTATCCGCTTCGACGAACCGCTCAAACCCGCCATCCTATATGCCACCCGCAATCTGCATGACGAGTTCTGGCACGCGGGGGGCTTCAAAACCGCCGAACGCCAGGTCGCACGTCGCTGGGTCGAGGGGCTGTGTTCCTGAACCAACGGCGGGAGCAGCGACAGAAGGCGGGCGTTTTGCGGACATACTTTGAATAGCACCGGCGTGACAGAAATGGTCGTTTCAGGTCCACACTGCTTCGGGCGGCAGGCTCATCAAAATCGCATCGATATTTCCGCCGGTTTTCAGGCCGAATAACGTGCCACGGTCATATACCAGATTGAACTCGGCATAGCGTCCGCGCCATTCCAGCTGCTGGCGTTTTTCCGTATCGGAAAAGCTGTGGTCCATACGGCGCCGGACCAGTCTCGGAAAAATCTCGAGAAATGCTTCGCCGACATCTTTCGTAAACGTGAAATTGCGGTCGAATGACGGATCGTCATCGCATTCGAGATGATCATAGAATATGCCGCCGACCCCGCGATGGCACTGGCGGTGGGGAATGTAGAAATAATCATCCGCCCATTTGCTGAACCGATCATAATAGGTGGGGTTGTGGGCCGCACACGCAGCGCGCAGGGCAGCGTGAAAATCCTCGGTATCTTCTTCCTTCGGCAGTGGGGGATTAAGATCCGCACCGCCGCCGAACCAGGCTTTCCCTGTGGTCAGAAAACGGCAATTCATATGAACGGCAGGCACGTGGGGGTTGGCCATATGGGCGACCAGACTGATCCCCGTGGCGGTAAAGCCCGGCTGCTGTGCGCTCGCCCCGTTGATGCTGGCCGCGAAATCGGGTGCGAAGCTGCCTTGCACGGTAGACACGTTGACGCCGACTTTTTCGAAAACCTTGCCTTTCATCAATCCCTGCACGCCGCCGCCGAAATGGGCGGCCGCGTCGGTATTGCCTTCTTCCACCCGGTCCCAGGGGGAAAAAGTGAAAGCCGCATCGCTGCCCGCCTCCCTTTCGATTGCCTCGAATGCGTCGCAGATGCGGGTGCGCAGATTTTCGAACCATTCCTTGGCGCGGGCGGTGTGAGCTGCATGGGTCATCGGCAACCAATAAACCGTTCCCGCGCCGCTTGCCAAGGCGTTGGCGTTGCGCCAATAGCGCATTCATGGTTCCCCTTTCGTTCGCTTCAGACGAGTTTGCGCTTACCAAATCCGGCGCGCTGTATTGGCCGCGCGAACGCGCGCTGCTGGTGGCCGATCTGCATCTTGAAAAAAGCAGCTTCTATGCCAAGCATGGCCAGATGCTGCCCCCTTACGACAGCCGCGAAACACTGGAACGCGTGGCGCTGGCAATCCGCGAAACGGGCGCACGGCGCGTGTTTACGCTGGGTGACAATTTTCATGACAGCGAAGGGTCGATCCGGCTGGAAGAACACGCAGCAGGTATGCTTTCGGCCTTGACCCGTGCGGTCGACTGGGTGTGGATTACCGGCAACCATGATCCGCACATGACGGCGGGAACCGGTGGCACGATTGCACAGGAACTGGAAATTGCCGGAATGATCCTGCGGCACGAAGCACAGCCGGGTGAAACCCGCCCGGAGTTTTCCGGCCATTTCCACCCCCGTCTCCAGATCAAGATCCGCAGCCGCCAGATCCGTCGCCCCTGTGCGGTGGTCAGCCGCAGTCGGCATGGGGGAAATGTGGGAACCCGCATGATCCTGCCGGCATTCGGCGCCCTGACCGGGGGCATGAATGCCGCAGACCCGGCAATCGTCCGGGCGCTGCAACCGGCGACGCATATCGATGCCATGCTGCCCGCAGGCGGCAAGCTGGCGCAGTTCGCATTGTGGCGGGGGTGAGGGGTTTTTTGTTTAGCCTCAAGCGCCGGCACTCGCATTCGCTCGCTTAGGCTACCGCCCCACCAGGCGACGCGCGGTCGCGCTTGCGGTCCGCTAGTCGCGGACCGGGCCAGTTTTCCACCACGAAGTTAGAGGGGCTTTGGTCAAGCTTGCCGCGCTTGGAACTGAACGGACCCCCTTTCGGGTCCGCAAGGGCGACCGCCCGCCCGCAGCGAAGCGAGGAAGCAAGCGGGGCGGATGCGCCGTGCCCGCAGGGTCTAAATACAAAGACTCTTCTAGCACTCGACACAATTCCGCCCTAAGTAACGCACGAACAACAACCACGCAGGAGAAAGCCCCATAGCCCGTCCACCCCGGCGCACGAACACGCCGCCCACCAAGAGCGGCCCGCGCTACGACAATTTTATCCAGAGCGACAAAGTGCGCGTGATCGACGACGAGGGCGAGAACCTTGGCGTGATGTACACGAAGGAAGCGATCGAACAGGCAGCCGGGGTCGGCCTGAACCTGGTCGAAGTTTCGCCCAATGCGGACCCGCCCGTTTGCAAATTCCTCGATGTCGGCAAGCACCGCTTCGAAGCGCAGAAAAAAGCCAACCTCGCGCGCAAGAGCCAGAAGACGCAGGACATCAAAGAGGTCAAGATGCGTCCCAATATCGACGTGCATGATTACGATGTGAAAATGCGCAACGTGTTCAAATTCATCGACAATGGCGACAAGGTCAAGATGACGCTGCGTTTCCGTGGGCGCGAAATGGCGCACCAGAACCTCGGCATGGACCTTCTGAAGCGTGTGCAAGACGACACAGCCGAAGTCGCCAAGGTAGAAGCGTTTCCGCGCCTCGAAGGCCGCCAGATGCTGATGGTGCTTTCGCCGAAGTAGCGGGCTCTTAGGTGCTGCGCGTATATCTTCTTCCTTTATTTGCAGTAGCGTTGGTCTCGGCATGTGGACAAACAACCGAGCCAACGCCCACGGCAGGTCAGCTTGCTGAAGACCGACAGCAGGATTGTTTACGCGCCGCGCTGGAGCACAACGATCGGCGCGTATTGAACCTAACTTATTCCGAACTCACGGATGGATCGGTTTACACCATCCAGTTCGATATCGGTGAGTGGCCAGACAACAGACGATACCGGACGGCGCCACTTTCGCTGACAGGCGTCCGCGCTGTGCGCACCAACGCCTATTCATCGCCAGAAGCCCCGCTGTTCGATTATTCCGGCATCGATAAATGGGAAAATGCCCGTATCAGGCGTACGCTGATAACGGGGTCGCAGGTGGCGTTCGATGCAAAACACAATTTTGGCGTAACAATAGATAGTGAGCTGCAAAGTGTGGCTACCTTTGCCGACAACTGGCTCGTATCGATGTTGGTTACGATCCGGGAAAATGTTCCTCCTTTCGGCGATCCGCAACTGCAGCAAGGTCGCGAAGCGGCCCGCCACATCGCAATTGCTCATGAAAAATGTCATGGGAATGTGCAGTAAAATATCCAATGACTGGGAAGCTGTATGCCTTCATGCTGTCCTACCATGCGGCTTCGCGCTAGTTCCGGTTCCTATGTGTCGCTGGAACCCATTCCTTTGATAAACCTTTCGCTCTTCAAAGCTGCGCGAGGCGTAGGGATTGCGTCGTCAGAACCCTGTAATGGTCGGGCGATCCGTCCAGCCGACGTATTGCAAGACGGGTCATGACCGCCCGCCGTATCGGATTTATCGTCGGCCTTACCGCTTTTGCCGCAACCCTGCTCACCACGCCGCCCGCTGGAATGCCGCGCGAAGCCTGGCTGGTCGCCGGATTGGTCGTGTGGATGGCGGCGTGGTGGATGACGGAGGCGGTGCCGCTGACCGTGACCGCATTGCTGCCCTTCGTCGTCCTGCCGTTTGCCGGCGTGATGGATGCGAACGACACTGCCAGCGCCTATTACGCGCCGATCCTGTTTCTCATCCTGGGCGGGGCGTTCATCGCGCTGGCGATCGAACGGACCGGCCTGCACCGGCGGCTGTCGCTTGCCATCCTCGCCAGTGTGGGCAGCGGCACGGGCATTCCCAAGGCACCCGCCCGGCTGGCCTTCGCGCTCATCATCAGCGCCTCGCTGCTGTCGCTCGCAATCTTCAACGTATCGACCAGCCTCGTCGTGCTGGTGCTCGCCTCCGCCATATTGGGCGGTCTGGTCATGAGCGGGGCCGAGAAATTGCTGTTCGCTTTCATGGTCAGCGCCGCGATCCTTTCCATGCTGATATCGAACACATCGACCGCGCTCATCATGATGCCCATGGCCCTCGCAGTGCTGGCGGGCGGGGGCGTGTTGGACGATGATCAATCCGGGCTGGCGGGTGCACTGCCGATGGGGATCGCGTTTGCTTCGTCGATCGGCGGGCTTGGCACAATCGTCGGCTCCCCTACCAACGGGATTGCGGTGGCATTGCTCGACAGCATGATCGGGTTGCAGATCGGCTTTGCGCAATGGACGCTATACGGCCTGCCGATCGTGATTGTCGGTGTGCCCGCTGCGGCCTTTATCATCGCGCGCGTTCAAAAGATTTCCGATCATTCGTTCGATGTGGAAGCCGCGCGCGATGCAATCGCCACGCAGACCCGGTGGACGCTTCCGGAAAAAAGGCTGTTGCCGCTCATCGCGATTACGTTCGCCTTGTGGATGACCGCGCCGTTCATGAAAGGGCTGGTTCCCGATGGTGCGTTGACGGACGGCACCATTGCCATCGCTGCGGGCATTCTGCTGTTCGTAATTCCCGATGGCACGGGCCGCCCATTGCTGACCTGGGCAGAGGCCGACCGTGCACCGTGGGGCGTAATTTTGATGTTCGGCGGCGGTCTGGCGCTGGCGGCGGGGATGAGCGCATCCGGATTGGCGCAATGGATTGGCGAGGCGCTGTTGCCCTTATCGACCGTGCCGCTGGTGCTGACCGCGCTGGCACTGGTCGCGATGGTGGTATTGATTACGGAATTTGCGAGCAATGTCGCCACGGCCAGCGCGATCATTCCCGTCGTGGCGGCACTGACGGTGGCAATGGGCGTCGATCCGGTGCTGCTGGCAATGCCCGCTGCGCTGGCGGCAAGCTGGGGTTTCATGCTGCCTGCCGGAACCGGGCCGAACGCCATCGCCTGGTCCACCGGGCGGATTGCCTTGCCGCGCATGGTCGGTGCCGGGCTGCTGCTCGATGTCATCGGTGTGTTTCTGATTGTCGCCCTGGTATGGGCGATGGCTGCGATCGTGCCTTGAAGCGCTGCGGCGGCAATGATATTTACCGACTATCGGAGAAGCGTTCCTGCGGAGGTTAGGGACGGGCGCCGACTACGCAAAGTAGCCCCTGCCTTCCTGGGGGCATGACCGTACAGGAAGCTCCCATCATGACCGATGCCATCGATTCGACCGACAAGCCTACCCCGCGCCGCAATCCCAAACCGAAAGTCGCCACGCTCAATGGCCGCGCGATGAAGCCCAGCACGCTGATGATGGGGCACGGCTTCGATCCGGCCTTGTCCGAAGGGTCGCTGAAAGCACCGATCTTCCTCACCAGCACTTTTGCGTTCGAGAACGCGGCGGCGGGCAAGCGGCATTTCGAAGGCATCACCGGCCAGCGGCCCGGCGGCGCGGAGGGACTGGTCTATTCCCGCTTCAACGGACCCAATCAGGAAATCCTGGAAGACCGGCTGGCGATCTGGGACGGGGCGGAAGATGCGCTGAGCTTCTCCAGCGGGATGACCGCGATTACCGTGATGCTGCTCGCCTATTGCAGCGCTGGCGATGTGATCGTGCATTCCGGCCCGCTCTACGCCGCGACGGAAGGATTCATCGCCAAGGTGATGAGCAAATATGGCGTGACGTTCGTGGATTTCCCCGCCGGTGCCACGCGCGAAGATATCGATGCGGTGCTGGAAAAAGCGAAAGGCATGGCATCGGACCAGGGCGGCAAGGTCGCGATGATCTATCTCGAAAGTCCAGCCAACCCCACCAATGCGCTGGTCGATGTGGAAGCGGTGAAGGCGGCGCGCGACGCGGCGCTGGACTGGTCGTGCCCGATCGCGATCGACAATACGTTTCTGGGGCCGTTATGGTCGCGGCCGCTGGATTACGGGGCAGATATCGTGTGCTATTCGCTGACCAAATATGTCGGCGGCCATTCCGATCTGGTCGCGGGCAGCATCGCAGGCAACAAAAGCTGGATGGACCCGGTGCGGGCACTGCGCAACACGATGGGCGGTATCACCGATCCCAACACCGCGTGGATGCTGATGCGCAGCCTTGAAACCGTAGAGCTCAGGATGCAGCGCGCAGGTGAAAATGCCGCCAAGGTCTGCGCGTTTCTGCGCGATCATCCCAAGGTCGAGAAGCTGGGCTATCTGGGCCATCATCGAAGATGCGCGGCAGAAGGACATCTACGACCGGCACGGTCTGGGTGCGGGCAGCACGTTCTCGCTGTTCGTGCGCGGCGGCGAGGCGGAAGCGTTCAAATTTCTCGACGCCATGAAGATCGCCAAGCTGGCGGTCAGTCTGGGCGGTACCGAAACGCTCGCCAGCTGCCCCGCCAGCATGACGCATCTGTCTGTCGCGCATGGCCGGCGCCAGGAACTGGGCATTGCCGACAATCTCGTGCGCATTTCCATCGGCATCGAAGACCCGGACGATCTGATCGCCGATTTCCAGCAGGCGCTCGACGCGGTTTAGGCCGAACCCATGCGTATCGCCTTCCTCGCCTGTCCCGAAACCATGCCGTCTTCGGGAACGAGTGAACGGCGGGGCGATGCGTATGAACATGATTTGATGATCGCCGCCCTGCGCCCTGCAATAGAGGCGCGGGGCGGCACCCTGACGGCGATGGACTGGCGCACCGACGCGGCAGAGCTCGCGAAATTCGATCTGGTGCTGCTGGGCACGGCCTGGGATTATCAGGACCATGCGGCGGCATTTCTGACGCAGTTGGAGGCGATTGAGGCGGCGGGGACGCGGGTGTGCAATCCGCCCGATCTCGTCCGCTGGAACATGGACAAGCGCTATCTGCGCGACCTGGCCGCAAAGGGTGCGGCGACGATCCCCACCCTGTGGATCGACGATCCGGACAAGGAGGCACTTGCATCGGCCCTCGCCCATTTCGCATGCGACCGGATCGTAGTGAAGCGACAGATCGGCGCAGGCGCGCTGGGGCAGCATCTGTTCACCGCGGATACCCTGCCGCCCGACGATTGGAGGATGGGCCAGCCTGCCATGATCCAAGCCCTTCCTCCCCGCAATCCAACGCGAAGGCGAATTGTCGTTCATCTATATCGACGGAATGTTGAGCCACGCCCTGCGCAAACGCCCAGCCGAAGGCGATTACCGCATCCAGTCGCTCTATGGCGGGCGAGAGGAGGTCTATGCGCCGTCATCAAGCAAAACCGACGCCGCACGGACCATTGTCGCGATGATGCCGGGCGATACGCCGCTCTACACCCGTATCGACATGGTCCGCGCCGACGACGGTAAATTGCTGTTAATGGAGGCGGAGGCGATCGAACCGTATCTCTATCCCGAACAGGGGCCTGAACTGGGCGAGCGATTGGCCGATGCCCTCGCCGCACGCCTCGCGAACGTCGAGGTCGATGACCCCAAATAGTCACATCGAATGGTTAACCGACAGTTGCACCGAAAATGGTGTTGGCGAAAAATCCCGAGGTGATTTATGAAGAATACGATCCGCTCCTGTCTTTCGATCGCTGCCGTGGCCGCAGCAACGGTCCTGGGCGCAGCACCCGCTTCCGCAGTCGTTTTGTTGTATGAACTGCGCGGTTCGCAGCCCGATGATTATTCGGCGACCTTTGAATTCGATACCGACATGATGGCAACGAATGCGCTGAGTTCGTCGATCCGGTATAACGGCCTGTCGATCGATTTTACACGCCCGAACAGCTCCGTGCTTGAAAACGCCACTTTCGCCAATACAGGGGTGACCTTCCGGACGCTTCAAAACCAGGGCGGGCTCTTTCTTGGTTTCCTCGGCGGTTTCCCGAGCGGATTCCAGGTGTTCGGCCCACAATTGTTCGAAGGGCCAACCAGCAATCCGACGTTTCTGACGGGCACCTTCGGTTTGTCCGATATTTCGCGTCAGCGCACCACCGATCCGTTGCAGGTCAATTACACGCTTTCAATTTCCGAAGTGACCGGTGCTGTGCCCGAACCCGGAACCTGGGCGCTCATGCTTTTCGGTTTCGGAACGATTGGTTGGGCCATGCGCACGCGGAAACGTAAAGCTGTATTCGCCTACAGCTGAATTCGCCGTTGGAATGAGGAAGGGGTAACGCTGTTACCCCTTCCAGACCCGCCGTTCTTCGCCCTGTTTCAGCACCTCATACGCCACCTGGATTTTCTGAAACTCCACTGCGGCTTCGGCATCGCCCGGTTTTACATCGGGATGCACGGCCTTCGCCTTCACGCGGAAGCTTTTCTTGATGGCGTCGAAATCGGCGTCGGTTTCCAGTTCCAGGATTTCCAGCGCCAGCATCTCGTCCGATGAACGCGTGCCGTCGCCCGATCCGCCCCAGCCGTAATGGGACGCCTCAGTATAGGCGTCGGCATCGCGCTGTTCGGTGCGTTGGCGTTCGGCGGCCTGTTCCTTGTCCAGCCCTTCGAAATAATCGTAGCCGCGATTGTATTCCGCCGCGTGTTTCTGGCAGAAATACCAGCGGGCGGGATTGTTAGGCGATTTGGGCGCAGGGCACAGGCCCGCTTCGCTGCAACCGTGCCGATCGCATTCGCGCTGCGTCACCGTGTCGCGCCCGCCGCCATAACCGCCCCAGCGCGGGAAACCGAAATTGCCGGCCCGGCCCTTCATGCTGGGTACCTGCAGTGATCTGGGGCAAGTACACGAGGATTATCATAGAATATCATCATCGCGGTTTAGGGGGCATCGACCGATAAGGGAAGGCGGGGAACCGGTGGCGTGCAAATATGTTGCACTGCAATAGAACCTTTACACCCTTCCGCCTATCCGCCACCCTAATCGTTTGGGCCAATCCAACCTGCCAATTATCTTCGCATCGGACATCATGAGCAAACAGGTTATTTTTTCGGCACGGATTTCCGCCCTCACCATGGCGATGTTTGCGCTGCTGGCGACATTCGGCACGGATTACGAAGCGGGGGCCGATACCGATTACGCCGCCGTTGCACCGGTGATATCGGCTATGCGCGAAGCGGTGCTGAACTGAAGATCCGGGCGACGCGATTGCCTGCGTCGCCCGAAGCCATCAAACCTCAGCCCCCAGCCCCCGCCCAAACCCGTCAATTTACAACTATGCTCACCGCGCGCCGGTTCTGCGACCATGATTGCGGATCGGAACCCAGCGCGGTCGGGCGTTCCTTACCATAGCTGACCGTGCGGATGCGACTGGCAGGCAGACCGAGGCCGAGCAGATAGTTCTTCGCCGCATTCGCGCGTCGTTCGCCCAGGGCCAGATTGTATTCGCGGGTACCGCGTTCGTCCGTGTGCCCTTCGATCGTTATGGTGATGGACGGATTTTGCGACAGATATTGCGCCTGCGTCTGCAGGGCTGCTGCATCCGCGCTATCGATATTATAGCGGTCGGTGTCGAAGAAAATGACGTTCTGGCCGCTTACGCCATTCACGAAATGCTCCTGCGTACCCAGCGCTCCGGCAGTTTGTCCGGCCATGGCGTTGGTGTTTTCGCCGACCGTCTGGGTCGATGCGACCGGCAGTTCGTCCGGCGCCTTGGTTTTGCACCCTGCCAGGGCGATGGCGCCGGCAAGGACGGTGATCGTGGCAATGCTGGTATTCATAGTCAGGTCTCCTCACGATTGTTGGTAATATAAATAGTCGCGGCGGCCATGCCGATCACGGCAGGATCGGCCCCCAGGCGGGGTCGGATGCGGATACCGGGGTCGGCAATTTGCGTTCGTTCCGGCCAGTCAGATCGACCTGGTACAGACCCGTATTGCCGCTGTTGCGTTCGGTACGAAAGAATTGCACGATGCGGCCATTGGGTGCCCAGGTCGGCGCTTCGTCCTGCCAGCTGTCGGTAAGAAACCGCACGCCGCCGCCGCTTGGGCTCATTACCGCGATACGGAAATTGCCGCCCATATGGGTAAAGGCGATCTGATCCCCGCGCGGGCTCCATTCCGGCGTGGCCGCGCGTCCGCCGCCGAAGCTCAGCCGGCGCTGGCTGCTGCCGTCGGCATTCATCACGTAAATCTGCTGGCTCCCGGAACGGTCGCTTTCGAACACGATCTTGCTGCCATCGGGCGAATAGGACCCGCCGATATCGATGCCCGGCGTATTGGTCAGTCGCACGCTTTCCCCGCCCTGCGCCGATACGCGGTAAATATCGGTATTGCCGGACACCGCCATGGAATACAGAACCGATCGGCCATCGGGCGACCAGCGCGGCGCAAAAGTGGGATTGGTGCTTTGCGTCACCAGCGTCTGGCGCCCGGTGCCGATATCGTAGACATAGATGCGCGGGTTGCCATCGACATAGGAAAGATACAGCAGTTGGCGGTAATCGGGCGAATAACGCGGCGTCAACGCCGTGGACCGGCCGTTGGTGATAAACCGGTGATTGGCCCCATCGCTATCCATGATGGCCAGTCGCTTGACCCGATTATCCTTCGGCCCCGTTTCCGCGATATAGGCGATGCGGCTGTCGAGAAACGGTTCTTCGCCAGACAGTCGCGAATACACCAGATCGGCGCATTTATGCGCAGCGCGGCGCCAGTCGCTGGGTGGCACCACCCAGCCGCCGCGGGCCAGTTCGTCCTGCAGGGCGACATCGTAGAGATAGCATCCCACGGTCAGACGGCCATCGGTGCGCGCCTGGACATAACCATGCACCAGCATATCGGTGCCGCGACTGCCCCAGATCGACCATGCCGGGGCGGTAATCTGGCTGAACCCCGGCTGAGGCAAGGCATCGGGACCGGTCGGCTTGAACAAGCCGTTATTGCGCAGATCGCCGAACACGACGCGCGCCAGTTCCTTGCCCAGCGCGCCGGTGCCGCCACTGCTTGCCGGGGTAGGAACATCGCGGTCAGTCGCGAAGCCGGCAATGGCTATTCCAAGATCCTGCCACTCGCTTTCGTCGGTAATTCTGATCTCGCGGCCGCTGGACAGTTCTTCGACGGTTTCCACGGGCTGACCTGCCGGCATGGGCGCGCCAAGATCCTGGGCCGCGGCTGGCGCGGCCAGCGGGCCGGCAAACAGGGCGGGCGCAAGCAGCAGCAAGGCGGCAGTCCGGATTTTCATCAATAGTTCCTATCGAATGTAAGGGTGAAGGTGCCGAGTTCCGACGGGATCGGGAATGGCACGTTGAAGCGGGCGGCCAGTTTGATGGCGCGGATCGCCTCTTCCTGATGGCGGCCGACCTGGTTGCCGTTCAGTTCGGTCACACCGGTTGTTTGGCCGATGATCGACGGTTCACCGTTCAGGCTGCCATCCGCGTTCAGTTTGAAGCGCACGCGGGTAACCAGTTTTTCCGCGTCCGGCCCCTGCGGCACCCGGCCTTGCCATTTCGCCTTGACCTGCCGCCCGATCGCACTGTCGAGCGACGCGACTTCGCTGGCGCCCAATTTGCTGGCCGGGGCGCCGGTGTTGGTCGACCTGCTGCTGGAGCCTGCCCCGTCGAACGCATCGGCAAATTTCCGCGATGCGCCGCCGGAACGCGATCCGGCATCGGGTCGCGACGTCGCAGTCGAACGACTGCTGGTCGATGTGGAAGGGGATCTGGCATTCGATTTGGCGGCCGCAATTGTGGACGGTTCACGTTTTGCAGCGGAGCGCCTGGGTTCCTGCCGTGCGACGCTGCGACTGGGGGTCGATGTCGATGGAGCACGCGCCGTTTCGCTACGGGAAACCGGCGTGCGGGTAGCAGGCTGCACAGGTTGCGTGCGCGATGGTGGCGCGGTTTCCCCTGCCGACGGCGCTGGCACGTCTGATGGAATGGGAATATTTGACGGGGCTGGCGTATCCGACAGCACAGGCCCCATCGACGCGCGGCTTTCGCGGATCAGCACAGGCCCGGTCGCTTCCAGACCGACATCCTGCGACAGACTGACCGTAATTGCCTGAGGTGCAGGCAGAGCTTCGGGTATTTCCGGCTTCGCCAGCAAAACTGCCAACAAGGCCGCGTGCAGCAACAGCGCCGCGCCAAGGCCGGCCCATTCTTCGGTATGGATCGATGCAGTCTGCATGATAGATCGGGCTATGGGCCGGTATCTGAACCGGCGCTGTCCGGTTCTACGACAGGTTGTTCCCGTACGGCAGCCGGAGCGGATGGCGCTGCGTCACGTGCCGGTGCAACGTCCGGTTCCTGCGCTACGCCATTGGTCAGCAGGGCAATGGATGTGAAACCGGCACGGTTCAACTCGCCCATCACACCCATCATCCGGCCGTAATCGATGGCCCGGTCTCCGCGCAAATTGATAGTGGGCATGGTATCGCCGGATAATGGCGCGATGGCGGACAGCGCGCGTGCCAGATCGCCCGGCGCAACCGCATCGTCGCCGATGAAGATCGCACCATCGGGCGACACGGTGATGGTAATCGGATCGTCATCCTGCGCCAGTGCGGCGGCGCGGCTGTCCGGCAGTTCCACCGGCACGCCCGATGCCAGCAGCGGGGCCGCGACCATGAATATGATCAGCAGCACAAGCATTACGTCGACAAACGGCGTGACGTTGATTTCCGCCATCGGCGCCCGGCGGCTGCGACGGCCACCCTGCCCGCGCCGGCCCGATACCATGCCCATCGCCATGTTACATACGCTCCAGTTCGCGGCTCAGGCTGGCGTGGAACCGGTCCGCAAAACGCTGCATATGCGCCTCCAGCGAATTCACCCCGTGGCTGAACCGGTTATAGGCAATGACTGCGGGGATTGCCGCGAACAGCCCGATGGCGGTTGCGAACAGCGCTTCTGAAATACCCGGAGCGACGACTGCGAGCGAGGTGTTTTCCTGTACCCCGATCTGGAAGAAACTGTTCATGATGCCCCAGACCGTGCCGAACAGACCGACAAACGGCGCGACCGAGCCGGTGGTGGCGAGAAAATTCAGCCGGTCCGACAGATCGTCCGCCTCCTGCGCGACCTGCGATTCCATTGCGCCTGCCAGTCGCTGGCGCGTTCCATCGCGGTCCACACCCGGCGCGGCCGTACCCATTCCTGTCGCCGGTTTGGTCGAACCCGGTTTGGTCGAACTGCGCCATTCCCGCATCCCCGCTGCGGCCACGCTGGCGGATGGAATGTTTTTGCGCGCTGCGTTTTTCACCAATGCGTCGAAATCGTCCGCTTCCCAGAACGCCCGTTCGAATTTGGCGTTGCGGCGGCGGACAGCAGCCAGTCGCAAGGAGAAGCTGACGATGATCATCCATACCCAGATACTTGCCAGGATAAGGCCCAGCATCACTGCCTGCACCACGATATCCGCATCCAGAAACAGTTCCAGCGGATTGAGGCGGGTCGGCGCGACCGGAACACCGGCGGCGGTCAGGATGTTCATTACATTCATGCGGTTTCTTCTTCCGGAATTGCGGGGTCGCTGGAAACTATCGGGGCAAAGGCATCGCGCCATGCCTGCGGCTGCCGGGTGGGCCGGCCGGTTGGTGCAACGAAACCGATCCGTAAACGCGCCGCGCACAGCAGATCGTCGCCGCGAAAGGCGCGCTGGCGCATCATAACGCTGGCGGCTTTCGCCTGTGTACAATGCGTGTGGATAACGACATCGTCGTCCAATCGCGCCGGCTTGATGTAACGCAGCTGAACATCCGCCACGGCATAGGCACCCTGTCCCGCCTCCACTGCCGCGCGCTGGTCGATATCCAGCATCCGAAGCACATCGGACCGGGCGCGTTCGAACCAGCGCAGATAATTTGCGTGATAAACGACACCCGACAGATCGGTGTCTTCATAGTAGACACGTACCGCATACAGATGCAGCGGGCCGTCGAAGATGCCGCCGGGGGGTTCGGGTTGGTCGATCATGGTTGTCGCCGTATTTACGGTGCGCGGAATCGGCGGGCAAGCGATTGTTGCGCTATGCGCTGAACGGTGGCCTGCTTGCGATTGCTATGGCACAAAAGCAGGGGCGATCATTGGCCCCAATTGCTGTTTCCCGAACAGGTGAATATGCAGATGCGGCACTTCCTGGCCGCCATGCGCACCGACATTGGCAAGCAGGCGATAGCCCGGCTCCACCAGATCATGCGTGCGGGCCACATGCCCTACCGCCCGCACGAAACCCGCAATCTGCGCATCCGACGCGGTGGCGGAAAAATCGTCCCAGCTGACATAGCGACCTTTGGGCACGACCAGCACATGCAGTGCCGCCTGCGGGTTGATATCGCGAAACGCATACGCCCATTCATCGTCATACAGCGGATCGGACGGTATTTCACCACGCAGGATTTTCGCGAAGATATTGTCGTCATCGTAAGGCCGGGTCGCGTCTATCGGCATTATTGCGATCTCCCGGCTTTTTCATCGAGGCCGGACACATTTTCGCGCCGCTCCAGTTCGGCGGTGACGTCCGCCAGCGCTATGTCCCTGGCACCAAGCAGCACCATCAGATGAAACAGGAGATCGGCCGCCTCCCCCACCAGTTCTTCGCGATCTTCGCCCAACGCCGCGACCACCGTCTCGACCGCTTCCTCCCCCAGTTTGCGCGCCATCACCGGCAGGCCGCGGCTGTGTAGTTGCGCGACATAGCTGCCATCGGGATCAGCGTGGCGGCGGCGGGCAATCGTGCGTTCCAGCCGTTGCAGGCGGTCGCTGGCAGAATGTGCATTGGCGTCCATGCAACCATCATTGGCTTTACTGCGATCTACAGTCAATCGGGCGCGAACTTTACCGATTTTATAAGGCTTTCCGGTAGCTGTCGTTTGGCCGGTAGCTGGCGTTTGGCGACCTATGTCGGAAAGGCCATAATCGCGGCCAGGGCGGCGATAATCGCCAAGCGAATGTGTCGGGCCTTCATCGCGCCGCTTTGAACCGCGCCCCACATTACGCAACCGCCATATAATGCACGTCCCCGAACGGCACTGGCGCGGATGTAAGGATTAACCGCGTACGGGCAGACCGGCAGCGCGCAGGGCTGCATGCGCATCGGCAACCGTATGTTCACCGAAATGAAAAATGGATGCGGCCAGCACGGCACTGGCGCGGCCTTTCGTTACCCCATCGACCAGATGATCCAGCCTGCCGACACCGCCGCTGGCAATGACCGGAACAGGCACCGCATCGGCGATCGCACGGGTCAGTTCCAGATCGTAACCTGTTCTGGTCCCGTCGCCATCCATCGATGTGACCAGCAATTCGCCTGCCCCCAGTTCGGCCAGACGCCGCGCATGATCCAGCGCGTCGATCCCCGTCGCCTGCCGCCCGCCATGCGTAAAGATTTCCCACTTTCCCGGAACCGTCCGCCGCGCATCGACGGATGCGACGACACACTGACTGCCGAACCGGGCTGCGATCTCCGCCACCACTTCGGGCCGTTTCACCGCGGCGCTGTTGATCGCGACCTTGTCTGCGCCGGCCAGCAGCAGCGCGCGCGCATCCTCCACACAGGCAACGCCCCCGCCCACGGTCAGCGGCATGAAGCATACCTGTGCCGTGCGCTGCACGACCTCCAGCAGCGTGCCGCGCCCTTCATGCGTGGCGGAAATGTCCAGGAAACACAGTTCATCCGCCCCCGCAGCGTCGTAAGCCTGTGCCTGTTCCACCGGATCGCCGGCATCGCGCAGATCAACGAAATTGACCCCTTTGACAACGCGCCCGTCGGCCACGTCGAGGCAGGGAATGACGCGGATGCGGACGGTCATTCAATCACGCGCCGCCATCGCCAGCGCCGCCGCGAGATCCAGCCGCCCGTCATACAGCGCACGGCCCGTTATCACGCCTTCGATACCCCCCGGTCCATTCATCCTGCCTGCATGGAGCGACAGAACGTGAATATCGTCCAGTCCCTTGACCCCGCCGCTGGCGATGACCGGCAGATCGGTCCGCTGTGCCAGGTCCACGGTTGCTTCGATGTTGCAGCCTTTCAACATTCCGTCGCGCCCGATATCGGTGAACAGCAGGCTGGCAACGCCCGCATCTTCGAACCGGCGGGCCATGTCGATGATCGGCACATCGGATATTTGTGCCCAGCCATCGGTGGCCACCATACCATCGCGCGCATCCACCGCCACCACGATGCCGCCGGTATATTCGCCCGCCATATCTTTCACGAATTGCGGATTTTTGAGCGCCGCCGTGCCGATCACGATCCGCGCTACGCCTGCATCGAACCAGCCGGCGACATCCTGCGGCGTCCGGATCCCCCCACCCAGTTGCACATGCCCTGGAAATGCTGCGACGATCGCCTCCACCGCTTCGCGGTTCTGCGCGCTGCCTGCAAACGAGCCATCCAGATCGACGACATGGAGATGTTCCGCCCCGGCTTCGGCAAACAGCGTGGCCTGTGCGGCCGGATCATCGCCATAAACGGTCGCGCGGTCCATATCGCCTTCGGCCAGGCGCACGACCTGACCAGCCTTGAGATCGATGGCGGGGAATACGATCACAGCGATGCCGCCCTGTCATTCCCGGATTCGAAAGCCGCAAGGGCGACCGCGTTCTCGGCAGTTCGAATATGCCGCCTGCGGGACAAGCGCCGGACGCGGTGCATCAATACTTCCATTCCAATCAGGGCTTCCATTCGAGAAATCTGCTTAACAATCCCAAGCCATAGGCCTGGCTTTTTTCCGGATGAAACTGCACGCCCAGGATATTGTCGTGCGCAACCGCCGCGACCAGCGGGCCGCCATGATCGGTCGTGGCTGCAATGTCGGCGTCGTTTGCGGGAACGAAGTGATACGAATGCAGAAAATACGCTTCGCCTGTGTCGATCAACCCATTGTTTCGTGCCTGAACATCGTTCCAGCCCATATGCGGCACTTTAACCATCGGGTCGGTGGGCGCGATCGCCTGCACCTCCCCCGCAATCCAACCCAGCCCTGCCGTTTCCCCGTGTTCCAGCCCCTGCGTCGCGAGCAGTTGCATACCCACGCAAATGCCCAGAAACGGCACCGCGCCCTGCACCACACGGCCGGTCAGGGCATCGACCAACCCGTCGATCGCGCGCAGCCCATGCGCGCACGCCTGGAAAGCGCCGACGCCGGGCAACACGATGCGGTCGGCGCGGTGCACCACTTCCGGGTCGGCGGTAATTGCGACACCGTCGGCGCCGACGGCTTTCAACGCGTTGTGAACCGAATGAAGATTGCCCGCGCCGTAATCGATGAGCGCAATTGTATCAGCCACCGAGCTGCCCCTTGGTGCTCGGCACAGCATCTCCCTTGCGCGCGTCGCGTTCCACCGACTGCCGCATCGCACGGGCGAAACCCTTATAGATCGCTTCGCAGATATGGTGATTGTTTGAACCGTAAAGCAGCTCCACATGAAGCGTAAGGCCTGCCGTCTGCGCCACCGAATGGAACCAGTGTTCGATCAGTTCAGTGTCCCATTCCCCAAGCTTTTCCTGGGAAAACCCGGCCCGCCAGACCAGAAACGGCCGCCCTGAAATATCCAGCGCCACCCGCGCCAGCGTTTCGTCCATCGGCGAAAAGGCAGTGCCGTAGCGCCCGATACCGGCCTTGTCGCCCAGCGCCTGCGCCAGCGCCTGCCCGAGGGCCAGCGCACTGTCTTCGGTCGTATGATGCTGGTCGATATGCAGATCGCCAGCCACTTCCATGGTCACATCGATCAGCGAATGACGGCTGAACTGTTCCACCATATGATCGAGAAAACCGATGCCGGTGGACACCGCGTATGCGCCCGTCCCATCGAGATTCACCTCCACCAGAATTCTGGTTTCCGTCGTGTTCCGCTCTATCCGGCCTGTGCGCATAGTGCGCGCTATACCGCCATCGAATGCGCGTGCAAGCATCTGTCGGCACATCGCGCCATAGCTTTGCGCTTGACCCGGCGGCGTCCCATCGCCACGAACCCAGAAATCATGACCGACGAAACACCCGACAGCCTTATCCCCTATGACGATATCGTGCAGGAGGCATTGCGCGCCGTAGTCGGCCGCGTGCTGGGCGAGATCGTCGATACCGGCGGCGAGTTGCCGGGTAATCACCATTTTTACATCACCTTCAAAACCGGCGCGCCGGGCGTGAACATTCCCAAGGTTCTGCGCGAACGGTTTCCCGATGAAATGACCATCGTGCTGCAGAACAAATTCTGGGATCTGGGTGTGGACGACGATGGATTTACCGTCGGCCTCAGTTTCAATGCGATCCCGTCGAAACTGGATATTCCCTACGCCGCGATTACCGCTTTCGTCGATCCGGCGGTGGATTTCGGCCTGCAGTTTCAGGCAAGCGTTGCCGACATGGCGCCCGAACCGCACGATGTTGCAGAAAATGACGGTTCGGATGCCGGTTCGGAACGGGCCGCGCGCGCAGCCGTTATCGATAATGATGGCGGCAGCAATGTCGTAACAGTGGATTTCGGCAAGAAGAGTTGAAACCCTTCGCGGCAATCGCGGGTGTGCAGACGCGCCCGAACAGAACTTTCGGGTGGGCGCATTATGGTTAAGCATATTTCGGAATATGGCAGCGATGCAGTCGATGCCGTGCGGGATAAAAGCTCCGGCGACACCAACGACGTGCCGGGCCCCAGCACCAATCCCGTCACCAATATCGTAATTACCGATGTGGCCATGCGCACCGGGTCCTACATACTGCGTGCGGCTATCGAAAAAGGCATGCTGCGTGGTCGGTATGGCCGCGAAATGGCATCGGAAATCGTGCGTAACAAGACATTGGGGCAGACGCTGGTTTCGGTGGGCCTGTCCAAACTGGCCACCAGATCGCTGCCCGGCGCGTTGGTGGTTGGCGGGGGCATGGCCGTAAAGACGCTGTTCGACCGCAGCCAGAAGCGCCGCAATGCGAAACGCAGCGGGGATGCAACGATGCAGGAACAGGCCAACCGCAATTAGGATATTGGCGGGATATTAGCCGGGCATCGGCCGTGCCGATCATAGCGCACTTGATTGTTGGCCCGCCCCTGACGCATGGGAGGTCATGGCCGATCCCCAATCTTTTGCCCATCCTTCGCTCGACCGGCGGGGACTGATGTATATTCTGTCGTCGCCGTCGGGCGCCGGCAAGACCACCATATCGCGCATGATATTGATGGCGGATGAGAAAATCCGGCTGTCCGTTTCCGCAACCACCCGGCCTCGCCGGACGGGCGAAATAGATGGGGTGGACTATTATTTCGTCACCGATGCGCAATTCGATGCAATGATCGCCGATGATGATTTTTACGAATGGGCCCCCGTGTTCGATTACCGTTACGGTACGCCGAAAGGCCATATTCGCAAGGGGTTGAAGGAAGGGCAGGATTTCCTGTTCGACATCGATTGGCAGGGCACCCAGCAGCTGTATCAAAAAGACCAGCAGGATGTCGTCAGCGTATTTATCCTGCCCCCCAGTCTGGCGGCGCTGCGCCACCGCCTCGAAAATCGCGGCACCGACAGCGCGGCGGTGATCGATGGCCGCATGGACCGGGCCCGCGGCGAAATCAGCCACTGGGCCGAATATGATTACGTCGTCATCAACGACGATGTGGACGCCTGCTTCGTCAAAGTGCGCGAGATCCTGCACGCCGAACGCATGAAACGCACCCGGCAAACGGGGCTGATTCCCTTCGTGCGGGAATTGATGGTTTAACCGCGCCATGACGGACGCGATCGAAACATTGCGTATCCGGGAACGCGAGGTGCTGCGTCTGCTTGTGGCCGGCCATACTGCCAAATCGGCCGCCAGCGAACTCGATCTGTCCGTGCACACCGTCAATGATTATTTGCGGGACGCGCGCAGGAAGCTTGGGGTTACCAGCAGCAGATCTGCTGCCCGTATGCTTGCCGAACATGAAGCCATTAACCCTGAAAAACTTGCGGCCAACAAAATCGGGGTAGGCCAAAGCAGCTTTTTCGCTGACAAGGATGTGGCTGGTCCCGAAGCGAGGGCGCCACGGACAAGACATTTTTGGATCATAGGAGCCATCATCATGATTGCAGGAATTATTGACCGCCGCCCTGATGGCAGGCTCGGCAGGGCTGACCGATACACACGATAGGGGACCTTCGATGATCGCCGAGGAGACGGGAAAGATAGTCGATAACAGCGTGGAACGCGAAGCCCGCGAATGGACTGCACTGATCGACAGTCAGGCTTGGCAGGAAAGCTGGCAGAATACCGGCATGCAGTTCCAGACGGCAGTATCGGCGCAGGACTGGGTTGTGCAAATCGCATCGGTGCGCACCCCACTGGGCGCAGTCACCAACCGCGTTCTAAAAACCGTGGACGCTTACGACACACTGCCCGGCGCACCCGATGGCGATTACCGGATCGTCCAGTTCGAAACCACCTTCGCCCAGCCGCGCCTATGGACCGAAACGGTAGTGCTGCAGCGCGAAACGGGAGAGTGGAAAGTCGTCGGCTACTTTATAAAATAATAACGCCGGCACCGACCATGCGATCATCGTGCGCCGATGGCATAGGGCGAGCCTGCCCAAGATCGTCCGGCGAACCGCATTCGACACATATGCCTGCCGTCAATCACCAGCAGGATCGACGAAATTGCCTGCGCCGACATTGGCATTGACCACCCCGCCATCGATCGGGATGGTGGTTCCCACGACATAATCGCCCGCCCGGCTGAGCAGGTAGATCGCGCCGGCAGCCATATCTTCGGTCACGCCCACGCGGCGCGATGGAATGCCTTTTTCGACCATATCCGCATTGTCGCGGGCGGCGCGGTTCATCGCGCTGGGGAATGCACCGGGGCCGATGCCGTTGACCACGATGTTATGTCCGATCAATTCCGCCGCCATCCGGCGGGTCAGGTGGATCAGCCCGGCTTTCGATGCCTGATAGGGGTAAGTCGGCCAGGGGTTCGATTTCATCCCGTCGATGCTGGCGATCATCAGCACCTTGGCGGGGCGTTCCTTCGTACCTGCCGCCTTGAGCAGCGGCAGCAGTTTCTGGGTCAGGAAGAATGGCGTTTTCAGGTTCAGGTCCATCGTGCGGTCCCAGCCCGCTTCGCTGAAATCCTCGAATGGTTCGCCCCAGGCCGCGCCCGCATTGTTGATCAACAGATCGAGCCTGTCCTCCTTCGCCGCCACCGCGTCCGCCAGCTTGGCAATACCATCCATCTGCGACAGATCGCCGACCATCCCGACGACTTTATCGCCAAGCGCGGCGGCGGTTTCGTCCACCTGGTCCTTCTTGCGGGCGACGATATAGATTCGCGCACAACCCGCTTCCAGCAGTCCCTCAACGATCATCTTGCCGATGCCGCGGCTGCCGCCGGTAACGAGTGCGATCTTGCCTTCGAGGCCGAACAGTTCAGTCAGTTTCATCATCGTTAATATCCGCTCATCTGCGCGACGCGGCCTGCGTGATAATACGCATCGCCCAGAAATTCGTTAAGCGCGCGATCGCGTTTCATGAACAGGCCGATGTCGTATTCATCGGTCATGCCGATGCCGCCATGCATCTGCACCCCTTCGCGCACGGCAAGGCCCGCCGCCTGCCCGACTTTCGCCTTGGCGACGGATACCATCATATCCGCCTGTTCGCTTTCCGCGTCGAGCAGTTGCGCCGCTTTCATGGTGACTGCACGCGCAATCTCGACCTCCGAATACAGATGCGCGGCGCGGTGCTGCAGTGCCTGGAATTCGCCGATCAATTGCCCGAACTGCTTGCGCTGTTTCAGATAATCGATCGTCTGGTCCATGGCGCCGCCGGCAACGCCGCAACCCTCCGCCGCGGCGGCGATCCGGCCGGCATTCAGCATCGCGTTTAAAATGGTTCGCCCGCCATCGACTTCGCCGATTACCGCATCGCCATCCAGTTCGACACCATCGAATTTCGTATGCGTGGCCATCGAACTGTCGACCAGTCTCACGGCATCGTGGTTCATGCCATCGGCGTCTTTCGGAACTGCGAACAGGGTGATGCCATCCTCATCCGTATCGCTGCCGGATGTGCGCGCGGCGACCACGATCATATCCGCGCTGGCGCCGTGGATCACGAAATCCTTATGGCCGGACAATCTGAACCCGTTGCCCGATTTTTCCGCGCTGGCCGCGATCCGTTCCGGGCGGTGTTTCGACCCTTCATCCACGGCTACTGCAAACACGCTTTCACCGGAAATCAGGCCCGGCAGATAGCGACCCCGTCACATCGTTACTTCCATGTTTCAGCGCAGTCGCCGCCAGAACCGCGCTGGTCAAGAAAGGCGACGGGGTGAGATTGCGGCCGATCTGTTCCATCACGATGCCCGCTTCGACATGGCCCATGCCCAGCCCGCCATCCTCTTCGTTCACCAGCATTCCGGTAAAGCCCATTTCCGCAAACTGCCGCCACAATTCATGGCCGAAACCATCCTTGCAATTGGTGTCGCGCCAATGACGAAGCTGTTTTTCGATACTGCCTTCTTCGGCCATGAACTGGCTTGCGCTGTCGGCCAGCATCGTCTGATCGTCGTCGTGATAAAGTGGCATCTCGTTATGCCCATCGTCCTGGTGCGTACCGGGATCGTTATTATTCAGAGTATGTGTAATTTCAGGCGGCTTCGCCCTGAAACGAGGCGAAGCTCGATAGCCCCCCGGCAGTTCCAGAATGCGCTTGGCAACCACATTCAGCATGACTTCGCTGGTGCCGCCTTCGATGCTGTTGGCCTTGGTCCGCAGCCAGTTGCGCGATGGCTTGCCGCCGCTGGTTTCCTCGCTGTCCCATTCCAGGCTACGCGAACCACCAGCGCTCATCATCAATTCATGGCGGCGCTTATTGAGTTCCGTGCCGACATATTTCATCATGTTGGGCTGCGCAGGATGGCCCTTGCCCGCTTTCATTTCGTCCAAGAATTTCTCGCCCATCGCGCCGTAGGCCAGCGCGTCAACATCGAACATCGCCAGTTCGGCGCGGAATATCGGATCGAGTTCGCCGCCATCTTTCGCCGTATGGCGCTGCATCGCCGCCCCGATGGCAGAGGTACGGTCGCCGCCCCCCGCGCCGGAAATCATCTCGCGTTCGTGACCCAGCAGATATTTCGCCACGTCCCAGCCGCGGTTGATTTCGCCGACATAGGCGGGGACATCCTCGCCATAGCTCTTCGGAACTTTCGCATCGTCCATGAAGGTTTCGCAGAACGGGCTGTTACCGCTGATCAGTTTGATCGGCTTGGTCGAAACGCCCTCGCTCGCCATGTCGAACAGCATGAAGGTGATGCCCTGATATTTGTTCGTCTTGTCGGTCCGGACCAGGCAGAAAATCCAGTCCGCTTCATCGGCGTAGGATGTCCAGACCTTCTGACCGTTTACGATCCAGTGATCGCCCTTATCCTCGCCAAATGTTTGCATCGACACCAGATCGCTGCCGCTGCCGGGTTCGGAATAGCCCTGGCACCAACGGATTTCGCCGCGCGCGATTTCGCCAAGGAACCGTATCTTTTGTCCCTCGGTCCCGAATTTCAGCAGTGCCGGGCCAAGCATCCAGATGCCGAAGCTGGACAAGGGGGGCCGCGCGTTGATCGCACCCATTTCCTGCCGCAGGATCTTGGCCTGTTCCGCGCTCAATCCTGCGCCGCCATACTCTTTGGGCCAGGCGGGGACGGTATAACCACGTTCGAGACACGCTTCGAACCATTGTTTTTGTGCGTCGTTTTTGAACGATGCGTTGCGGCCGCCCCAGTAAACATCTTCTTCGTCTCGGACGGGTTCGCGCATCGCGGGCGGACAATTCGCTTCCAGCCAGGTGCGGATTTCGGTGCGGAAACTATCCAGATCGGCCATGTCGGTATCCTCTCGATTCGGGTTTTGGGGCATTAACGCCCCCGTCCATTACACCTTACGTTAAAGCCAAAATCGCAAGCGTTGCAAGCACATCGGCGACATTCCGCCTTGCCGTAGCGTCAGGTCCGACACGGGCCATAGCGGCATTGACGCAAGGCGCATCGCCCCTAAGCTGGACCCACACGATACGATTGGGAGATCGAGCGATGCCTTTATGCAAAAAGCCGACCGGGTGAACCGAACCCTGCCGAACACCATGCATACACCCGCGCTCTCCATGCGGCTGAAACTTTCCAACGGTTTCGGCGCGGTCGCGTTCGGCGTCAAGGATACCGGTTTTTCCGTATTTCTGCTTCTATTCTACAATCAGGTATTGGGAATGCCCGCTACGCTGGTCAGTCTGGCGCTGTTTTTGGCGCTGCTGGTCGACGGGCTGGTCGATCCCCTTCTCGGCAATCTCGGGGACCGGACATATACGCGTTGGGGCCGGCGCCTGCCGTGGCTGTATGCCGCGGCGCTGCCGCTGGCGATCGTATGGGCACTGCTCTGGTCGCCCCCGGTCGATGGTCCGCCCAGCTTCTGGGGGCTACTGGGTATCGCGATCCTCGTACGGTTGCTGCTGTCGGCGTGCGAAGTGCCGTCGACCGCGCTGGTTCCCGAACTTACGCAGGATTACGACGAACGCACGACCGTATTTCGCTATCGTTTCCTGTTTGGTTGGGGTGGCGGGCTGACGATGCTGCTGCTCGCCTACACCGTGTTCCTGCCCGGCGACGCGCAGCTGGAGCGCGAAGGCTATGTTGCATTCGGCATTTTCGGCGCGGGGCTGATCTTTCTGTCAGTCGTAATTTCCGCCATCGGTCAACATTCGGCGGTGGCCCATTGGCCCGATGTAAAACCGCTGCCCTTTACGGTCAGAAACGCATTTTCCGAAATCGTCGAAGCGTTTTCGGAACGCGCGTTCCTGTTTCTGGCGGCCGGGGCCGTGGGCGCATTCATCAGCCAGGGTATGACGTTCGCGATGACGCTGTATCTTTATAATTTTGTTTGGGAATTTTCCGCTGCCGCGTTCGTATTCTATCCCATCGTCCTGTTTGTGAGCGTGGTGATCGTGTTTCTGACCCTGAGCCCGTTGCACCGCCGCTTCGGCAAGCAAAGGGTCGCGGCCTCCTGCACTCTCCTGGCCTTGTTGTTCTGGACCGTGCCCTATCTGAGCCGTCTTGCCGGGTTCTGGCCCGAAATCGGCGGCACCGGGTCCACCGCACTGGTCTATGCGTTCGTGCTCATCAGCAATGTCTTTGCCGTGATGGTGATGGTTTCGGCATCGTCGATGGTCGCCGATATCGTGGAGGTTTTTCAGGAACGCACCGGTAGGCGCGCGGAAGGATCGTTTTTTTCCGGCTATTGGTTCATCCAGAAATGCGCGACCGGGTTCGGTATCCTGTTTGCCGGGCTGATCGTGGATCTGGCGGGCATTCCGGATGGGGCGACGCCGGGCGCGGTGGACCGCGGCATCCTCGATAATTTCACCATTTTCTACATCGGCGTGTCGATCGTGCTGGCTTTCGCGTCGGCCTATTGGCTCAACCGTTTTCCTATCAACCGTGCCGATCACGAAGCGCGGCTGGCCAACCTGAACGCGGCCGGACCGGGTCTGGATGTCACGCCCGGCCAGCCGCACCGCACGGTTCCCTAACCATCAGCACTTCCCTACGCTTTTCTGCGAATTGAAAAAAAGGACACGCTTTATGAACTTCGACCTCACCGACCGCCAAAGCCATTGGCGCGACCGCGTTCGTGATTTTATCGAAACCAATATTCGCCCCAATCTGGATATTTATGCGCAGCAGGATGCGGAAGGCGAGCGATGGAAAGTAATCCCGATCATCCAGGACATGAAAGCCAAGGCGAAAGCGCAGGGCATCTGGAATCTTTTCATGCCGCCGCAGGGCCAGTTGAGCCATGTGGATGACAGTTTCGAATTCGAAGGGCCCGGCCTGACCAATCTCGAATATGCCCTGTGCGCGGAAGAGATGGGCCGTGTCGGCTGGGCCAGCGAGGTGTTCAATTGCTCCGCCCCCGATACCGGCAATATGGAAGTGTTCCATCGCTACGGCACGCGCCAGCAGAAGGACGATTGGCTGCAGCCGCTCATGAATGGCGACATCCGTTCCGCCTTCCTGATGACGGAACCGCATGTCGCATCGTCGGACGCGACCAACATCGAAACCCGGATCGAACGCGATGGCGATGAATATGTCATCAACGGCCGCAAATGGTGGTCGTCCGGCCTGGGCGATCCGCGCTGCGCCGTATCAATCGTGATGGGGAAGACCGATACGCAGGCCAACCGGCACCAGCAGCAATCTATGATCCTGATGCCCAACGATGCCAAGGGCGTGAACATCATCCGGCACTTGCCTGTCTTCGGCTACGACGATGCGCCGCACGGCCATATGGAAGTCGAAATGACCGATGTGCGGGTGCCCGCTACCAATCTGCTGTTGGGCGAAGGGCGCGGGTTTGAAATCGCGCAGGGTCGCTTAGGGCCAGGCCGCATCCATCACTGTATGCGCACGATCGGCGTCGCGGAAGAAGCCATCGCCAAGATGTGCCGCCGTCTGCAGGAACGTGAGGCGTTCGGCAAACCGATCTACAAGCATTCGGTGTGGGAAGAACGCGTCGCCCGTGCGCGTATCGATATCGACATGACCCGCCTGCTATGCCTCAAGGCGGCCGATATGATGGACAAGGTCGGCAACAAATCCGCCAAACAGGAAATTGCCATGATCAAGGTGCAGGCACCGAACATGGCGCTGAAAATTATCGACGATGCAATCCAGGCGCATGGCGGCGGCGGGGTGTCCAACGATTACGGACTTGCCAATGCCTATGCACACCAGCGCACGCTGCGGCTTGCGGATGGTCCCGACGAAGTGCACGCACGTTCCATCGCCCGGATGGAATTTGCAAAGCACGCACCCCTGCCGAACGAGACCGAGAACGCGCTATCCGGCGGTCAGGGCCATAGCGCCAGCGCGGGCGGTGCTGCGGCGTCGGCCGGCGCGTGACCGGGCGCGCATAAATGGTAAAGGCAGCCATTCTAGAAAAACTGGGCGAAGGTCTGGTTATCGGCGACGTCCAAATCGCCGATCCCGCCCCGCACGAGGTGCTGATCGATACCAAGGCGTGCGGGCTATGCCATTCCGATCTGCATTTCATCGATGGTGCGTATCCGCACGCCTTACCGGCCATTCCGGGGCATGAAGCCGCCGGTGTGGTTCGCGCAGTGGGGAGCGAGGTGCGCAGCGTAAAACCGGGCGATCATGTCGTGTCCTGCTTGTCGGCATTTTGTGGGCAGTGCGAATTTTGTGTGACTGGCCGGATAGCGCTCTGTCTGGGGGCAGCAACCCGGCGTGGGCAAACGGCGCCCCCGCGGATTACCCGCCCCGACGGCTCCGCGGTCAGTCAGATGCTGAACCTGTCCGCCTTCGCCGAACGGATGCTGATCCATGAAAACGCCTGTGTCGCGATCGACAAGGATATGCCGCTAGATCGTGCCGCTATCCTTGGCTGCGCCGTCACCACCGGCGCGGGCGCGATCTTCAATGCGTGCAAGATCGTGCCAGGGGAAAGTGTGGCGGTGATCGGCTGTGGCGGGGTCGGACTGGCGACGGTCAACGCCGCAAAAATTGCCGGCGCGGGAAAAATCATCGCGATCGATCCGCTACCGGAAAAACGCGATCTTGCCGAAGTGCTGGGCGCGACCCACACGGTCGAGGCGATGGCGGACGACGCGGTGGAGCAAGTCATGCGGATTTCGGGCGGCGGCGTGCATCATGCGATCGAGGCGGTCGGACGGCAGGCCTCCGCAGATCTTGCAGTAAAGCTGTTGCGGCGCGGCGGCACGGCGACGGTTCTGGGCATGATGCCATTGGATTGCAAAGTCGGACTTGGCGCGATGGATTTGCTGTCGGGCAAGAAATTGCAGGGCGCAATCATGGGAATGAACCATTTCCCGGTCGATCTGCCGCGTCTGGTCGATTTTTATATGCGCGGCCTGCTGGATCTGGACACGATCATTGCGGAGCGTATTTCGCTGGCCGATATCAATGCCGGTTTCGACGCGATGCGAGCGGGAACCAGCGCGCGTTCGGTCATAATTTTCGATTGAAGAGCACATAGTATGGATTTTGAAGAAGAAATGGTTGGCACCGTTGAAGTGCCTGTAGCGGACCGGTTGGATACGGCAAAACTTGCCGTCTGGATGGACGCCAATGTTGCCGGGTTTCGCGGGCCGTTGACCATGTCGAAGTTCAAGGGCGGGCAGTCGAACCCGACCTATCGCTTGGATACACCCGGCAAATCCTATGTCCTGCGCCGCCAGCCATTCGGCAAATTGTTGCCATCGGCCCATGCGGTCGATCGTGAATACAAGGCGATGGCGGCGCTTGGCCCTACGGATTTTCCCGTTCCCGAAGCGTATGGTCTGTGTCAGGACACCGCAGTGCTGGGGTCGATGTTCTTCGTCATGAGTTTGGCAGATGGGCGCAGTCTGTGGAACGGAGCGCTACCCGCATCGGACGCAGCGGAGCGAACGGCAATCTACCATTCCATGATCGACACGCTGGCCGATCTGCACATTACGGACGTTGCGGCAATCGGTATGGACGATTTCGGAAAGCCCACCGATTATTGTGCGCGGCAGATCGCCCGCTGGTCCAAACAATACAAATTGTCCGAAACGCAGAATATTCCGGAAATGGACGAATTGATCGAATGGCTCCCCACCACGATTCCGCCGCAGCACGCCAGCAGCATCGTTCACGGCGACTACCGCCTCGACAATCTGATCTTTCACAAGGACACACCGCAGGTTCTCGCAGTGCTCGACTGGGAACTGGCAACGCTAGGCGATCCGGTCGGGGATTTCAGCTATCTGATGCTCAACTGGGTCACCCCGCCGGATGGACGTGCCGGTATCGGCGGGCTGGATCATTCGGCGCTTGGTATTCCGGGTGTCGAGGCCGCGACCGAACGCTATGTCGCGCGCACCGGCTATCCAGTGCCGCCGATGGACTGGTATTTCGCCTATAATCTGTTCCGCCTCGCCGGAATTATCCAAGGCATCAAGAAACGCGTGATCGACGGCACCGCGTCCAGCAAACACGCCTTTGAAATGTCGGAACGTGTGGTTCCCTTGGTCGAACGCGCCTATCATTTCGCGAAGCAGGCTGGCCTGTAACACGCCCTCCACGCCAAGGTCCGGCGCGCCTTGCCGATAGCGCACGGGCCGGTTAGCAGCGCGGAGCAAAGGAGCCTTTCATCATGTCCGATACACTAGCTGCCGCCATCGAAGCTGCGTGGGAAGACCGCGCCAATGTCACGTCGGAACGCGAAGACATCCGAAGCCAGGTCAACCGCGCGCTGGCGATGCTGGATAGCGGCGAAGGCCGCGTGGCGATGCCGGACGGGCAAGGTGGCTGGACGGTCAACCAGTGGCTGAAAAAGGCGGTCCTGCTATCTTTCCGGCTGAACGACAACCGCGTGATGGACGGTGGCTCGGCAGGCGCCCCCGCTTACGACAAGGTGCCATCGAAATTTGCCGGCTGGGGCGAACCTGAATTTCGCAGCGCCGGTTTCCGCGTCGTTCCCGGCGCGATCGTGCGGCGGGGTGCGCATATCGGCCGCAACGTCGTGCTGATGCCAAGTTTCGTCAATATCGGTGCGTATGTCGGCGATGGCACCATGGTAGACACCTGGGCTTCGGTGGGGTCGTGCGCGCAGGTCGGGCGCGATTGCCACATTTCGGCCGGGGCGGGCATTGGCGGTGTGTTGGAACCGATGCAGGCCAATCCGACCATAATCGGGGATAATTGCTTTATCGGCGCCCGTTCCGAAGTGGTGGAAGGGGTCATGGTGGGCGAAGGCTGCGTGCTTGCGATGGGCGTATTTATTACCCAGTCGACCAAAATCGTAAATCGCGAGACGGGCGAAATCGTAACCGGCCGTATCCCACCCTACAGCGTGGTGGTGCCCGGTGCATTGCCCGGCAAGGCGTTGCCCGATGGATCGCCCGGACCATCGCTGGCCTGCGCCGTGATCGTGAAAACGGTGGATGCACAAACCCGCTCCAAAACGGCGATCAACGAACTGCTTCGTCCCTAGGGAATTCTGCGGTGCGGAACCGCCCTACTCATTTACCGTTCAATACGATAGGATCGCTCTGGGCGTAAATCGATACGCGCGGGTTCAGGATCATTTGGAAAGAAAAGCCATGCACAAACAGGGTGATGAAATTCATGTAAACGATACCGAAGCGAGCGGCGGTAACAAAACCGGCCATGTTCGCTGGATCCTGGTAATAGGAACGCTGCTCGCCATCGTCCTCTTGTCAATCGTTTGGATAACCGGCGCCGCGACGCAGGGTGATGTCGAAGAAGAACGGACGGCATCCGGCCGCATGGATTCCACCGTCGGTGCGGAAGCGGACGGCGATGATACGGATAGCATCGTCAGCGACAATGCCGATGAAATCGACACGCCGATCGCGGATGGATCCGACTGACGGATACGGGATCTGATGGACGGGACAACATCGGAGACATGAAAAAAATGAGCAATTCGAACAGCTTTCAGACCAACCAATATGTAAAATGGAATTGGGGTAACGGCGAAGGCAAGGGACAGATTACGGAACGTTTCGAACGCGAAGTCACCCGCACCCTGCAAGGCAGCGAAGTTACCAAGGACGGTGATGAGGACAACCCCGCCTATCTCATCAAACAAGAAGATGGCGATGAAGTGCTGAAACGCGGGTCGGAACTGGAAGCACAGGACACATAATTACGATACTGCAAATCCGGTTGCGATCTTCAAAGCCCCTGTCGGTAATTCCGCAGGGGCTTTTTTGCGATTGGCAAGCATTTGATGCGCACGCGTTGCGACCATGGGGACAGCCCGCGACAGTCGTGCGCTCCAGCAGTCCCGTGCCTGTCCTTTTGCACTAAAGCGCTATTGGGGGATGGGCGTTTCCATCGGCGGCATATCGGCAACGCGCGCTTTGTACGCTTCTGCGGCGCGCATCGCGCGCATCATGTTGCGAAAGGATATTTTTTCCAGCTGGGCCTGCGAATATCCGCGCCGGGCCAATTCGGTGAACAAGGCGGGATAGCCCGAAACATCTTCCATCCCCACCGGCCCGGTCGGCATTCCATCGTAATCGCCCCCGATGCCCAACGCATCGATCCCTGCCACGTCGCGAACATGATCGATATGATCCGCCATGTCGGATATGGTCGCCAGCGGTAGCGGATATGCTGTTTCCCACGCCGTAAGGCCCGCCTGCACTGCAGCGGGTTGTCCGCGCCACAGGGATTCCAGACGCGCTTCCTCAGCTGCGCGATTGGCACTCCACTGGCGCGCCGGCTCGCTCAAGAAACCGGGCAGCCCCACCACCATCACTACACCGCCATTATCCGGCAATCGCCGCAATACGCTATCGGGTACATTACGGGCGTGCCCATTGATGGCGCGCGCACCGGAATGGCTGAAAATTACCGGAGCCTTGGCCACATCCAGCGTATCGTGCATCGTCGCTTCGCTGACATGGCTCAAATCGACCAGCATTCCCATCCGGTTCATTTCCACAACGACCTGCTTGCCGAACTGGGTAAGCCCGTCATGTTCGGGCGCATCGGTGGCGCTGTCGGCCCATGGGGTGTTTCGGGAATGGGTAAGCGTCATGTATCGTGCGCCCAGATCGTAAGTCTGGCGCAGCACCGCGAGGCTGGAACCGATCGCATGACCCCCTTCCATTCCCATCAGCGACGCGATCCGGCCCTGCGCCATGGCCGCTTCCACATCGTCAGCGGTCAGCGCCAGGGCAAGATCACCCGGATATCTGGCGATGAGCCGTTTGGTAACGTCCAATTGCTCGATCACGGCCTGTACCGCTTCCGGCTCGGTCGAAGCCGCTGTGACGTAAACGGACCAGAATTGCGCGCCGACCCTACCCTGGCGCAGGCGTTTCAAATCCGTGTGCATCGTACCGGTCTGCGGATCGTCGCCGCCGGTTGCGCTCGTATCCTCGAAATCGAAATCGGCGATCATGTTGCGAAACCGGCTGCGCAACTGGATCGGCACATCGTTATGCCCATCCCATACCGGCGCTGCTTCCAGCGCGGCGGCTGCGGTTTCCTGTGCCGTCTGCGCAAGGGCCAGCGATGGCAGAAAAGCAAACAGCGAAAACAGCGCAAGGTTCTTCATCGACAGCACCCCAATTTTACACGTGGCCAAACATGGTCAGGGGTTTTACCGAATTCGGGCGGCGTGGGAAGGCACCGGGTATGGAAAACGGCAAACTGAACGCATCGGACGCTATTCTGCAATTGCTGGAACAACGCGGGCGCGGCAAGTCCATCTGTCCCAGCGAGGCTGCACGGCGCATCGCCATCCCGGCACAAGCCTGGCGCGCCGCCATGCAGGATGTCCATAAATCCGCCGCCGCCTTGCAGAACTGTGGTAAAGTCACGATCAGCTGGAAAGGCATGGCGCGCGCCGTGGGCGACGGCCCTTACCGTATTGCTTTAACGAAAAAGGATTACGAATGAACGATCGATCCTTGTTCCGCATCGTGCTGCGCTGGGTGCTTGCTATGTTTTACGCAGCCGCCGGATATTTTCATCTTGCGGCGCCGAAAGGGTTTCTGGCGATCACTCCTGGATGGGTACCCTACCCCCAAACAGTGGTCATGCTGACCGGTATTGCGGAGATATTCGGGGCTCTCGGCCTGTTGCAGCCCTGGTCCATACAAATGCGGCGAGCGGCAGGCATAGGCCTTGCTCTTTACGCCCTGTGTGTCTGGCCGGCGAACATCAATCACTTCGCGATGGATATGCTGCGCGACGATAGGGGATTGGGTTTGGCCTATCACGTCCCACGAATGATCGCACAGCCCGTGCTGATCTGGCTCGCCCTGTGGGTAGGCGGAACGACCGACTGGCCGTTCCGCCCGAAAGTCTAGCGTCGCCTAGCTAAGGTGCTTGGAGACCGCGGCGGTCATCTTGAACATGGATATCTGGTCCTTGCCGATGACGTTCGACAGCTTGTCGTCAGGGTTGATCTGCCGCCTGTCCTTGCTGTCCTGAAGATCGTGCTTCTTGATATATTCCCAAACCTTGGACGTTACCTGAGCACGGGTCATCGGGCCTTTGCCGATCACTTCCTCCAGCTCCGGCGATACGGTTACGGGTTTTTGCAGTGCATTGTTCTTGCCAGCCATGATTTTATCCTTTCCTGGTTTACGTTCTTATTACGGGCTGTCGCCAGACCTAACGGTCGGGTTCGTCCCAATTCATTCCGTCATCGTCGTCTTCCTCGCGCTTATACGTGCCCGTCAGCACTGCTGCGGCAACGACATGCCCCTCCATCCCCTTGATCAGATCGCCAATACCAGCCCCGGGCATCAGGACCATCGGCAGATCGAGCGCGAAGATCTGGAAAACATAATGGTGGGCCGCATCCTTCATCGCAGGGGCCGGAAGCAGCCATTCCGCCTTGCCGTTCGCGTTCTTGCCCACTCGCGGCGGCGCTTCGCCTTCCAGCAATTTTCCCTTCTGCCCGGGCAAACCCCATACCGACCAATGACAACTGGGCGACCCGCCCGCATTATCGGCATCTTCGACGATAATGACGATTTCCTGAGATCCGGGCGGCGGGGCTGTCCATTCCAGCGGTGGCGCGACCGCGTCCTCTTCATCAGCAGTAAAGCAGGGATCCAGCGGATCGCCGTTTTTGAAAGCGGGACTGGACAATGAAAACCCGCCGCGACCGAACGATTTTTCATCCGCAATGCGCGCTACGACCAGTTTCGCATGACCGCCATGCGGCGCAGCGAAGGCACCGGCCAGCCATGCAGGAATATCCGTAGGCATCGAAAACTCTCTCCTTGCTTACTTCGACACTAAACTGCCGAGGTGCCAGCGGCGAGGCTTGGGAAACGATAATATACGCGAAAAAGGGGGTTTTCCACCGCTTCGGCCGCAATTCCAGCCGTAAATGCCGTGTTTTCCAAACTTCGGCAGCTTTTTTCGGCAAACTCGTGCTTGCCTGTCAAGCGTTCGCTTGGCACTCTATACCCCGGATAAATAAGACGTTTCGATGACTTTCAAAAGGAAGCACCGGACCGGACGGGAGTTTTCGCATGGGCATCGGTCGCAATTTTCTGAGCATCACTATGGCGCTGTCGCTTGTCGCGTGCGGCGGTGGTGGCGGCAACAATACCGGTGGCGGCAGTGGTCCGATTGCCGGGCCGGGACCGGGCACACCGCCTACCAGCGCCTGTTCGCTGTCCCAGCGCCAGGATTTCGCCCTGGCCGTGATCGATGAATGGTATCTGTTCCCCGATCTCGTCGATCGCGGGGTGCGCAAGGGGGACCATGACACCCTGCAATCCTATATCGATGCGCTGGTCGCCCCGGCGCGCGCGCAGAACAAGGATCGCGGCTTTACCTTCGTCACATCCATTCAGGAAGAGGACGAACTGATCCGCACCGGGGCCAGCGCCGGCTTCGGCATTCGCCTGACTTACGACACCTCGGCAAATCGTGTTTTCGTGGTCGAATCCTTCGAAACCGGGCCAGCCTTTCCGCAGGGCTTCGACCGCGGAACGGAACTGGTTTCGATCGGGGCCAACGCATCGTCGCTTGAATCCATCGCCGCGATCATGGCGGCCGAAGGCCCGCAGGGTGTCGTCAACCGGCTGGGACCATCCGACGCAGGCGTGCAGCGGACATTCGTGATCCGCCAGCAGGACGGGAGCGAACGTCAGGTCAGCGTGACAAAGGCCGATTTTGCGCTCGACCCGATTTCCAACCGGTATGGCGCGCAGATTATCGACAATGGCGGCACCAGGGTCGGTTACCTTAATCTGCGCACTTTTATCGTCGGCACGGCGGACCGCGAACTGGTGGATGCGTTTCGCAATTTCAGCGATCAGGGTGTCACCCAGATCATTCTGGATTTCCGATATAATGGCGGCGGGCTGGTGCGGATTGGCGAATTGCTGGGTGATCTGATGCGCGGCGACGACACCGGCCGCGTATTCAGCCGTACGGTCCTGAGACCCAGCAAGGCATCGCGCAACGAAACGCGATTGTTCCAGAACACCGCGCGTTTCTTGAACCCGCAATCCGGCGAACTGGGCAGTCCGGTTGCGATTCCGGCCATCGATCCGACGAAAATCGCCGTCATTTCCGGCGGTGGCACCGCTTCGGCCAGCGAATTGGTCGCCAACGCGTTTCTACCCTATGTCGGCAACAATATGGCACTGATCGGGGCGAACAGTTTCGGCAAGCCTGTCGGGCAATTCGGGTTCGACCGGCCCGAATGCGACGACCGGATCCGTGCGGTGACTTTCAAGACGGAAAACGCCAACGGTCAGGGCGACTATTTCGATGGATTGGCGGCAGTCTTCCCGAACACCTGCCGCGCGCCGGACGATATCAGCGCGCAAATGGGCGATCCTGCCGAAGCACGCACTGCGCAGGCGCTGGCGTTCCTGCGCAACGGGCCATCATCCTGTACGCCGATCACATCGAAAGCCGGCGTCGGAACGGCACAGCGCCGGCCCGAACCGCGCGAATTGCTGCAGCCGGCATCGCCGAATGTGGCGCAGCGCGAGCTTCCCGGTCTGTTCTGAGTCAGGATGCACACGTGATGCATACAGAAACCTGCCAAAGTTTTGCGGAGTTCTGGCCGTATTATCTGCGCGAACATCGCAGCCGCCTGACGCGGGGATTGCATTATGCCGGGACGGGCTGCGTTTTCGCCATCGCCATATTCGCTATTGTGACGCAACGATATGGGTGGCTGATCGCGATGCCGGTGGCGGGGTATCTGTTCGCCTGGTTCGCGCATTTCGCCGTCGAAAAAAACCGGCCTGCTACGTTCCGCTATCCGGTATGGAGCCTCGCTGCGGATTTCAAAATGTTTTTCCTGTGGCTCGGCGGGCGTATGGGCCCGGAACTGGAAAAGGCCGGAGTAGAGCGAGACCGCCGGTTTCCTGCGGACCAATAAGAAAAAGGCGCCGCTTCCCGTTCGGAAGCGACGCCCATTTTCCTGTAATTCGAATTAATCGTCCGTGTAATCGGCGATTAGCCGGGCATTACGACCGTATCGATGACGTGAATCACGCCATTCGATGCTTCCACATCGGTCGCGGTAATTGTCGATGTGCCACCGGCGGCATCGGTCAATGTCACGGTTTCGCCGTTCAGCGTGGCCGTAAGCGTTCCGCCGTTTACAGTGGTCATTTCATACGAGCCATCATTTGCATTGATCGCTTCGATCAGCGCCGCTGCGTTGGTTTCGCCCGGTACGACATGATAGGTCAAAATACCCTGAAGCTGCTCCTTGCCTTCGGGCGCGGTCAGTGTTTCCAGCGTGCCGGCTGGCAGCTTGTCGAATGCAGCATTGGTCGGTGCAAATACGGTGAACGGACCGGCGCCCGACAATGTCGCGCCGAGATCGGCAGCGGTCACTGCGGTTACCAAGGTGGAGAAATCGGGATTGCCCTGCGCCACTTCGACAACATTGCCTTCTTCGGTCGCTTCTGGTGCCATTGCGGTCGTGTCCGCTACGGTCGCATCGGTGTCTTCTGCCGGTGCGCCACAGGCTGCCAGTGCGAGCGCGGAGGCGAGTGCTGGAATTGCAAGAAATTTCATACCTAAGTATCCTTATTATCGTTCAAACCGCCTCCCGCAAAATCACGTGAGGAATTACGGCACTAATGTATGATAAGCGCGCTTGTTCCAATCTTGTTGGAAATATGGCACGATTACCGACCCCGAACGACGAAGCAATTTTATTTTGTCAAAAGGAATCAAATTGATGACCGATCGAAAAAAAATTCCCGCCGACCATGAAGGAACGTGTCTTTGCGGCACAGTGCGCGTGACCCTGCACGGGCTGAAACCGGATATCGATATCTGCCATTGCAGCATGTGCCGGCAGTGGGGCGGCGGACCTTTTATGGGAATTGGCGCTGAAAGCTTTACCATGTCGGGCGAAGACACAATTTGCGTCTTTGCGTCATCCGACTGGGCGGAACGGGCATTTTGCAGCAAATGCGGCAGCCATCTATGGTTTCGTTTCACCCCGACCGATCATTACGGCTTTCTGGCCGGAATGTTCGACGCCGGCCCGAACGCACGAATAGAACAGCAGATTTTCGTCGACGAAAAACCGGCATTTTACGATTTCGCACAACAGACTATCATGAAAACCGGCGCGCAAATAATTGCGGAGGCCGAGGCGGAAGGGCTGTCCTTCGGCGACTGACACGATCGTCCTATCTTTTTGGTCCAGCGGCCGCAGCAGACCGCGCACGATATTCAAGACCGACCAGCTCTTTCTTCGACTGGCCCTGTCGTCGACCAGCCACGTCCTCGACCAATAAGCAGATCGTCAACCGGTAACGGGTATTTGGATTTGCTCCGCTTCGGCAACGCGCGCAGCTTCGGCCTGGCGTTCTTCGCGTTCTACGCGTGCAACTTCGCGTTCCTGTTCCATTTGTTTGGCGCGATCGGCCATTTCCCGCCAAGCGGTTTCGGATCGCAGCGCACGGTCGCGTACATTGTCCAGCACGGCGGCCTCGGCTTCTGCCGAAGCTTCCTTGGCGCGCGCATCGTAAAATTCAAAATTCTGACTCATCGATAACCCTTCTATGGATGCTACCACACAGCGGCATGGTGCAAGAATTCGGCGTAATGCTGAATGCGGCCGGGCCTGAATGGTCCGACCGCATTCGGGGTATCAAATCTGCAGATTATGCAGCGGAAAGATTTACCGCCGACATCTTGCCATTACGGCCTTCTTCCAGATCGTAATTTACGCGCTGTTCCTTATCCAGCGTCTGCATGCCGGCAGCATGAACGGCTGTGATGTGGACGAATGCGTCTTCGCCATTGTCTTCGGGCTGGATGAAACCATAGCCCTTGTCGGCGTTGAAAAACTTAACTGTTCCGGTAGTCATATTGGCGTTCCTTTCTAAGAACGTATTGATTCCGCACGGCAAAATCGCCACGCGGGTATGCATCGGGTCGTGAATTGAAAGGAAGTCGTCGCCAGCCGTGACGCTCCTTGGGCCGAAACCTGCCGAAGCGCCGTAGTCATAGTACCGAAGTCCGTCGCAAAATTCGACGTCAGCAAAGCTGTGATTAGCACAGACTGCACGATTCACCTAATTTTGCGTATCTGGGCGCTTTTGCAGGTCTGGCCATTTCGATTCTTCGGAACCGTGCGGGCCTGCACGGGATTGGAAAAGGGACAGCAACCGATCTGGAGAATACACGATGACAATCAACACGGCATCTGCCCGGTATGAAGGCCTGGGCAAGGACGGAACGGGCCATATCGGCAGCAAATCGGGCGCGATCGATGCGCCTTACGGTTTCAATACGCGGTTTGAAGATGAAGCGGGCACCAACCCCGAAGAGCTGATTGCGGCGGCCCACGCCAGCTGTTTTACCATGGCAACCAGCTTCGCGCTGGCGAAGGAAGGGTACGAGGCGGGCACATTGCAAACGCGCTGCGACGTGACCCTGGAAAAGGACGGCGACGGATTTACCGTCACCAAATCCGCCCTTACCATGACAGCCGATGTGGCAGACATCGCGCAGGAGGAATTCGAACGGATCGCCGGGGAAGCGAAGGAAAACTGCCCCATCTCGAAATTGCTGAATTGCGAAATTACCCTGGACCTGGAATTTGAAAGCTGACCGATAGTCCGGCCGGTCTTACGAAGGTTCCCCTCCGACGAATGGCTGCGTACCGGTATGGGCGCAGCCATTTCGCGTTTCCTGGCCCAGTCGCAAGGTTGCGTGATAGGGGAAAGTCCGGTCGGACATACCATCGCTGCATTCCCCCGGGGTAATGGCCAGATCGAAGGGCCTGCCGTTTAGCGTGCCGGAATAGCCAAGGCCGTTCATACCTGCAAATCGGCGGACGGTGATTGCGGTGCCCCCGATATTGTCCGGCGTGGTGTAGCGCAATTGATCGCCAGCGATGACCGCACCCCAAAATGGTTCGGTTCCGCCTATCGTAATCGTTTCTTCCGGCGCAATTCCGGCGAACGGGATGCTGTCTTCCTCCGTAATCCGCGCATCGTCACCGGTACAGCCGGACGCTGTTACCGCTGCCAGGCAAAACAATGTCCAATATGCGAATAATTTCATGGGTTCGTCCCTTAGCGTTAACCAACTGCATCGCCTCAATCTGGCCCCGGGCGCGACCGTCCCGCTTCCGACCCCATCGCGGCTTGCGCAATCGGATTGCAGGGGTACGACACTGTCATGACCGCCAACGCCAGCACTGCGCCTGCAATTGCAATCTTCATAGATGCCGATGCCTGTCCGGTGAAGGAGGAAACCTATCGCGTCGCTTTGCGTCACAAAATTGTGGTTTACGTGGTCAGCAACGCGCCGTTCCGTATTCCCGATCATCCGCTTATTTTCAGAAAGGTGGTATCCGATGCGTTCGATGCCGCCGACGACTGGATTGCCGAGCAGATCGAAACGCAAACCACAGGCCGCTTCATCGTCATCACCGGCGATATTCTGCTGGCCGAACGCTGTATCAAAGCCGGTGCACGGGTGCTTGCGCATAATGGCAAACCGTTCGATGCCGCCAGTATCGGCAACGCGATTGCGACACGCGCCATAATGGCCGATCTGCGCGCCGGTATGGATGGTATCGGCGGAGGCCCGGCTCCGTTTGCAAAGGCGGACCGCTCGCGGTTTCTCCAGGCGCTGGACCGGGAGGTTACGGCGATGCTGCGCGCGGCTTGGAACCGTTGACTGGCCCGTGCGCTGTTTGCATTCAGCCCGAAGAAGGAACCGGCCATGAGTGACAAGACCGCCAAACAGCATCTGCAACATATCGCCGAAGCGATGAAAGACATCGATTTCGTAATGCTCAACACGCATACCAAGGATGGACAGATCGGCGCCCGCCCGATGAGCAACAACCGTCAGGTCGACTATGATGGGGACAGCTATTATTTCACCTGGGAAGACTGCCTGATGGTGGACGATATCAAGAAAAACCCGAAGGTGGGTCTGTCCTATCAGGGGCGCGGCGCAGAAAACGGCGCGCCGGGCATTTTCATTTCGGTGGAAGGAAAAGCTGAAATTATCCGCGACAAGGCGATCTTCAAAAGACACTGGGTCGATGAACTGGAACGCTGGTTCAAGGACGGTGTGGACACCGAAGGCATGGTATTGCTGCACGTCAACTCCACCCGCGCGGCGTATTGGGATGGTGAAGACGAGGGTGATTTCGACATCCCGTCATCGAAAAATGGGGGCCAATCGGGAAACGAGGGCTAATCGATAAACGGGGGCCCACCGGGAAACAGGGGCGGTCCTTTTGAAAGGACGCCCCCGCGATTTCGTTTTATTCCATGATCTTGTCGGGCGATGGTGTCCGGCTGCTGCGCTCCGCCTTGCCGAATTGCTTGTCGAGCAGTTTCGCCATTTTCGTTCCCGCACTACGCGCGGCAGCGTCGACATCGCCCGCATTGGCGGTAACGCTCACAGGCTCCCCGCCGCGCAATCGCGCCTCGATCATGCATGTCTTGTCGTCGGGGCCGCCCTTGGACCCGTTTTCATCGCGCACATGGACTTCCAATCGCGTCAACTTGTCCTCGAAACGGTCGAGCCGCTCGCGCAGCTGCGCTTCGATCCGGTCGGCGACATTTTCGGTACCCATGACCGAACTGTCGGAATTGAACTGAAACTGCATATGAATTCTCCTCTTTTCGCAAACATCTCTTCCATAGTGGTAATTGGGTGTTCCCGCCCGAATTACCAGCATGATTCGCCCGATCGCGGCTGCTGCGGCGGCAATCTTTCGCGACCCATCGCGCAACGGTTGTGCTGAATGGGTGCTACTGTGCACGTGCACTTACTTATAGTTAATACGTGCGGCCTATGCCGGCGCAGATGGAACTCAGGCACGAACAATTTACCGAAGCGGATGTCTGTCTGCTGGACCATGAAACCCGCACCCTCGATCTGGCGGTCGTGCTGCCCACATTCAATGAAACCGCAAACATCGCGCCGATGATCGCGCGGCTGGAAACGGCCCTTCGCGGCATCGGCTGGGAAGCGATTTTCGTGGATGACGACAGCGGTGACGGGACGGCCGATGCCGTGCGCAACATCGCCATCTCCAATCCGCGCATACGAATTATCCAGCGTATCGGCCGCCGCGGCCTGGCCAGTGCCGCGATCGAGGGGATGTGCGCCACGGCAGCGCCCTACGTCGCCGTAATGGACGCCGATCATCAACATGACCCGGCATTACTGCCCCTGATGCTCGATCACGTCCGCAGCCGCCATAGCGACATTGCCATTGGGTCGCGGTTTATCGATGGTGGCAGTGCATCGGGCCTGTCGAACCGCGCCCGCGAACAGGGATCGCACATAGCCAACGCCATTGCCCGCAAGATGACCGGGCTGCCCTTGACCGACCCGATGAGCGGGTTTTTCCTGTTGCGTTCCGACATGGTGCGGCAGAACGTGAAACAGTTTTCAGGCATCGGTTTCAAAATCCTGCTCGACATTCTGGTATCGGCAAAAGCCGGTGTCACGATAAAGGAATTTCCCATCCAATTCGCACCCCGCCGTGCCGGTGAAAGCAAGCTGGATCAGGCCATAGCATTCGATTTTCTGGTGAGCCTGTACGAGCACTATCTGAGCCGGTTCGTGCCCACGCGCTTTGCGCTGTTTGCCACGGTAGGCGCATTGGGCGTCGGCATTCACATGGCGGTGTTATGGGCGCTGCTGTCGGTCGCGGGAACCGGCTTTACAGCAGGCCAGGCGCTGGCAACGCTGACCGCCATGACGTTCAATTTCTGGCTGAACAATTTCCTGACTTACCGTGACAAGAAACTGGCCGGTATGCGCAATCTCTTGCTGGGGTGGGCAAGTTTTTGCGCTGCGTGCCTCATCGGTGCCTTCGCCAATATTGCATCCGCCGTCTATCTGCGCGAACTGGGCGTAACCTGGGTGCTGGCTGCGCTGGCCGGGGTCGCGCTGGGATCGGTCTGGAACTATGTGTTGTCCAGTCGCTTCGTCTGGTCGCGCTTCAAGTAGCAATCAGGTTTTTGCCAGACCGGGAAAGGCTGCCTTTACCAGATCGGCAAGGGCGCGCGGGGCGAATGCCAATCCGGCAGCGTAGAGCGGCATGATCAGCATGATCCAGTAAAAATTGGATGGGCGGGCAAACAATGCGATCGCCGTGCCCATTCCCAGGAACCACAACATTGCGAACAGGGCGCGTTTGCCGCCCAACCCGGCCCAGCCAACCAGCGGCATTATCGCAAGCGGGCCTGCAATCCAGACGGGCACGGCCTTTAACGGGGACAGCATGATGATGCTTGCGACGGGCAGGACCGGTCCCTGGAATCCAGCCCAGCCCTGCGATATTCCGTCGCTGGCCAGACGCTGCGCGGCGACGGCATCGGCATGGAAATACAATCCCAATCCAAACATGGCGATAATTGCCGCAATTGCCGCAACTTCGCGCCATGATCGTTCGACAAGTGCGAGCATCGCCCACAGGAACAGGAACGGGATCGCCAGTTCCCGGATTGCGATGGCGAATATGGCAATGCCAAGTCCGACATATCGGTAGCGGCTGGCAAACATGGCGATGGCCAGCGACAGAAGCAGCCCCGCCATGACTTCGTGCAGAACATGGGCGAGCGAACTGAACGCACCCAATCCGCACAATACCATCACCATCGCGGCGCCCACCCGTTCCAGCAGCATTGTCCGCGGCTGCCAGGCTGCCGTCCAGAACCCGATCGTTGCCAACAGGGTCAACACCGCAATCACCCGCCAACCCTGCGCCCCCAAATACCGTTCTACGATCGCCATGGTCGGAAGCCGCACGGTTACGAAGGGTTTGGTCGGGTAATCCTGCCTGCGCTGTTCAGCGAGCGCGGCACGGTAATAATCCTCCCCCTGCGCGACGCGTGCGTGAATGGTTTCATACAGCGCAATGTCCCCTTTACCGGTATTGGCGCGAAGAGCGGTCTGGACCTCCGCGTGGTCGATACTGCCGGCACGGTCGGGCAGGAGATCGACGGTGTCGGCCTCAAACGCTGCCCATAAACAGGCGATACCCACAAAAACCAGCGCGCCGCGCGCGAACCACCGCGGTAGTATGCCAAGCGGACGCGGCAACCCGTCCAGTCGGTCCAGAAGCGCACCGGTCAGCATGGTTTCGCCCGACAGATTATGGATCGCCGGCAAGCAGCACCAGGCCGGGCGATGGCATCACGCATAATGCATCCTCCACCCGGTCTCCGCCATCTGCGCGTCATCGGTCGCGCTTCCTGTAACGAACCATCGCGTCTTACGCCGG
The DNA here is from genome assembly GCA_963803585.1 of uncultured Alphaproteobacteria bacterium. Taxonomy (GTDB): domain Bacteria; phylum Pseudomonadota; class Alphaproteobacteria; order Sphingomonadales; family Sphingomonadaceae; genus Pontixanthobacter. The sequence continues at coordinate 52,294 of CAWDNB010000005.1, read as the reverse complement.
CTTGCCGCCTTCTTCGGTAACCAGCATGTCCGCGTCATCTTCGGGCAAATACAGCCGTTCGCCTTTCGCTTTATACAGTTCGCTCATTTCCCGCATACCGTCTTCGGCGGCTTTGCGGCTGGCTTCGGCAGTGGCTGCGCCCCATTTTTCGCTTTCCAGAAAGCCTTCGGCGCTCTGGTTCTGTTTGCTGGCGAAATCGCGGACTTCCTGACTGATCTTCATGCTGCAGAATTTCGGGCCGCACATGGAACAGAAATGCGCGGTCTTCGCGCCTTCTGCCGGCAAGGTCTGGTCGTGAAACTCCTCCGCAGTTTCAGGATCGAGCGAAAGATTGAACTGATCGCGCCAGCGAAATTCGAAGCGGGCTTTGGACAGCGCATCGTCGCGCAATTGCGCCGCCGGGTGGCCCTTCGCCAGATCCGCCGCATGGGCCGCCAGCTTATACGTCACCACGCCCACTTTCACATCGTCGCGGTCGGGCAGGCCAAGATGTTCCTTCGGCGTTACGTAACACAGCATCGCAGTGCCATACCAACCGATCTGCGCGGCGCCGATGCCGCTGGTGATATGGTCGTATCCCGGCGCGATATCGGTCACCAGCGGGCCGAGCGTGTAAAACGGCGCTTCGCCGCAGACGGCCAGCTGTTTCTCCATATTCTCCTTGATCTTGTGCATGGGCACATGGCCCGGCCCTTCGATCATCACCTGCACGTCCGATTTCCAGGCGCGGTGGGTCAGTTCGCCCAGCGTATAGAGTTCGGCGAACTGCGCTTCGTCATTGGCATCCGCGATACTGCCGGGGCGCAACCCGTCGCCCAGCGAATAGGCAATGTCGTAGGCTTTCATAATCTCGGTAATATCGTCGAAATGTTCGTACAGGAACGATTCCTTGTGATGTGCCAGGCACCATTTCGCCATGATGCTGCCGCCGCGCGATACGATGCCGGTCACACGTTTCGCCGCCATCGGCACATAGGGCAGACGCACGCCGGCATGGATGGTGAAGTAATCGACACCCTGTTCCGCCTGTTCGATCAACGTGTCGCGGAACACCTCCCAAGTGAGGTCTTCGGCTACGCCGCCCACCTTCTCCAGCGCCTGATAGATCGGCACTGTGCCGATGGGGACGCTGGAATTGCGGATGATCCATTCACGCGTATCGTGGATGTTGCGGCCTGTGGAAAGGTCCATGACCGTATCCGCGCCCCAGCGGGTGGCCCAGACCATCTTGTCCACTTCGTTCGCGACATCGCTGGCGACGGCGGAATTGCCGATATTGGCGTTGATCTTCACCAGGAAATTGCGCCCGATCGCCATCGGTTCGGTTTCGGGATGATTGATGTTGTTGGGGATGATCGCCCGACCGCGCGCAATTTCGTCCCGCACGAATTCGGGTGTGATGAAGCCGGGAATTTCCGCCCCGAACCCCTCGCCGCCGCTCGAAGCCTCGCGCGCCATTTCACGGCCGATATTCTCCCGCGTTGCAACATAGCGCATTTCCGGCGTGATGATGCCGCGCCGTGCATAATACATCTGGCTGACATTATGCCCTGCCTTGGCGCGAAGCGGATTTTTCACGACATTGGGATAGGCGGGAACACCGCCGCTGCGATCGGGCCCCAACTGGCCGTTATCTTCCGGCTTCACTTCGCGCGCGTCATATTCCTCGACATCGCCGCGGCTCATGATCCAATCGCGGCGCAGCCCTGGCAAGCCCTTGTTGATATCGATCTTCGTTGCCGTGTCGGTATAGGGGCCGGATGTATCGTAAACCTTGACCGGCGGTTCCCCGCTGGAAAGTTCCAGTTCGATCTCGCGCATCGCCACTTTTACGTTGCTGTCACCGGGTGTTGGCACGTAAATCTTGCGGCTGCCCCTGATGGGGCCGGTGGTCACGCCGATTTCGAACGCTTTGTCTTCAAGGGGCGAATTGATGTCGGCCATGCGTCTATCTCCAAAGAAAGGGGGAGGACGCGGATGCGGCGATAATGCCAGCCCGCTCCCTCCGCCGATGTTAGTCGGTTCAGGTTCGACGGGTCGAGCGGTGCCAGCCACTCCTCTCAGCGCTTTTGTTCGGGCGCATCGCATGATGCGTGGGCGCGCTCCCCGGGGATGACGGGTACGCTACAGACGCACAATGCCCGTGTCGAGCGAATGCGGCATTATCGGCGGTGCGGGACCCGCTTTGCTCAGCCCCGACCACGTTCAGCCAGTCGCGTTCCGGCCCGATGGATTGCGCAGGTCCGCCACGAAATTGCGGGTCCAGCCGTGAATATCGTAGGCACGTACATTTTCCACCATGGCATCATAGCGGCGTTTGCGCTCATCGAGCGGCATGTCGAGCGCCGTGAGGATCGCGTGACTGAGATCGTCCGGACTTTGCGGGTTGACCAATACGGCTTCCTTCAGCTGCTGCGCGGCGCCGGCGAAGCGCGACAGGACAAGAACGCCGGGATCATCGGGATCCTGCGCGGCGATATATTCTTTCGCCACCAGGTTCATCCCATCGCGAAGGGGGGTCACCAGGCAGATCTTGGAAGCCCAGTAGAACCCGCATAGTTCCGCCAGACTGTGCCCCTTATTGACATAACGGATGGGCACGATGTCCACTTCGGATCGCGCGCCGTTGATCTGGCCGGTCTTCTGTTCGAGCTCGCCGCGAATTTTCTGGTAGCTTTCCACATCCTCCCGGCTCGGCGGTGCAATCTGGATATAGACCAGATCGCGCACCCGGTCGGGGTGCTGGTCGAAAAACCGCCCGATACCGTCGATCCGTTCGGGCAATCCTTTGGAATAATCCAGCCGGTCCACCCCGATCATGGCGGTACGGTGCCGTGTGCTGGACAGCATCCGCTGTGCCGCCTGCTTGGCCTCCGGTGTGCCGCGCTGCGCCTGGATATGATCCCAGTCCACGCCGATGGGATAGGCGCGGGCATAGGTTTCGCGCCCGTCCAGGGCGATACGGCCGGTATCCTCGTCAACATCCGCGCCCAGTTCCCGTTCGCAATAATGCAGGAAGCTGTCGAGCCATTCGGCCGTCTGGAAACCAATGAGATCGTAATCGAGCATGGTTCGCACCAGCCGGTCGTGAAACGGCAATGTGGCCAGCAGGCGCGTAGGCGGCCAGGGTGTGTGCAGGAAAAACCCGATGCGGTTCTGTATACCATGCGAGCGAAGCCGTTCGCCCAGCGGTAACAAATGGTAATCATGCACCCAGACAAGATCGTCCGCATCGATCAGCGGGGATACACTTTTGGCAAAGGTTTCATTGACCCGTTCGTAACCGCGCCCGGTGGCATTTTCATAGCGGGTCAGGTCGAGCCGGTAATGGAACAGCGGCCATAGGGTGGAATTGGCATAACCATTGTAATATTCATCGACGTCGTGCCTGCTTAAATCGATGGTCGCGGTGGTGACGCCGAAATCATCCGTATGCAGCTGGATATGGCCGGTGGTTTCTTCCGCCTCTTCGCCCGACCACCCGAACCAGACGCCGCCATATTTCTTCAGCGCCGAATTGAGCGCCCCGGCCAGTCCGCCCTGTGCACCGGCGGCGCCGCGCGCCTTGGCCACGGCGACCCGGTTGGAAATGATGACCAGACGGCTCATGCAATTATCGAATTTCGCTCCACGGTTTGGACAGCAATCCTGCACAGTTGATGATACCTACCAGCGAGTAGGTCTGCGGGAAGTTCCCCCATAATTCGCCCGTTTTCCAATCCAGATCTTCGCTCAGCATCCCCGATCCTGTGCGATGATCGAGCATGGTCCGGAACAATTGCGCAGCCTCGTGCGACCGGCCGGCCAGGTGCAATGCCTCGATCAGCCAGAACGTGCAGACATTGAAAGCGGTTTCAGGCGCGCCGAAATCGTCTTCCGCTGCATAACGCAGCATGTGCGATCCGCGTCGCAATTCCTTTTCGATTGCGGCGAATGTGGATTGGAAACGGGGATCGTCCGGCATCAGGAACCGCAGATCGATCATCTGCAGCAGGCTGGCGTCCAAATAATCGCTCTGGAAACTGGCCTTGTAATGGCCCCCGGACCCGGAATTGTTGCCATCCCCATTACCGGCGTCATCCTCATGACCGCTGCCCTCGACCCATGCTTCTTTCTCGATCGTTGCGCGAATGGTGTCGGCACGGTTGCGCCAAAGGGTCGCACGGTCCGGCTTGCCAAGATAGTCGGCAGTGCTGGCCAGCCGGTCGCAGGCCGCCCAGCTCATCACGGCGGAATAGGTGTGCACTTCCTGCCGCGTGCGAAATTCCCACAATCCTGCATCCGGTTGGTCGTGCATCGCCCAGGCCATCTCGCCCACTTCTTCCAGGCTGGCGAAATCGCCGTCATCCGCGATCCGCAACAGGCGCTTGTCGACAAAACCCTGCAAGGTGGGCAACACGATCTGGCCGTAACAATCATGCTGGATTTGTTTATAGGCCGCATTGCCGATCCGTACCGGGCCCATCCCGCGGTAGCCTGCAAGATGCGCGGCGGTGGTTTCGTCAAGCTCGCTTTCGCCCATTACCGAATAGAGCGGCTGGATCTGGCCGCCTTTTGCACCATCCACGATATTGCGCAGGAACGTCAGGTATTTTTCCAGCACGTCCAGCGCGCCCAGCCGATTGAGCGCCTGGACGGTATAATAGGAATCGCGTATCCAGCAGAAACGGTAATCCCAATTGCGCTGACTGCCCGATGCTTCGGGGATCGAGGTGGTCAGCGCCGCCACGATTGCGCCCGTTTCTTCATGCTGGCACAATTTCAGCGTGATGGCGCAGCGGATGACCGCGTCCTGCCATTCGAACGGCGTGGCCAGACCGCGCACCCAATGCTGCCAATATTTGCGGGTGCTCTGTTCCATCCGGCGGATTTCTTCGCGCAAATTGCCGATGAACGGTTCATCGGGACCGAGGAAAAAATGCATATCATTCTCGACACGGAAACTGCGGCCTTCCATGATATATCCGACCGCTGCATCGGTGCTGAGCCGCATCGCATGGGGGCCCAGCAGATAGCGAATATGATTGGTGCCCTGCGTCGTTTCAGCAGGCGCGGCGCCGTAATTCTTCATCGGGCGCAAAACCACACGCACCCGCGGATTGCCGGCGACCGGGCGTATGATGCGCGCATAGGCGACGGGGCGATACATCCGCCCGCTACCTTCGAAACGCGGGCAGAAATCCAGTATCTCGATAGCGCTTCCATCGCTCGCTTCCAGCCGCGTAAGCAGGATGGGCGTGTTGCGGATATAGTTCTGGCTGGCAGATATCTGGCCATCCAGCTCGAACCGCCAGACGCCCTTTTCAGGGCTCGCGCCGTCCAGCAAAGCGCAGAATGCCGGGTCACCATCGACACGCGGAATGCACCCCCACACCAGCGCACCGGCCTTGTCGATCAACGCGCTGACCTGGCAATTGCCGATCGGCCACAGGTCGAGAGTCGGGATGTCCGCAATCACAGATTCAGCCATTCATGCACATCTTTCACACTGGCAAGCGCATATCGGGCGTTTTTGGATGGTCGCTCGCCCACAGCGATGCCGAACCCGCCATGGCGGCGCGCGGCAAGAAATCCATCTTCATCGGTCACATCGTCACCGATGAAGACCGGCATGGTCCCGGTAAAGGGCGCAGTGGCCATGAAGGCATCGACCGCATCGCCTTTCTGCGCGCCGGGGCGCACCAGCTCGATTACGCATTTACCGTTTTTTACGCAGAGGTCATGCGCGGCAGCAATGGCGCGCGCGGCGCTTTCGATGGCTGGGCCGCGCGACGGGTCAGTGCGGTAATGAATGGCTGCCCCATGGGCCTTGTGCTCCAGCAGCGCATCATGATGGGCGGCGAGCTCTTCGACAGCGCGCAAGGCGTCCGGGTGGATCGGCTGCGGATTGTTGCCAAGCGTATCGCCATTCGCTGCCAGCCGATGCGCGCCATGCGACCCGGCCCGGGCGACGGCAATCGGCCCGAGATGCTGCTCGATATCGTCGAGCCCGCGACCTGAAATCAGCGCCAACCGCCCGTCGAGCCGGTTTGCCAATACCTCCAGCCGGTCGGCAAGATCGTGTGGAACCTCGATCGCATCCGGCCCGGAAGCAATGGGCACCAGCGTGCCGTCGAAATCCAGAAACAGCGCGGGCGCACATCGGGCGTGCAAGCTACTGAGCGGTGGCGGCGGCCGGAGCGGGGGCGGTGGGGGCGGCAGGATGGCGGCAATCATGCCCGCCCTTTAGCCCGCCCGTGCGCACAGCGGAACAGGCAAACGGGCACAATACGCGCTATTGTGTCAACCGGATACCGTACGATCCCTGCCACCGGAACCGGCGCGGTTGGTTGCAATAATCGCCAATGCCAAAAAAGCGGTTGCCGCTGTGCCGGCCGCGCCAGCGGGGAAGACCGCGTCCATGCCCGTAGCCATCGCATAAAGATTGGCCGCCATGGCAGCGAGGCCGGTCAAACCCGCCAGAACGCCGATTGCTTTACCAGCCCCACCCGCGCTCCGCATTAGAGTCAGGCCCACCGCGATCGCAGCCCCGCCGAACAGAAACTTTGCCGCGAAATACAGAAAGAACGCGCCGGCGAGAACTGCCGAAAAAGCCGGTGCCATCGTCTCCCCAGCGTCGGACAGGGGCACAAACATGGTAAGGCCCATGCCGATCTGGATGACATTCAACATTCCGCCAACGGCTATCGCTGCCCACATCGCGGCGTGCCGCCGGGAATGCGCCATCGCGGCCAGCGCAAACGCTGAAATACCCAGAAATGCCGCCGCTTCCGCTGTCCAGATAATCATCCGATTGATGTCCGCACCTACGCTGGAAAGGGTAAAATACACGATCTGCGTGACAACCACCGCAATCAGAAGGGTGGCGGTAATTTGCGCGGCATGACGTGGTGTTATAGACATTCTGTGTTCCCTTCACGGATGACCCCCGGCCAGCCAGCGAAACCAAACCCGCCCCGAACCCGTTCGTTAAATCGCCGCAAAAAGTTACACGCCCGGCGTAATAAAGGGACCATGGCGCGATACACTATCACCCACCCCTACCGTTGGCCTGCAACCCAATTGTCTATCTTCGCCTCCAGTACCGGCAGCGGCAGGCCGCCGGTATTCAGCACCTGCGCATGGAATGCCTTGATGTCGAAATCATCGCCTAGCGCCGCTTCGGCTTCGGCGCGCAGTTCCTGGATTTTCAGCGCTCCGACCTTGTAGGCCAGCGCTTGACTGGGAATGGCGATGTAGCGTTCCACCTCCGCCACGATTTCGGTTTGCGTCATGCCCGAATTGGCAAGCATGAAATCGATGGCCTTGTCGCGGCTCCAGCCTTTGGAATGCAGTCCGGTATCGACCACCAGCCGCATTGCGCGCAGCTGTTCGTCCTGCAGCGTTCCGTAACGGTTCCAGGGGTCATCGAAAAATCCCATTTCGTAACCGAGCGTTTCCGAATACAGCGCCCAGCCTTCCACAAAGGCGGTCGTGCCGCCAAATCTCATAAAGGCGGGCAGCGCCTCGTTTTCCTGCGCCAGACTGATCTGGAAATGATGCCCCGGCGCGCCTTCGTGCAAATACAGCGTGACGTTTCCAGTGGTTAACCGGCTGGGCAGGTCATAGGCATTGAAATAGAAGGTGCCGGGCCGCGATCCATCGGGCGTCCCGGACTGGTAGGAACCGCCTGCGCTGAACTGTTCGATCGATGGATCATAGGGTTCGATCTTCAGCCCGGATTTCGGCGTGAGCGCAAAATAATCGCCGATCTTCGCATCCACCTGACGCCCGATGTCGTAATAGGTCTGCGTCAACGCCTCTCGGCTTTCCGGTTTGAACCGTGCATCGGTGCGCACATAGTCGAAAAATTCGTTGAGCGTGCCGGCAAAGCCGACTTCATCCCTGATCGCTTCCAGATCGTTCTTGATCCGCGCGACTTCCGTGAGGCCGAGATCGTGGAGATAATCGGGTTCCAAAGGCAGCGTGGTCGTGCTTTCGATCAACTGTTTGTACAGCGTGTCCCCGCCCTGCATCTGCGACAGGCCCACGCTGCTGCGCGCAGCAGGCAGATATTCGTCGCGCAGGAAATCGCGCATCCGTTCATGGCCTGCATAGATTTCGCGCGTCTTGGCATCGTAAGCCGCGGTCAGCCGGGCCTTGTCCGCCGCCGAAAATTCTTCCGGGAACAGGGCCACCGGACCCATGAATTGCGATTGCGCAACCGGCACTGCCAGCTGTGTGTCCAGCTGCTGGATGACATTGCCGATCGTCAGGCTGGTTTCCAGAACGCCGGTTCTCATGCCTTCGCGAAATTTGGCGATCGCGCGGTCGCCGATGGCGATGTAGTCATCGTGCCGCGACAGATTGTCTTCGTAATTCGCCAGGGTCTTGAACGGCGCTGCACCCTTGCCGCTGGCGAAATTGGGGTAGAATGTATGAAACCCGGTGAAATGATTGACCGGTCGCACTTCGGTCAGGGCGCGTATTTCGTCCGTGCTGCCCTTTATCGCCTGATCCTGATTATAGGCGAACACATCATAGGCCAGCCGGTCGGTCGCAGCCAGTTGCGACCGGTCGATCTGCGCGAGCAGTGCCTGGTTGAGCTGCGCGTCCAGCCGTCCCGCCAGAAATGCGGAATCGGTAAAAAAATCGCCGAGCCGGTCGGCGTTTTCATCGTCGCCGCGAAACAGCCGCGCGAGGGGGTTGAGTTGCAACTGGCGTTCATCCGCATCGGCAAACAGAGCATTCAACCGCGCGCCCTCGCTTTGCGCAGTGCGTGTGGTGTCCGGTGCAAGCGCCTGCGCATCGGCCAGGGCCGGGGCGGCAGGAAGCGCAATCGCAACGCCGGCGAGCAGAATGGTGCGAATAAGCGTCATGAATGTGGATCCCTGGTGATGTTTAAGTCGGACCGCTAATCCGGATCGTTGCCGCCGCGCACGGCCTATCGATGAAGTGCGCCTATGCCTCGATGGCGGCTAATCGATTACCCGTCCGCGCGCCATGACCCAACCGACATTTTCCAGCACGGTCACATCGTTGAGCGGGTTGCCCTCCACCGCGATGAGGTCAGCGGAATAACCGACCGCGATGCGTCCGATACTGTTTTCCATCCCCAGCACGCGGGCCGCCACACTGGTGGCACTGGCCAGCGCCTCACGGTCGGTCATGCCCTGATCCTTGAGCAGCGCGAATTCCTCCGCATTGCGGCCATGGTCGAACACGCCGGCATCGGTGCCGAATGCAATCTCGACACCTTCCGCCCGTGCCCGCGTGACGAGCGACAGGGCAACTTGCGCCACAGCCCGGATCTTGTCTTCCACCACCGGCGTATAAATGCCCTGCCCCAATCCTTCGGTCACGCCCTTGAACGCCATCAGGGTCGGCACCAGCAATGTGCCGTTCGCCTTCATCGCCTGCGCGGCTTGCCTATCGATGAAGGTGCCGTGTTCGATGGTGTAGATGCCGGCCCTGCTCGCCGCCTCGATCCCGCGTGCGCCATGGGCATGGGCCATGACCTTGAGGCCGAGCGAACGGGCGGTATCGGCGATGCTGGACATTTCTGCATCGCTGAAATGCGCCTCCAGCCCGGCGCCCTGCTGGCTCAACACGCCGCCGGTCGCTGTGATCTTGATGACATCCGCACCGTTCTGCGCGGCCCGCCGGACCTTCGCCGCGCATTCGACCGCGCCGGTGCAGCTATAGCCGCTGGTCAGCACCGCGTTTACCTCGGGGCGAAAGCCGGATACGTCCCCATGTCCGCCCACGATCGCCAGCGCCGGTCCGGCCGCCACGATACGCGGGCTCGCAATCAGCCCTTCTTGTGCCGCGCGTCGCAATGCGAAGGCGGTCTGCTGCGCACTGCCGGCTTCGCGCACCGTCGTAAATCCGGCGCGCACCGTGGCGCGTGCATTTTTCATACCCAGCACCACGCCCCATTCCTCCGGTTCCGTCGCGCGGGTCCAGAAATCGCCGCCAGGGTCGCCCGTCAGATGCACGTGGAGATCGATAAGCCCCGGCAGAACCGTCTTGTTCGAAAGATCGACCAGCCGTGCACCCGCAACCGGAGAGACAAGACCATCCTCGATACTAACGATAGTGTCGCCTTGCACCACTATCGTGGCCGGGCCATCTGCCCGCGCGCCAACATCGCGGATCAGTGCACCTGCATGGATGTATGTCGATGCCTGTGGTGCGTCCTGGGCTGAGGCGTTGGTTGCGATAAGACCTGCAGCAATGGTTACCGCAACTGCCGTCGAAGTCGCTAAGCCGCTTATCGATTTCATCCGGACACGCATCGTCATTTTCCTTCGAACACTTCTGGTTTTCACCATGGCGCGTGCGGCGGATTGAGGCAAGAGCGGGTCAAACGGTTGCGCGTGGACCCAGATTTGGTATCAATCGCGACGTAATGGTCCGCCAATAAGGAAATATTCTGAACATGACCCGCAAGCTTCTCTTCGCCGCCACACTGCTTGGCACGGCCTCTCTGGCGTCTGCCACTGCCAATGCGCGGCCCATGACACCCGAAGATGTCGCCAAACTGGAAAGCGTGGGAACTATCGCGGTTTCGCCGGATGGCAGCCGGGTTGCCTACACAACATCGCGTTCGCCCGATGTTACGGCGGGGGAAGATAATGGGACTGCGAACGACACGCTGAGCATTGCATACGGCCCTGGTAATTCGCGCATGTTCCTGCCTGAAGATATCGACCCCGGCGGCGTCGCATTCTCTCCAGATGGCCGGATGGTGAGTTTCCTGTGGTCCAAGGATGACGAGGATCGCGCCGTATGGGGCATACCGGTCGATGGCGGATCGCAGCGCAAGCTGGCGATGGTCGCGGACAGCGCTGTGCGTTCCTACGATTGGAGCCCCGATGGCACCATGATCTACATGATCGCGGGCGCTGAAAAGGACAAGCAACGCGATACGCAAAGCAAGGCAGGCTTCAACGCCATCGTCTATGAGGAAGAGGCGCAGCTGAACCGCCTGTTTGCCGCGCGGGTGGGAATGGAACCCGATGAAAAACCGCGCATGATCGCGGTACCCGGCTATGTCAGTGCATTCGATATCGCGCCGGACGGGCGCACCGCGATCATCGATACCGCGCCAACGCCGAATGTCGATGACAGCTACGTTCTGAAACGGGTCAATATCATGGATCTGGCCACCGGACGGATCACAGCGGTGGTGGAAACGCCCGGCAAGATCGAAGATGTGGAAATCTCTCCGGACGGGTTGCAGCTGTCGCTCATTGCCGGAATCGATATGAACGATCCGGCGGCCACGACCCTGCATCTGGTCGATATCGGCACGGGCGCATTCCGCGCGCTCAATTCCGGTGCGGCGGAAGCGGCTGTAGATGCGGAGTTCCTGCCCGACGGGCGTATCGCCGCAGTCATTCACAAGGGCGCGGAAAGTTTTCTGCGGATGTATGACGCCAATGGCAGCCAACTGGCGGAATACGCCGCCAACGGTCTTTCGATTTCGCGCGTGGAAGCGGGGGGCACGCGTATCGTCGTGCGCGCCAACAGCGCCGCGCATCCCAACGAATTGTTCGAGATGGGCGGCGATGGCACGCTGACCCGCTGGACCAGCCATAATCCGTGGTTGGCGGACATCGACATGGGCACCCAGCGCGTGGTTACCTATCAGGCGCGCGACGGACAGCAGATCGAAGGTATTCTGATCGAACCCGTCGGCGGTGTTCCGCGCGGCGGCGCGCCCATGATCATGAATGTGCATGGCGGCCCCGAAGCGCATGAAAGCAATGGCTGGCTGACTGCCTACAGCAAGCCGGGTCAGGTCGCGGCGGGTCAGGGTTACGCCGTGTTCCTGCCCAATTATCGCGGCTCCACCGGCTACGGCGTAGATTTCGCGAAGCAGCATCAGAACGATTATGCGGGCAAGGAATTCGACGATATCGTCGATGCGAAACGCTATTTCGTGGCGCAAGGCATCGCGGATGCGGACCGCGTGGGCATCACCGGCGGTTCCTATGGCGGCTATGCCAGCGCATGGGGCGCGACCGCACAGAGCGCGGAATATGCCGCCAGCGTCATGTTCGTGGGTATTTCCAACCAGATCAGCAAATTCGGCACCACCGACATTCCGGTGGAAATGTTCAATGTCCACAGTCGCAAATGGCCGTGGGAAAACTGGCAGGGTATGCTGGATGTCAGCCCGATCTACCATGTCGACAAGGCCGAAACGCCGATCCTGATCATGCACGGCGCGGACGATACCCGCGTGGCGCCGAGCCAGTCCTACGAACTGTATCGCAACATCAAGGTGCGCAAACCCGAAACCCCGGTGCGTCTGGTGCTGTATCCCGGCGAAGGCCACGGCAACCGCCGTGCCGCGGCGCAATACGACTACAATCTGCGGATGATGAACTGGTTCGACACCTATCTCAAAACCGGAAATCGCAAGGCGGAATTGCCAGCCCCTCGCCCGCAATTGGCAGCCGGTGCGAAAGGCGCACTGATCGACAAGGATACAGAATCCGACGATTGACCGCCTTGCCATGAATGACGAAAAGTCCCCGTAAACCCATGTATCGGCCAATGTATCGGCCAATACATGGGCTTGCGGGGACTATTCCTGCCGGACTGCATCGATCGTGTTAAAGGACGAGCCATAAACATATTCACATTAGCGTTCGCCTTGTCGGCAGCCATGTCCCTGCCGGTAGCGGCAGACACGGTCCCCCCGCCGGTCCCGGAAACTTCATCCGATGAGGGGGAAATAGCGTCCGACCCCCATGTCGCCTTGTTCGAAACGCTTCGATCCGCAAGCGATATGCAGGCGGAAGTGGACGGTATCATGCTGCTGGTTCGGCGCCAGTTCACCAGCAATCCGACCTTCGCCGCTGCGGAACTGTGAGAGTCCCGGCGTTATCGATGCCGTGCTGGCGGCAACCCGGCCTATCATTATCGATCATAGCATCCGGGTTAGCGGGCTGATGCGCCCAAGCATAATCGGTCTTATCCGAACCGGACTGACAGCGCAGGAAGCGGCCGAAACGAACGCGTTCTACCAATCCGACCTTGGAATGAAACTGGTACGGGGAACCAGTCAAAATATGTCCTTCGATAACAGTTTCGAAAGTGCTTTGGCAGGGAACGCCATCACCCAGGAACAAGTGACCGGCGATATAGTAGAAGCCGGGCGGCGCACCTATACCAATCTGTCTGCCGCCGATCAGGTTCAGGCGAATATGGCGGTCCTGTCCAGCCCTGCGCTGCAGAAATTCATCGCGATGACGCCACAGATTATGGAACTGCGCACGCAATATGAAAACGAGGCATTAAGCGCGGCGGACGAACAGCGAATGCAGGATGCGATTACGACCGTGTTCGCGCAATACGGTGTCGATCCGGAAACCGGCCCGGATTAAGCCCGAAATCATATTGTCCCCGATGTCCTAAGGATCCGATCATCGCCGGACGAGTCCGGTGGATGCACAGCCAATTGCAGGCAATGCAATTGCGCCGGGCGGCCAATCGGGTAGAGACGTCAATGATGGTCGCGCCAATATTGAAATCACACGAACAAGCGACCCAAATCGCGATTGTCGGTGGCGGACTGGCGGGTGGACTGATCGCGCTGGCTTTGCGTCGGACGCGACCGGAACTGGATGTGATGCTGATCGAAGCGGGCGATGCGCTGGGTGGCAATCACCGGTGGAGCTGGTTCGACAGCGATCTGGACGCTGCCGGGCAAGCCTTGCTGGCCCCGTTTCCCAAGGCGGAATGGCACGGATACGATGTCCGTTTTCCAGCGTATGACCGTCAGCTTGGTTCGACCTATCGTTCGCTTGCATCATACGATTTTGATGTATCGCTACGGCGCGAACTGGGGCAGGCCGCTGTGCATACCGGCTGCCTGGTGGCGTCGCTGGATGCGCGCGGCGTCGCGCTGGCAAATGGCACCCGCATCGCCGCAAGTACCGTGATCGACTGCCGCGGACCCCAAGCCAGCAGGCATCTTACCGGTGGCTGGCAGATCTTCATGGGCCGGCATCTGCGCACGCCTGCCGTGCACGGTGTTACGCGCCCGATCGTTATGGACGCGGCGGTGGCGCAATACGGGCCGGATGGCGGGGCCGCCTATCGCTTCGTCTATGTCCTGCCCGTCAGCGCCGACGAATTGTTTATCGAAGATACGTATTACGCGGACGATCCGGTTCTGGACCGAGCCCTGCTGTCGTCGAGGATCGACGAATATTGTGCAGCCCATGGCTATCTTGGTGAAACGATTGGCACGGAAACCGGTATATTGCCGGTCATCACCGGCGGCGATTTTGACGCATTTCAGCAGGAACACCGGGTGAAGGACGTCGCCTGCGCCGGCTCTCGCGGCGGGTTCGTTCATCCGCTGACCAGCTACACCATCCCCTTCGCCGTCGAAACCGCACTGGCCATCGCCGCGCAGGCAGACCTGGGCGGGGTTGCACTCGCGCAGATGCTGGAAAAGCGGGCCGATCGCCATTGGCGCAACACCGGTTTTTACCGGCTGCTGGGCGCGATGCTGTTCGGCGCCGCATCGCCGGGGGAACGATACCGTGTCTTCGAACGCTTCTATCGCTTGCCCCAGGGGCTCGTCGAACGGTTCTATGCGGGGCAATCGGGCATAGGTGACAAGGCAAGAATTCTGATCGGCAAACCGCCGGTCCCCATCGGCAAGGCCATTTCGGCATTGATCGGCACAGGCACGCCATTGGTGGCGCAACAGGAGAAAATAGGATGAGCGGCATTTCGGCCCCTACCCTCGACATCGATACAGCCGCGGATACGCACACTGCCGCCAACAGCGCCACCGGAAAAACAGCCTGCATTGTAGGTTCCGGTTTCGGCGGAATGGCACTCGCCATGCGGCTGCAATCGGCCGGCATCCAGACGACCGTGATCGAAGCGCGGGACAAGCCCGGCGGCCGCGCCTATTATTGGGAACGCGACGGGTTCCTGTTCGATGGCGGACCCACCGTAGTAACCGATCCGCCCTGTCTGGAAGAATTATGGTCCATTTCCGGCCATGACATGAAAGACGATGTGGAATTGATGAAGGTCCACCCGTTCTACCGCCTCAACTGGCCAGACGGGCACAATTTCGACTATTCGAACGATGAAGCGGAATTGAATGCGGAAATCGCCAAACTCAATCCCGCAGATGTGGAAGGCTATGCCCGGTTCCTGGAATATTCGGCGGGCGTATATGAAGAAGGTTACGTAAAACTGGGCACCGTCCCCTTCCTCGATTTCAAATCGATGTTGAAGGCGGCGCCGGCGCTCGCAAAAAAACAGGCCTGGCGCAGCGTCTATTCCATCGTGTCGAGTTTCATCAAGAACGAAAAAATCCGCGAGGCGTTGAGTTTCCATACGTTGCTGGTGGGCGGAAATCCGTTCAAGACCAGCGCGATCTACACCCTCATCCACAAGCTGGAAAAGGATGGCGGCGTCTGGTGGACGCGGGGCGGCACCAACCGCCTGATCGCCGGCATGATCCGTCATTTCGAACGGCTGGGCGGGACCATGATGATCGGCGATCCGGTGGTTCAGGTGCACACGCTGGGCAATCGCGCGACGCAAGTCGAAACCAAAAGCGGTTTCAAACAGCATTTCGATGCCGTGGCCAGCAATGGCGACATCATGCATTCCTACCGCGATCTCCTGTCCGAAAGTCCGCGCGGCAAATCCTACGCCAAAACGCTCAGCCGCAAGAAATTCAGCCCCGGTCTGTTCGTGGTGCATTTCGGTCTCGAAGGGACCTGGCCCGGCATACCGCATCACATGATCCTGTTCGGCCCGCGCTATAAGGGACTGCTGAAAGATATTTACGATCACGGCGTTCTGCCGCAGGATTTCAGCATTTATCTGCATCATCCCACCATTACCGACCCCAGCATGGCGCCTGCGGGCAAGAGCACGTTCTATGCCCTGGTTCCGGTGGCCCATATGGGCAAGTTGGCAGTGGATTGGGACGAGGTCGGGCCGAAGCTGGAAAAGCGTATTCTCGATGAAATCGGACGGCGGTTGATCCCCGATATCCACGACCGTATCGTGACGAAGTTCCATTATGCGCCGAAGGATTTCGCGCAGGATCTCAGTGCGCATCAGGGCAGTGCCTTCAGCCTGGAACCGACATTGACCCAAAGCGCCTGGTTCCGCGGCCACAACCGCGACGATGTGATCGAAAACTTCTACCTGACCGGCGCGGGCACCCATCCGGGCGCCGGCATTCCCGGTGTAGTCGGCAGTGCGAAAGCAACGGCGGGATTGATGATCGCGGATATGGCGGATCGGTGATCCGGTGAAACGCATTGCTGTATATTGCGGGTCCGCCACGCCTGCCGATCCGCGATATATCGAACTGGCGCGCGATGTCGGCCGAACTTTGGCGACGCGCAATATCGGTCTGGTCTATGGTGGCGGCAGGCTTGGCCTGATGGGCGCTGTTGCGGCCGGCGCGTTAGCGGCAGGCGGCGAAGTGATCGGCGTCATTCCGGAAGCGCTGGCGGGCAGCGAAATTGCCAATACCGATTGTACGCAGCTGCATACCGTGCCGGGAATGCACGAACGTAAGAAAGCCTTTACCGATCTCAGCGATGGGTTTGTGACCTTACCGGGCGGGGTTGGAACGATGGATGAATTGTGGGAAGCGATGAGCTGGGCGCAGCTTGGATATCATGCCAATCCCGTGGGCCTGCTGAATGCGTTCGGATTTTACGACGCTTTGATCGCGTTCAATGCGCGGATGGCCGAAACCGGCTTCGTTCGCCCTGCGCATCACGATATTCTGATTGCCCGCGACACCATCGGGGATCTGTTGGGCGCAATGGCGGATTACCGGCCACACACGCCGATCTTCGCAATGAAGGCCACCGATCTGTGAAGCCTACCAAGATATCGGAAAGGATGCTGGCCCCTTCGCGCATAATGCGCAGCACACCGGCAAGCGCGGGTGGCGGGCGGGAACGGTCCAAACTGGTGGCCCGGTCGCAGGAAGCCATTGCCAAAGGATCGAAAAGTTTTGCCGTCGCGTCCCGCCTGTTCGACCAGGCGACGCGCGAACGTGTCTGGCTGCTATATTCCTGGTGCAGGAGGTGCGACGATATTGCCGATGCGCAGGATATGGGCGGCGAACTGGGCGACCAGTCGCGCCCGGCCCAGCGCCTCAATTCGATCCGGGTTCTCACGAAACGCGCGCTGGATGGGCAGCCGACTGCCGATCTGGCGTTCGATGCGTTCGGGCTCGTTGCAAAGGAAGTGCGCCTTTCCCCCCAGCTGGCAGAAGATGTTATCGAAGGCTTTGCCCTGGATGCCAGGGATTGGCGCCCACGGACGGAAGCGGATTTGCTGCGCTATTGCTATCACGTGGCCGGGGCAGTCGGGGTGATGATGGCGCAAGTGATGGGCGTCGATCCCAAGGATCACGAAACGATGGACCGCGCCTGCGATCTGGGTCTCGCGTTCCAGCTTGCCAATATCGCCCGCGATCTGTTGGAAGACGACGCGGCCGACCGTTGTTATCTGCCGATGGAATGGCTGGCGCAGCAGGATATCGAGCCCGGCCAGCAAACCAAGCCCCACCATCGCGGCGAATTGTCGGATATGGCGGAAAAGCTGGTGCTTTTGATGGATCGTTATGCCAAACGCGCGCGACTGGGCACCACGGTACTGCCGTTTCGCAGCCGCTGGGCAATCCTGTCTGCGACCAACATCTATACCGACATCGGGCATGAAGTTCGCAGGCGCGGCAAGACCGCATGGGACAGGCGCGTGCGGATCGGCAGGTCTGCCAAAATCGGCCATGTCACCGCCGCCTTTTTCGAAGCGATCGCGAACGATCCGCGCGGGCCGGATGATCAGCCGCCCATGACGCGCGGCGATATTCTGATGCAGGTCCGTATGGAAGGGCCCATCGCGCCGCCCAATATGGACCCGCTTCCGGACGAGAACGTCTAGCCGGCGGCAGCGCGCCAGAAGCCCACTCGACACGCATCGCGGCGCGTCCTAATCCAGCCTTTATGATTGCCAAACTTCTGATCGCCAATCGCGGCGAGATCGCCTGCCGCATCATGCGTACCGCGCGCGCGATGGGGATTGCCACCGTCGCGGTCTATTCCGATGCCGATGCCAAGGCGCTGCACGTGCGGCAGGCGGACGAGGCGGTGCATATCGGCCCTTCGCCCGCAGCCGAAAGCTACCTTGTTGGCGAGAAGATCATCGCCGCCGCCAGGCAGACCGGGGCGGATGCTATCCATCCGGGTTACGGCTTCCTGTCCGAAAATGCCGATTTCGCGCAGGAAGTGATCGACGCCGGACTGATCTGGGTCGGCCCGAAGCCTGCCAGCATCCGTGCGATGGGGTTGAAGGATGCGGCCAAGACGCTGATGATGGAAGCGGGCGTGCCGGTCACACCCGGCTATCTGGGCGAGGACCAGTCGGTCGAGCGCTTGAAAACGGAAGCGGACAAAATCGGCTATCCGGTGCTTATCAAGGCGGTCGCGGGCGGCGGCGGCAAGGGGATGCGCAAGGTCGAACGCGCGGAAGATTTCGAAGCCGACCTTGCCAGTTGCCGGCGCGAAGCCAAAGCGAGTTTCTCCAACGACGAAGTGCTGCTGGAAAAATGGATCACCGCGCCCCGCCATATTGAGGTGCAGGTGTTCGGCGACAGCCACGGCAATGTCGTCCACCTGTTCGAGCGCGACTGCTCGCTGCAGCGCCGCCACCAGAAGGTGATCGAGGAAGCCCCCGCCCCCGGCATGGACGAGGCCACCCGCGAAGACATCTGCGCCGCCGCCGTGCGCGCGGCCAAGGCGGTCGATTACGAGGGCGCAGGCACGATTGAATTCATCGCGGATGCCTCAGAGGGCCTGCGCGCCGACCGCATCTTTTTCATGGAGATGAACACCCGGCTTCAGGTCGAGCATCCGGTGACCGAGGAAATTACCGGCGTCGATCTGGTGGAGTGGCAGCTGCGCGTGGCGAGCGGCGAGCCGATCCCGCTGAAGCAGGAAGAATTGTCGATCAACGGGCACGCGATTGAGGCGCGGCTGTATGCGGAAGACCCGGCGAAGGGATTTCTGCCGAGCACGGGCATGCTTGAAGATTTCTGGATCTCTCAAAGCAACCGACGGGATGGTCCGGGACGCGTCGACACTGGTGTAGAGGAGGGAGCCGAAGTCTCACCCTTTTATGATCCAATGATAGCAAAACTGATTGTTCACCGGGAAACTCGTGATGAGGCAATTAAGGCGCTCGCAAATAAACTCGGCTATTCACACTGCTACCCGGTCAAGTGGAACGCCGGATTCCTGCGTAACCTTGTCCTCGCTGAAGCCTTTTTTTTCGGTGACGTTGAAACCGGCTTTATTGAGCGCAATCTAGATGACCTGCTGCCGCCCTTAAAGCCGCCTCACGATGTTCTTGAGGCGGCAGGCCTGTTGATCGCTGCTCGTGCCGCCGGTTCGCAAGCTACAGCAACGGTTGATCTCGAAGATGACTGGATGCCCCCCAATGCAGGATTCCGTCTGAATGCCTCGCCAAAGGCTACGACCGTGCGTGTCGGTCATGGTTCGGATATACATGAGGTCGAACTCAGTGGTCGGTCCATCTGGGACATCCCCCAAGCTAGACTGAAGAATGACGGCATTTTCGCTTACGACTACGAGGGCTGGTCTGGGCTGTTCACAGATGGGCGTTCAGAAGGAGGCCACGCCTCCGCAGCAGACGGCGCGATCCTCGCCCCTATGCCGGGCAAGGTCATCGCGGTCGATGTCTCCGAGGGCGACACCGTCACCACAGGCCAGCGCCTGATGGTGCTCGAGGCGATGAAGATGGAACACGCCCTCACCGCGCCGTTTGACGGGATCGTCACAGAACTCAACGCCAGCGAAGGCGGGCAGGTGCAGGTCGACGCGGTGCTGTGCGTAGTGGAGCCGACCGCAGAATGAGCTGGCAGCCCGAACTCGGCGAACTGGCCCGCCGCCGCCAGCTGGCAAAGCAAATGGGCGGCCGCGAAAAGGTCGAACGCCAGCATTCGCGCGGGAAAATGGATGCGCGCCAGCGGATTGCCGGGATCGTCGATGAAGGATCGTTTCGCGAAATCGGCGCAATTGCCGGACGCGGAAAATATGATGAAAACGGCGAACTTACCGATCTGCAGCCGAGCAATACCATCTTTGGCCGCGCCAATATCGATGGTCGGCCCGTCGTAGTGACAGCCGACGATTTCACCGTGCGCGGCGGCGCAGCGGATGCCAGCATTTTCCGCAAAGTCGTGCAGGCGGAAAAAATGGCGCACGAACTGCGTATGCCGATGATCCGCATGATCGATGGAACGGGCGGCGGCGGTTCGGTCAGGATGCTGGAAGATATCGGCGCGACTTACGTGCCTGCGGTGCCCGGCTGGAGCGAAGTGGTCACCAATCTCGATACCGTTCCGGTCGTCGCCCTGGCGCTTGGGCCGACGGCGGGGCTGGGTGCGGCGCGCACGGTCGCCAGCCATTATTGCGTCATGGTAAAGGGTGTAAGCCAGATTTTCGCCGCCGGCCCCGCCGTGGTCGAGGCGCTGGGCGAAATATCCGACAAGGAAACGCTGGGCGGCAGCGATATTCACACGCGCAACGGCGTGGTCGATGACGAAGTGCTGGATGAACGCGCAGCCTTCGGTAGCGCCCGCAGGTTCCTGTCCTATCTACCGGGCCATGTCGGCGAACTGGCGGCCCGCAGCGAATGTGCCGATCCCGTAGACCGGCGCGAAGAGGCGCTGCTCGATCTGGTGCCGCGCGATGCCAAACAGGTATATTCCATGCGCCGCGCCGCGGAAATGGTGTTCGATCGCGACAGTCTGTTCGAAATGGGCCGTCAGTGGGGGCGCGCGGCGATTACCGCTTTCGCCCGTCTCGATGGTTGGCCGGTTGCCGTGCTTGCCAGCGACCCCACTTTCCTGGGCGGATCGTGGGAGGCGAAAACGGCGGAAAAGGTCGAACGGTTCGTTACGCTGGCCGACCGGTTCCATCTGCCGATCGTGCATCTGGTGGACAATCCCGGCTTCATGATCGGCCGCGCTGCGGAAGAAGCGGGGACCATCCGCTACGGCGTGCAGGCGATGAACGCGATTTACCGCGCCCGGGTGCCGCTCGCGAGCGTAATCGTACGGCGCGCATTCGGGATCGCAGGCAGCGCGATGAGCAATGCCGATAAGTTCCAGTACCGGTTCGCTTGGCCCAGCGGGGATTGGGGCAGTCTGCCGATCGAAGGCGGCATCGAAGTGGCTTACAAGGCGGAACTGGAAGCAAGCGACACGCCGGACGCGCATCTTGCCGCCATACGCGACCGGTTGAACCGCCTGCGCAGTCCGTTTCGCAGCGCGGAGCTGTTCAGCGTGGAAGACATCGTCGATCCGCGGGATACGCGGCCGCTATTGTGCGAATTTGCCGGACTGGCGTGGCGCAGATTGCGCAGCGCCGCCTAGCGTTCAGGAACGCGTCGCCCGAACAGTCTGCCCCTTTCGCTGAACAGTACGATTGCCAGCGCCAGCAGGGCACAGCTTAACATCGACACTGCCAGCGGCCTTGCCGTGCCATCGTAAAGCGATCCGATCAATGCGCCCAGAACGGCCCCGGTGCTCATCCGCAAGGCGGTTTGCGCGGAACTGGCGGCCCCGGCAATATGCTGGAACGGCTGCATCGCGATAGAACTGAAATTCGCGCCGATGAAGCCCAGCATCGCCATGGACAGGCTCATCAAGACGATGAATTGCCACAGGGGTTGGTCCGCCTGGCTCGCACTTGACCATTGGGCGATGCTGATTGCAATAAACCCAAATAGCGCCGCATGGCTCACCCGGCGCGCACCATATCGTTCGACGATGCGCGAATTGGTGAAATTCGCAGCGACCATTCCGATCACCGCGCCGCCGAAGATGAAGGCGAAATTGGCCTCCTGATCGAAGGTCTCGCTGATGATCTGCTGGCTGGAATTCAGGAAACCGAACAGCGATCCGAACACCAGCGCGCTGCCCACGACATAGCCGATAGCACCGCGATCGGCGAGCGCGGAGCCCATATTGCGCAGGACACTCGGGAGGTGAATCAACTGCCGGTTTTCTTCGGCCAGCGTTTCGGGCAGTCGCCACCATGCCCAGCACCCGACAGCCAGCGCCATCAGTGCCATCGCACCGAATATCGCGCGCCAACCGAACAGATACATGATCCCCTGACCGATCGCGGGTGCGATGATCGGAACCAGCAGAAAGATCATCATGATCAGGCTCATCAACCGGGCCATCCGGTCCCCGCCCACATGATCGCGCACGATGGCAGCCGGCACCACGCTTAATCCGGCGCAGGACAGACCCTGAACCAGCCGCAGCGCCAGCAGGGTTTCGTAATCGGTCACCAGCGCGCAGGCCAGCGAGAGCGCGATATAGGCGATAAGCGCGACTGCAAGGATCGGCCGCCGCCCGAACCGGTCGGCAAAAGCCCCGGGAAAGAATGCGCCCACGCCCGTACCCAGAAAATAAGCGCCGATCACGAATTGCCGGTCGTTGCCCGTCGCGCCAAGATCGCTTCCGATCCGGCCGAGCGCCGGCAGCATCGCGTCGATCCCGAAGGCGTGCAGGCTCATCAACAGCGCCATCAACACGATCAGCTCGCGTTCTCCCAATGCCGGGCGGATGCGCGCGGCATGCGCTACGCTGTCTCTTTCTGCGCGGGTGGCGGGTTGGCGGGTGGTCATCGCGCCCCCTTGCGCGCTGCCGCAACAAAATGCCAGCGACCAATCGCGGGAGTTTCCAACACCGCATGGGCGACCTATCTTGCTGAACGTGACCGAGGATTCCGAAACAGACAGCGCAGATGACGAAAGGGAGGAGCCGGGCCGCCTCCGCAAGATCATCCATGTCGACATGGATGCGTTTTTCGCCAGCGTCGAACAGCGCGACAATCCCGAACTGCGCGGGCGGCCGGTGGCGGTCGGTGGCAGCACCGGACGCGGTGTGGTGGCCGCCGCAAGTTACGAAGCGCGCAAGTTCGGCGTACGATCGGCCATGCCATCGGTTACCGCGAAACGGTTATGCCCCGATCTGATTTTCGTAAAAAGCCGTTTCGAAGCCTATCGCGAGGCATCGCAGATAATCCGCGATATCTTCTATCGGTTCACGCCGCATGTCGAACCGCTGAGCCTCGACGAGGCCTATATGGATGTAACCGACGATATTCTGGGCATTGGCAGCGCCACGCGCATTGCGCAGATGATCCGGGCCGGAATTCATGCAGAGACGGATCTGACCGCCAGTGCGGGGGTAAGTTACAACAAATTCATTGCCAAGCTGGCGAGCGACCAGAACAAGCCGGACGGCATCTGCGTCATCAAGCCGGGACAGGGCGCCAGTTTCGTTGCGTCCCTTCCCATCCGGCGCTTTCACGGGGTCGGCCCGAAGGGCGCGGAAAAAATGGCCCGGCTGGGGATCGAGACGGGCGGCGATCTGGCGGCGAAGGACATGGCATTCCTGCGCGCCAATTTCGGCAGTTTCGCCGACTATCTTTACCGCGCCGCACGTGCCATCGATTTGCGGCCGGTGCGCACCAATCGCATCCGCAAGTCAGTCGGCGGCGAACGCACGTTTCACGAAGATATTTCCGCAGGGCCCGAATTGCGCGAAACGATGGACCGGATCGTGGACATCGTGTGGGAACGCATCGAGCGCGCCCGGGCCCGCGGACGAACGGTTACGTTGAAACTGAAATACAACGATTTCACGATTGTAAGCCGTGCAAGATCGCTCAATCGGCTTGTCGGCGGGAAATCCGAATTTGCCGCGATAGGGCACGCTTTGCTGGCAGAAATGCTGCCCCTTCCCATGCCGATCCGGCTCATGGGCCTGACCCTGTCGAAACTGGATCGCAGCGATAACGATGCAAAGCTGAACAAACCCGGCAACGGGCAATTATCGCTATTTTAGCTGTTCACGATAAACCGCCAGCAGACGCCGCGTATTTTTGCTCAATGGTTCGGGCAGGGAATGCGACGGGAAGAATCGGGCATCCACCACTTCGCGCATATCCGGTTTGGGAACACCGGTGGTTTTGCAGGCAAATATATGAACCGCGTTGTCTGCCCCATAAACATTGTCCCGTTCCACCCCGATCGCGGTCATCGCGCCCGCTCTGCAGCCCGTTTCTTCGCCGAATTCACGCCTTGCCGCGTTCTCGGGCGTCTCGCCCTTCTTGATGCCACCCAGCGGAACGCCCCATTCCCCCGACCCGTAACTCAGGCGCACCAGCAAAATCCGGTCGCTCGCATCGCTGGCTATTATTGCTGCGGCGTTCAACTTGCGGCTTGGCAATGCGCCACCATATCCGTCGCAGCCGGTCCGCAATACGGTAAGCTGCACGGTGCAGCGGGGCCGGAATTACGTGAAACGCCAAAATTACGTGAAACACTGTATCGGCTGGCTGGCCGCGCCCAACAGGCGGGCGATGGGCAGATCGGTTTCCTGTTTCACGGCCGCATCGAATTGCGCGCGTTTGTCGTCGCCGCGAATAACGAAGGCCAGACGGTCGCTGTCCAGCAATGCCGGCAGGGTCAGCGTTACCCGGTCGAACGGAGCCTCTGGCGGCAGCGGGTTGGGCGTCAGGCGCCGAATTTTGCGGTCGTCGGACAGTTTCGGGTCGGTATTGGGGAACAGCGAAGCGACATGCCCGTCGCCGCCCATCCCCAGCCAGACCAGCGCAAAATGCGGAACTTGTTCCATGATGGACAGAGTTACGACCGTTGCGCCCGCCGGTTCGAGCAAAGTCGCGGATTTTCCCGGTGTTGCTGGCCGGGTGATCTTCCGCCACGATGCGATCATCGCCTGGCCAAACATTGATACGCGACCAGTCCACTGGCCCTGTCGCGAGCAATTGCAGAATGGGAAACGGGGTCGAACCGCCAGGTACACTGATGGAAATCGGCCCATCTGCCGCTGCCAACGCTGCGCCCAGAACGGTTTCGAACCAATCGGCTATATGCCTGTCGCCGGCGCCTTCGATGATCGTAAGATTGTTCACCGCACCCCGATACGGAACATTCCGCCACGATGTAAACCGTGGCGGCGTTCTCCCATGATTTTTGCGGTCGGTCCTATTTCAACGTCTGGGCAAGGAACCAGACGCGTTCTTCCGCCATGTCGGTCCAATCATCCAGCAGACCGTCCGTTGCATTGTCGCCCGCATCTTCGGCCAGCGTCTTCATCGCCTTGAGGCGTTTGACCATGCCGGCATTGTCGTCATGCAGTTCCTGAACCATGGCATCGGCGGATAAAGATGTATCGTCCTGATCCTTGATCCGGGTGTGTTTGGCGACGGAACCGATGGAGGTCAGCGTATCGTGGCCTACCTTGCGCACGCGTTCGCCGATTGCATCGATCTGATCCCGGATTTCAATGGCGTGTTCGTCGAACAACAGATGCAGATCGCGGAACCTGGGGCCGGCTACGTGCCAGTGAAAATTCTTGGTCTTGAAATACAGCGCCAGATGATCCGCCAGCAGACCATTGAGTTCATCGACGAGAGCTTTTTGTGAATTGTCGCCAGTCTTGGCCATAAATATCCTGTCCTGTTACAGATGGGTTCGGGTTCACGAACGCAACGCACCATGTGCCACTTTGTTTCGCCTTGATCTGCTGCGCCATCGGGTCAGATGCCGTGCGCGCGGGCGGACCATCCGATGATCAAGGCAGCGATACATATTGCCGCTGCAAAGCCCTTGCGCATGGCACGCAAGGGGAACTGTTCCGGCCATTGCGCGGCCATACCCCATGCCAGCCCTATCGACGCGACACCGCCCAGCGCGCCGCCCCAGCCGGCCGAAACCGCATTTTGCGAATATGCCGACACTGCCAAGATCACCAGGCGGGAAGCATCGCCGACCTGCCTGACCAACAGCACCCATGCGATAGCGCCAAGCGACCGGGTCGGCTCCCGCAAATCATCGCAGTTCTTCGTACGCGCCAGATCGACCGCCGCCAATAACAGCGTGCCGGTCACAAGCAGAACGCTGGCAGAGCCGGTTAGCAATCCTGCAATCGCCTGACCGCCCCACGCCATAAAAGCGGCCGTCAGTGCCGATACCGATGCACCGGTGACTGGCAAAGCATTGCCGCGCGGCAAAATCCCTGCGATCCGCGCAATCAGCATCTGTTCGCGGCTGCCCAGCGATGTGCAGAAAACCGCAATCAGCGTGAACGCGAATATCATCATCGGCAGCGTTCAGCCGCAGATTATCACACGATCCAAGGGCCGGTAATCGCCAGTGTGCGGGTGGGGCTGTAGGCGTTGAGGAACATGGTTTTTCCGTCCGGGCTGAAACACGCGCCGGCTGGTTCCGTCTGGATACGCAACAGTGCGAAAGGATACGGCGTGCCGTCGGGCGTAATGCCGCGCAGATGATTGGTGACGGTATCGGTATACTGGTCTTCGCAGACGATAAGATGCCCGTTATCCTGCACCACCAGATTGTCGCCGTAATCGAACTGGCTTTTATCGGTGCTTTCGAAAAACAGTTCCAGCAGATCGGCGCGCTGGCCCCGTCCCGGCGTCAGCCTGAAAATCTGGCCGAGTTTTTTTGCGCCGCCATTGGTGCAGGCAAAATACAGTTCCCCGTCGCCCATGTGAATGCCTTCGCCCCGCGCAAACAGCACACCGCCGCGCGCGGCCCCGCGAATGCGCAGATCGTCTTCCGGCGATTCCACATCGTCCAGATCGATCCAGCGCACGGCATGGCCCTGACCGGTGGTAACCGCGACACTATCCCAGTTGCGACTGTCCGTGATATTGTTCGCCAGCGTCAACGCCTGCAACCGCCCACCTTCCGCCAACTTGCCGGGCACTGCCGGGATGAACCGGTACAGCAGCGAATCGCCGCGATCTTCGGTAAGATAGACGATGCCCGTTTCCGGATCGATGGCAGCGGCTTCGTGATTGAAACGGCCCATGGCCTTCAGCGGTTCGGGATTGATGAGCGTGCCTGCATCGCCGGGTACTTCGAAGACATATCCGTGATCCCTGGCGTTCTTTTCGCCCGCGCTGAACACGGCTTCTTCGCAGGTCAGCCAGCTGCCCCACGGTGTGGTGCCGCCTGCACAATTGCGCACGGTCCCGGCAAGGGAACGATATTCCCGCACGACCTGAAGACTTGCGGCATCCAGTTCGATGGTGGTGGTACCGCCGGGCATGACCGCCCCGCCTTCGATCCGGTCGTAGCCCGTGGGCAGATCGCCGCCGGCATCGCTGCCCGGGCGCAGTTCGTGATTCCGGACCAGCGCCAACCGGCCGTTGCCAAGATCGATACAGCCCATCCCATCTGCCGCATCGGGCACCGTAAACCCGTCCGACATGGTATCCCCCAGGCTGGACAATATGCGATAGGAAAAGCCGCGCGGCAGATCGAGCAGCCCGGCGGGATCGGCCACCAATTCACCATAACCCACGCTGCCTGCAGCCATGCGTGCCGCCGCCGGCATCGCCCCGCGGGCAGCACATCCGCTGGCCAGCAAAGCGGCAAAAGCCGTTCCGGTCGCGCCCAGAAATCTGCGGCGGGTCGGTACAAAGGCGTTTGTATCGGTCGGCATGGATCAATCCTTTAAATTCGATCGGGATTTGCGGTAGCATTATGTATCCCGCATGACATCGCAAAAATAAACCGGCAAAAGTGGATCGGTAAAAAGTTTGCAGGAGCATTTATGAACGATCCGGTTGCCCGCCCCGTCTCGACAACAACCCATTGCACCGCCGACCAATACGACACGATGTATGCGGCATCACTGGCGGACCCCGACGCGTTCTGGCTGGAACAGGCAAGGCGGCTGGACTGGACGACCATGCCGGGCAAAGGCGGCGAATGGTCTTTCGATCCGGTGGATATACGCTGGTTTTCGGACGGCACGCTGAATTTGTGCCACAATGCGGTGGATCGCCATGTCGCGGATCGTGGGGACACGGCCGCGCTGATTTTCGAACCGGACGATCCGGCTGGCGAAACGCGCACGCTCACCTACCGCGAATTGCACCGCGAAGTCGTGCGCATGGCCAATGCGCTCAAAACAATAGGCGCGGCGAAGGGTGACCGTGTCACCATCTATATGCCGATGATCGTCGAAGGGGTGGTCGCGATGCTCGCCTGTGCACGCATCGGGGCAATTCATTCGGTGGTGTTCGGCGGTTTCTCTCCCGAAGCGCTGGGCGGCCGCATCCGCGACTGCGACAGCCATTTCGTAGTTACGGCGGATGAAGGTTTGCGCGCGGGCAAGCGGATCGCTTTGAAGGCCAATGTCGATGCTGCGCTGGCGCTGGACGGTGTGGATGTGTCGGGCGTGCTGGTGGTGAAACACACCGGCGGAACAATCGCGATGATGGACGGCCGCGACAGCTGGTATCACGATCTGGCCAGCGATGCCGATTGCCCCTGCGTCGATATGGCGGCGGAAGACCCCTTGTTCATCCTCTACACTTCGGGATCGACCGGCAAACCCAAGGGCGTGCTGCATACGACCGGCGGATATGGCGTCTGGACGGCGGCGACATTCCATTACGTGTTCGATTATCGACCGGGCGAAGTGTTCTGGTGCACTGCCGATATCGGCTGGGTCACCGGGCACAGCTATGTCGTGTACGGCCCGCTTATCAATGGTGCGACGCAGGTCGTATTCGAAGGCGTGCCCAACCATCCCGATCACGGCCGGATGTGGGATATTGTGGACCGGCACGGCGTCAATATCCTGTACACCGCGCCCACGGCAATCCGGGCGCTTATGCGGGAAGGGGACGGCTTCGTTACCCGGCGCGACCGGTCCTCGCTTCGCCTGCTCGGCACGGTGGGCGAACCGATAAATCCCGAAGCCTGGCGCTGGTATCACGAAATCGTCGGCGAAAAACGCGCGCCTATCGTCGATACATGGTGGCAGACGGAAACCGGCGGGGTGATGATCACCACCCTGCCCGGCGCGCACGACATGAAGCCCGGCAGTGCAGGACGGCCATTCTTCGGCATCCAGCCGCAGCTGGTCGATAATGACGGCTTGATTCTTCAAGGAACGGCAGAGGGCAATCTGTGTATCACCCATAGCTGGCCCGGGCAGGCACGCAGCGTTTACGGCGATCACGACCGTTTCATCCAGACCTATTTCAGCACCTATCCCGGCCGATATTTCACTGGCGATGGCTGCCGCCGCGATGCGGATGAATATTACTGGATTACCGGGCGCGTAGACGATGTCATCAATGTTTCCGGCCACCGGATGGGCACCGCCGAAATTGAAAGCGCGCTGGTGCTTCATGCGCAGGTGGCAGAGGCAGCGGTTGTCGGGTATCCCCATGATATCAAGGGGCAAGGCATCTATTGCTACGTCACCCTGAATGCTGGGGTGGATGGATCGGATGCACTGCACGCAGAACTGCGCCAGCATATCCGCAGCGAAATCGGCCCTATCGCCACACCCGATCATCTCCAGTTCACCGATGGTTTGCCCAAGACGCGGTCCGGCAAGATCATGCGCCGTATCCTGCGCAAAATTGCGGAGGACGACACCGGATCGCTGGGCGATACATCGACACTTGCGGACCCCACGCTGGTTGATCGCCTCATAAAAGGGCGGCAGGGCAGATAGGCGCATTGCCGCTGGAAAACGGCCGGTGTCAGGGGAGACGGTAAATGATAACGGACGACAGGATCATATTCGGCATTTTGGCGGCGGTTCTTGCCTTTGTATTCGTGACCCGCGACCGGCCGGGATGGGCCAAATTCTATACTTTCATCCCCATAATCCTGGTTTGCTACCTGCTGCCTTCCTTGATGGTGACATTCGGGTTGATCGATGTGACCCAAAGCAATCTGTGGGATATCGCGAAGGATTATTTCCTCCCTGCCGCCCTGTTTCTGATGACGTTGAGCATCGATGTGAAGGGTATCGTGGGCCTCGGGTCGAAGGCGCTGATCATGTTTTTCACCGCGACGGCCGGGATCATCATCGGCGGGCCGATCGCGCTGTGGATCGTGGCACAGTTCGATCCGTCCATCATCGGCGAAGGCACAAATGCGGCATGGCGCGGACTGGCGACGCTAGCCGGAAGCTGGATCGGTGGCGGCGCCAACCAGACCGCGATGCTGGAGGTGTATGGCTACAATATCGAAAATTACTCCGCTCTGATCGCGGTGGATATCATCGTCGCCAACATCTGGATGGCGTTTCTGCTTTATGGTGCGGGCGACAGCGAACGGGTCGATCGCTGGCTGAAAGCGGATAGTAGCGCGATCGACCGGCTGCGAGACAAGATGGCCAGCTATACCTCTTCTGTGGAACGTGTCGCCAGTGCAAACGATTACGTGCTGCTGTTTGGCGGCACTTTCGCAGTAGTCGGCCTGTGCCATCTTGGCGGGACATATCTGGGCGGCGTCTTTGCCGACCTGCAGGGTGAGGATGCCACACTGGCGAGCAGTTTTTTCTGGGTCGTTCTCATTGCCACCACGCTGGGGCTTGCCGCCAGCTTTACCAAAGCGCGCAGCCTGGAAGGGGTCGGCGCGTCCAAATTCGGTACCGTGTTCATCTTCCTGCTGGTGACCATCATCGGCACCAAGATGGATATTCTGAAAATTGCCGACGCGCCTGCTTTCATGGCGATTGGGGTCATTTGGATGCTGGTCCATTCCATTCTGCTGATCGTTGTCGCCCGCATCATTCATGCGCCGTTCTTTTTCGTGGCAGTGGGCAGCAAGGCGAATGTCGGCGGCGCTGCATCCGCTCCGGTGGTTGCCGCCGCGTTTCATCCTGCTCTGGCTCCCGTCGGCGTGCTGCTGTCCGTACTTGGCTATGCAGTGGGCACCTATGGCGCAATCCTGTGCGCATCGTGGATGGCGCAGATCGGATGAGTTGCCAGGACAATCGGTTTTGGTAAGGGCCAAGATAATTCGTTTTGGTAGGGGAAGCCGCTAGGTTGTCTGCCACATTAAAACGCAGCAGTTTGCAGGAGATACGCGATGCGTCAGGTCGATCATGTCATTGCCGGCACTCATTCTGGGGGCGGTCATGGTGGAAACGGTGCGAACGCTCGCACCCACAAAATCTGGAACCCTTCTACCGGAGAGGTTCAGGCCGAGGTTGCTCTGGGTGATGCCGCCCTGCTCGACCGCGCCGTAGAAGCCGCGAAGAAAATCCAGCCGGAATGGGCCGCGACCAACCCGCAGAAACGCGCCCGCGTGATGTTCCGGTACAAGGAACTGATCGAAGCGAATATGCAGGAACTGGCCGAATTGCTGTCCAGCGAACACGGCAAGGTGGTGGACGATGCGAAGGGCGACGTTCAGCGCGGGCTGGAGGTCATCGAATATGCCTGCGGTATTCCGCAGGTGCTGAAAGGCGAATATACGCAGGGCGCCGGGCCGGGTATCGATGTCTATTCCATGCGCCAGCCGCTGGGCATCGGTGCAGGCATCACCCCGTTCAATTTCCCTGCGATGATCCCGATGTGGATGTTCGGCGTGGCGATCGCGGCGGGCAATGCGTTCATCCTGAAACCCAGCGAACGCGACCCCAGCGTGCCGGTGCGTTTGGCGCAGCTGTTTCTGGAAGCAGGCGCGCCCGAAGGATTGCTGCAGGTGGTGCATGGCGACAAGGAAATGGTCGATGCCATATTGGACCACCGCGACATTGCCGCTGTCAGCTTCGTCGGGTCGAGCGACATTGCGCATTACGTGTACAAACGCGGCGTCGACAACGGCAAACGCGTGCAGGCGATGGGCGGCGCGAAGAACCACGGTATCGTAATGCCGGACGCCGATCTGGATATGGTGGTGGGCGATCTGGCCGGGGCAGCATTCGGCAGCGCAGGCGAACGCTGCATGGCGTTGCCCGTTGTGGTGCCGGTGGGCGAAGACACGGCGGAGCGTCTGCGTGAAAAGCTGATCCCGGCGATCAATGCGCTGAATATCGGCGTGTCCAACGATCCCGACGCGCATTACGGCCCTGTGGTCACGCCCGAACACAAGGCCCGCGTCGAAGGCTGGATCGACACCGCGGAAAAAGAAGGCGCGGAAGTCGTCGTCGACGGTCGCGGTTTCTCGTTGCAGGGGCATGAAAACGGCTTCTTCGTCGGCCCCACCCTGCTCGACCGCGTGACCACCGATATGGAAAGCTACAAGGAAGAGATTTTCGGCCCGGTCCTGCAGATCGTGCGCGCCAAGGATTTCGAGGAAGCCGTGCGTCTTCCATCCGACCACCAATATGGCAACGGCGTCGCGATCTTCACCCGCAATGGCCACGCCGCGCGCGAATTCGCCGCCCGCGTACAGGTCGGCATGGTCGGCATCAACGTACCGATCCCCGTGCCGGTAAGCTATCACAGCTTCGGCGGCTGGAAACGCAGTGCATTCGGCGACACCAACCAATACGGCACCGAAGGCCTGAAATTCTGGACCAAGGTCAAAACCGTGACCCA
Organism: uncultured Alphaproteobacteria bacterium; assembly: GCA_963803585.1. GTDB lineage: Bacteria > Pseudomonadota > Alphaproteobacteria > Sphingomonadales > Sphingomonadaceae > Pontixanthobacter. The sequence continues at coordinate 19,835 of CAWDNB010000005.1, read as the reverse complement.
ACGCTGGCCCGATGGGACCGCCGACGGCAGCAACGAAAACGCCTTCGTCATTCCCACGATGGGGTAGCGGCATGAAATCAAGCGGGGTCGCGATTCTTACCGCCGCATTTTTGCTGTTCGCCTGTTCGCAGGAGGCGGACAGATCTGCTGGCGATGAAAAAGTTGCGGCAGACATCGGTGGCGATCATCCACAAATCGTCGCGGGCGAACGATCGCTTGCGGATACGAGCGAGGATGGGTCGGCGCGGGAAACGCAAATCACTACCGGCACCATGCCCGCGCGCTTTCATGGCATGTGGGATTTTGTCGATGGCACCTGCATGGCGACATCCGACCTTCGGCTCGAAATCGGTCCGGACATTCTGGTATTTTACGAATCGACCGGCGCGGTCACCGGTGTCAAAGAACGTGCCGATGGCGGTGTGGAGGTAAAACTGGCGATGTCGGGAGAAGGCGAGAATTGGGAGGAGACCAATTCTTATCGCCTTGCGAACGATGGCAAGACGCTGATCACCGCCGGATTGCGCGGTCCGAGTGGCGGCGAGTTGCGGCGAAAACGCTGCACTGCCTGAACCCACGTCGCGACCCCTTCCACAGCCCCGCCCCACCCGCTAGAGCCGCGTGCATGACATCACAATTCGCACTCACCGACGATCAGCTCGCAATCCAGGACATGGCGCGGCGGTTTACTGCCGACAATATCACCCCCCATGCGGGCGAGTGGGATGAAAAATCGCATTTTCCGCGGGACGTCATCCAATCCACCGCCGAACTGGGCTTCGGCGCGATCTACGTGTCGGAGGATGCGGGCGGCATCGGGCTGGGCCGGCTGGAAGCGGCGCTGATCATGGAGGCGATGGCCTATGGCTGCCCCACCACCAGCGCATTTATCTCGATCCACAATATGGCGGCCTGGATGATCGACGCATTCGGTGGGCCGGCGATCAAGGACCGCTATCTGCCGGACCTGATTTCGATGGAAAAAATCGCATCCTACGCCCTGACCGAACCGGGCAGCGGGTCCGATGCCGCGGGCCTGTCGACCAATGCCAGGCTGGATGGCGACCATTATGTCGTGAACGGCACGAAACAGTTCATTTCCGGCGGCGGGTTCAACGATGTATATGTCTGCATGGTCCGCACGTCCGATCATAAGACGAAAGGCATCACCTGTCTGGTCGTCGACAAGGATACGCCCGGCGTCAGCTTCGGCGCGCCCGAGAAAAAACTGGGCTGGAACGCCTCGCCCACGGCGCAGGTCATTTTCGAAGATGCACGCATTCCGGTCGAAAACCGTGTGGGCGATGAAGGCGAAGGGTTTCGGTTTGCGATGATGGGGCTGGATGGCGGACGGCTGAATATCGGTGCCTGTTCGCTGGGCGGTGCGCAGCGATGCCTGGACGAAGCGATCGCTTACACCAAGGAACGTCAGCAATTCGGCACCCCGATCGCGGATTTCCAGAACACGCAGTTCATGCTCGCCGACATGGCCACCGATCTGGAGGCAAGCCGCGCGCTCCTTTATCTTGCCGCCGCCAAAGTGACCGACAATGCGCCCGATAAGTCCCGCTTTTCCGCCATGGCGAAGCGGCTGGCGACCGACAATGGCAGCAAGATCGTGGACGATGCGCTGCAATTGTTCGGCGGCTACGGCTATCTGAAAGACTACCCCATCGAACGGTTCTGGCGCGATCTGCGCGTGCACTCCATTCTGGAAGGCACCAATCAGGTCATGCGCATGATCGTTGGCCGCGACCTATTGCGGCAATAGGACCTATACCATGACCGATCAAATCCTTATTCACACCCATGACCGCGTGGGTCATATCTCGCTGAACCGCCCCAAGGCGCTGCACGCGCTAACGCTGGAGATGTGCCACGCGATGAGCGCGGCGCTGACTGATTGGGCAGAGGACGATGCAGTCGAGGCCGTCATCCTCGATCATGCGGAAGGGCGCGGGTTTTGTGCTGGCGGCGACATTCAGATGCTCCGCACATCCGCGCTGGAGGATGGTGGAAAGGCGGGACGCGCTTTCTTTCACGAAGAATATCGCCTGAACCATCAGATGATGACCTATACCAAACCCATCGCGGCGTTCATGGATGGCATCACGATGGGCGGCGGCGTGGGCATCGCTCTGCCCGCCAAATTCCGCGTAGCGACCGAGAATACCCGCTTCGCCATGCCCGAAACCGGTATCGGTTTGTTCCCCGATGTCGGTGGCGGCTGGCATTTGTCTCGCCTTGGCGGGCGCCTTGGGCAATTCCTCGCTCTCACCGGCGCGCGGCTGGACGGTGCGGAATGCCTGTGGGCCGGTATCGCCACGCATTACTTGCCAAGCGCAATGATCGCAGATGCCAAGGCGCGGATTATCGAAAAACCGGATCGGATTGGCGGCGTCTTGTCGGAAATGGTCGGTAGCCTGCCAGAAGCAAGGCTGGAAAAGAACGCAGACAAGATCACCAAACATTTTGCATCAGACCGTTATGAGGATATTCTCGCCTCTCTCGAAAGCGCGATCGCCGATGGCGACGTCTGGGCGGAAAAAGAACGCGACACATTAGGCACCAAAAGCCCGCAAACCTGCAAAGTCGCTTTGCGGCAATTGGCCGAAAGCGCGAAGCTGGACAATTTTGCGGATAATATGCGGATGGAATATCGCATCGCATCGCGCGTGCTGATGCGACCCGATTTTACCGAAGGCGTCCGCGCCGTCATCGTCGACAAGACGCATGATCCCAAATGGGAGCCGGCGCATCCCGAAGACGTGAGCGAAGAACTGCTCGACGAAATATTTGCGCCGCTCCCCGCCAATGAAGAGTGGAAACCGCTATGAGTACTTACGAAACGATCCTGACGAAGATCGATGGCGCAGTAACCACCATCACCCTCAACCGCCCCGAGGCGCTGAACGCACTTTCCAGCGTCGTGCTCGACGAATTGATCGACGCTTTCGCCATATATCAAGCGGATGAGAGCCAACTATGCGCAATAGTGACCGGGTCGGGCGACAAGGCGTTTGCCGCCGGTGCCGACATCAAGGAAATGCAGGATAAGCCTGCGGCCGATTTCTATCTCGGTGATTTCTTTGCGCGCTGGACCAGCGAGATCGTGAAGACCACGCGCAAACCCTGGATCGCGGCGGTCAACGGATTTGCCCTGGGCGGCGGCTGCGAACTGGCGATGATGGCGGATTTCATCATCGCGTCGGATCGGGCAAAATTCGGGCAACCGGAGATCAAGCTGGGCGTGGCACCGGGTATGGGCGGTAGCCAGCGCCTGACGCGTGCAGTGGGCAAGTCGAAGGCCATGGAAATGTGCCTGACCGGCCGCATGATGGATGCAGAAGAAGCGGAACGCAGCAACCTCGTCGCCAGAGTCGTACCGCATGACACGCTAATGGACGAAGCGCGCAAAACCGCCAAACTGGTTGCTTCCATGCCGCCCATGGCTGCTATCGCAAACAAGGAAATGGTCAACAGCGCATTCGAAATGACGTTGGATCAGGGCATCGTGCAGGAACGGCGCCTGTTCCAGATCCTGACTGCCAGCGACGATAAGCGGGAAGGCATGCGCGCCTTTGTCGAGAAGCGAGCCGGCAGTTGGAAGGGGCGTTGAGATGAAAATCGCGTTTGTCGGTCTGGGCAATATGGGCGGCGGGATGGCCGCGAACCTGGTCAAGAACGGGCATGAGGTGAGTGCGTTCGACCTGTCTAAGGACGCGCTTGCCAAGGCGAAGGCGAACGGTTGTGAAACGTTCACGGACGCGACGGAAGCCGTGCAGGGCGTCGACGCGGTCGTGTCCATGCTGCCAAATGGCGGCATCGTGAAGTCGGTCTATTCCGACAGCGTGATCGGGCACGCGCCTGAAGGCGCGGCGCTGCTGGACTGCTCGACCATTGACGTCGCGACCGCCAAGGAAGTGACCGAAATAGCCACCGCCAAGGGCTACAAGATGGTCGATGCGCCCGTCAGCGGCGGTATCGCCGCGGCGAATGCGGGCACGCTGACCTTCATGGTCGGCGGCACAGAGGAAGCGTTCGCGCGTGCCAAACCGATCCTCGCCGATATGGGCAAGGCGGTCATCCGCGCCGGGGATGCGGGTGCGGGACAGACGGCGAAAATCTGCAACAACATGCTGCTGGCCGTGCATATGATCGGCACCTGCGAAGCGATGAAGATGGCCGAACGCCTCGGCCTCGATCCACAGAATTTCTACGAGATCAGTTCGCAATCGAGCGGGTCCAACTGGTCGCTCAACACCTATACGCCGATGCCCGGTATCGGGTCGAGCAGCCCGGCCGATAACGAATATCACGGCGGTTTCGCGACCGCGCTGATGCTGAAGGATCTGCGCCTCGCGATGGACGCGGCGGCAGCATCTGACAGTGCAGTTCCCTTGAGTTCGCGCGCCGCCGCGCTTTACGAAGATTTCAGCGGGGCAGGCAACGATACGCTGGATTTTTCGGCCATTATCAAGAGCTACCAATAAGCGTGATTATGCGCGCCAGCCACGCGCGCGGCGCCTTGCGGTTTCCTATATCTGCCACGAATTCCTGCCCATTGCCGACACGGTAAAGCCTGTCCGGCTCCGGCCAGTTCGCGGCCTTTGGAAAATAGGTCAAGCCGCCGGGTCTAAGCCATTTCGGGCGCTGCCACAGGGCAACCGGGCCGCCCGGCACGGTCAGACGCAATTCGTCCCACGCGCGCTTTGCGGTTCCGCCCTGCCCGGCATACAGCGTATCGTTTTTCCCATGCATCCCGATAAAATGCGGATGACCCGCTGCGCTTGCTATCGAAATCAAGGGATTGCTACGGTCGGCGCCGGCTATCGGATGCACGGCCGCCACATCCAGCCAGCCAAAGATGCGATGATGCCGTTCGCCTGTCTTTTCATCCGCGAACAGCCCGAAAAACAGGAACACGTCCCCCGGCCCGACGCCCTGATTGGCGAGATGCCCCTGCGCCCCGCCGCATTGGCCCAGGAAAGCATATTCGCCGCCTGGAAACATCGGATCATGGTGGCAAAAATCGCTGGCCGCATAGCGTCCGCGGCTGGCCCGTTCGGCATAGGCGCCGAGGCCGAGATCGCCGTAAGTCGTTCTGGACAAAGCGCCAAAGGCCGGGATCGGCAGGCTGACCGGCTGGCCCGCGATAATGGGGGACGGTCCACCGCCGGCCACGCTGTCGAACCCCTTGCGACTGAAGATGATTTTCATGGGGGTCGCCCCTTCTTTCCAAGCGCGCGCTGGCTGGGGACAAGTCTTGCACAACGCGCACCATCTATTAGGGTGCAGTCCTATGAAAGTCACCGCCATGATCCTAGCCGGGAAACGCGCCGGTGCGCTGGACCCTTTGGCGCAGAGGGCCGGTGTCGCACAGAAATGCGTCGTTCCGGTGCTTGGCATACCGATGGTCGAGCGCGTGGCGAAAGAGGTCGCAGGCTGCGATGCGATAGGCGACATCCGCATTGTTGCGCATGATGCCGAAGAAATTGCCGCATTGCCAGCCATCGCCGCGCTCCGGGCGGAAGGGCGTCTGATCATGAGGCCCGGCGCATTCAATCTGGTCGATAGCGTGGTGTCCGGGGCGCAAGGCGGCGACTTTCCCATCCTTGTCACCACGGCAGACAATTGTCTCGTGACCAGTGAAGGTTACGGCGAATTTATCGAGAAGGCGCTGGCTGACGGCGCTATGGCGGCAGCGGCTCTGGCCCGCAAAGACGATGTCATCGCCGCCGATCCCATGGGGCAAACGAAGTTCTACCAGTTTCGCGACGGCGGCTATTCCAACTGCAACACCTATTGGATTGGATCGCGGGAGGCATTGGGCGCTGCGGAAATCATGCGCGGCGGGGGGCAGTTCGTGAAATTCCCGTCTCGCATTGCAAAGGCATTCGGGGTGATGAACCTTATTCGTTTCTATCTTGGCTGGGGCACGAAAGAGAGCTTTTTCAAAGAAGTGTCCAAAAGGTTCGGTTTCAAAATGAGCCCGATCGTCATGTCCAAGGGCGATTATGCGATCGACGTGGACAATCAGCGTACTTTCGAAGTGACGGAACGATTGCTTAAGATGCGAGAGCATCTGCCGGTCTGACCGGCCCGGCGCGGCGGCCATGCAACGACTTGTCAAAAATATCGGCTGGCTGCTGTCGGGCCGTGGTCTGAATGCAGTACTGAGCCTTGTCTATCTGGCCCTTGCGACGCGGGCCTTGGGATTGGACGGGTTCGGCGTATTCGCGATCATAATCGCGTTGGGGCAGACGGTTATCGGGGTGGCGACTTTCCAGACATGGCAGTTCGTGGTCCGTTGGGGCGCCGGCAGCGACGGTCCGGCGGATGCCACAGGGTTTGCCATCGCGCTGGACATAATATCCATTGTGTTCGGCACCGTATTGACGGCAGTGGTGATCGCAGCGGCGCAATTGTGGCTGCCATTGCCGGACGATCTGCTGCCGTTGACGTTCGCATATTGCATCATATCGCTGGTGGCTATTCGCAGCACTCCCACCGGATTGCTGCGCCTGCGGTTCAAATACGCATTGGCAACGGCTGCCGATGCCGTTCAGCCGATCGTGCGGGCAACCGGCGCAATTCTGGCGTTTTTCTTTATGCCGACGGTAACCGGTTTCGTACTGGCCTGGGCTGCATCGGAAATTGCCGTGGCGCTCGCCTATTGGATCATCGCCGCGCGGCAGGAACCGATCGATTTCACCCGCATCAGCCTCAAACATATTCCGCAAAGTCATAAGGGCGTGTGGCGGTTTGTAGTTGCGACCAATCTTTCCGGCAGCCTTTCTGTCGGCGGTAAACAGGTCGTCGTTCTGCTGGTCGGTGCAATTGGGGGTGAAGCCCTGGCGGGGGGCTTTCGCGTCGCGTCGCAATTGGGGCAGGCGCTGGTTCAATTGGCGCAAACCGTATCCAAGGCCATATATCCAGAATTGGTCCACGCGCAGGAGGCAGCGCACGATATGGCACGCAGGACGGCCCATATAGCCCTGATCGGCGGCACATTGGCGGTGGCGATTGCGATGCTGCTGGGACGGTGGGGGCTGGACGCGATCGCGGGGCAGGCATTCGGCATCGTATATTGGGCTATGGTCATTCTGGCCATTTCCGGCGCGATCGAAATGGTCGGCGCCAGTCTGGAATCCTTGCTGGTATCGGCGGGCCGGGCCGGCACGGCGTTCGTCATGCGCGCCGTGCCGACCCTGTTCGCATTTCTGATATTGCCCGCAGCGCTGGGCTGGAACGGACTGAACGGTGCGGCCTTTGCGGTATTGGGCGCCAGCGCATTGTCGGTCGCCGGGTTCTGGGCCGCGACCCGCTATATGCAGGACACGCCCCGTTGCCGCGATGCCGGGGAACCAAAACCGCGCGCCTTGGACTAGCGCGCGGAATTTGCATCAGTCCGGTTCGGCATCCAGAAAACTGAGCAGCGGTTTGCGGGCAGCCATCGTTTCGTCGAGCCGATTGCGCGGGGCATAATGCGGCGCGGATTTCAGGCTTTCATCGCCTGCTTTTGCCCGTTCCGCCACGCTGCGGAACGCAGTGATGAACTGGTCGATCGTTGCCTTGCTTTCGGTTTCGGTAGGCTCGACCAGCATCGCGCCATGCACCACCAACGGAAAATACATGGTCATGGGATGATACCCTTCGTCGATCAGCCCTTTCGCCAGATCGAGAGTGGTCAGCCCATTGGCAAACCCTTCGTCGCCGAACAGCGCCTCGTGCATGCAGGGGCCGCTATCTGCATAGGGCGCGTGCAGCAGATCTTCCATACCGCGCAGGATGTAATTGGCATTGAGCACCGCGTCTTCCGACACCTGTTTCAAGCCATCCGCCCCGTGGCTGAGCATATAAGTGAGCGCGCGGGAATACATTCCCATCTGCCCATGAAACGCAGTCATCCGTCCAAAGGCGCTGGTGTGGCCGTATTCGTCGGCATTTTCCTCTTCGACCAGATGGACGTAGCCATCGTCGGATTTCACCGCATACGGTAACGGGCCATAGGGGGCGAGCGCTTCGGACAACACCACTGGCCCGCTGCCCGGTCCACCGCCGCCATGGGGGGTGGAAAAGGTCTTGTGCAGATTGATGTGCATGGCATCGACACCCAGATCGCCAGGCCGCACACGGCCTACGATGGCGTTGAAATTGGCGCCGTCGCAATACACGAAACCACCCGCTTCATGCACCGCATCCGAAATGGCGCGCATATCCGGCTCGAACAGGCCGCAAGTGTTGGGATTGGTTATCATCACTGCTGCAACATCGGGGCCGAGACGTTTCTTCAGCGCATCCAGGTCGACGCGACCGTCGGCATTGGCGGGGATGTTTTCCACCTTGTATCCGGCGAAGGCTGCGGTGGCCGGGTTAGTGCCATGCGCACTTTCCGGCACCAGTACGACCTCCCGCGCATCGCCGCGCGCTTCCAGCGCGGCACGAATGCACAAGATGCCGCACAATTCGCCATGCGCGCCGGCCTTGGGGCTCATCGCGACACCATGCATCCCGGTCAGTGTTATCAGCCAATGGGCGAGTTCGTTCATTACGCCTAATGCACCCTGCACCGTATCGGTCGGTTGCAGCGGATGTACATCGGCGAAGCCGGGCATCCGTGCGACCTTTTCATTGAGGCGCGGATTGTGTTTCATGGTGCAGGAACCAAGCGGGAAAAAACCCAGATCGATGCCGTAATTCTGGCGGCTGAGCCGCGTATAGTGACGCACGGTTTCCGGTTCGGAGAGGCCGGGCAGGCCGATCGCCTCGTTGCGTTCCATACCGCCCAGCCGGTTGCTGTCTCCGATACCAGCGTCGGGCAGATCGACACCCGTGGTTTCGCTGGTGCCGATATCGAAAATCAATGCTTCTTCCAGCATCAATGCGTAATTGCCGGTCGTCGTGTCCGGCCCGCCATGTTTGCCCATTCCTTGCGCGGGAGTGGTCGGTTTCCAGCCGGATTTGTTGGGGGCGTTCATGCCAGTTTCTCCTGAAGCGCAGAGCAAAGGATGTCGATATCGTCTTCGCTGGTGGTTTCGGTAACGGCAACGAGCAGCGCATTCGTAAGCGCCTGCTGACCGGGATAAAGCCGCCCCAGGGCGACGCCCGCCAATATATCGTCTTTCGCCAGATCGCGGACGATCTGCCTTGCGTCCAGCGGGAGCATCACGGTGAATTCGTTGAAAAAACTGCTGTTCAGGACACGCACGCCGGGCACTTTCGCCAGGCGGTCCGCAGCAATGCAGGCCAGCCGATGGTTCTCGGCCGCCAATTGTCGCAGCCCTTTTTCGCCAAGCAACGTCATGTGCACGGTAAAGGCCAGTGCACACAGGCCGGAGTTGGTGCAGATGTTGGACGTCGCTTTCTCGCGGCGGATATGCTGTTCGCGGGTCGACAGGGTCAGCACGAAACCGCGCTTGCCTGACGCGTCCACTGTCTCGCCGCACAGGCGCCCCGGCATCTGCCGGACGTGTTTGGGATCGCGCACTGCAAACAGGCCGAGATACGGCCCGCCAAATTGCAGGCCCACGCCGATCGATTGCCCTTCGCCCACTACGATATCCGCGCCCAGTTCGCCCGGCGATCGTATGGCGCCCAGCGAAACCGGTTCGGTATTGACCGCGATCAGCAACGCTTTTTTCGCGTGCGCCGCCTCCGCGATCCTGGCGAGATCGGGCATCCGGCCCAGAATGTCGGGATATTGTACGACCACGCAGCTTGTGTCGTCGTCGATCTGGGCGATCAGGGCATCCTCGTCGTAATCGGGTTCAAGGCGCGGCCAGTCGCTGGCGATGGTGTCGCCGGTGAATTGCGCCATGGTCTGCGCAACCTTTACGTAATGGGGGTGCAGGCCGCAGCTGAGCAGGGCGCGCCGTTTCCTGGTGACCCGCGCGGCCATGCTGATCGCTTCCCAGCAGGCGGTTGAACCATCATACATCGACGCATTGGCCACCGCGCACCCGTATAGCCGCGCGACCTGGCTCTGGAACTCGAACAGCATCTGCAGCGTGCCCTGCGCGATTTCGGGCTGATAGGGCGTGTAGGCGGTAAGAAACTCGCCGCGCTGGATAATCGTATCGACCGATGCCGGCACGTGATGGCGATAGGCCCCCGCCCCCAGAAAAAATGCCGCATCCGCCGCGGCGAGGTTCTTCTTGGAAAGGGCGCGCATATGTTTTTCGACTGCCATCTCGCTCGCATGCATTGGCAGACCGCGGATCGGCCCGTCCAGTCGCGCCATTTCGGGCACATCGACAAACAGATCGTCGATCGAAGATGCCCCGATGGCAGTCAGCATTTCGCCGCGATCGGACGGGGTCAGGGGTAAGTAGCGCATCGAATTCTCCATTTCCCCTGCCGCCGTCGGAAAGGGGGGTCTTTACAGCTTACAGTTCCGCGCAGAACGCCTCATACGCTTTTGCGTCCATCAGACCGTCCAGTTCCGCCTTGTCGCCAATGGTCATCTTGAAGAACCACCCATCTTCTTCGGGCGATGTGTTCACCAGCGCCGGATCTTCTTCCAGCGCCGGATTGCCTTCCATGATTTCGCCGGTGATGGGCGCATAAACGTCGCTGGCGGCTTTCACCGATTCCACCACGGCAGCATCGCCGCCCTTATCCACCATGGCGCCGACATCGGGCAGTTCGACGAAAACGATGTCGCCCAGTTGTTCTTGCGCATAATCGGTAATGCCAACGGTAGCGCTGTCGCCTTCCACGTCGATCCATTCGTGTTCATCGGTGAAATAACGGGCCATCGATCATTCTCCTCGGTAATAATTCTGGGGTACGAAAGGCATTGGCACCACGGCCGCATCCAGCCGTTTGCCGCGCACTTCGATCTGCAACGCTGTGTCCATAGTCGCGTAATCCGTATCGACATATGCCATCGCGATAGGATAGCCGAGCGTGGGCGAAAAGCCGCCGCTGGTCACTGTGCCCACTTGCGTGTCGCCAGCGAATACCAGGCTGCCTTCGCGCGCGGGCAAACGGCCCTCCACCTTGAGGCCGATACGTTTGGTCTGCGATCCGGCCCTCAGCGCCTGCGCAATTTTGCCATGCCCCATCCAGCCACCGGTTTCGCGGCGCGATTTGGTAAGTGCGAACAGCAATCCGGCACTGACCGGATCGGTCGTATCGCTGAGGTCATGGCCATACAGAGGCAGCCCCGCTTCCAGTCGCAGGCTGTCACGCGCGCCCAGTCCGGCGGGTTCGACCCGATTGTCGGCCACCAATGCATCGGCCAGCTGTTCGGCCCTGTCGGCACGCAGCGAAATTTCGAAACCATCTTCGCCCGTGTAACCCGCACGGCTGACCCATAATGCCACGCCGTTCCATACGAATGCGCCAGCGGTCATGAAAACCAGTTTGCCGGTGCCGGGAACCAGTTGCTCCAGCACCGCACCGGCCTTCGGTCCCTGCAACGCAAGCAACGCCAGATCATCGTGGTGGGTCAGTGTAATATCGTCCGGCAGATGTTCACGCAGATGGGCGATATCGTCCCATTTCACCGCGCCATTCACCACCAGCGCCAGATGCCCATGTGTCTTGCCGCCAACATTCGTCACGATGAGATCGTCCAGGATACCACCATTGTCATCGAGCAGCAGCGAATAGCGCATCCGCCCTTCGGCAAGGCTGGAAATATCGCCGGGCAGCAGGGCTTCCAGCGCCTGCGCCGCATGTGCGCCCTCCAGCGTCAGTTGCCCCATATGGCTCACATCGAACAGGCTGGCGCTATTGCGGGTCCATTCGTGTTCCGCCACGATCCCGCCGCCATGCGAAACGATGGTGCCGGAATACTGGATCGGCATATCGTAACCCGCGAACGGCACCATCCGTCCGCCCCGCGCGCGATGCCACGCATCCAGCGGCAAAACCTGCTTTTCGGGCAGGTCATCGGGATGCGTCTGGCCGGTTTCGATATCGTCGGAATGATCGTTCATACTAATCCCCGAAAAGTGCTGCCGCCGCGCCGATATGGCCCGCCGTTCCATGCACCCCCTCTGTCGGGAAGACCTGAGAGTTTTACGCGCGGCCCATGCCATCGAACCTCGCGCCTACCCCTTCGGTGGCTCCATCTGCATGGAACGCTTTCCAGAGTGTCTGCCGGTGCGCGGTCCTTTGTACCTGAGAGTTTCCGGGGCGGTTGCTCCTTCGGTGCCGGTCGCTTTTTCAAACGCCCGATCTCTCCCGCGCATCGGCCGGGAATCATGCGATCACCGGCGACCCGCAATCCCTGCGCGATTCGATGCGGCCGGTCAATCGGTCATCGAAACTGGCAGGCACAAAACTAGTCATGCGCTTTTTCATTACCGTCTTCTGCGTCGATCAGTCGTACATGGTTCAGCGGGCGCGGCGCGGGATTTTCGCCCTGACGTACCGGCCATCCCTCTCGCTGGCGGGCGCGGTCGCCATCCGTGCTTTCGGTCTGGTCGTGGAACAGCACGACGCTGGTCGGGAACGGCAGATCGATGCCGGCATCGGTGAAGTCATCGCGAATGGACTGCAGAATACGGTCCTTCACCGTCACCACGCTGCCACGCTGCGGATCGCTCCACCAGCGCAACCGGATATTGAGCGACGATCCACCCAGTTCCCACACCAGTGCATCGGGCGCCGGGTCGGACAGGACGCCTTCCGTTTGTTCGGCAATTTTCAGCGCCAGATCGCGCGCCGCGTTCACATCATCGCCATATCCGATGCCGATATCCACTTGTTCGCGCAGTTTGTCATAGGCCGTGATGACGGTGACGGGTTCGGTATAGATAATCGAATTGGGCACGATCACCCGTTTGCCATCATAGGTGCGAATATAGGTCGCACGGGTTTTGATCGCCTCCACCTTACCGGTAAATGCGCCGCTGGTGATCTCGTCGCCGACCGCGAATGGTTGCCGGATCAGGAGGAAAATACCCGCGATAAGGTTCTGGAAAATATCCTTGAACGCAAAACCGATGGCGACCCCGCCTACGCCCAGGACAGACAGCAATTCCGCCGGGGAAACGGACGGGAAGGCAATCGTAACACCGATCAACACGCCGATGGCGATGATTGCGGCGTAAAGAATTCGCCCATAGGCTTCCTTACGGCCCGAAACCGTCTCGCCCTGTTTGCCGGCGACAAACCGGCGCACCAATTTGGCGATGAAAAAGAACACAAGGGCGACGACCAGACCCACGGCAATCATCGGCGCAAGCGCAATAAAACCGTTCAGCATTTCGTAGACGCTGTCCAGCGCCTGTGCCGGTTTCACGGTGGTGGTGACCGGATCGGTCGTGTCGACTGCCATGATTGCCCCTTGTCTGCGTTTAGGGTGTCCAATAAACTGCGCGGCGTGCGGTTCCAGTGCGACACGCCGCACTTTTTTGGGGATTAGCGTATCAGTCCAGATTGGGCCGCAACCAGCGTTCAGCTGTAGCAAGATCGACATCGCGCCGTTCCGCATAATCCGCCAGCTGGTCGCGGCCGATGCGCGCCACACCGAAATAGGCAGCTTCAGGGTGGCCGAAATAGAACCCGCTAACGGCAGCGGTGGGCCACATTGCAAAACTTTCGGTCAATGTAAGGCCCACGTTTTTCGGGGCGTCCAACAGATCGAACAAAATCGGTTTCAGGCTGTGATCGGGGCAGGCGGGATAGCCGGGGGCAGGACGGATGCCGCGATACTGTTCCTTGATCAGCGCTTCGTTGGTCAGTTGCTCGCCCGGTGCATAGCCCCACAAATCGGCGCGGACGTGTTGGTGCAGCCGTTCGGCCATCGCTTCGGCGAAGCGATCGGCCAGCGCCTTCAGCAGAATATCCGAATAATCGTCATTATCGGCTTTGAACCGCGCAATATGCGGTTCGATACCGTGGATACCGACCGCGAAACCGCCGATCCAGTCGCCGGAAGGGTCGATGAAATCGGCAAGGCACATATTGGCGCGATCCCGCGATTTCTTGACCTGCTGGCGCAGCATGGGAAGGACGATATGTTCTTCGTCCTGCGGATGCACGGTGATATCATCGCCATCCCTTGCGCAGGGCCACAGTCCGCACACGCTTCTCGCGGTCAACCATTTCTCGTCCACGATCCGGTCGAGCATCGCCTGCGCATCGTCCCACAGGCTGCGAGCGCTTTCGCCGACTACATCGTCCTGCAGGATGGCGGGGTAATTGCCATGCAGTTCCCATGCGCGGAAAAACGGCGTCCAGTCGATGCATTCGCGCAGGTTCTCAAGCGACCAGTCATCGAAGACATGCAGTCCCGGCTTGGCAGGGGGCGCAGGTTTGTCGGCATAGACCGGATCGTAGAAATTGGCGCGCGCATCATCCAGGCTCAGCAATTCGCTCTGCCCCTTGCCCGCCCGAACATCGCGGACATGGGCGTAATCGCTGGCCGTGTCGGCAACGAAATCGTCTCGCAAAGTGTCGGACAATAGCTTGCTGGCCACACCGACCGCACGGCTGGCATCGAGCACATGGATGACCGGCCCCTTATAGGCCTCGTCGATACGCAACGCCGTATGCACCTTGCTCGTGGTGGCGCCGCCGATCAGCAGCGGCATGGACATTTCCGCGCGCTGCATTTCCTCCGCCACGGTCACCATTTCGTCCAGCGACGGCGTGATAAGGCCGCTGAGGCCGATCATATCGACCTGGCGTTCCCTGGCGGTGTCGAGGATAGTCGACCATGGCACCATCACGCCCAGATCGACCACTTCGTAGCCGTTGCATTGCAGCACCACGCCGACGATGTTCTTGCCGATATCGTGCACGTCGCCCTTCACGGTCGCCATGATGATCGTGCCCTTCGCCTTGGTCTTCGCACCTTTCTCCGCTTCGATAAACGGGATGAGATGCGCCACCGCTTTCTTCATCACCCGGGCGGATTTGACCACTTGCGGCAGAAACATCTTGCCGCTGCCGAACAGATCGCCGACCACGTTCATCCCATCCATCAGCGGACCTTCGATCACTTCGATCGGCCGCCCCCCGGCGGCGGCGACACGCCCGCGCATTTCTTCGGTATCGGATACGATATCCGCGTCGATCCCTTTGACCAATGCGTGTTCCAGCCGCTTCTCGACCGGCCATCCGCGCCATTCGGCCGCTTCTTTTTCGGCCCTGGGGTCTTTGCCCTTGTAGCTTTCGGCCAGCGCGATCAGGCGTTCGGTGGCGGACTCGTCACCCTTTACTGGCCGCATCAGGATCACATCTTCGCACGCATCGCGCAAAGTCGGATCGATCTGGTCGTAAACATCCAGCTGGCCGGCATTGACGATCGCCATATCGAAGCCGGCGGGGATGGCGTGATACAGGAACACCGAATGCATGGCCCGGCGCACGGTTTCGTTGCCGCGGAAACTGAAGCTGAGATTGGACAGTCCGCCGCTGGTCTTGGCGTGCGGGCATAGCTGCTTGATCTCGCGCACCGCCTCTAGAAAATCGAGGCCGTAGCGATCATGGTCCTCGATCCCGGTCGCCACTGCAAAGATATTCGGATCGAAGATGATGTCTTCGGGCGGAAAGCCGATGCCGACCAACAGATCATAGGCCCGCTTGCAGATTTCCACCTTGCGGTCTTTCGTGTCGGCCTGCCCTGTTTCATCGAACGCCATGACCACCGCCGCTGCGCCATATGCCATGCATTTGCGCGCGTGCTCCAGAAACTGCGCCTCGCCTTCCTTCATCGAAATCGAATTGACGATCGGCTTGCCGCTCACGCATTTCAGGCCCGCTTCGATCACTTCCCATTTGGAACTGTCGACCATCACCGGCACCCGCGCGATGTCGGGTTCGGCGGCGATCAGTTTCAGGAAGGTCGTCATGGCGTGGACCGCATCCAGCAGCCCTTCATCCATGTTCACATCGATGATCTGCGCACCGTTTTCAACCTGATCGCGCGCGACTTCCACGGCGGCTGCGTAATCATCCGCCATGATCAGTTTTTTGAACCGGGCCGAACCGGTCACGTTCGTACGCTCCCCGATATTGACGAATTGGGCGGATTTGGGTTGGTCAGTCATTGGGTTGGTCAGTCATAAGGATTCCGTCATTCCTGCGCACGCGGGAGGCTGGCGTTGCTGGATGCAGGGTAAAATCCGGCGTCCCGCGTTCACGGGAATGGCCAGATGGGAGTTCCACAGCGAACACGTCATCGTCGAACATGTGCCCGCCGATTTCGAACCGGCGTGTGCCGATCGTCACAAATCCCGACTTGGTATAAAACGCGCGGGCGCGGGCATTGTCCTGGTTGAACCCGACCAGCAATCGGCGGCGATCGATCAGGGCATCCAGTGCACATCGCAACAACATTTGCGCCAGCCCGCTTCCGTGGAACCGGGATTGCACGTAGATGCGGCGCAGTTCGGCATCGCCCATTTGCATTCCGGGAATATCCGGATCGGTAACCATGGCGTATCCGACCGGCGCACCCTTCGCTTCATGGGCGATCCATAGCTGCGCCCCATCGGCCATATACTCTGCATAGGCTGCTGCGGCGTGCCCATCGCGGCACTGGTTTATAATGGCAGCCCCGGGGATCATTCCGGCATATGTGTCCAGGAACGTGGCGGTACCGATCACCGATAGCGCGTCTGCATCGCCAGGCTCGGCGGGACGAATGGTGTAGGGATTTTCGTTCATGCCGCGACGGTAAACGGTTCCAGTCCAGCCAATCGCATTTTCGTATCGCGGACCGGTGTACGTCGCGGCGCTACCCCTTCTACCGACCGGGCGATTGCGGCGATGTGATCGGGCGTCGATCCGCAGCACCCACCCAGAATATTCACCTGCCCCGCATCGGCCCATTCGCGCACCAGCGCGGCAGTGGTTTCCGGTGCCTCGTCATATTCGCCAAGTTCATTGGGAAGGCCCGCATTGGGATAGGCCATCAGCAGCGTATCCGCGATCTTGCTCAACAATTGCACATGCGGGCGCAATTGCTGCGCGCCGAAGCTGCAATTGAGGCCGATGGTCACGGGATCGGCGTGGCGCACGGCGTACCAGAACGCTTCGACCGTATGGCCCGACAGATTGCGGCCCGACAGATCGGTCAGCGTCATGGACAGCATGATAGGCACGTCCCGGTCCAGTTCGGCAGCAAGCTGTTTGACGGCCATTACCCCGGCCTTGGCATTCAATGTGTCGAATATCGTTTCGATGAGGATGAAATCCGCGCCGCCTTCGACCAGCGCCGCCGCCTGTTCGTGATAGACGCTGGTGAGATGATCGAAGGTAATTTCGCGAAAGCCGGGGTCTTCGACATCGGGCGACAGGGACAATGTCTTGTTGGTGGGCCCGATCGCACCGGCCACGAAACGCGGGCGTTCAATCCCGTTTCTGGTATCGGAATCGGCAAATTCGTCCGCCAGATCGCGGGCGATTTTTGCGGATGCCAGATTGATGTCGCGCACCTTGTCTTCCGCAGCATAGTCCGCCTGGCTGATGATATTGGCGCTGAAAGTGTTCGTCGACACGATATCCGCACCCGCAGCGAGATAGGCGCGGGTTATGTCCGAAATTACATCGGGCCGGGTCAGCGCCAGTATATCGTTATTGCCCTTCTGATCGGCGGTCAGTCCAAGCGTTCCGGCAAAATCCGCCTCCGTCAATTTGCGATTCTGGATCTGTGTGCCGAATGCGCCATCGAATATCAATACACGCTTGGCAGCTTCGGCGTTCAACCGTTCGCGGGCGGTCATCGCCTATTTCCCTTCGGTGCGTCGTGCGGCCGCATTCCCAGCATATGACAAATTGCATAGGCCAGATCGGCACGGTTCAAGGTGTAGAAATGGAAATGCCGTTCCCCGCCTGCATAAAGGCGGCGGCACAGCTCTGCTGCTACGGTGGCGGCGACCAGCTGGCGCGCATCGGGCCGCGCGTCCAGACCTTCGAACAATCCATCCATCCAGTCCGGTATCTTGGCCCCGCAAGCGCCCGCGAATTTTCGCGCCTGGGCAACATTGGTCACCGGCAGGATGCCCGGCAGAATGGGCTGGGAAATGTGCGCCTTTTCCGCTGCCTCGCGAAACTGGAAGAATGTTTCGGGCGAAAAGAAGAACTGGCTGATTGCGCGGCTTGCCCCCGCATCCAGTTTGCGTTTCAGATTGTCGAGATCGGATTGGGGGCAATCGGCATCGGGATGGGTTTCGGGATATGCCGCGACGGAAATTTCGAAATCCGCAATGGTTTTGAGGCCTGCGACCAGTTCGGCGGCACTGGCATAGCCTTCGGGATGCGGCGCGAAAGGGGCACCTGGCTCACCCGCATCACCGCGCAAGGCAACGATATGCCGCACGCCCGCTTCCCAATACTGTTCGGCAACTTCGCGAATTTCCTGCTTGCTGGCGCCAACACAGGTCAGATGCGCCGCCGCAGGCAGCGCAGCTTCCCTGATAATCCGTGCCACGGTGTTATGCGTGCGTTCGCGCGTCGACCCCCCGGCGCCATAGGTCACGGATACGAAACTTGGGTCGAGCGGTCGTAATTCCTGCACCGCGCTCCATAATTTGGCTTCCATCTTTTCCGTTTTCGGCGGAAAAAATTCGAACGAAGCGGTAATGTCTCCGGGCAGGCCCGAAAACAAAGGCGTGTCATGGGCTGTTTTGGCCTCATGGGCCGGGGTCAGGGGTGAACCCAAGGTCGGGGTTGGCGCGTTCATAAGGCAGTCTTTCTGGCACCGACAACGTCGGTGGATGGTTTCAGCGGCGTCGCCGGTTTGGCCGCGGGGCTGCCCGTTCGCGTTCCAAGCCAGATCTTCACCGTGAGCGCGCCGCCGTCCAGGCCGATGGGCTGCGATGCGGTAAAGCCCGCTTCGCGCAGCAATTGGGCTACCGCCTTGTCGGTGAAACCCAGCCGCGCATGGGCGTGACGGTCCCGCAATTCTTCGCGTTCATGCGCCGCGAAGTCGACTATGGCGATGCGTCCGCCGGGGCAGGTCACGCGCGCGGCTTCTTTAAGCACCATCGCAGGATATTGCGCAAAATGCAGCACCTGGTGCAGCACGACTGTATCGAACCGATGCGCGGTGAACGGCAATGCCGCAAAATCACCTTGCACCAGTTCCACACTGTCCGCCGGCAAGTTTTGCAACTTGGCACGCGCCACACGCAGCATATCCAGGCTTTTGTCGAGCGCCACGACATGGTCGGCATGGGGTGCGAACAGTTCCGCCATGCGTCCGCTTCCGGTGCCGATATCCAGCAACCTGCCCAAAGGCTGCCCTTTAAGAGCGGCGAACAGGCGCGCCTCGACCACGGCATCGGCGCTGTGCAATTGCCGCAATTCGTCCCAATCATCGGCATGCCGGGCAAAATATTCCGCTGCATTCTGTTCGCGCGCGCCGCGTATCAAGGCAAGCTGCCGCCGGTCGTCGGCGCAGCACGCTGCAAATTCGGTATCTTCCCGTTCTGCCGTGGCCAAGAGGCGCGCAATGGCTTCCCCGACAGGATCGCCGCGCTCGTTGCCGATGGCGGCCCGCAGGAACACCCAACTGCCTTCGCGATGACGCTGTGCCAGGCCTGCATCGCACAAAATGGCAATATGCCGCGACACCCTGGGTTGGCTTTGCCCGAGCACCTGCGCCAGTTCACCGACCGCCAGTTCCATTGCCGACAGCAAACGCATGATCCGGAGCCGTGTGGAATCCGCCAATGCCCGTATGGTGATCTCGATCTGCATTGCGCAGGACATATAAAGATATTGTTATATGTGCAAGCAGATCGCCGATCCGAACGCTATTTTCCTGCGCATGGCACCGCAATTCGAAACCGCACGCGCACGCTTGATACGTGGATGACGCTGGCTGGGTAGGCGATGCCGGAGCCGTTCGGCGGAGGAAATGGTGC